>NZ_JADNYP010000014.1 GCF_015680705.1 Pseudomonas fulva | reverse complement strand
TACCGCCCAACAGCTTCTCCCATTCCTTGTTTTCTTTCTTCGACACCCCGCCGAGCAGCTCCAGCGCCTGACGCAGACGATACCGGGTCAGGTCCGGCCCGAGGATTTCCATGGCATCGAGCACCGACACCGAACTGGCCTGTCCGGTGATGGCGGCGAACATCAGCGGCATGGCGTCACGCAGCTTCAGGCCAAGTGCATCGACCACGGCCTGGATGGTCGCGGTGATCCGCTCCTTCTCCCACTGGCGCAGGCTTTCCAGTTTCCAGAGAATCAGCTGCATCAGCTGGCGCACCTGGTCGGGCGCGAGCTTCTTGTGCTCGAACAAAGCAGGATCGAGCTTGAGCGCGCCCTCGAAGAAGAATCCGCCCAGCGGCGCGATCTGGCTGAAGGTCTCGACACGGCTTTGCACGTGCGGGGCGATCCTCATCAGGTAATCGCTGTTGAACGCCCACTGGCGCGCCCGCGCGGCAAACTCTTCCACCGACAGGTCACGCAGCCACTGGCCGTTGAGCCAGGACAGCTTCTCGATGTCGAAGATCGGCCCGCCAAGCGAAACCCGCGACAGGTCGAAGTGCTCGACCATCTCGTCGAGGGAGAACTTCTCGCGCTCGTCCGGCATCGACCAGCCCATGCGCCCCAGATAGTTCAGCATGGCTTCGGGCAGGAAGCCCATGCGCTCGTAGAACGTCACCGAGGTGGGGTTCTTGCGCTTGGACAGCTTGCTCTTGTCCGGGTTGCGCAGCAGCGGCATGTAGCACAGCTTGGGCTGCTCCCAGCCGAAGTACTCGTACAGCTTGATCAACTTGGGCGCCGAGGGCAGCCATTCCTCGCCACGCAGCACATGGGTGATGCCCATCAGGTGATCGTCGACCACGTTGGCCAGGAAGTAGGTCGGCAGGCCGTCGGTCTTCATCAGCACCTGCATGTCCATGCGGTCCCAAGGGATCTCCACATTGCCACGCAGCAGGTCGGGAACCACGCACACGCCTTCGCTCGGCACTTTCATGCGGATCACGTGAGGCTCGCCAGCGGCCAGGCGACGCTGGACCTCCTCCGGGTCCAGCAGCAGGGCGCGACCGTCGTAGCGCGGCGTCTCGCCACGCGCCATCTGCTCGGCGCGCATCTGATCCAGCTCCTCGGCGGTGCAGAAGCAGTAGAAGGCATGGCCAGCTTCCACCAACTCGCGAGCGTACCTGGCATAGATCTCGCCCCGCTCGCTCTGCCGATACGGACCGTGCGGGCCACCGACGTCGGGCCCTTCGTTCCACTCGATGCCGAGCCAGCGCAGCGCATCGAAGATCTGCTGTTCCGATTCACGGGTCGAGCGCAGCTGGTCGGTGTCTTCGATACGCAGGATGAACTCGCCACCGTGCTGCTTGGCGAAGCAGTAGTTGAACAGAGCGATGTAGGCGGTGCCGACATGGGGATCGCCGGTGGGCGACGGCGCGATACGCGTGCGAACGGTGGTCATGGGACTCTCGGAATAGGATGAAACAAAGATCGGATGTTAGCAGGGAGCGGGCGCCAGGCTCCAGCCATCGTCGTCCGCGGACCGCAACGGCCGATGGCCAGGCATCGCGGCTTGCTCCAGGATGGCTGGCGGCAGACGGCTCACGCCTGACCGACCCGCGCCAGGGTGCGCTCGGGAGCGAGCCACCCCACCCTGCCCAAGCTCAAGCGGTGAGCAGCCGTTCGCGCAACTGGCCGATCTCGTCGCGCAGTTGCGCAGCCGCCTCGAATTCCAGGTCGCGGGCGAACTGGAACATCTTGTCCTCGAGCTGCTTGATTCGCTTGGTGATCTCCGCCGGCGAGCGCGCCTCGGCCTCGTAGCGCGCCGTCTCTTCGGCCGCCTTGGCAGCGCCCTTGCGCTTCTTACTACGCGCGCCAGGCACACTGGCCCCTTCGAGGATATCGGTGATGTCCTTCTTGACGCCCTTGGGCACGATGCCGTGGGCCTCGTTGAAGGCGATCTGCTTTTCTCGGCGACGCTCGGTCTCGTCGATGGCCCGCTGCATCGAGCCGGTGATCGCGTCGGCGTACAGGATCGCCCGGCCGTTGAGGTTGCGTGCGGCGCGGCCGATGGTCTGAATCAGCGAACGCTCGGAACGCAGGAAGCCTTCCTTGTCGGCATCGAGCACGGCCACCAGCGAGACTTCCGGCATGTCCAGGCCCTCGCGCAGCAGGTTGATGCCCACCAGCACATCGAAGGTCCCCAGGCGCAGGTCGCGGATGATCTCGACCCGCTCCACGGTATCGATATCCGAGTGCAGGTAGCGCACTCGCACATCGTGGTCGGCCAGGTAGTCAGTGAGGTCCTCGGCCATGCGCTTGGTCAGGGTGGTGACCAGTACACGCTCCTCGAGGGCCACGCGCTTGCGCACCTCCGAAAGCAGGTCGTCGACCTGGGTCAGGGCCGGACGCACCTCGATCTGTGGATCGACCAGGCCGGTCGGCCGCACCACCTGCTCGATCACTCGCCCAGCGTGCTCCTGCTCGTATGGGCCAGGGGTGGCCGAGACGAAGATGGTCTGCGGGCTCACCGCTTCCCACTCGTCGAAGCGCATGGGCCGGTTGTCCAGCGCCGAGGGCAGGCGGAAACCGTACTCCACCAGCGTTTCCTTGCGCGAGCGGTCGCCCTTGTACATCGCGCCTACCTGGGGAACGCTGACGTGGGACTCGTCGATCACCAGCAGCGCATCGGCCGGCAGGTAGTCGTACAGGGTCGGCGGCGGCGCGCCGGCGGGACGCCCCGAAAGGTACCGCGAGTAGTTCTCGATGCCGTTGCAGTAGCCTAGCTCGAGCATCATTTCCAGATCGAAGCGGGTGCGCTGCTCCAGGCGCTGGGCCTCCACCAGTTTGTTGCCCTTGTGCAGGTACTCCAGGCGGTCCCTGAGCTCTTCCTTGATGCCCTCCACCGCGCCGAGCAAGGTCTCGCGCGGCGTCACGTAGTGGGTCTTGGGATAGAAGGTGAAGCGCGGCAGCTTGCGGATCACCTCGCCGGTCAGCGGATCGAAGGCGGCGATGCTCTCGACCTCGTCGTCGAACAGCTCGATGCGAATCGCCTCGAGGTCCGATTCGGCCGGGAAAATGTCCACCACGTCGCCACGCACACGGAAGGTCGCCCGGGCGAAGTCCATTTCGTTGCGGGTGTACTGCAGTTCGGCCAGGCGACGCAGCAGGGCCCGCTGGTCGAGCTTGTCGCCCCGGTCGATGTGCAGGACCATCTTCAGGTAGGTCTCGGGGCTGCCCAGGCCGTAGATGCACGAGACGGTGGTGACGATGATCGCGTCGCGCCGCTCCAGCAGGGCCTTGGTGGCCGACAGGCGCATCTGCTCGATGTGGTCGTTGATCGAGGCGTCCTTCTCGATGAAGGTGTCGGAGGACGGCACGTAGGCTTCAGGCTGGTAGTAGTCGTAATAGGAAACGAAGTACTCCACGGCGTTGTTCGGAAAGAACGCCTTGAACTCGCCGTACAGCTGCGCCGCCAAGGTCTTGTTCGGCGCCAGCACCAGGGTCGGACGCTGCACCTGGGCGATCACGTTGGCGATGCTGAAGGTCTTGCCAGAACCGGTCACGCCCAGCAGGGTCTGGTGCGCCAGGCCGGCCTCGATGCCTTCGACCATCTGGCGAATGGCTTCGGGCTGGTCGCCTGCCGGCTCGAATCGGGTGACGAGCTGAAACTCGGACATGAGGTACCTCTGTCGTCGTGCATGACTGTAAATTTAACCAGTATTTTACACCAGTTTCGCCCCGCGAAGGAGCTGGCCTCGCGGCCAGCGGTCGCCCCGCTTTCTCGTGGGACCCGCGAACTTGCCCAAGGGTTGAAAAATAATCGCGCAAAAGCATGGAAAAGCTGCGCCAGACTGTCGCAGCGACGCGCCGGTATCACTATACTGACTCCCCGTTTGCGCACCGCTTCAGTGCACTCGGCTGGAGCGTGGCATCCCTATCACTCTCCATCAGAGCCAAGGTAACAATGAGCCTGTTTTCCGCTGTCGAGCTGGCACCCCGCGACCCCATCCTGGGCCTCAACGAAGCGTTCAACGCCGATCCTCGTACCGACAAGGTCAACCTGGGCGTCGGTGTCTACTGCAACGAGCAAGGCCGCATTCCGCTGCTGCGCGCGGTGATCGAAGCCGAGACCCAGCGCGCCGCCCAGCACGCCTCGCGCGGTTACCTGCCGATCGACGGCATCGCCAGCTATGACCAGGCCGTGCAGAAACTGCTGTTCGGCGCCGAGTCGCCCCTGCTGGCAGAAGGTCGCGTGGTGACCGTGCAGGCGGTCGGCGGCACCGGTGCGCTGAAGATCGGCGCGGACTTCCTCAAGCGCCTGGCCCCGGGCGCCACCGTCGCGATCAGCGACCCAAGCTGGGAAAACCACCGCGCGCTGTTCGAGACCGCTGGCTTCCCGGTGCGCAACTATCGCTACTATGATGCGCCGAGCCATGACGTCAATCGCGCCGGCATGCTCGAAGACTTGAACGGCCTGCCGTCCGGCTCGATCATCGTGCTGCATGCCTGCTGCCACAACCCCACCGGCGTGGACCTGAGCCTGGACGACTGGAAGAACGTGCTCCAAGTGATCAAGGCCAAGGGCCATGTACCATTCCTCGACATGGCCTACCAAGGCTTTGGCGAGGGCATCGCCGAAGACGCCTTCGCGGTACGCCTGTTCGCCGAGTCGGGCCTGAACTTCTTCGTCTCCAGCTCCTTCTCCAAGTCGTTCTCGCTGTACGGCGAGCGGGTCGGCGCACTGTCGATCGTCACCGACTCGCGCGAAGAGGCCACTCGCGTCCTGTCGCAGGTCAAGCGAGTGATCCGCACCACCTACTCCAACCCGCCGACCCATGGCGCCAGCATCGTCGCCGCGGTGCTCAACAGCCCCGAACTGCGCCAGATGTGGGAAAGCGAGCTGGCCGAGATGCGTGGCCGCATCCACGGCATGCGTGGGCAGATGGTCGAACTGCTGGCCCAGTACGGCGCCAGCCGTGACTTCACCTTCGTCGGTCGGCAGCGCGGGATGTTCTCCTACTCGGGCCTTTCCGCCGCCCAGGTCGGCCGCCTGAAGGATGAGTTCGGCATCTATGCCCTCGATACCGGACGCATTTGCGTCGCGGCGCTGAACCAGAGCAACATCCACGTGGTGACCAAGGCCATCGTCGAGGTACTGTGATCTTGCGGCGCCCAGGGGGAGCTTGACTTCCCCTTGGCAATCAGTAAGATACGTGCAGATTCCGCGATAGCTCAGTCGGTAGAGCAAATGACTGTTAATCATTGGGTCCCTGGTTCGAGTCCAGGTCGCGGAGCCAAATAGCGAAACCTCCAGATGCGCAAGCACTGGAGGTTTTTCGTTTTCCACGTCGCGCCTCGCCGGGCGGCCGCTGCCTGACCCCCTCGAGCCGTTTCAGGTGGCCTTGCCGATCGGAAAGAAGCAGCCGTGGCTCCAGACACCCAGCCATGTTTGGCCATCGAGTTCATGCTCGACCGCCAGCTCGACCAGCTCATAGAACACGTTGCGGTGAACCAGCGCCTCGAGGTTGTCGCGCATCAGAATGTAGGGCGAGGGTTCCTGGCTCTGCGGATCGACCTCGACACGCAGGGGATGCCCTGGCCCCGCCTCGGCCTGGTCCTCGACGTTGCTGGTGAAGCGCAGCACCTGTCGCTCACCCTCGCCCTGAACCTCGAGCGCCACGGCCACGAACGGCGCATCATCGACCCGGATACCGACTTTCTCGACCGGGGTGACCAGCACGTAGGCATCCCCGTCCCGACGCAGGATCGTGGAGAACAGGCGCACCATCGGCTTTCGCCCGATCGGCGTCCCCTGGTAGTACCAGGTACCGTCACGGGCGATACGCATGTCGATGTCGCCACAGAACGGCGGGTTCCACAGATGAACCGGCGGCAAGCCCTTACCCACCGGGGGAACCTGCGCCAGCAGATCGCCAGCCTTGCCGTCTTCGCTCATCAGGCAACCTCCTCTATCGGCTCATGCCCAGTAGGCTACGGGCGTAGTCACGCATCGGCGGGCCCAGCAGGTCTTCGGGCCTTTTGTCATACAGGGTGAACAAGCCACCGCGCGTCTTGATGCGCACGCTATCGATCAGGTAGCGGGTGCTGGTTTCGACCAACATCATCTGAACCACACCGGTGTCGACGCCAAGGCGATCGACGGCCTGCTCGTCATACCATTCGTCACCGTTGCCGATACGGTCATCGGTATGGGCAAAACGCGTGTACAGGACATAATGAGCGCCGACCGAGCGCGCCTCGGCGAGCGCTTCCTCCAACCCCAGCGGACCCTGCGCCCGACGCACCAGCGGGAAATATTCGACGAAGCTGTCGAAAGCCGCCTCGGCCACGGCATTTGGCCTGGGCAGCGGGCCACGACCAGGCGGCACGAACGCGCCCTGGCCGATGAAGATGAACGAATCAGGCTGCAGGCGTACCGACAGGGTACGCCGGGTATCGCTGTGATCGAGCAGGCCGGCGTCGCTCATGTGATAGCGAACGCCCTCCCCCATGTCACTGACCTTCATGCAACCGGCCAGCATTGCCAGCGCCAGCGTCAAGACCAGGCTACGCATCATTCCTCCAGAAGCCGGCGACGGAAACCCGGCAGATAGCGGCCCGATGCAGCTTTCGCGCCATGACCGACCAACCTTGCGCCGAGCTACCAATGCCGAACGGCCTCAGGCGCTTGGCTCAGGATCGCGCTTGCGCTTGTTGCCCATGCGCACACCGATCTCCATCAGGAACTGGAAGAAACCTTCCTGGTCTTCCAGGACGTTGCTCCAGAACGGCGAGTGGTAAAGTGCGACCGCACCATGCACCAGGGCCCAGGCCGCGCAATAATGGAAATACGGCGGCACGTCTTCGAGCTTGCCTTCATCGATGCGCCCCTTGATGAGGGAGGTCAGCCGATCGAAGTTCGACGCCCGGATGCGATGCAGCTCGTCCACCATTTCCGGTACCTGGCTGCTCTTGACCACCTTTTCTTCGAGCCGGTCGAACAGGCGATAGCGCTGGGGATCGCGCATGCGGAACTCGAAGTAGGCGCGCGACAAGGCCTCCTTGTCACGATCGATATCGTCCGAGTGCAGCAGCGCATTGAGGTCCTGCTCGTAGTCGAGCATCAGCCGCAGGTAGATCTCGGCCTTGGACTTGAAATGCTTGTAGATCGTGCCTTTGCCGATGCCCACGGTATCGGCGATCATCTCGACCGTGACGCTGTCTTCACCCTGATCGAGAAACAACTTCAGCGCCGTATCGAGGATTTCCTGCTCGCGGCGGCGAAACTCACGGATTTTTCGGGGTTCGGTCTGCATAGGAATGTCTGGATGACGATCGAAGCGGTTTATTATGCCTAACTTGCGGCAAATTGCACGGATCAGCGGGGTATGTGTGTAACGGGGAGCTGCAAGGCTCGAGCTCCCAGCTCGTCCGCATCGACTGCGCAGTCGGCTTGCAGCCTTTTCTTCATTCCAAATCTGTTTAAAAAATGAGCAGGTGACACTGGCGTCCGGGGAATTCTGGCCAATACTTGAACTGTTGGTCAGGCGCTTCCCCCCAGCGTCCTGCCGATGAAGGCAATCACGGAACGAAAGCCTTTGCTTTACTCCTAATGGTCTTGACCCGAATTCCCCCCCCAGGATTCGGGTTTTTTTTGTTTCAGCATGACTCCATCCCGGTACTCGCTGGACTCGCCGCACCGGAGGTCACGAGCGAAGCGCCGGTGGAGTGCCGCCACGGTGGTGATGAGCAGCCGCAAGCCGAGGCATTGGCCCTGTGCTCGCGCCCGCTGATAAGCGCCCGGTTCGACCAGGAGCTTCAGGCCAGGGTGCCCTTTACCTACGCGCCTACCAGGGCGTCGCCGTGGTGGATTCCCGGATGAAGTCCATCGGTGCTTTGCCAAGCCGCCGTTTGAACATGATGGAAAACGCGCCGGGGCTGCCGTAGCCGAGATCCAGCGCCACCTGCGTGACGGGCCGCCCGGCCGACAGACGCGGCAGTGCCGCCAGTAGACAGGCTCGCTGGCGCCAGGCACCGAAACTCATGCCTGTCTGTTGCTGAAAGAATCGGGTGAAGGTGCGCAGGCTTCTGTTCAGCCGCTGCGCCCACGCCTGGGGCGTCACCTGGATGCTGGGCGATCTCAGGAACGCCTTGCACAGCCGCGCAAGCTGTCGGTCTTGGGGGATCGGCGCAAACAGGGGCATTGTCTTCGCCAAGCGTATTTCGTGAAAAAGTAGTTGTACCAAGGCGCTGTCGCGTCCGTTTTCATCGTAGAGCGCGGGAATGTCCGCCGAGGCAAGCAGCAGTTGATGCAGTAGCGGAGTGACAACCAGCGCCTGACAGTGTTCGGCCGGACGCGGCGCGGCCGTAGGCTCGATGTAGAGGCTACGCGTGCTCACGCCTTGCATGCGTACGCGGTGGCGTTTTCCTGCCGGAATCCATACGCCGCTATAGGGCGGAATAGCCCATGCGCCGTCGTCCGTTTCGACCTCCATCACGCCGCTCATGCCGTAGAGCAGTTGGGCGCGTCGATGCGTATGGGCTTCGAGCAGAGTGTCGGACGGATAGTCGGTTCCGATGGCGAGGACTGGGCGTGACACACCATCCACGGAATCGAGCGGTACGTTGCGCATGACGTTGGTCTTGGCCGAAATAAAAGGATTATTGACCATTTATCGAAAGTCGGCCAATCCATGCCGCCCTATCGTGATGTCCTTGTCCAATCACGGTGCAGCTTGCTTATGTATTTCCTACTCCTGATGTTTGGTGCGTTGGCCGGTGTGACCACCGTGCTGTTTGGCTTCGGCGGCGGGTTCGTGGTCGTGCCTGTGCTGTATTCGGTTCTGCTAGCCACCTACGGCATCGACAGCGCCGTTGGTCATGTCGCTATGCACGTAGCAGTGGCCACTTCCACTTGCGTGATGACTTTCGGCGCAGGGCTGGCGACGTTCCGTCACCACAAGGCCGGCACCGTGCCATGGAATCAGGTACGTCCATTGCTGGGCTACATTGCAGCCGGAGCCGTACCGGGCGCGGCTGCCGCGCTGGCTCTAAGCGGGTCTTGGGTACGCTGGGCATTCATCGCCTATCTGGGACTGACGATTCTCGACAGCATCCTGCGCCCTGGCTTCACCGAGGAAAGCCCATTGCCGATACGCCCACTGGGCAGGTGGATGAGCGCTGTCTGCGGCATGGCGATCGGCGCGATCGCAACCTTTCTCGGTGTCGGTGGTAGCGTGATGACAGTGCCGCTGATGCGGCGCCGCGGGGCGAGCATGACCGCTGCGACGGCGGCGGCCAATCCGTTATCGCTGCCGATGGCCGTGGTCGGCTCGGCAACCTATGTGGCGCTGGCCTGGAACGACACGCCGTTAGGTGCGTGGCATGCCGGCTACATCGATCTACGTGCCTGCACGGTATTGGCGGTTGGTTCATGGCTGGGTATCCGGGTCGCATCGAGGTGGATCGGCAGGATTCCCCATGGCATCCACGCCAAGGCGTATATCGCGCTGTTGTGTATCGTGCTGCTGGCAATGTTGGCGGTTTAGCCTTCAACGCTTCACGGCTGTGGATGCAAAGAACGTCACGTTCCGCCGTAAGGCGGCGCTTGCGGGGCTACGTCCGGCTTGTTGAAGAAAATTGTGCGAAAGCGTACCGCCCTCGACGTTGACGGTTAGTTGCCTGGGTGTCACCAAGAATGGCTCACCGAGACGCCGTCCGGCTTCAAGGGCTGGATACAAACGCTTTTGCCTGCCAATCAGGCTACTCGGGCCAAAGGGAACAGCCGCTTGAAGTTCGTGGTGGTTTGCTCGGCCAGCGCCTCGTAGCTTTCACTGCGCAGCGAGGCCACGAATTCGGCGACTTCACGCACATACTGTGGCAGGTTGGGCTTGCCCCGGTGAGGGATCGGCGCCAGGTAGGGCGAGTCGGTCTCCACCAGCAGCCGGTCGGCCGGCACCCGGCGCGCCACGTCGCGCAGAGCCTCGGCGTTGCGGAAAGTGACGATGCCGGACAGCGAAATGTAATAGCCCAGGTCCAGCGCAGCCTTGGCCATGTCCCAATCCTCGGTGAAACAGTGCAGGACGCCAGCCTGTGGCAGGTTCGCTTCGCGTAGCAGCGCCAGGGTGTCGGCCCTCGCCGCGCGGGTATGGACGATGACGGGCTTGCCGGTCTGGCGCGACGCCTCCAGGTGCAGGCGCAAGGAAGCCTGCTGCAGCTCGGCGGCTTCTGGTTCGTAGTGATAGTCCAGCCCGGTCTCGCCGATCGCCACCACATGCGGGTGGGCCAGCTCCTGCAGCAGCCATTCCAGCGCGGGCGTCTGGCCAGGCGCCAGGTCGAGCGGGTGGATGCCTACCGAACAGTCGACATCGGCGTAGCGTTCGCTCAGGGCCTTGACCGCTCCGGCATTCTCGGCGCTTACACCGATGCACAGAAAGTGCCCGACTCCACGTTCGCGGGCTGCCTGCAGGGCAGTATCCAGCGAACCTTGGTGGGCGGTGAGATCGAGACGATCGAGGTGGCAATGGGAATCTACGAGCATTTGTCCGGACACGTGTGGAAAGTGGAACGAAACGGCCGGGCTCAACGCGCACCCGGCAACTGGGACCAGGATGCCAGCAGCGCCTCGAGCAGCAGCACCCGGTTGAGATTGGCCTTGGCCAGGACCTTCTGGCGCTGCTCGAGGATCCAGGCCTGGATCGCCAGGACCTTGTCCTGGGAGCTCTTCTGGGCAAGGTACTGGATCACCTTGCGCATGTCATCCAGGCCCAGCCCCTGTTCGTCCTGGGTCAGCTGGTAGCGCAAGACCAGGTGGGCCCAGTCGCAGAACCAGTCGAACAGCAGCAGCAGCGGAATGGCATTCCAGGCCTCGGCCAGCTGGCTCGGCGATTGCTGCTGCTTGAGCAACTGCTTGATGCCTTCGATGACCAGCGCGCGCTGCTCGCGCACGCCTTGCCGCTGCAGGCTCACGGCAGCCAGTGGGGAACCGGCCGCCAGGCTCAGCAGCTCCTGGCGCTCGGCAACGCTGCTGTCAGGCAAGGCTGAGGCCAGCCATTCGCTGCTCTGCGCAAGCGTCGGCCGGGGACAGCCAACTTGCTGACAGCGGCTGCGAATGGTCGGCAACAACAGGCTCGGCTGATGGCTGACCAGCAGCAGGACCGTATCGCCCGAAGGCTCCTCGAGGCTTTTGAGCAAGGCATTGGAAGCATTGACGTTCATGGCCTCGACCGGTTCGATCAGCACCACCTTGCGCCCGCCCAGCTGAGCGGTCTGGACCACGAAGCCGACCAGCTCGCGAACCTGGTCGATCTTGATCGGCTTGTCCGCCTCGTCCGGCTCCAGCACGAAGTTGTCCGGATGGCTGCCCGCCTTGAGCAGCAGGCAGCCCTTGCATTGGCCGCAGGCATCCAGCGCCTCGGGCCGCTGGCACAGCAACAACGCCATCAGGCGCTCGGCCAAGGCACGCTTGCCGATGCCCCGCGGACCATGCAGCAGGTAGGCATGGGCGTGCTGACGCCGCCCCGCCAGTTGCTGCCACAGCCCCTGCTGCCAAGGGTAGGCGTCAGCCACGGCAGCGCTCCAGGATTGCCGGCAGCAAGGCATCGATGTCCTGCTGCACACGCTCCAGCGGCTGCGCCGCGTCGAGCAGGACATAGCGCGCCGGCGCGCCGTGTGCACGCGCCAGGTAGGCCTGGCGCACCGCCTCGAAGAACTCCTGCCCTTCCTGTTCGAAGCGATCCAGTCGTCCGCGAGCAGCGGCCCGCGCCAGCCCGACCTGCACCGGCAGATCGAAGACCAGGGTCAGGTCAGGTTGCAAGGAGTGCTGGACGAAACGTTCGAGCGTGGCGATACGCTCGCCCGACAGGCCCCTCCCACCTCCCTGATAGGCGTAGGTCGCGTCGGTGAAACGATCGCACAGCACCACCGCCCCGCGTGCGAGCGCAGGACGAATGACACTGGCCAGATGTTGCGCCCGCGCCGCGAACACCAGCAGCAGTTCGGTATCGGCCGCCATGCTTTCGTCGCTTGGCGTCAGCAGCAACTCGCGGATGCGTTCAGCCAGTGGCGTTCCGCCCGGCTCGCGGGTCAGTACCAGCTCGATGCCATGCGCGCGCAGCCTGGCTGCCAGGTAGTCGCGATTGGTGCTCTTGCCCGCGCCTTCGGGGCCTTCCAGGGTGATAAACAAACCGCTCACGGGCATTCCTTTACTGAGGTTGATCCGCTGCCGGCCCGGTGGCCGGTGCAGGTTCGCCGGGCGGCGTCGGTTCACTGTCGCGCGGCACCGGATCGATCGACGGTCGCAGCGTTCGATCCGCTGGCGCGCCAGGCTCCGTCGTGCTCGGCTGGTCATCCGTCGCCTGCCCCGCGGCGTCCGATCGCGCTCCCCGGTCAGCTTCCGGCCGCGGCTGGGGCGCCGGGCTGGAGCGGTAGTCGGCACGGCGCTTGAGCTGGTACTCGCGTACCGCGGTGTTGTGATCGTCCAGGTCGTCCGAGAACACATGGCTGCCGTCGCCCCGGGCGACGAAGTACAGGCTGTTGCCAGGTGCCGGGTTGAGCGCGGCATGGATGGCTTCACGCCCGACCATGGCGATCGGCGTCGGCGGCAGGCCGGTCATGGTATAGGTGTTGTACGGGGTCGGTTCGCGCAGGTCGGCACGGGTGATGCGGCCGTTGTAGCGCTCGCCCATGCCGTAGATCACGGTCGGGTCGGTCTGCAGCATCATGCCCAGCTGCAGACGCCGAACGAACACGCCGGCGATCTGCCCGCGCTCCTGGGGCACCCCGGTTTCCTTCTCGATCAGCGAAGCCATGATCAGCGCCTGGTAGGGGTCACGGTAAGGCAGATCGGGGGCACGCCCTGCCCACTCCCGCGCCAGCACTTCCTCCAGGCGCATGTAGGCTTGCTGCAGCAGCTCGACATCGGTCATGCCGCGGACGAAGCGATAGGTGTCGGGGAAGAACCGTCCTTCCGGAAACACACCGACATGGCCGAGCCGCTCCATGACTTCGTTGTCGGACAGCCCGGCAAGGGTCTGCTTGATCTTTTCGTGACGGGCCACGGCCGCGCGGACCTGACGGAAGGTCCAGCCTTCGACCAGCGTGAGGTTGTACTGCACCACGTCACCACGGCGCCAGGCGTCGAACAGGTCTTCGACGGTCATGCCTGGGGTCAGTCGATATTCCCCGGTATGCAGCGGCGTGCCAGCCATGTTGAAGCGCCAGTACAGGCGCAGCCAGAAGGCATCCTCGAGCAGGCCGTCCTGCTGCATCCGGTAGAACATTCGGTTGGGTGTCGTGCCGGTCGGCACGTCCAGCATGCGTTCCTGGCTGACGGCCAGGGGTTGCTCGACGACCGTGCCGACTTTCCAGGCGGACCAGCCCAGGGCCAGTCCAGCGAGGATCAATGCGGTCTCCAGCAACAGGAGAAATAGACGTCTCACGAATCAGGCATCCAGTAGCGTATGGGCAATGGCCTGCAGTCTACGGGTCACGGGCCCGACGGGCCAGCTTGACGCGGCATGGCCTGTTACCGGCCAGATGCCATACAGGCTGTTGCAGAGAAAGACTTCGTCGGCCCGCTCCAGGTCGACCAGCGCCAGGTCGCCGACCTGGACATCGAGCCCCAGCCGCACGGCTTCGTCGAGCAGCGCGGCACGCATCACGCCGGCGACGCCACAGCGCTCGAGACTGGCCGTGAGCAGGCCACCGTCGCGAACCAGGAACAGGTTGCTGAAGACGCCCTCGATCACCCGGCCATGCTGGTCGAGCATCAGGCCTTCGGCGTGTTCGGTGTCCTGCCACTCGGCACGCGCCAGCACCTGCTCCAGGCGATTGAGGTGTTTGAGCCCTGCCAGCAACGGTTGCTCCGAGAGCCGCGTGCGGCAGGCATGCAGGCGCACGCCATGTTCGGCGTGACGTGCGGGATAGGTCGGCGGCGGCGCACCCAGCAGGATGCGTCGCGCCGGGGCATCGGCTGCCGGCGCGTAGCCACGCAGGCTGTCACCGCGGGTCAGGACCAGCTTGGCGACGCCGTCGCCCAGCTGGCTGGAAAAGCGCAGCAGCTCGTCCCGGACCTGCGCCAGCTCGAGTGGAATCGCCAGGCGCTGGCAGCCCAGTGCCAGGCGTTGCAGATGCCGCTCGAGCAGGCTCGGACGACCGGCGCGCACGGCGATGGTCTCGAACAGCCCATCGCCATAGGCCAAGCCCCGGTTCTGCAGGTTGACCGCAGTCATCGGCAGGCCATCGATCCAGCTGTGCATCAGTCGACGAACCGGCGGAATACCAGCGAGCCGTTGGTACCGCCAAAGCCGAAGGAGTTCGACAGAACCACGTCGATCGGCATGCTGCGCGCCTGATGGGCGACGAAGTCCAGGTCGCAGCCTGCGTCGGGCTCGTCGAGGTTGATGGTCGGCGGAGCGACCTGGCTGTTGAGCGCCAGCACGCTGAAGATCGCTTCCACCGCACCCGCGGCACCCAGCAGATGGCCGGTCATCGACTTGGTCGAGCTGACCGCGAGCTTGTAGGCATGCTCGCCGAAGACCCGCTTGATGGCCGCGACCTCGGCCAGATCGCCGGCCGGCGTCGAGGTGCCATGGGCGTTGATGTAGCTGACCTGGGCCGGGTCCAGCCGCGCATCGCGCAAGGCATTGGCCATGCAGCGGGCGGCGCCGGCGCCATCGTCGGGTGGCGAGGTCATGTGGTAGGCATCGCCACTCATGCCGAAACCGACCAGCTCGGCATGGATCGTGGCACCACGCGCCTTGGCGTGTTCGAGTTCCTCGAGCACCAGGGCACCGGCACCATCGGACAGCACGAAGCCATCGCGGCCCTTGTCCCAAGGCCGACTGGCACGGGTCGGGTCGTCGTTGCGGGTGGACAGTGCCCGCGAGGCGCCGAAACCGCCCATGCCCAGTCCGCAGGCCGCCATCTCCGCGCCACCGGCGATCATCACGTCGGCTTCGCCGAAGGCGATGTTGCGCGCGGCCATGCCAATGCAGTGCGTACCCGTGGTGCAGGCCGTGGAAATGGCATAGTTAGGCCCCTGCAGACCCAGGTGGATCGACAGGAAGCCGGAAATCATGTTGATGATCGAACCCGGCACGAAGAATGGCGAAATCCGCCGCGGCCCTTGCTCGTGCAAGGTCCTGCTGGTTTCTTCGATATTGGTCAACCCGCCAATGCCCGAACCCATGGCCACGCCGATCCGTTCGCGATTGGCGTCATCGACTTCCAGGCCGGCATTGCGTACCGCCTGGAAACCGGCCGCCAGGCCGTACTGGATGAACAGGTCGAGCTTGCGGGCTTCCTTGGCCGACAGGTATTGCTCGACATCGAAGCCTTTCACCGAGCCGCCAAAACGGGTGGAGTAGGCAGACAGGTCCGTATGCTCGATCGGACCGATGCCGCTGCGGCCAGCCAGAATGCCCTGCCAGGTGCTCGGCACGTCCGTACCCAGCGGAGACAGCATGCCCATACCGGTGACCACGACGCGTCTACGCGACACAGTACTCTCCTTTTTTCAATGACAGGACCCGCCTCCCCGGACATCGCGATCACGATGCGGGCCGACGGAATCCCCGAATCCTGCAAAGAAAAAACCGCACGCCGGCAAAGGCAGTGCGGTTTTTCCCGACAAGATGCGACGACTACACAGTCTTAGGCCTGGTGGGCTTTGACGTAGTCGATGGCAGCTTGAACAGTAGTGATCTTCTCGGCTTCTTCGTCAGGAATCTCGGTTTCGAATTCCTCTTCCAGAGCCATCACCAACTCGACGGTGTCAAGCGAATCGGCACCCAGGTCATCGACGAAGGACTTTGCGGCAGTCACTTCCTCTTCCTTGACGCCCAGTTGCTCGGCGACGATTTTCTTGACGCGTTCTTCGATGGTGCTCATACCTTGTTTTCACTCCTAGTGGACATATGTCAGGCAGCTGGCCGGTGCCAAGTTTATAGGAAGACGTCCGCTTTTCAAGCGGTACGCGCCTTCGCAACGGGGACCGAGCCCCCTGCCTGGAATCTGGTTGCAGCTTTATAACGGATTTTCGCCTTCGAGTATGACTTTTTTTCGAAGCAATCCGTCACATTGAGTTGCAGGTTTACATGTACATCCCGCCGTTCACCGGCACCGTGGCGCCGGTGACATAGGCTGCGCCGTCGGACGCCAGGAACGCAACCACCTTGGCGATCTCCTCGGCCTGGCCCAGGCGACCCAGCGGAATCTGGCTCAGCAGGCCGTCGCGGTGCGCTTCAGGCAGCTCGCGAGTCATGTCGGTATCGATGAAGCCAGGGGTCACCGAGTTGACGGTGATGCCCCGCGAGCCGACTTCGCGCGCCAGGGCACGGCTGAAGCCTTCCAGGCCGGCCTTGGCGGCAGCATAGTTGACCTGGCCAACATTGCCCATGGCGCCGACCACCGAACCGATGCTGATGATACGGCCCCAGCGGGCCTTGGTCATGCCACGCAGCACGCCCTTGGACAGACGGTAGAGGCTGTTGAGGTTGGTGTCGACCACGTCGAACCACTCATCGTCCTTCATGCGCAGCATGAGGTTGTCGCGGGTGATGCCCGCATTGTTGACCAGGATGGCTGGCGCGCCGAATTGCGCCTGGATGGCCTCGAGCACGCTGGCAACGGAGTCCTCGCGGGTAACGTCCAGCTCCAGGCCGGTGCCGGCAATGCCGTGCTCCTTGAGCGTGGCGGCGATGCGCTCGGCGCCCGACGCCGAGGTGGCGGTGCCGATCACGGTGGCGCCCTGGCGACCCAGTTCGAGGGCAATGGCCTGGCCGATGCCACGGCTGGCGCCAGTGACCAATGCAACTTTACCTTGCAGGCTCATGCAAGCTTCTCCAATGTCAGGCCAGCGCCGCACGGGCGGCGGCGAAGGCGTCAGGGGTATTGAGGTTGTGGGTGGTCACGCCATCGGCGCAACGCTTGTTCAGCCCCGCCAGGACCTTGCCAGGCCCGCACTCGACCAGATTGACGGCGCCCTTGGCGGCCAGCGCCTGAACGCACTCGACCCAACGCACCGGCTGATGGAGCTGGGCCAGCAGATCCTGCTTGAGGCCGGCCAGGTCGGCGGCGACCGCGGCGGTGACGTTCTGCACCACGGGGATCCGCGGCGCCTGCCAGGCGATGGCGCCGACCGCTTCGGCGAAGCGCTCGGCAGCCGGCTTCATCAGCGCGCAATGTGATGGCACGCTGACCGACAGCGGCAAGGCGCGCTTGGCGCCCTTGGCCTTGCACAGCTCGATGGCGCGATCCACCGCGGCCTTGTTGCCAGCGATCACCACCTGGCCAGGCGAGTTGAAATTGACCGCGCTGACCACCTCGTCTTCCGCCGCCTCGGCGCAGATGGCCAGCACATCGGCGTCCTCCAGGCCGAGAATGGCTGCCATGGCGCCATGCCCGGCCGGCACGGCCTCTTGCATCAGCCGACCACGGCGCTCGACCAGCTTGACCGCTTCCTTGAGCGTCAGGCTGCCAGCGGCGACCAGCGCACTGTATTCGCCCAGGCTATGCCCGGCGACGAATGCCGGTCGCGCGCCGCCTTCGGCCAGCCACAGGCGCCACAGGGCAATGGAGGCGGCGAGAATCGCCGGCTGGGTCTTGTCGGTCTGGTTGAGCTGGTCTTCCGGGCCTTGCTGGACCAGCTGCCACAGGTCGTAACCCAGGGCTTCGGAGGCTTCCTGGAAAGTCTCGATGATCAGCGGATGTTGGGCACCGAGCTCGGCAAGCATGCCCAGCGACTGGGAACCTTGGCCGGGAAAGACGAATGCGAGGGATGCAGACATTTAACAAGCCCTTGTGATCTTGTCGATGAAGCGCGCACTGCCGCTGGCAGGCGCACGGAAACTGAAAAGCTTGGATGGCGAGTGCGACCAAACGGTCACATTTAACCATTTCAAAGGTTTCGCCTAAAGCAACAGGTCCTGCAGGCGACCATGCAGGCGCCGCGGCAGGTTCTCGTGGATTTCGATCAAGGCCCGCTCGATCGCGCTCTGGAAACCTTGCACGCCTGCCGAACCATGGCTCTTGATCACGATCCCTTGCAGGCCCAGCAGGCTGGCACCATTGTGCCGGGCCGGCGCGAGATCGGCCTGCAGCCGCCGCAGCAGCGGCATGGCCAGCGCACCGGCGGCCCTGGCGAGCAAGCCACCACGGAACAGCGTCTGGATTCGCGCGCCGATCATGGTGGCCAGGCCCTCGCTGGACTTGAGCAGGATGTTGCCGACGAAACCGTCGCAGACCACAACGTCGGCCTCGCCCCGGTACAAGCCGTCACCTTCCACGAAACCGATGTAGTTCAGCCCACGAGCTCCATGCAGCAGACTGGCAGCCAGCCTGACCTGCTGATTGCCCTTGATGTCCTCGGTACCGACGTTGAGCAGCGCCACGCGGGGACGCTCGATCCCGAGGGCCTGGGCGGCGACCGAGCCCATGACCGCGAACTGATATAGGTGTTCGGCACTGCAGTCGACATTGGCACCCAGGTCGAGCAACTGGCAATAGCCGGTTTCGGTGGGGATCGCCGCGACCATGGCAGGTCGGTCGATGCCCGGCAGGGTCTTGAGGATGGAGCGCGACAGCGCCATCAGCGCACCCGTGTTGCCGGCACTCACGCAAGCCTGGGCCTTGCCGTCGCGCACCAGCTCGAGCGCCACGCGCATCGACGAGTCCGGCTTGCCCCGCAGCGCCTGGGAAGGCCGCTGGTCCATGCCGATCACCTCGCTCGCAGCGACGATGCGCAGGCGCGCGCGATCCGCGGCCGACTGGCCACCGACAAGTTCTTCAAGCAGGGAAGGTTGACCGACGAGGGTCAGGTGAAGCGAGGGGGTGGCGGCAAGAGAGGCGATGCACGCCTGGACAATGCTGCGGGGACCGAAGTCCCCGCCCATTGCGTCGATCGCGATGATCCGGGCAGACAAGGATTACTCGTCAGCGCCCTTGTCGATCACTTTGCGACCACGGTATACGCCTTCAGGCGAAACGTGGTGGCGCAGGTGAACTTCGCCGGTAGCCTTGTCGACCGCCAGTGCATTTTCCGACAGAGCGTCGTGGGAACGGCGCATGTCACGTGCAGAGCGAGATTTTTTGTTCTGCTGAACAGCCATAATTGATTAACTCCTAAACGTTTGGGTCACGCTTTAACTGCGCCAAGACACTGAACGGGTTGGACCGCGATACCTCGTCCTTGCTCGGGTCGGGCTCATCGGCGCCCGCCGGCTGCTGGCATTCTTCCGGATGATGAGCAGGCACGATAGGCAAGGCGAGCAGCAGCTCCTCCTCGATTAGCGCCTGCAGATCCAAAGGATCCTCGCCCAGTTCCAGCACGTCATAGCCTTTCGGCAACGACTGGGTATTCGCACCCTCCTTCACCACGGCGTAGGTGCACTCGCTGTGGATCGGCAGGGTGACCAGCTCAAGACAACGCTGGCAGACCATCTTGACCTCGACATCCAGTTCGCTGTGGAACACCACAACGCCCTGTTCGTCTCGCTCAAAATCGAATTGTGCCTGCACCGTACCGACATCGTCGGAAAGCGGGTCGCAGAGTCTTTCCAAATCGGCAAGCGCAAGCGAACCCTTGAGGGTCACGCCGCGATCAGCCAATTTGCGCGGGTCAACGTGAGGTGGAATCGGGTCATTCAACATAGGCGCAGCATTCTATGGATGCCCCCCGCCCCTGTCAAAGGAATTCGGTGGCATCGGGCGTGGTAGAATCGGGATATCTGACCAGGAGTCTATCATGCTTCCCCTGCTACTGGCTTCAAGCTCGATCTATCGTCGCGAACTGCTGCAAAGGCTGCGCCTGCCGTTCACCTGGGCGAGCCCCGACATCGACGAACAGCGCCTGACCGACGAGCCGCCGGCCGGGCTGGTGCGCCGCCTGGCCCGGCAGAAGGCACAGGCGCTGGCCGCCACGCATCCCGCGCACCTGATCATCGGCTCCGACCAGGTCGCGGTATTGGGCGAGCAGATCCTCGGCAAGCCACACAGCTTCGATCGCGCCTGCGAACAGCTGCTGGCCAGCAGCGGCCAGCAGGTCACGTTCCTGACTGGCCTTGCCCTGCTCAATAGCGCCACCGGGCAATGTCAGGTCGATTGCGTGCCGTTCACCGTCAGCATGCGGGAACTGGACCTGGCACGCGTCGAGCGCTACCTGCATGCCGAGCAGCCCTTTGATTGCGCCGGCAGCTTCAAGGCCGAAGGGCTGGGCGTTAGCCTGTTTCGCGAGACGCACGGCAGCGATGCGACCAGCCTGGTCGGGCTGCCCCTGATCAGGCTGGTGGACATGCTGCTCGAGGAAGGCGTGATGGTGCCCTGAACACCACTGGGCCCGCGAGGCGACTGCCGTTAGCGCTCAGGGCGACGGTCGTCTTGCGCCCATCACGAGCGGCCCGGCACCTCGGTCTGCAAGCACCGGTCGATGGCGCAAGAGCGGTTTTGCCTCGTCAACTCAGCGCAACGAAGGTCCCGCGAACCCCATCCACATGGCCAGGTGCTCGGCCACGCTGGCGCCCAGGCGCTTGGAGAACCGATCGAAGGGCGACTCCTGCACGGTGAAGTCCACCAAGGTCTTCTCGCCCACCACTTCACGCGCCACATAGCTGACACTGCCCAGGCCATCGACCAAGCCCAGGGCCTTGGCCTGCTCACCGGTCCAGATCAGCCCGCTGAACAGCTCGGGATGCTTCTTGTCCTTCAACCGCTCGCCGCGGCCAGCCTTGACGCTGGCGATGAACTGCTGATGAGTGGTATTGAGCACGCCTTGCCAGAATTCGGTTTCCTCGGGCTTCTGCGGCAAGAACGGATCGAGGAATGCCTTGTGCTCGCCGGCCGTGTAGGTGCGTCGCTCGATGCCGAGCTTTTCCATCGCCCCGACGAAGCCGTAGCCAGCCGCGGTGACACCGATGGAGCCGACCAGGCTCGCCTTGTCCGCATAGATCTCGTCCGCGGCACTGGCGATGTAATAGGCACCCGATGCACCAAGATCGGCGATCACCGCATACAGCTTGATCTGCGGATGCGCGGTGCGCAGGCGGCGGATCTCGTCATACACGTAGCCAGCCTGTACCGGACTGCCACCGGGACTGTTGATGCGCAGCACCACGGCCTTGGTGCCGGCATCTTCGAAGGCCTTGCGCAGGCTGCCTACGATATTGTCGGCGCTGGCCGCCTCCTGGTCGGCGATCACGCCACGCACTTCCACCAGGGCGGTGTGGCTGGCGCCACCCGACGCCGTTTTCTCCAGATCGATCAATGGCGAGAACAGCACCAGCAGGCCGAACAGATAAGCGAACGTCAGGAGCTTGAAGAAGATCCCCCAGCGCCGCGCCCGGCGCTGCTCCCGCACACTGGCGAGCAAGGTGGTCTCCAGCAGCTTCCAGCTGCTGCGCTCCTCGCGTTCGTGCGCGTCGCGCCCACCCCACTGCTCGCCCGCCTCGTCAGCCGAGGCCTTCCATTCACCCGGCTTGCCGGAATCGGGAGCTTTCCATTCGTCAGTCATGCCTGCCTACCTTCGGGAAAAATCACGCTGGCCCGGCCAGCCACTCGCGCAACTGTGAAAAACGATCGATGCAGACCTGGGGACCGAATTCGCTCAACGCCTGCAGCGACATGGCACCATAGCCGACCGCCACCGAGTGCATGCCGGCATTGCTCGCCATCAACAGATCGAAGGCAGAGTCTCCGACCATCAGTGCCTGCCGCGGTTCGACCTGGCAGTGTGCGAGGATCTGCTCGAGCATCAGCGGATGCGGCTTGCCGCGCGTCTCGTCGGCGGCACGCGTGATGTCGAAATAGCACTCCCAGCCATTGGCACGCAATACCCGGTCGAGCCCGCGTCGCGCCTTGCCGGTGGCCACGGCCAGCCGGTAGCCGTCTGCGCGGAACGCCTCCAGCGACTCGCGCACCCCCTCGAACAGCGGCGATGGCTGGCGATCCATGTCGGTATAGACCTCGGCATAGTGCTGGCGGAACACCGCGACCTGCCTCACATCGAGATGCGGGTAGAGGGTAACGATGGCCTCGTCCAGCGCCAGGCCAATGATGCCCTTGATCGCCGCCTCGTCGCGGGGCCTCTCGCCCGCCAGTTCGGCCGCGACGGTCATGGCCTGGACGATGCGCCCGATGGAATCGGCCAGGGTGCCATCCCAGTCGAAGATCAGCAGTCGATAGTCATGCCGCACCGAGACGCTCCACCGTCCTGGCCCAGGTTTCATCCACCGGCGCCTCGAACCTGAGCTCGCCACCATCGGGTAGCGGCACGGTCAGGGCATAGGCATGCAGGAACAGGCGCTTGCCGCCCAGCTCGCGGATCTCGCGGCTGAAGTCCTCGTCGCCGTACTTGCTGTCGCCAGCGATCATGTGCCCGGCATGCAAGGCATGCACGCGAATCTGGTGAGTACGTCCGGTGATCGGACGCGCCTCGACGAGAGTGGCGAATTCACCAAAGCGGCGCAGCACGCGGAACAGCGTCAGCGCCTCCTTGCCTTCATCGCTGACCTCGACCATGCGCTCGCCCGAGCGCAGGTTGCTTTTCTGCAACGGCGCGCTGACCTGTTTCTTCGAAGTCGGCCAGTGCCCGCGCACCAGGGCCATGTAGCGCTTGTCGACGCCATCGCCACGCAGCGCGGCGTGCAAGTGACGCAGCATGCTGCGCTTCTTGGCGATCATCAGCAAGCCGGAGGTATCACGGTCCAGGCGATGCACCAGCTCCAGCTCCTTGGCATCCGGACGCAGCTGGCGCAGCGCCTCGATGACCCCGAAGCTCAGCCCGCTACCGCCATGCACGGCGATGCCGGCCGGCTTGTTGAGCACGATCAGGGCCTTGTCCTCATGGACGATGGCCGCTTCCAGGCGCTGCAGCAGCCCCTGAGCCACCGGCGCCGGCTCGTCGCGCTCGGGCAGGCGCACCGGCGGCACACGGACGATATCGCCGGCCTGCAGCTTGTACTCGGGCTTGATCCGCCCTTTGTTCACCCGGACCTCGCCCTTGCGCAGGATGCGATAGACGAGTGTCTTCGGCACGCCCTTGAGTGCGGTGATCAGGAAATTGTCGATGCGCTGGCCGGCAAGCTCGGGCGCGACCTCTATCAGCTGGACGCCGGAGGTCGGGGGGGTATTGGTCGTCATGGCTGAATCATAACAATTTTTTATGGATTTGAAGCACTTAATGATTACTGCTATATTCGCGAACGCCGCCTTGCGCGGCAGGCCAGCGGCAAGCGGCGCTGCACGGTGCATCGCGCGCCCCCTGACCAACGCAATTCTCGAGGACGCAAGGCCGTCCGACGGGGTTTTCGCCAGTTTAACGAATTGCCTGGAATCGCCACCAGCGCCGAGTAGAACAGACCGAAAAAAAACGACAAGTGCGGTGTTTCACCTCCTTCCTGTTCTTTTTCGCTGCACTCTGCCAGCCAGTCGCTTCCACGCAGCGCACGGCGAATGCTTCGGAAATACCTGCCTTGAAAACGAATCCGCCAGCGCTCGAACCGAGGCTGGCGAAAAATGCAACCCGTTGCGGATTCAGCGCGCGGCAGCACCCGAATTATCAGGGATACGTGCAGGGTGGAGATGCACAGCCCCGGACCGTGTAGCACGGTGTCCGGCGGCCGGCCGATCACACGGCCCGGCTCGCGGACCCGGTCTTGAGCAGATACCCCAGGGTATCCGCGGCCCAGGGCTGATTCCTCCTCCTGACTGAGTGCACTTGGCACCGCAGCAAACAGGACGCGTCGTCGCGACGTCGGCAGCACCGGGCAACCGGTCCGTACCGTGCGTGGTTCGACAAGGGGGTGGCCAGCCGCCCTTTGCGCACCCTGGCACCGACCATGAGAAGTCGTGTGTGCCGCACGCCGTTTCCGGCAGCCCGGAAACCGACGGTACTACATGAAAAGAATGCTGATAAACGCGACTCAACCCGAAGAGTTGCGTGTCGCCCTGGTGGATGGCCAGCGCCTCTACGACCTGGACATCGAGTCCGGCGCGCGCGAGCAGAAGAAGGCCAACATCTACAAGGGCAAGATCACCCGTATCGAACCCAGCCTCGAAGCCGCCTTCGTCGACTTCGGCTCCGAACGCCACGGCTTCCTGCCACTCAAGGAAATTTCCCGCGAATACTTCAAGAAGACCCCCGAAGGCCGGGTCAACATCAAGGAAGTGCTGAGCGAAGGCCAGGAAGTCATCGTCCAGGTCGAGAAGGAAGAACGCGGCAACAAGGGCGCCGCCCTGACCACCTTCATCAGCCTGGCCGGCCGCTACCTGGTGCTGATGCCCAACAATCCCCGCGCCGGCGGTATCTCCCGCCGCATCGAAGGCGAAGAGCGCAACGAGCTGCGCGAAGCCCTCAACGGTCTCACCGTCCCCCCCGACATGGGCCTGATCGTCCGCACCGCCGGCCTTGGCCGCAGCAGTGAAGAGATGCAGTGGGACCTGGACTACCTGCTGCAGCTGTGGACCGCGATCAAGGAAGCGTCCCTGGACCGCGCCGCGCCCTTCCTGATCTACCAGGAAAGCAACGTCATCATCCGCGCCATCCGCGACTACCTGCGCCAGGACATCGGCGAAGTGCTGATCGACAGCATCGACGCCCAGGAAGAAGCCCTGACCTTCATCCGCCAGGTCATGCCGCAGTACGCCAGCAAGGTCAAGCTCTACGAAGACAGCGTCCCGCTGTTCAACCGTTTCCAGATCGAAAGCCAGATCGAGACCGCCTTCCAGCGCGTTGTCGACCTGCCGTCCGGCGGCTCGATCGTGATCGATCCGACCGAGGCCCTGGTTTCCATCGACATCAACTCGGCGCGCGCCACCAAGGGCAGCGACATCGAGGAAACCGCCCTGCAGACCAACCTGGAAGCGGCCGAGGAAATCGCCCGCCAGTTGCGCCTGCGCGACATCGGCGGCCTGATCGTCATCGACTTCATCGACATGACCCCGGCGAAGAACCAGCGTGCCGTGGAAGAGCGCGTGCGTGAATGCCTCGAGGCGGACCGTGCCCGCGTCCAGGTCGGCCGCATCTCGCGTTTCGGCCTGCTGGAAATGTCCCGCCAGCGCCTGCGCCCGTCCCTCGGCGAGAGCAGCGGCATCGTCTGCCCACGCTGCAGCGGCACCGGCATCATCCGCGACGTCGAGTCGCTGTCGCTGGCCATCCTGCGCCTGATCGAGGAAGAAGCCCTCAAGGACCGCACTGCCGAAGTGCGTGCCCAGGTCCCGATCCCGGTCGCCGCGTTCCTGCTCAACGAAAAACGCAACTCGATCACCAAGATCGAACTGCGCACCCGCGCGCGCATCATCATCCTGCCGAACGATCACCTGGAGACTCCGCACTTCGAGGTTCAGCGTCTGCGCGACGACAACCCCGACGTGCTCAGTGGCCAGTCCAGCTACGAGATCGCCGCCACCGAAGTCGAGGAAGTCCCGCAGACCGCCGCCACGCGTACCCTGGTTCGCCAGGAAGCCGCGGTCAAGACCGCGCCGGCCCGCGCCAACGCACCGGTGCCGAGCGCTGCGCAAGCAGAGCCAGTAGCTGCGGCACCGGTCGCCAAGCCCCAGAGCGCACCGGAACCGAGCCTGTTCAAGGGTCTGGTGAAGTCCCTGGTAAGCCTGTTCGCCGGCAAGGAAGAGCCTGCCCCGGCGCCGGTCGCCAAGGCCGAGAAGCCGGCTGCGGAACGCCCGCAGCGCAACGAGGAGCGCCGCAACGGCCGCCAGCAGACCCGCAACCGCAACGGTCGCCGTGACGAGGAACGCAAGCCGCGCGAGGAGCGCAGCGAACGGACCCCACGCGAAGAGCGCCAGCCGCGTGAAGAGCGCGCCCCACGTGAAGAGCGCAGCCAGCGCCAGCCACGCGAGGACCGTCGTTCGAATCGCGAAGAGCGCCCGGTACGCGAGTTGCGCGAGCCGCTGGACGCCACGCCTGCCGTGCGCGAGGAGCGCCAGCCGCGCGAGGAGCGTCCGGCTCGTGAAGAACGTGCCGCCCGTGAAGAACGCGCTCCCCGCGAGGAACGTGCCGCCCGTGAAGAGCGTGCCCCACGCGAGGAACGCACCGAGCGCGAAGAACGCACCCTACGCGAGGAGCGTGCCCCACGCGAAGAGCGCGCTGCCCGTGAAGAGCGCGCGCCACGCGAGGAACGCGCCGAGCGCGAGGAACGCACCCCACGTGAGGAACGTGCTCCACGCGAGGAACGCGTTGCCCGTGAAGAGCGTGCCCCACGCGAAGAGCGCGCAGCCCAGGAAGAACGCCCGACGCGTGAAGAGCGCCAACCCCGCCCGCCTCGCGAAGAACGCCAGCTGCGTCCGGCCGATGAGGCTGCCGATCCGTCCGAGGAGCAGTTGACCGGCGACGTGCAGGCACAGGAAGAGCAGCACGAAGGCAATGATGAAGAACGTCCGCGCCGTCGTTCTCGCGGCCAGCGTCGTCGGAGCAATCGTCGCGAGCGCCAGCGCAATGCCAATGGCGAGCTGATCGAAGGCAATGACGAAGAAGGCAGCGAGGAAGGTGGCGAGGCGCAGCCGCGCCAGCACACGCCTTCGCAGGCGAGCGCCGACCTGGCCGCGGGCCTTGCCGTGACCGCCGCCGTGGCTACCAGCAACATCAGCAGCGAGGCTGAAGCCCAGGCCCATCAGCAGGCCGAGCGTGCCAGCAGCGAAACGAGCGCGGCCCAGGGCAGCGAGACCGCCCCCGGGCCAGCCGTGGCGAGCGCGCCGGCAGTGACCCAGGCTGACGAAATCGCCGCCGCGCCGGCAGTCGAGCAACCTGTCGACGAAGTGCCCGCCACTGCCGAGCCAGACGCCGAGCCGGTGATCGAGGTGGCTCCGCAACCTGCCGCGGTGGAACAGGCCAAGGCCGCTGTCGAAACCGCCATCGTCGAGGCACCAGCCAGCGTCGCGGCTGACCAGGCGGCCGCTCAGGAGCAGACCCAGGTGCACGTCGTCGAGCCGCAGGCGCTGGCCGTCGAAGCCGCTCCGGTGGAAGCCGGCGAGGCCGAGAAGGCCCCACAGGTCGAGCCAGCCATGGCCGAATCGTCCGTTCAGGACGAACCAGCCAAGCCTGCGGCCGCCGAGGCCGAGCCTGCCGCCGAAGCACCGGCATCGGCTCCAGCCGCCACGGTAATGCTCCCCAACGGCCGTGCGCCGAACGACCCGCGCGAAGTGCGTCGACGCAAGCGTGAAGCCGAGGCCGCCGCCCAAGCTGCCGCCGCAGCCGCCCAAGCCGCCGCCGACAAGGCCGTGCCAGCCCAGCCTGCAGCAGCTGAGCAGGAGTCGGCCGAAGCACCGGTAGTGACCGAAAGCTCGGAGCCAGCCGTGGAATCGACCGAGGCGCACAAGCCACACGCTTGATCGTCGGTTGAACGAAAAGCCCCGCCAGTGTGAACTGGCGGGGCTTTTTCGTTTGGGAGCGGCCGCCGCGGCTCTCAGCTCACTGGTACACCCCGCGCGTAGCGGCCGCCGTGCCGCGATGGGCCGCGCAGCGGCACCAGGATTCATCAAGCCAGCACCGCTCTACCCTGCTGGCGCGTGAGCAACGGCCTTTCAAACCTGCCAGATCCTGATCCGCTGCACGGCCTATCGCGGCACCGGGCCCGCTGCAAAAAAACCACGCCCGGCTCAATAGACGTTCGGTTCCATCTCCAGTTCGACCCCGAAGCGCTCGGCGATGTCCGCTTGGATCGCACGGGCCAGCGCGTGCAGCTGGACGCCGCTGGCCTGACCATGGTTGACCAGCACCAGCGACTGTAGGCGGTGCACGCCGGCATCTCCCTCCCGGTGCCCTTTCCAGCCTGCGCGCTCGATCAGCCAGCCAGCGGCCAGCTTCACCTGCTCGCCGGCCTGCGGGTAAGCCACCAGGTCCGGATGTTCCTGGCGGATCCGTTGCGCCACGGCAGCCGGCACCACCGGGTTCTTGAAGAAGCTGCCGGCATTGCCCAGCTCGACCGGGTCGGGCAGCTTTTCACGACGGATGGCGCAAATGGCGTCGCTTATAGCCAGGGCGGTGGGCTGTTCGATGCCCTGCTCGAGCAATCGCTGGCGTACCGGGCCATAGTCCAGGTGCGCACGCAACACCCGACTCAAGGCGAACCGCACGCGCAAGATCACCCAGCGTCCCGGCTGACGCTTGAACAGGCTGTCACGGTAGCCGAACGCGCACTCCTGCATGGAAAACTCGCGCAGCTCGCCGCTCTGGCGATCCAGCGCGGTCAGCCCGGCGAACACGTCCTTGATCTCCACGCCATATGCGCCGACGTTCTGCATCGGCGCGGCACCGACGGTACCGGGGATCAGGCTGAGGTTCTCCAGGCCACTGAAACCGTGCGCCAGGCTCCATTGCACGAAGGCATGCCAGGGCTCTCCGGCTTCGGCTTCGACGATGACCTGAACGCCATCGTCGCTCAGCACGCGACGACCGGTGGCCGCCATGTGCAGCACCAGGGCCTGGAGGTCCTGGGTAAGCAGCACGTTGCTGCCTGCGCCGAGGACCACGACCGGCAAGTGCCGCCGCTGCGCCTCCACCAGCGCCTGGCGAACCTCGTCGTCGGTACGGGCGTGCACCAGGCAGGCAGCGCGCACGTCGATACCGAAGGTGTTGTAGGGCTTGAGCGACACCTGCTCGTGCAGGACCAGGCTCATGCACGCCTCCGGATTTCCGCCAGCAGGCCCTGGCAGCCGGCCTCGATCAGGTCCAGCACCTGCTCGAAGCCGGCGGCGCCGCCATGATACGGGTCGGGCACTTCGTCCCGCTCACCGGCGTAGCGACGCAGGAACAGATCCAGCTCCGCCGTGGCGGAGGCCGGGCGCATCGCCTGCAGGTGCTCGAGATTGTGCTGGTCCATGGCCAGGATCAGGTCGTACCTGGAAAAATGCGTGCTATCGACCTGTTGCGCGCGCTGGCGCGACAGGTCGTAGCCACGCGCCAAGGCCGCGCGGCAGGTTCGGCTGTCCGGCGGCTGGCCGACATGCCAATGGCCAGTGCCCGCGGAAGCCACCTGGACCCGGTCGGCCAGCCCGGCTTGATGCAACTGGTGGCGCAGGATGCCCTCGGCGGTGGGTGAGCGACAGATGTTGCCCAGGCAGACGAACAGAATACGCATCAGGCCTCCAGCAAGCGGCGAACGCGTTCGAGGTCTTCGGCGGTGTCGACACCCACCGGGGGCGCCTCGACGGCGTCGGCGACGTGGATCCGCACGCCATGCCACAAGGCCCGCAGCTGCTCCAGCGCCTCGGTCTGCTCCAGCCAGCACGGCCCCCAGGCCACGAAGTCTCGCAGAAAGCCCACGCGGTAGGCATACAAGCCGATATGGCGACGGTAGGGCACGCCGGCAGGCAACTGCTCGCGCGCCTTGGCGAAGGCGTCACGTGCCCAGGGCAGCGGGGCGCGGCTGAAGGTCAGGGCCATGCCCTGCTTGTCGCAGACGACCTTCACCGCATTGGGGTTGAACACGGTCTCGGGCTGTTCGATCGCTTCGGCCAGCGTGGCGATCGCGGCCTGCGGATGTGCCGCCAGGTTGACCGCCACCTGATCGATGATCCGCGGCGGGATCAGCGGTTCGTCGCCCTGCACGTTGACCACGATGGCATCGGCGGGCAGCTGCAGATGGGCTGCCACTTCGGCCAGCCGGTCGGTGCCGGACTCGTGGTCGGCACGCGTCAGCAGCACTTCGGCGCCGAAGGCCTGGCAGGCCTCGACGATGCTGGCATCGTCGGTGGCGATCAGCACCCGGCCCGCGGAGCTTTTGCGCGCCTGCTCCCAGACATGCCGAACCATGGGCTTGCCGGCGATTTCCAGCAAGGGCTTGCCGGGCAGGCGCGTCGAACGCAGCCGGGCTGGAATCACCACGGTGAAGTCCAGGCTCATTTGTCCAGGCGCTCGTCATCGGTCAAGGTACGCGCCTCGCTTTCGAGCATCACCGGGATGCCGTCGCGGATCGGGTAGGCCAGGCCGGCGGCCTTGCTGATCAGCTCGGTCTTGTCGGCGCTGAGCTTGAGCGGGCTCTTGGTGATCGGGCAGGCCAGGATGTCGAGCAGTTTGGTATCCATGAAAGCTTCCTAGAGGCCAACGGCCGGAGAATTAAACAAGGTTCAGGAGCGGTGCCCAGGCAGCAGGCGCGCCAACTGCTGGTCGAACCAGTCGACGAAGGCACGCGAAGGCAGCGCGTCGACGGCCAGGTACCACCAGTCGTCAGCGGCGAACGGCTGGCACTTGACCGCGTCCTTCTCGGTCATCACCAGCGGCAACGGCGGACTGAAGGCCAGGCGTTCGGCACTGAACTGCGCATGATCGGCGAACGGGTGCGGTATCGGTTGCCAGTCTAGCCCTTGCAGGGTGGCGAAGAAACGTTGCGGGTTGCCGATGCCGGCCACGGCATGCAGCGCCTGGCCAGCCGGGAAATGATCGAGGCCGCGGCGCTCGCCGCTGCGCAGGTTGACCAGCGCGGTCGGCCGCAAGTGAAAGGCGAAGCCGTCGTCCCGATCGCTGGCGGCGCCGTTGAACAACACCGCATCGACCTCGGCCAAGCGTGCCACCGGCTCGCGCAGGGGGCCGGCCGGCAGGCAGCGACGGTTGCCCAGGCCGCGTGCGGCATCGATCAGCACCAGTTCCAGATCCCGGGCCAGACGATAGTGTTGCAGGCCATCGTCGCTGAGGATCAGGTCCAGCGGCTCGTCGGCCAGCAGCGCCTGTACCGCGCGCGCGCGATCCGGGTCGATCACCAGCGGCACGCCGCTGCGCTGGACGATCAGCAAGGGCTCGTCGCCCGCCTGCCCGGCGCCCTGCCCGGCCTCGACCCGCCAGGGCAGCCGGGCCGGGCGGGCGCCATAGCCACGACTGACCACGCCGACCCGCAGCCCGCGGCTGCGACAGTGCTCGATCAGCCAGAGGATCAACGGGGTCTTGCCGGTGCCGCCGACCGTGATGTTGCCCACCACGACGATGGGCACCGGGGCCCGATAGCTGGCGTGCGGGTCCTGGAGAAAGCGCGCCCGCTTGCGCGTGACCACCCGTCGATACAAGGCTTCCAGCGGGCGCAACAGCGCCAGCGCGGGATGTCCGGCGTACCAGGCGGCGAGCAGTCGGTCGGCCAGGGCCATCAGCGCTTCTCCTGGACGGCCTCGACGGTCGTCATGCGCAACTTGCCAAAGCCCAGCTTGCCGGCGGCATCCATCGCGGTGACCACGGCCTGGTGCGGGGTCTTGCCGTCGGCGCTGATCGACAGCGGCAACTGGTTGTCGCCGCCGCTGGCCTGCTCCAGGGCTTCGGTCAGCGTGGCCAGGTCACCGGCAGGCAGCAGGCGGTTGTTCACCGAATACACGCCATCGGCGCTGATGGTGATCTCCACCTGCTTGCCGGTCTCGCTCGCCGGCTCGGCGCTGCTGGCCTCGGGCAGCTCGACGCGTAGCTGGGTCTCGCGAGTGAAGGTGGTGGTGACCACGAAGAACAGCAGCAGCACGAAGACCACGTCGATCAGCGACGCCAGGTTGATGTCCACGTTCTCCCGGATGCGGTTGCGCCGGAACTTCACGCCGCGCCTCCGGCCACCTCGACCTCGCGGTCGCCTTGCACCACCTCGACCAGCTTGATGGCCTCCTGCTCCATGCCGACCACCAGCTCGTCGATGCGGCGCAGCAGGAAGCGGTGGAAGAACACCGCCGGGATGCCGACCATCAGGCCGGCCGCCGTGGTCACCAGGGCCTTGGAGATCCCCCCGGCGAGCACCGCGGCATTGGCGGTCATCTGCGAGCCGATGAAGGCGCCGAAGATGTCGATCATGCCCAGCACGGTGCCCAGCAGGCCCAGCAGCGGCGCCATCGCGGCAATGGTGCCAAGGGTGCTGATGTAGCGCTCCAGGTCATGGATGACGCGCGAAGCCGCTTCCTCGATGCATTCCTTCATGATCTCGCGGCCATGCCTGGAGTTGGCCAGGCCGGCCGCCAGGATCTCGCCCAGCGGCGAGTCGGCGCGCAAGGCCCTGAGCTTGTCGCTGGTCAGCTGGTCGTCCTTGATCCACATCCACACCTGGCCCAGCAGATGGGGTGGTGTCACGCGGCTGGCGCGCAGCGTCCACAGGCGCTCGGCGACGATCGCCATGGCGGCGATGGAACTCAGAATGATCGGCAGCATCATCCAGCCGCCGGACTTGACCAACTCCCACACGATAGATCACCCCTCGGAAAAGTCCGCCACTCTACCACATGCGCCAGCGGCTGCTCAGCTGCCGGAAGTCGTCAGTCCAGTGCCGGAGCGCGCCAGAAACGCGACTGGTCGCGCAGCCGGAGCGCCTCGCCGTGGCTACCCAGGCGCAGGCGCACCGCGCCATGCAGGGCCGAATCATGCACATCCAGCCCATGCCGACGATAGCGGGCCAGTACCTCGGCATGCGGATGGCCGAAGCTGTTGTAGCGTCCCCGCGAAATGAGCACGCCGCGTGGTGCGGTGGCGCGCAGGAACGCCTCGGTGGACGAGGTGCGACTGCCATGATGGGGCGACTGCAGCCAGTCGACCCGTGGCGCTGTCGGCTGCGCCAGCCAGCGCCGTTCGGCGGCGGCCTCGATGTCGCCGGTCAGCAGCAGCCGCTCACCGCTGGCTTCGACCAGCAGCACGCAGGAACGCTGGTTGCTGTGCGGCCCGTCCGGCCAGTGCCAGAGCGAGAACTGCACATCGTCCCAGTCCCAGCGTTCACCGTTGCGGCAGGGCTCCCCGGCAAGCTCGGCAGGCAGCAGGCTGGCCTCGCCCGCGAGGATCCGAGCCGGGCGCAGTGCGCGAGCGACCGCCGCCGCGCCGCCGGCATGATCGGCATGGGCGTGGCTGACCAGCATCAGGTCGAGCTGGCGCACGCCTAGCCTGCGCAAGGTGGGTACCACCACGCTGTCGCCCAGGTCGAGCTCGCCCACGGCAGGGCCTGCGTCGAACAGCAGGCTGTGTTCTCGGGTACGCAGGAGAATCGCCAGGCCCTGGCCGACATCGAGCTGCCAGACCTCGGCCTGCCCCCGTGGAACTGGCGCTGGCGGTATCCACAGCGCCAGCAACAGGACCGCTCCTGGCAGGCGCAACGGCATCCCACGCGGCAGCAGCACCAGCGCCGCGCCCAGGCAGACCAGCCACCAGGCCCAGGCTGGCAGGGCCGTCGGGTTCCAGGCGGGCTGCCATAGGGCAACCTGTTCGAGCAACCGGAACAGACCCTCGAGCAGCCCGCCCGCGAGCCATAGCAACGTCTCGCCCAGCAACGGTACGCCCAGGGTCGACGTGCCGAGCAAGGCCAGCGGCAACACGGCCAGGCTGATCCACGGCACCGCCAGCAGGTTGGCCAGTGGCGCGCTCAGACTGACCGGCAGGCCCAGCGCCAGCAGCGCCGGCAACAGACCGATGGCGATCGCCCACTGGGCACGGGTCCAGGCTTGCCAGGGGCGCCAGCGGCCCAGACGCCCACTGAAGCTGTAGAGCAGGATGGCCACGGCAGCGAATGACAGCCAGAACCCTGGCAACAGGCTGGCCAGCGGGTTGACCAGCAGCACCCCGACCAGCGCCAGCAGCAGCGGCAGGCTGGCGCTCAGGTGACGAAAGCGCAAGCGCCAGAGCAGCACCACGGCAAGCATCAGGCAAGCGCGCTGCACCGGCACCTGGAAACCGGCCAGCAAGCCATAGCCGACTGCCGCGAGCATGGCCAGGGCACAGGCCCAGGGTAGCCACGGCAGGCGCGTCGGCCACCAGCCGAGCCGCGCGGCCCCGGCGACCAGCGCATAGACCAGCCCGGCCAGCAGCCCGATGTGCTGGCCGGAAATCACCAGCAGGTGTACCGTCCCGGTCGCCTGCAAGGTCTGCCAGTCGCCGCGCGGCAGGGCACTGCCGTCGCCCAGCACCAAGGCCACCAGCGCGGCTTCCCGGCCCTGCCCGTCCACGGCCAGCAGACGCTGGCGGATAGCGTCGCGCCAGGCCTGCCGGGCAGAGGTCAGGCGCATGCCGGCCTTGACCGAACCGCTGCCACCGATACCACGCGCCAGCAGCATGGCCTCGCGATCGGGACCATGGGGATTGAGCAGGCCATGCGGTCGCCTGAGGCTGACGGCCAGGCGCCAACGCTCGCCACTGCCGACCGCTGGCCCGTCGAACCAGCTCAGTTGCAGTCGTCGCGGCAGTTCGGCGCGCCGCGACTGCGCAGCCTCCAGCTCAAAGCGCAGGCGTTGGCCCTCGCGGGCCGGCAAGCCGACCACGGTACCTTCGAGCCAGAGCGTACGATCGTCCAGCGCGCAGGCCAGGCGGTCGTCCAGAGCGTTATGGGCGTACCCACACGCCCAGGCGAAGCCGAGCAGCAGCCAGCCCAGCGGCCAGGCGCGGGTGAACAGGCAGCCCAGGCCGACGGCCAGCAACGGCAAAAGCCAGCCGGGCGACGGCAGGGCCGGCAGGAAACGCAGACTCAACAGCCCGAAGGCGAGCGCCACCATCCCTGTGCGCATGACGAGCAACTCCAGAAGCAGAATGCCCGTTCAGGCATAGCCGATCCAGCTGCCCGCCTCGCTCAACAATTGTCACAATCTCTGTCGAAGTTGCATCACGCAATCGGGGCATACTGGCTACTCAACAGTCGCGAGAGCCCCCATGCCGCGCCGAATCTTCAAACGCTACATGCCGGATCCGAACAGCATTCGCGAACACAAGTCGTTGCGATTTCTCGGCAAGCTGCTGCATGACCCGAACCTCTGGCACCTCAACCGCCACTCGGTGGCTAGGGCCATGGGCGTGGGGCTGTTCGCCGCGCTGATCCCCATGCCGATGCAGATGCTGCTGGCGGCCAGCCTGGCGATCCCGGTACGGGCCAACCTGCCGATCGCCATCAGCCTGGTCTGGCTGACCAACCCGCTGACCATGCCGCCGGTGTTCTTCGTCACCTACATGACCGGCGCCTGGCTGATGCAGGTACCGCCGCGCACGCTGCCCGAGGAACTGACCCTGGACTGGATCACCGGGCAGCTGTCGACCTTGTGGCAGCCATTCCTGCTCGGCTCGGTGGTATGCGGCGTGGTCCTGGGCATCCTCGGCTATTGCCTGACCATGCTGTACTGGCGCTGGTGGGTCGGCCGGCAATGGCGCCGGCGCAAGTCCAGGGGCTCAGCTGCGCATGCCGCGTCCGCTGACCAGCAGGCGCACGCACACCAGGTAGAGCACCGCGGTGGCGACCAGCATGAAGGTGATCGCCGTGCCGATACTGATGTCGGAAACCCCTAGGATCCCGTAGCGGAACGAGTTGACCATGTGCAGCACCGGATTGGCCAGCGATACGGCCTGCCAGAACGGCGGCAGCAGGTTGATCGAATAGAACACCCCGCCCAGGTAGGTCAATGGCGTCAGGACGAAGGTCGGGATGATCGAGATGTCATCGAAGTTGCGCGCGAAGACCGCGTTGACGAAACCCAGCAGCGAGAAGATCGTCGCGGTCAGCAGCACGACCACCACGGTCACGCCCAGGTGATGCACCTGCAGGTGGGTGAAGAACAGCGACAGCAAGGTGACGATCACGCCGACCGCCAGGCCACGCAGCACGCCGCCGAGGACATAGCCGACCAGGATGGTGTGGGGCGAGACCGGCGAGACCATCAGCTCCTCGATCGAGCGCTGGAACTTGCTGCCGAAGAAGCTCGAGACCACGTTGCCGTAGGAGTTGGTGATCACTGACATCATGATCAGCCCCGGCACGATGTACTCCATGTAGCTGAAGCCACCCATGTCGCCGATCTGCCGGCCGATCAGGTTACCGAAGATGACGAAGTACAGGACCATGGTGATCGCCGGCGGCAGCAGGGTTTGCGGCCAGATGCGCAAAAAGCGGCGGATCTCGCGATAGACGATGGTGTTGAGGGCGACCCAGTTGGTGCGTAGCTCCATGCTCATACGGCCACCTTCGCCAGGTTCTTTTCCACCAGGGACACGAACAGCTCCTCGAGTCGATTGGTCTTGTTGCGCAGGCTCTGCACTTCGATCTGCTGCAGGGCCAGCTGGCCGAACAGCGCGGTGATGCCGATGTCCTTGTCCACTTGCACTTCCAGGGTATGCGGGGTGATCAGCCGGCACGGGTAGCCCTGCAGCAGCGGGGCCGCGGCCAGTTCCTGCCTGAGGTCGAGCACGAAGGTCTCGACGTGCAGCTTGCCCAGCAGCTTGCGCATGCTGGTGTTCTCGACGATGGTGCCGTGGTCGATGATGCCGATGTGGCGGCACAACTGCTCGGCCTCTTCCAGGTAGTGAGTGGTCAGGATGATCGTGGTGCCCTTCTGGTTCAGCTCGGTGAGGAAGGTCCACATCGAGCGGCGCAGCTCGATGTCCACGCCCGCGGTCGGTTCGTCGAGGATCACCAGGCGCGGCTCGTGAATCAATGCGCGGGCGATCATCAGGCGCCGCTTCATGCCACCGGACAGCGAGCGCGACGGCACATCGCGCTTGTCCCACAGGCCCAGCTGGGTCAGATACTGCTCGGCGCGCTCCTTGGCTTGCCGGGGCGGGATGCCATAGTAGCCAGCCTGGGTGACGACGATGTCGAAGGTCTTCTCGAACTGGTTGAAGTTGAACTCCTGGGGTACCACGCCGATGCATCGCTTGAGCGCGGACGGCTGGCGGTCCAGGTCATGGCCGAAGACATTCACGGTACCGCTGGTCTTGTTCACCAGGGTCGAAAGAATGCCGATGGTAGTCGACTTGCCGGCGCCATTGGGGCCCAGCAAGGCGAAGAAGTCCCCTTCGGCGACGTCCAGGTCGATGCCCTTGAGGGCCTGGAAACCGTTGCCGTAGGTCTTGGTCAGCTGTCGGATGGACAGGGCGGAACTCATAACAGGTCAGGTACCGTGGAAGAGGTTCGGAACACGCCGACGCGATGGCTGGCGCAATGGAAAGGCGGCCATGGTGCAAGTCTTGGCCGCGCAAGTACAGTCATGCCTGTCGATAGTGACTATCAGCGAGCCCGAGGTGTTCAGGTCAATGCCGTCATCACCGCCGCCTGGTAGGCCGGTCGGGCTCGCAGGCGCTCGTACCAGGCATGCAGATGATGCATCTGCGGCCGCTCGATGGGCATCTCGAACCAGGCATAGGCGAAGCAGCCCAGCGGGATATCGCCCATGCCGATCGACTCGCCCGACAGGTACGGACGTTCGGCCAGCGCCTGGTCGGCGATCGACAGCAACTGCGCGCAGGTCTTGTGCGCCGCGTTGATCGCCACCCAGTCTTGTTGCTCGGCCGGCGTGCGCAGCAGGCCCCAGAACAGCGGGCGAAACGGCGCGGCCAGGGACGAGGTGGTCCAGTCCATCCACTTGTCCGCCTCCGCGCGCGCGCGTGGATCGTCGAGGTACCAGCCGCGCTCGCGGCCATATTCGGCGCACAGGTAGCGCACGATGGCGTTGGATTCCCATAGTACCAGGTCGCCGTCCTCGAGCAGCGGCACCAGCCCGTTGGGATTGCGCTTTCGGTAATCCGGCTCGTCGACCACGCCGAAGCTGCCGCCGGCCTCCACCGACTCGAAATCCAGCCCGAGCTCGTGGGCCGCCCATAGGGCCTTGCGCACATTGCTCGAATTCTTGCGACCCCAGATCTTCAGCATGGCCATGTCCTTGTCGATGGATGAACGGTCAGTCTACTCCAGACACATCCACTGGCAATCGTCGACGAACTCCGACGGGGCCGCCGTGTCACTGTTCAGACCAGCCGTTCGACAGAAGCAGGCCGTGTTCTGAGGAATGGCTCCAGGCCGATATTCACGGAGGATGGACTATGTTGCTGTTGTGGTTGGTGGTTTTGGTGATAGGCGCGGCCTACCTGACGCACCGGCGACTGGCGCCGTTGCCGATCCTGGCGATCCTGGCGACCTATGTATTGCTGACGGGCCTGTTCGGCGACGCGCCGGGCTGGTTGCAGGCCGTGCTCTGGCTGGTACTGGCGGCGATCGCGGTGCTGGTGCTGTCGACCGACCTGCGCCGTCGGCTGCTGGTCGCCCCGGTCTTCAGGTGGTTCCGCCGGACCTTGCCGCCCATGTCGCAGACCGAGCGCGAAGCGATCGACGCCGGTACCGTGTGGTGGGATGGCCAGCTGTTCAGCGGGCGTCCCGACTGGAACACCTTGCTGCACTACCCGACCCCCAGGCTCAGCGAGGAAGAGCAAGCCTTCCTCGACGGCCCCACCGAAGCACTCTGCGCCATGGTCAGCGACTGGCAGATCGGCCAGGACATGGACCTGCCGGCAGAAGCCTGGGCCCATATCAAGCAGCATGGTTTCTTCGCCCTGATCATTCCCAAGCAGTACGGCGGCAAGGGTTTTTCCGCGCATGCCCATTCGCAGGTGGCGATGAAGCTGGCCACGCGCAGTGGCGACCTGGCGTCGACGGTCATGGTTCCCAATTCGCTCGGGCCGGCCGAGCTGCTGTTGCACTACGGCACCGACCAGCAGCGTGACCACTACCTGCCGCGCCTGGCCCGTGGCGAAGAAATCCCCTGTTTCGCCTTGACCGGCCCGATGGCAGGTTCCGATGCGGGCGCCATGACCGATACCGGGATCATCTGCAAGGGCCAGTGGCACGGCGAGGAAGTCATCGGCCTGCGCCTGACCTGGGAAAAACGCTATATCACCCTTGGCCCGGTCGCCACGCTGCTTGGCCTGGCCTTCAAGGCCTATGACCCGGACCACCTGCTCGGTGACCAGGAAGACCTGGGCATCAGCCTGGCACTGATTCCCACCGACACGCCGGGCGTGGAAATCGGTCGACGGCACTTGCCGCTGGGCGCGGCGTTCATGAACGGCCCCAACAGCGGCAAGGATGTCTTCGTCCCGCTGGACTGCCTGATCGGCGGTCAGGCGATGCTCGGCAAAGGCTGGATGATGCTGATGAACTGCCTATCGGTGGGGCGTTCGATTTCCCTGCCGGCGGTAGGTACCGGCGCGGCCAAGTACACCAGTCTGGTGACTGGGCAGTATGCGCGGGTCCGCGAACAGTTCAACGTGCCTCTGGCCGCCTTCGAGGGCATCCAGGAGTCGCTGGCGCGCATCGGCGGCAACGCCTGGCTGATGGACAGCGCGCGACTGCTCACCGCGCAGGCGGTAGACCTAGGCGAAAAGCCCTCGGTGCTCTCGGCCATCCTCAAGTACCACCTGACCGAGCGCGGTCGCGAGTGCATCCAGCATGCGATGGACGTGCACGGTGGCAAGGGCATCATCATGGGGCCGAACAACTACCTGGCGCGCAACTGGCAAGGCGCACCGATCTTCATCACCGTCGAGGGCGCCAACATCCTTTCGCGCAACCTGATGATCTTCGGCCAGGGCGCGATCCGTTGCCATCCGTTCGTGCTGCGCGAGATGGCCGCGGCCGGGCGTACCGACCCGCGCCAGGCGCTCGCGGAGTTCGACGACCTGCTCGGTAGCCATATCCTGTTCGCCCTGCGCAACGCCGCCAGCACGCTGGTGCTTGGCCTGGGCCTGGGACATTTCGAGAAGGCGCCGGGCGATGCCCTGAGCCAGGGCTACTTCCGTGCGCTGAACCGCCAGGCAGCGGCCTTCGCCCTGCTCGCCGACCTGTCGATGATGCTGCTCGGCGGCACGCTCAAGCGGCGCGAGCGTCTCAGCGCGCGCCTGGGCGATGTGCTGAGTTACCTCTACCTGTCCTCGGCGGCGCTCAAGCGTTACCACGACCTTGGCGCCCCGGAGCACATGCAGCCGCTAGTGCGCTGGGCGCTCGAGGAAAGCCTGGGCCAGGCCGAGAACGCCCTGGCACGCCTGCTCGACAACTTCCCCAACCGTTTCGTCGGTTGCGCCCTACGCGTGCTGGTGTTCCCCTTCGGTCGCCGACACACCGGGCCGAGCGACGAACTGGACGCCGAGGTCGCCGGGCTGATCGGTCGAGGCAAGGGCGATCCGGCGCTCGAAGAGCTGCTGGCCGGATGCTACCGGCCAACCGCCGAAGGCGACCCGGTCGCTGACCTGCAGCGAGCCTGCGACCTGCTCGACGAGGCGGCCCCGCTGCACACGTCGTTGCATCAGGCACTCAAGGCTGGAGAAGTCCGCCCGGCCCCAGGCCAGACCGTGGTCGATGCCGCGGTCCGCGCCGGGATACTCGACAACGCGCAGGCGCAGCAGGTGCAGGCGGCCGAAGCGGCTCGACGCAAGGTGATCGATGTGGATGCGTTCGACAAGGAGGCGCTGCTGCCGACCGCCGGCAAGGTGCGCTGAGCGCCGAGCCGGCAGGCCAAGGGGCCGTGGCGATGGCCCCTTGGTGTCGCTGGGTGGAGTACCGGCTCAGCCCAGACTGGGGTCGACCACCAGCACCAGCTTGCCGTTGACCTTGTTGCTGGCCAGTTCGTCATAGGCCGCCTGGGCCTGCTCGGCGCGATAGGCACGCGCCAGCTGGGGCTTGAGCCTGCCTTCGCCGAACAACGGCCAGACCTGCTGGCCCAGTTCGCGCAACAGCTCGGCCTTGAACTCGTCGTCACGATTGCGCAACGTGGAGCCGGTCAGTTGCAGGCGCTTGGCCAGGACCTGGGCCAGGTCGATCTCGCTCTTGCGCCCGCCCATGAGACCGATCATCACCCAGCGTCCATCACGGGCGAGCAGGCGCAGGTTGAGGCTTACGTAGCTGGCGCCCACCGGGTCGAGGATGACGTCGAACGGGCCATGCGCTTGCAGCGACTCGAGGTCCTCGCCACGGATCACCCCGCCGCTTGCACCCAGCTCCTGGCAATAGCGCAAGCGCTCGGTCGAGCCCACGCTGACCCAGATGGGATTGCCCAACGCCTTGCACAGCTGGATGGCGGCCGAGCCGACCCCGCTGGCCCCGGCATGCACCAGTACCTTCTCGCCGGCCTGCAGGCCGCCAAGCTTGAACAGGTTCAGCCAGGCGGTGGCATATACCTCGGGAATCGCCGCCGCTTCGTGCAGGCTCAGCCCCTGCGGGACCGGCAACACGTGCCGGGCATCCACCACCACCTCCTCGGCCATGCCGCCACCGGCGAGCAGCGCGCAGACGCGGTCGCCCACGCGCCAGTCGGCACCGGCACCCACCTCGGTGATGACCCCGGCGCATTCGAGCCCGAGGAACTGGCTGGCGCCCGGTGGCGGCGGGTAGGAACCAGCGCTCTGCAGCAGGTCGGCACGATTGAGGCCGGCCGCCGCCACACGAATGCGGACCTGGCCCGTATCACAGGACAAGGCCTGTGTCTTGACCCAGGTCATATGTCCGTCAACGCCTTGCAATGCCTTCACAGTGCCTCCATAGTTGGCTGATGAATGAGCCTGGGACCGCTTGTCCCAGGCTTTTTTTGCAGTATGCGCCCGGCTCCACGGAACCGGCCAACGGAAAAGACGGCCTACTATGCGTGATCAATTGCCCTTAAGTCGAATCAGCATGAAGCATTTCCTGCACGGCACTGCCCTCACCCTGATGCTCGGCCTCGGCAGTCTGTCGCTCCCGGGCAACGCCCAGGCCGCCAACAAGTGGGACAGTCTGCAGCCGGACCGTGACGAAATCGTCGCCAGCCTCAATGTCGTGGAGCTGCTCAAGCGCCACCACTACAGCAAGCCACCGCTGGACGATGCCCGTTCGGTCATCATCTATGAAAGCTACATCAAGCTGCTCGACCCGGCGCGCATGTACTTCACCGCAGGCGACATCGCCGAATTCGACAAGTGGAAGACCCAGTTCGACGACTTTCTCAAGAGCGGCAACCTGCAACCTGGCTTCACCATCTACAAGCGCTACCTGGACCGAGTCAAGTCGCGCCTGGACTTCGCCCTGGCCGAGCTGGCCAAGGGTGTCGACAAGATCGACTTCACCGTCGACGAGACCTTGCTGGTCGATCGCAAGGATGCCCCCTGGCTCAAGAGCCAGGCCGAGCTCGACGACTTGTGGCGCAAGCGTGTCAAGGACGAGGTGCTGCGCCAGAAGATCGCTGGCAAGGACCTGACGCAGATTCAGGAAACCCTCACCAAGCGCTACAAGAACCAGCTCGCGCGGCTCGACCAGACCCGCGCCGAGGACATCTTCCAGGCCTACATCAATACCTTCGCGCAGTCCTACGACCCGCACACCAACTACCTGTCGCCGGACAATGCCGAAAACTTCGACATCAACATGAGCTTGTCCCTGGAGGGGATCGGCGCGGTGCTGCAGAGCGACAATGACCAGGTCAAGATCGTGCGCCTGGTGCCTGCTGGCCCAGCCGCCAAGACCAAGCAGGTGGCGCCTGCCGACAAGATCATCGGGGTGGCCCAGGGCGACAAGGAAATGGTCGACGTGGTCGGCTGGCGCCTGGACGAAGTGGTCAAGCTGATTCGCGGGCCCAAGGGCTCGGTGGTGCGCCTGGAGATCATTCCGGCGAGCAACGCGCCGAACGACCAGACCAGCAAAGTGGTGGCGATCACTCGCGAAGCGGTCAAGCTCGAGGAGCAGGCCGCGAAGAAGTCGGTGCTCAACATCAAGCAGGACGGTCGCGACTACAAGCTTGGCATCATCGAAATCCCGGCCTTCTACCTCGACTTCAAGGCCTACCGCGCCGGCGACCCGGAATACAAGAGCACCACGCGCGACGTGAAGAAGCTGCTGACCGAGTTGCAGAAGGAAAAGGTCGACGGCGTGGTCATCGACCTGCGCAACAACGGTGGCGGTTCGCTGCAGGAAGCCACCGAGCTGACCAGCCTGTTCATCGACAAGGGGCCGACCGTGCTGGTGCGCAACAGCGATGGTCGCGTCGATGTGCTCGAGGACGAGAACAAAGGCGCGTTCTACAAGGGGCCGCTGGCCTTGCTGGTCAACCGCCTGTCCGCCTCGGCGTCGGAGATCTTCGCCGGTGCCATGCAGGACTACCATCGCGCCTTGATCATTGGTGGCCAGACCTTCGGCAAAGGCACCGTGCAGACCATCCAGCCGCTCAACCACGGCGAACTGAAGCTGACCCTGGCCAAGTTCTACCGGGTGTCCGGGCAGAGCACCCAGCACCAGGGGGTCCTGCCGGACATCGCCTATCCGTCGATCATCGATACCAAGGAAATCGGCGAGAGCGCCCTTCCCGAAGCCATGCCATGGGACACCATCCGCCCGGTGGTGCGCCCGGCGGCCGATCCGTTCAAGCCACTGCTCGCCGAACTCAAGGCGCGGCATGAGGCACGCAGCGCCAAAGACCCGGAGTTCGCCTATATCCGTGATCGCCTGGCCCTGACCCAGCAGCTGATGAACGAGAAGACCGTCAGTCTCAACGAGCAGAAGCGGCGCGCCCGTCACGACGAGATCGACAGCAAGCAGCTGGCGCTGGAGAACACGCGGCGCAAGGCCAAGGGCGAGGAACCGCTCAAGGAACTGAAGAAAGAGGACGAAGACGCCCTGCCGACCGAGCAGGACGACACCAAGCCCGAGGACGACGCCTACCTGGCCGAGACCGGGCGTATCCTGCTCGACTACCTCGGCTTGAGCGCTGCGGTGGCCAAGCACTGAGGCAACCCTTGTCATTGACGTTGGGTCGCCTGGCGATCCACCGTCGCGACCACGGCAATCGAAGGGGGCTGGGCGCGCAGGCGGCCAGCCCCCTTCGATTTCAGCGACCAGCGTTCATCGCGCCGGGCACCCGCGACCCAATGCTCGGCTGCGCTCAGCTCTCGTCGGAGTAGCGGTATTCGAAGACGCGCACCACTTCCGATGCATGCCAGGAAGCCGCCTCGAGGCCATCGGCAGGCCCCGAGAAACGCCCGAGCCGCTCCACGCATTCGAAAAAACCGGTACGGGGCAGACGGCTCGCGCCCTGGCTGATCACCAGCGAGCTGCGCAACGGCTGATCGGCCCTGGCGTCCAGCATCGCCAGGTACTCCAGAGCGGCGGTCAAGGTCTGCATCGCCGGGCTGGGCAGCTGCAGGCGCTCGAGCAGGGCGCGGTAGGTCAGCAGGTGACGTTGTCGACGGGCCAGATCGAGTTCGTCCAGCAGGCTCTGCCAGTGCTGGCGACTGATCCTGAGCTGGCTCACGCCGGCTCACTCCAGCCTGGCACCCCCAGCTCCCAGGCCAGGCTGCGGCGAATCGCGGCGTCCGGCTGACGTTCGCCCGACTCGATCATCGCCAGGTAGGCCGGGCTGATGCCGACACTGCGCGCCAGCTGCTCTGCAGCCAGCCCCTTCGCCTGGCGCAGCGCAGCCAGCTGATCGAGCCCTGGCAAAGGCGCCGGTGCCGGCACCGACTGGGCTGCCAGCACTTGTTCAGATGCCCGAGGCGCGGCCTGCGAAGGCTGCCCGGCCGCTTCCAGCAGTCGCTGGTACTGCTCCCATGGCACAACCGCGTACTCCGGTTGACCGTCCCGGTTGATGATCTGTACACCCATGAATAACCCCCTGCGCCGGATGACTTCATGCAACCTATCGGCATGATCGGATGCCATCATATTAGCAAGCGAGCGCATGGCCTGTGCAGCGAATGGTCGATCAGTGCTCGCCGCGTTCCAGTTGCAGTGCCTCTGGCGTGTCAGGCAGCCGCTCGACCACACGCAGCCGTTCCGGTGCCTGACTGTCGCGCCAGGCCTTGAACCGGGCCAGTTCGGCGGAGACGGTATTGAGGACCCAGCCGAGCACGGCGATGTCATCCAGGAAACCGACGCCTAGCAGCCAGTCCGGGATCGCGTCCAGCGGGCTGACGAAATACAGCAACCCAGCGACGATGGTGACCATCGACTTGCCACTGATCGCGCGGTATTCCCCGCGCCACCAGGCCAGGCAGAGCGACTGCAGCAGCTTGACATCCTCGCGCAGGCGGCCGAGCCGAGGACCCTTGCGCGCTACGGCGAACAGCAGTGCCGGCAAGCGGCCACGACTGAGCAGGCGCTCGGCCAGCGGCAGGAAACGGGTGAAATTCCAGGGGGCGCTCATTGAACCTCCGGTAACGGTGCGGGTTATCCACAATAACTGTGGATAACCTTGTGAACAGGGGAACATTTCCGCCGTTTTGAACCCACGGCGCAAGGGCCTGACTCGGATCGGGCGTTTTTTACACACCTGTTTCAGCGGTGCGGACATCCCATGACAGCCGATGCAAGGCACCTGCCGGGGTTCTTGTTCCGACAGCAGGCAATGGGTCAGGTTCGAACTCGAACCTCGCTGACGCGCTGCAAAAACACGAACGCCCCGTCGAAACGAGGCGTTCAGTGTGCTGCAGGCTAGCGGATCACTCGGCCGGCGACTGCGCCGGTGCGTCGCCAGGCGCTGCCGGGGCATCGGCTGGCGCCTGGTTCTGGTCCTTGATCCCGAGCAGTTCCAGGTCGAAGACCAGGACCGAGTTGGCCGGGATCAGCGGGCTCGGGCTCTGCGCGCCGTAGGCCAGCTCAGCGGGGATGAACAGCTTGTACTTCTCGCCGACATGCATCAGTTGCAAGCCTTCGACCCAACCTGGAATCACGCCGCTGACCGGCAGGTCGATCGGGCTGCCACGCTCGACGGAGCTGTCGAAGACCTTGCCATCGATCAGCTTGCCCTCGTAATGCACGGTGACCACGTCGGTCGGCTTGGGCTGCGGGCCATCGGCCTTCTTGACCACTTCATACTGCAGGCCCGAGGCGGTGGTGACCACGCCAGGTTTCTTGCCGTTCTCCTCGAGGAACTTCTTGCCCGCCGCGGCCGCTTCCTCGCTGGCCTTGGCCTGGCGCTCCTCGGCACGCTTCTGCAGCGCGCTGAATGCCTCGACCAGGTCCTCGTCCTTGATCCGCTGATCCTTCTTGGTCACCGCATCCTCGATGCCGAGCGCAACGGCCTTCGAGTCGAGATCGTCCATGCCTTCCTGGGCCAGGCTCTTGCCCATGTTCAGACCGATACCGTAGGAGGCTTTCTGTGCCGGCGTCTTCAGCTCGACTTCGCTGGCCTGCTTGTCGCAACCGGCGAGGACCAAACCAACCAGGGCAACCGCAGCCGCCAAACGATGCTGTTTCATGCTAGTTCCTTGTTCATGCGCCATAAGGGCAATGAGGGTAAAGCCACGAGCTTAACAGGCGGCAATGACCAATGGCTACCGGCATCAGAGCACCTTGGGGTCGGGAAGTTCACCAGTGCGTGTGAGCTGCAAGCCACAAGCAAGAACAGGCGTGCGTCGATGGACTCGCGCCATGGTCAGCTTGTGGCTTGGGGCTCGCCCGGTTTCCTATTTGGCGAAGGCAGCCTCCAGTGCGTCGTTGAGGGTGCGCAGGACCTTCACCCTGGCCCAGCGCTTGTCGTTGGCCTCGACCAGGGTCCAGGGCGCGACCGCCGTGCTGGTCCGATCGACCATGTCACCCACCGCTTCGGCATAGGCGTCCCACTTTTCCCGGTTGCGCCAGTCTTCCTCGGTGATCTTGAAGCGCTTGAACGGCACCTGCTCGCGGGCTTGGAATCGCTCCAGCTGGGTCTGCTGGTCGATCGACAGCCAGAACTTGACCAGTACCACCCCGGCGTTGCGCAACTGCTCCTCGAAATCGTTGATTTCGCCGTAGGCACGCATCCAGTCGGCCGGTTCGCAGAAGCCCTCGACCCGCTCCACCAGCACCCGCCCATACCAGGAGCGGTCGAAGATGGTGAAGGTGCCGCGGGCCGGTATGTGCCGCCAGAACCGCCACAGATAAGGCTGGGCGCGCTCTTCCTCGGTTGGCGCGGCGATCGGCACGATGCGGTACTGGCGCGGGTCGAGCGCCGCTGCTACCCGGCGGATGGCACCGCCCTTGCCGGCGGCGTCGTTGCCTTCGAACACGGCCACCAGGGCGTGCCGGCGCATGCGCTTGTGACGCAGCAGGCCAGCCAGCCGGGCCTGTTCGGCGACCAGTTGCTGCTGGTAGGCCTGCTTGTCCAGGCTCAAGCTCATGTCCAGGCTGCCGAGCAGACTCAGCTGGTCGATGCTGCGGCCCAGCGGAGCGATGTTTTGTTGATGCCTGGCCCGCTGGCTGTTGGCCAGGGCCGTCTGCAAGGTCTCGAGGATGATGCGCCCGACCGCGAGGCTGCGATAGCACGGGTCGACACCCTCGATGATGTGCCAGGGCGCGTAGTCGCGGCTGGTGCGGCGCAGCACCCGCTCGCCGAAGCGCACGAAGCGGTCGTAGGTGTGCGACTGCTGCCAGTCCAGCGGGCTGATTCGCCAGCTGTGCAAGGGGTCGTCCTTGAGCGCCTTCAGGCGGGCCTTCATCTGCTTCTTGGACAGGTGGAACCAGAACTTGATGATCAACGCGCCTTCGTCGCAGAGCATCTGCTCCAGGCGTTCGGCACCGGCGATGGCCTGGTCGAGCACGGCATCCTTGAACTGACCGTGAACGCGACCTTGCAGCATCTGGCTGTACCAGTTGCCGAAGAACACGCCGGTGCGCCCCTTCGCTGGCAACGCGCGCCAGTAGCGCCAGGCCGCGGGCCGGGACAGCTCCTCGTCGGTCTGCTGGTCGAAGGTGCGCACCTCGATCAGTCGCGGGTCCATCCACTCGTTGAGCAGCTTGACGGTCTCGCCCTTGCCTGCGCCCTCGACACCGTTGATCAGGATCAGCAGCGGGAAGCGTGCCTGCTGCTTGAGCTCGTACTGAGCTTCGAGCAGCGCCTCGCGCAGCGCGGGGACTTCGGCATCGAAGGTTTCCTTGTCGATGCGATGGCCGATTTCGGCGGATTCGAACATGTCTGGCTCCTTCATGGAAAGGCGAAGCGGGTGGACCGGGTGCGGATCGCTGGGCGTTGGACCGGCCGGCGGTGCCCGGCGTTTGATCCTTGTTCGTGATTAAACCGTCCAAGGTCACTAAGATGACAGCTCCGCTGTTGCCGAGCCGACCATGCCAGACACCACCGTTCCCCAGCACGCCCAGCTCGACTGGGATGACCAGGGCCGCCCCTACTCGCGGCAGTACGACGACATCTATTTTTCCCGCGACCAGGGCCTCGAGGAAACCCACCATGTGTTCCTCGAGCAGAACCGTCTGCGCCAGCGTTTCGCCGAGCTGCCCGCGCACGGCTGCCTGGTGATCGGCGAAACCGGTTTCGGTACGGGCCTGAACTTCTATTGCGCCTGGCAGCTGTTCGCCGAGCACGCCCACCCCGAGGCGCGCCTGCATTTCGTCAGCGTGGAGAAATTCCCGCTCGCGCGCCACGACCTCGAGCGCGTCCAGCGGTTGTGGCCGGGCTTGCAGCCGTTTACCGGCGCCCTGCTCGAACAGTATGTGGCCATCCACCCTGGCTTTCAGCAGTTCAATTTCGAGCAAGGCCGGGTGACCCTGACCTTGCTGGTGGGCGACGTGCTCGAGCAGCTGCCGGCACTCGATGCGCGGATCGATGCCTGGTTCCTCGATGGCTTCGCCCCGGCCCGCAACCCGGACATGTGGACACCCGAGCTGTTCGCCCAGCTGGCGCGCCTGTCGGCCAGAGGCACGACGCTCGGCACCTTCACCACCACCGGCTGGGTCCGGCGTGGGCTGATCGCCAGTGGCTTCCGGATGAAGAAGGTGCCGGGCATCGGCAAGAAGTGGGAAGTCATGAGCGGCGAGTTCGATCCCGACTCGACACAGCAGGCGGCACCCCTACCGAGCCCACCGTGGTACCGGCGCCCACCCGCGATCGGCGGGCCATCCCGGGCATTGGTCATCGGCGCCGGGCTCGCTGGTAGCGCCACGGCGCGCAGCCTGGCCATGCGTGGCTGGCAGGTGCAGGTGCTGGAGCGCCATGATGCAGCCGCCCGCGAGGCTTCGGGCAATCCGCAGGGGGTGCTGTACCTGAAGCTCTCCGCCCATGGCACGGCCCTCTCGCAACTGGTGCTCGCCGGATTCGGCCATACCCGCCGCTGGCTGCAGCGACTGCAGCGCGGTCGGGAATGGGATGACTGCGGTGTCTTGCAACTGGCCTTCGATGACAAGGAGGCCACGCGCCAGGCCAAGCTGGCGCAAGCCTTCGACACGACCCTGCTCAGGCCGCTGGATCGGCAACAGGCCGAAGCCATCGCAGGCGTGGCCCTGCCCAGTGGAGGCCTGTTCTACCCCGAAGGGGGTTGGGTACACCCGCCGGCACTGTGCCAGGCGCAACTGCAGCACCCGCGCATCAGCCTGCTGACTCACCAGCAGGTACTGACGCTGCGCAAGGTAGACGGCCTCTGGCAAGCCTGGGATGGCGAGCGCCTGCTGGCCAGCGCGCCACTGGTGGTGCTGGCTACCGCCGCCGAGGTGCGCGGCTTCGAGCAAGGCGCAGGGCTCGCGCTCAAGCGTATCCGCGGCCAAGTCAGCCGCCTGCCCGTCACGCCGGCCAGCCAGTCGCTGCGCACGGTGCTCTGCGCCGATGGCTATGTCGCGCCGGGACGCGAGGGCGAGCATACCCTGGGCGCCAGCTTCGACTTCCATAATCACGACCTGACCCCCACCCTCGCCGAGCATCTGGGCAACCTGGCGCTGCTCGAGGCGATCTCGCCGGACCTGGCCTCGCGTCTTGAAGTACAGGGACTCGATCCAGCCCAGCTGCAGGGCCGTGCGGCGTTCCGCTGCACCAGCCCCGACTATCTGCCGATCGTCGGCCCGCTGGCCAATGCCGGGGCTTTCGAGCATCTGTACGGTGCCCTGGCCAAGGATGCTCGGCAGGTGCCGGACACGCCGTGCCCGTGGCTCGACGGGCTCTATGTGAACAGTGGCCATGGCTCGCGCGGCCTGGTGACCGCGCCGCTGTGTGGCGAACTGATCGCCGCGTGGGTCACTGGCGAGCCTTTGCCATTGCCACGGGCCGTTGCCCAGGCCTGCCATCCGAACCGCTTCATGCTGCGTGAACTGATCCGCGGCAAGCGCAGTGCCTGAGCATCGGTTCGACGGACGTTTCGGCCAAAGCGCTCTTCAAGCGCCATGGCGTACTGCCATCCGTCTGAAGAACATCGTCACGCCGTTCGCCCTTGACGCAAACTGATAGAAAAAAGCCATTACTCGCCCGACAAAATATTGTCGCAATGTATTATTTCCGAGACACTTGCTTCGTAGGCAATTCCAGGTTGCCACGGAACTTTCGCCATCCAGGATAAATCGCACTGTGGCGGCGAATCCCGGTGCTTGCAGGGGTGAAACGGAAAAGCGTGGCCAGCGGTGTTGCAGCCGCTTTTTTCGATCGGCCGAACGGTGGATGGCGTTTGCTCAGCCACTAAGGTGCCCAGCTGAGCTGTTGCGGCTCTGAAACAGACTGACCCGCTAAAAACGTCATTTTTTTGGCGACAACGGAACATCATTGAATTCCAGGGAGAAGTAACCTGATGCGCGTTTTGACCCCCATCACCAGTGCGATCCTGTTGGCCATGGCGTGTGCCAATGCACAGGCGATGTCGCTTGCCGAAGCCATCCAGAACGCCGTGGACAATCACCCTGAGGTCAGTTCCAATCGCAACAGCCGACTGTCGGCCGACGAGGACGTCAAGTTCGCCCGCGGTGGCTACTACCCCAGCGTCGACCTGGTCGCCGGCTATGGCCGCCAGCGCTCGGACAACAACAACACGCGCCGGGTGAATGCCGACGGCACCACCAGCCGCGCCACCGAGACGCTCAATTATCGCCAGGCCGAATTGCGCCTGCGGCAGATGCTGTTCGACGGCTTCAACACGGCCAACGAAGTCGGCCGCACCGAAGCGGTGGCAACCTCGCGTGCCTACTATACCCAGGCCGTCGCCCAGGATGTCGCACTGCGCGCCATCGAGGTCTACCTGGAAGTCCTCAAGCGCCGCGAGCTGTTGACCCTCGCCGAGAACAACCTGCAGGCCCACCTGCGGGTCAATGACCAGATCGGCCTGCGTAGCGAGCGCGGCGTGGGTAGCACCGCCGACCTGGACCAGTCGCGTGCCCGCCGCGCGCTGGCGGAAAACAACCTGGAAACCGCTCAGGTCAACCTGGCCGATGCCGAGGCCAACTTCTACAGCGCCATCGGCCGCATGCCCGATGAGCTCGAAGCACCGCTGGACGTGCAGGTGCAGATGCCGGCCAGCCTGGAAGAAGCGCGCCAGGGCCTGCTGGAAAGCAACCCGTACCTGAAGTCGGCGCAAGCTGACGTGAATGCCGCCGAGCAGCAGTACAAGGTGGCCAAGTCGACCCTGTACCCACGCCTTGACGCCGTGCTGGCCACTGGCGCCAACAACAACCTCGGCGGCGAGCGCGGACGCAGCGACAACGACTGGCAGGCTGGCGTCGAGCTCAGCTACAACCTGTTCCGCGGCGGCAGCGACAGCGCACGCCGACAGTCCGATGCGCACAAGATCAACCAGGCCCTGGACATCCGCAACAACGCTCTGCGCCAGCTCAACGAGAACCTGACCCTGGCCTGGAACGCCATGAGCAACGCGCGCAAGCAGCTGCCCTCCGCGCGCGAATACGCCGAAACCACCACGCGCGTGCGTGCGGCCTACCAGGAGCAGTTCGGCATCGGCCAGCGGACCTTGCTCGATGTGCTCGACAGCGAGAACGAGCTGTACACCGCCAGCACCCGCTATACCGAGATCCGCTATACCGGCGAGTACTCGATGTATCGCGTGCTGGCTACCATGGGCGAGCTGCTGAGCAAACAGCGCATCACCCTGCCGCCCGAGGCGATCGCCAAGACCGACGTGCGCAGCGAGGCCAAGCTGCCCGACATGCGCTGATCGCCGGGGCTTGCGCGAACGTCGCCGCGTGGCGATCAGGCAAGGCCAAGACAGGCAAGCAAGCGCGATCCACCGTCGAGCATTGCGAGCCTGCTCTTCAACGCAGCATGGACCTCGCCCAGGCACTTTTCGTACAAAGTCCGCGTGGCTGGCGGTCGGCCGGGTTGGCGGACAGCCACGCGCGACTGTACGGCTCAATGCGGCCATCGCTGTATGGCAAGCTCCGGCCAGCGGCAGGTTAACCTGCCAGCCTTGCTTGCAGCGTAAAAGGACCCGCTCACATGAACAACGCCGCCCCAGTGCCCCTGCGTCTTCTGGCCGATACCTCGCCCTCGGCCGTGGTCGCCGGTTTCATCGCCATGCTCACCGGCTACACCAGCTCCCTGATTCTGATGTTCCAGGCCGGCCAGGCCGCCGGACTGAGCAGCGGGCAGATCTCGTCCTGGATATGGGCGCTGTCGATCGGCATGGCGGTCTGCAGCATCGGCCTGTCGCTGCGCTATCGCACGCCCATCACCGTGGCTTGGTCGACCCCTGGCGCGGCGCTGCTGATCACCAGCCTTGGCGGTGTTAGCTACGGGGAAGCCATCGGAGCCTACCTCACCTGCGCCCTGCTGGTGCTCGTCTGCGGCCTGACTGGCAGCTTCGAACGCCTGGTGCGGCGCATCCCCGCCTCGCTGGCCTCGGCGCTGCTGGCCGGCATCCTGTTCAAGATCGGCAGCGAGATCTTCGTCGCCGCCCAGCACCGCACCCTGCTGGTGCTCGGCATGTTCTTCAGCTACCTGCTGGTCAAGCGCCTGTCGCCCCGCTACTGCGTGCTGGCCGCGCTGATGGTCGGCACGCTGCTCTCGGCGGGCCTGGGCTTGCTGGACTTCAGCGGCTTCAGCCTGGAGCTGGCCCGGCCGGTCTGGACCACGCCGAGCTTTTCCCTGGCTGCGACCATCAGCATCGGCATCCCGTTGTTCGTGGTGGCGATGACCTCGCAGAACATGCCAGGGGTGGCCGTGCTGCGTGCCGACGGCTATCAGGTGCCGGCCTCGCCCTTGATCAGCGTGACCGGCCTGGCCTCGCTGCTGCTGGCACCGTTCGGCGCCCACGGCATCAACCTGGCAGCCATCAGCGCGGCCATTTGCACCGGCCCGCACGCCCACGAAGACCCGGCCAAGCGCTACACCGCCGCTGTCTGGTGCGGGATCTTCTATGCCGTGGCCGGCGTGTTCGGCGCCACCCTCGCCGCGCTGTTCGCGGCGTTGCCCAAGGAGCTGGTGCTGTCCATCGCCGCCCTGGCACTGTTCGGTTCGATCATGAACGGCCTGAGCGTGGCGATGGCCGAAGCGCGTGAACGCGAAGCGGCCTTGATCACCTTCATGGTCACGGCCTCGGGCCTGACGCTGTTCTCGATCGGCTCGGCGTTCTGGGGCATCGTCGCGGGGGTACTGACCTTGCTGATCCTCGAACGCCGCTGAAGCTGTCGGGGCGGCGAGCTGCAAACTGCAAACTGCAAACAAGCAGATCACCTGAACGTGAGGGTTCACCGTACAGCTTGTGGCTTGTGGCTTGGACAGTGCTCCAAAAAAAGAACCCGGCCGAGGCCGGGTTCCTTTGCAGGGCTGCAAGAAGCGCTTACTTCTTGGAGCGGCCCTTGAAGCTGCCATCACGGGTATCGATGTCGATCCACTCGTCGATCTCGATGAAGTCGGCAACCTGCACTTCGGTGCCGTTGGCCAGCTTGGCCGGCTTCATGACCTTGCCCGAAGTGTCGCCACGCGCGGCGTTCTCGGTGTAGGTGACCTGGCGGCTGATGGTGGTCGGCAGCTCGACGGAAACGACCTTCTCTTCGTACATGGTCAGGGCGCAGACGTCCTGCATGCCTTCCTCGATGTACGGCAGAACGGCGTCGATGTCCTCGGCGTTCAGCTCGTACATGGTGTAGTCGGTGGTGTCCATGAAGGTGTATGCGTCGCCGCTGATGAAGGACAGGGTCACTTCCTTGCGGTCGAGGATCACGTCGTCCAGCTTGTCGTCGGCGAAGTAGACGGTTTCGGTCTTGTAGCCGGTCAGCAGGTTCTTCAGCTTGGTCTTCATGATCGCGCTGTTGCGACCGGACTTGGTGAATTCGGCTTTCTGTACCAGCCACGGGTCGTTGTCGATCCGCAGTACGGTACCGGGTTTCAGTTCTTTACCAGTTTTCATTACGAAATATCCGAATCTGGATGGATTTATGAAAAATCGAGGCCGCGTATCATATCCAATTTCGGTAAAACTGCACCAGCGCCGTGGCAAGGTCCGGCCGGGCGGCCTGCCTGGCGCTCCAGGCGTCGGCGTGCCGCTGCAGCTCTTGCCAGTGGGAGGTGACCTGGCGCCACGCCTGGCACATGTCCAGGTCCATGTTCCAAGCTCGCCACAGCAGGCGCAAGGCAGCCGCGGCACAAGCCGAGAGGCCTTGGCAATACAGCGTCAGGAAGGCTTCGAGCTTGTCCAGGTGGGCGTTCTCGTCTTGCACATAGATATGCCAGAGCATCGGTTGCCCTGCCCACTGCGCCCGCACGAAGGAGTCTTCCCCGCGCACGGCGTTGAAATCGCAGCTCCAGAGCAGGCGGTCATAGTCATCCTGGCTCAGGAACGGCAGCACCTGGACGGTCAGGCCGCCGCGCCGGCGCAGCTCGCCGACGGCAAGCGCAGGTTCGTCCAACCAGGCGCGCAGGTCGGTCAGGACGCGCCCCTCCGGTACCAGCACATGGCTCGGCTGGTCGTCGTCGGCCAGAGCCTGCAACCAGTCGCCCAGGCGCGGGTTTTCGTAGGCGAACAGCGAAATCAGCCGGGCCTGTGCCGCCACCTGCACTCCAAGCCCGGCCAGGAACGCCTGGCGAGCCGCCGGGTCCTGGCGCAAGGGCGCGCGGCGCTGGAACAGGCCGGCCTCGCGCAACAGGCCGCCGGTTCCCTCCGTGAAGCCGGGGAAGAAGAAGATCGTGCGCAAGCCGTTGGCCTGGGGCGACGGGAGCCCGTGGCAGCCGGCGACCCAGGCTTCGGCACTGAGGTATTCGAGGTTGAGCCACAGCACTGGCGTCGCACGCCTGGCCATGACGGCCAGGTACTCCTCCGGCAGCCGACAGCCGAAGGCCGCGACGACCACGTCCGCCACCTCGCTCGCCCGCCAGGGTTGCTGCCAATGACGCACCTCCACGCCTTCGAGCGACTGACACGCGGCCATGGGGTCGGCCAGCGGGCACAGCCGGGCAAAGGCAGCAGGTTCGTCGACCCACAGGCGCACCTGTAGCGCATGCTCGTTCGCCAGCTGGCGGGCAAGACGCCAGGTGACGCCGATGTCGCCGAAGTTGTCCACGACCCGGCAGAAGATGTCCCAGGTACTGTTCATGGCTGTCCCCTTTCATCGGGCCAAAGCGCTGATTCTGCGGATAAAACGGTGCCGGCAAAAGGGTCGGCGGTGAAAAGCCGGGGCCGGCCATGCGACAATCGCTCCTTCGTCGTCCAGCCAGGAGCCTGCCATGGCCCGAGAGCGTGAACCGAGCATGACCCTTACCCCGTTGCGACTGGTGCTGTGCATCGCCCTGGGCCTGTGGCTGGGCGCCTTGGCCATTGCCCTGAGCGCCTGGCTCGCCTGGCAGCTGTGGCCGCAGCAGCTGCAGCCACTGGCCCAGGCCCTGGCTCCAGCCGCGCCGCCTGCACAGGCAGCCCAGGCCGACGATGCCCAGCAACGCATGTTCGAGCGCTACCAGCAGATCCTGCACGAACAGCAGGCCGCGCAGGCTCCGGACGGCAGCCCACGCAACCTGAACAGCCCGCGCTGTCAGTTCTGGATGCAGCAGAACCGCACCGCGCCGACCGCCAAGAGCCAGGCCCACGTGCAGGAGTTCTGCTACTGACCATGGACAAGCCGCAGCTGCTGCAGCGCATCATCGCCTTGCTCGAGCACGACATGCAGGTCCTCGAGCGCGCGGCCCAGGCCGCCTACGAGGCCGCGACCGCCGAAGAGAACATCGCCGAGAACAAGTACGACACACTCAGTCTCGAAGCCTCCTACCTGGCCACCGGCCAGGCTCGACGTACCGCCGAGATCCGCCAGGCCCTGCAGGCCTACCGGCAGCTGCTGCTGCGCGACTACGATCCGGCGCTGGGCGTTCGGGTCAGCAACCTGGTCACGCTCGAGGACGAACGAGGCGAGCTGCGCCCGTTCTTCCTGGGGCCCGAAGGCGCCGGGCTGAAGATCCCGCTCGCGGACCAGTCGGTCATGGTGATCACCCCGCGCTCGCCACTGGGCCGGCAGTTGCTCGGCAAGCGTATCGATGACGAGATTCATCTCGTGCTCGAGGCTGCCGCACAGACCCTGGTGCTGGTCGAAGTGACCTGAACCGGCGAACCTCCCGTGTGGATCTGCATCCATCATCAGGCCGTGCGCCCACGCACGACCCGCTTCCATTCTGCCTTGCGACGAGACACACCATGCACACCTCGCCTTCTTTGAGCCGCGCCTTGATCCTGCTCATGGCCACCGCAACCGGCCTGGCCGTGGCCAGCAACTATTACGCACAGCCGCTGCTACACAGCATCGCCGAGCATTTCGGGGTGAGCATGGCCAGCGCCGGAGCCATCGTCATCGCCGCGCAACTGAGCTACGGCGTCGGCCTGGTGCTGCTGGCGCCGCTGGGGGACCTGTTCGAGCAACGTCGGCTGATCGTCGTCATGGTCGGCGTGGCTACCCTGGGCCTGCTGATCAGCGCAAGTGCCAGCAGCCTGCCCTGGCTGATCGTCGGTACCGCGCTGACCGGCATGTTCTCGGTGGTGGCGCAAGTGCTGGTACCGATGGCGGCCACGCTCAGCGCACCGCAGCAACGCGGGCGGGCGGTTGGCACGCTGATGAGCGGCCTGCTGTTGGGAATCCTGCTGGCGCGCACCGCTGCCGGGTTCATGGCCGAGCTGGGCGGCTGGCGCAGCATCTACTGCCTGGCGGCGGCGTTGATGGCGCTGTGCGCCATCGCCCTGTACCGCAGCCTGCCCAGGCACCACGCCCACGCCGGTCTCGGCTACCTGGCACTGATCGGCTCGGTATTCCGACTGTTTGCCGAAGAACCGGTACTGCGCCTGCGCTCGCTGCTGGGCCTGCTGTCCTTCAGCCTGTTCGCGTTGTTCTGGACGCCCCTGGCGTTCCTGTTGGCTCGCGACCCGTACAACTATCCGGATTCGGTCATCGGCCTGTTCGGCCTGGCCGGCGCCGCGGGCGCGCTGGCGGCCAACTGGGCCGGTCGGCTCGCGGACCGTGGCAAGGGGGCGCTGGGCACCACGGTCGGTCTGGCCATCCAGCTGCTTTCATGGTTGGCGCTGGCGTTCGCCGAGCGTTCGCTGACTGCCTTGCTGGTCGGCGTCCTGCTGCTCGACCTGGCCGTGCAACTGGTTCATGTGGGCAACCAGAACGCAGTGATCGCCCTGCGTCCAGAGGCTCGCAACCGCCTCAATGCCGGCTATATCACCTGCTACTTCATCGGCGGCGCGTTCGGCTCGCTGCTGGGCACCCAGCTCTACCAGCATCAGGGCTGGATGGGCATCGTGGCCGCTGGGCTGGCGATCGCCACGCTGGCCCTGCTGGTCTGGGGAGTTAGCACATGGCTGGGCAAATCGCGCGCCCATGCAGCCGCCTGAGCCTGCGCACCTCGCGCGGTGCTGGCGCACACCACGCCCGGATTCGCTCCAGCGCGCATACCCGAGCGCAGGTGCCGCCGGCCCGCGCGCGTGAGTATCGGCAACCTGTCGACAAGCGCTATTGGCGTGATGTCGCACACCTACGCGCGGGTGCTTCCAGCACCATCGGCGGGTGTCTGCTGGGTGTGGCGGTCGCAGTGCCGCGATAAGGCGCGCAGCGGCCTCAGAACCTGACCGGTGGTAAGACGATCGTCCGTGCGCGGGCCACGCCAGGGGAATGGAGCAGTGGTCGGCTGGCAGATTTGGACCCGCGTTGCGAGCCATCGCTGCGACCTCGACGTCCGGTAGTAGTCATCGACCCAGCAAATGCAAAAAGCCCCTGGAAACCTTCGCTTCCAGGGGCTTTTCAGAATGTGGCGGTGAAGAAGGGATTTGAACCCTTGATACGGTTTCCCGTATACACACTTTCCAGGCGTGCTCCTTCGACCACTCGGACACTTCACCGTTTCTCTCCAAGCCATTCAGCCCGTCGAGGCGCGCTAATTTAGTCGAAGAGCCAATCGATGGCAAGCGTTTTTTTCAGAATTTTCATGCATTTAAGCGGGTAGCGGAAAAGCGTGGCCGAATAAGGCCATCCTGCCATCCTGCAAGCTGTCTTGGACACGATTGGCAGGCTGCCTGCGCCCCTGCCCTTTGGCCGCGCCCGTTCCGAGGGCCTGTCCATGACCGCCCGGTCAGTCTTGCCGCTTTACCTGGCCGGCGCTGCTGGTTAACGTCGGCGACACCTCTTTCGAAAGGACGCTGTCATGCCCGAGCTGATCACCTACCACGCCGACGACGGTATCGCCCTGCTGACCTTGAACAATGGCAAGGTCAACGCGATTTCCCCAGCGCTCATCGCCGCCTTCAATGCCGCGCTCGACCGCGCCGAGCAGGAGCGCGCGGTGGTGATCGTCACCGGCCAGCCAGGCATTCTTTCCGGCGGTTACGACCTGAAGGTCATGACCGCCGGGCCCACGGAAGCGATCAGCCTGGTCACGGCCGGCTCCACGCTGGCCCGTCGCATGCTCGCCCACCCCTTCCCCATCGTCGCGGCCTGCCCTGGCAATGCGGTGGCCAAGGGTGCCTTCCTGCTGCTGGCCAGCGACTACCGCATCGGCATCGAGGGCCCGTACAAGATCTGCCTCAACGAAGTGCAGATCGGCATGACCATGCATCATGCCGGCATCGAGCTGGCCCGCGACCGCCTGCAGCCGGCCGCCTTCCAGCGCGCCGTGGTCAACGCCGAAATCTTCGACCCGCATGCCGCTCGCGAAGCGGGTTTCCTGGACAAGGTCGTGTCGGCCGAGCAGTTGCAGGAAACCGCGCTGGCCGCCGCGCGCGAGCTGAAGAAGCTCAACATGCGCGCCCATCGCACCACCAAGCTCAAGGTCCGTCAGGCGCTGCTGGCCGCCCTTGACGAAGCCATCCTTCTCGATCAGCGGGTTTGAGCGCGGCAAGCTGCAAGCCGAGCGTTGGCGCATGGAAGATCGGCCTACTCCTGCTTGTGGTTCGCGGCTTGCGGCTTGCGGGCAGCTCACGCCTTGCCGCTCCCAGTGCACGGTCGTACACTGCGCGGCGACCATCTGGTGTGAGTCGTACCATGCTTTATCTTCCGCGTATGTTCCTGCTGGGCCTGCACTTCCTGCTGGTGGGTTTCGTGGGTCTGCTGATCGGGCTGTGCCGTCCGTTCAACCCTGACAACAGCCGCATCTTCGCCCGCCTCTACAGCCTGCCGGCTACCTGGCTGATGCGCCTGAAGGTCCAGGCCGAGGTCGGCCCGCTCGGCGACCAGCCGCCCGGCTGTGTCATTGTCGCCAACCACCAGTCCAACCATGACCTGTTCATTCTCGGCCACGTCGTGCCGCGTCGCACCGTGGCCATCGGCAAGAAGAGCCTGGGCTGGATCCCCCTGTTCGGCCAATTGTTCTGGCTCGGCGGCAACGTGCTGGTCGATCGCAGCAATGCCTACCAGGCTCGCAAGGCGCTGCAACTGACCACGCGCATCCTGCACGACGACACGTCGATCTGGATCTTTCCGGAAGGCACGCGCAATCGAGGCGAGCGCCTGCTGGACTTCAAGAAAGGCGCCTTCCACATGGCCGTCGAGGCTGGCGTGCCGATCGTCCCGGTTTGCGTCAGTCGCTATGCCCGCCGCCTGAGCCTGTCCGGCTGGCGTCGACAGACGGTGATCGTCCGTTCGCTGCCGCCGATCGCCACGACCGGCCTGGGCAAGCAGGACATCCCGGCGCTCATCGAACAATGCCGAGAACAGATGCAACAGTGCATCGACCAGATGGAGCGCGAGCTCGCCCGGTCCTGATCCGGCCGGCGCGGCGCCGCACGGGTTGCCCTGGAACGCCGCTGCGGCCACGCTGTCTGTGAGGACAGGCCAGGAGGTAGCGCAGCATGGGACGAGTCGTGGCAGCAGCGGTGTACAACGCTGGTCGCAGGATCACCGACATCAGCCTCGAGCAAGGCAGCGAGTGGGCGCGCAAGCCAGGGCACTTCGTCTGGATCGGCCTGGAAGAGCCCAGCGCCGAGCAGTTGGCGACCCTCCAGCGACAGTTCAACCTGCACGAACTGGCGATCGAGGACGCGCTGGAAAAGCACAGCCGCCCCAAGCTCGAGACCTTTGGCGACGCGCTGTTCATCGTCACCTATTCACCGGTGCGCCGCGACGGCCGCCTGGAGTTCATAGAAACCCATATCTTCGCCGGCAACGGCTACGTCATCACCTGCCGCAACGGGCATTCCAAGTCCTATGCCCTGGTGCGCCAACGCTGCGAGGCCCGCCCACTGTTGCTCGAGCATGGCGAAGACTTCGTGCTCTACGCCCTGCTGGACTTCGTCACTGAAAACTACCAGCCGGTCAGCGAAGCCATTCATGCCGATATCGAGGCCCTCGAACACAGCGTGCTGGGCGGCTCGCTCAGGGAACAGGACATCCAGCACCTGCACGGCCTGCGCCGCGAGATCCTGCGCCTGCGCCGCTACGTGGCGCCGATGGTGGAGATCAGCGAGGAACTGCAACGGCTGAACTTCCCGTTCATCGACAAGAACATGCGCCCTTACTTTCGCGACGTGCAGATCCATGTGAACCGGCAAATGGAAGATCTTTCGACCATCCACGAACTGGCCAGCCAGACCATAGAAGTCGGCCTGCTCTTGGATTCGGCGCGCCAGAGCGCGGTGCAACGCAAATTCGCCGCCTGGGCAGCGATCCTGGCCTTCCCCACGGCCATCGCCGGGATCTACGGGATGAACTTCGAGAACATGCCGGAGCTGGGCTGGCACTACGGCTATTTCGCCGTGCTGGGGGTGATCGCCACGGGCTGTACGGCGCTGTATCTCAGCTTCAAGCGCTCGGACTGGCTCTAGCTTCGCCTTTTCTGCCCAACGTTGGCGGTCATATTGGCAAGGTCCTGCAGGCTTCCTTGACTCGGATTTTGCTCGATCCAACTGACGCAATCGAAAGCCCCGGCCGAAGCGCGGGGCAAGGAAGAAACCGCTTCAACGCATAATCGTATGGCTCTGCTCACGCATATATTGTGGAAGGTAATTTGGGCCAAGCCCTCCCTTATGGCTCATGCCTGATCCTTTCCACCCGCAAAAGCTTTGCACTCCAGGCCATGCACCAGTAGTAGCGCCGCTCGGACGATTGGCATAAAGCGCGCCGGCTTCGGCGTGTTCGAGGAAATATTGCAGCTCGGCTTCGTCCGTGGTGTAGATGCCTGCCGACAAGCCATAGTTGACGGCATTACCCAGCGCAATAGCCGACTCGAGCCCGCTCACAGCCAGTACAGCCACGAACGGTGCGAACAGTTCATCGCGTACGAGCGGATGGCCGTTGGGCAACTCCACCACTGCGGGCACAACGTAATGTCCACGTGGGTAGGGCGCAGCCTCGACGGCGACGCCTCCATACAATACGCTCCCATCACGCCGCGCAGTTTCGACTGCGTCGAAGAAGCGCTCAGCGGCGTCGGCGTCATACAGCGGTCCCATCCAGGCTTCCTTGGTTTGCGGATCACCGATGGCGACTTGCTTAGCCTCGGCAATCAGCGCTTCGACGAATGCCTCTTTCACCGCATTGTCGACATACACAACCGAGCAGGCGCTGCATTTCTGTCCTTGCAAGCCGAAAGCAGAACGTGCCACGCCACGTGCCGCATGCTGCAGATTGGCGCTGGCACATACGTAGGCTGGGTTTTTACCACCCATCTCGGCAATCAGCGGCTTGGAGTACAACGCCTTGCCTAGCTCACGGTGAATTGCCATGCCGGTTGCGTACGATCCTGTGAAAGCAATGCCGTCGATCTCAGGATGGGCAACGAGGGCCTTGCCGCATTCATCATGCCCGGCCAGGAGCTGGACAAGATGACCCAAGCCAGCTTCGCGCAAGGTGTCGACCAGCAGGTTAGCTGTGATGCCACAGTTCGGAGATGGCTTGAATACCACGGTGTTGCCACCAAGAATTGCACCGATGATCAGGTTGACCGACAACACCAGCGGAAAGTTGAATGGCGCAATAACACCGAATACCCCTATCGGGCGTAATCGCGTGCTGGTTTCCTCACTGGGAAATTCTCGACGCAGAGGTTGTACATATCCGTTGTTTCGCTCGTATTCACCGCAGTAGTAATCAACCATGTCGAGGACTTCATCAGCCTCACCGAGCGCTTCGATACGGGACTTACCGATTTCCAGCAGGCAGGCGACGGCAATTTCATACTTGCGGCGGCGCAAAACGTCGGTCCAGCCGCGCAGTTTCTGAATACGTTCCTGCCAAGACGTGTGGCCCCAGATTTCGAATTGCTTGCGGGCCGCCTGGACGGCAAGATCGACGGCAATGGTGTCAGCTGAAACGAATGTTCCTAATAGCGTCTCGTTATCGATGGGGCTGAAAGCCGAATACTTGTCGCCCTGTTCACTTGCCTGGCCATCGATCAAGTTAGGCCAATGACGACCTAGCCATTTGGCACGAAACGCAGGAATTTCCGTGTCGAGGAAGTCATGAAGCGCAGAAAGATCCTCGCCTTGAGTGGCATATGTAACGCGTGGAAACTCGGTAGTCATCGGAATGCTCCGTTGGTCATGAGTGTGCTTGAGCGAGAGCACCTGCTGGGGTGCGTTTGTCGAGGAATCGGTAGTAACCGAATACAGCCGGCAGGAACCATGGCCTTTCGCTGTACAGGGGAACAGTGGGGAAGCCGCGGTCGCGGAACACCGTAGCTGCATCCGCTCGACCGAGAATGCCTGCGGCGAGCTTGCCGCCCAGATAGGTACCCATGGGCACGCCTACGAAGCAGTAGCCGACCGAGTAGTGGATACCTTGATGTGTACCCATATGCGGGTAAAGATCGAAGGTACCGCTGCAGCGCCCTGTCCAGGAGTATTCGATCTCTGCTTGGTCAAGGTCGGGCAACAGCCGGCACAGCAGCGTACGAAGGCGTTCGCCTTTTTGCTCAGGAGTATCGGGCCGCTCCCCAGTCAACGCGCCGAACAACAGACGGGTTCCATCAGGCGAAGGACGAACGAAGAACGGGTTATGGTTGGTATCTATGCATACGCGCCCGTTCGGAATGATTCGCTTGACCAGCTCTGGAGCCAATGCTGCAGTGGAAATCATGTGGGCGTCGAATGGAATTATGCGACGACGTAGCCATGGAATCAGGACATCGGTGTAGCCATTGGTCGCTATGATCACGTCTGTTGCGATGATCTCGCCACGCGACGTTCGAACCCGAACCTGACTATCTGCGCTCGGCTTCACACTACGGACAGGCGTGTTCGAAATCGTCACCGCGCCGAGGCGCTTTGCGCTTTCAAGCAGTCCAGCGTGATACTTTCCTGGATGAAGCCCTCCAAGATCAGGCAGCAGAGCCCCACCCTGATAGATGTCCGTGGCGATTTCATCCCGCACACGCTCGCGCGGGATCATTTCGAAGTCGAATCCCAAGTGCTTGCGTTGGGCTTCGAGGTCTTTGGCCAGGGCATCATAAGCTGCGGTCGTAGGGGCAGGCATGAAACGCCCTATCATCTTCAGATCGCAGTCGATCGATTCGCTTTGCACCATGGAGCGTACCGCCTCGACCGACTGCTGCAGCTCGGCATACAGCCTGATAGCGTATTCAAGACCATGCTTGCGCTCCAGGTCGGCGAAGCTGTGCTTGAAGGAACGCGACACATAGCCTGCGTTTCGAGTACTAGCGCCGCTGCCAATCTCACCAGCATCGACGATGGTCACGCTACGTCCCGCTCGCAGGAGCGGGATGGCTGCACACATGGCAGTGATACCTGCGCCCACGATCACGACATCGCTGCGGCCAGGCAACTGCATTTCATCGTGTTTGGCAAGAGGAGCCGCCTCCCACCAGTAGGGCGTGCTTTTGACGGTGCGATTCATCATCAAGTACCTCTCAAACTGCCTGAGCCGTTTCCAGACTCTGCGCCACATCGTGCAGAGCACCATCGGCGGCGGCGATTACCTGGTCGATGTCAGCGTCTGTCATGCATGTGGAAAGCGCCATCAAGCCATAACTGGCAGTCAGCACGCCTCGATTCAGCAGACCGAGATTGAAGACGGACAAGCGCCTGGCCGCTTCGCCATCGAGATATGCACTGCGATAGTCGGCCACGGTGCTGTCGGTGAAATGGACTTTCAGAAGGGAACCACGCCCAGTGGTATGTCCAGGGATGCCCAGGCGCCTGAAGGCTGCATCGATGCCGTCACGGACTCGGCTACCGATGAGTTCGAGTCGTTCGAACGCCGTTTCGTCGAGCAGGCGTAAGCTCGCGACCCCTGCTCGCATGCTGACAGGATTGGCGGAAAAGGTGCCACCGTGGGGAAGTGCCGGTTTGCCGAATCTAGGATCGAACACCCTCATGACCTCCGCTCGTCCACCAACCGCGCCGATCGGGAAGCCGCCACCGATGATCTTGCCCAAGGTGGTCAGGTCGGGCGTGACTCCCCAGATGCCTTGGGCGCCATGATAGCCAAGACGAAAACTGATCACCTCGTCGAAGATCAGCAAGGTGCCGGTGTCCTTGGTTATCCGGGCAAGACACTCCATATACTGCGCCGTGGCCGGTACGAGGCCGGCTCGATTCGGCATTGGATCGACCAGCACTGCGGCAAGCTGGCCAGCCTGTTCGCGCAGAATGCGCTCGGTCAGTTCGACATTGTTGAACGGCAGCACCACCACATCATCGAGCACTCCCTCGGGCGTACCCTGGGCATAGGGCGTCGAGATGGGCACTGACTCGCCCCAGTTGGCCGGGGTGGAGTCGAGGCTGACTTCGGCGTAGTCATAGGAGCCGTGATATGCACCTTCGACTTTTGCGATCTTGCCCCGACCGGTGAAAGCCCGTGCGGCCTTCAATGCCATCATGACGGCTTCAGTCCCGGAATTGGTGAAGCGCACCTGGTCGATGCCTGCCAGACGCTCACACAGGATTTGTGCGAGTTCTATCTCGCTCTCGGTGGGCATGCCGAAACATGTTCCCAGCGCCAATTGGTCTTTGACGGCCTCGTCTACCTCAGGATGGCAGTATCCGTGGATCATGGCGGTGAAGTTATTGATACAGTCAATACGCTCGACACCATCGGCATCCCACACCCTGCAACCTTGACCGCGTACCGCATAGAGTGGAAATGGCTTCATGTACACCGTCGTCCGGGTATTTCCTCCCGGCATCACCCTACACGCACGCGTATAGATCTGTCGGGAAGCGAAGCTATCTTCGGGATAGTTCATGCAAGTCTCCGGCTGGAAGAGCCGCCACTGGGAGGCTCAAGGATTCATGTTCAGGTCAGTTGGCGCGGCGAGCGCCAAGAATCTGGTCAAGATGTGCGGCCGCACCGGAACTAGAGGGTTTGCGCAATCTGTACAGGGCCAACACGAGCGCGAGAAGGACGACCGAGGCGATGAACTGAGTCTGGAATTCCGGGCGCAGCGCCATGGCGATCAGCATCGCGGAGATCGCTGCGATGACCGCATAGGTCAACCAAGGGAACAGCCACATGCGCAAACTCAGAGCCTGCGGGGCTTCTCGCTCGAAACGAGAGCGGATACGAAGTTGCGCAGCGGCAATGAGCAGATAGATAAACAGCATGATCGCTCCAGAGGCATTGACCAGCCAAAGGAATACAACCTCGGACGATATGATCGAGCAGATCACGGCAATGAAGCCAATAACGCTGCTGAAGAGAATTGCGCGCTGCGGTACTTGACTGGCAGACAGCTTGATCATTCCCTTGGGAGCTTCGCCCCGCTGGCCAAGACTGAACAGCACTCGAGAAGCAACGTACAGGCCAGAGTTCAAGCAGCTGAGGACGGCGATGAGCACGACTGCGTTCATCATATCCCCCGCATAGGGGATCTGCATCAGGTCCATGGCCGCAACGAAGGGCGAGTGACCCGCTTCCAATGTATCCCAAGGTACGACGCAGACGATCAACAGGATCGATCCGACGTAGAAGGTCAATACTCGCACGATTACCGAACGAGTCATGCTTGCTACGCCACGGGCAGGCTCATCGGATTCCGCTGCGGCGATGGTCGCGATCTCCGCGCCACAGATCGCGAAAATGACCATCGGAACCCCGGCAATCACAGCTTGGAAGCCAAAAGGCATGAACCCGCCGTGGCTGTTGATATTACCGAGGGTTGGTGCATCGGAAGTGAAACCAAATGCATAGGCCGAAGCCACCACGATGAAGACGATTATCGCGGCGACTTTCAACGAGGCGAACCAGTATTCGAACTCGCCATAGGAGCGCACCGAGAGGAGATTCACCACAGTCATGACGCTCAGCAACGCGATGCCGATAATCCATTCAGGCACAGGAATCCAGCGATGCAGCATGCCTGCTCCTACCACGACTTCCACGGCGACCACGATCACCCAGAAGTACCAGTACAGCCACCCAGAGGCAAAACCTGCCCAATTTCCAAGACCGATACGGTTGTATTCGGTGAATGCACCGATGCCAGGGATGGCTATGGCCATTTCGCCCAACATCCGCATCACAAGCAGTACGACCAGACCAGCCAGCGCATAGCTGAGTACTGCTGCTGGTCCGATGGTGGTGATCACGGCGCTGCTACCGACGAATAGGCCGGCACCGATGATTCCGCCAAGCGAAATCATGGTGACGTGTCGCTGCTTGAGAGTACGACTGAGCTTTGCTTCGCCTTTCGCAGAGATTGGAGGAGATATATCACTCATTGCTCGAGCCTCATTGGAGTTATTTTTAGGCAGACCAAATGTTTTATTTTTTACATTGATGCAACATATGTTTCATTTTTTGCCGAGCATAAGCCTACCTGGAACGAGCGTCAACCAGGTTTTCAGTGAAAAGGCGAACGATTCAAATGGGCAGTGCTCATGTCGAGCTCCTGCACGTCAATGATCTTTCAGATAGACATTGAAATGCCGTAGCTGAGCCTCGCTGTTGGCTATCTCCTGCATGCTGGCGTCGGCGCTATTGGCTACCAGCAGCGCGGCCAACGTCTGGGAAATTGCCAAGGCGGGAAGAACAGACGGCAACAATGAAGGAGTAGTATTCGGCGCAAGCAGAACGCAGCTGGCTATCGGAGCCGTTGGCGCTACAGGGCTATCAGTCACGGTGATGATCTTGGCACCTCGTTGCGTCGCGAACGTCATCGCACGCAAGGAATCCTGCGTGTAGGGGTGATAGCTGAACACCAGCAGAACGTCCCGATCGTTGATGCGGCGTAGCTCATCGGCGAACGTTCCACCGATACTGGTCAGCATGGTCACGTTACCCATGAACATGCTGCAGGTGTAGTTGAAATAAAATGCAGCCGAAAAAAGGCTGCGCAGGCCCATGACATAGATCCGTTCGGCGCCTTGAAGCAGAAGCAGAGCCTGCGCTATCGAGGCGTGTCTTTCCGCTCCCAAGGTTTGCGAAAGATTACGGGATTCCGCCTCGAGCCATAGACTGACCAGTTCGGCATTGGAATCGCCGTGCGGCCCTCGGCGCAGGGCTTTCGCCCGATCGGTTAACGGCGAGTCGCGATCGGCCAGCCAGCTGCGAAAATGTTCACGAAACACCTCGTAGTTTTCAAAGCGCAGTTGCCGAGCGAGACGAAGCATTGCTGCTGGCTGTACACCCGCTTTGCGCGCTACGCCGCGCATGGAGTCGAGGGCCACGTCCGTTGGATTACTGACGACGAATCGTGCTGCCTGCTGCAACACACGGGGTAGTGAATCGAATTCCTTTTCGATCAGCTTCTGGATCTGTTGTTTGTCCATCTTGAATCCACATTATGGTGCTTGGCCTCAACTGTATCGGATTTGAGCGAAGCTGAGGCAAGCGCCGTAGCGACCATAACCAGGCAGTGGCAAAGCTCTGGCCTAGCATACCGACCGCGCCCCGTACTGCTCGCAAGGAGTCAGCTGCCAGCCAACCCCTTTCATACGACTTCGAATACCGTTCGATAATCGCACACATAATCGTTTATCGGATTGAAGCGCCGTCTCGCACTTCCGTACTGTAGCCGTAGGGCCACTGCTCGACGACCCGTCGAGACACCTCTCCGTTGCCTTTGCCGAGGAGTCACCATGGCAGCAATCCTTTCGCTACATGACGCTGTGAAGCAGTTCGTGCACGACGGCGATACCGTCGCCCTCGAAGGTTTCACCCATCTGATCCCGACTGCCGCCGGCCATGAAATCATCCGCCAGCGTAGAAAAGACCTCACGCTGGTACGCATGACCCCCGATCTGATCTACGACCAGCTGATCGGCGCAGGGTGCGTGCGCAAGCTGATCTTCTCCTGGGGAGGGAATCCAGGTGTCGGGTCGCTGCATCGGCTCAGGGATGCCGTGGAAAAACAATGGCCACAGGCCATCGAAATCGAAGAGCATAGCCATGCCGATCTGGCAAACGCTTACGTTGCTGGCGCCTCCGGCCTGCCTTTCGCCGTTCTCCGAGCCTATGCAGGATCGGATCTGCCCAAGGTCAATCCCTTGATCAAGAGCGTAACGTGCCCGTTCACTGGCGAAGTATTGGCTGCGGTACCCTCGGTACGACCAGACGTTACCGTAATCCACGCCCAAAAGGCCGACCGCAAAGGAAACGTGCTCTTGTGGGGGATTCTGGGCGTGCAAAAGGAAGCTGCTCTGGCAGCGAAGCGTTGCATCGTGACGGTCGAGGAAATCGTCGATGACTTGCAGGCACCGATGAATGCCTGTGTACTGCCGGCCTGGGCGCTCAGCGCCGTCAGCCTGGTCCCAGGCGGAGCTCATCCGTCCTACGCGCATGGCTACTACGACAGGGACAACCGGTTCTATCAGGCCTGGGATCCTATCGCGCGCAATCGTGAGTCATTCCAGAAGTGGCTCAATACGCATGTTCACGCAACCGCCGACTTCAACGAATACAAAGCCAAGCTCGCGGAAACCGCGGAGGCTGCACAATGAGCTATTCCACTTCCGAAATGATGACGGTTGCCGCTGCGCGGCGTCTGCGCAATGGCGCTGTATGCTTCGTCGGCATCGGCCTGCCATCCAAGGCCGCCAACCTGGCGCGGCTGACATCTTCACCCGACGTGGTGCTGATCTACGAGTCGGGCCCGATCGGTGCCAAGCCGAGCGTGCTGCCGCTATCGATTGGCGATGGCGAACTTGCAGAAACCGCCGACACGGTCGTGCCTACCGGAGAAATCTTCCGTTACTGGCTGCAAGGGGGAAGAATCGACGTCGGCTTCCTTGGAGCCGCGCAAGTGGATCGATTCGGCAACATCAACACCACCGTGGTCGGTGACTACCATGCTCCCAAGACTCGCCTGCCAGGCGCCGGTGGAGCACCGGAAATCGCGGGCTCGGCCAAGCAGGTACTGATCATTCTCAAACAGTCCACCCGCGCATTCGTCGACAAACTCGACTTCGTGACTTCGGTCGGTCACGGAGAAGGCGGCGACTCACGCAAGCGCCTGGGCCTGCCCGGCGAAGGACCGGTCGGTATCATCACCGACCTGTGCATCATGGAGCCGGAACCCGTTACTCGTGAGTTCGTGGTGACCTCGATTCATCCTGGCGTAACTCGCGAACAGGTCGTCGCCGCTACCGGCTGGGCAATCCGTTTCGCCGATCAGGTGCAGAACACCACGACACCTACCGAAAACGAACTGGCAGCCCTGCGCAGCCTCGAGGCTCGTACCGCCGCAGCCCACGGCCAAACGGCAGGAGAAGCCTGATGCGTGAAGTGTTCATCTGTGATGCCATCCGCACCCCCATCGGGCGCTTCGGCGGCGCCCTTGCCAGCGTGAGAGCCGATGATCTGGCAGCGGTGCCGCTCAGGGCGCTGGTCGAGCGCAATCCTTCGGTGCAATGGGAGCTGCTGGACGAGGTTTTCCTCGGTTGCGCCAACCAGGCCGGCGAGGACAACCGCAACGTTGCGCGCATGGCCTTGTTGCTGGCGGGCCTGCCTGAGACAGTGCCTGGCGTGACCCTCAATCGCCTGTGCGCTTCGGGCATGGATGCAGTCGGCACGGCATTTCGCGCCATCGCCAGTGGCGAGATGGAGCTGGCCGTCGCCGGCGGCGTCGAATCCATGTCGCGTGCGCCTTTCGTCATGGGTAAAGCGGAAAGCGGCTACTCTCGAAACATGAAGCTGGAGGACACCACCATCGGCTGGCGATTCGTCAACCCTCTCATGAAAGCCGTTCATGGCATTCATTCAATGCCGGAAACCGCCGACAACGTCGCTGACGAACACGAGGTCTCACGGGCCGACCAGGATGCCTTCGCCTTACGTAGTCAGCAGCGCGCAACGGCAGCCCAGGCGGCAGGCTTTTTTGCCGAGGAAATCGTACCGGTGCGCATTTCACATAAACAGGGCGAAACGGTGGTCGAACGAGATGAACACCTACGAGCCGACACCACCTTGGAAGCGCTGACCAGGCTCAAGCCCGTCAACGGACCCGGCAAGACAGTCACGGCTGGCAACGCATCAGGCGTCAATGACGGGGCTGCGGCATTGATCCTGGCGTCGGCCGAAGCGGTTACCAGGCATGGACTTAAACCTCGGGCGCGCATACTGGGCATGGCCAGTGCTGGAGTGGCGCCACGGATCATGGGTATCGGCCCAGTGCCTGCGGTGAAGAAGCTCACGGAGCGGCTGGGCATGTCGGTGGCGGATTTCGATGTGATCGAGCTCAACGAAGCCTTCGCCAGCCAGGGCCTGGCCGTCCTTCGCGGATTGGGCCTGGCAGATGACGACTCCAAGGTCAACCCGAACGGTGGTGCCATTGCGCTTGGTCATCCGCTGGGCATGAGCGGTACACGACTGATCCTTACAGCGCTGCACCAGCTGGAAAGAACTGGCGGGCGCAAAGGCCTGGCGACCATGTGCGTAGGTGTCGGACAAGGATTGGCGCTCGCCATCGAACGGGTCTGAGTGCGCCTAGGGCGCCATTGAGCTCGATCCAGAAATCGAACGGCCACATGGCCGTTCCTTGTGATTCGCCGGGCGCGGCTGCGCTCTTGCTGACCCAGGCCGGCTAACACGACGCAATCGGTACGAAGGTGGCATGCTGCGATGCCGGTATCACTTCGCAGCCGGCGCCCGCTTCTTCAGCGGTGCCAGCCCATCGGCGCTGGCCAATGGTGCCTTGGCCTTCGGCCGTGCTGCCGGCTTGCGCTTGGCGGTGGCCTTCTTGTCGGTCTTCTTCTCGATCTTTTTCTTCTTGCTGCCGGCCGCCTTGCCCGATGCCTTGACCTTCTTCGGTCCGCCGTAGCTGCCCTTGAGCTCCTTGACCACTCGGCGCTCGAACTGCTGCTTGAGGTAGCGTTCGATGCTCGACATCAGGTTCCAGTCGTTGTGGCAGATCAGCGAGATGGCCAGGCCCTCGCCGCCGGCACGGCCGGTACGGCCGACGCGGTGCACATACTCGTCGCCGCTGCGCGGCATGTCGAAGTTGATCACCAGGTCCAGGCCCTCGATATCCAGCCCGCGTGCCGCCACGTCGGTGGCCACCAGGACCTTCGAGCCGCCCTGCTTGAAGCGCTCGATGGCCAGCTTGCGGTCCTTCTGGTCCTTTTCGCCATGCAGCACGAAGGCCTTGACCTCCTTGGCCACCAGGTGACCGTACAGACGGTCGGCCCAGGCGCGGGTATTGGTGAAGATGATCGCCTTCTGGTACGTCTCGTTCGCCAGCAGCCACTGCACCAGCTGCTCCTTGTGCTGGTCGTGGTCGGCGGTGATGATCTGCTGGCGAGTGCCCTCGGCCAGTTGCGAGACGCTGTTGAGCATCAGGTGCTCGGGATCTTTCAGCACCTTGCCGATCACCTCGCGCAACGCCGCGCCGCCGGTGGTGGCGGAGAACAGCAGCGTCTGCTCGCGATTGGCGCATTCCTGGCACAGCCGCTCCATGTCCTCGGCGAAGCCCATGTCGAGCATGCGGTCGGCTTCGTCGAGCACCAGCACCTGCACGTGGGACAGGTCCAGGTTGCCGGCGTTGAGGTGTTCGAGCAGCCGGCCCGGGGTACCGATCAGCACGTCCGGCACCTTGCGCAGCAGTGCGGCCTGTTCCTTGAAGTCCTCGCCACCGGTGACCAGGCCCGACTTGATGTAGGTGAACTGGGAGAACAGCTGGACCTGCTTGAGGGTCTGCTGGGCCAGCTCGCGGGTCGGCAGGAGGATCAGCGCGCGAATTTCCACGCGGCGCTCGCGCAGGTCGACCAGGCGGTTGAGCAGCGGCAGCACGAAGGCCGCGGTCTTGCCGCTGCCGGTCTGTGCCGTCACGCGCAGGTCACGCCCTTGCAGGGCCAGGGGAATGGCCGCCGCCTGCACCGGGGTCGGCTCGACAAAGTTCAGCTCGGCCACGGCTTTGAGCAGGCGTTCGTGCAGGGCGAATTGGGAAAACACGGATGTAACCTCGGGCATGTGCGGAAATTCAGTTGCATAGGGTAACGGTTTCCAGCGTTGCCGCCGAATTTCTTTTGCCCGCCGGTGCCCCTTCCGCGTTCTAATGGCGCCTCGTTTGGCCATACAGATGTACCTGAACCCATGGATATCCGACAACTCTGGCTCGACACCCGCGACATGTGGGGCAGCCTCGATCAACACCCCATGTTGCACGCCGCGCTCGGCCTGGCGGTCCTGCTGGCGCTGTCGCTGGCGATCGGCCGCCTGGCCCGCTTCCTGGTGCTGCACGCCAGCCGCCTGCTGGCCCGCCAGCCGGCGCTGCGCTGGCTCGACGACCTGCGTCACAACAAGGTCTTCCACCGCCTGGCGCAGACCACGCCTTCGCTGGTGGTGCAGTTCGGCCTCAAGCTGGTGCCCGGCCTCAACGCCACCAGCGAGCACTTCCTGGGCAACCTGGCGCTGGCCTTCACCCTGCTGTTCCTGACCCTGGCGGTGGCCTGTCTGCTCGACGCCCTGCTCGATATCTACGCGCGCACCGAACACGCCCGTACCCGCTCGATCAAGGGCTACGTGCAACTGGCCAAGATGGTGCTGTGGGTGTTCAGCGCGATCGTCATCGTCGCGACCCTGATCGATCGCTCGCCACTGCTGTTGCTGTCGGGCCTGGGCGCGATGTCGGCGGTCCTGCTGCTGGTCTACAAGGATACCCTGCTGTCGTTCGTCGCCAGCGTACAGCTGACCAGCAACGACATGCTGCATGTCGGCGACTGGATCGAGATGCCGCAGGTCGGCGCCGACGGCGACGTGGTAGACATCACCCTGCACACGGTCAAGGTGCAGAACTTCGACAAGACCATCGTCTCGATTCCCACCTGGCGCCTGATGAGCGAGTCGTTCCGCAACTATCGGGGCATGCAGCAATCGGGCGGCCGACGGATCAAGCGCAGCCTGTTCATCGACGCCACCGGGGTGCGCTTCCTCACCCATGAGGAGCAGCAGCGCCTGTCCGGCGTGCAATTGCTGGGTGACTACCTGGCGACCAAGCGCCAGGAGCTGCAAGCCTGGAACCAGGCGCTCGGCCAGGTACCGGACCTGGCCGCCAACCGCCGCCAGCTGACCAACCTCGGCACCTTCCGTGCCTTTGCCCTGGCCTACCTGAAGAACCATCCCGACGTGCATCCGCGCATGACCTGCATGGTCCGCCAGCTGCAGGCCACCCCTGAGGGGGTGCCACTGGAGATCTACTGTTTCACCAACACCACGGTGTGGGCCGACTACGAGCGGATCCAGGGCGACATCTTCGATTACCTGCTGGCGGTGCTGCCCGAGTTCGGGTTGGGCTTGTATCAGCAGCCTAGCGGGAATGACATGCGAACCGGCTTGGCAGGTGGGCCGCGGGCACCGGCTATAGCCGTGAACCGGCAGCCAGCCTGAAGCAACCCGGCCAGGCGCTACCTGCCACCTTGCAGCGCCTTGAGCCTGCGATACAAGGTCCGCTCGCTCAAGCCGAGTTCCCGGGCCAGTTCAGCCCGGGAGCCCTGGAACACGTTGAGCAAGTGCGCCACCTGCTTCATGTCCGGCGCGTGACCGTCACTGGTCGACGGCGCCAGGCTGCCGCCAAGTTCCTCCGGCAGGTCCTGGCGTCGGATCACTCCGTCGTCGCTGAGCAGGCAAGCCCGCTCGAGAATGTTCTTCAGCTCGCGGATGTTGCCTGGGAACAGGTAGCGTTCGAGGCACTCCAGGGCTGCCGGGTCGACCTGCCACTGCGCCCCTGGGGCGATCCGCTCCAGATGGCTTTGCACCAACAGGGGCAGGTCCTCGGTGCGCGCCCGCAGCGGCGGCAGCAGGATCGGAAATGCGCTGATCCTGTAGTACAGGTCCTGGCGAAAGGTGCCCAGCTCGATCATTTCCCGCAGCGGCTTGTGCGTCGCCACCACCAGGCGGAAATCGGAATGCACGGTCCTCAGGCTGCCGACCGGCCTGAAGCTGCCAGCTTCGATCAGGCGCAGCAGCTTCACCTGCATCGACAGTGGCACGTCGCCGATTTCGTCGAGAAACAGCGTGCCGCCGTGTGCCGCCTCAGCCAGGCCGATCTTCTTCTGGAACGCGCCGGTGAATGCGCCCTTTTCGTGGCCGAACAGCTCGCTTTCGAACAGCGACTCGGTCAGGCCGGTGCAATCGACCACCACGAAGGGGCCGGCGGCGCGTTCGCTGCCGGTGTGCAAGGCCCTGGCGAAGAGCTCCTTGCCGGTACCGGACTCGCCCTGCAGCAGGACCGGGATCGAAGCCGGAGCCGCTCGCTGCAAGGCGCCGAGCGCCGCCTGGAACGCCTCGCTCTTGCCGACCAGGCCTTGCCGCTGCGGCTGGGCCGAAGCCAGCTCGACGCTCTTGAGGCGTTCGACATAAGCGACGAGGTTGCCGTCCGGGCCGAGCAGCGGGCGCAGTTCCACGTCGACGTGTTCAGGCCCACGAGGCGTGTGGTGGATGTGCAACACGCGCTCGGCCCGGCGCGTCTCGGCGGCCTTGCGCATGGGGCAATGCTCGCCCGCCTGGTCGCAGGGCACGGCATAGGCGTGGGAAACCTTGAAGCATTTCGCGCCCAGGTGCGGCTTGCCTTCGACACCGAAGTGGCGCTGATAGGCGCCGTTGGCGGCGATGATGTTGTAGTCCAGGTCGAGAATGATGCTTGGACAATCGTCATGCTCGAGGTAGGAGGCCAGTGATTGCACATCCGGACGCTCATCTACCGGGACAGGCGCAGACATCGAATTCTCCTGGTCGGGTACTTCTGCCACATACTGCCACGAACTGCCAGGCGTCTGCCATTGGCACTGACACATCCCCTCTCGAGGCGTGGCATGGCATGGCTGAAACCCAGCGCAAGCGGGCCATAGGAGGCTGTCGACGAGCTGGCATGGATCTTGATCCAGCCCTCCAGACAGACCGCAGGAGCCTCTCATGAACATCGGCAAGCACATCGAGGTCGAGCCGTTCTTCGACCCGAGCACCTCCACATTCAGTTACCTGCTGCTCGACCGCGCCAGCGGCCATTGCGCGCTGGTCGACTCCGTATTGGGTTTCGACCCCAAGTCGGGGCGTTCCGACACGGCCCCGGCAGATCGGTTGATCGCGCGCGTGGCCGAACTGGGCGCGTCGGTGCAGTGGATCCTGGAAACCCACGTCCACGCCGACCACCTGACAGCAGCGCCTTACCTCAAGGAGCGGCTGGGTGGAAAGATCGGCATAGGCAGCCGGATCACCAAGGTCCAGCAAGTCTTCGGCAAACTGTTCAACAGCGAGCCCACGTTCAAGCGTGACGGCAGCCAGTTCGACCACCTGTTCGAGGATGGCGAGGCCTTCGCCATCGGCAATCTCGCGGCCAGGGCCATGCACACGCCCGGCCACACGCCGGCCTGCATGAGCTATGTGGTCGAAGATGGCGAAGACGGCATCGCCTTCGTCGGTGACACCTTGTTCATGCCCGACTACGGAACCGCCCGTTGCGACTTTCCCGGCGGCGACGCCAGGACGCTGTACCGCTCGATCAGGAAGATCCTGTCGCTGCCCGGCCAGACGCAGCTGTTCGCCTGCCACGACTACGGCCCCAATGGCCGACCCGTGCAGTGCGTCAGCAGCGTCCAGGCCCAGCTCGAGTCGAACATCCATGTGCACGAGGGCATCAGCGAGGACGCCTTCGTGAAGATGCGCGAGGCACGCGACGCCACCCTGGACATGCCCGTCCTGCTGCTGCCCTCGGTTCAGGTGAACATGCGCAGCGGCCATTTGCCCGAGCCCGAATCGAACGGCATCCGCTATCTGAAGATCCCGCTCGACCAGTTCTAAGCTCATCGACTTCTACAGGAAACCCTCCATGCACACGCAGCACACGCCCTTGCAGCCGGACACCGCCGACACCCCTGACCGCCCACGCAGCCCGGACCTGCACCACCAGGTGGTGATCGTCGGCGCCGGCTCGGCGGGCATCGCCACCGCCGCCAGCATGAAGGCTCGCCAGCCGGAGCTGGACATCGCGCTGATCGATCCGGCCGCTGTCCACTATTACCAACCCGGCTGGACGATGGTCGGCGCTGGCGTTTTCGACGCCAGCTCCACCGCCCGGCCCCTGGCCTCGGTGATTCCACCAGGCGTCGACTGGATCAAGGCCGCGGTGGCAACGTTCGCCCCTGAACACGACAGTGTGACGCTGGACAACGGCAAGGTAGTGAAATACCAGCAGCTGATCGTCTGTCCCGGCCTGAAGCTGGACTGGGCAGCCATCGAGGGACTCGAGCAGACACTGGGAGCCAATGGCGTCACCTCCAACTATCGCTACGACCTGGCGCCCTATACCTGGCGGCTCATCCAGCAGTTGCAGGGCGGCACCGCGCTGTTCACCCAGCCGCCCATGCCGATCAAGTGCGCCGGAGCGCCGCAGAAGGCTTTGTACCTGGCCTGCGATCACTGGCACGGCAAGGGCCTGCAGGGCCAGGTGAAAACCCGCTTCTACAATGCCGGTGGCGTGCTGTTCGGCGTGGCTGCCTATGTGCCGGCGCTGATGCGCTACATGGAGAAGTATGCCGTCGACCTTCGCTTCGCCCATCGGCTGGTCGCGGTGGACGGTCCCAACCGCCAGGCCACGTTCCTGCGCACCGGTGAGGACGGCGTGAGCGAGCAGGTCGTCGAGTCGTTCGACATGCTGCACGTGGTCCCACCCCAGGTGGCGCCCGACTTCATCCGTTCCAGCCCACTGGCAGATGGCAACGGCTGGGTGGATGTCGACCCGGCCACCCTCGCCCATCGTCGCTACCCGAACATCCACGCGCTTGGCGACGTGGTCAATACCAGCAACGCCAAGACCATGGCCGCTGCCCGCAAGCAGGCCCCGGTCGTGGCCATCAACGTTCTCACCGGCCTCGGCTTGGGCCGCTCGACGGCAGTCTACGATGGCTATGGTTCCTGCCCGCTGACCGTCGAGCGAGGCAAGATCGTGCTCGCCGAGTTCGCCTACGGCGGCAAGCTGGCACCGAGCTTGCCGACCTGGCTGCTGGATGGACGCCGACCTACCTGGCTGGCCTGGCAGCTGAAGGCGCGCTTTCTGCCCTGGTTCTACTGGCGCGGCATGCTCAAAGGCCGCGAATGGCTGACCGGCACCACGTTGCGGGACGAGGCCTAGCGCCAATGGTCGAGCATGGCCTACTGGGCACGGCGCTGGGCTTCGTGATCGGCGCGGTGCTCGCGCTGACCGGGGCCGGGGGCGGCATACTTGCGGTACCGGTACTGGTGTTCGGGCTCGGGCTGAGCGTGGCGCAAGCCGCGCCGGTCGGCCTGTTCGCCGTTGGCCTGGCCGCCACGCTTGGCGCGTTGCTGGGCCTGAAGCAAGGGATCGTGCGCTACAAGGCCGCCACGCTGGTAGCGCTCATGGGCGTGGTCATGGCACCGGTGGGCCTGCATCTGGCCCGGCAGATTCCCAACGCGCCGCTGGCATTGCTGTTCTCGGCGCTGCTCGTGCATGTCGGCGTGCGCCTGTTTCGTCGCGCCAGCCAGGCCGCCAGAGGTGACGCAGCGCCGGTTCGAGCGGCGATGATGCCCTGCGTGCTCGACCCCATCAGGGGCCGGTTGGGCTGGACCTTGCCATGTGCCCGGGCACTGGCTGGCACCGGCCTGCTGGCCGGACTGCTGTCGGGCCTGCTTGGTGTAGGTGGCGGCTTCGTCATCGTGCCTGCCCTCACGCGCTACACCAACCTGGAAAATCGCAGCATCATCGCCACTTCGCTGGCGATCATCGCCATGGTTTCGCTGGGCAGCGTGACCACGGCGGCCTTGGGCGGGATGCTGCTGTGGGAGGCGGCGATTCCGTTCGCCCTGGGTACCGCGGCGGGGCTGATGGCGGGCCGCCTGGTCGCCGAGCGCCTGTCGGGGCCGCGCCTGCAGCAAGCCTTTGCCGGCGTGACGATCGTCGCCGCCATATTGCTCGCCGGCAAGGCGCTGGCGGCTTACCTGGCCTGACCTGCCTGCTTCGAAGCCGCGCAGGTCAGCCAGGTCGGGCGCGCGTTCCAGGCGGTAGCGCCCACCGGCGAGCTGCGTGGGTGCTCTGGTGCGCTCATCGAGCCGCCGTGACGTCGCTCGCTCCAGCCGCGAGGTCACGCAGCACGACCAGCCTGCGCAGCAGGTGCAACACGCGACCGCTGTCGATCATCGCTGCCCAGTGCCCATCGCAGAAGCGCTCGCCGCGCACGCACCAGGTCAGCATGCTGCGCATTTGCGCAAGGTTGGCCTGGGCGATGCACGCGGGACTGTCCAGTAGCGCGCCGGCGCCATTGGCCCGGTAGTCAGGGTCGCTCCAGCAGGGCTTGGCCAGACAGTCGTAGAAGGCATCGACCACAGCCGGGTAGGTTGGCCAATGGGCACCATGCTCGTAGCGACAGGCCTCGATGGCGACGCCGTCCGGGTAAAGGCGCGGCAGGAAGGCAATCAGCTCGTCCATGTCGGCAACCTGCACGGCCGTCTCGTCCGCTGACTCGGTCGAGACCGGGCAGCCCATGGTCGCCGGCTCGCTGCCAAGCCAGGCACGAACCCGCCGCCGTGTCATCACCCACCATCGGCCTTGCCACATCGGCGCGCCCTCCTCCAAGCTGTGCCCACGGCCATCAGCGAGCCGCTAGCGGTCCGGATTGTCCCTGCTGGCGAGCCCCCAGGCGGCTGAGCCAGACCGAGGCGAGGATCACCGTGCCACCGATCGCCAGCCGCCCCAGCGGCTCGTCCTGGTTCCAGATCAGCAGGTTGAGCAGCAGCCCGACCGGCACGTGCAGGTTGTTCATCACCGCCAAGGTCGCGCCGGAAACCAGGCAGGCGCCCTTGTTCCACCAATACAGGCCCAGCGCGGTCGGGCACAGGCCGAGGAACAGCAGCACCAGCCACTGGGTAGCGGTGCCTGGCAGGTGCTCGACGCTGCCGAACGACAGGAAGGCCGGCAGCACCACCGCCAGCGCGCCCAGGTAGAAATAGCCGAAGCGCCGGTAGTGCGGCAGGTCGCTGGGATGACGGGCCACCAGGTGGCGATACAGCACCTGGCCGGCCGCATAGGTGAAGTTCGCCAGTTGCAGCAGCAGGAAGCCGATGAAGAAGTCGCCGCTGATGCTGTCGAAGCGGATCACCGCCGCGCCTGCCACCGCGACCAGCGCGGCCAGCAGTGCCCATGGGTTGAAGCGCCGGTTGAAGGCGTCCTCGATCAGGGTCACGTGCAGGGGGGTGAGGATGGTGAACAGCAATACCTCCGGCACCGTCAGCACACGGAAACTCAGGTACAGGCAGACATAGGTCACCCCGTATTGCAACGCGCCGATCAGCAGCATCGAACGCAGGAAGCCCGGCTCCACCTGGCGCCAGCGGGTCAGCGGCAGGAATACCAGGCCGGCCAGCACCACCCGCGCCAGCACGGCGAAATAGCTGTCGACCTGCCCGGCCAGGTATTCACCAATGAGGTTGAAGGAAAACGCCTGGATCAGTGCGACGATAAACAGATAGCCCATGGTTGCCTCTCGTGATCAAGGCGGCGACCTTAGCGGTTGGTCTGCTGGCCGGCAACCCCTGGCGGTGTGGGGCCATGCGCACGGTCCACGGGCTCGGACTGCCTGGAGCGAGCGGCTCCAGGCGCTTCGGCGCTCAGGCGAGAATGCGTTCCTGCTTGACGCCCCAGCCCTCCACTTCACCGCCCAGTGGTTCTATCACGGCCTCGAACGCTTGCTCGAAGGCGCCGATCCCGGTGTAGGTGGCGAACATGACCTTGCTCAGTTGCAGGTGCCAGGCGCCATCGTCCAGCTCGCACACCTGAGCATTGAGCGACTCGCCGCGGAACTGCCCGGCGGCCTGGCGCGCCCCGGCTTCATCGGGAAACGTGGCGTAGAACTCGATCGGATGGATGCGGGTGAAATCGAATCCGCCAGCTTTCATCTGGCGCAGGACATTGCTGCTGACATCTTCATTCTGGCTGCTCATGAAACGTCCTCCGAGTAAGACAATGGATAGACTTTCAGTGCTGGGGCACCTGCCAGACGCAAGCGATGCGCCTGGTAACGCGAGCTGCTGCAAGACGCGAATGAACCGGATCAGGCAAGCCGCGCTGGCGGATCTTGCCTGAGTGCAGGGTAGCGCCTGCCTAGGGCGCCGGCAACGGTCGGTCAGGACCGTTCACTGATGCCCAGGATGGTTACGCTGCTCTTTTCCTTGAGCAGGTGTTCGGTGGGCGAGTCGACTCGGTTCTCGAAGTCGTTCAAGTCTGCCTGTTCCATGACAGGAAAGAACCGCGCTCGGATCGCCCGCGCCGCGTCTTCGTGGCTGGGGCACTCCTCCCCGCTGTACACAAGAGAATTCTGCACACCGTGTTGATCCAGGAAGATGATTTCCCATTCTTTCATTGGCCTTGACCTCTCAATCGACGAACATCGAGTGACGCCCGTTATCGCTTGACCTGCCTGCCTGCCTTTTTGTTCAGGTCGGCGGATCGCAGGTCGAAAAAAAGGCGCGCCGGTCGTCCGGCGCGCCTCGATGCCCCCTGGGTCAGCTCATTCGGGGGTGCCGTGGACCACGCCGGCGGTGTTGTCGAGCAAGCTGCGCGTCGCGGTCTGGATGTACGACTCGAGCTTTTCCAACAGTTGCGGCTGGTCGGCGCCGTGGATCGGCTCGGCCTTGAACTCGCGGCCCAACTGGTAGCGGTACAGGCGTGGCTCCATGTCGCGGGATTCGATGAGGATGCGATCGCCCTGCACCAGCCCGACGATCTGTTCGCTGCCCGAAGGCTTGATGATGCCTACGCCCGGATCGCCTGGCGGCAGGTTCAGCAGGTCACGCCCCCAGCACTGGTGACGGGTCTGGCCACCGAGGCGACCCATGATGGTCGGCACGATGTCGACCTGGGTGCCGACGGTATGGTTGACCGCGCCGAACTTCTCCTGGATACCGGGGGCGATCAGCAGCAACGGTACGTTGAAGCGGCCCAGGTCCAGTTCGGTAACCTGCTGGTGGTTGCCGAAGCCATGGTCGCCGACGATCACGAACAGGGTCTCGTTGTAGTACGGCTGCTTGCGCGCCTTCTCGAAGAACTGGCCCAGCGCCCAGTCCGAATAGCGCATGGCGGTCAGGTGCTCGTCCAGGCGTCCCTGGCCGGTCACCGGGGCGACTGGCAGGTCCTTGGGCAAGGCATACGGCGTATGGTTGGACAGGGTCTGCAACAGGGCATAGAAAGGCTTCTTGCCATAGTTGTGCGCCAGTTCCTCGGCCGCCCGGTCGAACATGTCCTGGTCGGACACGCCCCAGGTCGGGTCGGAGAACACCGGATTGACGAAGTCGTTGCGGCCGATGAAGGTGGTCATGCCCTGGTTGCCGAAGAAGCCGGACTGGTTGTCCCAGGCGAAATCACCGTTGTAGACGTAGACGTCGTCGTAGTCGCGGGCGCTGAGCAGCGCCGGCAGTCCGGACAGCTTGTGGCCACCTTCGGGCGTCTGCATCAGGTATTCGAAGCCTGGCAGGTTGGGGAAGCAGGCCATGGTGGCGAACATGCCCTGATGGGTATGCGTGCCATTGGAGAAGAAGCGGTCGAACAGCAGCCCTTGCTTGGCCAGTCGGTCGAAGTTGGGCGTGATCTGCTCGGTGCTGCCCAGCGCGCCAACCGAATGCCCGGCGAAGCTCTCCATGAGGATCACCACCACGTTACGGATCGGCAGCGTCCGCTCGGCAGGTGGCAGGAAGTCACGGCGCACTGCCGCGCTGTCGGCATCGACCAGGGTATCGGCAGGCGTGAGCAGCAAGTCGCGTACGTTCTGCTGGGCTTTCTGCGGATCGAGGGTAGGCTTCCAGATATTGGCGCGGTCCTCGCCGAAACGGCTCTTGGCCGCATCGATCAGGGTCAGTGTACCGTTGAGGCCCAGCTGGTTGACGAAATTGGAATCGGTGGTGAAGGCATCGCCCCAGCGCATCGGCGGCCCCTGGCGCAAGGTGCCGCGCGCGGCGACCACCGCCAGCAGCAGGATCACCATGAACACCGCCAGGCGGTTGTACCACGGCGTGGCCGGCCGTGGCGCGCCGCCGATGCTCCGGGTCAGGCGATCGATGCCCTTGAACAGCAGGCTCAGCAGCCAGGTGCCGAACAGCCAGGCCAGCACGTAGCGAACCACCGGGAAGCCATACCAGAGCATGCTCAGCACGGTCTTGGGGTCTTCCTTGATGTATTGGAAGACCAGGCCGTTGAGGCGCTGGTGGAACTCGCGGTAGAAGTCCATCTCCACCAGGCCGAGGAACATCACCAGGCTCGAGGCCAAGGTCAGCCAGAGCCGGAACAAGCCGCGCGCGGCCATTGCCCTGGGCACCAGCACGGCCAGCAGCAGCGGAATGCTGATGTAGACCACGACCCGCAGGTCGAAGCGCAGGCCGTTGAGAAAACCTTCGGCGACGGTCGACCACGGCGTCTGGCCGACCATGTCGCCGTTGTAGAGCAACAATGCAAGGCGCACCAGGCTGAGCATCAGCATGATCATCAGGCCGCTGAGCAGCGTGTAGGCCAGGTGTGATCTGAGGGTCGGCGCGAATGGGCGGGACACCGCCCCGTGCTTCAAGGCATCCGGGTTGGCCATGAATGGTAAGGTCCTGGAATTGCGGGTTTGCGAGAGGGCACGCCTGCCTTGGCGGCAGGGGGTCGAGCGGTCATTGGCTTGCGCGAAGGCAATTGGGCCAAGGCCGTATCGTGCGGCGCGGATTGTCGGCAATCACGTGTGAAAATTGTGTGACGGAGCTGCTGCAGGCGCCTGGCCAACCGCACGAGCAGCCAGATACCGACCGGGTCGGGAGTACCTGCCGCCGCGCCACGGTTCGCCCCGTCCGCTGCGCCAGCACCGACGCGCTACGTTAGCGGCTAGCGTCCCCTGGGCCCGGCGATCGCCCAGATGATCAGGCCCACGACCGGCAGCAGGAGGATGAGCAGCACCCAGAGGATCTTGGCGCCTAGCCCCGCACTGCTTTTAACGACGTTGATGATCGCCCAGATGTCCAGAGCGAAAATGATCAGGCCGACCAGGCCGTTGAATGTCGATCCCATGTGCATGCCTCCCGCTGCGGTTGCCCTCTGGCTGAGCATAGTCGGCTATCGGCTCGATAGAAGGAATCCCGGCGCGTTCGCCAGGTCAAGACAGGTAGACTGCCTTCATCTTTCGTCGACGAGGTCCGCATGCCCCCAGCCCATACCCACAGTGCCATCCCTTCGACCATGCGCGGTGCCTGGCGGGAACAAGTCCTGACCACGCCGTGGTTGAGCGCGGGCCTGGGCGTGAGCCTGCTGGCGATCCTGGCGCTGCTCGGCGCCAGTATCTGGAATGCCTTCCAGGGCGAGCATTCGCACAACCTGCACCTGGCGTTTCTCGGCGGTTCCTCGGGCTTTGCCGCCACGGCGCTGGGTGCGGTACTGGCCGTGGTATTGCGCGATGTCAGCAGTCGCAACCAGGACGTGATGCTCGGCTTCGCCGCTGGGATGATGCTGGCGGCCAGCTCGTTTTCGCTGATCCTGCCCGGGCTGGACGCTGCCCGGGAAATCACTGGCAGCGGCAGCGCCGCGGCGTTCACCGTGGTGCTTGGCATGGCGCTGGGCGTGCTGCTGATGCTCGGCCTGGATCGCTTCACGCCCCACGAGCACGAAAGCACCGGGCCTTGCGGCCCCGAGTCGGCGCGCATCAGCCGGGTCTGGCTGTTCGTGCTGGCGATCACCTTGCACAACCTGCCGGAAGGCATGGCCATCGGCGTGAGCTTCACCAATGGCGACATGGCCGTGGGGCTGCCGCTGACCAGCGCGATCGCCATCCAGGACATTCCCGAAGGCCTGGCGGTGGCCCTGGCCCTGCGCGCGACGGGCCTGTCCAACTTCAAGGCCGCGCTGGTGGCGATCGGCTCGGGATTGATGGAGCCGCTGGGTTCGGTGATCGGTCTGGGCATCTCCACCGGCTTCGCCCTGGCCTATCCGGTGAGCATGGGGCTGGCCGCCGGCGCCATGCTGTTCGTGGTCTCCCATGAAGTCATCCCGGAAACCCACCGCAACGGCCACCAGACCTCTGCCACCCTTGGCCTGATGGGCGGCTTCGCGGTAATGATGTTCCTTGACACCGCCCTGGGCTGACCGCTCAGACGTGCGCGGCGACCCGCAGAGCCTCCAGGGCAGGCGCCGCGGCGATGCCCAGCTCGGCGCTCAGCTCGAGCAGCCGCGCCAGGTCGTGCTGGCCGACCAGCACCATCTGCAACTCGTCGTCCAGCAACTGACTGAAATTGACTAGCACGTAGCCGCCGGCTTCCTTGTTCAGTGCCGCCATCTGCACCTGGATACGGTTGAGCGCGGTCAGCGGTTCGGTGCGCGCCAGTTGCTTGGGCTTGAGGTTGAACGGCACGCTCTTGTCGAACGATTCGGTGATCCGCTGGAACAGCTCCTGGTAACTGTCGGCCTGGAACAGCACGGTGTCGGGCAGGCTGCCGACCACCACCCACTCGCCCAGCGCAATCGGGAAACTGTCGTCGTAGTTGACGTCCGGGTTGGCGGCGAGAAAGCCGGCGGGGTCGGCATAGGCCTGGGCGGCTTCCTCGGCGATCCGTTCGATCTGCTCGTCAGGCATGCAGCCGGCACCGACGAGGCGAATGAGTTCGAGCAACTGGTCTTTCATGAGGGCCCCTGCGAGCGAAAAAAGTCGCCAAGGATAGCCCCAATCAGCCCGCGACGGCTAACCGACCAGCGCCTGCAGGCGCGCGGCCGTATCGGGAGCGCCCATGGTCACGGCCGCGCCGAGGGCATCGGTGCCTCGCGCATCGCGGTGCCTGGGGTCTGCGCCCTGCTCGAGCAGGTACTCGAGGATTTCGCTGCGATTGAACATGGCAGCCAGCATCAGCGCGGTACGACCATCGGCCGCAGCGGCATCGACCGGGACCCCATGCTCGATCAACAGACGAATCATCGCCAGGTCGCCCTTGAAGGCCGCGCCAGCGATCGGCAACTGACCATTGTCGTTGGCCAGCAGCGGATCGGCGCCACGCTCGAGCAAAGCCTTAACCGCAGCCTGATGGCCATGGTAGCTGGCGAGCATCAGCAAGCTATCACCCTTCTGGTTGCGCAGGTTGACGGGCAAACCGCTGTCCACCAGCCGCGCAAGCATCTGCGCATCGCCTTGGCGGGCCCGCTCGAAGACCTGTTCGGCGAATTCGATGGCTTCTTCATCGGTCATGGTCGAACCTGACTGGCCAGCATCGGACATCTGCACTCTCCTGCTTCTGGGAATTGCGTCTTTATCAAGCATAGGCAGCGCTGCAGGAAAGAAGGTTCCAGCGTGACCATGCCAGGTCGGGGCACACCGACTGCGAGCGCCATGCAAAATGCACTGTGCAAAATGCACGACCATGCACTATGCACGGCGAAGGTGTTTGAAAACACTTCATAACATGTTGATTTAAAAGGGATTTTTCAATCGGGAAAACCTGGCACGCTCGCTGCACTCATCCATGTCAATTCTGTTCACACAACATTCGGAGTAGGACATGGACCTCATTCAGGAAAAATTCGCTTCGGTCTTCGCAGCCTATCAAGTCGCCACTCAGCCTCGCCCCGACGGCGGTATCCTGCTGACCCTGCGTGGCAGTGATGGCAAGGTGACCCGGCGCGTCCTGTCGTACGCTCAGTTGCACAGCGCTGAACAGCTCTCCTGGGCCATCAGCGCGATTCGCCGCGATCTTGCCGAGCAGGCCAGCGAGCTGCCCGTGATCTCGATGTTGCAAAGCCAGCAACGCTTCGCCCTGCCGACCTACCGCTAAGTGGCTGCAGGACACTCGCAAGACCGGCCGTCCCGCCAGAAGCATCGCGGAGGCAGGCCGATCTTGCGATCGTACCTGGCGACGACCCCAAGCCTTTCACCTGCCTGACATCAGAGTTCGTCGATGCCGGGAAATTCCCGTGCCTGCGCATTCCCGGTGAATCGAGGCATCACCCCTCGCTCATGCTCGAACAACCTCAGCGCCAGGCAGAACGGCCTTTCCCCCAGTTCGAACCAGCGCGCCACACCCGCCGGGATTCGAACCAGATCACCCTTTTCGCACAGCACGGACAGCACCTGGTCGGCCAGGCGCATGGCTACCTGCACCCGACCACCGAGTACCGTCAGGACCTCATCGACCGGATGCACGTGCTCATCGCGCAGCCCAGCCGTCGTGGCATCCACGCCGTCGCAATTGAGCAGGCGCACGGCCTGGCAGTGATACGCGCCCTGTAAGCCATCCAGCGTGGCCGCGCACTGCTCCAGCACTGCCTGGCTCGGCGTGCCGGGGCGCAGCGACACACCGCTGTCCCAACGTTCGAAGCGCACGCCTTGCTCGGCCAGGGTGGTGACGACGTCCTCATGGTGGGTCAGGACCTTGCCTGGCAGGTGCGCGCTGGAGGCATGGAAAACGCTAAGGATGCTCATCGGGGACTGTCCTGCTCTGCTTCATTCGGATGATCATGATAACGGCTGCCATGCAGGCGGCCAGACTGGCTATACCAAAGGTGGAGCGTGGGCCCAGGAGCGTCCAGGCATAGCCGGAGTACAAGGCGCCCAAAGCGCCACCAGTGCCGGCCAGGGCGGCGTACAGCGCCTGTCCCTGGCCTTGCTGGCGCGCGGCGAAACTGCCCTGGACGAAGGCGATCGAGGCGGCATGGAAGCAACCGAAGGTGGCAGCGTGCAGCCCCTGCGCCAGCAGCAGTACCGCAGGCACCTGCGCCAGTTCGCCCAGCAGCAGCCAGCGCAGCCCCGCGAGCAGGAAACTGGCCAGCAGCACCTGCTGCACCGAGAAGCGCTTGAACAGCCGGCTCATGAGCATGAACACCAGCACTTCGGCGAGCACGCCCAGCGCCCAGAGCAGGCCGATGGCTCCACGCCCGTAGCCCAAGTGCTCCAGGTGCAAGGTGAGGAACGTGTAATAAGGCCCATGGCTGAGCTGCATGAGCGCCACGCACACATAGAACCCCGCGACGCCGGGCGCCGCCAGCTGCCTGAGGAAGCCACCGCCGCTGCCTCGCTCGGCGTGCTCGACCGGCCTGGCGTCCGGCACCCATAGGCTGGCGCCCAGAATGCCGGCCATGATCGCCAGCACGGCCAGCGGATAGATATCCAGGCTCAGCCATTCGAACAATCGCCCCAGGCCGATCACCGCCAGGATGAAGCCGATCGACCCCCACAGCCGGACCTGGCTGTAGCGCGCGGTCTGCCCATGCAGGTGAGCCAGGGTGATCACTTCGAACTGCGGCAGCACCGCATGCCAGAAGAACGCGTGCAAGGCCATGACCAGCGCCAGCCAGGCATAGCTCTTGCCCAGCAAGATCAGCGCGAAACTGGCCAGGGTCGACAAGGCCCCCAGGCGCACGATGAGCAGGCGCCGGCCACTGCGGTCGCCCAGCCAGCCCCACAAGTTCGGCGCGATGCAGCGCATCAGCATGGGGATGGCCACCAGCTCGCCGATGCGCGCCGGGGAAAACCCCAGGTGGTCGAAGTACAGCGCCAGGAACGGCGCCGTGGCGCCCAGCAGGGCAAAATAGAACAGATAGAAGCTGGACAGCCGCCAGTAGGGGATCGGCGCCACGGCTCAGCAGGCCCGGGCGCCGACAGGCGCGCCAGCCAGGTTCAACGCAGCACCGGCGTGGCTACCTTGACCTCGGCGTTCTGCGCGCGATGACGCAGCAGGTGGTCCATCAGCACGATGGCCATCATCGCCTCGGCGATCGGCGTGGCGCGGATGCCCACGCAAGGGTCGTGGCGACCTTTGGTGATCACCTCGACCGGGTTGCCATGCACGTCGATGGACTGCCCCGGCGTGGTGATGCTCGAGGTCGGCTTGAGCGCCAGGTGGGCGACGATCGGCTGGCCCGAGGAAATGCCGCCGAGAATGCCGCCGGCGTTGTTGCCCTGGAACCCCGCCGGGGTCAGTTCGTCACGGTGCTCGGTGCCACGCTGGGCGACACTGGCGAAGCCAGCCCCGATTTCCACACCCTTGACCGCATTGATGCTCATCAGTGCATGGGCCAGGTCGGCGTCCAGGCGATCGAAGATCGGCTCGCCCAGGCCAGGCATCACGCCTTCGGCGACCACGGTGATCTTCGCGCCGACCGAATCCTGATCGCGGCGCAGCTGGTCCATGTAGGTTTCCAGCTCGGCGACCTTGTCCGGATCGGGGCAGAAGAAGGCGTTCTGCTCCACCGACTGCCAGGTCTTGAACGGAATCTGGATCGGCCCAAGCTGGCTCATGTAGCCACGCACGCGGATGCCCTGGCTGGCCAGGTACTTGCGGGCGATGGCCCCGGCGGCCACGCGCATGGCGGTCTCGCGCGCCGAGCTGCGACCACCGCCACGGTAGTCGCGGGTACCGTACTTGTGGTGATAGGTGTAGTCGGCATGGGCCGGGCGGAACAGGTCCTTGATGGCCGAATAGTCCTTGGACTTCTGGTCGGTGTTGCGGATCAGCAGGCCGATCGGGCAGCCGGTGGTGCGGCCCTCGAACACGCCGGAGAGAATCTCGACCTCGTCGGGCTCCTGGCGCTGGGTGGTGTGCCGGCTGGTCCCGGGCTTGCGTCGATCCAGGTCGTGCTGCAGGTCGGCCAGGGAAATCTCCAGGCCCGGCGGGCAGCCGTCGACTATGGCGACCAACGCCGGACCATGGCTCTCGCCAGCGGTGGTGACAGTGAACAGCTTGCCGTAGGTATTGCCGGACATGCAGGACGCTCCGCGAATCAGCCTGATTTGAACAAGGCCGCCAGTATACGCAGGCCTACCGGGTTGTTCATCCCCGCAAGCAGAACCTTGCGGGCGCCGACCATGTCCAACCGGCATCCCACCGTGAAGGAGCGGCCCGGCGCCGCGCTGGTAGTTCGATGAAGTCGCGCATTGTCGCCTTGTTCCTGCTGTGCTGTACCGGCCTGGCCCAGGCCGCCTCCCCCACCGTCCTGCAACGCCCGATCGACCTGCAGACCGACCAGGGCGTGCTGCATGGCAGCCTGCTGCTGCCGCAGGGCGACACCCCGCCGCCGGTGGTGCTGATCATCGCCGGCTCCGGTCCGACCGACCGCGATGGCAACAACCCGGCTGGCGGTCGGGTCGACAACCTCAAGCGCCTGGCCTGGCTGCTGGCCGACGCGCATATCGCCAGCGTGCGCTACGACAAGCGTGGCGTGGCGGCCAGCCAGCCGGCCACCCCGGACGAGCGCGACCTGAGCGTGGAACGCTATGTCGCGGACGCCAGCGCCTGGGGCCGCATGCTCAAGGCCGACCCGCGCTTCGGCCAGCTGATCCTGATCGGACACAGCGAAGGCGCGCTGATCGCCAGCCTGGCCGCCGAGCCTGCTGGCGCCAGCGCCATCGTCAGCCTGGCCGGCAGCGGCCGACCACTGGCCGAGGTCGTGCGCGAACAACTGGCGCAGCGTTTGTCCAGGCGCGAACTGGCCCGCGGCAACGCCCTGCTCGACCGTCTGCAGGCCGGGCAGACCAGCCTGGACGTACCGGCGCCGCTGCGCCAGGTCTTTCGTCCCAGTGTCCAGCCCTACCTGATCTCGCTGTTCCGCCAGGATCCAGCGGCGGCCTTCGCCCGGCTCACGATTCCCGCCCTGATCATCCAGGGGCGCAACGACGTGCAGGTGGACGTGGCCGACGCCGAACGCCTGAAGGCGGCCCGGCCGGACGCGCAGATGGTGCTGATCGACGGCATGAACCACATGCTGCGCATCAGCCCGGCCGACATGAGCGAGCAACGCGAAAGCTACAGCAACCCGGAATTGCCCTTGGCCCACGAGCTGGGCGAACGGATCGTCAGCTTCATCCGCGGCCTGCCGACGAGCTGAGCGCAGCGCTCAGGTTCTGCCTCGCCTGGCCGATACGCTGATATCCGACCCTGGGCCACGCCGCCACGCCGTGTGCGTACGCTGGCGACCCGATCGTTCGAACAGCCTGCGAGGAATACCCGATGAGCGAAGCCACCCCCACCGAGCCTGCCGGGCAGGAGCCGTCTGCCAGCGACAGCCCCGCCCTGCCCTGGGCCGAGGTGGCGGTCGAGCACTTCCAGCTGTTGCGACTGGCGCCATTGCCGACGGATCGCCTCAAGGGGCCACGTCCGTTGCGTTTCGTCGAATTTGGCCATGCCGAGCGCCACGGCCTGGCGCTGAGCCTGCTGCGCCTGGAAATCCGCCTGCCCGGGGAACGCGTGCGCAAGGAGCAGAACCGCCTGGACGTCTGGGTCGACCATGAACAGCGCCAGGTGCGCCTGGGTGACCTTCAGGGCCTGCAGATGGAGCCGACTGACCGCGGCCTGGGCCGCTTCCTGCTGTCCCAGGCGGTGCAATGGCTGCAGGCACGCTGGTCGCACTATCAGGTCGAGCGCATGGAGCTGCCGGTCAAGGACGCCATCGACCCCGAGGCCCGCCTGCGCCGCGACCACGTGCTGCGCGCCATCGGTCTGCGTCTGGAACACGCCGAAGGCCAACAGCTCAAGGGCTGCATCGTCGAGACGCCGGTCGGCCAGCTCAGGCAAGGCTACAACAGCGAGAAAGTCCAGCGCCTGGACATGCTCGAAGCCGCCGGCCTGCTGCAACAGGCCGACCAGCAGTTGCAGGACAAGGAAGCGCAGCTGCGCGAGCGCGACGAACGCGTGGCCCGCTACCGTCGCGAAGACGGCGGCTTGCGCTTCACCATCACCTGCCTGGTGGCCTTCGCGGTGTTCCAGGCGGCCCTGCTGATCTGGATGGCTACCCGGTGAGGCCGGGAGCTGCAAGCGGCAAGCGGCAGGCTGACCGAGTAGCCTTTGCCAGCGCTGCATGCTCAAGGCCGGCGCGGGGTGCGCTAGTCACACGATCAGCTTGTAGCGTGCGGCTCAGGTTCGGGATTGGAAGAGTGCCTGGTGGTCGCGGCACTGTTGCGCGGTCAGCATGAATACACCGTGCCCGCCGCGCTCGAATTCCAGCCAGGCGAAGTCGACCTCGGGGTAGAGGTTGGCGACATGCACCTGGCTGTTGCCGACTTCGACCACCAGCAGGCCTTTCTCGGTCAGGTGGTCGGCGGCTTCGGCCAGCATCCGGCGCACCAGGTCCAGGCCGTCGCTGCCGCAGGCCAGGCCGAGCTTGGGTTCGTGATGGTACTCGGCCGGCATGTCGGCGAAGTCCTCGGCATCGACGTACGGCGGGTTGGACAGGATCAGGTCGAAGCGCTGGCCGGGCAGGCCGGCAAAGCCATCGCCCTGCACCGTGTAGACACGATCCTCGAGGCCATGCCGCTCGATGTTGCGGTTGGCCACTTCCAGCGCCTCGAACGACAGGTCCGACAGCACGACTTCGGCCTCGGTGAACACGTCGGCGGCGACGATGCCGATGCAGCCCGAGCCGGTGCACAGGTCCAGGATGCGCGCCGGTTCGTCGGCCAGCCAAGGGGCGAAGCGTTTCTCGATCAGCTCGCCAATCGGCGAGCGCGGCACCAGCACGCGGTCGTCGACCACGAACGACATGCCGCAGAACCACGCCTCGCCCAGCAGGTAGGCGGTCGGCACCCGGTCCTCGATACGCCGCTTGATCAGGTGCTGCAGACGGACACGCTCATCGTCCTCGAGCTGGCAGTCCAGGTAGCCATCGGCCATTTCCCACGGCAAATGCAGCGCCCCGAGGACCAGCATCCGGGCTTCGTCCCAGGCATTGTCGGCCCCGTGGCCGAAGAACAGGTCATGCTCATGGAAGCGGCTGACGGCCCAGCGGATATGATCGCGCAGCGTGCGCAGGCGGGATGTGATCACGAGAAACTCCTTATCAGACAGTACAAAAGTCTAACAGCACCGCGAGGGAAATGTTCCCTCGGCCTGCACCGCGCCGGCGCCGCAGGCCAGGAATCATGCTGTCTGAGCTGTCAACCATTCCCATTGAAGCGCTGGCAAGTGACAATAGGGGCACAAAAGCCCTAGTGAAGGAGCCCTTGATGTCCGTTCCAACCACGATGTTCCGCCTGAGTGGCCGCGACTATCCGCCGGCCAGGCTGAGCCAGGCCAGCCTCATCGTCATCGATGCCCAGAAGGAATACCTCGAGGGCCCGCTGGCCCTGTCGGGCATGGACCAGGCGGTGGCCAACATCGCCAGGTTGCTCGAGGCCGCGCGCAAGGCCGGGCGCCCGATCGTCCATGTGCGCCATCTCGGCACCGTCGGTGGCCTGTTCGATCCCCAGGGCAGCCGCGGCGAGTTCATTCCCGGTCTCGAACCGCTCGACGGCGAGACCGTGATCGAGAAGCGCATGCCCAATGCCTTCAAGAACACCAGCCTGCACGAAACCCTGCAGGCGCTTGGCCATCTGGATATCATCGTCTGCGGTTTCATGAGTCATTCGAGCGTCAGCACCACGGTACGTCGCGCCAAGGACTATGGTTACCGCTGCACCCTGGTCGAGGATGCCTCCACCACGCGCGACCTGGCCTTCAAGGACGAAGTGATTCCCGCGGCACTGATCCATCGCTGTGAAATGGCCGTGATGGCCGACAACTTCGCTTGCGTGGCCCCGACCGACAGCCTGATCTGAACACCCGCTCGCCGATGCCCGGGCGGAACCAGCATCCTCGGCCAGGAGTCGACTGCGCAGAGCTCACGAGGAAACCGGGATGAAGCGATCCGACAGTTTCGATGCCCGCCACCTGCGCCCGCGCCGACCTGGCGCTTGGGGAGCGCGCCTGGCGGCGGCCCTGGCCACGCTGCTCGCCACGCTGGGAATTCTCCTGGCCATGGCCGGCGTCGCTGGCGTGCTGGGCAACTACGAGGCGCTCGCCGACCTGCATGCCAATCGTCCGCTGGCCGTGGTGCTGGCCCTGGCCGGGCTGGTACTGCTCTGGCTGGGCGTGCGCTGTTGGCGCCTCGCCCGGCTGCGCCTGCGGCGTCGGCACGAGCTGGGCCTGGCCCCGCACCTGATGAAGAAGCACGATTGACTGTACGACATCGGAGAGTCGCGTAAACTACGCCGCCCACGTGGAGGCATGCATGCAAGACGACGATTTTTCCCTGTTCCGCGGTGAAATGCGCGGGGTCAGACCGATCAGCCACGACCGTGCGGACGTCGGCAAACCCCGCTCCGACCGCAAGCGCCTGGCCGAGCTGCGCCAGGCCGCGACCGTGCGCAGCGACCAGCCGCTGGTGATCGACGGCCTGTCCGACCAGTTCGTCATCGACGTTGGCGCCGAGGATGAGCTGATGTGGCGGCGCGATGGCGTGCAGGAAGCGCAGATGCGCAAGCTCAAGCTTGGCCAGATTGCGTTCGAAGGCAGCCTGGACTTGCACGGCATGAGCGTGGAAAAGGCGCGCGAGACGCTCTGGGACTTCATTGCCGAGGCGACCCGGCTGGAGGTGCGCTGCGTGCGCGTCACCCATGGCAAGGCAGCGCGCCTGGATGGCAAGCGACCAATGATCAAGAGCCACGTCAATACCTGGTTGCGCCAGCATCCCCAGGTACTGGGTTTCGTCTCTTGCAATCCGCGCCACGGCGGCACCGGCGCGGTCTACGTGATGCTCAAGCGAACCATGCTCGAGGGGCGCGACGAGTGAAGCCGCGCTTGCAGCGCCGCCCTTGCCGCCGTACCCTTCATCTTTGCGAAAATTCCCACAGGTAGATCCATGTCCCTGGAACAGAACTACACCGAGATCCTCAGCCAACTGGGCGAGGACGTCTCCCGCGAGGGCCTGCGCGACACGCCCAAGCGGGCAGCGAAGGCCATGCAGTACCTTTGCCGCGGTTATGAGCAGACCCTGGAAGAAGTCACCAACGGCGCGTTGTTCAGCTCTGACAACAGCGAGATGGTACTGGTTCGGGATATCGAGCTTTATTCGATGTGCGAGCACCACATGCTGCCGTTCATCGGCAAGGCGCACGTGGCCTACCTGCCCAAGGGCAAGGTCCTGGGCCTGTCCAAGGTCGCGCGCATCGTCGACATGTATGCTCGCCGCCTGCAGATCCAGGAAAACCTCAGCCGACAGATCGCCGAGGCGGTGTCCCAGGTGACCGGCGCGGCTGGCGTGGCCGTGGTCATCGAAGCCAAGCACATGTGCATGATGATGCGTGGGGTGGAAAAGCAGAACTCGGCGATGATCACCTCGGTGATGCTGGGTGAATTCCGCACCAACGCCGCCACCCGCAGCGAGTTTCTCAGCCTGATCAAGTGACAGGCCCTCGACGCCGACCGCATGGGTCGGCGTCCTGCTTCAGGAGTTGCCCATGATCGTCAAAGCCCTGCGGGTCGGCCTCGGCCAGCTCATCGTGTTCGGCGACTGGATCAGTCGTCCGGCCAAACGCAAGCGTAGCCCCCAGGCCCAGGCCGAGGTCGACCGGCAAGCCCGCGGCCTGGCCCTGTACCAGTTCCATGCCTGCCCATTCTGCGTCAAGACCCGCCGGGCCTTGCACCGGTTGAACGTGCCGGTGGCGCTGCGCGATGCGAAGAACGACCCCGCCCACCGCCAGGCCCTGCTCGAGGGCGGCGGCCGGGTCAAGGTCCCTTGCCTGCGCATCGAGGAAGACGGCAAGACCACCTGGATGTACGAATCCGGGGACATCATCGCCTACCTGGACCGGCGCTTCGCTGGCGTCTGAGCGCCTCGCAACCTGAGTCAGGCTGTCTCGCAGGTCTTCACCCGTGTCCATGTGTAGTGGCGGCCGCCACCGGGACGCCGAAGCGGCCGCGATGGCCCGCAACGCGGGCCCAGGCGCCGTCACATGGGCACCGTTCTCACCTCACGGGTACGGCCGCTCTGCCTCCTGCGCCATGGTTACGCTCGAACGTCTCGCGCCCCATCGCTGCGATCTGGCCTTCGATCAGCGCCTCGAACGGTCGCAGCAGCGCGTCGAAACGCTTCGGCGCCTCCAGCGCGTTCAGCGCCTGTACCACCGCCTCCACCGTCGACAAGGCACCGGCCTGCGGCGCCTTGCGCAAGCGGTAGCGCGAAACCGGTGCATCCCCCAGGCTCACCCGTGGCAAGGCAGCCAGCGCGGGATTGAGGTAGAGCAACTTGCGCGCCTTGCGCCAGGTGCCGTCGGGCACCACCAGCAACAGCGGTCGGGCATCCGCCGCCGGGGTTGCTTCCAGCACCTGGGCCTGCTCCCCCGGGAACAACAATGCCGGCTGATAGCCAGGCGCCTCGAGCCCCTGTTGCAGGTCATCGAACGCCTCACCGACCCGCAACTCGGCATTGACCAGCCCCAACGCCACCAGGCGCGCCGTGTTGAGGGCGTGGGCGGTTTCGCTCGGATGCTGCAGCACCAGTACTCGGGTGCGGCTGTCAAGCTGGGGAATCAGCGGGCATAGGCATTGTGCGAGCGGACGCAGGCAGCGTTCGCAACGGGGTCTGGACATGGGGCTCTCTCCTGGCTGGCGCCAGTGTGGCGGCGCCAGCCGCAAGCCGCAAGCTACAAGCCGGCCAGTGGCGAGTTCGCCCCATCACGATCGGCTTGCAGCTTGCCGCTCTCCCCTTCGATTACCGGTTGAAGCGCTCCGCCAGGCTGTACAGGTACTCGGCCATGCGCTCGAGCTCGCGACTGATGTCGGCGCCCTGCCGAGCCTGATCGGCGCTTTGGTCGCACAACTGGGCGATGCGGGTGATCTGCTGATTGATCTCCTCGGCCACGTGGCTCTGCTCTTGCGAAGCGGTAGCCATCTGCTGGCTCATGCCGGTGATGCGACTGATGGCCTGGGCAATGCCAGCCAGTGCCGAGCGCACCGCTTCCACGCTCTGCACGCTGTCCTGGGAGATCTGCTCGCCGTGGTTGGCGCTGGCCACCGCGCGCTCGGCACCGGCGCGCAGGCTGGCGATGATCTGATGGATTTCCTCGGTCGAGGTTCGGGTACGCTGGGCCAGCGAGCGTACCTCGTCGGCCACCACGGCGAAGCCACGCCCCTGTTCGCCGGCACGCGCCGCCTCGATCGCGGCGTTGAGCGCCAGCAGGTTGGTCTGTTCGGCGATGGCGGTGATCACATCGACCACGCTGCCAATCGACTGGGTCTGCTCGGCCAGCGCATGAACCGCCTGGCCGATGTCGCCGACCGCCTGGCTCATGCTGCCCATCGCCTCGAGACTTCGCTGCGCCAGCAAGGTGCCCTGCTGGGCCAGCTGATCGGCATCGCCGGCCACGTGCGCCGTGCTTTGCACATGATGGGTGACTTCCTGGATGGTGGCGGCCATCTGGGCAATGGCGGTGGCCGACTGATCGGTTTCGCTGCGCTGGCGTTCGAGCATCCGTGCCTGGGTCTCGGACAGGCTGGAGGACTGCTTGGCGCGCGCCTTGACGCCTTCCCCAGCATCCACCAGCCGGGTCAGGGCAGTCTGCAAGCGGGCCTCCTCGCTGAGGATCGCCAGCTCCAGTTGGCCATGCAGGCCGGGGCTGTCGCTGTAGGTCAAGGCCACCAGCGGGCTGGTGAAGGCCTTTGGCTGTTGCGCCAGGGTACGGCGCAGGGCCTGGTCGCCGCGATGCTCGACCAGGTACCAGGCCGCCAGCAGCGCGAGCACCAGTACCGCCAGCGCCGCCGCGCTCGACAACCACAGCTGGGCCGCGGCGATGAGCAGCCCGGCGACCAGCAAGGGCCAGCCGCGTGCGAGCCGATGACCCAGGCGGGCGTGCCAGGGCCTGGCCGAACGGCCATTGCGCAGGCGTGCATAAAGGCGCTCGGCACGCTGGATCTGCTCGCGGGTCGGTACCGAGCGTACCGACTCGTAGCCGCTGACCCGGCCCTGTTCGTAAATGGGCGTGACATATGCGCTGACCCAGTAGTAGTCGCCGTTCTTCGCCCGGTTCTTGATCACTCCCATCCATGGCTGGCCCTGGCGAATGGTCTCCCACATATGGGCGAACACCGGGGGCGGCATGTCCGGATGACGCACCAGATTGTGCGGCTGGCCGACCAGTTCGTCGTAGGTGAAGCCGCTGATCGCCACGAAGGCGTCGTTGCAATAGGTGATGCGGCTGTCCAGGCCGGTGGTGGAGATCAGCCGCTGGTCGCTGGAAAAGGTTCTTTCCTGATCGGTGACAGGTAGGTTATTGCGCATCTTGCGGTCCTGTTTCAGGCATGAACTAAGTCCTTCTTGGACAAATAACGGTGTAGCAGAAGCTTTACAACCGAAACGGTGGGTAACGGTCGGGTACAGCCGTCGAGCTGACGGATGGCATCGACGCAGGCGCTCAACCGACGTTGAGCTGGGTCTTGAGCAGATCCCGGAAGGTCTGGATCAACGGGTCGCGGCTGCGCCCGCGCCGAATGATCAGCGAGAACGGCGCCTGGTAGCCGAAGGTCGCTGGCGACAGCACTCGCAAGTCGCCCTTGGCGACCCAGGCCTGGGCGTAGTGCTCGGGCAGGTAGCCGATGTAGGCCCCCGAGAGCACCAGGATCAGCTGAGCTTCCATGCTGTCCACGGTCGCGGCGCTGTGCTTGAAGCCGTGTCGGGCCAGCTCGGCCTGGCTCCAGTAGCCACGACCGACCATGCGTTGCTGGGTGATGACTTGCTCGGGAATGCGCCGCTCGCTGAACAACGGGTGTCGACTGCTGCAGTACAGCCAGTGCTGCTCGCGGTACAGCGGCTGGTAGAGCAAGCCGCTCATGCGCGAGGAGAACGCGCCGATGGCCAGGTCCAGGCGGTTGTCCTGCACGCCGAGCTGCAGATCGTAGGGACTGGAGACCGACAGGTGCAGATGCACGGCCGGATGCTCCTGGCTGTAGGCACCGATGGCTTCGGCCAGCGGCAGCGCCCGGTCGCCCACCGTGGAATCGATCACCCCAAGGTTGAGGGTGCCGCGCAGCTCGCCCTTGAGCGCCGCGGCGTACTGTTCGAAGCCGTCGAGTTCGGCCAGCAGCCGCAGGGTCTCTTGGTGGAACAGCTCGCCCTTGCTGGTCAGGCTGAAGCCGCCCCGTCCCCGGTGGCACAGCACCAGGCCGAGCGAGCTTTCCAGCTGGCTCATGTAGGTGCTGATGGCCGAGGTGGACAGGTTGAGTTCGCGCTGGGCACTGGCGAAGCCCTGGTGGCGCACCACGCTGACGAAGATACGCAAGAGTTTCAGGTCAGGCAGTGACGAAGCCATGTACGACGGTTCCACGAAAAGCGAGGCGCCAGTGTAACGTCGTCGCGCCGATAAGTTCACGGATTTCTGAAGTAAGTTTTTACCGTTAGCGATTCCATCGCCCCATTGCCTTGCGCAGACTGCCGGCAACACCGTGCCTGCGGCACCTGGTCGCTTGCGCGATCGCCCGCCGCAGGTTCGAACAAACATAACAATCGACTGACTGATGAGGCCCACCGTGGACAAGATTCTTCACCAACCACTGGGCGGCAACGAAATGCCGCGCTTCGGCGGCATCGCCACCATGCTCCGCCTCCCCCACCTGCAAAGCGCCGCCGGGCTCGACGCCGCCTTCATCGGCGTCCCGCTGGACATCGGCACCTCGCTGCGTTCAGGCACTCGCTTCGGTCCTCGGCAGATTCGCGCCGAATCGGTGATGATCAGGCCGTACAACATGGCCACCGGCGCGGCCCCGTTCGACTCGCTGTCGGTGGCCGACATCGGCGATGTGGCGATCAATACCTTCAACCTGCTCGACGCGGTGCGGATCATCGAGCAAGCCTACGAGCAGATCCTCGAGCATGACGTGATCCCGCTGACCCTGGGCGGCGACCACACCATCACCCTGCCGATCCTGCGTGCCCTGCACAAGAAGCACGGCAAGATCGGCCTGGTGCACATCGATGCCCACGCCGACGTCAATGACCACATGTTCGGCGAGAAGATCGCCCACGGCACCACCTTCCGCCGCGCCGTGGAAGAAGGCCTGCTCGACTGCCAGCGCGTGGTGCAGATCGGCTTGCGCGCCCAGGGCTACACCGCCGACGATTTCGACTGGAGCCGTCGTCAGGGGTTTCGCGTGGTGCAGGCCGAGGAATGCTGGCACAAGTCGCTCGAGCCATTGATGGCCGAAGTACGGGAAAAGGTCGGTGGCGGCCCGGTGTACCTGTCCTTCGACATCGATGGCATCGACCCGGCCTGGGCACCTGGCACCGGTACGCCGGAAATCGGCGGCCTGACCACCATCCAGGCCATGGAGATCATTCGTGGCTGCCATGGCCTGGACCTGGTCGGCTGCGACCTGGTCGAGGTTTCGCCACCCTACGACACCACCGGCAACACCTCGCTGCTCGGTGCCAACCTGCTGTTCGAGATGCTCTGCGTGCTGCCGGGGGTCGTGCGCCGCTGAGTCGGCCGACTCGCCAGCCAGACCCGTGACGGGCCCCGGCGGCCCGTCACTACAAGAACAAGATCGCCGGACGGGGTGAGCCGTCCGCATGATCGACCTCGCCATAATAAAGATAATCGGGAGACCCCCAATGGCTTTGGACATCATCGTTGTACTGATCTATGCCGCGGGCATGCTCGGCCTCGGCTGGTATGGCATGCGCCGGGCGAAAACCCATGAGGACTACCTGGTGGCCGGACGCAACCTCGGCCCGACCTTGTACATGGGCACCATGGCGACCACCGTGCTGGGTGGCGCCTCTACCGTGGGCACCGTGCGCCTGGGCTACGTGCACGGGATTTCCGGCTTCTGGCTGTGCGCCGCGCTGGGCCTGGGCATCATCGCCATCAACCTGTTCCTCGCCAAGCCGCTGCTGCGCCTGCGCATCTTCACCGTCACCCAGGTCCTCGAGCGCCGCTACAACCCCATGGCGCGCCAGGCCAGCGCGGTGATCATGCTGGTCTATGCCCTGATGCTCACGGTCACCTCCATCCTGGCCATGGGTACCGTGCTGGAGGTGCTGCTCGACCTGCCGTTCTGGCTGGCCCTGGTGCTCGGCGGCGGCGTGGTGGTGATCTATTCGACCATCGGTGGCATGTGGTCGCTGACGCTCACCGACATCGTCCAGTTCGTGATCAAGACCGTGGGCCTGATGTTCATCCTGTTGCCGGTGTGCCTGCTCAAGGCCGGTGGCTGGGACAGCCTGGTGGCCAAGCTGCCGGCAGCCAGTTTCGAGCTGACCAGCATCGGCTGGGACACCATCGTCACCTACTTCCTGATCTACTTCTTCGGCATCCTCATCGGCCAGGATATCTGGCAGCGGGTATTCACCGCCCGGGACGAGAAAGTCGCCCAGCGCGCCGGGACCACCGCCGGGGTCTACTGCCTGCTCTACGGCCTGGCCTGCGCGGTGATCGGCATGGCCGCCCATGTGTTGATGCCTGACCTGGCCAACCCCAACAACGCCTTCGCCGCCATGATCAAGGGCACTCTGCCCGATGGCATTCGCGGATTGCTGATGGCCGCTGCCCTGGCGGCGATGATGTCCACCGCCAGCGCCGGCCTGTTGGCAGCCTCGGCGACCGTGACCGAGGACTTGCTGCCTCGCCTGCGTGGCGGCAAGCAGTCGAGCCTGGGCCTGAGCCGTCTGTTCACGATGCTCACGGGTTTGCTGGTACTGGGCATCGCCCTGCTGGTCAACGACGTGATCAGTGCGCTGACCCTGGCCTACAACCTGCTGGTCGGCGGCATGCTGATCCCGCTGATGGGCGCGATCTTCTGGAAGCGCGCCACCACCGCCGGCGCGCTGGCCAGCATGTCGCTCGGCTTCTGCACGGCGCTGGCCTTCATGCTCAAGGATGGCCTGGACGCCAATACGCCGATCTACTACAGCTTGGGCATCGGCCTGGCGAGCTTCGTGCTGGTCAGCCTGCTGTCACGGCAGACCGTGGTGGCCACCAGGCTGGCCTGATCGGCTTTACCCTGGCATGCCGCCACGCCCCATGTGTGCGGCGGCATGCCAGCTCACCGGCGACGGTTTTCGCGCCGGCGCCGCTCGTCCTCGGTGGGAATGGGTACCGGCTGCAGCGGTGGCGGGATGAGACCCAGGGCAACGCCCAGGTCGTGGAGCCAGTTGTTCATGCGCTTGTTCATAATGCCCCCTTGACGGGTCAGCCTCACGGTCGATCGATTCTGCGACGCTTCAGACAGATCATGATCCGATGTCCTGCATGAAGCGCTTATTCATACCTACAGATTGCGTTCAGTTTGACTGGTATCAAGCCGATTCCGCGAGTCCCGACGGTCGGTCAACTGTTTCTCCTTGTTGCAGATCGATCCGGGCGCGCGGCCCATTCGGACGAAGCCTAGCCCAGCACCTTGCGCAGCCACTGGCGTACCCTCGGCTCGGCACTGACCAGGATCACCCCAGCCAACACCATCAGCGCGCCGGCGACGAAGTTCAGGCTCAGCGGCTCGCCCAGCAACAACACGCCGAAGGTGACCCCGAACAGCGGCGTGATGAAGGAAAACACCGCCAGGTTGGAGGCCAGGTACTTGCGCAGCAGCCAGAACCAGGTCAGGTAGCTGAAGAACGACACCACGATGCCCTGGAACAGCACGCTACCCAAGGCCATCGGCGTGAACGAGACCTGCCCGACCTGACCACTGAGTACGGCCATCAGCAACAGGCCGAAAAAGCCCACCAGCAACTGATAGAACAGCGTCAGGGTCGCAGGCGCCTCGGACAGGCGCGAGCCGCGTACCACCACCGTGGTCGCACCCCAGGCAAGGCCGGCCAGCACACCGAAGGCGTCGCCCAGCAGCACGCGCCCATCGAGCTCATCGAGCGACAGGCCGCCGGCGAAAGCCGTGGCGATGCCGACGAAGGCCAGCAGGATGCCCAGCCACTGCAGTGGCCGCAGGCGCTCGCTCGGCAGCATGAAATGCAGGCCGAGCGCGGTGAACACCGGGGCGGTATAAAGAAACACCGACATGTGCGCGGCGCTGGTCAGCTTCAGCCCTTCGGCGATGAACAGAAATTCCAGCCCGAACAGCGCACCGGCCAGCAGGCCGCCGCGCCAGGTGCCGCGGACCTGCTGCCAGCCGCCACGCAGGCACACCAGCGCCCCTACCAGCACGGCGGCGATGGCCGAGCGCAAGGTGGCCTGCATGACCGGGGCGATATCGACGGCAGCCCATTTGATCAGGACTTGCTGGCTGCCCCAGATCAGGCAGAGCAACAGCATGACCTGCAAGGCAAAGGCATCGGGATTCTTGCGAGGCACGCTCATGGACGCGCCCTCTGAGAGATGTAAGGCATGGAAGAACTCGGCAGTCGAAGGAACGACTGCCGATTATCGGGTGGTCAGCCTCGGCCGGCCAGCCCAGGCTTGGCATGAAAAGTCGTCGAGCGACGATCAGGCCAGGAGAAGCAGACGAGCAGGCGCAGTTTACCTTTTGTAAATCAGCGGTCCGAGTCGGTTTTCGACGCAGCATGATCGTCGCGCAGACACTTTCGTAGCACGCCTAGATGGCACCCGTGGCGATCTGCGGGTTGGCCGAGATGCGCTCGAAGGTCTGCGGGTCGAGCGCGTCTGGCTGCTCGTCGAGCGCCTGGCGCGGCGTCGCATCGCCAGGAATGCTGCTGTCGAGCAGGCTCAGCAGCCGCGAACCGCGCTCGGTGAGCACGAAATTCTCGCCATTGCCACCGTCTTGCTCGGCACGCGACTGGATGTAGCCGCGCTCGAGCAACAGCTTTTCATAGTCACAGGCCCGGCGCTTGAGGTGATCCAGATCTTCCATAGGCTGGCCCTTCGCGGCCAGGGCCGCGGCGTGCTGCTCGGCGTATGGGCGTGGCGTGAAGCTTTCGCCCGCGCCATTCTGCACTTCATGCAACAGGCGCTCGATCAGATCCCAGTCATATTTGCTCATGAATGAAGCCTCCGAGGATGACACCATGGGTTCAAAGCATGTGACCGAGACAGGCTGGAGGTGTTCGTTCGCAGGGTGCAAGGTGCCGGGCGCCTGTCTGGCGTGCGACAGCGGCGCATACGGCCAATGCGAGCCACGCGCAAGGCCTGCGCGCCGGCCCCGACCTACCGGTGGGCAACCGGAATGAACGGGCCGACAAGGGCAAAGGTCTGCTGCTTACACCTTCTCAGGAGATCCTGTCATGCTTGATATCCACTCGCTCAACAACCCACACGAAAAGAACGTCCATGGCCTGGAACGCGCCAGCTCGCTGGCCGGTGGCGCGCTGCTGCTGAGCAAGGGCCTGCGTCGTGGCGGCCTGGTCGGCATCCTGCAGGTGGCGGTCGGCGGCCTGGCGCTGGTGCGCGGCTTCAGCGGTCACTGCGCGGCCAAATCCTGGCTGCAGCAACGCCGTGGCGAATTGCACACACTGCGCTCGGACATCGAGCAGGATGCCGCGGACCTCAAGGCCCTGCGCACCAACGCCGACGCAGCGACCCGCGAAGCGAGCGTGACCGGCGACGACGGGCTGCTGACGCCCAAGCCCTGAGCGATCCCTGCCTCCGGCACCGCCAATGGCATTTTTGCAGGGCCTGAAGGCGTAGGAACCTGTCGGATCCCGAGGCCGCTCCGGGGTCCCGGCGGCGACCCCTACGTCCGGCCCTGCACTACCCACCGATGGCGCCGCAAGCACGGCCAGAAACTATGGAGGCGGCTACAGTGCCGCGACCGGGGGCGCAGCGGCTTCAGGGTCCGACCACCGGCAGTTCTGAACAGGCTCGCGCAGAGGTCGTGTTGTTTGCGAGAGGCTGGGGCCGCTGCGCGGGCCATCGCGGCGCAAAGGCGCATCATCACTTCGGAGCAGATGCTTCGCGCAACGCGCTGGCCATACCGAAACCAGACCCAGCAGCCATTCCTACAACAACGGCGTATCCAGTACCTGCGACTTGCGCCCCAGCACGCTCTCGCTGATCTGCACGAACTCCTCGGTATTCACGCTCGGCAGGCGCATCAGCGCGCGCGTGACGTCATCCAGCGAACGCTTGTCGTGGGTATGCAGGCGAATCTCTCGGTCCAGTGCCTGCAGCAACAGCACCCCGCGCGCGACCTGGGCCGGGCTGGCCTGTTCGCCACGCAGGCGGCTGACCTTGGCCGAGCGACTCTCGAGACGCTCTTGCATGAGCTGGTAGCGGTCGTCGCTGAGCCCGCCAGCCCGACGCAGCAAGACGGTGGCGTAGTAGTCGGCGAGGCTTTCGCCGATCCAGTCGCTGGCCTCGCGGTCGCTGATCTGGGCAAACGACTGCACCAGCGCGCGCAACAGCGGACTGCTGCCGCTCTCGTTGATCAGCGGCCGCGCACTGTCGAGATACAGCGAGCGGTGCGCACTTGCCACGCCGCGTCCCAGACCTTCTCGCGCCGCGACCACCAGCAGCTTGGGCGGGTTGCGGGCAAAAACCGCCTGCAGCTGCGGCCAGACGAAGGTCAGCAAGGTCAGGGTATCCAGACGTCGCATGCCCTGCCCGCGCGGCGCGGCGATGGTGACTTCGGTCTCGCCCAGGCGCGCGCGTCGGCTGCCAAGCTTGCCGGCCAGCATCCAACCGGTTGGCCGGTCGAACAGCCGCGAAACATCGTCGACGCGAAAGCGTTGCTTGCCGATACGCGGCCAGGCGGTCTCGATGCTCTGCCAACCTGCAGGCAGCTCGAAGCCCAGGCGAGCGACCAGTTCGACGCCATCCTGCTGGTCGAGCCGGGCCACGGGGACCAACTGGTCGCCGCGAAACAGCGCCCAGTGCGCGGTGATGCGGCTGTCACGGAGGCCATCGCGCCCCGGCTGGTCCAGCCGCACGCGATAGGCCAGGCTGGCCTTGCCTGGCGCTGGACGCCAGGTGCCGCGATCGCCCTTGGTCGTTGGCAGCCATTGCCCATCGGCCTGGAAACCGCTGTAGGCGCCCTGCTTGCCCAAGGCGAAATCCAGGCTGCGCACCGCACTGCCGTCGGCCAGCACCAGGCGCACTTCGGCCTGGCCGGTCGCTGGCAGCAGACGCACCTGGTAATCGAGATCGACCTTGCGGGCCCAGGCTGGCGCGCTGGCTAGCAGGCATACGAGCAGTACCAGACGGCGATGCATTGAGCACTCCTTGTTCGGCGCAGGCGGGACGCCGTGGACGACCGAAGGTTTGTACGAAAGTCGCCGAGCCACGACCGGGCAAGGCGAACCAGGCCAGCAAGCGCAGCCTACCGGCTGCAATGAGCCTTCCGAGCCTGTCATCCACGCAGCGCGAGCGCTGCCTGCAAAGCCTAGCTGGCACGGAAGATCAGGTAGTCTTCCCAGTCGTCTTCGGCCACATTGGCCTCGCTGAGCATGCGCCCGGACTGGGAAACGCGCTGGCGGTGGACCTGCTGGCGATCACCGCAGACCAGGTGGTGCCAATCGGGCAGGTCCTTGCCCTCGCTGACCAGGCGGTAGCCGCAGGTAGCCGGCAGCCAGGTGAACTGATCGGCCTTGCCAGGGGTGAGCTGGATGCAGTCAGGCACCTGGGCGAAGCGTCGTGGATAGTCGCTGCACTGGCAGCTGTGCAGGTCCAGCAGCTTGCAGGCGATGCGCGTGTACCAGACGCTGTTGTCGTCCTCGTCCTCGAGTTTCTGCAAGCAGCACAGCCCACAACCGTCGCACAGCGACTCCCACTCCTGCGGGTCGAGTTGTTCGAGGGTCTTGCGCCGCCAGAAAGGCGCGGTATCGGCGATCATCACACAGGTTCCTGCAATCGACTCGTTCAGCCGCCGGGGCGCGGCGGCGCCAGTCTAGAGCCTGTCCGCCAGCAAAGCCAGACCGCTTGTCAGGGCCGCTGCAACGCAGTAGCGTGCGGCTTCCCCAAACCTTGCAGGAGCGATCATGAGCGACACTCCACGCGTGGCGGACTACGCCATCGATGAACAATTCATCAACCGCTGGTCCCCGCGCGCCTTCAGCGACGAACCGATCAGCGAACAGATCCTGCTCAGCTTCCTGGAAGCTGCCCGCTGGGCGCCTTCGGCCTACAACTCGCAGCCCTGGCGCTTTCTGTTCGCCCGCCGGGGCACTCCGAACTGGGAGCGCTACCTGCAATTGCTGGTACCGTTCAACCGCAGCTGGGCCCAGCACGCCTCGGCGCTGGTGGTGATCATTTCCAAGACCACCTTCACCGCGCCGGGCGCCGAGGAAGAATCGCCCGCGCTGTGGCACACCTTCGATACCGGCTCGGCCTGGGCGCACCTGGCCCTGCAGGCCAGCCTGAGCGGCTGGCACACCCACGGCATGGCCGGCTTCGACAAGGAACTGGCGCGTCGCGAGCTGAAGATCCCGGAGGGTTACGAGGTGCACGCCATGGTCGCCATCGGCAAGCTGGGCGACAAGGCCAGCCTGGCCGAGGGGCTGCAAGCGCGCGAAGCGCCGAGCTCGCGTCGTCCGCTGAGCGAGCTGGCGGCCGAGGGTGATTTCACCCTCTGAGCGGCAAGCAAGAGCTTGACGCGTATGCGCTGGCGCGCGTGGCTACGCTGGGCGGCTCGGGGCTTTGTCAATAGCCGCGCTGGAAGTCTACCGTTCCCTGCATCGGTGCATTGGCCTGATAGGCATCGAGATTGTCCAGGAACAGGCGCGTCATGCCGATGGGCGAGGTAGGCGCGGCGCTGTGGCCGGTCAGCAGCAGGCCAGGGGTGGCCCAGAACGGATGCTCCGCTGGCAGCGGTTCCTCCCGGCAGACATCCAGTACCGCCCCGCCGAGCCGGCCGGCCTGCAAGGCCTCGACCAGGTCGGCATCGACCACCGAGACGCCGCGCCCTGCGTTGATGAACAACGCCCCAGGCTTGAAACGGCCCAGCAAGGCCGCGTCGTACAGATCATGGGTGGCCGGGGTGTTGGGCAGCAGGTTCAATACATGGTCCGCTCGTTCGACCAGGTTCGGCAGCTGCGCCAGGGTGGCTACCTCGGCGAACGGTGGCTGGGCACGGGCACTGCTGGCGATGCCCAGCAAGCTCACGCCAAACGGCGCGAGGAACTCGGCGACGCGCTGGCCGATTTCGCCGACCCCGACGATCAGTACCGTGCGGCCCTGCAGAGTGCCGCCGGGGCGGTCGTTCCAGACGCATTCGCCTTGGCTGGCCAACCGCTCCAGCAGCCGCCGCTCATGGGCAAGCAGGTAGGTCAGCATGTATTCGGCCATCACCTGGCCGAAGACCCCGACCGCCCGGGTCAGACGATAGTCGCGTGGCAGCCCCTCGGCCAGCAGCGGCGTGATGCCTGCCCAGGTGGACTGCATCCAGGCCGGTGCCGGGCACCGGCGCAGCAAGCCCGCGAGCAGGTCAGGCTGACCAAGCCAGATTGCACACTGGCCGGCCTGGCCAGCCAGCTCGGCGATGTCGTCACCGCCGACGATATCGAGGTCCGGCGCAGCTTCGGCCAGGAGCCTGGCGTAGCAGGCATGTTGCTGTTCGGCGAGCAGGATGCGCATGGGCGGGTTTCCCTGGTGGCTACGGCACGGTTGCCGCGTTGTTAGGTTCAGGCACTGTCCTTCGAGCCTGCCAGCCCCCGAGGCCGCCGCGCGCCCATCGCGGCCGGTCCGGCGCCCTGGAGGGCCTTCTGCACACGGCCTGCGTTCAAGCCGGATCGTTGCGCCGCAACAGCTCCTCTGGCAGGTGCTCGATGTATTCGTCCTCAGGCGGCGGCATCTGCAGGTGATACCCTTGGTTGTCGAGGTTCTCCAGCACCTTGGCGATGTCTTCGCGGGCCAGCTTGCGCTCGGGGCTGAGCACCAGGTCGAAGGCATGTACCGGGGTGCCGAAGAACGGCAACAACCCCTCGGGCACTCGCTGCAGGCCATCGGCCTTGAGCACGTAGAGGTACATCTCGTTCTTGCGTGGGCTCTTGTAGATCGAACAGATACGTTTCATCAGGATTCTCCAGCGCCTGCCAGACTTTCCAGCAGGGCCTGACCCATGCGCTCGCGGCGCCAGCCGCGCAGCGACTCGGGCAAATGATAGGGACCATCGGGGAAGCCACTCTTGAGCAGCGCCTCGAGTGTCTTCTTGCGCAGCATCAGCTCAGGCGCGATGCCCAGCCTTTCGCCTTCGGCCTGGCCGATGGCGCGCAGCCGCTTGAGTACGCCGGAGGCCTCGATCGGCAGCGGCTCGGGCAACGGTTCCGGCCACTGTTCGGGTGGCAGCGCGGCAGCCTGACGGATCAGCGCCAGCAGTTGCTCACCGTCCTGGCGGATGGTACGCGGATGCATGTCATCGATCCGGGCGAGCGCGGACAGGTTGTCCGGCTGGCTCTTGGCCATGGGCCAGAGGGCATGTTCGCGCAGGATGCGATTGCGCGGCACGTCGCGGCCACGCGCTTCACGCTCGCGCCAGGCGCACAGCTCGCGCAGTACCGCCAGCTGTTGACGCGACAACTTCCACGCCAGCTTGACCTCGCGGTACAGCGACTCGGGCTCCACTTCGCGGCGCAGTTGCGCGACCAGTTCGGCCCCGTCCTCCACGACCCAGGCGAAGCGCTCGTCGGACAGCCGCGGACGCAGGGCGCTGTACAGCTCGGCCAGATGCACGGCATCCTCGGCGGCGTAGCTGACCTGGGTCTGCGACAGTGGCCGCTGCAGCCAGTCGGAGCGGGTCTCGCCCTTGGGCAGCTCGAGCCCCAGCACTTCCTGCACCAGGCGCGAATAGCCCATGGAGAAACCGATGTTCAGGTAGCCCGCGGCCAGTTGGGTGTCGAACAGCGGTTGCGGCAGCTTGCCGGTCAGGCGCAGCAGCACCTCGAGGTCTTCGCTGCAGGCATGCAGCACCTTGAGCACGGCGGGATCCTCGAGCAGCTCGGCCAGCGGTCTCCAGTCGCGGATCAGCAAGGGATCGATGAGATAGGCCCGCTGGCCGTCACCGACCTGCACCAGCCCCGCTTTCGGATAGAACGTGTCGACCCGCATGAATTCGGTGTCGACTGCCACGAAGGGTAGTCGACGCCAGGCCTGGCAATGTTCGGCCAGGCGCTGGTCGTCAAGGATCCAGTGTATTTCGATGGCCACGAAGCTCTCCCGCAAACAGTGGCGCGCAGTATATACGGCGCAAGCCTCTCGCGGGAAACCGGCGCCCGGCGGCAGGCCAGGCGTGGCGCACCTGCCCGGCTCAGTCGGCTGGCAGGCGCAGCTTGGCGTAGGACTCGCGCTCGATGTCGAGAATTTCCGCGCATAGCTGGATGTCCATGCCCGGCCGTGCAACGACGGTTTCGCGCAGTACCTCGAGCAAGGCTGCCGACAACTGCCGCTTCACTTCAGCCGAGCGCCCGGCCAGCATCGCCAGACGGACATGGACGAAGCCGCGGCTCAGCGGCGAGATGCCCACCCGGAAATGCCCGAAGCCCTGGGCCCGGCTCTTGATGTCGAGCTCGTCGGCGAACTGCCCGCTGGCGACCAGCGCCTGGTTCAGGCGCAGCAGCACCAGCTCGACCTTCAGTTCGGCCAGGTTGTCGCTGTACTCCAGGTTCAGATGAGGCATCACGGGCGTTCCTGCTTCAGTAGGATCAGACAAGCCTAGTCCAGCTCGGGAACCTGGCAAACCAGCTATCCTCAAAGCTCTAGATCCTGCCAATCCCTGACCGAGGTGAAGAGATGCCAGTACCGCACGATCTGCTTGCTGACCTGCACGTGACCGAAGAGGCATTCCAGGCCTTTATCGACAAGGACCCCACGCTGCACCGGCTGCACAAGGAGTACAACGCCAGCGACAAGGCCGTCGTCGCGGCAGAGAGAAACGGCACCGCGGATGACGAGGTCAACCGCCTGCGCAAGGAGCGCCTGCTGATCAAGGACAAGATCGAACGGATCGTTCAGCCTTTGCGGGGGTGAGCCACAAGCTGCAAGCTAGAAGCGGATCGTGTCGTTCATGCGATCCGCTTTTGCTTGCAGCTTGTGGCGCGGAGCTTCAGCGCCAGCTCTCCTTGACGGGCTGGCGCCGTAGCCCCAGCAGCAGCCGGCCGAGCAGCAGCAACAGGCTCTCGATGACCAGCGCCAACACCAGGCCCAGCCCTATGCCCCAGGCCATCGCCTCGGGCACCAGCAGCACCTGGTAGGTATAACCCTTCAAGGTCTCGTCGCGCAGCTGCGGGTCGGGAGTCACCAGCACGTGCCAGGTGCGACTGGCCCATGGGCCTTGCAGGTTCTGCCATTCTCGTTCCAGGACCCGGTTGCGCAGCAGCAGGCTTTCGATGCTGTTGGCGTCGCTGTTGAAGACCGGGTCGTTGCTGGTGCGGTAATGCCGCACCAGCGCCTGCAGGTCGCCGTTGAAGAAGCGTTCGGCGGTCTGCTGGAAACCCTTGAGCGCCTGGCGCGATTCGAGCAGGTGCGCCTCGACCCGCTGGGTATAGCTGTCGATCAGCCCTGGCACCTGGACACCGGCCAGCAGGCCGAAGGTGAACAACAGCAACCGCAGGTAACTTCTGAACATGGCGCGACTTCCCTGGCTTCAGCTCTGCCCGTGGGCGACACACTCGCCATGTCGCCAAAGGGCCCATTGACCTGGCTCGTACTTCTTCCAGGTCTCGTTCTCGGTCAGGGGCTCGGTGGCGATCACCGTGACCACGTCGTTCGGGGTGGTCTGCGACTGGAAGTCCACGATCATGTCGTAGTCCTTCAGCCGGGCCGGCCCGAACGGCGCGCGACGGGTGATGTGCACCAGCTTGGTGGAGCAGAAGCAGAACAGCCAGTCACCATTGCTCAACAGGCAGTTGAACACACCCTTGTCGCGGTAGCCCGCACACGCTTCGACCAGCACCGGCAGCAGCTGTTCCACTTCCACCGGTTCGGGAAAGGCGCTGCGCACGCGGTTGAGCAGGTCGCAGAAGGCCGCCTCGCTATCGGTGTCGCCCACCGGCCGGTAGAAACTGACCTGGCCCTGGAAGTCGGCGAGCTGGCCGTTGTGCGCGAAACACCAGTTGTGCCCCCACAGTTCGCGGACGAAGGGATGGGTGTTGGACAGGCAGACCCTGCCGACATTGGCCTGACGGATGTGACCGATGACCACTTCGCTCTTGATCGGGTAGCGCTGCACCAGGTTGGCCACTTCCGACTCGCTGCTGGCGGTCGGGTCCTGGAACAGCCGCAGGCCACGCCCTTCGTAGAAAGCGATGCCCCAGCCGTCACGGTGCGGGCCGGTCCGGCCACCGCGCTGCATCAGGCCGGTGAAGCTGAAGACGATGTCGGTCGGGACGTTGGCGCTCATGCCAAGCAATTCGCACATGCCAGGGGCTCTCTCGCTCAGAGACGGGGTTCGACGCGCCCGCCCGCCGTGGCCAACTGCGGGTCGCGATAGGCGTGGCGATCGTCACGCTCGTCAGCATCGATCGCCTTGGCCTCGGCCGCCATTTCGGCATCACGCCGGGCCTGGGCCTGGGCGCGTGCTCGCCGGCGCTTGAGCAGCGGCCAGCGCACCAGGGCGAACAGCCCGTAAGCGATGAAGGCGATCAGCCCGTACATGGACAGGTCAGAGGCCGCGCGCAGGGCGTTGTTGCCGACCTTGAACAACAGGTCCAGGGCCATGACGGCGATGGCCGGAGCGAAGCTGTGCTTGACCGGGTCGATGATGGTGGGGGTGAACAGCAGCACGGCCAGGATCACCCGCAGCGGCTCGCGCAGCCAGCGCCACATCCAGCAAGTGATGCGAAAGCCCACCAACAGGCAGCCCAGGGCTGCTACGGCATAGAGGCCCCAGGCCAGCAGATAGTCGTGTTCGGTCATGGTACGGATGCATGCCAGGCAAATTGATGCTTATGATAAACACTTTTGCGCGCAGGCGCCCCCAAAAGCCGCGATGCCGGCCGGACGAGCACGCTGTCGCCGGCCCGCTCGGTATCGCCATAGATCGAGAGACTCTCGCATGCCCGCCACCCCGAACCTTCGCCAGCCCCCGATCGCACGCCAGGACGCCGGCGCAGACCCCTACGCCTGGCTTCAGGCCCGCGACACGCCCGAAGTGCTGGCGTACCTGGCCGAGGAAAACGCCTACCAGCAGGATTGCCTGGCCGACCAGGCGCCGATGCGCGAACGGCTGTTCGAAGAAATCCGCGCGCGCATCCTGGAGACCGACCTGTCGCTGCCCTCGCCATGGGGGCCGTGGCTTTACTACACGCGCACCACGGCCGGCGATGAATATCCGCGCCATTACCGTTGCCCACGCCCGGCCGACGATTCGCTGGTGGTCGACGAAAGCCGGGAACAGCTGTTGCTCGACCCGAATGTCCTGGCCAATGGCGGCTTTCTCGCCCTGGGGACCTTCAGCATCAGCCCCGATCATCGCCTGCTGGCCTACAGCCTCGATGCCAGCGGCGACGAGATCTACACCCTGTACGTCAAGGACCTTGTCGACGGCACGCTGCACACCCTGCCCTTCGAGGACTGCGACGGCAGCATGACCTGGGCCAACGACAGCCAGACGGTGTTCTTCGCCCAGCTCGACGAGACCCACCGGCCCTGCCGGCTGATGCGTCACCGCCTCGGCGAAGCCCAGGCCAGCCTGGTCTTCGAGGAGCCCGACGGGCGTTTCTTCCTGCATTGCTACCGCTCCAGCTCGGAACGGCAACTGGTCCTGCTGCTGGGCAGCAAGACCACCAGCGAAGCCTGGGTACTCGACGCCGCCACGCCGCAAGCAGCGTTCACCTGCCTGGCGCCACGGCGCGAGGGCCACGAATACTCCCCCGACCATGGCCAGCTGGACGGCCAATGGCGCTGGTTCGTGCGCAGCAACCGCGACGGTATCAATTTCGCGCTGTACCATGCGCCGGCCGACCAGGTGCCAAGCGAGGCGCAATGGCAACTGCTGGTGCCCCACCGCGAGGATGTCATGCTCGACGGCGTGAGCCTCAATGCCGAGGCGCTGAGCCTGAGCCTGCGCGCGGGCGGCCTGCCGATCATCGAGATCCACCCGCGTGGCCTGCCGGCCTACCGCGTGCAATTGCCGGACGCCGCCTACAGCCTGCATGTGCAGGACAGCCTGGAGTTCGCCAGCCCGCGCATCCGCCTGCGCTACGAAGCGCTCAACCGGCCGGCACAGATCCGCCAGCTGGAACTGGCCAGCGGTGCCCAGCAAGTGCTCAAGCAAACCCCGGTGCTCGGCCAGTTCGATGCCGACGAATATGTCAGCGAACGCCTCTGGGCCACCGCCGCCGATGGCACGCGCATCCCGATCAGCCTGGTCCGTCGACGTTGCGACCTGGGACGCTGCGTGCCGCTCTACCTGTATGGCTACGGCGCCTACGGAGCCAGCCTGGACCCCTGGTTCTCGCATGCCCGGCTGAGCCTGCTGCAACGCGGCGTGGGTTTTGCCATTGCCCATGTGCGCGGTGGCGGCGAGCTTGGCGAAGCCTGGTACCGGGCAGGCAAGCAGGCGCACAAGCAGAACACCTTCGACGACTTCATCGCCTGCGCCGAGCACTTGCTGGCCGAAGGCGTGACCGCGCGTGATCGCCTGGCCATCAGCGGTGGCAGTGCCGGTGGCCTGCTGATCGGCGCCGTGCTCAACCAGCGCCCGGAACTGTTCCGCTGCGCCATCGCCGAAGTGCCTTTCGTCGATGTGCTCAACACCATGCTCGACCCGGAGCTGCCACTGACCGTGACCGAGTATGACGAATGGGGCAACCCGCAGGAGCCGGAGGTCTACCAGCGGATCAGGGCCTATGCGCCCTACGAGAACGTCAAGGCCCAGGACTACCCGGCCATGCTGGTAGTGGCCGGCTACAACGACAGCCGGGTGCAGTACTGGGAAGCGGCCAAGTGGGTGGCGCGCCTGCGTACGCTCAAGACCGATGCCAACCCGCTGCTGCTCAAGACCGAGATGGGCGCGGGACACGGCGGCATGAGCGGACGCTACCAGGGGCTGCGTGACGTGGCGCTGGAGTACGCGTTCATTCTCGACCAGCTGGGCGTGGGCTCCGAGCCTGCCTGAAGGCTCAGTCGTCGCGTTCAGGCCGCTGGGGCGCGGGTGCTGGCCCCGGCGGCTGGCGCAGGCCCGGCAATGGCTGGTCCTTGGGTGGCGAAGGCAACGGCATCGGTGGCAACAGCGGTGCGCCGGGCTGGTTGTCACCTGCCCGGACCGGGGCGCCGGGGGTGATCTGCGGATAAGGCGTCGGCGTCGCGGTGCCCGGCGCGCCCGGCACCGGCACGACCAGGCGCGGCGGCTGGCTGGCGGCCTGGGCCGCAGGCCAGGCCAAGAGGATCACTGTGGCGAGGATCGCATGGAACATCTGCTGCCTCCTGTCGATAACCAAGCTACAGGCTACCCGCAATGGCGCGGTTTTGCCTGTCCGCGGCGCGCGTCCACGCGCTAGAATCAAGGTCAAGACCGTCAACAGCCCTGAACACTAGAAAGGAACACCGCCATGAGCTCGGCCTCTTCCGCCGCCGCCACCGCCCGCCTCGACCGCATCCTTGCCGACGCCAAGCGCGACAAGGAAATGGGCTATCGTGACAAGGCGCTAAAAATGTATCCGCATGTGTGTGGCCGCTGCGCCCGCGAGTTTTCCGGCAAGCGCCTCTCCGAACTGACCGTGCATCACCGCGACCACAACCACGACAACAACCCCCAGGACGGTTCGAACTGGGAGTTGCTGTGCCTGTATTGCCATGACAACGAGCATGCCCGCTATACCGACCAGCAGTATTTCAGCGAGGGGTCGCTGAGCAGCCCGAAGACCGCGACAGCCACGCATAACCCGTTTGCCGGGTTGGCTGATCTGCTGAAGAAATCCTGATGCGCGTGTAGAGACCGCAGTATCGCGAGGCCCGTGCTTGCGGCATCATCGGCGGAATCACTGCGCTGGCGCTTAGCGGCCGCCGCCGGGGCTGCGGACCGGCCGCGGTGCCCGCGAAGCGGGCCCGGAACCGGCCAGGCCACAGCGCTCTACCCTCGCTGCCACAACCCGCGCACGAACCTACTCTTTCGAACCTGCCAGGCTGCCGAGGCCGCTCCCATTGGATTACACCTGCCGATACGGCAGCGCCTGCCGCGCCGCGTCCGCATACGCCCTGACCCCTTCCCGCTCCTGCATCAGGAAGTCCTCCACCGCCCGACGCAGCCCTGGATGCAGCAGGTAGTGCCACGAGCGCGTCAACACCGGCTCGAACCCACGAATCAGCTTGTGCTCGCCCTGCGCCCCGGCATCGAAGCGTTGCAGGCCCTCGCGGATGGCGAACTCCATGCCCTGGTAGAAGCAGGCCTCGAAATGCAAACGATCGAATTCGTCCAGGCAACCCCAGTAGCGCCCGTAGAGGCTGCCAGCCCCGACCAGGCTCAAGGCCATCGCCACCGGCCGCCCGCCTTGCCGGGCGATGACCACCCGCACCGCCTCCGGCATGCGCTCGCCGAGCAGACTGAAGAATGCCCGCGTCAGGTAGGGCGCGCGTCGACGCACGGCATAAGTGTTGGCATAGCAGCGGTAGATGAAGTCCCACTGCGCCTCGCTCAAGGCGTTGCCTGGATACCAGTCGAACTCGATCCCCTGCCCGGCCACCTGTTCGCGCTCCTTGCGCATCTGCTTGCGCTTGCGCGAGCTGAGCAGGTCGAGGAAGTCCTGGAAGTCCCGGTAGCCCTGGTTGCGCCAGTGGAACTGGCAGCCCAGGCGCTCCATCCAGCCCGGCAAGTCGCCCAGCTGGGCGTCCAGGGGCGGATCGGTGAAATTCACATGGGCGCCGGAAAGCCCGGCCTCGGCCAGGTATCCAGGCACGGCCTGCAACAGCTGCAACCCATCGCTCGGGTCGGCCGCCAGCAGCCGCGGGCCGCTGACCGGACTGAACGGCACCGCACCGAGCAGCTTGGGATAGTAGGCGATGCCGGCACGCTCGCAGGCATCGGCCCAGGCATGATCGAACACGTACTCGCCAAACGAGTGCCACTTGCGATAGGCCGGCAGGATCGCCCGCGCCTGCCCGTCCCGCTCCAGCACCAGATGCTCGCTGGCCCAGCCGCTGTCAGGACCGAGGCTGCCGCTGTCCTCCAGCGCCGAGAGAAAGGCATGGCGCAAGAACGGCTGGTCCGGCGGCACCTGCGCATCCCAGATGGCCGGTGACAGGTCGCGCAGGCAGGCAAGACTGTAGAGGCGGGTCACGTCGATCGACTCGTGGCAAGTGAATGGCCAGTATCGCGGAAGAGGTCGGCCAAGCTCAAATCGTCCATGCCGGACTTCATCGCAGCGACATCAAATCGACATCAATCTGTCATTGGCCCTCGCAATACTTGCGCCTGTTTTCCGGAACCCCAGAACCTGTCTATTCAGGCACTTTCGGAAGACATGCCAACTCGGGGGTGGGCGCCAGCCTCCCCACTTTTCAACAGGGAGAACCTTATGCGTCTTGTTTCTACACTAACCGGAGCGAGCCTGTGCACCGGCATGATGCTGGCTCTGAGTGCTCCGGCCAGTGCGGCCGTCGACGCCAAGCTGCTCGAAATGCTTCGCGCCAACGGTTCCATCAACCAGGCGCAGTACAACGAACTGCAGGCTGACCTGGCCAAGGAAACCCAGGAGAAAGCCGTCCAGAAGGCTCAATCCGAACGCCTGAGCTCGTTTGAACAGAAAGTGGCATGGGCCGCCAAGACCCAGATCAAGGGCGATGTCCGCCTGCGCTACGAAGATGTCAACGTCGACAACCCGGTGTCGCGCAGCGGCAACCAGGACCGCGAGCGCGTGCGTGCCCGGGTCGGCGTGTACAGCGAGATCAACCCGCAGGTCGATGCCGGCATCCGCGTGGCCACCGGCAGCGGCGCCGACGCCCGCTCCACCAACCAGAGCCTGGACAACTACTTCGAGAAGAAATCGCTGTGGGTCGACCTGGCCTACCTCGACTGGCACCCGACCGCCATTCCCAACCTGCACCTGATCGGCGGCAAGATGCCCCAGCCGTGGGTGAGCATGGGCGACGTGATCTGGGACAGCGACGTCAACCCCGAAGGCGTGGTCGCGACCTACAAGACCGACCTGGGCGGTGTCGAGCTGTTCGGCAGCGCCGGTCACTACATGCTCAAGGACAACGTCGACGGCGACGGCGTGCAGTTCAAGCACGACCTGCAACTGTACGCAGGCCAGCTGGGCGCGCGCTTCGCGCCGGCCGACACGCTGAAGATGACCCTGGGCGCCAGTGTCTACGGCTACGACAACGACGAGTCCTCCGCCCCGCTGCTGGTCAACGGCAACACCACCAACGAGTTCAACCTGGTCGAAGGCTTCGGCCAGCTGGACTTCACCGGCCTGGCCATTCCGCTTTCGGCGTATGGCCAGTACGTGGTCAACACCGAGGCCGACGACAGCGAGGACACCGCCTGGCTGGCGGGCGTGAAGACCAAGCTCGGCGCCTTCGGCATCGACTACAACTACCGCGACGTGCAGCGCAACGCGGTGGTCAGCGCCTTCACCGACTCCGACTTCGCCAACGGCTTCACCGGTTCGCGCGGGCACAAGATCAAGGTCGGTTACGAGATCGACAAGAACTTCTCGGTGGCCGCGGCGTACCTGGCGGCCAAGTCGGACCGCTCGAACCTGCCGCGCAACGATGCGAACGTGGACACGGTGCAGGTGGATCTGGAGGCGAAGTTCTAAGCGTGACCTGAAGCCGGCGTGAGGTAGAGGCAGACGTCTTTAGGCGTCTGCCTTTTGCGCTGTGCGGGTGACGTATTGGACATGGATCGGGATGGCTGATTTGTGGGCCCTGCGGGCCCAATCGCGGCACAGGGGCCGCTCCTACAGCCGTAGTGACACCGCTGTAGTATCGGCTATTGCCGACGGTGCCTGGGCGTGGGTCGGTGAGGCTGATTTTGTGGGCCCTGCGGGCCCAATCGCGGCACGGGGGCCGCTCCTACGGCCGTAGTGACACCGCTGTAGTATCGGCTATTGCCGACGGTGCCTGGGCGTGGGTCGGTGAGGCTGATTTTGTGGGCCCTGCGGGCCCAATCGCGGCGCAGGGGCCGGGGGGTGTCAGAAATTTTGTGTTCGGGCATAACATGAGTAAGAGGTGCATGTATGCCAAACAAAAAGAAACCTGCGCGCCAACCGGTGCGAGAGCTGCCGAAAATCCCGAAGGAGCTGCTTGAGCAGTTTCCTGACACCCTGATGACTGCAGAGGCGATCGAAGAGGCCTCTGCGGCGTTCAAAAAGGCCCTGATCGAGCGAGCCCTGAATGCCGAGCTTGGTCATCACCTGGGTTATCCGTCGGGCGCGCAGCGCCCGGAGGATGAAACCAATCAGCGCAACGGCAAGAGCGGCAAGACCGTGCTGACCGGCGATGGCCCGCTGCGGTTGGACATCCCCCGCGACCGGGATGGCAGTTTTTCGCCCATTCTGATCCCCAAGCATGAGCGCCGTTACACCGGTTTCGACGACAAGATCATCGCCATGTACGCCCGTGGAATGACGGTCAGAGAGATCCGTGCGTTTCTCTCCGAGCAGTACGGTACAGACGTTTCGCCTGACTTCATCAGCTCTGTGACCGCCGAGGTCATGGAAGAAATTGGCACGTGGCAACAGCGGCCCCTGGAGCCGATGTATCCCGTCATTTTCTTTGATGCTCTGCGGGTCAAAATCCGCGAAGAAGGCTTGGTTCGCAACAAGGCGATCTACCTGGCGCTGGGTGTTTTACCGGACGGCACTCGCGATATCCTGGGCATCTGGATCGAAAACACCGAGGGCGCGAAGTTCTGGATGAAGGTTTTCAACGACCTCAAGACGCGCGGCGTCGAGGACGTGCTGATTGCCGTGACCGATGGCCTCAAAGGCATGCCAGAGGCGCTCAGCGCGGTGTTTCCGGAAACGACACTGCAGACATGCATCGTGCATCTGATCCGCAACAGCCTTGATTACGCGGCTTGGGACAAGCGTCGGGAACTGGCCAAAGCCCTCAAGCCGATCTACCAGGCCATCGATGCCCAGGCGGCCGAACAGGCTCTGGATGAATTTGAAAATGGGCCGTGGGGTAAGCAGTATCCAACGGTGGTGGCTGCCTGGCGACGGGCTTGGGATCGCGTGATTCCCTTCTTTGTGTTCCCGCCCGCCATCCGGAAAGTGATCTACACCACCAATGCCATCGAGAGTATCAATGCTCAGCTGCGCAAGATCATCAAGACCCGTGGCCACTTCCCGAACGACGACGCGGCCACCAAACTGATTTGGCTGGGACTTCGAAACATCACAGCAAACTGGGGCTCAGCGGCGCATGATTGGAAAAGTGCGATGAATCAATTTGCGGTTCTGTACGGAGATCGGTTCATCAGGCCGACCTGGTGAATCAAGGTCTGCCCGACGGCAGGCCGTTACCGGCCCGCACACAAAAAATCTGACAGTCCCAGGGGCCGCTCCCACACCGGTCATCGCGGTCTCCTGTAGGAGCGGCCCCTGTGCCGCGATTGGGCCTGCAAGGCCCATGAAATCAGCCATCGATGAGTATCAGGCGGACGCTTCAGCCTCAGAAAACATGCCATAGCACACCCGAGCAACGATCGGTAAAACAATCACGCCTACCCTCACCTCCCTGCCTTCTAAGCTTCCTGACCCATACCCTGCCAAGGAGGCTGCGCATGCACTACCCCGCATCCCATCGACTACGTCGCGGCCGGTTTTCAGAGCCTGGCCGCATTTACCTCGTCACCACCGTCACCCATCGGCGGGCACCGCTGTTTCAACAGCTCAAGGCTGCCAGAACCGTCATCCGACACGTACAAACGCGCCCCGGCGAATTCGACACCCTGGCCTGGGTCTTGATGCCCGATCACCTGCACTGGCTCCTCCAGCTGGAATCGTCCAGGCTCGAGCGTGTGGTGCATGGCTTCAAATCCTGCAGCAGTGCGGCGTTGCTCAAGGCTGGGCTGGCGACCGGGCGGGTGTGGCAGGCGGGTTATCACGACCGGGCGCTGCGTCGTCGGGACGACGTGCGTACCGCCGCGCGCTATATCGTGGCCAACCCGCTAAGGGCAGGACTGGTGGACCGGGTGGGCGCTTATTCGCATTGGGACGCGGTGTGGTTGTGAGCCGGGATGGCATGGCCCCTAACGCTTCCGGCGCCAGGTCCTTCTGGTACAGGTGGAGGGCGATCACCGAACGGGGCGAACGGGTGTCGGCCTGGCGTGACGCTGGGCGTGGATCGGCGTTGCTGATTTTGCGGGCCCTGCGGGCCCAATTGCGGCACAGGGGCCGCTCGCGGTCTCCTGTAGGAGCGGCCCCTGTGCCGCGATTGGGCCTGCAAGGCCCATGAAATCAGCCATCGATGAGTATCAGACGAGCCAGGTCTTAGGGACCACGTGGGCGGGGTGTGGTTGCGAACGCCCCACGGCAACCCGCCCTTTCGAGCGCCAGGGCTGCGCCCTGGCAGGCCTTTACCGCTTGCGCAGCACCACGCTGCCGATCGAATACCCCGCCCCGAACGAACTCAACACCCCCAGTGCCCCCGGCTGCAGATCATCCTGATGCAGGTGGAAGGCGATCACCGACCCAGCCGAGCTGGTGTTGGCGTACCGGTCGAGGATCACCGGCGCCTCGGCCTCGCTCGCCTCGCGGCCGAGCAGCTTCCTGACGATCAGCTGGTTCATGCTGAGGTTGGCCTGGTGTAGCCAGAACCGCTGGATGTCGCCTGGTTCCAGCTGCAGCTCGGCCAGATGCCTGCCGATCAATTCGGCGACCATCGGGCAGACTTCGCGGAACACCTTGCGGCCTTCCTGGACGAACAGTTTTTCCTCGGCCAGGGCGCCATCCTCGGCGCGGTTGAGAAAGCCGAAGTTGTTGCGGATGTTGTTGGAGAACTGCGTCAGCAGCTTGGTCCCGAGGATCTCGAAGCCATGCGAGGAGCTGGCCTGGTCGGCCCTTTCCAGCAGCACGGCGGTGGCCGCATCGCCAAAGATGAAGTGGCTGTCGCGATCACGGAAGTTCAGGTGCCCAGTGCAGATCTCCGGGTTGACCACCAGCACCGCGCGGGCCTGGCCAAGCTGCACGCTGTTGGCCGCGGTCTGGATGCCGAAGGTGGCCGAGGAGCACGCCACGTTCATGTCGAAGCCGAAGCCCTGGATGCCCAGGGCCTGCTGCACTTCGATGGCGATGGCCGGGTACGGACGCTGCAGGTTGGAACAGGCGACGATCACCGCGTCGACATCGGCGGCGCTGCGACCGGCCCGCTCGAGGGCCTGGCGCGCGGCGGCCACCGCCATTTGGCAGAGGATCGACGGCTCGTCGTTGCCACGCTCGGGCAGGCGCGGGCGCATGCGCTGCGGGTCGAGAATGCCGGCCTTGTCCATCACGAAGCGGCTTCTGATCCCCGACGCCTTCTCGATGAAGGCGGCGCTCGACTCGGCCATGGCGGACATTTCGCCACGCCCGATGGCCTCGGCATGCGCGCTGTTGTACTGATGCACCCAGGTGTTGAACGAAGTCACCAGCTCTTCGTTGCTGATGCTCTGGGGCGGCGTGTAGAGACCGGTGCCGCTGATCACGACGTCGTGCACAGTCGTTCCTCTTGTTCTAGGGCCGGCCACGCTTGGATGACCGGCCTGCGATGAAATGGTTGGTGGCACTTTAGTACCAATTTCTGGACGTGCCGCGCCAGGATGCACGGCATCGAAGCCTCCTGCCGTCGCAGGCAGGTCTTGCCGCCCTGCGGCAGCACCTGTCATACCCTCATCGTCCAGGATCGAGTGTGCCCAAGTGTGCCACAAAACGCCCCGGCTTCACGCCTCTACCTGGCTCCACTGCTTGCTCAGGCGCTTGTCGGAAACCGGCACCTTGGTGCCCAGCTGCTGGGCGAACAACGACACCCGGTACTCTTCGAGCAGCCAGCGGTACAAGCTCAGCTGCTCGTCGCGCTTGCCTTCCTGGGCGTGCTTGTCGACGCGGGCCTGGTACTGGGCCCACAGGTTGCCCAGCTCGACACTCCAGACCCGATCCTTCTGCACCTGTGCGCCCAGCTTTTCCAGGCGCAACTCGATGGCCTTGAGGTAACGCGGCAGTTCCTTGAACCACACGCCAGGGGTCTGGCGGACGAAGCCAGGGTAGACCAGATGGGCCAGCTGCTGCTTGATGTCATTGAGCGACACCGCATGACTCAGGTCGATCCGGCCCTTGAACCGCTTCTGCAAGCCATGCCACAGCTTGAGCACTTCCAGGGTCTGGCGCGCCAGGCGCTCGGCATGCTCGGCCCAGCTGCCACGCTTGCGCTCGGCCAGCGAAGCCAGGCCGGCGCCGTCGCGTGGCAACGATGCCTCGCCTTCGAGGATGCAGCTGTCGAGGCTGGCCAGCAGGATGTCCTCGACCAGCGCATCGACCCGCCCCATGTCGCGGTACAGCAGGCCCAGCTCGGTCAGCCCTGGCAACTTGCCACGCAGGAACTTGGCCGGCTCGGCCAACTGCTGCAGCAACAACCGCTGCAAGGCGCGGCGGTGCTGGAACTCGGCTTCGGCCTGGGTCGAGAAGCGCCCTTCGCGCACCGCGCCGTGGTCTTCCACCAGCGCCGGGTAGACGGTCATCGACAGGCCGGCGATCTTCTGCTGGGCGGTCTGCGCCACCTCGGCGAACGCCTTGGCCTGTACCGGCTGCTCGGCTTTCTCGTTGCGCGGCATGGCCAGCGCGGCCTGGCTGGCGGCGGCGAAGCGCGCGGTCAGCTCGGCCAGGTCACGCCCTTCGCCAAGGAACTTGCCCTGGCCGTCGACCACCTCGATGTTCATCCGCAGGTGCCCTTCCACCAGCCCGGCGGCTTCAGCCCAGGCTTCGTCAGCGACCCGCACGCCGGTCATGCGCAGCAGTTCCTGGCCCAGTGCCTGGGGCAAGGCGCCCTGGCCGAACGCCAGGCGCGCCAGCGCCGCGCGGACGAAGTCCGGCACCGGCACGAAGTTCTTGCGCAGGGCCTTGGGCAGGTTGCGCACCAGGGCGATGCACTTGGCCTCGAGCAGCCCCGGCACCAGCCACTCCAGGCGCTCGCCCGGCAGGCTCGGCAGCAATGGCGCCGGCACTCGCACGGTGACGCCATCACGCGGATGGCCAGGCTCGAAGTGGTAGCTCAAGGGCAGCCGCAGCTCGCCGACTTGCAGCGCGTCGGGGTACTGCGCGGCGGTCACTTCGCTGGCCTGGCGGGCCAGCACGTCCTCTTCGCGCATGATCAGCAGGTTCGGGTCCTTCTGGCTGTTGCCCCGGTACCAGCTGTCGAAGGTCGCGGTCTGGTGGATCTCCTGCGGCAGGCGCGCCTCGTAGAAAGCATAGAGGGTTTCCTCGTCGGCCAGGATGTCCCGGCGGCGGGCCTTGGCCTCGAGCTCGTCGAGCTGCTCGAGCAAGCGCTTGTTGGCTGCCAGGCACTTGGCCCGCGACTGGATCTGCCCGCCGACCAGGCCGTCGCGGATGAACAGCTCGCGGGACACCTGCGGATCGATGGGACCGAAATGCACCGGGCGCCGACCGACCAGGATCAACCCGTACAGCGTGATCTGCTCGTAGGCGACCACCTGGCCGCGCTTCTTCTCCCAGTGCGGCTCGAAATGGTTCTTCTTGATCAGGTGCATGGCCAGCGGCTCGATCCAGTCAGGCTCGATCTTGGCGACCATGCGCGCATAGAGCTTGGTGGTCTCGACCAGTTCGGCGGCCATCAGCCACTGCGGACGCTTGCGACCCAGCCCGGATGAGGGGTGCACCCAGAAGCGGCGCTGGCGCGCGCCCTGGTAGTCGCCATCCTCGGTCTTGTGGCCGATCTGGCTGAGCAGGCCGCTGAGGATCGCCTTGTGCAGGCGCGGGTAGTCGGCCGGCTCCTTGTTGGCCGTCAGTTGCAGGTCGCGGCAGATCAGTGCCAGCTGGCGGTGGGCATCGCGCCACTCGCGCAGGCGCAGGTAGTTGAGAAAATTCTTCCGGCACCAGCTGCGCAGCGGGTTGGCGGTCAAGGCCTGGCGCTGTTCCTCGAAGCCACGCCAGAGGCTGACCAGCGCGGCGAAATCGGAGTCGCCATCCTTCCATTGGGCGTGGGCCTGGTCGGCGGCCTGCTGGCGCTCTGGCGGTCGTTCGCGGGGGTCCTGCACCGACAGCGCGCTGGCGACGATCAGCACTTCCTGCAGGCTGCCCTGGCGTGCGCCTTCGAGCAGCATACGACCGAGCCGAGGGTCGATCGGCAGGCGCGCCAGCTGGCGACCCAGCGGGGTCAGCTGGTTCTCGCGATTGACCGCCGAAAGTTCCTGCAGCAGGTTGAACCCGTCGCTGATGGCCTTGCCATCCGGCGGCTCGATGAACGGGAAGGCATCGATGGCACCCAGGCGCAGGTGCAACATCTGCAGGATCACCGCCGCCAGGTTGGTGCGCAGGATTTCCGGATCGGTGAAGGCCGGCCTGGCATTGAAGTCTTCCTCGCTGTACAGGCGCACGCAGATACCCGGCTCGACCCGCCCGCAGCGGCCCTTGCGCTGGTTGGCGCTGGCCTGGGAAATGGCTTCGATGGGCAGCCGCTGGACCTTGGCGCGGTAGCTGTAGCGGCTGATGCGCGCGGTGCCGGTGTCGATCACGTAGCGAATGCCCGGCACCGTCAGCGAGGTTTCGGCGACGTTGGTCGCCAGCACCACGCGGCGCCCGGCGTGGGACTGGAAGATGCGCTGCTGCTCGGCCGGCGACAGCCGTGCGTACAGCGGCAGGATCTCGGTATGCCGCAGCTGCGCCTTGCGCAGCAGCTCGGCCGCGTCGCGGATCTCGCGCTCGCCGGGCAGGAATACCAGCACATCGCCCGGCCCCTTGCGCTCGTGGCGCTCATGCTCGGCGATCTCGTCGAGGGTGGCGAGGATCGCCTGGTCGACGGTCAGATCGTCCTCGAGCCGATTGCCCTCCTCGTCCTGCTCGCTGGTCAGCGGGCGGTACCAGGTCTCGACCGGGAAGGTACGACCGGACACCTCGATGATCGGCGCGCCATCGAAGTGCTTGGAGAAACGTTCCAGGTCGATGGTCGCCGAGGTGATGATCAGCTTCAGGTCCGGCCGGCGTGGCAGCAAGGTCTTGAGGTAGCCGAGCAGGAAGTCGATGTTCAGGCTGCGCTCGTGGGCCTCGTCGACGATGATGGTGTCGTAGCGCTCGAGGAAACGATCGTGCTGGGTCTCGGCCAGCAGGATACCGTCGGTCATCAGCTTGACCAGGGTATTGGCGTCGCTCTGGTCCTCGAAGCGCACCTGGTAGCCGACCAGCGCGCCCAGGGGCGTGCCCAGCTCTTCGGCCACCCGGGCGGCGACGCTGCGCGCGGCGATCCGCCGGGGCTGGGTATGGGCGATCAGGCCATGGCTGCCGCGACCCAGTTCCAGGCAGATCTTCGGCAGCTGGGTGGTCTTGCCCGAACCGGTCTCGCCAGCGATCACCAGCACCTGGTGTGCGGCCAGGGCCTTCTTGATTTCGTCACGCTTGGCGGCGATCGGCAGGCTGTCGTCGTAGCGCACCTGCGGCACGCTGGCCTGACGAGCAACGACCTGGGCGCAGGAAGCCTGGACTTTTTCCACCCATTGCGCCAGGCGCGCCTCGTCGGGACGCTTGCGCAAGTCGTGAAGCTGCCGCCGCAGGCGATGGCGGTCGGCAATCATGGCGTGGTCGAGGTTCTTCAGCAGCTGGTCTATGGCGTGGTCTGTCATGAGGCTCGCGTGGCGCAGGGGGCCCTGCGTGATGATGATCGGCGTTGAGATGTGAATTGTCGCAGATTTGCGCGGTGGGCGGCATGGGGCGGTGGATCGCCGGGACGCTGTGTGAGCCGCGGGAGCGGCCGCCGCCGGGGTGCCGGACCGGCCGCGATAGGACGCGCAGCGCCCTCAGGTCTGGCAAGCGACAGGGTCGTGAACAGGTGCGCACTGGGATGCTCGGCTGGTTTGCGGGATTCCGGGGGCCGCTTTGCGGCCCACCGCGGCCGGTCCTACACCCAGCTCACCCCGCCTTCTTCAAGCTCTGCTTCTTCAGCTCTTCGTCGCGCAGCTCGCGGCGCAGGATCTTGCCGACGTTGGTGGTCGGCAGCGCATCGCGGAACTCGACCTGCCGGGGTACCTTGTAGCCGGTGACGTTGGCGCGCATGTGCTCGACCACCTGTTCCCTGGTCAGGGTCATGCCTGGCTTGACCACCACGAACATCTTGATCACCTCGCCGGACTTCTCGTCCGGCACGCCGATGGCCGCGCATTGCAGCACGCCCGGCAGGCTGGCGAGGACATCTTCCAGTTCGTTGGGGTACACGTTGAAGCCCGACACCAGGATCATGTCCTTCTTGCGGTCGACGATGCGCATGTAGCCGTCGGGCTGGATCAGCGCGATATCGCCGGTCTTGAGCCAGCCTTCGCTGTCGAGGATCTCGGCGGTGGCTTCCTCGCGGCGCCAGTAGCCCTTCATCACCTGCGGGCCCTTCACGCACAGCTCGCCGACCTCGCCGAACGGCAGCTCGCGGCCACCGTCGTCGATCACCTTGCACAAGGTGGACGGCACCGGGATGCCGATGGTGCCGATCTGGTTGGCCTGGGCCGGGTTCACCGCGGCCACCGGGCTGGTCTCGGTCATGCCGTAGCCTTCGCAGATGGCGCAACCGGTCACGGCCTTCCAGCGCTCGGCCACGCTGAGCTGCAAGGCCATGCCGCCGGACAGGGTGATCTTCAGCGCCGAGAAATCCAGGGCGCGGAAGGCATCGTTGTTGCACAGCGCCACGAACAGGGTATTGAGCCCGACGAAGCCGCTGAACTTCCACTTCGCCAGCTCCTTGACCATCGCTGGCAGGTCACGCGGGTTGGTGATCAGCACGTTATGGTTGCCGATCAGCATCATGGCCATGCAGTGGAAGGTGAAGGCGTAGATATGGTAGAGCGGCAGCGGCGTGATGAGGATTTCGCAGCCTTCCTTGAGATTGGCGCCCATCAGCGCCCGGCACTGCAACATGTTGGCCACCAGGTTGCGGTGGGTCAGCATGGCGCCCTTGGCGACGCCGGTGGTGCCGCCCGTGTACTGCAGCACGGCGACATCGTCGGGCTGCGGGTTGGGCTCGGCCAGCGCCTGACCCTTGCCCTTGGCCAGCGCATCGTTGAAGCGCACGGCCTGGGGCAGATGATAGGCCGGGACCATCTTCTTGACGTACTTGACCACGCTGTTGACCAGCAGGCGCTTGAGCGGCGGCAGCAGGTCGGCCACTTCGGTGACGATGACGTGGCGGACCTCGGTGCGCGGCACGACCTTTTCCGCCAGGTGGGCCATGTTGGCCAGGCAGACCAGGGCCTTGGCGCCGGAGTCCTTGAATTGGTGCTCCAGCTCGCGCGCGGTGTACAGCGGGTTGGTATTGACCACGATCAGGCCGGCGCGCATGGCGCCGAACACGGCCACCGGATACTGCAGGACGTTGGGCAGCTGCACGGCGATACGGTCGCCGGGCTCCAGGTCGGTGTGGTGTTGCAGCCAGGCGGCGAAGGCACCGGACAAGCTGTACAGCTCACCGTAGGTGAGGGTCTTGCCCAGGTTGCTGAACGCCGGCTTGTCGGCGAAACGCTCGCAGGACTGCCTGAGCACCGCCAGGATATTGGGGAACTCGTCCGGATCGATTTGCGCCGGTACCCCGGCCGGGTACTTGTCCTTCCAAAAATGGTCGATCATGGAAAGCCCACTCCTTTAGCACCGCGAGTTCTGCATCGCATCGATGCGATTGTTATAGATATGGGATGACGGATCGCTCGACGACCGGTTCATCCAGAAGCGCGCCGAGAGTAGCAGCTTTGCCAGGAGGCGCCTAGCTCAAGGAGGGGCTGTAACGTCACGAAAGTGACCATTTACACCGATTCAGTCACCAAAAGAATAAATTAACGTTTCCGTCATGAAGCCTTCGCTACGGCCTGCCAGCACGCCCCGAGATGCGGCGGCCGGCACACCGTCACCTGGCGGTTCAGACCGCCATGTCCCGCAACTCACGGCGCAGGATCTTGCCCACCGGGGTCATTGGCAGCGCATCGCGCAGGACGATCTGCCTGGGTACCTTGTAGGCGGCCAGGTTGGCCCGGCAGAACGCCTCCAGCTCCTCGACGCGAAGACCCGCCTGGCGCGGCACCACGAACAGCCTGACCGCCTCGCCGGAGCGCTCGTCGGGGACGCCGATGGCGGCGCAACTGGCCACCTGCGGATGGGTCATGAGCACCTCTTCGATCTCGTTGGGATAGACGTTGAAACCAGAGACGATGATCATGTCCTTCTTGCGATCGACGATCCGGGTGAAGCCGTCCGGGTCGATCACCGCGATATCGCCGGTCTTCAGCCAGCCCTGCTCGTCCAGTGCCTGGGCCGTGGCCTCGGGCTGGCGCCAGTAGCCCTGCATGACCTGCGGCCCCTGGATGCACAGTTCGCCAGCCTGGCCCAGCGGCAGCTCCTGCCCCGTCTCGTCGATGACCTTGAACGCAGTGCCCGGTACCGGCACCCCGACCGTGCCCAGGCGCGCCTGCCGGCCGTAGGGGTTGGTGCTGGCCACCGGTGAGGTCTCGGTCAGGCCGTAGCCTTCGACGATGCGGCAGCCGGTGAGGTTTTCCCAGCGTTCGGCGGTGGCCTTGACCAGCGCGGTGCCGCCGGAGTTGGTGATCTTCAACGCGGAGAAATCCAGGCGGGCGAAGCCTGGATGATCCATCAGCGCGACGAACAGGGTATTGAGCCCGACCAGCGCGGAGAAGCGCCATTTGCCCAGCTCCTTGATGAACGCCGGGATGTCCCGAGGGTTGGTGATCAGCACGTTGTGGTTGCCGGTCACCAGCATGCACATGCAGTTCGCGGTGAAGGCATAGATGTGGTACAGCGGCAACGGCGCGATCATCACCTCCTCGCCCTCCTTGACCAGCACCTGGCCATCGGCACCACGCTGGCGCAGGCAGGCGAGCACCTGCAGCATGTTGGCGACCAGGTTGCCGTGGGACAGCATCGCGCCCTTGGCCAGGCCCGTGGTGCCACCGGTGTACTGCAGCACGGCGAGATCATCCAGCCCCAGCGGTACCGGCCGTGGCTCGAGCCCCTTGCCCTGGCGCAGCACCTGGCGCATCGACACCGCCTGCGGCAGGTGGTAGCGCGGAACCATCTTCTTCAGCTTGTCGACCACGGTATTGACCAGCCAGCCCTTGGCGGCCGGCAGCAGGTCGCCCATGCGTGCCTCGATCAGGTACTCGATGCCGGTGTCCGGCAGCACGGCCTGCACACGGTTGCCGAACAGGTTCAGGTAGACCAGCGCGCGCACCCCGGCGTCGGTGAACTGGTGGCGCATTTCGCGCTCGGTGTACAGCGGATTGGTATTGACCACCACCAGCCCGGCACGCATGGCGCCGAACACGGCGATCGGGTATTGCAGGACGTTGGGCATCTGCACGGCGATGCGATCGCCGGGCTGGAGCTGGGTATGCCGTTGCAGCCAGGCGGCGAAGGCGGCGCTGTGACGGTCGAGATCGGCGTAGGTGAGCGTCACGCCGAGGTTGCTGTAGGCCGGGCGGTCGGCGAAACGCCGGCAGGCGCGTTCGAAGACCTCGACGACCGAGGCGTGGCGGGTGAGGTCGATGGTGGGCGGGACGCCTTCGGGGCGTTTGTCGTTCCAGAAGTCGGCGTGCATTTATTGTTGTCCTCTGGGTGGTCCGGGGTGTCTGCGCGTGGTGGGTGGTGGCCGTCCGGGAGCCGCCTTGCGACCCATCGCGGCCACCAGGACC
>NZ_JADNYP010000013.1 GCF_015680705.1 Pseudomonas fulva | reverse complement strand
GGGGGGGGGGGGGGGCCCCCCCCCCCCCCCCCCCCCCCCCCCCCCCCCCCCCCCGGCCAGGTATCAGGATGCCGAATTGATCGGCTTGTCCGGATACCAGGCATCGAGCAACGGGCTGAGCTCGATCTTGGTCAGTTCCGGACGCGTCTTGAGCCAGGCTTCGACAGCGCTGCGCTGCTCTTCGCTGACCGAGCCGCGCTTGGCCAGGCAAACCAGGCCGAAATCGTCGCCGCCGACATAGTCCAGGCCGTTGGCATCCATGGCTTCGTCGAGGAAAGCATCGAGGAATGCGTCGATCGCCTGGTCATCCAGGTCTTCCTTGAACTCCAGGTTCAGCTCGAAGCCCAGTTCCTGGAACTCGTCGACACACAGCTTCTTGCGCAGACGACGGGAGCGGTTAGTGGCCATGAAACAATCCTCTTAGGTGATATCGCGGCGCAGTCTACCAGCTAAAGCGTATCGGCGCCTGCTTGCGCGCTCTGCCGATGCCCATGGTTGCTGGCGCCGGAGCCGTCTTCGCCAGGCAGCGCCAGGATTGGCCGTCAGGGCGAGGCCGCGTCGCCAGGCAAATCCTCCATGGGCGGAATTTCTTTCTCCAGCGCATGCTCGGCCCTGCGCATGTGACGGGCCAGCGCTTGGCGCAGAAGCCTGACCTGTCTGCCTGGCATGTCGGCAGGAAGATGAACCAGCGCCTCGCAGGCGCGCATCAGGGCCTTGGCTTCGAGCATGCGGGCCGCGCCGAGTATCTTGTGCGCCTGCTCTGCCAGCGCCTGCCTGTGGCGGTCCGGGTCCAGCGCCATAAGCGCCAGCAAGTCCTGCCTGAGCGAGGCGTGCAACGTCTGGAGCAAGCGCGTGCGCGCCGTCTGGTCATCGCCAACGATGGCTGCCAGACCTTCGAGCTCGAAAGGCCGGGGCCGGCCGCGCCTGGCAGGCTCGCCACCGGCGACGATTCCGGCCAGGCGTCGGCCAAGCGCCTGCAGGTCGATAGGCTTGAGCAGGCAATCATCCATCCCGGCGTCGAGGCAGCGCTGGCGTACCTCGGGCTGGGCGTTGGCAGTGTAGCCCAGGATGGTGCAGCGCCGATTCCGGCCAGTCTCCTCGCGGCGGATCTGGCGGGCCAGCTGGTAGCCGTTCATGCTGGGCATGTTGCAGTCGACGATCAACACATCGAAATCGCCCTTGCGCCAGAGTCGCAGGCCCTCGTCGCCATCCTTGGCGCCTTCATGGCGCAGGCCAAGGAAATCCAGCTGCTGGGCCACCAGCATCAGGTTGGCCGGATGATCATCCACCACCAGGACGTTCAGGCGAGCATCAGGCGCAGCGACCGAGACCGCGCAAGGTGGCGCGGGCAGCACACGGACCCGTTGCAGCGGCATCGACAGCCTGACCCGCGTGCCCACGCCCGGCAGGCTGTCCATGTGCAGGGTGGCACCCATCATGTCGCAGATCGCCTTGCTGATCACCAGCCCAAGCCCAGTGCCGGCACGCGCCGCATCGCTGTTGGGCGCGGCCTGGACGAACGGATTGAACAAGCGCTTGAGATCCGCCTCGTGGATGCCTATGCCGCTGTCGCGCACCTCGAGGGCGAGCCGGGCGCGAGGCGGTTCGTCCTGCTCCTGCACGTCCACGCTGATGCGGACCTGGCCATGCTCGGTGAACTTGATGGCATTGCCCACTAGGTTGCACAGGACTTGCTTGAAGCGCAGTGGATCGAGCAGTGCGTGGCAATCGGCGGCCGCAGTGATGGCGGCTTGCAAAGCCAGGCCCTTCTGACGGGCCAGGCCGTCGAACATCCGGCGCACCGATTCCACCAGCTCGGCGATCGCCACGGGCTCCGGGCTCAAGGTCAGATGCCCGGACTCGATCCGGGCGAAATCGAGGATGTCGCCGATCAGGCCCAGCAGGTCGTTGGCGGACTGGTAGGCGACGGCAATGGTGGAGCGGTCGAGCTTGCCCTGGTCCAGATGCCGGAGCGCGAGTTCCAGCATGCCAATGATGGCGTTCATGGGCGTACGGATTTCGTGGCTCATGGTGGCCAGGAAAGTGCTCTTGGCACGGTTGGCGTCCTCGGCCTGCTGCTTGGCCAGGCGCAGGTCCTGGACCAGCTCCCGCCGCTCGCTGATGTCGATCCAGCCCCCGATGATGCCTTGTATCGTGCCCAGCGAGTCCCGGTAGGGCAGTATCCAGTGGTAGATCGTCAGCTCCCGGTCTTGCAGGCGCAAGGGGCGATCGGTGATCAGCGGCTTGCCTTCGGCCATCACCTTGAAATAGTCCGCCTGGATCTGCCGGGTATAGTCGCAGTCGCTCAGGACACCTTCGTCCAGACGCTTGCCCAGGACCTGCTCGGCATCGGCCTGGACCGTGTCCAGGTAGCTCTGGTTGCAGCTTTGCATGCGCCCGTCGCGGTCGCGTACGTACATGGGGTGCGGCGTGCCGTCGAGCAACGCACGCATGAACGCCATCTGGTCACTCAGGGCGCGCTCCGCTTGCCGGCGCTGGCGGATCTGTCGGCGCAGGCGAGCGTTCCAGACCAGCGACAGCAACAGCAGCAACCCGGTCCCGACGACCACCTGCAAGGCAATTCGCTGGTAGCTCTGCCAGTAGGCATCGTCGTGGCTGCTGTAGCCGCGCCAGCGACTGTTGATCACCCCCAGTTCCTCGGGCGTGATGCTCAGCAGCGCCTTGTCGATGATCGTGGCCAGTGCCTGGGATTGGCGGGGCGTGGCCATGGAGAAGGTCGCGGGCTGGGTGCCGACCGTGCTGCGTATCGTCAGGCCGGGATGCGAAGCCACCGCATGGTTGGCATCGACCAGCGAAGTGATGACGGCGTCGACCTGGCCGCTGGTCAATAGCGTCACGGCCTGCAGGGTGCTATCGGTATCGATGCGTCGGATTCTCGGATAGCGCCTGGCCAGCAGGCCTGCCAGGGTGCTGTCGTAGGTCATGGCCACGCGGCCGTCGGCCAGCTGCTCGAGCGAGCTCGGCCTGTTGTCGCCGCTGCGACCGACCAGCACGTAGGAGTTCTCCAGGTAGGGGCGACTGATGGTGAGTAGGTCGCCGTACTGTTCGCCGGAGGAGATCGCCGCGATGACATCGGCCTTGCCTTCGCGAACCTGGCTGACCATGTCGCGGATGCCCGAAGCCCTGCGTACCTCGAAGCGCAGGCCGGTACGGACCCGGATCAGTTCGAGCAGGTCGGCGGCGATACCCCGGAAATTGCCATTGTTGTCGAAGAACGTCAGCGGCGCGGCCGTCTCGTTGACGACGACCCGCATCACCGGGTTGTCTTCCAGCCAGCGCTGCTCGCCAGGGGATAGTTGCAGCTTGCGATCGCTCAGCAGTTTGTCGCTGCCCGCGGTCCAGCGGTCGAAGATGTCCTTGCGCACAGCGCCGGAGGCACCCATGAGGACGGCGTTGACCAGCTCGAGCAGGGGCGTGTCGCTGCGGCGCAGGGCGAAGCCGAACCCAACCGGTTCGTGCTTGCCGAAGTTGGCCATCTTCAGGTTGGGCAGATGGCCCTGGTTGATCTGGTAATGGGTGGAGATGGTATCGCCGATGAACACATCGGCCTGTTCGAAGGCGACCGCATTGAGCGCGTGGGCCGAGGAAGGAAACGTTCGCAGCGCGGCGCCAGGGTAGCTGGCGTGGACTTCCTCGAGCGGCAGGTAGTGGTAGAGCATGCTCAGGCGCAGGCCATTGAGGCCGGTATCGAGCGGCCGTGTCTCGTCCTCGCGCGTGACCAGTACGGGTTGGTCGATGGCATAGGGCATCGACAGTACCAGGTCGCTGGCGACGGCCTCGAAGCCATTGGCGCTGCCGAGCAGGTCGATCCGCCCTTGTTTCAGGGCCTGTACGGCAGCCTGGCGATTGGCGAAGCGCATGACCACGACCGGCAGACCGAGGCTCGAGGCCACCAGCCCGGCGTAGTCCGCGGTCAGCCCCTGATAGTCGCGACCACCGGAGCTGATGTCGAAAGGTGGGTAGTCCGGAGCGGAAGTGCCGAGCCGCAGCACCTGGCGAGCCTGTATCCAGCGCCGCTGTTCGGCGGTCGGCGTCAGTTGGACGGGCGAGGCATGCCCGCGCGCCAGCAACGTCAGCTGCGCAGGTTCGCTGCCTGCGGCGCGGGCCGGCAGAACGATTGCGAGCAGCAGCGCTGCGAGAAGCGCCGTTGCCAGTCGCGTGCGCATGGCCGGCATCAGACCAGTGCGTTGCGCTTGGCCATATCGATGAGCTCGACCAGCGAGCCGACACGCAGTTTCTGCATGAGGCGCTTCTTGTAGGTACTGACGGTCTTGTTGCTCAGGAACATGCCCAAGGCGATCTCCTTGTTGCTTCTTCCCTGGGCGAAAAGTTGCAGGACCATCAGTTCGCGATCATTGACCAGGCGGAACAGTTCCAAGTCATTATTTGTTTCATTTTCCGGGGCAGGATTGATGGCCTCACTGGGAAAATAATTGTAGCCAGACAATACTGCCTTGATTGCGCTGAGCAGTTCACTCAAGTCTTCCTGCTTGCAGACATATCCCGCCGCCCCCGAATGCATGCAGCGTATCGCGAAAAGCGAAGGCGACTGCGCGGTCAGTACCAGTACCTTCAGCGGCAGCGCCATGGCCTGGAAGCGAGCCAGCACCTCCAGCCCGTCGAGCTTGGGAATGCTGATGTCGAGAATCACCAGGTCGGGCCGGCTCTCGCGTATCATCTGCACCGCATCCACGCCGTTGTCAGATTCACCGACCACCTTGTAATTCTGGTTTTCCAGCAACATGCGAACGGCCAAGCGGATGACAGGATGGTCGTCGACAATAAAGACAGAATGCATAGCAACTTTCCATGGAGGTGTCAGAGGCAGATGGCACCTTAGCTCAGTTGCAAGTCGGCGGACACGATAGTTGGCTGGATAGTTTGCTTCTAGGAAAAGGCTTACAGAAAAAACTCTCCTGTACTACGACTAGCGACAGGCCATGCTGTTGGAACAACTGATGCGGGCTTCAATGAAGCAAGCGCCAAACGAATTGTTTGGCGCACGGAACGGATGTGGGAAATATCGTGCAAAATCACCCCTTCACCAGGATGTCTGACCCACGAGCTGCAAGCCAGGGGGTCAGCGCAGGCTCGTACGCCCGGTCATTTCGTGGGCCATGTCGCTGGCATAGCTGTCGGTCATGCCGGCGATGAAATCGATCATGCGCAGGAATGCGGCATGCAGGCTGCCATGCGGATCAGGCGCGTTGTTGCCCAGCAGGTCGAGGATACGCTGGCTCTTGAATGACGGCGTGCGCCCGCCATGTTGCTCCAGGGCTGCGCCGCAGAAAGCGTTGAGCAAGATCTCGAGGGTCGTGTAGGCGCCAATTTCATGCAGGGTCTTGCGCTTGTCCTGGAAGATCTTCCGGCGTGCGATGTCCTTGGCTTGGAGCACGCAGCGCTTGGCCGGGCCATGCATGTGTTCGACCAGGTCAGCGGACAGGGACCCGGCGAGCAGCGCCGGCTGTTGTTCCACGAAGGCCCGCGCTGCCGCATTGGTCAGGTGTTCGATGGCCTTGCCGCGCAAGATGGCCAGCCGACGGCGACGCGAGTCACCTGGGCCGAGCTGGCGATAGGTTTCGGGCAAGTCGTCGCCGACCAGGCTCAGCAGCAGCGACTCGACCTCGCTGTAGCGCAGCAGCTCCATTTCCAAGCCATCTTCCAGGTCGATCAGGGCGTAGCAGATGTCGTCGGCCGCCTCCATCAGGTAGACCAGGGGATGGCGCGCCCAGCGCTGTGGCGCCACCTGCGGCAGGCCCAGCCTGGCGGCGATCTGCTCGAGCAGGGGCAGCTCGCTCTGGTAACAGCCGAACTTGTGCTTCTTGTAGCCCAGCGCATCGGCATGCCGGGCACTCCAGGGATACTTGAGGTAGGTGCCAAGGGTGGCGTAGGTCAGGCGCATGCCTCCTTCGAACTGGTGGTACTCCAGTTGCGTGAGCACGCGGAAACCCTGGGCGTTGCCTTCGAAATGGAGAAAATCGCCGCGCTCGTCGTCGCTCATGTCGTCCAGCCAGCCGCGTCCGGCCGCCTGCTGGAACCAGTGGCGGATGGCGTCTTCGCCGGAGTGGCCGAACGGTGGGTTGCCGATGTCGTGCGCCAGGCAGGCCGACTGCACGATCATGCCCAGGTCGCTCGGGGCGCACCAGTCAGGCAAGGCGCCACGCAGCATCTCGCCAACCCGCATGCCCAGCGAGCGGCCGACACAGCTGACTTCCAGCGAGTGGGTCAGGCGGGTATGGATGTGGTCGTTGCTGGTGACCGGATGCACCTGGGTCTTGCGGCCCAGGCGGCGAAAGGCCCCGGAGAAGATGACCCGGTCATGGTCCTTGTGGAACGGACTGCGACCGAGTTCCTCGGGGCTGTACAAGGCCTTGCCCAGGCGTTCGCGGGTCAGCAGGGTGTCCCAGTCCAAGGTATCTTCTCCAGTGGGTTGGTGGCCGAGGCTTGGTACGAAAGTACTTGCGCGACCGTCATGCTACGTTGAGAACAGGCTCGGAATGCTCATTTGCACCCGTGACCATGCCTGCTTGCCCGTTTCGCCGTGCCTGGTCGCCGCTGGGGCGGCTTTCGTACAAGCCTAGCTCCCCGCGAGGCGCCCGTGCATGCACAGGGCGCTCAATGTCGGGAACGACGACTTTTCAGAAATATTCGCAGCAGCGGTCCGACCGTCGCGGCCAGCCGCAGCATGCGCGGCAGGCTGCGGCTGCGAACGCCCTTGCCAGTGAGAAAGCCCAGGGCCGTGACCGCGCCGAGCCCCCACAGCGGTGCATGGCTCAGGCCCATGCCGCCTTGCAAGGTGTTGCCCATGTTGCGTAGGCGCTCGAGCGGTGACAGCAGGTGGGCCGATTCCTGGCGGATTTCCTGGCGATGCATTTCCATGCGCAGGCGCAAGAGCGCCTTGCGCAGCTCACGGGGGTTTCGCGTGACGGGGGTCTCAGGCAGGCTCATGGCAACAGGCGCTCCCGGTCCTTGGCAAGTTCTTCGAGGGTGGCGCCGAAGGGCGAGGAATGATCGGACACCGCCGCCTTCAGGCGCAGGCCGCAGAACAGCGCGGCGAGCGCATAGAATACGCACAGGCCGATGATGCCAGCCAGTCGATAGCTGTCCCACAGCAGTACCAGCAACAGGCCGGACAGCGCGCTGAGCAGCAGCAGCGCGAAGACCAGGCCCAGCCCAGCGAACAGCAACAGGCTCAAGGTACGAGTCTTCTGCTCCTGCAGCTCGATGCCGAACAGTTCGATATGACCGTGCGCCAGGCCGAGCACGGCGGCGCCGAGGCGTCTGGCCGTTGCTGCGCTGCCTGTGTCTGGGGTTTCGTTATCCATGGCCAGACCTCAACCGCGATTGGCCAGCAGACCGATCAGCAAGCCGACGCCAGCGGCAATGCCAACGGCCTGCCAGGGTTTTTCCCGTACATATTCCTCGGCCGCGCCCAGCGTTTCCTGGCTGCGCTGGCAGACCGAGTCCTGGGTCAGTTCCAGGCTCTGGCGGGCGCTCAGCAGGCGCTCCTTGATCTGCCCACGCAACTGGTCGGCCTGGTCACCCGCCAGGTCCGCGGTATCGGCCAACAGTTTCTCGGTATCGCGCACCAAGGCCTGGAAGTCAGCCATCAAGATTTCCTGAGCATTCTTTGCCGATTGGCTGGCCATTAGGTCTCTCCCTGCAAGTGTGTGTGCTGGGTTCGAGTGTCCGGACAGGCGGAAGGTTCAGCGAGCCTCGAGCGATGAGCCGCAAGCCACAAGCAGATGCGCGCTGCTCTTGCGGCCGTGCGCTTTTCTGGCAGTTGCAGACGATCAGCTTGAAGCCTCGAGCTCGCGGCTGGTGGCCTGGAACCGCCAGCGAGCCTAGAATTACCGTCCATCCTCAGCCTGGAGGGACCTGGCGATGCTCCCCGAATGTCAACTGTTCAGCACCCCGGGGTGCCATCTTTGCGAAGTCGCCGAAGCCGTGCTGATGCCGTTCGTCGAGAATGGACTGCTGGTCGAACTGGTCGATATAGCCGAGCAGCAGGGCCTCTTCGATCGCTACGGGTTGCGCATCCCGGTATTGCGTCGCTGCGACAGCGGGGCGGAGCTCGACTGGCCCTTCGCGGCCGAACAGCTGGCGACCTTCCTGCGATGAGCCGGGTCAGCTCGGGCGTGAGCTACCGTCGCGGCATTTGACGCAAGACATCGCTCGCCGCTAAGCTGTATGTATATACAGTCATGGCGGTAGGGAACGGCCGATGGTCAATGTCGAGCAACTCAAGTACAGCATCAACCACATGTCTCCCGACCTGGTGCTGGAGGCGGCCCTGGAGCTGCGCCTCGACGGGCTGGTAAGCGATGCGCGCACGCCGTTCGGCAAGGTGCATTTCAATACCTGTTTCGCCGAGGTCGAGGCACTGTTCCAGCGTGCCGGCTATCATCGCCCCCTCGATGTGGTGGGCTACCAGGGCCAGATGTACGCGCTCTACGATCCGAGCCGCTGGGAGCCGGTACAGGTCCTGCGCTGGCTGAAGGCGCAGTGCGAAACCGTCGAGGCTGGTTGATCGGGCGGGCATGGGGGATAATGCCCGGCCGTCCAGCCGCCGAGCCTTCACATGACCGCGCCTTTCGATCCGGCACGCCAGCAAGCCAGTACCGTCTGTCTCCCCGCCGGGGCCTGGAACACCGTGCTCGACTGTCTGTGCGATCATTTCAAGGCGATCAGCCGCGAATGCTGGCTCGACCGGTTCGCCCGGGGACGCGTGCTCGATGGCGCCGGCCAGCCCGTGCACGCCAACCTGCCCTACAAGCGCGGCATGCGCCTGCATTACTTTCGCGAAGTGCCGAACGAAAAGCCGATCCCGGTGCGTGAAACCATCCTGTACATGGACCAGCACCTGGTGGTCGCCGACAAGCCGCATTTCCTTCCGGTCACGCCGACCGGCGAATATGTCGAGCAGACCTTGCTGCGGCGCCTGATCCGCCGACTGGACAATCCCCACCTGGTGCCTCTGCACCGCATCGATCGACATACCGCGGGGCTGGTGCTGTTTTCGGCCGATCCCGAGAGCCGGGGTGCCTACCAGGGGCTGTTTCCGCAGCGCCGCATCGTCAAGCACTACCAGGCGATCGCTCCCGCCTTGCCCGGCCTGGACTTTCCGCGGGTGCACCGGAGCCGGCTGGAGCATGGCGAGCCGTTTTTCCGCATGCGCGAAGTGCCGGGGGCAGCCAACACTGAAACCATCGCCCAGGTGCTCGAGCGCAATGGCGAGTTATGGCGCTACGGTCTTTCCCCAGTCACCGGCAAGACCCATCAGCTGCGCGTGCACATGGCCGCCCTTGGGGCTGCCATCTGCAATGATCCGTTCTATCCGCGACTGCGCCAGGAGCAGGACGATCATCGACGTCCGCTCAAGTTGCTGGCCAAGACCCTGAGTTTCGACGATCCGCTGACTGGGCGCCCCCGACGCTTCGAAAGCGAACTGGCGCTGGACTGGTAGCGAGCGCCTGAACCAGCTACCGGGTCCGGACAGGGCCCAGGCACCTCTTCGTCGTCTGCCCGCTACCGGTTGAACCGCTCCACCAGCGAGTACTGCCCGTTCGCCGTACGGGTCAGCTCCTCGCTCAACAACGCCGAATGCTGGGCCTGTTCGGAGGTCTGGTCGGCCAGCTCGGCGATGGTGCTGATATTGCGGCTGATCTCGTCGGCCACCGCTGTCTGCTCCTCGGTTGCCGCGGCGATCTGCGTCGCCATGTCGGTGATGTTGGCCACCGCGTCGCTGATGCCCAGCAAAGCCTGGTCGGCCTGCATGACTCGAGCTACGCCTTCCTCGGCCTGGCGATGGCCGTTCTCCATGGTCAGCACGGCATTGTTGGCGGTTTGTTGCAGCTTGGCGATCAACGTGTGGATCTGCCCGGTGGATTCGGCCGTGCGCTGGGCCAGCTGACGTACTTCGTCGGCGACCACCGCGAAGCCACGACCCATCTCGCCAGCGCGCGCGGCCTCGATGGCAGCGTTGAGCGCCAGCAGGTTGGTCTGGTCGGCGATGCCCTTGATCACATCCACCACGCCGCCGATCTCGTCGCTGTCCTTGGCCAGCTGGGTGACGGTCTGGCCGGTCTCGCCCACGGCCGTGGACAGACGTTCGATGGCCTCGCGGGTCTCGCCGGCGATCTGCCGGCCCTCACTAGTCAGGCGGTTGGCTTGCTGGGTGGCATCGGCGGTGCGCTGGACATGGTTGGCCACTTCCTGGGTCGTGGCGGCCATCTGGTTCACCGCGGCGGCGACCTGCTCGGTCTCGACACGCTGGCGCTCCAGACCGGTGGAACTCTTGTGCGCCAGCTCGTCGGACTGTCGGGCCTGGTCGCTGAGGTGCTCGGCGCTGTCCTGCAGGCGCGTCAGGCAGGTCTTCATCCGTGCATCCTGGCTGAGCATGGCCATTTCCAGACGTGCCTGGACACCGCGGCTGTCGGTATACATCTGGGCGATCAGCGGATCCGACGTGGTCTGCTCGGCCAGGCGCAGCAGGCGCTTGATGCCACGCTGCTGCCAGCCCAGGCCCAGCAGGCCGAGCGGCACGCTGAGCCCGGCGGCCAGGGCGAAGCCCCACCAGTGGCCGACCCAGCTGCCGATCAGGAAACCGACCTGGCTGACCAGGATGAACGGCAGCCAGTCCTGCAGCACGGGCAGCCACTTGTCGCGCCGCGGCACCGCCGGCTTGCCCTGGGTCAGCCGCTGGTACAACGCCTCGGCCCGGCGGATTTGCTCGGCGGTCGGCTTGACCCGCACCGACTCGAAACCGACCACTTGGTCGTTGTCGAAGATCGGCGTGACGTAGGCGTTGACCCAGTAGTGGTCGCCGGACTTGCAACGGTTCTTGACGATGCCCATCCAGGGCAGGCCTTGCTTGAGCGTCTGCCACATGTGGGCGAAGACGGCAGGCGGCACGTCGGGATGGCGTACCAGGTTGTGCGCCGCGCCCACGAGCTCCTCGCGGGAAAACCCGCTGATCTCGATGAAGTCTTCATTGCAGTAGGTGATGACACCCTTGGCATTGGTGGTCGAGATCAACCGCTGGTGGGCAGGGAAGGTCCGTTCTCTCTGGGTGATCGGCTGGTTGTTACGCATCTGCTGTTCAATCCGCAAGGCTTTCCACAGCTATCGGCACGTCGCGAGCTTAGTTGAGGGTTTATTTGCAGGCGTACCGCAGCCGCGCCAGGCTTGCCGGCAAGCGGCACACGTCCGGTGGGTGCAAGGCCTCAGCGAACCGCGATGGCGTCAGGCCCCGGAGACCACCGGGGCCTGGCCACGATCAGGCAGCGATCAGCTGGCGCAGCACATAGTGCAGGATGCCGCCTGCCTTGAAGTACTCCACCTCGTTCAAGGTGTCGATGCGGCACAGCACCTCGATGTCCTCGATCCGCCCATCCTCGCGAGTGATCCGCAGGGGCAGGCTCATGCCCGGACGCAGGGTCGCGCCACCAAGGCCACGTACGTCGATGCGCTCCTTGCCGGTCAGACCGAGCTGCTTGCGGTCCTGCCCGGCCCTGAATTGCAGCGGCAGTACGCCCATGCCCACCAGGTTGGAGCGGTGGATGCGCTCGAAGCTCTCCGCCAGCACGGCCTTGACCCCTAGCAGGTTGGTGCCCTTGGCCGCCCAGTCACGGCTCGAGCCGGTGCCGTACTCCTGACCAGCGATCACCACCAGCGGGACGTTCTCGGCCTGGTAGCGCATGGCTGCGTCGTAGATCGCCAGCTTTTCGCCGCTGGGCACATGCAAGGTGTTGCCGCCTTCCTCGCCACCGAGCATTTCGTTGCGGATGCGGATGTTGGCGAAGGTGCCGCGCATCATCACTTCGTGGTTGCCACGTCGCGAGCCATAGGAGTTGAAATCGCGCGGCTGTACGCCCTTGTCGCGCAGGTAGCGCCCAGCCGGACTGTCGGCCTTGATGTTGCCAGCCGGCGAGATGTGGTCGGTGGTCACCGAGTCGCCGAGCAAGGCCAGGATATGCGCGCCTTGGATATCCTCGACGACAGGGGGGGCGCCTGCGATGTCTTCGAAGAAGGGTGGATGCTGGATGTAGGTGGAATCTTGCTGCCAGACGTAGGTGGCAGCCTGGGGAACCTCGATGGCTTGCCATTGGGCGTCGCCGGCGAAGACTTCGGCGTATTCCTTGTGGAACATCGCGGTGTCGACCTTGGCCACGGCCTCGGCGATCTCCTGCTGGCTCGGCCAGATGTCGCGCAGGTAGACCGGCTGGCCGTCCTTGCCGGTTCCCAGCGGGTCGCTTTCCAGGTCCAGGCGTACGCTGCCGGCCAGGGCATAGGCCACCACCAGGGGGGGAGAGGCCAGCCAGTTGGTCTTGACCAGCGGGTGTACCCGCCCTTCGAAGTTCCGGTTGCCTGACAGCACCGAGGCGACGGTGAGGTCGTTGTCGGTGATGGCTTGCTCGACTGCTTCGTCGAGCGGGCCGGAGTTGCCGATGCAGGTGGTGCAGCCGTAGCCGACCAGGTCGAAGCCCAGCTCGTCGAGGTACTGCGTCAGGCCGGCGGCCTGGTAGTAGTCGGTGACCACCTTGGAGCCGGGCGCCAGTGAGCTCTTGACCCACGGCTTGCGCTGCAAGCCTTTTTCCACGGCCTTCCTGGCGACCAGGCCGGCGGCCATCATCACGCTGGGGTTGGACGTGTTGGTGCACGAGGTGATCGCCGCGATGACCACCGCGCCATCGCGCAGCTGCAGGTCATCTTCATGCAGGTCGGCGCCAGTCTGTTCGGCGTTGCCCACGGCCACGCCACCGCCACCTTCGCTTTCCAGCCGGCCGATGTCCTTGGCCAGCGACTTGGGCTGCAGGTCGAGGAAGCCCTGGAAGGCCGAGGCGACGCGCGACAGGGCGACACGGTCCTGGGGCCGCTTGGGGCCGGCCAGGCTGGCCTCCACCTCGTTCATGTCCAGCGACAGAGCGTCGCTGAAGACCGGTTCCTGGCCCGGCAGGCGCCAGAGGCCCTGGGCCTTGCAGTAGGCTTCGACCAGTTGCACCGTCTCTGCCGGCCGGCCGGAAAGGCGCAAATAGTCGAGGGTGACTTCGTCGACCGGGAAGAAGCCGCAGGTAGCGCCGTATTCAGGGGCCATGTTGGCGATGGTGGCACGGTCGGCCAGGGGCAGCTGCGCCAGTCCGTCACCATAGAACTCGACGAACTTGCCGACCACGCCCTTCTTGCGCAGCATCTGTGTCACGGTCAGCACCAGGTCGGTGGCAGTGATGCCTTCACGCAGTTTGCCGGTGAGCTTGAAGCCGATGACCTCGGGGATCAGCATCGAGACCGGCTGGCCGAGCATGGCCGCTTCCGCCTCGATCCCGCCTACGCCCCAGCCCAGCACACCGAGGCCGTTGATCATGGTGGTATGCGAATCGGTTCCGACCAGGGTGTCGGGGAAGGCGAAGGTGCGGCCGTCTTGCTCGCGTGTCCAGACCGTGCGGCCAAGGTATTCCAGGTTGACCTGGTGGCAGATGCCGGTGCCGGGCGGCACTACCCGAAAATTGTCAAACGCGTCCTGGCCCCAGCGCAGGAAGGCGTAGCGCTCGCCGTTGCGCTGCATCTCGATCTCGACGTTCTCGGCGAACGCCTCGTCGCTGGCGTACTTGTCGACCATCACCGAGTGGTCGATCACCAGGTCGACCGGCGACAGCGGGTTGATGCGTTGCGGATCGCCGCCGGCCTTGGCCATCGCGGCGCGCATCGCGGCCAGGTCGACCACCGCCGGCACGCCGGTGAAATCCTGCATCAGGACGCGCGCAGGGCGGTACTGGATCTCGCGGTCGGAACGCTTGTCCTGTAGCCAGCTGGCCAGGGCGACCAGATCGTCGCGCCTGACGGTCTCGCCGTCTTCCCAGCGCAGCAGGTTCTCCAGCAACACCTTGAGCGACATGGGCAGGCGCTGCAGGTCACCCAGTTGGCGTGCGGCTGCGGGCAGGCTGTAGTAATGGTAGACGCGGTCGCCCACGTGCAAGGTATCGAGTGTCTTCAGGCTATCGAGCGAGGGCATTGCCAACTCCTTTCTGCACCGGCGCCCGGCACATCCAGAAGGGTGCCGGTGTCACCGCTCTATGAGGGCCCGCACGGCACGGACCGGGCTCGAGGGCCGGGCGGCATTGCCCGGCCTGACTCAATACTGGACCGGCAGGACGTGTCGGCGGTTCAGACTTCCTTTATCATTCGCCGCCTTTGTCGCCGCATCTCCTGCGGGTCATCAGGGCGCACGCCAGGCGCGCCGTCATCGTGGAGTGAAGATGGATACCCTGTTCATGCATTGCCGGCCCGGTTTCGAGGGCGAAGTCTGCGCCGAAATCAGCGAACATGCCGCCCGCCTGGGGGTGCCCGGCTATGCGCGAAGCAAGCCGCACAGCGCCTGCGCCGAATTCATCTGCCTGGAACCGGGCGGGGCCGAACGGCTGGTGCGGGGGCTGCGCTTCGACCAGCTGATCTTCGTTCGCCAGTGGGCCCGTGGACGCTTCGTCGACCTGCCCGAGCAGGACCGCGTAGGCGTGCTGCTCGAGACGCTGGCCGAGCACCCAGCCTGCGGCAGCCTCTGGCTCGAAGTGCTCGATACCAACGAGGGCAAGGAACTGTCGACGTTCTGCCGCAAGTTCGAAGTGCCCTTGCGCAAGGCGCTGACCAAGGCTGGCCTTCTGGTCGAAGACGCACAGGCACCGCGTCTGCTGCTGACGTTCATCAGCGGCCGGCGGGTGTTCCTTGGCCTGGCCGAGCCGGGCAACTCGGCACATTGGCCGATGGGCATCCCGCGCCTGAAGTTTCCCCGCGAGGCGCCCAGCCGCTCGACCCTCAAGCTCGAGGAAGCGTGGCACCAGTTCATTCCCCGTGCGCAGTGGGACCTGCGCCTGTCCGATGACATGACCGGCGTCGACCTGGGCGCCTCGCCCGGTGGCTGGACTTACCAACTGGTGCGTCGCGGCATGCTGGTGACCGCCATCGACAATGGCCCGATGGCCGAGAGCCTGATGGATACCGGCCTGGTCCAGCACTTGATGGCTGATGGCTTCACCTGGCAGCCGAAGCATACGGTCGACTGGATGGTCTGCGACATCGTCGAGAAGCCCGCACGGACCGCGGCGCTGATCGAGACCTGGCTGGGCGAGGGGCTGTGCCGCGAAGCGATCGTCAACCTCAAGCTGCCGATGAAGCAGCGCCATGCCGAGGTGCGCCGTCTGCTCGAGCGCATGGAGGCGGGGTTCAAGGCGCGCAAGGTCAAGGTCTCGATCGCCTGCAAGCAGCTGTACCATGATCGCGAGGAGGTCACCTGCTACCTGCGGCGCCTGGACCTCAAGCGGTAGTTCGCAAGCCGCCGCGCCGGGACGCTGCAAGCCGCCCGGCTTCCGCTCAGCGCCTGCCGAGGATCGCGGTGAGTGCTTGCGTGCTGGGCGCGCCCTGCTGGCGTTGCAGGCGGCCCTGGTCGTCCCGGTAGAAGATCGCGGGCGTGGCGGACACGCCCAGAGACTGCATCAGTGCCAGGTTGTTCTCGAGTTTTTCCTGTATGGCTTGCGCAACGCTTGCCAGCGGCTCGAGCGTGCTGCCCTTGCCCGCCTGTTCATGCTCGGCCAGGGCCTTGACCGGGTCCTTCGCCGCCAGGAGCGCCGCGGACTTGCCCAGGCTGTCCTGACGAATGATGCCGACCATGACGTGACGCAGTTGCACCTTGCCGGATTCGACCCAGGGCCGGGCCTGGTGCCAGAACATGTTGCAGTAGGGGCAGTTGGGGTCGCTGAACACATAGACGATACGAGGCGCGTCGGCCTGACCGTCGGCGATCCAGGCGGACTTTTCCAGGCTGGCCAGGGCGGCTTCGTCCAGCGGGCCATGGACCAGCCTTTGCAGGGGTTCGGCGCTCAGGTCCTGGCCTTTCGCGTCGAACAGGCTGCCGACCAGCGCGTGCTGGCCGTCCGCGGTCAGGTACAGCGCAATGCCGTTGCCCTGGTATTCGGCGGCGTAGCCACGCAGGCCTGCCGGGGCATCGAAGCGGCCCTTGATCACCGCGCCCTTGTCTTGCAGCTGGCGAATCGGTTCGGGCAGGGTCTGGGCATGCAGTACGGGAGCGCCGAGCATGGCGAAGGCAAGCGGCAGGAGCAGGGAAGATCGCATCATTGGTTTCCTTGTAGGGCAGGGTTCGACGCGGCGGCTCGGTCGATCGGCGCCAGTGCATGGCGCAAGCTGGCGCGCGAGAGCTCGCCCAGGTGGCTGTCGATCAGGTGGCCTTCGGCGTCGTAGAACAGGGTCGTGGGCAGGGCCATGGAGCCTACGCGCCGAGCCAGCTGGCCTGTGCCGTCGAACAGCACGTGGGTCAGGTCCAGGCCAGTTGCGGCGAGGAAGTTGCCGACCGTCTCCGGCGTCTCGCCCTGGTTGACGAACACGAAGGTCACGTTCGGGTATTCTTGCTGGGCTTGCTGCAGCACGGGCATCTCGCGTCGACACGGCGGGCACCAGGTGGCCCACAGATTGACCACCAGCGGGCGGCCGCGGTAGGTCTGCAGCGCCACGGGGCGTTCCTGGCTGTCACGCAGGACCAGCTCGTGCGGCAGGCGCGTGCCTTGGTTGTACAGGTGGCCAGCCAGGCTGCCCAGGAGCCAGAACAGCGCGCCACTGGCCAGGGCCCAGCCCAGCGGCCTGCGCAGACCAGGACGGCGCCAGCCTTGCCATCCGGCACCCAGGAGCAAGCCTGCCAGGCCAGTGGCGAAGAGCAAGCCACCGTCTCGAATGTCGATCACCTGCGACAGGTCATCCCGGTACATGGGCCAATAGCGGATGACGAACCCCAGGCGTGCGCACAGCAGGCCGAGCAGGAACAGGTGGAAAAGCGCAGTTTCAGGGTTCTCGCCGCCGCGCCGCGCGGTCCACCAGCCAACCAGGCTGGCGATGCCCAGGGCGGCCAGCAACAACAGATGCTCGAGTGCCAGGGTCAACGGCCCGAGGTTCAAGGTCAGCATCAGCCTTGGCTCCGGGTCTGGTTCCAGTGACGTAGCAAGCCTTCGGCATCGACCTGGCCAGTGATGCGCCGAGGGCGACGCTCCTCGCCCTCCGGTCCGATCCAGATCAGGCTAGGCGGGCCGGGGACCTGGTAACGCTGCAGCAGTTCGCGACTGGCCGGGCTGTCGGCGGTGACGTCCAGGCGCAACAGGCGCACCCCGGCCAGCGCGTCCAGGACCGCTGGGCGCGAGAACACTTGCCTTTCCATGACCTTGCAGGCGGAGCACCATTGGGCCGAGTAGTCCAGCATTACCCACTGTCCGGCTTGGCGCGCGGTAGCGAGTTCGCGGTCGAGCGCCTCCGGCGTCGCCAGCGTGACGAAGGCCTCGGGCCGGCGTGTGGCGTTCTCTGCATGGGGCTGGCCAGCCAAGGGGCGAAGTGGCTGCCAGGGATCGTCGCCGCCAGCAGCCGCGCCGATCAGTAACAGGCTGCCCCACAGCCCGCCGAGCAAGGGAAGGGCGCGCAGCGCTGGCATCCGCTGCAGGGCAGGCCAGGCGGCCCAGCCCAGGGCAACCAGCCAGGCCCCGAGCAGGGCCAGCAGTAACGGCGCCGGCAGCAGACTGCGCATGGTGTACAGCGCCATGCCCAGGAAGACGAAGCCGAACAGGCCCTTGATGCGATTCATCCAGGCGCCTGGACGCGGCAGGTAACGGTTGCCCAAGGTCACCAGCAGCAGCAACGGCACGCCCATGCCCAGGCCCAGGCCGAACAGCACCAGGCCGCCCTGCGCTACATCGCCGCTTTGCGCGATGTACAGCAGCGCGCCGGCCAGTGGCGCGGTCATGCATGGGCCCAGCAGCAGTCCGGAAAGCGCGCCGAGTGCTGCCGCGCCATACAGGCTGCCACCTTGGGTGGCTTGCCCGACGCGGTCGAGTCGGTCACGCAGCGCCGCCGGCAGCTGCAGCTCGAAGGCGCCGAACATCGGCAGTGCCAGCAGCACGAACAGCGCCGCCAGGCTGCCCAGCAGCCAGGGTTGTTGCAGCCATGCCTGCAAGCCGGCCCCCAGCAGCGCCGCCAGCACACCGAGGCCGGCATAGACCAGAGCCATGCTGGTCACATAGACGCCGGCCAGCGCCCAGCCTCGCCGCGCGCTGGCGGCGTTGCCAAGCACCAGCGCGGCGAGGATCGGCAACATCGGCAGCGAACACGGCGTGAAGGCCAGCAACAGGCCCAGGCCAAAGAACGCCAGCAGGTTCCAGGCCAGGCTGGTGCGACCCAGATCGCTGGCCAGAGCCTGGTCGGTGGCCAGCGCGCTGGTCGCCGCAGCCGTGCCGCCCAGCTCGATGACGGTGGTCTGGGGCGGATAGCACAAGCCAGCGTCGGCGCAGCCTTGCCAGCCCAGGCGCAGCTGGCCGCTGGCCGTGGCGGGCAGACGCAGTTCGAGCTGGCCACGGTAGATGGCCGATTCGCCGAAGAACTCGTCGCGATGGCTCAGCGCCTCAGGCAACTGCGGTCGTTGCGCCTGTGGCAAACCGTCGAACTTCAAGCGGTTCTGGTAAAGGTAGTAGCCTTCCCGGATCAGAAAGTGCAGGCGCACCTGGCCATCGGGCAAGCGGTCATGGCTGAGCACGAACGCCTGGTCGACCGGCAGGAAGTCCGGCTTGCTGGCGAACGGATTGGCCTGGAGCGGGCCGGCGAGCAGCAAAGTCAACAGAAGGAGCAGGATACGCATGTCGACGCCTTGGCAGTACACGAAGGACGCCCATGCTGGTCAGGCTCGATTAACCAGGGATTAACCCGTTCGCCAGGGTCGGCAAGCGCTTGCCTTGACCTTCGACATCGTGGCGCCGCATGGGATAATCCTCGCTTAATCGAGACACTGTGCAATGCCTGCCTGCATCCACCGGAGACCCATCAATGCATGTACTGCTCTGCGAGGACGACGACCTGATCGCCAGCGGCATCTGCGCCGGGCTGTCGGCCCTGGGGCTGGTCGTCGACCGGGTGGCCAGTGCTTCGGCGGCGCAGGCGATGCTGCAGGCGGCGCGCTTCGATGTGATGGTTCTGGATCTTGGCCTGCCTGACGAGGACGGCCTGAAGCTGCTGCGCCGGCTTCGCCAGCAAGGCGAACTGCTGCCTGTGCTGGTGCTGACCGCGCGCGACGCGGTGAGCGATCGGGTCGACGGCCTGCAGGCCGGGGCCGATGACTATCTGCTCAAGCCCTTCGACCTGCGCGAGTTGGCGGCGCGCCTGCATACCCTGTTGCGCCGTGCGGCAGGGCGGGCGGTCAACGTCATCGAGCATGGTCCGTTGCGCTACGATCCGAGCAGTTGCCAGGCCAGCCTGGCTGGCCAGCCGGTCGATCTGTCGCGTCGTGAACAGGCACTGCTGCAGGCCCTGCTGCACAACCCTGGCCGGATACTGTCCAGCGAACAGCTCAAGGACTGCGTATACGGCTTCGGCGACGAGGTCGAGAGCAACGCGCTGAACGTGCATATCCATCATCTGCGACGCAAGCTGGGCAACGGCATCGTCGAGACCGTTCGCGGGCTCGGCTATCGACTCGGCTCGGCGCAAGTCCCGCAGCAGCCCTCGCCATGAGCCTGCGAGTACGTCTGAGCCTGATCCTGGGCAGCGCCTTCATCGTCATCTGGGCCCTGGCTGCCGCCTGGATGCTACGTGACCTGCGCCAGCAGATGATGTTTTCCCTGGACCAGCGGCTGGTCGCCTCGGCGCGCATGGTCGCCGGGCTGGTCGACCAGCTGCCGCCATTGGCGGCCAGGGACAGCGATGCCCGCTTCGCCGCCGACCAGCTCAGCATTCCGGATGGCATGGCCTGCCAGGTGAGTTCCCTGCGCGGCGAGATCCTGGCCAGCAATCACAAGCACGACGGCGCGATGGACGCGCAGCGCAGCGGCTTTTCCGACCAGCTCATCGACGGCGCCTCCTGGCGTACCTTCACCTATGCCCATGGAGAGGTGCGGATTACCACCGCCGACCGGCATGAGGAGCGTGAAGCACTCAACCGCTCGGTCCTGCTGGCCGCCTCGGCACCGGTGCTGATGGCCCTTTTCGGCAGCCTCGGCCTGCTATGGATCGGCCTGGGCAAGGGTCTTGAGCCGCTCAATCGCATGCGCGATGCGTTGCGCCGGCGTCGCGCCGACAGCGTCGAGCCATTGCAGGTGGCCGGTCTGCCGAGCGAGCTGCAGCCGCTGCTGGCAACCCAGAACCAGCTGTTCCTGCGCATCGCCCAGACCCTCGAGCGTGAACGACGCCTGACCGATGACGCGGCGCATGAGCTGCGCAGCCCGCTTACCGTGATCAAGACCCACCTGCAAGTCGCTCGGTTGACTGACGGCAGCGCTCGCGAACAGGCCCTGGAGCATGCCGAGCAGGGCGCCGATCGCCTGCACCGCACCTTGGAACAGCTGCTGATGCTGGCACGGGTCGAGGGCAGGCTGGGTTTCGACGACGGTGTCCCGTGCACTGCCGAACAGGTTGCCCGTCAGGCGATGCAGGATGCCGGCGATGGCGAGGGCGAGCGTGTCCGCCTGTGTTTGTGCGAGGACGCGGCCAGGGCTGATCTGGACATGCCGGCGCCATTGGCCGTGACCGCACTGCGCAACCTGCTGGACAACGCCCTGCGCCATGCCGGGAATGAAACGCCGGTGGAATTGGAAGTGAAGATCGAACGAGAGCAGGCATGTTTCCGGGTTCGCGATCATGGCCCAGGTATCGCCGACGAGGACCTGGCGCACTTGACCGAGCGGTTCTGGCGACATGGGCAGAGCGGCGGCTGCGGTCTGGGCCTGGCGATCGTCGAGGCCATCGTCCAGCGTTGCGCAGGCCGGCTGTCGTTCGACAGCCGCGTGGACGGCTTGCGGGTGTACCTGCAACTGCCGGTCCGGCGCCTTGACGACGGCTCCACGCGGGCCGTCCCAACGAAGTGAGAACGGTGGTCGCCTGAAAGATCCGGGCCCGCTGCGCGGCCATTGCGACACGCGGCTCCTGCAAAGGAATGAGCTGCGCCCGATGCGCTCGGCGGCCGCGCAGCAGCCTGGGTTGGCCCTTGGCTGGCGCATGAGCGACAATAGGCGCTCATTCGCGGAGTAGCCCATGACCGACCACACCCCAGATGCCATCCTCGACGCCACCGGCCTGAACTGCCCGGAGCCGGTGATGATGTTGCACCAGCACGTGCGCGCCCTGGCCGCCGGCGGCCTGCTCAAGGTGATCGCCACCGATCCCTCGACCCGTCGCGACATTCCCAAGTTCTGCGTATTCCTTGGCCACGAACTGGTAGGCCAGCAGGAACAGGCCGGTACCTACCTGTACTGGATTCGCAAGAAGGCCAGCTGATCGCCGCTGGAACCCTCGGTCCAGAGCGCCTACACTGCCATCCCCCGCCAGGAGAGCACCATGCTGATCGTTGCCGATGAGAATATCCCGCTGCTCGATGCCTTCTTCGCCGGCTTCGGCGAAATCCGTCGCTACTCCGGCCGCGGCATCGACGCTGCCTGCGTCAGGGAGGCCGACGTGTTGCTGGTGCGTTCGGTGACTCGGGTCGACCGGGCGTTGCTCGAAGGTAGCAAGGTCAGGTTCGTCGGCACCTGTACCATCGGCACCGATCACCTGGACCTGGAGCACCTGGCCGAGGCGGGCATCCATTGGACCAGCGCGCCCGGCTGCAACGCCCGGGGCGTGGTGGACTATGTGCTCGGCAGCCTGCTGACCCTGGCCGAGCTGGACGGCGTCGCGCTGGCCGAGCGGACCTACGGCGTGGTCGGGGCCGGGGAAGTCGGCGCGCGCCTGGTCAAGGTCCTGCAAGGCCTGGGCTGGAAGGTGCTGGTCTGTGATCCGCCGCGCCAGGCTCGCGAGGGCGGCGACTTCGTTGAGCTGGATACCTTGCTCGAACGGTGCGACGTGATCAGCCTGCATACCCCGCTGGTGCGCGGCGGCGAGCAGGCGACCTGGCACTTGCTGGACGAGGCGCGACTGGCTCGACTGCGCCCTGGCGCCTGGCTGGTCAATGCCAGTCGTGGGGCGGTGGTGGACAACCGGGCGCTGCGTGAACTGTTGCAAGCGCGCGACGACGTGCATGCCGTGCTGGATGTCTGGGAAGGCGAACCCCAGGTCGACCTGGCACTGGCCGACCTCTGCACTCTGGCCACCCCGCATATCGCCGGCTACAGCCTCGATGGCCGTCAGCGCGGTACCGCACAGGTGTACCAGGCTTTGTGTCGTTGGCTCGGCCAGCCGGAGCAGGTGCGCCTGGCCCAGTTGCTGCCCCCAGCCAGCCTGGCGCGGCTCGAGTTCGATGCCACGGCCGAGCCGTCCTGGGTCCTGGCTACCCTGTGCCGCGCGGTCTACGACCCGCGCCGTGACGATGCCGATTTGCGTCGTAGCCTCAGCGAAGACAATGCCGAGCAACGGGCCGGATTCGACCGCTTGCGCAAGCAGTATCCACCACGGCGGGAGATCGAAGGGTTGCGAGTCGGGATTCGGGGCGAGGCGCCTGGGCTTGTGCGGATGATCGAGGCGCTGGGAGCTGTCGTGGGGTGAAGCCAGCGCCAGGGACCGCGAGCGGTCCCTGGCATGCAACCGGCCGAAGACGGCTCGATCGGCCTGGCTTGGCCAGGCCGGAGACTTCAGCTCAGGACGGGCAGGACAGGTCGATCCGGCTCTTTTCCAGGTCCTGGCAGGCTTGCTGGATCATCTGCTCGGTGATCGGCACTTCACGCCCCTGGTGATCGATGATCGAGCCGCAGGCCTGAGGTTGCTGGTGGTGCTGGGTGGTCTGTGTTTCGCTGCTATGCTGCAAGCTCATGTCCTGTCTCCTCATCAGGTTTCCGCTCAGGGTAGACGCAGGCCGTGACCGATGCATGACAGCTCCATGGCGTCACGGCGGACACCAGTCCACCAGAAACTGGCGCAAAGCTCCAGAGTCCTTTTAGAACGAAGGGCTATAACGCTTGCTGTCATTTCAATGTCATGCATGCTGCGTCCGTGATGTCCGACGTCGGCCAGCTGCCAGGGTTCCATCCGGTCGTCGCGGTGCTGGTCCGCGGCCACTGTCCGCAGAAAGGTTTGTAACATGTTCCAGGCGTTCTCTTCCCGGCAACGGCGCGCCATGCACTTGGCCTGGCGGTTCATTCGACCGTATCACGGCCGGGTCTGGCTGGCCTTGCTGGCGCTGGTGCTGACCGCCGGCATCACCTTGTCGATGGGCCAGGGCATTCGCCTGCTGGTGGACCAGGGTTTCATGACCCGTTCGCCGCAGTTGCTCAACCAGACCATCGCTCTGTTCCTGGCGCTGGTGCTGGCCTTGGCGATCGGCACCTTCAGCCGTTTCTACCTAGTCTCATGGATCGGCGAGCGCTGTGTGGCCGACGTGCGCCGCGCCGTGTACGACCACCTGTTGGGCCTGCATCCGGGCTTTTTCGAAGACAACCGCAGCTCCGAGATCCAGTCGCGACTGACCGCCGACACCACCTTGCTGCAAGCGGTGATCGGCTCGTCGCTGTCGATGTTCCTGCGCAACCTGCTGATGGTGGTCGGAGGCATCATCCTGCTGTTCGTGACCAACCCCAAGCTCACCAGCATCGTCGTCGCGGCGTTGCCGCTGGTTCTGGCGCCGATCCTGCTGTTCGGTCGCAGCGTGCGCGCACTGTCCCGGCAAAGCCAGGACCGCGTCGCCGACGTTGGCAGCTACGTGGCCGAGACGCTCGGGCAGATCAGGACGGTGCAGGCCTACAACCACGAGCCGCAAGATCGCCAGCGCTTCGCCGATACCGTGGAGGCCGCCTTCGCCGTGGCACGCCGGCGCATCGCGCAGCGCGCCTGGCTGATCACCCTGGTGATCGTGCTGGTGCTCGGCGCGGTCGGGCTGATGCTCTGGGTCGGTGGCATGGATGTCATCGCCGGCCGGATTTCCAGTGGCGAGCTGGCCGCCTTCGTCTTCTACAGCCTGATCGTCGGCAGTGCCTTCGGCACGCTCAGCGAGGTGATCGGTGAACTCCAACGTGCCGCTGGCGCTGCCGAACGCATCGCCGAGCTGCTCGGAGCGCGCAGCGCGATACTGTCGCCGGCAGCGCCCAAGGTGTTGCCGGCCGGCCGGGCCAGGGGCCGCATCGAGCTGCAGGAAGTGCGCTTCGCCTACCCGTCGCGGCCAACGCTGGCGGCGCTCGATGGCCTGAGTCTGGTCATCGAGCCTGGCCAGACCGTGGCTCTTGTCGGGCCCTCGGGCGCCGGCAAGTCAACGGTGTTCGACCTGCTGCTGCGCTTCCACGATCCACAGCACGGCCGGATTCTGCTCGACCGCCAGCCGATCGCCGAGTTGGCGCTCTGCGACGTGCGTCGCCAGTTCGCCCTGGTCGCCCAGCAGCCAGCGCTGTTTCGCGGCAGCGTCGAGGCCAACCTGCGCTACGGCCGTGCCGAGGCCACGTCGGCCGAGGTCGAGGCGGCGGCACGAATCGCCCATGCCCATGACTTCATCATGCAACTGCCGCAAGGCTACCAGACGCCGTTGGGCGAGGGTGGGGCAGGCCTGTCCGGCGGCCAGCGGCAACGTCTGGCAATCGCCCGGGCGCTGCTGGTCGATGCTCCCATCCTGCTGCTCGACGAGGCCACCAGTGCCCTCGACGCCCAAAGCGAGCACCTGATCCAGCAGGCCCTGCCCAAGCTCATGGCCGGTCGAACCACGCTGGTCATCGCCCACCGTCTGGCGACGGTACAACATGCCGATCGCATCGCGGTGATGGACAAAGGTCGGTTGGTGGCTGTGGGCACGCACCGTCAACTGATCAAGCACAGCCCGCTGTATGCACGTCTGGCGGCACTGCAGTTCGGCAAGGCAGCCGCCTCGGTGCGTCCTGAGTAGTGCTTTTGTAACAATTTTGTAGCAATTGCTTGAGACCATTTGCTGCAGCTGTCGCGCAGTGCTCGAAGTGGCTGCCATCGTCCGATGGCAGCCTTTTTTTCGGCCTGGCCCCGGCGCCAGTGAACCAGGACAGGGCTGTCCTGCATGACGCGCCCAAGCGTGGCGCTGTTATCCCCCTCTCCTTGTTTCGAGATCGACATGTTGCGCAAATCCCTTCGCATGCAACTCCTCACCCTGCTCGGTGGCAGCCTGGCGGCCATGCTGCTGATCGCGCTGGTGTGCTTCCAGTTCCTGTCTGCCAGCGTGCGCGGCTATGCCACGCTGGTCGACGGACCGCTTCGCGAGTCCCAGCTGATCGACGAAGCCAATCTGCAGTTCAAGATTCAGGTCCAGGAATGGAAGAACGTGCTGCTGCGTGGCCGCCAGCCGGACGAGCTGGACAAGTACTGGCGGCAGTTTCAGGCGCGCGAGCAGCAGGTCCAGCAACTGCTGGGCCAGTTGATCGAAGGCAGTGACGGCACCTTGCGCGCCGCGCTCGTGCAGTTGCAAGACAGTCACCGGCAACTGGGCCAGGCCTATGCCCAGGGCCGCCAGTCCTTCCTGGACGCCGGGGGCGACCCGGTGGCCGGGGACCTGGCGGTCAAGGGCGTGGACCGGGCGGCCAGCGAGCAGATGAGCGCGCTGGTCGAGCAACTGCGTGGCGAGGCTCGCCAGCGTGCCGGAGCAATCAGTACCGGTGCCGAGCGTACCGTGTGGCTGGGCGTGCTGGTGATGCTGGCTTCGGCCGTGCTGGTCGGGCTGCTGAGCCTGTGGCTGGTCAATCGCAGCCTGATCGAGCCGATCCGTAGTCTGATCGATTATGTCGCGCAGTTGAGCCAGGGCCAGTTCGGCCAGCGGGTGGTCGCCCAACGTCAGGATGAGCTGGGGCGCCTGGCCCTGGCCGCCAACACCTTGCGTGACTTTCTCGCCGAGACCATCGGCCGCTTGAAGGACAACACCTTGGAGCTGGAAGGCGCCAGCGGCCAGTTGCGCAGCATTGCCGGCGACATGGCTCGCGGCACCCGGGACCAGTTCCAGCGCACCGATCAGGTTGCCACCGCCATGCACGAAATGTCGGCCACCGCTCAGGAAGTCGCCCGACATGCTGCCGACGCCGCCCGGGCGGCCGACGATGCCGACCAGAACGCCCAGGCCGGCGGCCAGGTGATGCAGGCCACCATCGAGCTGATCGAGCGGGTCAACCAGGAGATTGCCGGCACCGCCGTAGTGGTTCGCCATCTGGAAAACCACAGCACCCGGATCGGCAAGGTCCTGGAAGTCATTCGCGGCATCGCCGAGCAGACCAACCTGCTGGCGCTCAACGCAGCGATCGAGGCGGCCCGTGCCGGCGAGGCCGGACGCGGCTTCGCCGTGGTCGCCGACGAAGTGCGCAGCCTGGCCCAGCGCACCGCCGCCTCGATCGCCGAGATCCAGCAGATCATCGAGGCGGTCCAATCCGGCGCGGTGGAAGCGGTCAAGGCCATCGAAAGTGGCCAGCAGCGCAGCGAGGAAGGCGCCGAGCAGGTGGTCCAGGCCGGGCGCATGCTCGAACGCATCACCACCTCGGTGGAAGCGATCCGCGACATGAACCGGCAGATCGCCACCGCCGCCGAGGAGCAGACCAGCGTGGCCGAGGACATCTCGCGCAACCTGATCGAGATCACTCGCATCGCCACGGCCAACCAGCAAGCGGTGCAACATACCGAGCAGGCGGGGCAGCGCTTGCATGGCCTGTCGGGCCAGCTGGGCGAGGTCACCGCCAAGCTTCGCGCCTGACAGCCAGCCACAAGCCACAAGCAGAAGCGGGTCGCATCGGCTGCACGATCCGCTTGCCGCTTGCCGCCTGCGGCGGCTTTGCGCATTTGCTATCCTCTTGCGCCTTGTCGCGCTGCGGAACCTGCCATGACTGCCTTCGATACCACCGGCCAGCTGGGTCGTGCCGATCACCGGACCTTGAGCCTGGCGGCGCTCGGCGGGGCACTGGAGATCTACGACTTCATCATCTTCGTGTTCTTCGCCCTGACCTTGAGCCAGCTGTTCTTCCCGCCGCAGATGCCCGAGTGGCTGCGCCTGCTGCAAAGCTTCGGCATCTTCGTCACCGGTTACCTGGCGCGCCCGCTGGGCGGTATCCTCATGGCGCATTTCGCCGACCACCTGGGACGCAAGCGGGTCTTCAGCCTGAGCATCCTGATGATGACGCTGCCATGCCTGTTGATCGGGGTGATGCCGACCTATGCCGACATCGGCTATGCAGCACCGCTGCTGTTGCTGGCCCTGCGCATCCTCCAGGGTGCCGCCGTCGGCGGCGAGGTGCCAAGCGCCTGGACCTTCGTCGCCGAGCACACGCCGCCTGGTCGGCGTGGCTATGCCTTGGGCTTCCTCCAGGCCGGGCTGACCTTCGGCTACCTGCTCGGAGCGTTGACCGCCACGGCCCTGGCCCAGGTGTTCACGCCCGAGGAGATCCTCGCCCAGGCCTGGCGCTACCCGTTCCTGCTTGGCGGGGTGTTCGGCATCGTCGGCATCTGGCTACGTCGCTGGCTGAGCGAGACACCAGTGTTCCTGGCCCTGCGCGAACGTCGCGAACAGCCGGTGGCCTTTCCGCTGCGCAGGGTCTTGGGCGAGCATCGCCAGGCACTGGTGCCGGCTGCGCTGCTGACCTGCGTGCTGACCTCGGCGGTGGTGGTGCTGGTGGTGATCACCCCGACGGTGATGCAACAGCGTTTCGCCATGACGGCCGGACACACCTTCGCCCTGAGCAGCCTGGGTATCGTCTTTCTCAACATTGGCTGCGTGCTGGCCGGCCTGCTGGTCGATCGCCTCGGTGCCTGGCGCGCCCTGATGATCTACAGCCTGCTGCTGCCGCTGGGGATCGGCCTGCTGTATGCCAGCCTGGTAGGGCAGTGGGCCTGGCCTGGCCTGGCCTACGCCGTGGCCGGGTTGTCCTGCGGCGTGGTCGGCGTGGTGCCGTCGATAATGGTCGGGCTGTTCCCGGTCGAGATCCGCGTTTCGGGAATTTCCTTCACCTACAACGTCGCCTATGCATTGTGGGCCAGCATCACGCCATTGGCGCTGATCGCGCTGATGCCCTGGAGCCCGTGGGCATGCGTGGGCTTCTGCGCGATCATGGGCTTGGTCGGCATGCTTACCGCACTGTATTTCGAACAGCGTGAACCGCTTGGGTCCGAGGCCGACACCGCAGCCTTCTGTCGCGGCGAGTGAGCAGCGATCGCCGGTCAGCGCAGACATGCCCCGCCGGTTGCCCGGCAAGGCTTGGTGACGTGCATCTACGAAAAAGCCCCGGGCCTGGCGGCCTGGGGCTTTCGCATCAAGGGCAGAGCCTACATGTTGGGGTAGTTCGGCCCGCCAGCGCCCTCCGGCGCGACCCAGGTGATGTTCTGTGCTGGATCCTTGATATCACAGGTCTTGCAGTGCACGCAGTTCTGCGCGTTGATCTGGAAACGCTTGCTGCCGTCGTCCTGGCTGACCACCTCGTACACGCCTGCCGGGCAGTAGCGTTGCGCCGGTTCGTCGTACAACGGCAGGTTGCTGGCGATGGGAACGCTCGGGTCGGTCAGCTTGAGATGGCAAGGTTGTTCCTCTTCATGGTTGGTGCTGGAGAGGAATACCGAGCTGAGCTTGTCGAAGCTGAGCTTGCCGTCGGGTTTGGGGTAGTCGATTTTCCGCGACTCGGCCGCCAGCTTGAGGCAGGCGTAGTCCGGCTTGGTGTTGCGCAAGGTGAACGGCAGCTTGCCCTTGAACCAGTTCTGGTCGATGTAGTTGAAGGCGGCGCCGAACAGCGGGCCGAACTTGTGCATGGCCGGGCCGAAGTTGCGGCTGGCGTGCAGCTCTTCGTACACCCAGCTGGCCTTGAAGGCGCTGGCATAGCCATCGAGCCGGTCGCCGCCCTCGCGACCGGCGGCCAGGGCCTCGGCCACTGCCTCGGCGGCGAGCATGCCGGACTTCATGGCGGTATGGCTGCCCTTGATCTTGGCAAAGTTCAGCGTGCCCAGGTCGCAGCCGATCAGCGCACCGCCCTCGAAGACCATCTTGGGCAGCGAGTTCAGGCCGCCCTTGGCGATGGCGCGGGCACCGTAGCTGATCCGCTTGCCGCCTTCGAGGTACTGGCTGATCACCGGGTGGTGCTTGAGTCGCTGGAATTCGTCGAACGGCGACAGGTACGGGTTGGCGTAGGCCAGGTCGACGATCAGACCGACCACCACCTGGTTGTTCTCCAGGTGATAGAGGAACGAGCCGCCGGTGTTGTCGGCGTTGACCACGTCCAGTGGCCAGCCGGCGGTATGCACCACCAGGCCTTGCTCGTGACGGCTCGGCTCGACCTCCCAGATTTCCTTGATGCCGATGCCGTAGTGCTGCGGGTCGGCCTCGCCATCGAGATTGAAGTGGCGGATCAGCTGCTTGCCGATATGCCCGCGGCAGCCTTCGGCGAACAGGGTGTACTTGGCACGCAGTTCCATGCCAGGGGTGTACAGGCCATCCTTGGGTTGGCCCTCGCGGTCGACGCCCAGGTCGCCGGTGACGATGCCGCGCACCACGCCGGCCTCGTCGATCAGGGCTTGCTGCGCGGCGAAGCCGGGATAGATTTCTACGCCAAGGTTCTCGGCCTGCTGCGCCAGCCAGCGGCACAGGTTGCCCAAGGAAATGATGTAGTTGCCCTGGTTGTGCATGGTGCGCGGCACGAACAGGTCGGGGACCTTGACCGAGCTGGCCTGGTCCTTGAGCACATAGATGTCGTCGCGCTTGACTTCGGTCAGCAGCGGCGCGCCGAGCGCCTTCCAGTCGGGGAACAGTTCGTCGAGGGCACGCGATTCGAACACCGCGCCGGACAGAATGTGGGCGCCGACCTCCGAGCCTTTCTCGACCACGCAGACGCTGATCTCGCTGCCGGTCTCGGCGGCCTTCTGCTTCAGGCGGCATGCAGCGGACAGACCTGAGGGGCCTGCGCCGACAATGACCACGTCGAATTCCATGTATTCGCGTTCCACAGGTCTCTCCTACTCGAGGCTTTGTCTCTGTTGCTTGTCTGGTGGGTGGAGTGCGTGGGCGCACAGCTGCCTGGCTGTAGCTTTCTCCGCGCCGCACTACACCGCTTTGTCGTGGCGCGCATTATATCCACACCACGGGACGGGTCCAATACAAACGTTTGTTTGAATTGCCCGGACCCCAGTAAAATCACCGAAGGGCGCCTGGACGATGGCCGATTTGCCGTATTGACCGACCGGGGGGATGCAGTCAAGATACCAGCGGTTTTACGCTCGCCGTAGGCTGACCGTCGGACGCAAGAGCGTCCCTGAAGACCAGGCGAAGTGCAGGGGATTCCCGCCAGAACCCGCCATGTAGTGCAGTTTACACGTCACGACAGGAAATGACCCGTGGGTTTTGCCCAGGCGTGGGCAGGGCGGTCGAGGCATGCTAGATCGGTCCGCCGTCCTATGTTTCCAGAGGTGCCCTGGTCCTACGCGCAAATCGCCGGGCATGCCCCAGGCGACTTCTAATCACCGGAGAGTAACGAGGAATCCATGAAGGTTCTTGTAGCTGTCAAACGAGTGGTCGACTACAACGTCAAGGTTCGCGTCAAGGCGGACAACTCCGGCGTCGACCTCGCCAATGTCAAGATGTCCATGAACCCCTTCTGCGAGATCGCCGTGGAAGAAGCCGTGCGTCTGAAGGAAAAAGGCGTCGCCACCGAGATCGTCGCCGTCAGCATCGGCCCGACCGCGGCTCAGGAGCAGCTGCGCACCTCCCTGGCGCTGGGCGCCGATCGCGCCATCCTGGTCGAGGCCGGCGATGAGCTCGGCTCGCTGGCCGTGGCCAAGCTGCTCAAGGCGGTGGTGGACAAGGAGCAGCCACAACTGGTGATCCTCGGCAAGCAGGCCATCGACAGCGACAACAACCAGACCGGCCAGATGCTCGCCGCGCTGACTGGCTATGCCCAGGGCACCTTCGCCTCGAAGGTCGAAGTCGCTGGCGACAAGCTGAACGTGACTCGCGAGATCGATGGCGGCCTGCAGACCGTCGCGCTGAACCTGCCGGCGATCGTCACCACCGATCTGCGCCTGAACGAGCCGCGCTATGCCTCGCTGCCGAACATCATGAAGGCCAAGAAGAAGCCGCTGGAGACCGTCACGCCAGAAGCGCTGGGCGTATCCATCGCCTCTACCAGCAAGACCTTGAAGGTCGAGGCCCCGGCTGCCCGTGGTGCCGGTATCAAGGTCAAGTCGGTGGCCGAACTGGTCGAGAAGCTGAAGAACGAAGCGAAGGTAATCTAAATGACTATCCTGGTTGTCGCTGAATACGAGAACGGTGCCATTGCCCCGTCCACCCTGAACACCGTCGCCGCTGCCGCCAAGATCGGTGGCGATATCCATGTGCTGGTCGCAGGCCAGGGCGTATCGGCCATCGCCGAAGCTGCGGCGAAGATCGCCGGCGTCGCCAAGGTGCTGGTCGCGGACAATGCCGCCTATGCCCACCTGCTGCCGGAAAACGCCGCGCCGCTGATCGTCGAGCTGGCCAAGGGCTACAGCCATGTGCTGGCGCCTGCTACCACCAATGGCAAGAACATCCTGCCGCGGGTCGCCGCGCTGCTGGACGTCGACCAGATCTCCGAGATCATCTCGGTCGAGTCCGCCGACACCTTCAAGCGTCCGATCTATGCCGGCAACGCCATCGCCACGGTGCAGTCGAACGCCGCGGTCAAGGTCATCACCGTGCGTGCCACCGGCTTCGACGCCGTCGCGGCCGAAGGCGGCTCGGCTGCCGTCGAAGCCCTCGATACCGCCATCGACGCCGGCAAGTCGGCTTTCGTCGGCGAGGAGCTGGCCAAGTCCGACCGTCCCGAGCTGACTGCCGCCAAGGTGGTGGTGTCCGGTGGCCGCGGGATGGGCAACGGTGACAACTTCAAGCACCTGTACAGCCTGGCCGACAAGCTCGGTGCCGCCGTCGGTGCCTCGCGCGCCGCGGTCGACGCAGGCTTCGTGCCGAACGACATGCAGGTCGGCCAGACCGGCAAGATCGTCGCGCCGCAACTGTACATCGCCGTGGGTATCTCCGGTGCCATCCAGCACCTGGCCGGCATGAAGGACTCCAAGGTGATCGTGGCGATCAACAAGGACGAAGAGGCGCCGATCTTCCAGGTCGCCGACTACGGCCTGGTCGCCGACCTGTTCGAAGCGGTTCCGGAGCTGGAAAAGCTGGTCTGATCCCGCTGCTTCACTTATAAGAAAGCCCGGCCTTCCCGTGGAAGGTCGGGCTTTCTTCATTTCGGACCTGGAGATCAAGGCATGGCAAGGCTTGGCCGAACCGCAGCGATCACGGCCTGCCTGGCCGTGCTGGCGTCGCCGGCGACATGGGCAGTGGGCAAATGCGAACGTCTGGTGGCCACTGGCAGTCCGGACGCGCCGCCTTACTCTTGGCAGGATCCGCAGGATCCACGGCATCTGGTCGGAGCCAGCGTCGATCTGCTGCGCCAGGTCGCTGGCGAAATCGGCGTGAGCGTCGAAGTGTTGCACGCCGGCAAGCGCGGCCAGGCCTTCGAAGAGGTTCGCAGCGGGCGCATGGACCTGCTGCTCGACTCGCCCATGGCCTCTTCGCGGCTGACGGCGCTCGATTACGTCCATCCACCGTTGCAACATGACGACTACCTGGTCTGGACCCGGCATGATGCGCCGCTGGTTCATGACAGTCCGGCCGAGCTGCAGCGCTACCGTGGCAGCCTGCCGGGAAATGCGCGGCTGACGGCGGGCTTCCAGGCCACCCTTCAGGCCTGGCCCACGCTGGAAACGGCCCAGAGCCTGACCCAGGCGTACCAGAAACTGGTGCTGGGGCAGGTCGACTATGTACTGGCGGGTCGCTATGCCGGGATGGCCGTGGTGCAAGGCCTGGGCCTGAGCGACGAAGTGATCGCCAACGGCTTGCCCGTGGATCGGCCCGGCCTGTTCCTGGCGGTCTCGCACAACTCGGCGTGCAATGATGCCTGGTTGCGTGGACAGCTGGCGCGGCGGGTCGCTGAGCTGGCAGGCGGGACGGCGGCCGATGCCGCATTGCAGCGCAACCTGGCGCGCTGGATGCGCCAGGCGCGCATGCAGGCTCAGGGCGCGGCGAGCGACAACTGAGCGCCGCCTGGTTTTCCAGCGTCCGCTCGACTTGGTCGTGGCGGTGGAAAGCAGGTTACTATTGCCGCCGCGGCGCACAGCGCGATAGTCAACCGCGCCGCAGATCGCGTATTCGTCAGGAGCTGAAGCAGTTTGAACAGATCGGATTCGACCTTGGCCAAGGCAAGACTGCCTGGCCACACCCGCGCCCTCGGCCTGGTCCTGGCCTTGTCCGGCCTGGCCGGCTGCGCCAGCGATCCGGCGCCGCACGAGCAGCTGCGGCTTTCCGGCCAGGCTCTCGAGCAAGCCAAGGCGGTCGGGGCCACCGAGCAGCTACAGGCGCTGAAGCTTGCCGAGGACAAGCTGGCACGGGCCCAGGCTGATATGGCTAGCGGCCAGTACCGGGAGGCCCGCATGCGTGCCGAGCAGGCCGAGTTGGATGCGCGCCTGGCCGAGGCGCAGGTGCTTACCGAGAAGAGTCAGGAGCAGATCAAGATCCTGGAGGCGCGTATCAAGCGCCTGCGCAAGCAACTGGAGGCCCAGCCATGAACCATCGCCAGTCCGTATTGCTGCTGGTCGCGCTGGGTGCGCTGGGCTTGCAGGGCTGCGCCAGCCAGCGCAGCGAGTCGGCGCTGGAGCAGGCCAGCGCCGCCTTCGAGCAGGTCAAGGATGACTCCGATGTGCTGCGCAGCGCGCCGCGTGACGTGATTCGTGCCGGGGAGTCGCTGGGGCGCGCCGAGCGCCTGTCCAGCTACATCGGCAGCGGCAGTGACGTGCGCCATTACGCCTACCTTAGCCAGCGCTACAGCGAGATCGCCCGCGAGCATGCCCGGCTCGCGCTCAACCAGGAGCGCCTGGTCCAGCTGGACCTGCAGCGCCAGCGCCTGCAACTGGCCCTGCGCGAAGCCAAGCTGGCCACGGTGCAGCAGCAGGGCAAGTGGCTGGAGGCCGAAATCGCCGCGCTGGCATCGCAGGAAAGCGATCGTGGCCAGGTCCTGACGCTGGGCGATGCACTGTTCGACACCGGTCGCGCGGAGCTGAGAAATTCGGCCAGCCGCACGCTGCTCAAGCTGGTGCAGTTCCTCCAGCTCAATCCTCGTCGGGTGATTCGTGTCGAAGGCTACACCGACAGCACGGGCACTGCGCAAGACAATCTCGAACTGTCGCGTGCGCGGGCACAGTCGGTCGCGGACATGCTGGTCGACCTGGGCGTCGATGAGAAGCGTATCCAGGTGGTCGGTTATGGCGACCAGTATCCGGTCGAAGCCAATGCCTCGGAGCGGGGCAGGGCGCAGAATCGACGCGTTGAGGTGGTGTTCTCCGACGAGAAGGGCAGGCTGGCCGCCGAACGTTGATGCCGGCCTGTGCCTGGGCATTGCCGGGTGGCCGGCACGGCGCGGGTGATCGTGCCGGTCGACAGGATGTCATGGATACGGGCGCAGGTTGACTAACCTGCAATCTGTGCCGGTACACTTGATGACTGTTACGGTAGTCCAGCTCCTCCACGGAGTTCCAGAACAACAATGAAGCCCGCGCCCCGAGACTCCGCCATGACCAACCTGCTGCTGTACCAGCGCATCGCCCAGCAATTGGCCGACGATATTCGTCGCGGCGTCTATCAGCCTGGAGAGCGCGTCCCTTCGGTGCGCAAGATGAGCGCCCAGCTCAACGTTAGTCATGCGACGGTCCTGCAAGCCTACGCCAACCTCGAGGATCAGGGGCTGATCAGGGCGCGACCGCAGTCGGGCTATTACGTACACCAGACGCCAGCGTTGACGGCGCAGACCCCGGACATCGCCAAGGTCGAGCGGCCCGGCCTGGTGACGCGGGCCAGCATCATCCAGCAGGTCCTGGTCGAGGCGCGCCGGGACGGCGTGTTTCCCTTCGGTGCGGCGGTCCCGCACGTCGACTACCTGCCGGTTCGGGCCCTGCACCAGCAATTGTCCAAGGTGACTCGCTTCCACAGCCCGCGTGCCTTCAGCTACATGTTCAGCCCAGGCTACGAGCCGCTGCGCAGGCAGATCGCGATTCGCATGCGCGATGCCGGCGTGCTGGTGGATCCGCGCGAGATCGTGGTGACCCACGGCTGTGTCGATGCGCTGCAGATGTCGCTGAGGGTGCTGACCCGTCCTGGCGACCTGATCGCCGCGGAATCACCGACCTACTACGGGTTGCTGCAACTGGCTGACCTGCTGGGGCTGAAGGTGATCGAGATTCCCAGCGACCCGTCCACCGGTATCAGTCTGGAAGCCTTGCAACTGGCAGCCAACCAGTGGTCGATCAAGGCGCTGGTGCTGACGGCCAGGTTGAGCAATCCGCTGGGCGGGACCATGCCTGAAGAACGGCAAAAACAGTTGCTGCGCCTGGCCTCGGACTTCGACATCCAGATCGTCGAAGACGACATCTATGGCGAGCTGATGTTCGAGCAAGGGCGTAGCAAGGCCGTGAAGGCGCATGATCGTCTGGATCGAGTCATTTACTGTTCGAGCTTTTCCAAGACCTTGTCGCCGGGCGTGCGAGTGGGCTGGATGATTCCGGGTCGCTATCGCGAGGAAGTCCAGCGGCTGCAGACCTTCACCACCCACTCGGCTTGCAGCGTCACGCAGATGGGGGTTGCCGCCTACCTGGAGAACGGCGGCTACGACCGTCACCTGCGCTATATCCGCCAGGAATACCGGCGCAACCTCAGCGCCTACCAGCTGGCCGTGCAGCGGCATTTTCCCGAAGGCACCCAGATGACCCGGCCTACCGGCGGGTTCATCCTCTGGATCAGCCTGCCAGGACGGGTCAATACCCAGGAGTTGCACGTGCGTGCGCTGGAGCAGGGCATCAGCATCGCGCCAGGGTTGATCTTCAGCAATACCGAACAGTTCAACCACTGTATTCGCCTCAACTGCGGTATCCCCTGGAATCGCGAGTCAGAGCGCGCGCTGCTGACGCTGGGCATGCTGGCCCATCAGCTGTGTCGGGAAGCGACGAGTTTGCCGTTCTAGGTGGGTACGAAATCGCCGCGCAGGCGCTTTCCATGCAGAACCTGGGCTTGCCAGCGGCGCGGCGAACAGCCAGCATAGCCATTTTAGGCAAATGCTTGCGGTGCTCATGAAACGCTTTCGTGTGCTTGGTTTGCTGTTGTGTCTCGGCTCGGGACTCGTTTTTCCAGGCTTGACCCTGGCTGACCAGGCGCAGGGCGCCGAAGGCGCAAGGCCGGCGACTCACGCTCATGAAAAGCCCGTCAAGAAGGTTGCCAGGCCGATACGGCATCAGGCCAAGGCGGTGAAAAGCAAGGCCGTTGCCACCCCTGTACCCAAGCCCAGGCTCGACCTGAGCCTGCCGGTCGAGCTGGTGGATGAGCTCGAGCCCGAGGTTGGCGACAACGCGCCACGGCGCAAGAACCTGTTGCCTTCGATGTTCTCGCAGGAACCCGGTGCCGACAGCTCGTTTCAGCTCAATGGCCGGCTGATCAGCAACGAAATGCAGCTGCAGTTGCGCAATGACAGCCAGCGAGAAGTCGAGGGTGCGGCCATCGAGTTCCAGTTCCGGCAGTGAGCGGCAAGCCACCTGCTCCCCATTTTCAAACGGTCGTTTCAGTGGTTATCATCGTGGCTCATCCGTCCTGTTCCAGGAGCCTCTGCCATGAACTGCCGTGAAGGCTGCGGCGCTTGCTGCATCGCCCCATCCATCAGCTCGCCGATTCCGGGCATGCCGCAAGGCAAGCCGGCCGGCGAGCGTTGCCTGCATCTTTCGCCGCAGAACCTGTGCGCACTGTTCGGTCGTCCGGAGCGGCCGGCCGTCTGTGGCGGGTTCAAGGCCGAGCCGCAGGTGTGTGGCAGCGATCGCGACGAGGCGCTCAGGATCATCGGCTGGCTGGAGCAGATGACGGCTGCGTGAAGCGTGGATCTTCGACAACAAGGAAAACGATGATGAGATCTTTGAAGCGAATCGTGTTGCTCGGTGGCCTGGGGTTGGCGGTAATGCCTGGTGCCTGGGCCGAGGACTGGAAAGTGGCCAAGGACGAAGCAGGCATTCAGGTTTCCCTGAGCGATGTGCCCAATTCCAGATACAAGGCCTACCGTGGCGTGACGCTGATCAAGGCGCCGTTGGCCAAGGTCCGTGCGCTTCAGGAGGATGCCGTTGGCGCTTGCGCCTGGATCCACGAATGCGACTCGCAGAAGCTGCTCAAGCACCAGGGCGAGCAGAGCTGGACCTACACGCGTTTCAATACGCCGTGGCCGGTGACGCCACGCGACTCGATCCTGCATGTCACTACCACCCAGGGAGCCGATGGGAGCCTGACCCGGACGCTGGAAAGCCAGCCGAACTACCTGCCGCCCGAGCCGGGCTATGTCCGGGTGAGCGAGGTGAAGGGGTTCTGGAAGCTGGTCCCTCGAGGCGACAGCACCGAAGTGATCTACCAGGTGCATACCGAGCCGGGAGGCAGCGTGCCTTCATGGCTGGCGAACAAGTTCGTGGTGGAAGCGCCGTTCAATACGCTCAAGGGGTTGCGGGAGCGGGCGGAAAAGCCCTGAGCGGCCTGCTCTGAAACGAGAAAGGCTGCCCGAGGGCAGCCTTCTCTTCACGCCCGCGATGTCGGGCGACGGACCGATCAGCGATCCTTCAGTTCGACGATGTCGCGCTGCGCCTGGCCGGTGTACAACTGGCGCGGACGGCCGATCTTGTAGGGGCTCGAAAGCATTTCCTTCCAGTGCGAGATCCAGCCGACGGTGCGTGCCAGGGCGAAGATCACGGTGAACATGCTGGTCGGAATGCCGATCGCCTTGAGGATGATGCCCGAGTAGAAGTCCACGTTCGGGTACAGCGAGCGTTCGATGAAGTAGGGGTCGGTCAGGGCGATCTCTTCCAGGCGCATGGCCAGCTCGAGCTGTGGGTCGTTCTTGATGCCCAGCTCGCCCAGGACTTCGTCGCAGGTCTGCTTCATCACGGTGGCGCGCGGGTCGCGGTTCTTGTAGACCCGGTGGCCGAAGCCCATCAGCTTGAATGGATCGTTCTTGTCCTTGGCCTTGGCGATGAAGGTGTCGATGTTCGAGACATCGCCGATCTCATCGAGCATGGTCAGTACCGCTTCGTTGGCACCGCCGTGCGCCGGACCCCACAGGGCGGCGATGCCCGCGGCGATGCAGGCGAACGGGTTGGCGCCGGACGAGCCGGCCAGGCGCACGGTGGAGGTGGAGGCGTTCTGCTCGTGGTCGGCGTGGAGGATGAAGATCCGGTCCATCGCCTTGGCCAGCACCGGGCTGATCGGCTTGATCTCGCAAGGCGTGTTGAACATCATGTGCAGGAAGTTTTCCGCGTACGAGAGGTCGTTGCGCGGATACATCATGGGCTGGCCCATGGAGTACTTGTAGACCATCGCGGCCAGGGTCGGCATCTTGGCGACCAGGCGAACCGCCGAGATCTCGCGGTGCTGCGGGTTATTGATGTCCAGCGAGTCGTGGTAGAACGCCGACAGGGCGCCGACCACGCCGCACATCACCGCCATCGGGTGGGCGTCGCGGCGGAAACCGTTGAAGAACGTCTTGAGCTGCTCGTGCACCATGGTGTGGTTCTTGACGGTGCTGACGAACTGGGCCTTCTGCTCGGCATTGGGCAGTTCGCCATTGAGCAGCAGGTAGCAGGTCTCGAGGTAGTCGGATTTCTCGGCGAGCTGCTCGATCGGGTAGCCGCGGTGCAGCAGCACGCCCTTGTCGCCATCGATGTAGGTGATCTTCGATTCGCAGGACGCCGTGGCCATGAAGCCCGGGTCGAAGGTGAAATGACCGGTGGCCCCCAACCCGCGGACGTCGATTACATCAGGACCAACGGTGCCGGTTAAAATGGGCAGCTCTACGGGGGCAGCGCCCTCGATGACCAGCTGCGCTTTTTTGTCAGCCATGTGGCCTCCTATCAATGCTTGAAATCATCAGACAGCCCCCCACGCAGGGCCCGCATCACTATAGAGGGATAAATTCGAATGTCAATTTGCCTAAAGGCTGGTTGAAAGGCCTCTGCGACGGTCCTTTTTCGCGAAATTGACGCCCGTTTACGCCTTTTGCGCAACAAAGGCAATGCGCTATTCGGGCTAGCCCGTCACGTTGTCATTAGTAGCCTAACTGTCTATACTCGGCAGCCGACCGCCAGGGGCTTGCAAGCCCGTTCCGCTGGGGGTCGTCGCTCCCTGGGTGGTGGGTACCTGACCAGTACACTTACCAACAACTTTGCCCTGTTCGCTAGGGGCTCTTCAGTGTGAAAAAAGCCGTGAAAAGCCAACGACCTGTAAACCTAGACCTAAGGACCATCAAACTTCCGATCACCGCGTACACGTCCATTCTTCACCGTATTTCCGGCGTCATCCTGTTTCTCGGCATTGCCATCGCACTGTATGCGCTGGGCAAGTCGCTGGGTTCCGAGGAAGGTTTCGCCGAGGTGAAAGCGGGGCTGACCAGCCCGCTGGCGAAACTCGTGATCTGGGGCCTGCTGTCCGCCCTGCTGTATCACCTGGTGGCTGGCGTGCGCCACCTGATCATGGACATGGGTATCGGCGAGACGCTCGAGGGCGGCAAGCTGGGCTCGAAAATCGTGATCGTCATCTCCGTGGTGTTGATCGTTCTGGCGGGAGTTTGGGTATGGTAACCAATGTCACGAACCTGTCGCGTTCGGGCCTCTACGACTGGATGGCGCAGCGCGTCTCGGCGGTCGTTCTCGCGGCTTATTTCATTTTCCTGATCGGCTACCTGGTGGTGCACCCTGGCATCGACTATGTCCAGTGGCACGCCCTGTTCTCCAACAACGCGATGCGTATCTTCAGTCTGCTGGCCCTCGTTGCCCTGGGCGCCCACGCCTGGGTCGGCATGTGGACCATTGCCACCGACTACCTGACGCCGATGTCCTTCGGCAAGTCGGCGACTGCGGTACGTTTCCTGTTCCAGGCGGTTTGCGGTGTCGCGATGTTCGCGTACTTCGTCTGGGGTGTGCAGATTCTCTGGGGTATCTGATCCATGGCTAGCATTCCAACCATTTCCTTCGACGCCATCATCATCGGTGGCGGCGGTGCCGGCATGCGCGCTGCGCTGCAGCTGGCCCAGGGCGGGCACAAGACCGCCGTGATCACCAAGGTCTTCCCGACCCGTTCGCATACCGTTTCCGCCCAGGGCGGCATCACCTGCGCCATCGCCTCGGCCGACCCGAACGACGACTGGCGCTGGCACATGTACGACACCGTCAAGGGTTCCGACTACATCGGCGACCAGGACGCCATCGAATACATGTGCCAGGAAGGTCCTGCCGCGGTCTTCGAGCTGGATCACATGGGCTTGCCTTTCTCGCGCACCGAGACCGGCCGCATCTACCAGCGTCCGTTCGGCGGTCAGTCCAAGGACTACGGCAAGGGCGGCCAGGCAGCGCGTACCTGCGCGGCATCCGACCGTACAGGACATGCCCTGCTGCACACCCTGTACCAGAACAACGTCAAGCATGGCACCACCTTCCTCAACGAGTGGTATGCCGTCGACCTGGTGAAGAACCAGGATGGCGCCTTCGTTGGCGTGATCGCGATCTGCATCGAGACCGGCGAGACCGTCTACATCAAGTCCAAGGCCACCGTGCTGGCGACTGGCGGCGCCGGCCGTATCTACGCCTCGACCACCAACGCCCTGATCAACACCGGCGACGGCGTGGGCATGGCCCTGCGTGCCGGCGTACCGGTGCAGGACATCGAAATGTGGCAGTTCCACCCGACCGGCATCGCCGGCGCCGGTGTCCTGGTCACCGAGGGTTGCCGTGGTGAAGGCGGCTACCTGATCAACAAGCACGGCGAGCGCTTCATGGAGCGTTACGCGCCCAATGCCAAGGACCTCGCCGGTCGCGACGTCGTGGCCCGTTCCATGGTCAAGGAAATCATCGCCGGCAACGGCTGTGGGCCGAACGGCGACCACGTGATGCTCAAGCTCGACCACCTCGGCGAAGAAGTGCTGCACAGCCGCCTGCCAGGCATCTGCGAGCTGTCCAAGACCTTCGCCCACGTCGACCCGGTGGTCGCGCCGGTGCCGGTGGTTCCGACCTGCCACTACATGATGGGTGGCGTCGCCACCAACATCCATGGCCAGGCCATCACCATGGACGCCAATGGCGTGGACCACATCGTTCCGGGCCTGTTCGCAGTCGGCGAGGTGGCTTGCGTGTCGGTGCACGGTGCCAACCGCCTGGGCGGCAACTCGCTGCTCGACCTGGTGGTATTCGGTCGCGCGGCCGGCCTGCACCTGGAAAAGGCACTGAGCGAAGGCATCGAGTACCGCGACGCCAGCGATACCGACGTCGACGTGGCAATCAACCGCCTGGCCAAGCTCAACGAGCGCACCAGCGGCGAAGACGTGGCCAGCCTCAAGCGCGAGCTGCAGAGCTGCATGCAGAACTACTTCGGTGTGTTCCGTACCGGCGAATACATGCAGAAGGGTATCGCCCAGCTCGAAGGCCTGCGCGAGCGCATCGCCAACGTCAAGATCAACGACAAGTCCCAGGCGTTCAATACCGCGCGTATCGAAGCGTTGGAACTGCAGAATCTTCTGGAAGTCGCAGAAGCAACCGCCATCGCGGCCGAAACCCGTAAGGAGTCCCGTGGCGCCCATGCCCGCGAAGACTACGAAGACCGTGACGACGAGAACTGGCTGTGCCACACCCTGTACTTCCCGGGAGAGAAGCGGGTCGCCAAGCGCGCGGTCAACTTCGCGCCGAAGACCGTACCGGCGTTCGAACCTAAAGTCCGGACTTATTGAGGGTGGCTACCATGCTTAAAGTCGAAGTGTATCGTTACAACCCGGATACCGACTCCGCGCCGAAGACCCAGGTCTTCGAGGTCGATACCGGCGGCAAGGACCTGATGGTGCTGGACGTGCTGGCACTGATCAAGGAGCAGGACGAGGGGTTCTCCTATCGTCGCTCCTGCCGGGAAGGCGTCTGCGGTTCCGATGGCATGAACATCAACGGCAAGAACGGTCTGGCGTGCATCACGCCGCTGTCGGCCGTGGTCAAGAACGACAAGCTGGTGCTGCGCCCGCTGCCGGGCCTGCCGGTGATTCGCGACCTGGTCGTGGACATGAGCATCTTCTACAAGCAGTACGAGAAGGTGAAGCCGTTCCTGCAGAACGACACGCCGGCGCCGGCCATCGAGCGCCTGCAGTCGCCGGAAGACCGCGACAAGCTGGACGGGCTGTACGAGTGCATCCTGTGCGCCTGTTGCTCGACGTCCTGCCCTTCGTTCTGGTGGAATCCGGACAAGTTCCTCGGTCCGGCCGCGCTGCTGCAAGCCTACCGCTTCCTGGCCGACAGCCGCGACACCAAGACCCAGGAGCGCCTGGCATCCATGGACGATCCGTTCAGCGTCTTCCGCTGCCGTGGCATCATGAACTGCGTGAACGTATGCCCCAAGGGCCTGAACCCGACCAAGGCGATCGGCCACGTACGCAACATGCTGCTGCAGAGCGGCACCTGATCTGCAATTGTTGTAACCGCAATACGCCGACGTGCGGGTGGTGAGCCCGCACCGAGGTGCAACCCGAGCCTGGGCCCACAAGGCCCCCGCTCATTACCCATGAAGATATGAGACCAGCAGGGGCTTCCGGGCTGGTACCCGGAAATCTGCAGGATCCTCGGTGGCGTGGTTCAGTCGCGTTCTCGGGCTTTTCCAGGCTTGCTTTGGCTCTTGCCGATCCGTCCCCTAACCGAGGGTGACCAAGCATGCAAGAAAGCGTGATGCAGCGCATGTGGGAAAGCGCCCACCTTTCAGGTGGTAACGCTGCATATGTGGAAGAGCTCTACGAGCTTTACCTGCACGACCCTAACGCCGTGCCAGAAGAGTGGCGCACTTACTTCCAGAAGTTGCCCGCCGAAGGCAGCACCGCTACCGATGTATCGCACTCTGCAATCCGCGACCATTTCGTACTGCTGGCGAAGAACCAGCGCCGCGCCCAACCGGTGTCCGCCGGGAGCGTGAGCAGTGAACACGAGAAGAAGCAGGTTGAAGTTCTGCGTCTGATCCAGGCCTACCGCATGCGCGGGCATCAGGCTGCCAAGCTCGACCCCCTGGGCTTGTGGCAGCGACCCGCGCCGGTAGACCTGTCGATCAATCATTACGGCTTGACCAATGCCGATCTTGATACGACCTTCCGTGCCGGCGACCTGTACATCGGCAAAGAGGAAGCGAGCCTACGCGAAATCATCGACGCGCTGGAGAAGACATATTGTCGCACCATTGGCGCCGAGTTCACCCACATCGTCGACTCCGAGCAGCGTAGCTGGTTCCAGCAGCGCCTGGAGAGCGTGCGTGGGCGCCCTGACTACTCCGCCGAGGCGCAGGTGCACCTGCTCGAGCGCGTCACCGCCGCCGAAGGCCTGGAGAAGTACCTGGGCACCAAGTACCCCGGCACCAAGCGCTTCGGCCTGGAAGGCGGCGAGAGCCTGATCCCGATGCTGGACGAGATGATCCAGCGCTCCGGCTCCTATGGTGTCAAGGAAGTCGTCATCGGCATGGCCCACCGTGGCCGCCTGAACGTGCTGGTCAACACCTTCGGCAAGAACCCGCGCGAGCTGTTCGACGAGTTCGAAGGCAAGAAGAAGAACGAGCTCGGCTCCGGTGACGTGAAGTATCACCAGGGCTTCTCCTCCAACGTGATGACCACCGGTGGCGAAGTCCACCTGGCCATGGCCTTCAACCCGTCGCACCTGGAAATCGTCTCGCCGGTCGTCGAAGGTTCGGTACGCGCCCGCCAGGATCGCCGCAATGATCGTCTCGGCGACAAGGTCCTGCCGATCACCATCCATGGCGATGCCGCCGTGGCTGGCCAGGGCGTGGTCATGGAGACCTTCCAGATGTCGCAGACCCGCGGTTTCAAGACCGGCGGCACCGTGCGCATCGTGATCAACAACCAGGTCGGTTTCACCATCAGCAACCCGCTGGATTCGCGATCCACCGAGTACTGCACCGACGTCGCCAAGATGATCCAGGCGCCGATCCTGCACGTCAACGGCGACGACCCGGAAGCCGTGCTGTTCGTCACCCAGCTGGCCATCGACTACCGCATGCAGTTCAAGCGTGACGTGGTCATCGACCTGGTCTGCTACCGTCGCCGCGGCCACAACGAGGCCGACGAGCCCAACGGCACCCAGCCGCTGATGTACCAGCAGATCAGCAAGCAGCGCACTACTCGCGAGCTGTATGCCGAGTCGCTGATCCAGGCCGGTCGCATCGATGCCGAGCGCGCCCAGGCCAAGATCGACGAATACCGCAATGCACTGGACAACGGCCTGCACGTGGTCAAGAGCCTGGTCAAGGAGCCGAACCGCGAGCTGTTCGTGGACTGGCGTCCATACCTGGGCCACGCCTGGACCGCGCGTCACGATACCCGCTTCGACCTCAAGACCCTGCAGGACCTGTCCGGCAAGCTGCTCGAGCTGCCCGAAGGCTTCCTGGTCCAGCGCCAGGTCTCGAAGATCTACGAGGATCGCCAGAAGATGCAGGCCGGCGGTCTGCCGATCAACTGGGGCTTCGCCGAAACCATGGCTTACGCCACCTTGCTGTTCGAAGGCCACCCGGTGCGTATCACCGGCCAGGACGTCGGGCGCGGTACCTTCTCGCACCGCCATGCCGCGTTGCACAACCAGAAGGATGCCAGCACCTATCTGCCGCTGCAGCACCTGTTCGATGGCCAGCCCAAGTTCGAGCTGTACGACTCCTTCCTCTCCGAGGAAGCCGTGCTGGCGTTCGAATACGGCTACTCCACCACCACGCCGAACGCGCTGGTGATCTGGGAGGCCCAGTTCGGTGACTTCGCCAACGGTGCCCAGGTAGTGATCGACCAGTTCATCACCAGTGGCGAGCACAAGTGGGGTCGTCTCTGCGGCCTGACCATGCTGTTGCCGCACGGCTACGAAGGGCAGGGGCCGGAGCACTCCTCGGCGCGTCTGGAGCGCTATCTGCAGCTGTGCGCCGAACACAACATCCAGGTCTGCGTACCGACCACGCCGGCGCAGATCTACCACCTGCTGCGTCGTCAGGTCATCCGGCCGCTGCGCAAGCCCCTGGTCGTGCTGACGCCCAAGTCGCTGCTGCGCCACAAGCTGGCGGTCTCGACCCTGGAAGATCTCGCCGAAGGCTCGTTCCAGACGGTGATCCCGGAAGTCGACAGCATCGATCCGGCCAAGGTCGAGCGTCTGGTGCTGTGCAGCGGCAAGGTCTACTACGACCTGCTGGAAAAACGTCGTGCCGAAGCTCGCGAGGACATCGTCATCGTGCGCATCGAGCAGCTGTACCCGTTCCCCGAGGACGACCTGGTCGAGATCCTGGCCCCCTACACCAACCTCAAGCATGCGGTCTGGTGTCAGGAAGAGCCGATGAACCAGGGCGCCTGGTACAGCAGCCAGCACCATATGCGCCGTATCCTGAACCGTCTCGATTCGTCGCTGGTTCTGGAGTACGCCGGTCGCGAAGCTTCCGCGGCCCCGGCCTGTGGCTACGCATCGATGCACGCCGAGCAGCAGGAACGCCTCCTGCAAGCCGCATTCACCGTCTGACGCTTCGCACAAGAAACCGTATTTAAGGAAACCCTGATAATGGCTATCGAGATCAAAGCCCCAACCTTCCCGGAATCGGTCGCCGATGGCACCGTCGCCACCTGGCACAAGCAGCCTGGCGAAGCAGTCAAGCGCGATGAGCTGATCGTCGACATCGAGACCGACAAGGTTGTCCTGGAAGTCCTGGCCACCGCCGATGGCGTGCTGGGCGACATCGTCAAGGGCGAGGGCGACACCGTCCTGTCCGACGAGGTCCTGGGCTCGATCGTTGAAGGTGGCGCCGCAGCTGCCGCTCCGGCCGCTGCGCCGGCCGCCGCTCCTTCCGCCGCACCGGCCGCCGCCGATGCCGGCGAGGATGATCCGATCGCGGCGCCCGCCGCACGCAAGCTGGCCGAAGAGAACGGCATCGACCTGGGCTCGGTCGCCGGCACCGGCAAGGGCGGTCGCGTGACCAAGGAAGACGTGGTCGCGGCAATCGCCAACAAGAAGTCGGCCCCGGCTGCCGCCCCGGCCACCAAACCGGCCGCCGCCGCTGCGGCGCCTGTGGTCACCAGCGGTGGCGATCGTACCGAGAAGCGCGTGCCGATGACCCGCCTGCGTGCCAAGATCGCCGAGCGCCTGGTCGAGGCGCAGTCGAGCATGGCCATGCTGACCACCTTCAACGAAGTCGACATGACCGAAGTCATGGCGCTGCGTTCGAAGTACAAGGAACTGTTCGAGAAGACCCACAACGGCGTGCGCCTGGGCTTCATGTCGTTCTTCGTCAAGGCGGCCACCGAAGCGCTCAAGCGCTTCCCGGCGGTCAACGCCTCGATCGACGGCAACGACATCGTCTACCACGGCTATGCCGACATTGGCGTCGCGGTATCCAGCGATCGTGGCCTGGTGGTCCCGGTTCTGCGCAATGCCGAGCAGATGAGCCTGGCGGAAATCGAGAACGGCATCGCCACCTTCGGCAAGAAGGCCCGCGACGGCAAGCTGGCGATCGAGGAAATGACCGGTGGTACCTTCACCATCACCAACGGTGGTACATTCGGTTCGATGATGTCCACCCCGATCGTCAACCCGCCGCAGGCCGCGATCCTGGGCATGCACAACATCATCCAGCGCCCGATGGCAGTCAACGGCCAGGTGGTCATCCGTCCGATGATGTACCTGGCGCTGTCCTACGACCACCGCCTGATCGATGGCAAAGAGGCCGTGACCTTCCTGGTGACCATCAAGAACCTGCTGGAAGATCCGTCCCGCCTGCTGCTGGACATCTAATCGCATAGCCGCAAGTTGCAAGCGCCAAGCTTCAGGCCGAAGCCGATCGTCTTGCAGCTTGCAGCCTGTAGCTTGTAGCTGAAAAGGAATCCCTTATGACCCAGAAATTCGATGTGGTAGTGATTGGTGCAGGTCCTGGCGGCTACGTCGCCGCCATCAAGGCTGCACAGCTCGGTCTGAAGACTGCCTGTATCGAGAAGTACACCGACGCCGAGGGCAAGCTGGCCCTGGGCGGTACGTGCCTGAACGTGGGTTGCATTCCTTCCAAGGCATTGCTCGACAGCTCCTGGAAATACAAGGAAGCCAAGGAAAGCTTCAACGTGCACGGCATCTCCACCGGTGAGGTGAAGATGGACGTCGCGGCGATGGTCGGTCGCAAGGCAGGCATCGTCAAGAACCTGACCGGTGGCGTCGCCACGCTGTTCAAGGCCAATGGGGTCACCTCGATCCAGGGCCACGGCAAGCTGCTGGCCGGCAAGAAAGTCGAAGTGACCAAGCCTGACGGCAGCACCGAGACCATCGAGGCCGACAACGTGATCCTGGCCTCCGGCTCGCGTCCGATCGACATTCCGCCGGCACCGGTCGACCAGAAGGTCATCGTCGACTCCACCGGCGCCCTGGAATTCCAGTCCGTGCCTCAGCGCCTCGGCGTGATCGGCGCCGGCGTCATCGGTCTGGAACTGGGTTCGGTATGGTCGCGCCTGGGTGCCCAGGTAACCGTGCTCGAGGCGCTCGATACGTTCTTGATGGCCGCCGACTCGGCAGTTTCCAAGGAAGCCTACAAGGTCCTGACCAAGCAGGGCCTGGACATCAAGCTGGGCGCCCGGGTGACCGGCTCGCAGGTCAACGGCGAAGAGGTCGAAGTGACCTACACCGACGCCAACGGCGAGCAGAAGATCACCTTCGACCGGCTGATCGTCGCGGTCGGCCGTCGTCCGGTGACCACCGACCTGCTGGCCGCCGATAGTGGCGTGGACATCGACGAGCGTGGCTACATCTATGTCGATGACTACTGCGCCACCAGCGTTCCGGGCGTCTATGCCATCGGTGACGTGGTGCGCGGCCTGATGCTGGCACACAAGGCCTCCGAAGAGGGCATCATGGTCGTCGAGCGCATCAAGGGCCACAAGGCCCAGATGAACTACGACCTGATCCCTTCGGTCATTTACACCCATCCGGAAATCGCCTGGGTCGGCAAGACCGAGCAGACCTTGAAGGCCGAAGGTGTAGAGGTTAACGTGGGCACCTTCCCGTTCGCGGCCAGTGGCCGTGCGATGGCGGCCAACGACACCGGCGGCTTCGTCAAGGTCATCGCCGACGCCAAGACCGACCGCGTACTGGGCGTTCACGTGATCGGCCCATCCGCTGCCGAGCTGGTACAGCAGGGTGCGATCGCTATGGAATTCGGCACCAGCGCCGAAGACCTGGGCATGATGGTCTTCTCCCATCCGACCCTGTCCGAAGCGCTGCATGAAGCCGCGCTGGCCGTGAATGGCGGCGCCATTCACGTGGCCAACCGTAAGAAGCGTTAACTATAAGAAACCACGGCGGGTTGCCCGTCGTGAGTCTTGCGTGCATGACTCACCGCGGAATGCTCGTCGGATCGGGCCCCCGGCGCTGTCCGGGGGCAAACGGTCACAGGTGGCGCGGTGCCATTGATGGCGCAGCGCCGAAGCGCAGTACTAACGAAGACGGTAAAAAGCATGAATCTTCACGAGTATCAGGGCAAGCAGCTGTTCGCTGAATACGGCCTGCCAGTTTCCAAGGGTTTCGCTGTCGATACCCCTGAGGCGGCTGCGGAAGCCTGCGACAAGATCGGTGGTTCCGAGTGGGTCGTCAAGGCCCAGGTCCACGCCGGTGGTCGCGGCAAGGCGGGCGGCGTCAAGCTGGTCAAGAGCAAGGAGGACGCCAAGGCGTTCGCCGCGCAGTGGTTGGGCAAGAATCTGGTGACCTACCAGACCGATGCCAACGGTCAGCCAGTTTCCAAGATCCTGGTCGAATCCTGCACCGACATCGCCAAGGAACTGTACCTGGGCGCGGTAGTGGATCGCTCGAGCCGTCGCATCGTGTTCATGGCGTCCACCGAAGGTGGCGTGGACATCGAGAAGGTCGCTCACGACACGCCCGAGAAGATCCTCAAGGCCACCATCGATCCGCTGGTCGGCGCGCAGCCGTTCCAGGGTCGCGAGCTGGCGTTCCAGCTGGGCCTGGAAGGCAAGCAGGTCACCCAGTTCGCCAAGATCTTCGTGGGCCTGGCCAAGCTGTTCAAGGACCACGACCTGGCCCTGCTGGAAGTGAACCCGCTGGTGATCAAGGCCGATGGCGACCTGCACTGCCTCGATGCCAAGATCAACATCGACGCCAACGCCATGTACCGTCAGCCCAAGCTGAAGACCTTCCACGACCCATCGCAGGACGATGCCCGTGAAGCCCATGCCGCCAAGTTCGAGCTGAACTACGTGGCCCTGGAAGGCAACATCGGCTGCATGGTCAACGGTGCCGGTCTTGCCATGGGTACCATGGACATCGTCAACCTGCACGGCGGCAAGCCGGCCAACTTCCTCGACGTAGGTGGCGGTGCGACCAAGGAACGCGTTACCGAAGCGTTCAAGATCATCCTGTCCGACAGCAATGTCGCCGCGGTGCTGGTCAACATCTTCGGCGGCATCGTTCGTTGCGACATGATCGCCGAAGGCATCATTGGCGCTGTGAAGGAAGTCGGCGTGAAGGTGCCGGTTGTCGTCCGTCTGGAAGGCAACAACGCCGAACTGGGCGCTAAAGTATTGGCAGAAAGCGGTTTGAACATCATTGCTGCAACCAGCCTGACCGACGCTGCTCAACAAGTTGTCAAAGCTGCGGAGGGCAAGTAATGAGCGTCCTGATCAATAAAGACACCAAGGTCATCTGCCAGGGCTTCACTGGCTCGCAAGGTACCTTCCACTCCGAGCAGGCCATCGCCTACGGCACCAAGATGGTTGGTGGCGTGACGCCGGGCAAGGGCGGCACCACTCACCTGGGCCTGCCGGTGTTCAACACCGTGAAGGAAGCGGTCGAGGCTACCGGCGCCGAGGCTTCGGTCATCTATGTACCGGCTCCGTTCTGCAAGGACTCGATCCTCGAGGCGGCTTTCGGTGGCATCAAGCTGATCGTCTGCATCACCGAAGGCATTCCTACCCTGGACATGCTCGATGCCAAGGTCAAGTGCGACGAACTGGGCGTTACTCTGATCGGCCCGAACTGCCCAGGCGTCATCACCCCGGGCGAATGCAAGATCGGCATCATGCCAGGCCATATCCACCTGCCAGGCAAGGTCGGCATCGTCTCCCGTTCCGGCACCCTGACCTATGAAGCGGTCAAGCAGACCACCGACGCCGGCTTCGGCCAGTCGACCTGCGTAGGTATCGGCGGCGACCCGATCCCAGGTTCCAACTTCATCGACATCCTCAAGCTGTTCCAGGAAGACCCGCAGACCGAAGCGATCGTGATGATCGGTGAAATCGGCGGTTCGGCCGAGGAAGAAGCTGCCGCCTTCATCAAGGCCAACGTCACCAAGCCCGTGGTTTCCTACATCGCTGGTGTCACCGCACCGGCTGGCAAGCGCATGGGTCATGCTGGCGCGATCATTTCCGGCGGCAAGGGCACCGCGGACGAGAAATTCGCCGCGCTGCAGGACGCGGGCGTGAAGACCGTCCGTTCCCTGGCGGACATCGGCAAGGCTCTGGCCGAGCTGACTGGCTGGGAAATCAAGAAGTAACTTCGCAATACCCCCCGCGCAGTACAAGGCCACCTACGGGTGGCCTTTTTTTGAGCTGCAAGCTGCAAGAAAAAACTGCTGGTGCAGGTTGACGGTTGTGCTTCAGCCTGCACCATCGGCTTGCCGCTTGTGCCTATCGTCATGATAGGAATTTTCCGACAGACATTTTCGCTGGGCCTGAGACAATGCCAGCCATTGTCATCGGCATGGAGGCGAAAGGGTACGCACATCGGACAACTGTCACTGTGCCAGTGCGTTTGTCCGGCAAATTGAGTAACCTACGCGCTCACTCTGTGCCCGTCCCCCAAAAGGGAACGACACGCTAAACGGGTCTGGCTCAACCAAGCCGGGCAGCATTTCCTTCATCCACGGGAAATCCCCTCCTTGAACCCCGATTTCAGCAGTGTGGTACTTCCTTAAATGAAAGTGTTAAAAGGCCAGGATATCCTGGCGCTTGGCTTCATGACGTTCGCGCTCTTCGTCGGTGCGGGCAATATCATCTTTCCGCCCATCGTTGGCCTGCAGTCCGGGCCGAATGTGTGGCTGGCTGCGCTGGGCTTCCTGGTGACCGCGGTGGGCCTGCCGGTGATCACCGTGGTCGCGCTGGCCAAGGTCGGCGGTGGCATGGATGCCTTGAGCAGTCCGATCGGCAAGTTCTTCGGTGGCTTGCTGGCAGCCGTGTGCTATCTTTCGGTCGGGCCGCTGTTCGCCACGCCCCGTACCGCGACCGTATCGTTCGAGGTCGGGGTCGCTCCGCTTACCGGCGAGAGCCCGCTGGCGCTGTTCATCTACAGCCTGGTCTATTTCATCGTGGTACTGGCCGTGTCCATGTACCCAGGCAAGCTGCTCGATACGGTCGGCCGTTTCCTGGCGCCGTTGAAGATCGTCGCGCTGGCCGTGCTGGGCATCGCTGCCTTCATGCTCCCGGCCGGTGGAATCGGCGAGGCGCAATCGGCTTACGTCGCGGCGCCGTTCTCCAAGGGCTTCAGCGATGGCTACCTGACCATGGATACCCTTGGTGCGCTGGTGTTCGGCATCGTCATCGTCAATGCCATTCGTTCGCGCGGGGTCGAGTCGCCAAAGCTGATCACCCGTTATGCCATCATCGCTGGCCTGATCGCCGGCGTGGGGCTTGCACTGGTCTACGTCAGCCTGTTCCGCCTCGGTTCCGGCAGCCATGAGATCGCCGCGGGAGCTGCCAACGGCGCGGCCGTGCTGCATGCCTATGTCCAGCACACCTTCGGCTCGCTGGGTAGCGGCTTCCTGGCCGTGCTGATTGCCTTGGCCTGCCTGGTCACCGCAGTCGGCCTGACCTGTGCCTGCGCCGAATACTTCAGTCAGATCCTGCCGTTGTCGTACCGTGCCCTGGTGGTGATCCTGGCGGGCTTTTCGCTGCTGGTGTCGAACCTGGGCCTGACCAAGCTGATCATGTTCTCGGTCCCGGTCCTGACAGCCATCTACCCGCCGTGCATCGTCCTGGTCGCCTTGAGCTTCTGCAATGATCTGTGGAATTCTCCGGCGCGCATCCTGGGTCCGGTCATGCTGGTCTCGCTGCTGTTCGGCATCGTCGATGCGATCAAGGGCAGTAGCCTGGCCACGGCGTTGCCGGACGTGCTGACCCACCTGCCGCTGAGCCACCAGGGTCTGGCATGGCTGGTACCTTGCGTGATCGCGCTGGCGATCGCGGTGGGCTTCGACCGCATGCTGGGCAAGCCGCGCGAAGCGCTGGCCTGACCGCTCCAGGCCCTTGCCCGGTGCCGGCCACAAGCCAACGAGGCCCGGGCGCCTGGTCCTGATCCAACCCCGCTGCCATTGGCCGCGGGGTTTTTTGTGGCAGTGCGTGTCTTTTGCGAGCCGCTTGCATCGAATGCCGGTCTATATCGTTCTATAGCTGACGTATGGAAAACCGCATGGATTACCTGCACCATAACCTGAGCGATCTGCTGGCGGCCATCTGGTTCGTCATCTGTTGGGCCGGATACACTCGCTATGCCAGCTGGAGGGCACGTGACACGGCGTGCCTGGCCAGCGTGATGCACCTGTACCGGGAAGACTGGATGCGACGCATGCTGCTGCGTGACAACCGCATCGCCGATGCCAGCGTCATCGGTAACCTCGAGCGCAATGCATCGTTCTTCGCTTCCAGCACCTTGATCATCCTGGCCGGCATCCTCACCGTGCTCGGCGCCTCGGACCGCGCCTTGTCCCTGCTGGCGGACCTGCCACTGGTCCAGCCCGCGACACAGGGCATGTCGGAAATCAAGCTGCTGTGCCTGGCCACGGTGTTCGTCTATGCGTTCTTCACCTTCAGCTGGTGCATGCGTCAGTACAATTTCGCCGCTGTCCTGGTGGGCTCGGCGCCGATGATCGGCGAGCGGCAGGTCAACGAGCCGGAGCGCAAGGCGTTCGCCGCGCGGGCGGCACGTGTACTGTCGATGGCGGCCAACCAGTTCAATTTCGGGCTGCGCTCCTATTATTTCGGCATGGTCATGTTGAGCTGGTTCATCACACCCTGGCTGTTCATGCTCATGAGCATGGCGGTCGTGCTGATTCTTTATCGCCGTGAGTTTCATTCGGATGTACTGGCCGTAATGGTCTATACGCCGACCGACAATACTGTGCTGGAACAACCAAAGACCCTTGCGCCGTCTTCGACTGAATCGGTTTAGTTGGTAATCCAGGCATAAAAAAACCCGACGATGTCGGGTTTTTCCCAGCGCGCAGTGACGTTACTGGCGAGCAGGCTCGGGAGCGGTAACCGGCGCGGTGCTGTTGGGAGCGGCTTCCTTGGCGGCCTCGCGGTTGGCTTCGGCCTGATCCTTGGCGGCTTCGGCGTTTTCCTCGGCGGCGTCGTTCACCTTGTCCTGCGCGTCGTTCATGTTCTCCTGGGCTTGTTCGCGGTGTTCCTGTGCATCTTGCGCCTTGTCTTCGCTCGCTTTATCGCAAGCAGCCAGGCCCATGGCAGCAGCCAGCATCAGAGCAAAAGCAAAAGGTTTACGCATGGGTGTTTCTCCTTGTGGAATAAGTGAGTTGTTCCTTCGAGTTCAGGCTCGCGAAATTAGTTCCACAACGGATGCAGATAGACAACTGCCAATTGCACTTGAACTTTTTCCCGGTTTTGCAACGTTCGATATGCGCCTGTCGATGTTCCATGCACCCACTGCATGCATCGTGGCTACGGTGCGCCCGGTCAGGCTCGCGAGTCGGACTGCCAGGGCGTAGCCGAACGCGGCAGGCCGGGCAGCCACTTGGCGCTTTTCCACCTCGGTAGTGTGCGCAAGCACTTGAAAAGCAAGCGCCTGCCCCCATCTGCAAGTCATCCCGCCACTGAAGCAGGCCAGGGTACGGCCGGGCTTGCGGCGCCAACTGCCATTGATCGGAGTTTGAAGACCATGAGTGTGGATACTCAAAAAGAAACCCTGGGCTTCCAGACCGAGGTAAAGCAGCTGCTGCACCTCATGATCCATTCCTTGTACTCGAACAAGGAAATCTTCCTGCGTGAACTGATTTCCAACGCCTCCGACGCTGCGGACAAGCTGCGCTTCGAAGCGCTCGCCAAGCCTGAGCTGCTCGAAGGCGATACCGAGCTGCGCATTCGTGTGAGCTTCGACAAGCAGGCCGGTACCGTCACGCTCGATGACAATGGCATCGGCATGAGCCGCGAAGAGATCATCAAGCACCTGGGCACCATCGCCAAGTCCGGCACCGCCGACTTCATGAAGAACCTCACCGGTGACCAGAAGAAGGACTCGCACCTGATCGGCCAGTTCGGCGTGGGCTTCTATTCGGCCTTCATCGTCGCCGACAAGGTCGATGTCTACAGCCGCCGCGCTGGCTTGCCGGCTGCCGAAGGCGTGCATTGGTCGTCCAGAGGCGAGGGCGAGTTCGAGATCGCCAACCTCGACAAGCCGGAGCGCGGCACCCGTATCGTGCTGCACTTGAAGAAAGGCGAGGAAGAGTTCGCCGACGGCTGGCGCCTGCGCAACGTCATCAAGAAGTACTCCGATCACATCGCCTTGCCGATCGAGCTGCCCAAGGAGCAGGCCGCAGCTGCCGAAGGCGAGGAGCAGCCGGCCCAGGAATGGGAAACCGTCAACCGCGCCAGTGCCCTGTGGACCCGTCCGCGTACCGAAATCAAGGACGAGGAATACCAGGAGTTCTACAAGCACATCGGTCACGACTTCGAAAATCCGCTGGCCTGGAGCCACAACAAGGTCGAGGGCAAGCTGGAGTACAACTCGCTGCTCTACGTGCCGGCTCGCGCACCGTTCGACCTCTACCAGCGTGAAGCGCCACGTGGCCTGAAGCTGTACGTTCAGCGTGTCTTCATCATGGACCAGGCCGAGTCCTTCCTGCCGCTGTACCTGCGTTTCATCAAGGGCGTGGTCGACTCCAACGACCTGTCGCTGAACGTCTCGCGCGAGATCCTGCAGAAGGATCCGATCATCGATTCGATGAAGTCGGCACTGACCAAGCGCGTGCTGGACATGCTGGAGAAGCTGGCCAAGAACGACCCGGAGAAATACAAGGGCTTCTGGAAGCATTTTGGCCAGGTTCTCAAGGAAGGCCCGGCGGAAGACTTCGCCAACAAGGAAAAGATCGCCGGGCTGTTGCGCTTTGCCTCGACCCAGGACGACAGCGGCGAGCAGACCGTCGCCCTGGCCGACTACCTGGCGCGTGCCAAGGAAGGCCAGGACAAGATCTACTACCTCACCGGCGAGTCCTTCGCGCAGGTCAAGAACAGCCCGCACCTGGAGGTCTTCCGCAAGAAAGGCATCGAGGTCCTGCTGCTGACCGATCGTATCGACGAGTGGCTGATGAGCTACCTGACCGAGTTCGAAGGCAAGTCGTTCGTCGACATCGCCCGTGGTGACCTGGACCTGGGTCAGCTGGACTCCGAGGAAGACAAGAAGGCTCAGGAAGAAATCGCCAAGGACAAGGAAGGGCTGGTCGAGCGCCTCAAGACCGCGTTGGGTGACAGCGTGGCCGAAGTGCGCGTCTCGCACCGTCTGACCGACTCGCCGGCGATCCTGGCCATTGGCGAGCAGGACCTTGGCCTGCAGATGCGGCAGATTCTGGAAGCCAGTGGACAGAAGGTTCCCGAGTCCAAGCCGATCTTCGAATTCAACCCGACTCATCCGCTGATCGAAAAGCTCGACAACGAGCAGAGCGAGGACCGTTTTGCCGAACTGTCGCATATCCTTTTCGATCAGGCTGCCCTGGCCGCTGGCGACAGCCTGAAGGATCCGGCCGCCTACGTGCGTCGCCTGAACAAGTTGCTGGTCGAACTGTCTGCTTGAGTGAGTGAACCAGGAGCCTGCCCGGGCGGCGAGCAGCATGCCGCCCGGGCAGGCTTTTTCATGTCTGCGGGAGGAACTGATGAGCAAGGTAATCGTCGAGTCGTTGCATTACCACATTGCGGGCAAGGCTTATGAAAGTCGCCTGGTGCATGCGCCAGGCGCGCAGCCCAGGCCCGCGCTGGTCATGGCGCCGAACTGGATGGGCATTGGCGAAGGCGCCGAGCGCATTGCCCGGGAAGTGGCCGACCAGGGCTACGTGGTGCTGATCGCCGACCTCTACGGCAAATCGGTGCGTCCAGCCAATGCCGACGAAGCCGGGGCGGCGATGATGCCGTTGAAAAACGATCGTGCCGAACTGCGCAAGCGCATGGAGGCGGCCTTGGCCCAGCTGCTAGGCCAGTCGAAGGCATTGCTGGCGCCAGGCAAGGTCGCCGCATTCGGTTTCTGCTTCGGTGGCTGCTGTGCGCTGGAACTGGCGCGCTCTGGTGCCGACCTCAAGGCAGCAGTGTCCTTCCACGGTACCCTGGATACGCCTGACCCCACCGACGCACGCAAGATCAAGGGATCGGTGCTGGTACTGCATGGTGCGGCCGACCCGCTGGTGCCGAAGGAGCAGCTGCCAGCCTTCGAGCAGGAGATGAGCGCTGCGAAGGTCGACTGGCAGCTGCTCAGCTACGGTGGCGCGGTGCATTCGTTCACCGATCCGGCAGCCAACGTTCCGGGCAAGACCCAGTATGACCGGCGCACCTCGCAACGTGCATTCCGCTCGATGTACAACCTGCTGGATGAGGTGTTCGCCGGCTGACGCCCCGAGGCGTGAACTGACCTGATCCCATGCGGGCCAGGTCAGTCCTCGCGCGAACGAGACGAGCCCCTCAGCGTCCGGCCTGCTTGCCAGGCAGCGGCGCGAACAGGGCGTCGATTTCCTCGTCGCCCAGCCGCCATTGGCCGGCCTCGCCACCTTCCAGCAAACCGGCGGCAAGCGCCGCCTTTTCCTGCTGCAGCTGCTGGATCTTTTCTTCCACCGTGCCGCGGGTAATCAACTTGTAGACGAACACAGGCTTGTCCTGGCCGATGCGATAGGCACGGTCGGTAGCCTGGTTTTCGCTGGCCGGGTTCCACCATGGATCGAAATGGATCACCGTATCGGCCGCCGTGAGGTTCAGGCCCGTGCCACCGGCCTTCAGGCTGATCAGGAACACCTGGCTGTCGCCTTCCTGGAACGCTTGCACCGGCGTCCGCCGGTCGCGCGTGTCGCCGGTCAGCAGGCTATAGCGGACCTTGCGCTTGTCCAGCTCGACCGCGATCAACGCAAGCATCGAGGTGAACTGGGAAAACAGCAGCACGCGGCGGTCTTCGCTGAGCAACTCGTCGAGCATCTCCAGCAGGCTGCCAAGCTTGCCCTTGTCGGTCTGCCCGGGGTGCTCCTCGAGCCCTTTGACCAGGCGCAGGTCGCAGCAGACCTGGCGCAGCTTGAGCAAGGCTTCGAGAATGATGATCTGGCTGCGCGCCGTGCCTTTGCGGGCGACCTCGTCCCGGACCTTCCTGTCCATGGCCACGCGCACGGTTTCATAGGTGTCGCGCTGCGCGTCGCTCAAGTCCACCCAATGCACGATCTCGGTCTTGGGCGGTAGCTCGCGGGCCACCTGTTCCTTGGTCCGGCGTAGCAGGAACGGGCGGATCCGCGCGACCAGGTGGGCCAGGCGAGTGGTGTCCCCATGCCGCTCGATCGGCGTGCGGTAGTCCTGGTTGAAGCGCTTGCTGTCACCCAGCCAGCCAGGCATCAGGAAATGGAAGATCGCCCAGAGTTCGCCAAGGTTGTTTTCCATGGGCGTGCCGGTCAGGCACAGGCGTTGGCGGGCCTGCAGCTGGCGTACGGCGAGGGCGGTCTTGCTGCGAGGGTTTTTGATGTTCTGCGCTTCGTCGAGGACCAGCACGTGCCAGGTACGTGTGTGGTAGCGCTCCAGGTCACGGGATAGCAGAGCATAGGTGGTCAGAACCAGGTCGTAGTCGTGCAGGCTGTCGAAGTACTTGAGACGACCGGCTCCCTGTAGGGCGACGACGCGCAACTGGGGGGTGAAGCGTTGGGCTTCGTCGAGCCAGTTCGGTACCAGGCTGGTTGGCATGACCACCAGCGCCGGATGTTCCAGTCGTCCGGCTTCCTTTTCGCATAGCAGGTGCGCCAAGGTCTGCAGGGTCTTGCCCAGGCCCATGTCGTCACCGAGGATGCCGCCTACCTCCAGTTCGCGCAGCGTCTGCAGCCAGCTCAGGCCCTCGAGCTGGTACGGACGCAGCTGAGCGCGCAGGCCTGCTGGCGGCTGGACCACCCGTTCGCGGGCGTCGCGCAGGCGCCTGGCCAGCGAGCGCACCTGCTCGCCGCCTTGCCATTGCAACGGCAGGTCGTCGATCGGGTCGAGCCTGCTGGCGTCGGCGCGGTCCAGGCGCAGCGCCGGGCCTTGCATGGCGTCGTCGAAATAGAGACCGGCGAGCGTGCCCAGGACCGCCTTGACACGCCCATAGGGCAGGGCTACGCGCAGGGCCGGGCTGTTGTCGTGCCGCGCGCCATTGAGGTCGATCAGCAAATGCTCATCGTCGGCGCGGCGTGCCAGTTCGCTGGGACGCAGCAGTTCCGAATCGCTACGCAGCAGGTGCAGCAAGATGGGTAACAGGCTGTGACGCTGGCCCTCGACCACGATGCCCAGCTCCAGGTCGAACCATTCCCGGCCCTGCGCTTCGTCGACTGCCGCATACCAGTCCTGCACCTCGTGCAGGTCGAAGGCGAAGTCGCGCTGCACTTCGATGTTCCAGCCGGCATGGCGCAACTCGGGCAGTCCCTCCCTGACGAAGTGCAGCCAGGCCGCGTCGTCGGGCAGTTGCAGCATCTCTCCGGCCCCGTCAGGCAATGCCTTGCTCTGCCGGGTCGCGGCCTTGAAGCCAAGGCTCTTGAGGGCCTTGCGAAACGCCTGTTCGGCGGCTGGCTGGCGCTTGATCTGCTGGCTGATCTCGCCCTTGAAACGTGACAAGGGCTTGTCGTCGGTGCCGACGGCGCGCATGCCGTCGTAGTCGAACGAAAGCGCGGCACGATGCTGCAGTTGTCGTTGCATGCGTCCGACCTTTGGCGAGTAGGCACTGAACTCCACGCTACCCAAGGTCAGGCGCGGCCGGGGCATCAACTGGTCGAGCTGCTCGGTGCGTACCGTGGTCGGCGTCGGTACCTGCCGGTTCAGCGCGCTCAGGCGCAGGCTCAGTGGCACGATGAGGTGTTCGGGGACCTGGGGTGCCTTGGCGAGCTGGCTGGCGATGAACGGATCAAGTTCATGGCGCAGCTTGCCTAACATGTGGCGCGCAGTATCGACGTAGTACAGCGGTGCCAGCGGCAGTACCTGGTCGATGGGATGCTCTTGGGCATACCAGGCACCGCGATAGCTGCCATCGTCCTGACGCACCCAGCGAAACTCGGCCTGGCGTTCCGGCCCCGGCTCGAACTCGACATCATCGCGGTCCGATAGCAGGCGCCCGCAGCCCAGCACGTGTTCGAGCAGCTGGGCGCCGCCGCTGCCTTCGAGCAGCACGCTGCCGGACAGGTCGTGATTGCCGGCATGGGCTTGAATCAGGCGCAACACGCGCTTGTCGGTCTCGGTGACGTAGCGCGGCGGGTAGTAAATCAGGTCGAGCAGCGAACTCGGGCGGTCGAGCTCAAGATCGCCATTGCCCGAGCGGGTGCCCTTGTAGACCCGCAGGTAGCAATGGCCGTCCTCGATGCCCACTCGATAGAACAGGCCGCGCCCCTCCCGCTTGGTCTGAACGGTGGTTTCGACGACCGGGTTCTCCAGGGCCGCCACCCACTGGGTCAGCTCCGGGGAAAGATGGGGCGAGGCGGTTCCCGGTTCGGGCAGCTGAGTCTCGCTGGCACGAAGGTGGAACAGGACGGCGGCGCAGTGCTTGCAGTCGAGCCCGACCGGGCAGCTGCAGGTGCCCTCGATCTCCATGGCGTCCTTGTTGAGGAACACGCTGATCGACTGCTTGTATCGCTGGCCTTGCGAGCCTGTGCATTCCCCTTCGACGAGCGTGTCATCGAGCCCGAGGATCCTGGCCTTGCCTGCCGCGGCATAAGCCTTGCCACGCTCGAGGCTGCGCCGGTCGAAGCAGCGGAACCAGTCGTCGAATTCCCGTATGAAGAACGCTGCACCGCTATGGTTCACGTCATTGCTCCAGCAGGACCGGCGACGGCATGGACGTCGTACGCGTGCCGACCGGGGCTATCTTGAGCAGCAGCGCCAGGTGGCCGCCGTCGAGGAAGGTCAGCTGGTTGGCCTTGATCGTGCTGTTTTGCTGACGGTAGGCCTCGCTTTGCAGCACGCCGCCATTGCCGTCGAGCTGGTTGACGCGAAAACTGGCCTGCACGGCGATGAATCGCTGTCTGGACAGGGCTAGGGTGCCTTCGATCGGGAAGCGGCCGAACTGTTGCTCGCCAGCGACCAGGGCGACGGCGACCGGTTCGCTGCCGGCTGGCTGCTGCCAGGCCTGGTGCAGCAGCACGGTGTAGTCGGAAGCGGCCCGCAGGCGCTCGGCCTGGTCGTCGAGCGTGGTCGGCAGCAGGTCAGCCTCGGCCAGGCGCCGTGCACCATCACTCCAGTTTTCCGCAGCGATGCGGGTGGTGACGGCTGGCACGCTATTCTGGCGCAGCAGGATCATTTCTACCTTGTACAGGCCCTCGGCGAGGGCGGCAGGCATGTACAACGCCAACAGCGGGATCAGGTTTCGCAGGGTACGCATGGCCGTTCCTTCAGGCAGGCTGTGGAGTCAAGCGCTCGAACAGCGCTTCGAGGGTATTGAAGCGCTCTTCCGGACGCTCCATGGGGACCATGAAGCGGAACTGCGTGGCACCCTCGAACTTGTAGCGCTTGGGCTGGCCCTGGATCAGCTTGATGAGCGTGAGCGGGTCTACTGGCGTCTCGGCTTCGAATTCGATCTTGCCGCCATTGGGCCCGGCATCGACCTTCCTGATGCCGAGCTTCTCGGCCTGCAGCTTGAGCAATGTCAGGCGGATCAGGTTCTTGGTCGGTTCCGGCAGCAGGCCGAAGCGGTCGATCATTTCCACCTGCAGATCCTTGAGCCCTTCCTCATCGGCCGCCGAGGCGATGCGCTTGTAGAGGATCAGCCGGGCATGCACGTCGGGCAGGTAGTCTTCGGGAATCAGCGCGGCCAGGCGCAGGTTGATTTCCGGACCACCGCCCAGCGGCTGTTCGAGGTTCGGCTGGGTGCCCTTGCGTATGGCCTTGACGGCGCGTTCGAGCATTTCCATGTACAAGGTGAAGCCCACGGCCTGGATCTGCCCGCTCTGGCCTTCGCCGAGCAGCTCGCCCGCGCCGCGGATTTCCAGGTCGTTGGTGGCCAGGACGAAGCCGGCGCCCAGGTCCTGAGTGTTGGCGATCGCCTCCAGGCGCTTTTCCGCATCGCTGCTGATCTGCCGGCGCGGTGGGGTGAGCAGGTAGGCGTAGGCCTGGTGGTGGCTGCGTCCTACTCGGCCACGCAGCTGGTGCAGCTGGGCGAGGCCGAACTTGTCTGCGCGTTCGATGACGATGGTGTTGGCACTGGGCACGTCGATGCCGGTCTCGATGATGGTCGAGGCCACCAGCACGTTGAAGCGCTTGTGGTAGAAGTCGCTCATGACCTGTTCCAGCTCGCGTTCGCGCATCTGGCCATGGCCAATGCCGATACGGGCCTCAGGGACCAGTTCGGCCAGCTCGGCGGCGCACTTCTCGATGCTCTTCACATCGTTGTGCAGGTAGTACACCTGGCCCCCGCGCAACAGCTCGCGCAACAGCGCTTCCTTGACCGTGCTCTTGTTCTGCTCCATGACGAAGGTGCGCACCGACAGGCGCCGCGCCGGTGGCGTGGCGATGATCGACAGGTCGCGCATGCCGGACACGGCCATGTTCAGTGTGCGCGGAATCGGCGTGGCGGTCAGGGTGAGGATGTCCACCTCGCTGCGCAGGGCCTTGAGCTGCTCCTTCTGGCGTACGCCGAAGCGATGCTCCTCGTCGATGATGACCAGGCCCAGGTCCTTGAACTTGACGTCTTCCTGCAACAGCTTGTGGGTTCCGATGAGGATGTCGATCTTGCCCTCGGCCAGGCTGGCCGCTGCGGCGGAGACTTCCTTGGCGGACTTGAAGCGGCTCATGACCTCGACGGTCACCGGCCAGTCGGCGAAGCGGTCGCGGAAGCTGTTGTAGTGCTGCTGGGCGAGCAGGGTGGTAGGTACCAGGACGGCGACCTGGCGGCCGCTGTGCACGGCGATGAACGCCGCGCGCATGGCCACTTCGGTCTTGCCGAAGCCGACGTCGCCGCAGACCAGGCGGTCCATGGGCTTGCCGGCCAGCATGTCCTGGCGCACCGCCTCGATGGCGCTCTGCTGATCGGGGGTTTCCTCGAACGGGAAGCCGGCGCTGAAGGTGGCATAGTCGGCGGCCGGGTCGGCGAAGGCATGACCTTTGCGCGCCGCCCGACGGGCATAGATGTCGAGCAGCTCGGCTGCCACGTCGCGAACCTGTTCGGCGGCCTTGCGCTTGGCCTTCTGCCAGGCCTCGGAACCGAGCCGGTGCAGCGGTGCCAAGGCATCGTCGCTGCCGGTATAGCGGGCGATCAGGTGCAGGTTGGCCACGGGTACGTAGAGCTTGGCCCCTTCGGCATACTCCAGGGTAAGGAATTCGGCCGCCTGGTTGTCGATCTCCAGGGTGGCCAGCCCCAGGTAGCGCCCGACGCCATGGTCGATGTGCACCACCGGCGCGCCTTCGCGCAACTCGGTCAGGTTCTTGATCACCGCGTCGTTGGCCGCTTCGCCGCGTTTTTCGCGACGTCGGCGCTGCATCACGCGCTGGCCGAACAGCGGGCTTTCGGCTATCAAGGCGATGGCCGGATCGTCCAGCAGCAAGCCGTCGTCCAGCGGCGCGATGGTGATCGCCAGGCGCTCGTTTCCGGTGACGAAGTCGACCCAGCCTTCGACCGTTTGCGGTCGCAGCTTGAGCCGTTCGAGCAACTCCAGCAGCACTTCGCGCCGCCCCGCCGATTCGGCGGTGAACAGGACCCGGCCAGGGAACCGGTCGAGGAAGCCGGAAAGCTCGGCCAGCGGCTGATTGGCCTTGGCCTCGATGGCCAGGTTCGGCAAGGCTCGGGCAGGGAAACGCTCGCGCCCGCCACCGGCTTCGATATCGTCGGAGCCGACCACCACCCTTGGCCACTGCTTGAGGCGCGCGAAGCAGTCCTCGACCGGCAGGAACAGCTCGGCCGGTGGCAGCAGCGGGCGGGTCAGGTCGCCACGACGGTCCTCGTAGCGCCCGCGTACATCGTTCCAGAAATGTTCGGCTGCCTGCTCGACGCCCGGCAGCGAGAACACCTGGGTATCGCTCGGCAGGTAGTCGAAGAGGGTCGAGGTTTCCTCGAAGAACAACGGCAGGTAGTACTCGATGCCGGCCGGAATGATGCCGCTGGCGAGGTCCTGGAAGATCGCGCTGCGGCGGAAATCCACGTCGAAGCGCTCGCGAAAGCGTGCCTTGAAGCGTGTCACCGCTTCTTTCTGCAACGGGAATTCGCGGGCCGGCAGCAGCCGTACCGAATCGACCTTGTCGATCGAGCGCTGGGTTTCCGGGTCGAAGGTGCGCAGCGTCTCGATCTCGTCATCGAACAGGTCGATCCGGTATGGCAGCTTGCTGCCCATCGGGAACAGGTCGATCAGCGCGCCGCGCACGGCGAACTCGCCATGCTCGTAGACCGTGTCCACGCAGCGATAGCCGCTGGCCTCCAGGCGCGTGCGCATCTGCTCCACATCGATCTTCTGGCCGATATCCAGCGCCAGGCTGCTGCCCAGCAGGAAGCGGGTCGGCGCCAGTCGGTGCAAGGCCGTGGTGATCGGCACCACCAGGATCCCGTGTTGCAGTTCTGGCAGGCGGTAGAGACTGGCGATACGTTGGGAAATGATGTCCTGGTGCGGCGAGAAGAGGTCGTAGGGCAGGGTTTCCCAATCCGGGAACGGCAGCACCGGCAACTCTGGCGCGAAGAAACGCAGCTCCTGCTCGAGACGGTCGGCGCCCTGGCTGTCGGCAGTCAGCAGCAGGGTGAAGCGCCCGGCACTGCTGGCGGCCTCGGCGATGGCCAGGCTCAGGGCGGCTCCGGGCAGGTTGCCCCAGGTTTGTTTGCCGGCCGTGGCCGACAGATGCGGTAGGCGCAGAACTGACACGGGCTATCGGGCTCCAAGCATTCGGCAAAGAGGTCGATTGTAACGGGCCTACGGCCTGCTGTCAGGCGGGGCAGGCGTCCCGATACCGCCCTTCCAGCACCGCTGGTGGAGATTTGCAGGCCCGGCGGCGGCCACGCCCACGCGGTGGGCGTTGGCCGGGCTTGCAGCGCCCTCGATGAGTGTCTGCATGAAGTGCAGCACGCCATAGGGGCAGAGGTCCACTGCGACACTGATACTCGCAGCACCGTCAGATGCCGGTCGGAAGGCTGAAAAGGCACGGATTGCCCAAGGCAGCGCGGAGCGTCATAATGTAGCCCCTTTTTTCTGTCCCTACATGTGGAAGGTTCCCGTGACTCAGAAGCCCGACCAGTGTCTTGGTGAATGGATCGATCGTGAAGCCCTGGCTGAAGCGATGATCCCGCTAATCGGTCAGCTCTACCGCAATAACAATGTGGTGAGCTCGATCTATGGCCGCAGCCTGATCAACCGCTCGGTGATCTCGATCCTCAAGGCCCACCGTTTTGCCCGTCACCGCCAGAGCGACGAGGCCGAGTTGTCGGTGCACGAGACATTCCCATTGCTCAAGGCCATGAGCGAGCTGAAGCTGGGCGCCGCTTCGGTCGACCTGGGCAAGCTGGCCAACAAGTTCAAGCAGCAGGGCAATGGCCGCAGCGCCGAGCAGTTCGTGCGGGAAGAGCTGGCCGAAATCGTCGGGCAGCAGAATGCTGGCGCGAGCAAGGGCACCGACGTGGTGCTGTACGGCTTCGGCCGTATCGGTCGCCTGCTGGCGCGCATCTTGATCGAGAAGACCGGTGGTGGCGACGGCCTGCGCCTGCGCGCCATCGTCGTGCGTAAAGGCGCCGACAACGACCTGGCCAAGCGTGCCAGCCTGCTGCGTCGCGACTCGGTGCATGGTCCGTTCGATGGCACCATCGTCGTCGACGAAGCCAACAACACCATCACCGCCAATGGCAACCTGATCCAGGTGATCTATTCCAACGATCCGTCCACGGTGGACTACACCCAGTACGGCATCGAGAACGCCCTGCTGGTGGACAACACCGGCAAGTGGCGTGATGCCGAGGGCCTGGGCCAGCACCTCAAGTGCCCGGGTGTCGCCCGCGTGATCCTCACCGCGCCTGGCAAGGGAGCGCTGAAGAACATCGTGCATGGCATCAACCACGGCGAGATCACCGCCGACGACAAGATCGTCTCTGCCGCCTCCTGCACCACCAACGCCATCGTGCCGGTGCTCAAGGCCGTCAACGATCAGTACGGCATCGTCAATGGCCACGTCGAGACCGTTCATTCGTTCACCAACGACCAGAACCTGATCGACAACTTCCACAAGGGCAGCCGTCGCGGTCGCGCCGCGCCGTTGAACATGGTCATCACCGAGACCGGCGCCGCCACCGCCGCCGCCAAGGCGCTGCCGGTGCTCAAGGGCAAGCTGACCGGCAACGCGATCCGCGTGCCGACGCCGAACGTCTCCATGGCCATTCTCAACCTCAACCTGGAGAAAGCCACCAGCCGCGAGGAGATCAACGAGTACCTGCGCCAGACGGCCATGCACTCGGAACTGCACAAGCAGATCGACTATGTCAGCTCCCAGGAAGTCGTCTCCACCGACTTCGTCGGCTCGCGCTATGCTGGCGTGGTCGATGCCGAAGCCACCATCTGCAACGACAACCGCGTCGTGCTGTATGTCTGGTACGACAACGAGTTCGGCTACAGCTGCCAGGTCGTGCGAGTGATGGAAGACATGGCCGGGGTCAACCCGCCGGCGTTCCCACGCTGAGTGCTGACTGAGCGAAGGACGGGAGCCGATGGGCTCCCGTCCTGTTTGTGCGGCAGGTGATTTCTGCCGGCGCGGGTTGCCTGGTTCGTATCTCGTGCGGCCTGGGCGCTTGTCGCTTGCCCAAAGCCCGAGGCCGCTCCAAAGCGCTGGCACAATCACCCTGCCAAGACCGCGCGGCCTTCAGCCTTTGCCCGGCCACCAGCTGCTGGCTCGGCAATATCATGTAGTGCAGGCAGAAATAGCCTACGACGCGACCAAGGGTTAATGTGCGCGGCGTCCAGTCTTGATTAGACTGCACCCGAAATTTTTTCATGGCGCCTGGCGCCGTGATCGCGTCCCGCGGCCGTCGTGGCCCGCGGGCCAGTTCTGAAGGAGTACGCATGGCTGTCTACAACTACGACGTGGTGGTGCTAGGGTCCGGCCCGGCCGGTGAAGGCGCGGCGATGAATGCCGCCAAGGCAGGGCGCAAGGTCGCGATGGTCGACAGTCGCCGTCAGGTCGGGGGCAACTGCACCCACCTGGGCACCATCCCGTCCAAGGCGCTGCGTCACTCGGTACGGCAGATCATGCAGTTCAACACCAACCCGATGTTCCGGGCCATCGGCGAGCCTCGCTGGTTCTCTTTCCCGGACGTGCTCAAGAGCGCCGAGACGGTGATCGCCAAGCAGGTCGCCTCGCGCACCAGCTACTATGCGCGCAATCGCGTCGACGTCTTCTTCGGCACCGGCAGCTTCGCCGACGAGCAGACCGTCGAAGTCGTCTGCCCCAACGGCGTGGTCGAGAAGCTGGTGGCCAAGCACATCATCATCGCCACCGGCTCGCGCCCCTACCGTCCGGCCGATATCGACTTCAACCATCCGCGCATCTATGACAGCGACACCATCCTCAGCCTCGGCCACACGCCGCGCAAGCTGATCGTCTACGGTGCCGGAGTCATCGGTTGCGAATATGCCTCGATCTTCAGCGGTCTTGGCGTGTTGATCGAGCTGGTGGACAACCGCAGCCAGCTGCTGAGCTTCCTCGACTCGGAGATCTCCCAGGCGCTGAGCTACCATTTCAGCAACAACAACATCACCGTGCGCCACAACGAGGAGTACGAGCGGGTCGAGGGCCTGGACAATGGCGTCATCCTGCACCTGAAGTCGGGCAAGAAGATCAAGGCCGACGCGCTGCTGTGGTGCAACGGCCGGACCGGCAATACCGACAAGCTGGGGCTGGAGAACATCGGCATCAAGGTCAACAGCCGTGGCCAGATCGAGGTCGACGAGAACTACCGCACGGTCGTGCCGAACGTCTACGGCGCCGGCGACGTGATCGGCTGGCCAAGCCTGGCGAGCGCCGCCCATGACCAGGGACGGTCGGCAGCCGGCAGCATCGTCGACAACGGTAGCTGGCGTTTCGTCGATGACGTGCCGACCGGTATCTATACCATTCCGGAGATCAGCTCGATCGGCAAGAACGAGCAGGAGCTGACCCAGGCCAAGGTGCCGTACGAGGTGGGCAAAGCCTTCTTCAAGAGCATGGCGCGTGCCCAGATCGCCGGCGAGCCGCAAGGCATGCTGAAGATCCTGTTCCATCGCGAGACGCTGCAGATCCTCGGTGTCCACTGCTTCGGCTACCAGGCTTCGGAGATCGTGCACATCGGCCAGGCGATCATGGACCAGCCTGGCGAGCGCAATACGCTCAAGTACTTCGTCAACACCACCTTCAACTACCCGACCATGGCCGAAGCCTACCGGGTGGCTGCCTACGACGGGCTGAACCGGCTTTTTTGAGCGGCTCCGACCGGCGGCCTGAGCCGGTCGGAGGCAATGGTTTCAGTCTTTTCCAAGGGTGGTCCTGGCCAAACCGGGAAAGTCTGTGATCAGGCTGTCCACGCCAAAGTCGGCGAGCCGGCGCATCAGCGCCGGCTCGTTGACCGTCCACACCGATACATGCAGCCCCAGCCCCTGCGCCTTGAGCAGGCGCTCGGGCGTGCATAGCGTCCAGTTCAGCGCCAGCAGCTCGCAGCGATAGTTCTGCGCGACCTTCAGCGGGTCGAGCCAGGCATATTCGGCGACCAGGCCGCGGGCGACGTCAGGCACCAGTTCCAGCGCCGCGCCCAGCACCTCGCGGGAACTGGAGGTGATGGTCACCTTGTCGAGCAAGCCATGGCGCGCGGCCAGTTCGCGAATCGCCAGCACGGTACTGGCGGCGCGTGTGCGCGATGCGCTCTTGACCTCCAGCTGCCAGTGCTCGAAGGGGCATTGTTCGAACAGTTCCTCGAGGCGCGGGATGGGGCAGGGCTGCAGCCATTGGGGACCGCCGCGGCGCGCGTCGTAGGTGGCCAGTTCGGCGGCGCTGTGCTCGGCCACCTTGCCACGCCGACCCGTGGTGCGCTTGAGCGTCGGGTCGTGGATCACCATCAGCTCGTTGTCGGCGGACAGGTGCAGGTCCAGCTCGCAGCGGGTCACGCCGTGGGACAGGCATTGCCGGAAGCTGTTGAGGGTGTTTTCGGGGGCTTCGCCCTTGGCGCCGCGGTGGCCATAGATCAAGGTCACGTTCGTTCCTTAAGGTCAAGAAAAGGGAGCTTGGCCAGCGTCAGGAGAATGCCTTTGCAAGGCCTGGCGTCGTTGCTGCTGCTGGCGCTGCAGTACATGCCGGGCCAGTAGCTGGCGCTGGGCATCGGTGATTTCGACGAACTCGACAGCGATGTCGTGGCCGCCCCGGGCCCGTGGCCGGCAGCCTGCCACCCGGCCGCGCAACAATAGCCCAAGGCCCTGGGGCATGAGCATCATCCTGGTCGCCACGCCAGTGCCAGGTTCGAGGGGAGCGTCCTGCACGAACTCGATGCCGCCTTCGGACAGCGTGACGCGCTGCGGCTCGCCAATCTCGCCGAACAAGGTCCGGGCGACCACGGCGCCGAGCAGATCGATGCGCCTGTTCTGCGCCCGCAGCAAGGCAGCCAGGGTCCGATCCCTGTCGCCAAGCTGGCGCAGCAGGTGCTGTGACTCGAATTCGGCCACATGCACTTCGCCCAGCAGATCGAACAGCGGCCAGGCGCCCCGAGCGCTTGCGCAAGCATCGGCATCCTGGTCGGCCAGGGGACTGATTTGCAGTGCGATCGAGTCCTCGATACGGTAGTATTCGCGGCGATCTTCTTCGTCTGTAGTCGTCATGGCGAACCCATGCTGGCGGCGGTGGTCCGAGTGTAAAGCCGCCGCAGGCGCCTCGCCACAAGGACGTTCCCTTTCATCCGAACAAGCCCCGACATGTTCAGACCTCTTTTCGTATTCATCGGTACGCGCTACACCCGTGCCAAGCGTCGCAACCATTTCGTCTCGTTCATTTCCCTGACTTCGATGATCGGCCTCGCCCTGGGCGTGGTGGTGATGATCGTGGTGCTCTCGGTCATGAACGGCTTCGATCACGAGATGCGCACCCGCGTGCTGGGCATGGTGCCTCACGCCACCCTGGAAACTGGCCAGCCGATCGATGACTGGCCCGCCCTGGCCGAGAAAGCCAGGCGCAATCCCCAGGTGCAGGCGGTTGCGCCGTTTACCCAGATGCAGGGCCTGCTGACCCATGACGGCAAGGTGCAGAAGGTTCTGCTCAATGGCATCGAGCCGGCCCGCGAGCGCGAGGTGTCGATCATCGACGACTTCGTCCGCCAGGGGCGCCTGGACCAGCTGGCACCTGGCAGCTGGGGCATCATGATCGGTGACAAGGCCGCGGCCAAGCTGGGCGTGGGGGTCGGCGACAAGCTCACCTTCGTGGCGCCGGAGGTCAGTATCACTCCGGCCGGGATGTTCCCGCGCATGAAGCGTTTCACGGTGGTCGGCATCTTCCATGTCGGTGCCGGCGAGATCGATGGCTACCTGGGGCTGACCAACCTGTCGGACCTGTCGCGCCTGCATCGCTGGAAAGCCGACCAGGTGCAGGGCTTGCGCCTGAAGTTCGACGACCTGTTCCAGGCGCCACGCGTGGCCTGGGACATCGCCCAGCGCCTGGGCGAACAGGAATTCTATGCCCGCGACTGGACCCGTACCCATGGCAACCTGTACCAGGCCATCCGCATGGAGAAGGCGATGATCGGGCTGCTGTTGCTGCTGATCGTGGCCGTGGCGGCCTTCAACATCATTTCGACCCTGGTCATGGTGGTCAACGACAAGAAAGGCGATATCGCGATCTTGCGCACCCTTGGCGCCACGCCGCGGCAGATCATGGCCATCTTCATGGTCCAGGGCACGGTCATCGGGGTGCTTGGAACCTTGGCCGGGGCCGCGCTCGGCATTCTCGCGGCGCTCAACGTGAGTGCCGCCATCGCCGGGCTGGAGAAGCTGATCGGGCACAAGTTCCTCAATGCCGACGTGTATTTCATCGACTACCTGCCTTCGCAGATCCTCGCCCGAGACGTATGGATGGTCTGCGGCGCGGCATTGGTCCTGAGTTTCCTCGCCACCTTGTATCCGGCCTGGCGCGCGGCGCGCACCCAGCCGGCGGAGGCGCTACGTTATGAGTGAGTCGCGCATGAGTGAAAAAGCCGTACTGAGCTGCCGCAACCTGGGCAAGTCCTACGAGGAGGGGCCGGAATCGGTGCAGGTGCTGTCGGGCCTGCAATTGGAGCTGCACCCTGGAGAACGGGTCGCGATCGTCGGTAGCTCCGGATCGGGCAAGAGTACCTTGCTCAACCTGCTGGGGGGGCTGGACACCCCGACCGAGGGCAGCGTCTGGCTCGCCGGCGAAGAGCTGTCGGCCCTTGGCGAGCGGGCCCGGGGGCTGTTGCGCAACCGGGCGCTGGGCTTCGTCTACCAGTTCCACCACTTGCTGCCGGAGTTCACCGCCCTGGAGAACGTGTGCATGCCGTTGCTGATCGGCCGCACGGCGATTCCCGAGGCTCGCGAGCGGGCCTGCGCCTTGCTCGAGCGGGTCGGGCTGGGGCACCGGCTCAACCACAAGCCGGCCGAGCTGTCAGGTGGCGAACGCCAGCGCGTGGCCATCGCGCGCGCCCTGGTCAACCGGCCTGGCCTGGTGATGCTCGACGAGCCCACCGGCAACCTCGACCATCATACGGCGCAAGGTATCCAGGAGCTGATGCGCGAGCTCTCGGGCGCTTCGCGCACGGCGTTCCTGGTGGTGACCCACGACTTGAGCCTGGCGCGCCAGATGGACCGTGTGCTGCGCCTGGAAGATGGCCAGCTGGTGCCGATCTGAATCGATCGCACGGGGCAGGCGTGCTGCCCCGTTCCTATTTTCCATTGGATGTTCCCCGACATGTTCAGACCCTTGCCCTTGTTCATCGGTGCTCGCTACACCCGTGCCAAGCGCCGCAATCACTTCATCTCGTTCATCTCGATGACTTCGATGATCGGCCTGTCCCTGGGCGTGCTGGCGATGATCGTGGTGTTGTCGGTGATGAACGGCTTCCAGCGCGAGATGAGTTCACGCATCCTTGGCCTCGTGCCGCACGCCAGCATCCTGGGCGTGCAGCCTCTGGATGACTGGCGCGGCGTCGCCGAGGCCGCCATGCGCAACCCGGCGGTCGTGGCCGCCGCGCCGCTGACCGAAATGGAGGGCATGCTTTCCTACAAGGGTGGCATGCAGCCGATCCAGGTCAGCGGCATCGACCCGGCGCAGGAGGGCAAGGTGTCCATCGTCGGCCAGCACCTCGTCCGGGGCGACCTGCAGGCGCTGCGGCCAGGGGAATACGGCGTGGTGCTGGGCGAGCTGACCGCCAAGCGCTTTGGCCTCGACAGCGGCGACAAGCTGACCTTGATCGTGCCCGAGATCAGCAGTGCCCCCGGCGGCATCACCCCGCGCATGCAGCGGCTCACGGTGGTCGGGATCTTCAAGGTCGGGGCCGAGCTGGACGGTTCGCAAGCCTATGTGCATGTCGCCGATGCCGGCCAGATGCAGCGCTGGGCGCCGGGCCAGGTGCAGGGCGTACGGCTGAAGCTGCATGACCTGTATGCCGCGCCGCAGGTCTCCAAGGCCATCGCCGCCGCGCTCGGCGACGGCTATCGCGCCGATGACTGGTCGCACACCCAGGGCAGCCTGTTCAGCGCGATGAAGATGGAGAAGACCATGATCGGGCTGTTGCTGCTGATGATCATCGCCGTCGCGGCCTTCAACATCATCGCTACCCTGGTGATGGTGGTGAACGACAAGGGCGCCGATATCGCCATCCTGCGTACCATCGGCGCCACCCCGGCGCAGATCATGGGCACCTTCATGGTCCAGGGCAGCCTGATCGGCGTGGTGGGCACGTTGCTCGGTGGCGTGCTGGGCGTGATCGCCGCGCTCAATGTCAGCCAGATCGTCGGCTGGCTGGAGCGCATCAGCGGCCAGCATATCTTCACCTCCGACGTGTATTTCATCAGCAGCCTGCCATCGGAGCTGCAATGGGGCGATGTCGGCCTGATCTGCACGGCCGGGCTGGTGATGAGCTTCCTGGCGACGATCTACCCGGCCTATCGCGCCTCGCAGGTAGAGCCGGCCTACGCCTTGCGCTACGAGTGAACCCTGTCCCGGCAGCCGGGGCGCCTCGTGGTGCTCCGGCTCAGGGCACCGGCAACTCGATCACGAAGCAGGTCCAGCCTGCGTCACATTCGGCGGTGATGGTTCCAGCGTGGGCCTGGATGATCGAGCGAGTGATCGCAAGGCCCAGGCCGGCGTGCTCGCTTCGACCTTCCCGGCGTGCCGGGTCGGCGCGCAAGAAACGGTCGAACAGGCGGGGCAGCAGGCTGGGTTCGATGGCAGGTCCGGTATTGGCAATGACGATGCGCACGCGCTGCGCACTGGTATCGCAACTGACCCGGACCGTTCCGGCGGGCGGGGTGAAGCGCAAGGCATTGTCCAGCAAATTGGAAAAGGCCCGGCGCAGCATGTGCCGGTCACCGTGCAACCAGGCCTGACCGTTTCGTGCCAAGGTGATGCCTCTGTCTTCGGCGAGCAAGGCATGGTATTCCAGCAGCGCATCGAGCTCGTCATGCAGCGTCAATTTCTGGCGGCTCGGGGTCAGCAAGCCGTGATCGGCCTTGGCCAGGTAAAGCATGTCGTTCACCAGCTGGGCCATCCACTGGAGCTCCTCGAGGTTGTCGTGCAACGCTTCCCGGTACTCTTCCAGGTTGCGTGTGCGCGTGAGCGTGACCTGAGTGTGGGTAAGCAGGTTCGACAGCGGTGTGCGCAGCTCGTGGGCGATATCGGCGGAAAAGGCCGAAAGACGCTGGAAGGCTTCCTCCAGGCGTTCGAGCATGGCATTGAGCGTTTCGCCCAGGTGGGCCAGCTCCTCGGGCATTTGTGTCACCGGCAGGCGCGTGGTCAGCGAGCGGGCCGAAACGTTCGCGGTGATTCGACTCATCTGGCGCAGCGGTCGCAGGCCGCGGCGTACGGCCCAGGCCCCGAGCAGGGCGGTGGCCAGCGCCGACAGGCCGACCGTCGACCAGATCAACCGCTGCATGTGTTGCAGAAAATGCTGGTGATGGGTGATGTCGAGGAACAACGCCAGCTGCGGTGAGCGAGGCTGGTCATCGCGCAGGCGGGCAGCCAGGACTCGGTAGTCGACGCCGTCGGCATGCACGCTGGTCAGCCCCAGCGGCTCCAGGGCGCCTGGCAAGCCGTCCCGGCTGTCGAACCATATGCTGCCATTGGCTGCACGTATGCGCAGGGCAAGCTCGGCCTGATGGCCAAGCGCTTCGCGCAGGCTCGCCAGGTGCTGGGCCAGATCGTCTTCGGTGTCGAGCATGGCGAGCAGGTTGCGCAGCGATGCCAGGCGGGGCTGAAGCAACTGCTGGTCCAGTTCGATGAAGTGCCGTTCACTGGCGCTGCTGAACAGGATGCCTGCCAGCAGCGATACCACGGCGCTGCAAGCGGCGAACAGCATGGCCAGACGCGTGCCGAGCGAGACGCGGTGCATCAGGCCTGGCGCTCTTCGAGCACGTAGCCCATGCCACGTACCGTGTGGATCAGCTTGTCGGGATGGGGGTCGTCGATCTTCGCCCGCAGGCGGCGGATCGCCACTTCGATGATGTTGGTATCGCTGTCGAAGTTCATGTCCCAGACCTGCGAGGCGATCAGCGACTTGGGCAGTACCTCGCCCTGACGTCGCAGCAGCAGCTCGAGCAAGGCGAATTCCCTGGCAGTCAGGTCGATACGCTGGCCGGCGCGCTCGGCACGCCGACGCACCAGGTCAAGGCGCAGGTCGCGCAGGCCGAGGCTGGTTTCCTGGGACGGTTGGCTGCCGCGCCTGAGCAAGGTCCGCACGCGTGCCAGCAACTCGGCGAAGGCGAATGGCTTGACCAGGTAATCATCGGCGCCCAGTTCCAGGCCTCGCACACGGTCCTCGATGGCGTCACGCGCGGTCAGGAACAGAACCGGCATGGGCAGGCCCGCCTGGCGCACGGCCTGGAGGATCTGCCAGCCATCGCGACCGGGCAGCATGACATCCAGAATCAGCAGGTCGTGTTCGCCGCTCAGGGCTCGTTGCAGGCCAGCGTGCCCGTCGTCGACAAGCTCGCTGGCGAAGCCTGCTTCGCTCAGTCCTTGGCGCAGGTACTGGCCGGTTCTGGCCTGGTCTTCGACGATCAGCAGCTTCATGGTTCTACACGATATCCGGGAATGGGCCGCGTCATCATACGCCAGGGCGCCCCGGCAGACCCAAGCTGACAAAGATGTAATCCAGCCGTCAGCGTACTGGCAGGCCCAGGTGGCTAGGCTGTTGCTCCAATCCACGCGTCCATTGGAGCCGTCCTACATGAAGCACCTTTCGATCGTTGCCCTGCTGGCGTTGAGCACTTTGTCGTCTCAGGCTGGCGCCACGCAGGCCTTCGCCTTCGGTGAGCCAGCCGATGCGGCGAAGGCCGACCGTACCGTCCAGGTCGTGCTCGAGGACATTGCCTTCGAGCCGAAAAGCCTGCGCGTCAAGGCGGGCGAGACGGTGCGCTTCGTGGTGATCAACCAGGGCCGCCTGCCCCATGAATTCAACCTGGGGGACAAGGCCATGCATGCCGAGCATCAGAAACAGATGCTGGCCATGTCCATGTCGGTTCAGGATGGCTCCACGGGGCACGGCGAGCATCAGCATGCCGCGCATGTCCATGACCACCCCAACAGCGTGCTGGTCATGCCCGGCCAGCGCGCAGAGCTCGCCTGGACATTCAAGGCTGGGGCGCCGATCGAATTCGCCTGCAACGTGCCAGGGCACTACCAGGCCGGCATGGTCGGTCCGTTGACCATCGAGTAATGTCGCCCCCAAGCGGACAGGCAAAGTCGGTAGAATGACGTCATTTCACGTTTCACGGAACAGACTCCATGCATCGCGCTGTAGAAGATTCGCCGCTTGGCAAGACCAGCGAATACGTCGCTACCTATACGCCTTCCCTGTTGTTTCCCATTCCGCGCGCGGCCAAGTGGGCCGAGCTCGGGGTCAGCGCCGAGGCCTTGCCATGGCAGGGCGTGGACTACTGGAACTGCTTCGAGCTGTCCTGGCTGTTGCCATCGGGCAAGCCGGTCGTGGCCATCGGTGAGTTCGCCATCGCAGCGGATTCGCCGAACATCATCGAGTCGAAGTCGTTCAAGTTGTACCTCAATTCGCTGAACCAGACCGTATTCGAATCCACCGATGCGGTGCGGGCCTGTCTGGAGCGAGACCTGTCGGCCGTCGCCGGCAAGCCGGTGGCCGTGCAGGTGCGCAGCCTGGAGCAGGTCGAGGCCCAGGGCGTGACCGGCCTGCCGGGTCGGTGCATCGACGACCTGGAGATCAGTGTCAGCGATTATGCCCGGCCGCGTCCCGAACTGTTGCGTTGCGACCCGGCGCGTCAGGTGGCAGAGACCTGGCACAGCCACTTGCTCAAGTCCAATTGCCCAGTGACCGGCCAGCCGGACTGGGGAAGCGTGGTGGTCGAGTATCAAGGCAGCGCCCTGGAGCCGGCCAGCCTGCTGGCCTACCTGGTCAGCTTCCGCCAGCATGCGGACTTCCATGAACAATGCGTGGAACGCATCTTCCTCGATCTCCAGCGATTGCTGGACCCGCAGCACCTTACCGTGTACGCCCGGTACGTGCGTCGTGGCGGGCTGGACATCAATCCGTATCGCAGCACCGGGCCGATCGCGCCGGGCAACGTGCGCCTGGTTCGCCAGTGAGCGCAGGCGGGCCCGCGCTGCCTGACAGCTGGCACGGACGGTTGGTCAGGCTCGGCTGACCGTGCTGTTCGTGGCGACATGGCACAGCGCCCGGCATCGGCCAGGCGCTCGCTTCAGATGCCCATGCTATGGAGATGGGTGGCGATATTGCGCAGGGTGGCGGTAAGGTCCGGATGGGCGGCCTCGAAGCGCTCGACCGCCAGGTTGACCCCATCGGCGAGGTTGTTGTCCTGGGTGGCCTCCTCCAGTTTCAGCTGGGCCTCGATCTGCTGCATGAGGGCATGCAGGTGGTCGCGTTCCTCCAGCGAAAGCGGTGGGTTCTTCTCCAGTTGCTCGCGCAGGCTATCGAGTTGCTCTTGAAGTTCGCGGGCAGGCATGGGTGTTCTCCCTCAGTGAATAGGCACAGGCATGGACCTCGGCCGAGCGGCAAAGGTTCTCGCCTGCCTTGAAAGCGTAATTCACCCTGCGTGGCTCTGCCCGAGCGCAATCGGCATGACTGTTTCAGGGCTTTTCGCCTTTTTGGCGGCGTCGGCTGATGTCAGCCAGGCAGGTGTCGAGGTCTTCCAGGTGGTCGATGACCGAATGCACGCCAAGGTCGAACAGTGCCAGGGTGGCCTTGCTGCGCAGCAAGTCACGGTCCTGCTGGCTCATCGACTGCCAGCCCAGGCTGGCAAGGTCGCAGGCGGGACTGCAAGTGGCCAGGCCGACCGTCCAGAGCCCCGCGTTGAGCCCCGACAGCAGCTGGCGTGGCTCGCCGCTGACCAGCACGCAGCCCTCCAGGCGCGGGCTGCCTAGGCTCATCAGCGCCTGCCAGCAGGCATCGGGGGCAGGCCAGGAAGGCGCCTGCAAGGCTTGTCCGGGCAACCAGTCCGGAAGCATGGCGGCCAGCCGCGCGGCCTCGGCGCTGTCCAGTTCGTCGATCCAGATGCACGGCACCTGCTGGCGGTGAAGCGCGCCAAGGCTGTCCAATGCACCGGGGGCGAGCGAGGGTTCGCCGTCGTGGGGCCGGACCAGGCAGCCGCGCAGGCCGAACAGCACCGCGGTGAGGTTGGTCGCATCCGGCATGGAAACGTCCCTGAAATAATCTGGAGGCTAGCCGGTGATCGTTACCGTTGGATGACAGATACCGCGCAGGACAGCTTGCTGGCAAACAGGTAAAACTGTTTATCGCAACCGCAGTCTTTATACTGACGCCCAATCCGCAGTGCGCCTTGGCGCATATCACCCTGAGATTCGATGGAGAGTTATCTATGCGCGCGATCGGCGCCGGTGTGATCGAACGAATCACCCAGGCCTTCTTCTGTGCCAGCCTAACGTTGATGCCCCTGGCAGCGAGTCAGGCGGCCACCGAGGAAGATCCTTGGGAGGCCGTCAATCGCCCGATCTTCAAGTTCAATGACGTGCTTGATACCTATGCCCTCAAGCCGTTGGCCAAAGGCTACCAGGCGGTGACTCCACAGTTCCTGGAAGAGGGCATCCACAACGTGTTCAGGAACCTGGGCGATGTCGGCAACCTGGCCAATGACGTTCTTCAGCTCAAGCCCCATGCGGCGGGGGTGGATACCGCGCGCCTGATCGTCAATACCACCTTCGGGCTGGGCGGGTTCTTCGACGTCGGCACTCGCATGGGGTTGCAGCGCAACGACGAGGATTTCGGCCAGACCCTCGGTTACTGGGGCGTTGGCAGCGGCCCGTACGTGGTCATCCCGTTCCTCGGCCCAAGTACCGTGCGCGATGCAGTGTCCAGGTATCCCGATACCTATACGCGGCCGTACCGTTACCTGGACCATGTGCCGACCCGCAATTCCATCTTCGCGCTGGACATCATCGATACCCGCGCCGACCTGCTGTCGGCGGAAAAGCTCATCAGCGGTGACAAATACGTCTTCATCCGCAATGCCTACCTGCAGAATCGCGAGTTTCGCGTCAAGGATGGCGAAGTGGAGGACGACTTCTAGAAAGCGCCAGCCTGCCGAGGCAGCCTTCGAGCCGTGTAGGCTGCGTGGGCTGCCTCGGGGCGAGCAGTACCTGGTTGCCTTTACTTGAGTACCAGCAGCTTGTAGGTTCCTGCTTCGCTCTCGATGCCATGGGTGTCATGGGTGAAGCCTGGGAAGGCACTGTCGAAACGCTCGAGCGCGGTCAGGTAGGCCAGCACCGGCCCGTCTGCCGGGCCAGCGTTCTCCCCCGGCATCAGCAACGGGATGCCGGGCGGGTAAGGCACGATCCCCGTGGCGACGGTCCGACCCGCCGCCTGTGCCAGGCTGACCCGTTCCACTTCGTTGCGTACCAGCTTCTCATAGGCTTGCACCGGGCTCAGCTTGGCCTCGGGCAGCATGGCGAATGCCTGGGCCATGGTCGATGTGGTGCGATGTGCCTTCATGGCCGCGAAGATCTCCTCGGCCAGGTCGCGCAAGCCCATGCCGGTGTAGCGCTGCTGGTTGGCGGCGACCAGCCCGGGCAGGCAGAGCTCGAGTTCCAGGTTGCTGTCATGGTCTCGCTTGAAGTCCAGCAACGCATTGACCAATGTTCCCCATTTGCCTCGGGTGATGCCGATGGAGAAAAGGAACAGGATGGTGAAATCCGTGGTTTTCTCCACGACGATACCCTGGTAGCCCAGATAGGCGCTGAGCACGCAGGCCGGGATGCCGGTGTCCATGAGCTGGCCATCCTCGCCCATGCCCGGGGTGAGCACCGAGACCTTGATCGGGTCAAGCATGCAGTAGCCGTCCTCGATATCGCCGAAACCGTGCCATGGCTCGCCGGGGCGTAGCACCCAGCAGCGCGGATCGCTCTTCAAGGTTGCGGCAGGGGCGTCGTGGAATGCCACCGGGGCGCCGTCCAGATGGACTTGCGGCGGCTGCCAGCAGGAGAAGAACCACTCGCCCTGGGTCGACATCTCGTTGTGCATGCGCGAGATGACCTGGCGGAAGGCGATGGCTTCCTCGATGGATTCGTTGGTCAGGATCTCTCCGCTGGGCGCCTCCATCATGGCCGAGCTCACGTCGCACGAAGCCATGATGGCGTAGTTGGGCGAGGTGGAGGCATGCATCATGAACGACTCGTTGAAGCGTTCGTGGGCAATGGGGTTGCGCCCGTCGCGGACATGGATCATCGACGCTTGGGAGAGCGCGGCCAGCAACTTGTGAGTCGATTGGGTGGCGAATACGGTAGGCCCGCCGCGATCGTGGTCCTGGGGCCTGCCATGCATGGCGAAACGGTCCTTGTAGAGCGGATTGAAGCGGGCATAGCCGTACCAGGCTTCGTCGAAGTGCAGTCGGTCGACGCTCTGGCCCAGCAATTGCTCGACCCGGGTCACATTGTAGGTGAGCCCGTCGTAGGTGGAGTTGGTGATGATCGCGTGGACCGGAGTGGGGTCGATGTCGGGGCCTGCCAGAGGATTGCTGGCGATGGCGGTGCGTATCGCCTCTGCACTCAAGCGCTGGGGTGGAATCGGCCCGATGATGCCGTAACGGTTGCGCGTGGGCAGCAGGTAGGTCGGGATCGCCCCCGACAGGGTCATCGCATGTTCGACCGACTTGTGGCAGTTTCGATCGCACAGCGCGACCTGGCCGCGGGTCACGCTGGCCATGAGAATCACCCGGTTGGAGGTGGACGAGCCATTGGTCACGTAGTAGGTGCGATGGGCGCCGAATACCTTGGCCGCATAGCGTTCGCCCTGGCCAATGGGGCCGCTGTGGTCGAGCAGCGAGCCGAGTTCGCTGACCGAGATCGACAGGTCCGAACGTAGCAGGTTCTCGCCGAAGAATTCGTAGAACGCCCGGCCAGCCGTGCTTTTCAGGAAGGCCGTGCCGCCCGTGTGACCTGGCGTGTGCCATGAATACTCGTAGGATCGCGCGAATTTCAGCATGGCTGCGAACATCGGCGGCAGAACGTTCTGGCGGTAGCGCTCGATCGCGGCGAGGATGCGCCCGCTGAGGAAGCGACTGCTGTCTTCGGGCAGCCAGATGAAGTCGTCGGCGTGCTGCATCACCAGCAAGGGAATGTTGGAGGCCGTGCTGCGATCGCTGAGCAGGAATACCGGCACTCGGGTATTGCGTCGGCGCAAGGTCGCAAGCAGCTCGATGCAGGCTGCGTGCCCCTCGCTGCGGTCCAGCTCCCAACTCAGCAGCACGCACTGGATGGCCGGGTCGGACTGCAGGATGGCCGTGGCATCGTCCAGGGACTCGGAAACCAGCACGCTGATGGCGCGCTCCTCCACGTCGCTGATCAGCTGGTCCAGGGCACGGCCGAACACCGTGCGTTTGTCAGGCGTGCTGGCGATCAGCAGCGCCAGCATGCCAAGCAGTCTGCGTTGGTCGGTCATGGGCGGGTCTCCGCGGTGGATGCAAGCTCGTTGACGGGTATGGGCGGCTGGCTCAGGTGCTGGGCGCCGACAGTCTGCACTGGCACGCTGCGGTTGAGCGCTTCGAGGCGAATCAGACGATTGTTGACGAAGCCGAACAAGGTGTAGCCGAAGATGGTGGCCAGCCCGCCCATCATCAGCGCCTGCTCACCCGAGTTGTACAGGGCCAGGTAGCTGTAGGCGGTCGCTACCCAGGCGATGAGGTTGGTGACCAGGGCCTTGCCCGGCGGTACCTGCGAGGCCTTCTGCAAGGTCATGAGGGCGGCCATGGACAGGATGTAGGGCACCAGGTTGGTGACCACCGCCAGGTTCACCAGGGTGTCGAACTGCTTGCTCAGGTCCGGACTGATGGTCAACAGGCCCAGGGCCGTCTGGCCGGCCAGCAGGATCAGCATGCCGATGATCGGGGTGCCGGCCCTGTTGGCCTTGGCGAAGACCGGCAGGAAGTAGCCGGTGTCGGCCGAACTCTTGAACACCTGGGCGATGGTGAATTGCCAGCCCAGCAGCGAGCCGACGCAGGCAAGCACCATCAGCGCCATCACGGCATTGCCGACCGCGGGATTGAACATCTTGGCGAAGGCCAGCCCGAACGGCGCGGTGGATGCAGCCAGTTCGGGGTTGTCGACGATGCCGGCGATGACGTTGGTGGAGAGGATATAGATCACCGCTGCACCCAAGGTGCCGCCGAGTACCGCGATCGGCACGTTGCGTTCGGGGTTTTCCACGGCGTCGGTATTGGCGCAGGCCGACTCCAGGCCCAGGAAGGCCCAGAGCGTGATCGCCACCGACGCGCCCGCTGCCTCGAACCAGCTCTTGTCGTGCGGGTTCCAGCCGGCGGCATAGATGCTGCTGTCGAACCAGAACCAGCCGATGGTCGAGACCAGCACGACCGGGGCGATCACGCCCCAGACCGTGACGGCTCCGATCTTTCCGGTGACGCTGGCACCGCCGAAATTGGCGAATGTGGTGATCCACAGAAGCGCTATGGTCGCCAGGCCGACCTGGAGCGAATCGAGTCGCAGGCCGAACAGGACCTGGATGTACCCGACGGCCGTGATGCTGATCGCGACGTTGGCGATCAGCAGCGACAACCCATAGGTGTAGTTGGTGATGTAGTTGCCGCCCTTGCCGAAGGCATACTCGGCATAGCCGCCCATGCCACCGGTCTTTCGGCTGAGCATGCCGCAGCGGGCGAAGGCATAGGCCAGTGCCAGGGAGCCCGTGGCCGTGACCAGCCAGGACAGGACCGAGATCGCGCCTACTTCGGCAAGTTTCGCCGGCAGCAGGATGATGCCTGACCCAAGCATGTTGACCGCTGTCAGCAAGGTCAGTTGAACGACGCTCATTTTCCTGGGCGTTGCCATTGTCGTATTCCTTGACGGACCGAAGTATTAGGCATAGCAAAACCTCGCCATATGACAAGCATGATGTCGAACGGTCTCGCGCTTGGGCGGCGAAGGAAGCCTGGTCGTCCGCGGCATGGGATGGCGGATGGCCGGGTGGGGCGGGTAGAGGACGGGCAGGAACGAAAAAGCCCGCACGAGGCGGGCTTTCGGGAGGTGCCAGGACCGATAGGACCAGCCTGGCACCTGGATTTGGTCGGAGAGACAGGATTCGAACCTGCGGCCTTCTCGTCCCGAACGAGACGCGCTACCTGGCTGCGCTACACTCCGATGGGAATGATCTTATCCGATCCCTCCGGGGCCATGCAAGCCCCTGATGTCGCAGGAAATCCTCGTTCACAGCTCCTTGACGGTGCGCACCTGGTCCTTGTTGATACGGGTGTGCTTGCCGTCGAGCTGTTCGAACTCGTAGAAGCCGGATTCTTCATCATAGGAAGGCGTATCCACGGCCTGGAGCTCACGACCGTCATTGAGGGTGATCACGGTCGGCGATGCGCAACCGGCGAGCGTGGCCAGACCCAGTGCAAGTGCAAAAGCGGAAAGGGTACGTTGGAACATCGTCTTTCTCCGATACGAAGTGGTGGGATGACAGTGAGACGCAGGGTCGCCGCACAAGTTCCTTGCCCCTGCAGCATAGCGCCCGTACGAACCGGAGCAGGCCACCGAGGCCGGTACGGCTGCGGCGACGACGCATGGCCTGTGGTATAACCATCGGCATTCATCCTTCCCGTCAGCGGATTCCAGGTTTCCAGATGAAAGCCAAGGCAGACACTCCCTTCGTACCACTGAATATCGCGGTGCTCACCGTGAGCGATACGCGTACCTTCGAAACCGACACTTCCGGACAGCTGTTCGTCGATCGGCTCACCGAGGCCGGCCACCTGCTGGCCGCCCGCGTACTGCTCAAGGACGATCTGTACAAGATCCGTGCGCAGGTCGCGGCCTGGATCGCCGACGAGGTGGTGCAGGTGGTGCTGATCACCGGCGGGACCGGGTTCACCGGCAGGGATAGCACGCCGGAAGCCGTCAGCTGCCTGCTGGACAAGCAGGTCGAAGGCTTCGGCGAGCTGTTCCGGCAGGTTTCGCTCGCGGATATCGGAACCTCCACGGTGCAGTCGCGTGCCTTGGCCGGCCTGGCCAACGGCACCCTGGTCTGCTGCCTGCCCGGCTCAACCAATGCGGTGCGAACCGGCTGGGACAAGATCATCGGCGAACAGCTCGATGCGCGGCACCGGCCATGCAACTTCGTTCCTCACCTGAAGCAGGCAGCGCCCTGTGAAAGCCGTGGGTGAGCCGGTTACGAAGCGCTCCCTGATGCCGGTGGAGCAGGCACTGGAGCGGCTTCTGGCACTGGCCGAGGCGGCACCGATCGGCGCTACCGAACAGGTGCCGCTGGCCGCTGCCGATGGGCGCGTGCTGGCGCATGCCCTGGTGGCCAGCCTGGACCTGCCGCCGTGGGCGAACAGTGCCATGGATGGCTATGCTCTGCGCATGAGCGACTGGCAGGGCGAGCCTTTGCCAGTCAGCCAGCGGATCTTCGCCGGTCAGGCCGCGGCGCCGCTCGAGCCGGGCACTTGCGCGCGGATCTTCACCGGCGCACCGGTACCCGAGGGCGCCGACTGCGTCGAGATGCAGGAAAACGTCGAGGTGCTCGAGGACGGTCGGGTTCGCCTGCTGGCCCCGCTCGCCCTGCAGCAGAACATTCGCCCGCAGGGCCAGGAAACCCGTGTCGGCGAGCCGGTCATGCCGGCCGGTACCCGCCTGGGGCCGATCGAACTCGGCCTGGCGGCCAGCCTCGGCGCCGCGCTGCTGCCGGTCGTGCGTCGCCTACGGGTGGCGGTGTTGTCCACTGGCGACGAACTGGTGGAGCCTGGTTCCCCGCTGGGTCCGGGACAGATCTACAACAGCAATCGTCGCCTGCTGCTCGGCTGGCTGCAAAGGCTGGGCTGCGAGGTCGTCGATGGGGGCATTCTGGCCGATGATCTGGCGCAGACCCGGGCTTGCCTGGCCAGCCTGCAGGATGTGGACCTGATCCTCTCCACCGGTGGAGTTTCGGTCGGTGAGGCGGATTACCTGGGCATCGCCTTGCGCGAAGCGGGTGAGCTGGCTTTCTGGAAGCTGGCGATCAAGCCGGGCAAGCCACTGACCGTTGGGCATTACCAGGGCATCCCCGTCATCGGTCTGCCTGGCAACCCGGCTTCAACCCTGGTGACCTTCGGCTTGCTGGCCCGTCCTTACCTGTTGCGCCGCCAGGGCGTGGCCGAGGTGGCCGCACTGCGTTTCGATGTGCCGGCGGGGTTCGACTGGCCCAAGGCCGGCGGACGGCGCGAGTACCTGCGGGCGCGCCTGGAGAACGGTCGGGCCTGCCTGTATGGCAATCAGAGCTCGGGCGTGCTGCGCAGTGCGGTGTGGGCCGAAGGGCTCGTCGAGGTACGCGAAGGCCTGACGCTGGAGGTGGGGCAAAGCGTGCCTTTCATTCCGTTCAGCGAACTGCTTGGCTGAAAGCCGGAGGTTTTCCCGCGCTCAGGGAGTATATCGGCCATCGGCGCGGTCGAGATTGCGGTGGCTCTGCGGAGGAGAAGCGCTATGGACACTCGACGGGCGATGCTGGTCCTGCATGGCAAGCAGGCAATGAACGAAGAAGTACGGGACGCCGTCAAGCAGATGCGCGAGCGTGGCTGGACGTTCGATGTACGCTTGACCTGGGAAGCCGGTGATGCGCAGCGGCTGGTCAAGGAAGCGCTGGAGGCCGGCTATGCCCATGTCGTGGCCGGCGGCGGCGACGGTACGCTGCGCGATGTGGCGCAAGCCATGGAGGGCGCCCAGGCGAGCCTGGCCTTGTTGCCCCTGGGCACGGCCAATGACTTCGCCCATGCCGCCAACGTGCCCCTGGAGCCTGGCGCGGCGCTGCTGTTGCTGGAACGTCCAGCCACGCCGGTGGATCTGGGGCGGGCAGGTGACAAGGCATTCCTGAACATGGCCACGGGTGGCTTCGGCAGCCAGGTCACCGCCAACACCTCGGAGGACTTGAAGAAAGCCTTGGGCGCGGCCGCCTACATGATCACCGGGATCAGTCGCTTCAGCGAGCTGCAGGCGGCCTCGGTGGAGATCCACGGCCCGGACTTCCAGTGGCAAGGCCCACTGCTCGCGCTGGGTATTGGCAATGGTCGGCAAGCTGGCGGCGGGCATGAGCTGTGCCCCGACGCGGTGATCGATGATGGCTTGCTGGACATCAGCATCCTGCCGGCCCCACAGGAAGTGGTCGGCGCCTTGCGCGAGCTGCTGGTGGGCGAGGGGCTGTACATCCGTGCCCGACTACCCTGGGTGGAGGTGCGCAGTGTCCAGGGCATCGACATCAACCTCGATGGGGAACCGTTGCAGGCGCAACGGCTGCGCTTCGAGGCGCGCGCCAAGGCGCTGCGTCTGCACCTGCCGGCGGGTTCGCCCTTGCTCAGTCATCCAGGCTGATGATCTTCTCGCGTACCGCGAACAATACCAGGCCGGCCACGTCATGGATCTGCAAGCGTTTCATGACCTGTGAGCGGTGGGTTTCCACGGTCTTGACCGACAGGCCCAGCCCGTTGGCTATCTCGCGCGTGGTCTTGCCCCTGACGATCAGGCGCAGGATTTCCATCTGCCGGGCCGTGAGGTTGTACCGCTGCGCGGCAGCCTGGCGCTTGCCCTCCAGGTGGAGCAAGGCCTGGTCGATCACGGTCTGGGCGATGGCCGGGCTGAGGTAACGGCCGTTGTTGCACAAGGCAGTCAAGGCCAGTTGCAGTTCGACAGCGGTGGTGTTCTTGAGCAGGTAGCCATGGGCGCCGTGTTCCAGGGCGCGCATCACCAACTCCGGGTCGCGATGCATCGACAGGATCAGCACTCGGCAGGTCGCGCCGCATTCACGCAGCCTGGTCAGCGCATCCAGGCCGCCGGTAGAGTGCATGGACGCGTCGAGCAGGACGATGTCCGGCGACAACTCGGCAACCAGGTCGAGCAGCCGGCTGCCGTCGGCGGTTTCGCCGATGACCGAGAAGCCTGGGATATCCGCGACCAGTGCGCGCACGCCAGCACGGATCAGAGAATGGTCGTCCACCAGCAGCAGTCTACAGGTCATGGGTCGTCCGGTTCGGTCGCAGGCTCGCAAGCGGGAGGCAGGCCGGAGGATGCAGCCTGGCAGAGGACCTGCCTGGACCATGTTAGCACTTCGAGCCGGACAGGTCCCTGACCAACCGGCAGCGGTGGATTGCCGCGGTCGATCCGGATCTTCCTGGTTGAGGGTTTGAGCAGTACCACTGAAAGTTGCTTGTGAGCACCACGCTAGCCGGCAGCCGGGCCAGCGAGCACCTCGCGTTGGCCCAGGCTGTCCGCCAGATCCTCGAGCAGGACCACCTGTTCGGCAGTATCCAGATTGAGCAGACCGGTATGGGGATCGAGCAGTTCGAGCTGCCAGGCCAGGTGCGTCAGACATGCTTCTATGACTGGCAGGGCACGCGGCCGCAAGGCGAGGCGCAAGCAGGCCGGCTGCAACTGCTGGCCCAGCGTCTTGGCGAAGCTGGCCACTTCGGCCAGGCCGGCAGCCGCGGCGCGGCGCGAAAGTTCGTCCAGGGTTTCGGTGAGGTGCAGGCAGGCATCCGGATCGTTGTCGATCACCACCAGATGCAACAGGCAATCCTGGGCCCGCTCCAGCAACCTTTGCGCATCCTCCATGAAGGCCGGCAGCAGGCCGACGGGCAATGACGCACGTTCAGTCATGACGTTTCCAACCATCGAAGCTAGGAAACCTGCCGCCACGGCGAGGCCAGGGCTGGCAAAGCCTGTCGCTGTCCGCAGGTTCGAGAGGGGCGCAACATTAAAGGTTGAAGCCAGCTCCGCAAATCGGTTTCAACCTTACGGGAGCTAGGGAAATCCCTGAGCAGGGCGAGGAAAACAGCCAATGTGCGGTAGTGAGTGGGTGTGGTCCTGGAAAAATGATACTGAAATGATATCAATTTTGCCGGCCCCGTTCGTCGAATGGGTAAAGCTGGTCGTCGAACAGCCGATACAGCATCACCACGTTGTCTTAAACATTTGTTGCAATCCAGGGGGCTCAATGGCTGGCATTCTTGACACGGTAGACCAACGAACGCAGCTGGTGGGCGAAAATCGCCTGGAAATTCTCATGTTCCGGCTCGCTGGTCGACAACTGTTCGCCATCAATGTGTTCAAGGTTCAGGAAGTCCTGCAATTGCCGCGCCTTACCTTGATGCCGCAACGCCATGCCTTCGTCTGCGGCGTGGTCAACCTGCGTGGGCAGACGCTACCGGTCATCGACCTGTCCCAGGCCATCGGCATGCGTGCGCTGCAACCTGGGCCGAACAGCACCATCATCGTCACCGAATACAACCGTTCGGTTCAGGCATTCCTGGTCGGCAGCGTGGACAGAATCGTCAACATGAACTGGGAAGCGATCATGCCGCCGCCTTCCAGCGCCGGTCGCCAGCACTACCTGACCGCCATCACCAAGGTCGACGAGCAACTGGTGGAGGTGATCGACGTGGAAAAGGTGCTCGCCGAAATCGTGCCCTACAACGCCAAGGTTTCGCGCGACAAGCTCGAGGACCCGCTGCTGGCGCGCGCCCGCGGCCGAGAAGTGCTGCTGGTGGATGACTCCAGCGTGGCCTTGGCGCAGTTGCGTGAAACGCTGAGCCAGCTGGGCGTGAAACTGCATGTGGCCAGCGATGGGCTCAAGGCCTTGCGGCTGCTCAAGGGTTGGGCGGATGCGGGGGAAAATGTCGGTGAAAAGCTGCTGATGATCTTCACCGACGCGGAGATGCCGGAGATGGACGGTTACCGCCTGACCACCGAGATCCGCAACGATCCGCGCCTGCGCAATCTGTTCGTGGTGCTGCATACCTCGCTGTCGGGCAGCTTCAACGAGTCGATGGTCAGGAAGGTCGGTTGCGACAGCTTCCTTTCCAAGTTCCAGCCGGATCGCTTGGTGGATATCGTTCGCGAGTGCCTGCAGCGCCAACCTGCCGAAACCTGAGGCGGCTGCCGGCAGCGAGCTGGTCGAGCACTACGGGAGGCTCGGGCAGGCGGCTGCCGGCATGTGTCACATGTCGTCGAAATAACGCTCGTGCCAATCGACCAGCGGCTGAGGCGAATTGAGTTTCTGGCCGTAGATGACCGAATACGACAGCACGTTCTGCACGTACTGACGCGTTTCGTCGAACGGAATGGATTCGACCCAGACATCGAAGCTCAGGTGCCTGGCGCCCTTGAGCCACTGCCGTACCCGGCCCGGCCCGGCATTGTAAGCGGCCGAAGCAAGTACCCGGTTGCCGTTGAACTGCCCATGTACCTGGCTCAGGTAGGCCGCGCCCAGCTGAATGTTCTTCTCGGGATTGAGCACCTGGGCCGGCGAGGCCAGCGGTATGTCGTACTTGCGCGCGGTCTCCTTGGCGGTAGCCGGCATCAACTGCATCAGGCCGCTGGCGCCGACGCCGGAGCGCGCGTCTTCCATGAAGGCGCTTTCCTGGCGGGTGATCGCGAACACCCAGCTCGAGTGCAGGCCTCGGACCTTGGCCTCGCGTACCAGCGTATCGCGGTAGGCCATGGGGAAGCGGATTTCCAGATCGTCCCAGTACTTCGCCAGGCTGATGGTGCGGATGGCCGGGAAATACCAGCGCATGTCATAGGCCAGGCGCGCCTGCGCGACCATCTCGTCGCGATCGAAGTGACGGCTGACGTGGTACCACTCGCGGCGGCCGTCGACGATCTGGCCGCGGGCGTGGAACTCCAGCGCGCGCTGGACGCCGGGCGTGGCTTTCACCTTGGCCAGCAGCTGCTTGCTCAGCACCAGCGGCTTGCTGTTGAGCTGGTAGGGGGTGCGCGCCCGATCGGCGGCGAGGAAGCCGTAGAAATCCCGTTCTCGCGCGACGACCTTGTACAGTGCCATGACCTGCGGGTTGTCCGGTTGCGCCAGTTCCAGGCTGCGTGCCTGCCAATAGCGCCAGCGGTTGCTGGCCGCCAGCTCCGGCGGCAGGCGTCGGGTCAGCTCGTAGGCGTCCTGCCAGCGACCAAGGCGCAACAGCAGGCGCAGACGCCATTCGGTGACCGTGTCGTCGCGCAGCTCAGGATCGTAGCGGGTCATCAGTTCCAGCGCGCGAGGATCGTAGCGGCGCGCCAAGGTCAGGCCGATCTCGCGGGCGATGGCGACCTTCTCGTCCTTGGAGAAATGCATGCGCGAAGCATAGCCGTCGAGCAGCGCCATGGCTCGCTGTGGATCCTGGCGGGCCAGGCGGCGCAGGCCAAGACCGACCGCATCGGACATCGCCTCGTCGACCGGCTCGAAGCGTGTCGGCTGGTCCAGCAGTTCGGGCTTCTGTGCCACCTCGATCAGCAGGCGACCCTGGCGGCCCAGGGTGGGCAACGTGTTGACCAGGCTGTTGGCCAGGGCATAGTTGCGCGCTTGCGCGGCCAGCCTGAGCCTGTGCCAGCGACGGGCCTCGGTCAGCTGGCCTTCGGCGGCCCACATGCCGAACAGCGTGTCGCAGGCGGTCGGCTGGGACTTGCCCACGTTCCACAGCTTTTCCGCCGTGGCCAGGCCTTCGGCGCGCTGCCCGTGGATGAGCTGGTACTGGCCATTGAGGCAGTCGAGCTCGGTGAAGTTGAGTTTCGGGTCGTAGTAGCGGGCGAAAGTGGCCCAGTCGCCACGTTCGGCGAGCCAGCGCAGCCAGCGCAGCTTCATCCAGTTGGCCTGGGGCAGGTCGCCGTGGGCGGCCAGGAAACGTTCGATTTCCTCATTGCTGGCACTTTTGAGGCGGGCGGTCAGTTCGTCATAGGCCAGGTAGGGCGTCAGAGGATAGTCGCTCAGGGCCTGTGCGTAGCGCAGATAAGGGCCTTTGTCGCCCTTGGCCAGCGCACGCTTGGCCTCGTCGTAGTACTGGCGTTGCAACACCAGGTCGCCGGCCTGGGTCGTGGCGCTGGTGGTGGCGGTGAGAAGCAGGCAGGACACGAGGGAGAACAGGCAGCTGCGCATGATACGTCCGGGCAGTTGAAAGCATGGAAAGTGACGGCTTCGCCAGCACAGGTTGAGTCGTACGGCCTTAGCTTAGCTGTTTGCCGATGGGCGAACAAAGCGTTGTGCGACATCCGATCGCCGACGGGTCGGCCGATGGCAGGCCTGGGCGCATAATGCCTTGGGCGGCCAAGTCGGGTAGAATGCGCGCCCGGTTTCTGGAGAGAATCATGACCCTGCTCAAATTCAGCGATGTGTCCCTGGCCTTCGGCGCGATGCCGCTGCTGGACAAGGTGTCCTGGCAGATCGCCCGTGGCGAGCGGGTGTGCATCATCGGCCGCAACGGTACGGGCAAGTCGAGCATGCTGCGCCTGGTCAAGGGTGAGCAGAAGCCCGATGACGGCGAGATCTGGCGAGCCCCTGGCCTGAAGATCGGTGAGCTGCCCCAGGAGCTGCCTGTCGCCGATAGCCGCAGCGTGTTCGACGTGGTCGCCGAAGGTCTCGATGGCGTGGGTGCCTTGCTGGCAGAGTTCCATCATCTGAGCCAGAATATCGGCGGCGACGACGATCTGGACAAGCTCATGCATGTGCAGAACGAGCTCGAGGTGCGCGACGGCTGGCGCTTGCAGCAGCTGGTCGAAAGCACGCTCAGTCGCTTGCAGCTGCCCGCCGACAAGACCTTGGCCGAACTGTCCGGCGGTTGGCGCCGTCGGGTCCTGCTGGCTCAGGCACTGGTATCCGAGCCCGACCTGCTGCTGCTCGACGAGCCGACCAACCACCTGGACATCGGTGCCATCGCCTGGCTCGAGGAAGCCCTGAGCGGATTCAACGGCGCCGTGCTGTTCATCACCCACGACCGTTCGTTCCTGCAGAACCTGGCCACTCGTATCCTGGAACTCGACCGTGGCGGGTTGATCGACTGGAACGGCGACTATGCCAGCTTCCTGGTGCACAAGGAGGCGATGCTGGCCGCCGAGGAAACGGCCAACGCGCTGTTCGACAAGCGGTTGGCCCAGGAGGAAGTCTGGATCCGCCAGGGCATCAAGGCCCGTCGCACGCGCAACGAAGGCCGCGTACGGGCGCTCAAGGCGCTGCGGGTCGAGCGCGGTCAGCGCCGCGAGCGCCAGGGCAAGGCCAATATCCAGATCGAGTCGGCCGACAAGTCGGGCAAGCAGGTCATGCTCCTGGAAGACGTCAGCTTCGCCCATCCCGACGGCCCGTGGCTGGTCAGGGATTTTTCCATGGTCCTGCAGCGTGAGGACCGCATCGGTCTGCTGGGAGCCAATGGTACCGGCAAGACCACCTTGCTCAAGCTCATGCTGGGCGACCTGGAGCCCGGGAGCGGACGAATCGAGCGTGGAACCCGTCTCGAAGTGGCCTATTTCGACCAGATGCGGCATCAACTGGATCTGGAAAAGACCGTCATCGACAACCTTGCCGAAGGACGGGACTTCATCGAGATCGATGGCCAGAGTCGGCACGTGCTCAGCTACCTGGGCGACTTCCTGTTCAGCCCGCAGCGTGCCCGCACGCCGGTCAAGGCGCTGTCAGGTGGCGAGCGCGCGCGCCTGCTGCTGGCCAAGCTGTTCAGCAAGCCGGCCAACCTGCTGGTGCTGGACGAGCCCACCAACGATCTGGATGTGGAAACCCTCGAGCTGCTCGAGGAAGTGCTGTCGAACTACAAGGGAACGGTGCTGATGGTCAGCCACGACCGTGCCTTCCTCGACAACGTGGTGACCAGCACACTGGTCTTCGAAGGGCAGGGGCGGGTACGTGAGTATGTCGGGGGCTACGAGGACTGGATTCGCCAGGGTGGCTCGCCGAAGCTGCTGGGCGTGAGCGAAAGCAGGTCTGGCAAGTCCGAGCTCAACAGCGCAGTGGTGCAGGCGCCGAAAGCCGCGCCAGTGCCTGCCCCCTCGGCACCGGCCGAGCCGGCCAAGAAGAAGCTCAGCTACAAGCTCCAGCGCGAACTGGAGGCCCTGCCTGGACAGATCGACGCGCTCGAGCAGCAGATGGCTGCGGTTCAGGCGCAAATCGCCTCCCCAGGTTTCTACCAGCGACCGATTGGCGAAACATCGCCGGTACTGGCGCGCCTGGAGCAGCTTCAGGCAGAACTGGACGTGCTGGTCGAACGCTGGGCCGAGCTGGAAGACTGAAGACGTTGCGGCCTGGCCAGCGAGAATGGCCAGGCCGCGGCGCTCAGTCCTTCTTCTGCAGGCGCACCGCCAATACGTCGCAAGGGGCACCATGCAGCACATCGTTGGCCGTCGAGCCAAGCAACAGGGCCAGGCCATGGCGACCGTGACTGCCGACGACGATCAGGTCGCATTGCTGTTCGGTGGCCAGGGCATGGATTTCCTGGCGCGGCTGGCCGTATTTCAGATGCGAATCACCGCGCTGGATGCCTGGATACTTGTTGAACAGGCGGTCCATTCGCTCCTTGGCCTGATCGAACTGCTGCTGTTGCAGTTGCGAGAGGTCCATCGGCACGTCGCCGCCAAAGGCCATGGCCATCGGCTCGACGATATGCACCAGCGAGACCTTGGCGCCAGTGGGCTCGGCGAGCTTCATGGCACGCTTGATGACCGGATCGCATTCTTCGGTCAGGTCGACAGCGACCAAGAGGTGTTCGTAGGACATGAGTGGCACTCCTGACAATCGCAATGGTTCAAGTATGGTCGTTTTCCGGCTGAGCGTGCGAGTCACGGCTAACCAGCTCATTTGCAACGCATTGTAGGGGCTACAGATATGACGATATGGCTGGTTGTGTCAATCCTTGCACTGGTGCTCAGCCCACTGGCCTGGCTGCGACCTTCGCGCAGGCAGAGCGAGCAGATGAGCCTGCGCATGACAGGGCGCAGGATGGGCCTGGCCATGCAGCTGGCCCCCCAGCAATGGCCGTACTGGTTGCACAAGGATCTGCCGGACCCGTGTCCGCAGTACTACCGGGCCCGGCGCAGAGGGCGCGCGGACAGCTGGTGCTACTGGCAGGCAGCGCCCGGGGTATGGCTTGACCAATGGCGTGAACCCTGCGCCGAGCCGCGCCTGGTCGAGGCGTTCTCACGCCTGCCCGAGAGCGTCCACAAGGTCGAAGCCGACTCGCGCATGCTTTCCCTGTATTGGGGCGAGCGCGGCGAGGAGTCTGTATTGGTGGATATTGCCGCGGTGCTGGAGCAGTTGGCTTGAGGGGCTGAGCTGCAAGCTTCAAGCTGCACGTGCGTCGCGGTTGGTCTTGGTTCTCTCTTCCCCAGAGTTTTTTCGTTCGTCGTGGTCTATACCACAGGTCTGGTCGTGTCCGTCACGAGGCTGTGAATGGGCGGGCGGAAAGTGACCGAAAAGTCGCGTCTCGCCGGTGCCTCGGGGCATTTGACAATGCCCCGCATTTCGGAGAATGTGTGCGCACCCAAGTCAAACGGGCGTATGAATTGAGCGTTTGCATGAAGCAGCGCTCTGTCTCGGCCCGATCAGCGCGGCGACCGGGGTGCCTGGGGTCATGGCAGGCGCAGGCTGCTGGCCAGCCGCCTGGCTACAGCGATCGGCGCGTACAGTTCAGCTTCCATATCGTGGAGATCAGTTGATGATTTACGAAGGTAAAGCCATCACGGTTAAGGCTCTTGAAAGCGGCATCGTCGAACTGCGCTTCGACCTCAAGGGTGAATCCGTCAACAAATTCAACAGGCTTACCCTGGACGAGTTGCGCCAGGCGGTCGACGCCATCAAGGCCGATACCTCCGTCAAGGGCGTGATCGTCAGCAGTGGCAAGGACGTATTCATTGTCGGTGCCGATATCACCGAATTCGTCGAGAACTTCAAGCTGCCCGAGGCCGACCTGGTCGCCGGTGGCCTGCAGGCCAACCGGATCTTCAGCGACTTCGAGGATCTGCAGGTGCCGACGGTAGCGGCCATCAACGGCATCGCGCTCGGCGGAGGCCTGGAAATGTGCCTGGCCGCCGATTACCGGGTGATGGCCGACAGTGCCAGGATCGGCCTGCCGGAAGTCAAGCTTGGCATCTACCCCGGTTTTGGCGGTACGGTGCGCCTGCCGCGGCTGATCGGTCCGGACAACGCCGTCGAGTGGATTGCCGCGGGCAAGGAGAACGGTGCCGAAGAAGCCCTCAAGGTCGGCGTCGTGGATGCGGTGGTGAAGCCGCAAATGCTGCAGGCAGCGGCGCTTGACCTGGTCCGTCGCGCGATCACTGGCGAACTCGACTACAAGGCCAAGCGCCAGCCCAAGCTGGAGAAGCTCAAGCTCAATGCCATCGAGCAGATGATGGCTTTCGAGACGGCCAAGGGCTTCGTCGCCGGCCAGGCAGGGCCAAACTACCCGGCCCCGGTGGAAGCGATCAAGACCATCCAGAAAGCTGCCAATTTCGGTCGCGACAAGGCCTTGGAGATCGAGGCGGCCGGCTTCGCCAAGCTGGCCAAGACTTCGGTCGCGCAAAGCCTGGTCGGGCTGTTCCTCAATGACCAGGAGCTCAAGCGCAAGGCCAAGGTGCACGACCAGCTCGCCCGCGAAGTCAGTCAGGCGGCGGTACTGGGGGCCGGTATCATGGGCGGCGGTATCGCCTACCAGTCGGCGCTCAAGGGCACGCCGATCCTGATGAAGGACATCCGCGAGGAGGCTATCCAGCTGGGCCTGGGGGAGGCGGCCAAGCTGCTGGGCAAGCGGGTCGAAAAAGGCCGCCTGACCCCGGAAAAGATGGCCGAGGCGCTCAATGCCATCCGGCCGACCCTGTCCTATGGGGACTTCGGCCATGTCGACATCGTCGTCGAGGCAGTGGTCGAGAACCCCAAGGTCAAGCAAGCGGTGCTGGCCGAGGTCGAGGCCAAGGTCGGCGAGCAGACGATCCTCGCCTCCAATACCTCGACCATCTCCATCAACCTGCTGGCCAAGGCGCTTGAGCGACCGGAAAACTTCGTCGGCATGCACTTCTTCAATCCGGTGCACATGATGCCACTGGTCGAAGTGATTCGTGGTGAACGATCCAGCGACGAGGCGGTGGCCACCACGGTGGCCTACGCCCGCAAGATGGGCAAGAACCCGATCGTGGTCAACGACTGCCCCGGCTTTCTGGTGAACCGGGTGCTGTTCCCCTACTTTGGCGGCTTCGCCCGTCTGGTCGGGGCCGGCGTCGATTTCGTACGCATCGACAAGGTGATGGAGAAGTTCGGCTGGCCGATGGGCCCGGCCTACCTGATGGATGTGGTGGGCATCGATACCGGTCATCATGGCCGCGACGTGATGGCCGAAGGGTTCCCCGATCGCATGAAGGATGACCGGCGCACCGCCATCGATGCGCTCTACGAGGCCGATCGCCTGGGCCAGAAGAATGGCAAGGGGTTCTATGCCTACGAGACCGACAAGCGAGGCAAGCCGAAGAAAGTCGCCGATCCCGCCGTGCTCGACGTGCTGCGGCCGATCATCCATGAGCATCGCGAGCTGAGCGACGAGGACATCATCAACTGGATGATGATCCCGCTGTGCCTGGAAACCGTGCGCTGCCTGGAAGACGGTATCGTCGAGACGGCCGCCGAGGCGGACATGGGCCTGGTCTACGGCATCGGCTTCCCTCCCTTCCGTGGCGGCGCGTTGCGCTACATCGATTCGATCGGGGTCGCCGAGTTCGTCGAGCTGGCCGACCGTTATGCCGATCTTGGGCCGTTGTACCAACCTACCGAGAAGCTGCGCGCAATGGCCCGTGACGGCCAGCGTTTCTTTGGTTGAGCGACCCACCGAGACTGAGCGAGAGAACAGATATGAGCCTGAATCCTAGAGACGTGGTGATCGTCGACTTCGGTCGTACCCCCATGGGCCGCTCCAAAGGTGGCATGCACCGCAATACCCGTGCCGAAGACATGTCGGCGCACCTGATCACCAAGCTGCTGGAGCGCAACGGCAAGGTCGATCCGAAGGAAGTCGAGGATGTGATCTGGGGCTGCGTCAACCAGACCCTCGAGCAGGGCTGGAACATCGCCCGCATGGCTTCGCTGATGACGCCGATTCCGCATACCAGCGCGGCGCAGACGGTAAGCCGCCTTTGCGGATCATCCATGAGCGCGCTGCATACCGCTGCCCAGGCGATCATGACCGGCAACGGCGACGTGTTCGTGGTCGGGGGTGTCGAGCACATGGGGCATGTCAGCATGATGCATGGGGTCGACCCCAATCCGCACCTGTCGCTCTACGCCGCCAAGGCCTCGGGGATGATGGGGCTGACCGCCGAAATGCTTGGCAAGATGCATGGCATCAGCCGCGAACAGCAGGATCTGTTCGGCCTGCGCTCGCACCAGCTGGCCCACAAGGCGACGGTCGAGGGCAAGTTCAGGGACGAAATCATCCCCATGCAAGGGCATGATGAGAACGGTTTTCTCAAGGTCTACGACTACGACGAGACGATCCGGCCGGAAACCACCCTCGAAGGTCTCGCCGCGCTCAAGCCAGCCTTCAACCCCAAAGGCGGCACCGTGACGGCGGGCACCTCCTCGCAGATCACCGATGGCGCCTCGTGCATGATCGTGATGTCGGCGCAGCGTGCCAAGGACCTGGGCATCGAGCCGATGGCGGTGATTCGCTCGATGGCGGTTGCCGGGGTGGACCCGGCGATCATGGGTTACGGTCCGGTGCCAGCGACGCAGAAAGCGCTCAAGCGTGCCGGCCTGAGCATCGCCGACATCGACTTCTTCGAGCTCAACGAAGCCTTTGCCGCGCAGGCCTTGCCGGTGCTCAAGGACCTGAAAGTGCTCGACAAGATGGATGAGAAGGTTAACCTGCATGGGGGAGCCATCGCCCTGGGCCATCCTTTCGGCTGTTCTGGCGCGCGGATTTCCGGCACGCTGCTCAATGTCATGAAACAGAATGGAGGGGCGTTGGGCGTAGCCACCATGTGCATCGGTCTTGGCCAGGGCATCAGCACGGTCTTCGAGCGGGTCTGAATGGATCGCCGATGACGACCGGGGCCGGGTGCCCCGGTTTTTTTTTGCAACAGCCAGAGGAGACAGGCATGCAACTGCAGCCAGGAGTTTATCGTCACTACAAAGGTCCCGAGTACCGCGTATTCGCAACGGCACGCCACTCTGAAACCGAAGAGTGGATGGTGTTCTATCAGGCGTTGTACGGTGATTTCGGGCTCTGGGTCCGGCCCTTGGCGATGTTCCAGGAGTCGGTCGAGGTTGACGGCGAGCGAGTGCCGCGCTTTGCTTTGGTCGAGGCCGAAACGGGACCGTTCGAACCACTGGGCACCATGGGCCGTTGAACTACTGCGCTTGACCTCACTCTGTTGCCACTATATATAGCGGTGCCGCATCAGGCACCTGATGCGTTTTTATCTTCAGATTTCAGGAATACTCCGATCCATGGGCAAATCGCTGGTCATTGTGGAATCCCCGGCCAAGGCCAAGACCATCAACAAGTACTTGGGCAACCAGTACGTGGTGAAGTCGAGTATCGGCCATATCCGCGACCTTCCCACCAGCGGTTCGGCCAGTGCCTCCAAGGAACCGGCAGCCAAGCGCGGCAAGGCAGCGGGCGAAGCACCAGCCCTGTCGCCGAAGGAAAAGGCCCGGCGCCAGCTGGTAGCGCGCATGGGGGTCGATCCGGAGCATGGCTGGAAAGCCAAGTACGAGATCCTGCCTGGCAAGGAAAAGGTCATCGACGAGCTCCGTCGCCTGGCCAAGGACGCCGATACAATCTATCTCGCGACCGACCTTGACCGTGAAGGGGAAGCCATCGCCTGGCATCTGCGCGAAGCGATCGGTGGCGACGATAGCCGCTACAAGCGCGTGGTGTTCAACGAGATCACCAAGAAGGCCATTCAGGACGCATTCGCCCAGCCGGGCGAGCTGGACATCGATCGGGTCAATGCGCAGCAGGCACGGCGTTTCCTCGATCGGGTAGTGGGCTACATGGTATCGCCGCTGCTGTGGTCGAAGATCGCTCGTGGCCTTTCAGCGGGTCGTGTGCAGTCGGTGGCGGTCAAGCTGGTCGTGGAGCGAGAGCGGGAAATCCGTGCCTTCATCCCGGAAGAATACTGGGAAGTGCATGCCGACCTCGGCACTGCCCGCGATGCGCAAGTCCGGTTCGAGGTGGCTCGGGAAAATGGCGAAGCCTTCAAGCCACTGAACCAAGCCCAGGCCATGGCTGCCCTGGAAAAGCTGAAGGCGGCAAGCTACAGCGTCATCAAGCGCGAAGACCGACCGACTAGCAGCAAGCCATCCGCGCCGTTCATCACCTCGACACTGCAACAGGCGGCCAGCAATCGCCTCGGCTTCGGGGTCAAGAAGACCATGATGATGGCCCAGCGCTTGTATGAGGCAGGCTACATCACCTACATGCGAACCGACTCGACCAACCTTTCGGCCGATGCGCTGGAAATGGCCAGGCACTACATCGAACGGGAGTTCGGCAAGCAATACTTGCCCGATGCGCCCGTGGTCTACGGCAGCAAGGAAGGCGCCCAGGAGGCGCACGAGGCGATCCGGCCCTCCGACGTGCAGATGCATCCGAGCAAGCTGAGCGGCATGGAGCGTGACGCCGAGCGCCTCTATGAGCTGATCTGGCGTCAGTTCCTGGCCTGCCAGATGCCGCCTGCCCAGTATCTTTCGACCAGCGTGACCGTGGCGGCCGCCGAATTCGAGCTGCGCGCCAAGGGCCGTATTCTCAAGTTCGACGGCTATACCCGCGTTCTGCCCCAGCAGAGCCGGCCCGGAGAAGACGATGTCTTGCCGGAGATGACCAAGGGCGAAGCGCTCGAGCTTATCCGGCTCGACCCGAGCCAGCATTTCACCAAGCCTCCGGCGCGCTTCACCGAGGCGAGCCTGGTCAAGGAGATGGAAAAGCGCGGTATCGGCCGACCGTCCACCTATGCGGCGATCATTTCCACCATCCAGGATCGCGGCTACGTAACGCTGCACAACCGGCGATTCTATTCGGAAAAGATGGGCGATATCGTGACCGAGCGCCTGTCCGAGAGCTTTTCCAACCTCATGGACTACGGATTCACCGCCGACATGGAGGAGAACCTCGACGACGTGGCGCAGGGTGAACGGGATTGGAAGAACGTGCTGGATGAGTTCTATGGCGATTTCAGCCGCAAGTTGCAGCACGCCGAATCCAGCGAAGGCGGAATGCGCGCCAACCAGCCGACCTTGACCAATATCCCGTGCAAGGAATGCGGTCGTCCGATGATGATCCGTACCGCCTCGACCGGCGTGTTTCTTGGCTGTTCCGGCTATAGCCTGCCGCCGAAGGAGCGTTGCAAGGCGACCATCAATCTGGTCCCCGGCGACGAAATCGCGGCCGATGACGAGGGTGAGTCCGAATCGCGCGTATTGCGCAGCAAGCATCGCTGCCCGATCTGTGCCACGGCCATGGATGCCTATCTGCTCGACGAAAAGCACAAGCTGCATATCTGCGGGAACAATCCGGACTGTCCGGGCTACGAGATCGAGCAAGGCAGTTACCGGATCAAGGGCTATGAAGGACCAAGCCTGGAATGTGACAAGTGCGGCAGCGAAATGCAGCTCAAGACTGGGCGTTTCGGCAAGTTCTTCGGATGCACCAATCCGGCCTGCAAGAATACCCGCAAGCTGCTCAAGAATGGCGAAGCGGCGCCGCCGAAGATGGACGCCGTGAAGATGCCCGAGCTCAAGTGTGAGAAGGTCGATGATACCTATGTCTTGCGTGATGGGGCTTCCGGGCTGTTTCTGGCGGCCAGCCAGTTTCCCAAGAATCGCGAGACGCGTGCGCCATTGGTCAAGGAAATCGTTCCACACAAGAACGAGATCGACTCCAAGTATCACTTCCTGTGCGAGGCGCCGCAGCATGACCCCGATGGACGCCCTGCCGTGATCCGCTACAGTCGCAAGACCAAGGAGCAATACGTGCAGTCGGAAGTCGATGGCAAGCCGACCGGCTGGAAAGCCTTCTACGACGGCAAGACCTGGAAGGTCGAGGACAAGCGCTAGGGTTGCATGAAAGTCGTCGAGCGGCGAGCAGGCAAGGTTTTACCGGCCGCCAATGAGCGGCGAGCCTGTTGCAACCCGGCATGATCGTCGCGCAGGCACTTTCGTATGAGCCCAAGGCGTGTCGGTGAGCGAAAGCGGGCAGGAGGCCCATTCGACGGAGTTCGAATGGTGTCTCCGAGCTTGCTAGGGCGCCATTCCCTGGCTGAAACTGCATCATCGTCGCGCAGTGCGCACAACAGAGGGCTTCGTCATGGCTCAGGAACGCTATACCCGCACCAACCAGAAACTTTTCTTTGCCGGGCTGGCCCTCGACTCGATGGCCAAGGCCTCCCTGAGCACGGCCATGAACGCCCAGGGCCTGGTCCAGGCCGAGCGCGAGGCGGCGCTCTTTCATCTATACGGAGCGTTGCTTGGCCTGTGTCATGAGATTGCCGGGTTCTATCGCCTTGCCCAAGCGAGCGCGCCGCGGGTCGAAGCCTTTCTTGACGAGCAGGGCCTGCAAGGCGTGGCCATACCGGAGATGGCGGAACTGATGGAGCTCGCCGGTCAGCGCGAGACATGGCTTGCGCATTTATTGCAGGCCTACCGTGGACTGTTCCTGCCGCCGCAGCCGGAGCGGACAGCCAAGGGGGACGTCGCCGTACCGTTGATCCAGGCCGTCAATCTCGAGCCGGCGGTACCGCCGCTCTCGCATGAGGTGCTGGAAGAATGGCGCGGCAACCTCAAGAGTCTTGTACGACGCTTTCGCGACGCTTTGAGTGAGTGCTGACAGGGGCATCGGCTGGTACAATGCCAGCCTTGAGTGGAGAACTGCCTGTTATGTCAACATCGTTTCTGGAAATCGTCGAGCTGCCTGATGGTCGCATCGAATTGCGCCGAGCCGAGGACGAAGGGTCCTTGGTGATCCTGGATTTTTCCGAAGATGCCAAGGCCTTCCTGCAGGGTCAGCACGTCGAGGTGGCCAAGGCCATGTTGAGCGTGGGCGTGCAGATGGCGGGTCGTCTTGCCGAGGGTGAACTCGAGCGTGATGAGGAACCGCGGGTCCTGCACTGATGAGCGTGCGCAGTGAACATTCCGAGGCTGTTCATTGCGCGAGGTGTCGCAGCTTCGTGCCGGGCCAGTTCGCTGGCATGATTGATGGAGCGCGATGGCCCGGCGAAATGAGCTGGAGTCCGTGCCGGCTCCGGCATTAGCCGAAGCGGATGTTCAAGCTCTGGGCGTTGCCGACGGTCGCTGCCTGGATCAGCTGCAGCCGCATGTTGGTGCTGATGTTGCCGAGCCAGCTGACGACCGTATGGCTGCGTCCGAGACGCAGGGCCTCTTTCGCCAGCTGCAGGGCACTCTGGGTGCCGCGTGGCTGCAGCAACAGGATGCGCTCGCGGTTGAGGCCGGCATCACGCAGCCAGGCATGGGTTATGCTGCCTGGCGGGGCGATGAGCGTCAGCCAGCGCGCGTCCTTTTCTTCGCTCAGTTCGCGCAAGACTGGGGCAAGCAGGTTCTGGCAATGGATTTGCGCGCCACGCAGCGCCATCTCGCTGAAGTACTCGGTCTGGTACTCGGGCGAGGCCGGCTCTCGCGCCTTGAGGCCGGAAAGTGCCGGCTGGGCGAGAAAGGCCTCGAACAGCGGCAGCTGTACCGAGTCGCAAAGCTGGGGGGATTGCTGCATGACGCCTCCTGGTCAGCGACGAATGACGCCGACGCTCAAGCCTTCGATGGTCAGGTCCTGTTCGTGCAGGTCCACTTCGATAGGCGCAAAATCGGGATTCTCGGCAATCAGCCAGACCTTGTCGCCGTCGCGCTTGAAGCGCTTGACGGTCACTTCGTCGCCCAGGCGGGCAACGACGATCTGGCCGTTGCGAGCTTCGCGGCAGGTGTGCACGGCCAGCAGGTCGCCGTCGTAGATACCGACGTCCTTCATGCTCATGCCGTGCACGCGCAGCAGGTAGTCGGCCCTGGGGTGGAAGAATGCCGGATTGATGTTGCAGGATTCCTCGATGTGCTGCTGGGCGAGAATGGGCGCACCGGCTGCGACACGACCCACGACCGGCAGGCCGCTGTCGTCCTTGGTATCGACTCCTGGAATGCGGATTCCCCGCGACGCGCCGGGCGTCATTTCGATGGCGCCCTTGCGTGCCAGGGCCTTGAGATGTTCTTCGGCGGCGTTGGGGGACTTGAAGCCTAGTTCCTGGGCGATTTCCGCGCGGGTCGGCGGGAAACCGTTGTCCTCTAGGCAGCGCTTGATGAAGGCCAGGATTTCGGCTTGGCGTGGCGTCAGTTTCAGCATGGCGTTGGCTCTGGCTTTTTGTACAGTGACTGGGATTATATACAGTATTGGCCTGCCTGCAAGCGCCCAGGGTCGAGCGGCAAGCTCCGGGCGGCAAGCTGTCAGTGATGATTGGTCGTCATCGCTCGGGGCAGACGCTCTGCGCTTCGACCAGTACCGCCAGTAGCTTGCGGCTGGGGGCTTGTGGCACGGACTGCCCCGGATGCGACCAACGGGTCACCAAACCTTGACAGGACACAACGTGAAACGTATGTTTCAAACAACTGTTTGTCTGGCGGAATTGTCATGGCCCAATCGGAAACCGTTGAACGCATTCTCGATGCTGCCGAGCAGCTGTTCGCTGAGAGGGGGTTCGCGGAAACCTCGTTGCGCCTGATCACCAGCAAGGCCAGCGTCAACCTGGCCGCGGTAAATTACCATTTCGGCTCGAAGAAAGCGCTGATACAGGCGGTCTTTTCACGCTTTCTCGGTCCGTTCTGCGCGACGCTCGAGCGTGAGCTGGAGCGGCGGCAGGCGCGTGCGGACCAGCGTCCCAGCCTCGAGGAGCTGCTGGAAATGCTGGTCGAGCAAGCGTTGGCCGTGCAGCCGCGCAGCAACAACGACCTGTCCATCTTCATGCGCCTGCTGGGGCTGGCCTTCAGTGAGAGCCAGGGACACCTGCGTCGCTATCTCGAGGACATGTACGGCAAGGTGTTTCGGCGCTACATGTCGCTGGTCAGCGAGGCAGCACCGCGCATCCCGCCCCTGGAGCTGTTCTGGCGGGTGCACTTCATGCTGGGTGCCGCGGCATTCAGCATGTCGGGCATCAAGGCCCTGCGGGCCATCTCCGAGAACGATTTCGGGCTCGATACCTCGATCGAACAGGTCATGCGTCTGATGGTGCCGTTCCTGGCAGCCGGCATGCGCGCCGACAGCGGCGTCACCGACCAGGCCATGGCCACGGCGCAACTGCGCACGCGCAAGGCAGGTAGCACGACGATACCGGCCAAGGCCTGAGGATTGGGTTCGGCGGACCGCTTCGGCTAAGCTTGCGGCCTGGCGAGTCCGGCATTGCACGTGCCGGTCGCGGCAGCCTGTCTTTCCCCGCTTCTTGAACAAGGATTCAACATGACCGCCAGCCTGCAAGGCTCCCTGATGGTGGATATCGCCGGTACCTGGCTGACCTCCGAGGACCGCCAGCTCCTGCGTCAGCCCGAAGTCGCCGGCCTGATCATCTTCGCCCGGAATATCCAAAGCCCCCGTCAGGTCCGGGAGCTCTGCGCTTCGATCCGGGCGATCCGTCCTGAACTGATCCTGGCGGTCGACCAGGAGGGCGGTCGCGTGCAGCGGCTGCGCCAAGGCTTCGTGCGGCTGCCGGCGATGCGTGAGCTGGCCGACAAACCCGACGCGTCGCGACTCGCCGAGCAATGCGGCTGGCTGATGGCTACCGAAGTGCTGGCGGTCGGTCTCGACCTGAGCTTTGCGCCGGTGCTCGATCTCGATCATCGGCGCAGTGCGGTGGTCGGCCGCCGAGCCTTCGAGGGTGATCCGCAGCGCGTGGTGCAACTGGCCGGCGCGTTCATTCGTGGCATGAACGCCGCCGGCATGGCGGCCTGTGGCAAGCATTTTCCCGGGCACGGCTGGGCCGAAGCCGATTCGCACGTGGCAATCCCGACCGACGAGCGAAGCCTCGAAGAGCTGCGCAAGAGCGACTTGCTGCCATTCGCCAGGCTAGGCGCCCAACTGGCGGCGGTCATGCCGGCGCATGTGATCTATCCGCAGGTCGACGATCGGCCGGCAGGCTTCTCCCGCCGTTGGCTGCAGCAGATCCTGCGTGGCGAGCTGGGTTTCGATGGGGTGATCTTCAGTGATGACCTGTCCATGGCCGGTGCCCATGTGGTCGGTGACGCGGCCAATCGTATCGAGGCAGCCCTGGAGGCTGGCTGCGACATGGGGCTCGTGTGCAACGACCGGGCTGCGGCCGAACTCGCCTTGGCCCGCGCACAACGCCTCAAGGTGCGGCCGTCCGCACGCATCGCGCGCATGCGCGGTCAGGGTTTTGCGCGCACCGACTATCGTGAACAGCCTCGCTGGTTGCAGGCCTTGGGGGCGCTGAGACAGGCGCAGCTGATCGACTGAAGCGCGCGCTGCAGCATTGCTGGGCGCTTGGCTGAACTGTTCATCGCTCGCCTCGGTCTACCCGTGCGGTAGATCGAGAGGAGTCGTGCAATGAATGCCAGGGGCCTGGTGGTGATGATGCTTTCGGCGATGCTGTGCCAGCCGTTGGCTGCGCGGGATTATCGCTTCAGCGATGCGCACCTGCACTACGTCGATTTCTTCCAGGAAAGCGAAGGCATGCCGGCGCTGGTCGAGGCCATGGATCAGGCTGGGGTCGAGCATTCGATGATTTCGGGCATTCCAGTGGCCAAGAAATGGCACGAGGATGAGCCCAAGCGACCGCGCTACTACGCCGGTGATGACGCAGCCGCGTATTGGTACAGCGCGACCGACGTCCATGTGGTCGCCGCGCTGCAAGCGCTTGCGCCCGAGCAGCGTCGGCGTTTCCATCCGTTCCTGTCAGGGTTCAACCCTGTCGACAAGAATGCCGCCAGGCAGATCGAAGCGATGCTGGAACTTCATCCTGGATTCTGGCAAGGGATAGGCGAGATCTTCACACGTCACGACGACCTGACCGCGCTGACCAGTGGCGATACGCCGAGGGCCAACAACGAGGCCCTGGCGCTGGTCTACGAGCTGGCTGCGCGGCATGACTTGCCCGTGCTGGTTCATTCGAACATCACCTCCAAGCGCGAGCGCAACCCCCTGTACCTGGCGGAAATCGAACAGCCGCTTGCCAAGCACCCGAGCACACGGTTCATCTGGGCTCATGCGGGAGCGAGCATGGAGATACACCGGCACCAGACGCAGATGAGGTTTCTGCTGCCCGTGGTCACGCGCCTGTTGGAAAAATACCCCAACCTCTTTATCGACCTTTCATGGAGCATACGCGAGCCTTATTTGCTGGATGAGACCGGCAAGCCGCGCAAGGACTGGGTCGAGCTGGTCGAGCGCTTCCCCGACCGATTCATGCTGGGTTCCGATGTGGTGGGGCGCTTCGGCAGCCTGGGCGAGCAGATGCATGGCTTCGTGCCGTTCCTGGACGCCTTGCCGCCAGACGTGGCGCAAAAGGTCGCCAGGGACAATTTCCTGGCTATCCTGCCCAGCGCGAGTAACGGCGACGAGCCGCGTCGCTAGCGCGATCCCAGGTCGTGCTCCGAACGGCCATGACCATCCGGCACCGCTCGCCTGGATGCCTGCCGCGCAAAAGAAAACGCCCCGAACCGGTCGGGGCGTCTTCGTGCCTGCGGTAGCGCTTACTTGCCTGCCCAGCGCTTGAGGATCAGCGTGGCATTGGTGCCGCCAAAGCCGAAGCTGTTGCTCATGACCGTATCGATCTGGGCATTTTCCTGGGTCTGGCGCACGATCGGCAGGTCGGCGACGGCAGGATCGAGCTCGTCGATGTTCGCGGAGCCGGCAATGAAGTTGTTCTCCATCATCAGCAGGCAGTAGATCGCCTCATGCACGCCAGCGGCGCCCAGCGAGTGGCCCGACAGGCTCTTGGTGGAGCTGATGGCCGGCGCCTTGTCGCCAAACACTTCGCGCACGCCCTTGATTTCCGCGATATCGCCAACCGGCGTCGAGGTGCCGTGGGTGTTCAGGTAGTCGATCGGAGCGTCCACGGTGGACAGTGCCATCTGCATGCAGCGCACGGCGCCTTCGCCGCTCGGAGCCACCATGTCATAGCCATCGGAGGTGGCGCCGTAGCCAACGATCTCCGCGTAGATCTTGGCACCGCGGGCCAGCGCATGCTCGAGCTCCTCGACCACCACCATGCCGCCGCCGCCGGCGATCACGAAGCCATCGCGGTCGGCGTCATAGGCACGGGAGGCGAGTTCCGGCGTGTCGTTGCGCTTGCTCGACAGCGCGCCCATGGCATCGAACAGGAACGACTGGCTCCAGTGCTCTTCCTCGCCGCCGCCGGCGAAGACGATGTCCTGCTTGCCCATCTGGATCTGTTCCATGGCGGTGCCGATGCAGTGCGCGCTGGTGGCGCAGGCGGACGCGATGGAGTAGTTCAGCCCCTTGATCTTGAAGGGGGTGGCCAGGCACGCCGACACGGTGCTGCTCATGGTGCGGGTGACGCGGTAGGGGCCGACGCGCTTGACGCCCTTGTCGCGCAGGATGTCCAGCGCTTCCATCTGGTTCAGGGTCGATGCGCCACCAGAGCCGGCAATCAGGCCGGTGCGCGGGTTCGAAACCTGCTCTTCGGTCAGGCCCGAGTCCTTGATCGCGTCAGCCATGGCCAGGTAGGCATAGGCGGCGGCATGGCCAACGAAACGGAAGACCTTGCGGTCGATCAGTTCTTCGAGGTTGAGGTCGATCGAGCCGGAAACCTGGCTACGCAGCCCCATCTCCTTGTATTCCGGGTTGAAGCGAATGCCCGGACGGCTGTTGCGCAGGTTTTCGGTGACGGTAGCTTTGTCATTGCCCAGGCACGAAACGATGCCCAGACCAGTGATAACGACGCGGCGCATGCGAATAACCCTTAGAAGTTGTCAGTGGAGGTGAACACGCCGACCCGCAGGCCTTCGGCGGTGTAAATCTCGCGGCCGTCAACGCTGACCGAACCATCGGCGATCGCCATGTTCAGCTTGCCCTTGAGAACGCGTTTGATATGAATGTTGTAGGTGACTTTTTTCGCCGTCGGCAGGACCTGGCCGAAGAACTTCACTTCTCCCGAGCCCAGGGCGCGTCCGCGGCCGGGCAGGCCTTGCCAGCCAAGGAAGAAGCCCACCAGCTGCCACATGGCATCCAGGCCCAGGCAGCCCGGCATGACCGGATCGCCTTCGAAATGGCAGGCGAAGAACCACAGGTCGGGATTGATGTCCAGCTCGGCGACCAACTCACCCTTGCCGTACTTGCCGCCTTCCGCGCGGATGTCGGTGATACGGTCTACCATCAGCATGTTCGGGGCGGGCAGTTGCGCATTACCTGGGCCGAACAGCTCACCGCGACTGCAGCGCAGCAGGTCTTCCCGGGTAAAGGCGTTTTGTTTGGTCATGCGAGCTCCTCAATAATCCCCGTGGGGCAGGGGGTCAATCTTCCCGGCCGGCCCGAGTGCCTGAGCTTCGGGACGGCAGCCTACAGGTAGACTATTGCGTTGTAGTGAAAGTCACACCGTCTGGCGGCCAGGTACAGGTGTGCACTGAAAAAAGGTATTTTCAGGTCGCACGCTCTTCCTGTCCAGCCCCCCGCACAGCACCGTTTCAGCATTTGTCTCCCAGCGGGAGCGTTCGGACAGGCAGCCAGCGCTGCAGGATACGCTGCAGATCGTTGCGCTTGAACGGTTTGCTCAGGTAATCGTTCATGCCCGCCTCCAGGCAGCGCTCACGATCGCCCTGCAAGGCGTTGGCGGTCAAGGCGATGATCGGCAGGTGCCTGCCCTGGGGCATCCTGCGGATCTGCCGCGTGGCTTCATAGCCATCGACCTTGGGCAGGCGGCAGTCCATGAGCACGGCCGCGAACGGCTGGCGCGCCACCTGTTCCACGGCCTGGGCGCCATCCCCGGCGACACTGGCCTGGAAACCCAGGCTGCGTAGCATGGCCACGATCACCGTCTGGTTCACCGGATTGTCTTCCACCAGCAGGATATGCCGGCCGTTGCCGGGCGTATCCGGGGACGGCCGGTCGGAGCCGGCGAGCGCGGTGGGCGCTTGGGCCAGGGCCAAGGGAATTTCCAGGGTGAAGGTCGAACCCAGGCCCTTGGCGCTCTCGCCCTGCAAGCGACCTTCCATGCGCTCGGCCAGCGTGCGGGCGATGGCCAGGCCCAGCCCGGTTCCACCATAGCGCCGCGAGATCGAGCTGTCGGCTTGCTGGAAGGCCACGAACATGGTTTCCAGGCGCGAGCTGTCGATGCCGATGCCCGTATCCCGAACGCTGCAGGTCAGGTGGATTTGCCGACGGTCGAGCGCCTGCCAATGGGCGCAGACTTCGACTTGACCGCGCTCGGTGAATTTCAGCGCATTGCCGATCAGGTTCAGCAGGATCTGGCGGATCCGTGTCGGATCGCCGGTGACCTGCAGGCGGTCGGTGCCCGGTGCCAGCCGCAGGTGCAGGGCCAGACCGCGCTGTTGGGCGGTATGCTGGAAGGACTGGACGCTGCTGGCGATCAGTTCGCCCAGGTTGAAGTCGATGTATTCGAGTTCCAGCGCGGTACGCTCGATCCGCGAGAAGTCGAGGATATCGTTGATGACCTTGAGCAGGTGCCCAGTCGATTCGCTGGCCACTGCGGCATATTCGGCCTGCTCGATGTTCAAAGGCGTGGTTTCCAGCAGCTGCAGCATGCCCAGGACCCCGTTGAGCGGTGTCCGAAGCTCGTGGCTCATCATTGCCAGGAAGTCCGACTTGGCTCTGTTGGCCTGCTCGGCCTCTTCGCGAGCCTGGACCAGCTGGGCCATGGCCTGTTGTTGCTCGCGGCTGGCCTGGTCCAGCGCGCTGGCCAGGTTGTTGATATGACTGGCCAGGTGGCCCAGCTCGCTGTCATCCACCACGGGCAAGGGTGCGTCGAAGTCGCCCTGCTGAATGGCCTTGACCGCATGCCCCATGTCGCTGATCGGCTTGGCCAGGCTCGTGGCCAGTCGCCGCGCCAGCAGGAACGTGAACAGCAAGGCGGACAGCGCCAGGATTCCGGCCTTGATCACGATTTCCTGCTGGCGCTGGCTGAAAGCGTCGTCGGACATGCCGACGATCACCCGACCCAGGTAATCGTCGGCGACGCTCGGCGCTGGCGTCCCGCCTGGCTGCAGGAAATCGTTGTCCAGGCGGATCTGCTGCAGGCGGATCGGTGCCTGGAACACTTCCACCCGCTGTGCCCGGTTGTCGCTCTCGTCTGGCTGCTCGACATAGACAAGGATGTGGTTACGGCTGTCCTGGACTTCCAGAAAGCGCACATGGGGAATGCTCAAGGTCGCTCGCATCAGGCTTTCGAGCACCTCGTCGTTGCCGGAGATCACCCCGTACTCCGAAGCTGGCGCCAGCTGGTTCGCGATCAGCTGGCCGGTGTGGTTCAACTCCTGGCGCAGATCCTGGATGCGCACGAAGGTGAAGAAGCTGATCAACAGCAAGGTGAGCAACAGAGCCGGGCCCAGACTGATGATCTGGGTGCGGGTATGAATGTCCCAGCTCGGACGCATGCTCATGGCATCGACTCCCCTTCGGCCACGGCCACGGCGGCGGCTTGCTGGTCGATCGGTTCGAGGCCCAGGGCGCGTGCCACCTGCTGGTTGCCGCTGACCCCGAAGTGGCGCGGATATTCGCTGCGCGGCCAGCGTGCCGGAGGCTGGTCGAGCAGGTGGTCCAGCACTGCCAGCCAGTCTTGCTGGTCGCTGTAGGTGGTGGCCAGGGCCCCGGCACGCACGAAGCCGGCGGTCGGTCCGATCAGCGCCATCTGCCGGGCATAGCTGCTGAGCAGGAGGTTCTTGGCCGTCTTGGGGTTGTACAGGCCCGGATCATCCAGCCCGAGCAATACGTCGCTGTTGGCCAGCAACCGCTGCAACGGACGACTGTCATGCACTTCGGGCCAGTTCTGGGCGACGATTTCCAGCCCAAGCGGCGCGGCTGCCAGCTGCAGCTCCTCGAGCAGGAAGCGACTCTGCTCGTCGTAGAGCACGCCGATGCGTCGCGCCTGGGGCAGCAGGTAGCGCGTCAGGCGTAGCTGACGGTCTACCGGTGGGTCGCTCCACAACAAGCTCAGGAAGGCCGGGCGCGTCTGGCCCAGGCGCTGCCGAGCCTGCACCCGGGTGACTCGAAGCGCCAGCGCGCTAGGGCCAGCGCTATCTTGCAGGCGCCATTCCAGGGCGGCATTGTCGAGCAGCACCAGGCGGGTAGCGGCCTGGATCTGGGCAGGTGGCGGCAACTGCGCCACCGCCATGAACCGCACCTGGTCGCCAGGCCGGTGGGCCTGGAGGGCGCTGACGAAGCTGCGAATGCCCGGTTCGTCCTGCGCACCGACCAGCAGCACCTCATGGGCCGACAACGAACCCAGCGGCCACAGGCACAGGATGACCAGCCAGCGCAGCAGGTGCGGCATCAGAACTCCAGCTCCGCGCTGACGCTCAAGCGGTGTCGGCTGTCGTAGCGATTCTGTTCGATGGTGGTCGGCTCGTCATCCAGCCGCTGCTGCCACAGCGCGGCCAGTTCCAGGCTGGTGCCCTGCCAGCGCAAGCGCTTGGCCAGGCGCAGATCGAGACGCTGGTAGCGATAGCCGTTGAGCGCATCGGCGCCGTAATAGAGCAAGCCGCTGGACCAGTCGCCACCCCAGTCGCGCAACCAGGCCGCCGAACCGCTGTTGCGCGCGGTAAGGTGGCTGTCGGCAGGATTGCTGGCCCAGGCATCCACGTAGGCATAGGTCAGGCGCAGGCGATCCGAAACCGTGGCGTGCCAGTCGAGTTGCGCTTCGCTGCCGCTGAAACGTGCCTTGCTGGCGTTGCTGGCGATGTACTGGTTGTTGCGCAACGGCTCGCTGATCATGCCGGTGATTTCGTCGTTGAACAACTTGATGTCCAGGCTCAGGTCGAGGGCGCTGAAATAGCCGTTGTAACCTAGCTCGCGCGAACGCATGCGCTCCTGGTCGAGATCGCCCGGGCCCCGGGTCTTGACGAAGTATTCGCCGTGTCGTTGGCCAAAGGCGGAGGGGGTAAGGTTGTTGACGCGGTAGCTCCAGTTGACGTTGTTCTCGAACATGTCTGGCGAGCGTACGGCTTCCGAATAGACCGCGCGCAGCCCGTGCCGGGGCGTGATCAGGTAGTTGACTGCCATGCGCGGGGTCAGCGAGCTGCCGGACAGGCGGCTGTCCTCGAGCATGGCGCCGCCTTGCACGACCCAGTGTTCGTCGGCACGCCATTCCAGCTGGCCGAAAAGCCGCCAGGTCTGGTCGTCCAGGCTGCCATCGAAATAGGTACGCGAATCGGCCCGGTCGTAACGGTAGTTCACCCCACTGAGCAGGCGCAGGTTGTCGGTCAGGCTCAAGGTATCCTGGATTTCCAGGTCATAGCGTGTCTCGCGGGTACTCTGGTCGACGTCGCCGCAGACGACCTGGCTGCCACCTTGGTTGTCCCATTGGTCCTTGACCTGGTCACGCAGGGCCTGGCGCAGCGGGTCGGCGCTGCTGGGCGGCGCATCGATGCGGCGCGCCACCTGCTCGGCGAAGTTCGGATCCAGCTGCCAGAGGCGGGTCAGCTCCGGGCTGAAGGACAAGGCGGCATCGCAGGCGCGCCATATCTGCTGGCGCTCGAAATGCTGGGCCGAACCCTGGATGTGCAGGCTGTGCCGCGAACTGAAGTCGATGTTCCAGCGCAGCGACCCCGCGTAGTCCTTGGCGCTCACATCGGCGTTGTCGCCGGCGGCCGAAACATGCGGGAACACCGGCTGGTAGGTGTACGGCCGCTGGTTGCTGCCTTCCTTGGCGGCCAGTTGCCATTCCAGGGTCTGGTCCGGCGCCAGCGCATGGCTTGCGCTGAGGTTGAAGCGGCTGAGTCGGCGGCTGTCACGGTAGTCACGCCCGAACTGGTCGTGATCGAAACCATCGTCGGCCATGCCCGAAAGCGACAACCGCAGATCGCCGCCGTCCCAGCCCATGCCATGGCTGGCGTGCCAGTCGGCGATACCGTCCTGGCCACGGGTGATCTTTAGCCGCGTGCCATGACTGTCGGCAGGGTTGCGGGTCATGATGTTGACCACGGCCATCAGGGCATTGGCGCCATAGCTGACCGTGTTCGGACCGCGAAAGACTTCGATGCGCTCGATGTCCTGCAGGTCGACCGGAATATCCGTCCAGTCCACTGTCGCCAGGCCGGCGCGGTACACCGAACGCCCGTCGATCAGTACCTGCATGCGGCGCGCGTCGCTGGCATTGCTGCCATGATAGTTGACCGTCGGCTGGTTGCCGGCGCCATAGGCGATCATCATCCCTGGCACCAGGCGCAGCAGTTCGGGGATGTCGCGTGCGCCACTGGCACGGATCAGCGCGCTGTCGAGCACGGTCATGCTGCCAGGCACCGCAGCCGGCGACTGCTTCAGGCGCGTGGCGGTCAGCACCTGCGGCAAGGCCTGGCTGTCGGTGAACAGGTCATCGGCATTGGTCAGCAACGGGCCGCCCGCCAGGGCTGCCAGCAACAACAGGCGTGGAGGAGAATAAGGGCCAGGGAGCACGATACGGCCTTGATCCAGGAATGAAACGGGCATGTTAACCGACGCCGTCGGTTTTGCCAGCGACCGCCCGTATCGATTGCCGCTGGCTGTGTGGTCCAGGCTCCGTATAATGCCCGCATCGCCACTGGATAATGGTTTTGATGGATTGCATATGACTGGACAGCAAGCTGTTGCAGTTCTGGGAGGCGGGAGTTTCGGTACCGCCGTGGCGAACCTGCTGGCCGGCAATGGAGTCCGCGTCCTGCAATGGATGCGCGACCCGGCACAGGCCGAGGCCATGCGCGTCAACCGTGAGAACCCACGCTACCTCAAGGGCATAAAGCTGCATGCGGGTGTCGAGCCGGTCAGTGACCTGCTGGCGGCCCTGCAGGCCTGCGAACTGATCTTCGTCGCCTTGCCGTCGAGCGCCCTGCGCAGTGTCCTGGCGCCTCATGCCGCGCTGCTGGGGGGACGCTCGCTGGTGAGCCTGACCAAGGGTATCGAGGCCCGGAGTTTCAAGCTGATGAGCCAGATCCTCGAGGAAATCGCCCCGCAGGCGCGGATCGGCGTGCTTTCCGGGCCGAACCTGGCACGTGAGATCGCCGAGCACGCGTTGACCGCCACGGTCATCGCCAGCGAGGACGACGCCTTGTGCCAGCAGGTGCAGGCAGTGCTGCATGGCAGTACGTTCCGGGTGTATGCCAGCAACGATCGCTACGGGGTCGAGCTGGGCGGGGCATTGAAGAACGTCTACGCGATCATCGCCGGCATGGCGGTGGCGCTGGGCATGGGCGAGAACACCAAGAGCATGCTCATCACGCGGGCGCTGGCCGAGATGACGCGGTTCGCCGTCAGCCAGGGCGCCAACCCGATGACGTTCCTGGGCCTGGCCGGTGTCGGCGACCTGATCGTCACTTGTTCCTCGTCCAAGAGCCGCAACTACCAGGTCGGCCATGCGCTGGGCCAGGGGCTCACTCTGGACGAGGCGGTCAACCGCCTGGGCGAGGTGGCCGAAGGGGTCAATACCCTCAAGGTGCTCAAGGCCAAGGCTCAGGAACAGCAGGTGTACATGCCCCTGGTGGCTGGTTTGCATGCCATCCTGTTCGAAGGCCGTACGCTCGAGCAGGTGATCGAACTGCTGATGCGGGCGGAGCCGAAGACCGATGTCGATTTCATTTCCACCAGCGAATTCAACTGAGGACCGCGACCATCATGAATCAAGCGCCCAATCTTGCACGACACGAGTCGATCATCCTGCGGGTCCTGTGGATGCTGCTGTTCTTCCTGGTCTGGCAGCTGGCCGAGTTGCTGCTCGGTGGCCTGGTACTGGTCCAGCTCGTCTATCGCCTGGTATATGGTGCGCCGAGCGCCAGCCTGATGAACTTCGGTGACAGCCTGAGCCAGTTCCTGGCGCAGATTGGCCGGTTCGGCACCTTCCATACCGACAGCAAGCCATGGCCGTTCGCCGACTGGCCCACGCCCCGCGCCCCGGAAGGCGAGGCGCCGCACCAGGTCGCGCCGGCGTCGCACACGGCGCAAGACCAAGAGCCGAAGCTGTGAAAGTCTGGATCATGCGCCACGGCGAGGCCGAGCCGCATGCCGGCAGCGATGCCGAGCGGCGGCTGACACGCCACGGTCGGGAGCAGGCGCTGCGCGCTGCCGCGCCACTGCTGGGGCAGCCCTTGCAGGCAATCATCGCCAGCCCTTATGTACGCGCGCAACAGACGGCGGCGCTGGTGCACCAGGCGCTCGAGCGCGACGACAGCGTGCGTACCGCGTCCTGGCTGACCCCCGAACAGGATGTGCGCAGGGTGCTCGAGGAGCTGGCGCTACTGGGGATCGAACATGTCCTGCTGGTCAGCCATCAGCCGCTGGTGGGGCTGCTGGCCAGCCTGCTCGAGCACGGGCACGTCCAGCAGCCGCTGGGCATGTCCACCGCCAGCCTCGTCGAACTGGAGGGAGACTTCATCCTGGCCGGCCTCATGACGTTGCGTGCCTACCATCCTGGCTGACCCGGTGCCTCTGTCAGTTCTGCCAGTTGTCGCGGCTTTTTTCGTCTTGCTACGGTGCGCCTGCAAGCATCGTCAGGAGGAAACATGCAAGAGCGCAATCTGGAACTGGTCCATTCGCTGGACATGCGGCAGACCCTGGCCAAGCTGCAAGACAAGGCGCCATTGGACTTCGCCGAGTATCGACTGCTGCACGACTGTGTCCAGGCCCGGCTCGACCGGCTGGTCCGCAGGCTTGGCGGCCCGGCCGGGCTGCAAGAGCTGGAAGCGTTGTGCCAGGCTGGGGAACGCATGGCACATCGGCTCCAGGTCGCCTGCCTGGCGCTGCGCCGACTCGACTTGAGCGAACCCGACCGCCAAACGGTACGAGAGGCGCTCGATTACCAGATCGCCTATCTACAGGCTTGCCTGCATCGCTCGATGGCAGGTTTCGAGCGTTCACGATGACCTGAACGCCCTTGGCGATGACCTGTTCGAACATTGTCGAGATCGGCGGGCTCGAGGAAAATGGCTTTCCTTCTTGCCAGCGGATCGAGCGGCCATGTCGCAACAGGTCTTCTTCGCCCATGCCAACGGCTTTCCATCCGGTACCTACGGCAAGCTGTTCGCCGCGCTCGCTCCGGACTACCAGGTCCGGCACTTGCCCCAGCACGCACATGATCCATCGTTCCCGGTCGATGACAACTGGCGCAACCTGGTCGACGAACTGCTGCATCACATGCAAGGCCTGCCCGAGCCGGCCTGGGGGGTAGGCCACTCCTTGGGCGGCGTGCTGCACCTGCATGCCGCCATGCGCTGCCCGCAGCTGTATCGCGGCGTGGTCATGCTCGACTCGCCACTGCTGACGCGCGTCGAGCAGTGGCTGATCCGCGCCGCCAAGCATTTGGGCCTGATCGATCGAATAACGCCGGCTGGGCGCACGCTCGGGCGGCGCGAAGTATTCGCCGACCGCGACAGCGCGCGTGCGTATTTTGCCGGCAGGGCGCTGTTTCGCAACTTCGACCCGGACTGCCTGGAGGCCTACCTCGAACATGGGCTGCAGAACGCGCAGCAAGGCCTGCGCCTGCGTTTCGACCCGGCCACCGAGATCAGCATCTACCGAAGCGTGCCGCATGTCGCTCCGATTCCGGCGCGGCTGCTGCAGGTTCCCGTTGCGGTGATCGGCGGGCGCCAGAGCCGCGTGGTCGGTCGCCAGCACGCCCTGGCCGTGCGTGCATTGCCTCGGGGCGAATACCATAGCGTGCCTGGCGGACACATGTTCCCGCTCGAGCGACCAGTCGATACGGCCAGCCTGCTCAAGGGCTTGCTTGATCGCTGGGGCCAGGCATGAGCGCAGTGGACGAGGATATCCGCCTGGACTTGGGCCACATCGTCCTGGCTGCGCGCGTGCATGGGCCCGAGGAGGGGCTGCCGGTGCTGGCGCTGCATGGCTGGCTCGATAACGCCAACAGCTTCGCGCGCCTGGCACCTCGTCTTAGCGGCCTGCGTATCGTCGCCCTGGACCTGGCCGGGCACGGCCACTCCGGGCATCGGCCGCCAGGTGCCAGCTATGCCTTGGCCGATTATGCGCACGATGTGCTGCAGGTTGCTCAGCGACTGGGCTGGCAACGTTTCGCGCTGCTTGGGCATTCGCTTGGGGCAGTGATCGCCGTGCAGCTGGCAGGCGCTCTGCCCGAACGTGTCAGCCACCTGGCGCTGATCGATGGGCTCCTGCCGCCAACCGCTGCCGCGCAGGATGCCGCCGAGCGCCTGGGCCTGGCGCTACAGGCACGGTTGCGCCGGCCGGGTCGGGACAAGACACGTTATTCCTGCTTCGAAGATGCGGTGGCTGCACGCATGGGAGGGACCCTCGCCGTCAGCGAGGAGGCCGCGCGCCTGTTGGCAGAGCGTGGGGTGATGCAGGTGCCAGGCGGTTACTGCTGGCGCAGTGACCGGCGCCTGACGCTGCCTTCGCCGCTCAGGCTCAGCGAGGCGCAGGCGCTTTCCTTCGTCCATCGGATCGTCTGCCCGACACGCCTGGTGGTCGCTCAGGACGGGCTGCTGGCGCACAGCGATGCCCTGCTGGAGCGACTACCTGTCGATCATGTGAAGTTGCCTGGTGGCCATCACCTGCACCTGGACGACGAGCAGGGCGCAGATCTTGTCGCAGACTGTTTCAATCGCTTCATGGGCTTTTCTTGACTTGCTCCAGACAAGTGTCGAGGCTTGGCAGGTTGAACAGGGAGACAACCATTCATGCCAGACATCCAGTACCACACCATCGGCGCCTTGTGCGAAACGGGCGTCCGATGAGCCTGCGCGGTTCACTGCTGCCCTTCGTATGCGCGGCTTCTTGCCTGACCAGTACCCTGGCCTGGGCTGCCGACCTGCCTGCGCCGGTCGATGCCCGGGTCGTCGACGAGCGTCCGGCGACGACCCAGGAGCGAGTCTATCCCATGGGGCCGTTGCGCAAGATCAGCGGGCGCCTGCGGATGGACGACAAGGTCGAGAGTCGCGGGCAGGTCAGCTCCATCACCTATGAACTGCCCCAGGAGCGTACCGCCCGCGAGGCATTCACCGAGGCGCGCGAAGCCCTCCAGCAGGCCGGCGACTATCCGTTGTTCTGGTGCCAGGGGCGTGACTGTGGCGAAGCCAGCCTGTGGGCCAACGAAGTCTTCGGCAACGCCCGGCTCAATGGAGGCGACGAGCAACAAGCGTTCATCCTGCTGCGGCGTTCGGCGCAGCAGGCCAATACCCTGGTGGCCCTGTACAGCGTGACGCGTGGCAACAGGCGTGCCTACCTGCATGTCGAGGCGTTCGTCGCCGAGCGGCCGCTGGACGAGCTGCTACCGACCCCCGGTACGGTCCTGCGCGAACTGCGTGATACTGGCAAGCTGGACTACCCTGACCTGCAGGCGCCGCAAGCGGCCTGGGTCGCCTTGCTGGCCCGCAGCCTGAACCTCGACAGTACCCTGCGGGTCAGCCTCGGTGGCAGCGAGGCAGGGGCCTGGCGCGAGCAGCTGGTCGCCGCCGGGGTACGCGCGGCGCGGCTGGAAGCCGACGAGGCGCCGTCCGATGGCGGCCTGCACCTGGAACTGATCCGCTAAACGAGTCCGACATGCTCGACAATGACCGACTGCTGGTCCAGATCCTTCTGCTGGCTCTGTTGGGGGCCGGGCTCTGGGTCATGGCGCCGTTCATCTCGGCGCTGCTCTGGGGCGCCATCCTGGCCTTTGCCAGCTGGCCGCTGATGCGTCTGCTGACGCGAGCGCTCGGTGGGCGTGAAACCCTGGCGGCCGGCCTGCTGACCGGCCTCTGGATCCTGCTGGTGGCGTTGCCGCTGGTGTGGCTGGGCTTCAACCTGGCCGACCATGTCCGCGATGCCACGGTATTCATTCGTGACGTCCGGGTCGAGGGGCTGCCCGATGCGCCGGCCTGGCTGGGCAACGTGCCGTTGTTCGGCACGCGGCTGGTGTTGATGTGGGATACCGTGGACGAACAGGGCGCGGCGCTGCTCGCCTCGATCAAGCCTTACCTTGGACAGGTCGGCAACTGGCTGCTGGCACGCAGCGCGCAGATCGGCAGCGGCATCCTCGAGCTGACCTTGAGCCTGGTGTTCGTGTTCTTCTTCTATCGCGACGGGCCACGCCTGGCGGCCTTCGTGCTGCGCCTGCTGCATCGCCTGATTGGCGAGCGCGCCGGCTACTACCTGGAGCTGGTGGCCGGCACGGTGCAGCGGGTCGTCAACGGCGTGATCGGCACGGCAGCGGCCCAAGGCCTGCTGGCACTGATCGGCTTCCTGATCGCCGGCGTGCCTGGCGCGCTGGTGCTGGGCATCGTGACCTTCATGCTCAGCCTGATTCCAATGGGGCCGCCGCTGGCCTGGATCCCTGCCACCGCCTGGCTGGTGTGGCAGGAGCACTACGGCATGGCGGTATTTCTGGCCATCTGGGGCACCTTCGTCATCAGTGGTGTCGACAACGTACTCAAGCCGTACCTGATCAGCCGTGGCGGAAACCTGCCACTGGTCATCGTGCTGCTCGGCGTATTCGGCGGGCTGATCGCCTTTGGCTTCATCGGCCTGTTCATCGGACCTACTCTCCTGGCAGTGGCGTACAGCCTGCTGCTGGACTGGAGTCGGGGCGATGATCCTGATACGCCTCGGCACTGATGGTTTCGTCTGCATCGGATGGCTCTGGCGCCAGGAAGGCAGCCTCCAGCAGTTGTCGCGTATAGGGATGGCGCGGATCCTGGAAGATCGCCTGGGCTTGGCCTTGCTCCACCACCTTGCCGTGCCTGATCACCATCAGCTGATGACTCAAGGCCTTGACCACGGCCAGGTCGTGGCTGATGAACAGATAGGTCAGGCCATACTTGCCCTGCAGCGAGCGCAGCAGCTCGACGACCTGACGTTGCACGGTGCGGTCCAGGGCCGAGGTCGGCTCGTCGAGCAGGATCAGCGCCGGCTTGAGCACCAGCGCGCGGGCGATGGCGATGCGCTGGCGCTGGCCGCCGGAAAACTCGTGCGGGTACCTGTGGCGAGTATCCGGATCCAGACCGACCTCCTCGAGCGCCGCGATGACCGCGGCCTCCTGTTCCGTGGGTGTACCGATACGGTGGATGCGCAGGCCTTCGGCGACGATCTCGGCCACGCTCATGCGCGGACTGAGGCTGCCGAAGGGGTCCTGGAAGACTACTTGCATCTGCCGGCGCAGGGGACGTATCTGGTTCTGGTCCATGGTTTCCAGGCCTTTTCCCTGGAAGCAAATGGCCCCTTGGCTGGCGATCAGACGCAGTATTGCCAGCCCGAGCGTCGACTTGCCCGATCCACTTTCGCCGACGATGCCCAGGGTCTGGCCCCGCGGCAAGCTGAAATTGATCCCGTCCACCGCCTTGACGTGGTCCACGGTACGCCTGAAGAAACCCTTGCGGATGGGAAACCACACGCGTAGGTCACGGACCTCGAGCAGGGCGGCGCCGGCAGGGTTGGCGGCGGGTTGGCCGCTGGGTTCGGCGTCGATCAGCATCCGTGTGTAAGGATGGCGTGGCGCTTGGAACAGCACCTTGCATTCGGCCTGCTCGATGATGCGCCCCTGTTGCATGACGCAAACCCTATGGGCGATGCGCCGGACCAGGTTGAGGTCGTGGCTTATCAGCAGCAAGGCCATGCCCAGGCGTGCCTGCAGGCTCTGGAGCAGCTCGAGGATCTTCAGCTGGACGGTGACATCGAGCGCCGTGGTCGGCTCGTCGGCGATCAACAGCTCTGGCTCGTTGGCCAGCGCCATGGCGATCATCACGCGCTGGCGTTGCCCGCCGGAAAGCTCATGGGGCAGGGCCTTGAGGCGCTTGCGTGGCTCCGGGATGCCTACCAGCTCGAGCAGCTCGAGCGTCCGCGCGGTAGCCGCGCGGCCGGTAAGGCCCTTGTGCAACAGCAGGATTTCGTTGATCTGCTTTTCGACGCTGTGCAGCGGATTGAGCGAGGTCATCGGTTCCTGAAAGATCATCGCGATGCGATTGCCGCGAATCCGCTGCATGGATCGTTCGCTCAGCGTCAGCAGGTCTTGCCCGGCATGCAGGATGCAGCCGCTGGGGTGTCGGGCCTGAGGGTAGGGCAACAGGCGCAGGATCGAGTGGGCGGTGACCGACTTGCCCGAGCCGCTTTCGCCGACCAGGGCCAGGGTCTCGCCCTTGCGAACATCGAAACTGATCCCTTCGACCACGCGTTGGACCTGTTCGCCGGTAACGAACTCGACCGCCAGGTCGCGGACTTCGATCAGGTTGCTCTGGTGCATTTCATTTCCTCGGGTCGAAGGCGTCACGAGCGGACTCGCCGATGAACACCAGCAAACTCAGCATCAGTGCCAGTACCGCGAATGCGCTGATGCCTAGCCAGGGAGCCTGCAGGTTGGACTTGCCCTGGGCGACCAGCTCGCCCAGAGATGGAGCGCCTGGCGGCAGGCCGAACCCGAGGAAGTCCAGGGCCGTCAGGGTGCCGATGGCACCGGTGAGGATGAAGGGCAGGTAGGTCATGGTGGAGATCATGGCGTTGGGCAGGATGTGCCGGTACATGATCGCAGCGTTGCGCATGCCCAGAGCCCGCGCGGCGCGCACGTATTCCAGGTTGCGGCCGCGCAGGAACTCGGCGCGCACGACATCCACCAGGCTCATCCAGGAGAACAGCAGCATGATGCCCAGCAGCCACCAGAAGTTGGGCTGCACGAAGCTGGCCAGGATGATCAGCAGGTAAAGCACCGGCAGGCCCGACCAGACCTCCAGAAAACGCTGGCCGGCCAGGTCTACCCAGCCGCCATGAAAGCCTTGCAGGGCGCCGGCGATGACGCCGACGATCGAGCTCAGGACGGTCAAGGTCAGGGCGAACAGCACGGAGATGCGGAAGCCATAGATGACTCGGGCCAGCACATCCCGGCCCTGGTCGTCGGTTCCCAGCAGGTTGGCCGCCGACGGCGGTGCTGGCGCCGGCACTTGCAAGTCGTAGTTGATGCTCTGGTAACTGAACGGGATCGGCGCCCACAGCACCCAGCTGTCCTGGCTTGCCAGCAATTGACGCATGTAAGGGCTCTTGTAGTTCGGTTCCAGGGGGAATTCGCCGCCGAAGGTCGTTTCCGGGTAGCGCTTGAAGGCCGGAAAGTACCACTGCCCGTCGTAGTGGATGGCGATCGGCTTGTCGTTGGCGATCAGCTCGGCGCCCAGGCTCAAGCCGAACAGGACCAGGAACAGCCAGAGCGACCACCAGCCACGACGATTGGCCTTGAAGCGCTCGAAGCGTCGGCGGTTCAAAGGAGAAAGGGCCATGTCAGTGCTCCCGGCTTTCGAAGTCGATGCGTGGATCGACCAGGGTATAGGTCAGGTCGCCGATCAGTTTCACCAACAGCCCTAGCAGGGTGAAGATGAACAGGGTGCCGAAGACCACCGGGTAATCCCGATTGATCGCTGCTTCGAAGCTCATCAACCCCAGCCCGTCGAGGGAGAAGATCACTTCGATCAGCAGCGAGCCGGTGAAGAAGATGCCGATGAAGGCCGATGGAAAACCTGCGATCACCAGCAGCATGGCGTTGCGGAACACATGCCCGTACAGCACTCTCGACCGGCTCAGACCCTTGGCCTTGGCGGTAACCACGTACTGCTTGTTGATCTCGTCGAGGAAACTGTTCTTGGTGAGCAAGGTCATGGTGGCGAAATTGCCGATGACCAGGGCGGTGATTGGCAGCACCAGGTGCCAGAAGTAATCGAGGATCTTGCCCATGGTCGATAGCTCGTCGAAGTTGTTCGACGTCAGCCCGCGCAGCGGAAACCAGTCGAGGTAGCTGCCACCGGCGAACAGCACGATCAGCAGGATCCCGAACAGGAAGGCCGGAATGGCATAGCCGACCACGATGGCAGAGCTGGTCCAGACGTCGAAGTGGCTGCCATGGCGCACGGCCTTGGCGATTCCCAGCGGAATCGAGACCAGGTACATGATCAGCGTGCTCCACAAGCCTAGGGATATGGAGACCGGTAGTTTCTCGGCGATCAGGTCGATTACCTTGGCGTCGCGGAAGAAGCTCTCGCCGAAGTCCAGCCGCGCGTAGTTCTTGATCATGATCCACAGCCGCTCGGGCGGCGACTTGTCGAAGCCGTACATCCGTTCGATCTCGGCAATCAGGGCCGGATCGAGCCCTTGCGCGCCACGGTAGCTGGAACCGGCGACGGCCACCTCGGCGCCGCCTCCGGCAATGCGACTGGTGGCCCCCTCGAATCCTTCGAGCTTGGCGATCATCTGCTCCACGGGACCGCCCGGGGCGGCCTGGACGATGATGAAGTTGATGACCAGGATGCCCAGCAAGGTGGGCACGATCAGCAGCAGGCGACGCAGGATATAGGCCAGCATGTCAGTGCTCCCTGGCCGGGCCGAGGGTGTCGGCCGCGGTCGCTGCTCGCGGGGCGGTCGGCCTGGCTTGGGGCTTGATCCACCAGGTGTCCAGGCCTACGTCGTAGAGCGGTGAACGCTCGGGATGACCGATATGGTTCCAGTAGGCGACGCGCCAGGTCTTGATGTGCCAGTTGGGGATCACGTAGTAGCCCCATAGCAGGACGCGGTCCAGGGCGCGGGTATGGGCGATCAGCGCCTGGCGCGACTCGGCGTTGATCAGGCCTTCGACCAGCCGGTCGATGGCCGGGTCACGCAGGCCGATCAGGTTGCGGCTGCCTGGGTTGTCGGCACTGCTGCTTGACCAGTACTCGCGCTGTTCATTGCCAGGAGAGCTCGATTGCGGGAAGCTGCCGACCATCATGTCGAAATCGCGCGAGCGCACCCGATTGATGTATTGCGAGACATCGACGCGACGAATGCTCAACTCGATGCCGAGGTCGGCAAGGTTACGCTTGAATGGCAGCAGGACCCGCTCGAACTCGGTCTGGACCAGCAGGAACTCGATCGACACCGGCTTGCCCTGGGCATCGACCATCTTGTCGTCGGCGATCTTCCAGCCTGCCTCGAGCAGCAGCTTGTAGGCCTGGCGCTGCCGCTCGCGGATCATCCCGCTGGCGTCACTCACCGGGTTCTGGAACGGGCCGCCGAACACCTGTTCGGGAATCTGGCCACGCAGCGGTTCGAGGATCTTCAGTTCCTGCGGGCCGGGCGGGCCGCTGGCTGCCATCTCGGAGTTCTCGAAATAGCTGCCGGTGCGGGTATAGGCACCGTTGAACAGCTGCTTGTTGGTCCATTCGTAGTCCAGCAGCAGGCTGAGCGCCTGGCGTACCCGGACATCCTGGAACAGCGGCCGACGCAGGTTGAAGACGAAGCCCTGCATGCCGGTAGGGTTGCCATTGCGCAGTTCCTCGCGGATCAGCCGCCCATCACGCACTGCCGGCACATCGTAGGCCGTCGCCCAGTTCTTCGCGCTGACCTCCAGCCAGTAGTCGAATTGCCCGGCCTTCAGCGCCTCCAGGGCGACCGTGTTGTCCCGGTAGTAATCGAAGGTCATCTGTTCGAAGTTGAACGAGCCGCGATTGATCGGCAGGTCCTTGCCCCAGTAGTCTTCGACGCGTTCGAAGCGGATCGAGCGCCCGGGCTTGACCGCGGCGATCCGGTAGGGGCCGCTGCCCAGGGGAATGTCCAGGGAGCCGCGGTCGAACTCGCGGTTTTGCCAGAAGTGCTTGGGCAGGACCGGAAGCTGTCCCAGGATCAGCGGCAGTTCCCGGTTGTTGCGATGCTTGAAGCGGAACAGCACGCGCAATGGATCTTCCACCACCACCTCGGCCACGTCCGCGTAGTACATGCGGTACAGCGGAGCGCCATGCCTGACCAGGGTCTCGAAGGTGAAGGCCACGTCCTCGGCGCGTACCGGGTGGCCGTCGTGGAAGCGCGCCTCGGGCCGCAGGTAGAAGCGTACCCAGCTGTTATCCGGCGCTTTCTCGATCTGGCCGGCAAGCAGGCCATATTCGGTGAACGGCTCGTCCAGGCTCTGGCGCATCAAGGTGTCATAGATCAGGTCGACCCGTTCCGCCGGCACGCCCTTGGTGATGAACGGGTTGAGGCTGTCGAAACCGCCAGAGGCGGCCTGTCGGAACAGGCCGCCCTTGGGTGCATCGGGGTTGACGTAGTCGAAATGCTTGAAGTCCGCCGGATACTTCGGCGGCTCGTCATACAAGGTCAGCGCGTGCTGTGGCGCGGCCAGCGCCGGCACGGCCAGGCAGGCGAGCAGCAGGCCGCCAGCGAGCTGGCGCAGGTGATGAATCGGCGTCATTTGGCGTTCTCCGATGGCTTGAGCCACCAGCTGTTCAGACCCAGGGTGTAAGGCGGCGTGGTGACGAAGGCGAACCGGTTGCGGTAGGCCAGGCGATGGTTATCCAGATACCAGTTTGGAATCATGTAGTCGTGCCAGGACAGCACGCGATCCAGAGCGCGCGCGGCCGCCACCTGCTGGTCGCGGCTGCGTGCGGCGAGCAGGGCGTCGAGCAAGTGGTCGACGATCGGATCGCGGATCCCGGCGTAGTTCTTGCTGCCGTTGACCGAGGCCTGGCTGGAGTGGAAGTACTGCCACTGTTCCAGGCCCGGGCTCAAGGTCTGTGGCAACGTCATCAGGATCATGTCGAAGTCGAAGTGGTCCAAGCGCTGCTTGTATTGAGCACGGTCGACGGTGCGCAGCCGCGCCTGGACGCCGATGCTGGCCAGGTTCTCCACATAGGGCTGAAGGATTCGCTCGAGGTTGGGATTGACCAGCAACAGTTCCAGGGCGAAGGGATGGCCCTTGGCATCGCGCAGGCGTTGGCCCTGCAGCGTCCAGCCTGCCTGCTGGAGCAGCCCGATCGCCTCGCGCAGGGTGCCACGGTCGATCCCGCGACCCTCGGTATGACTCACGCGGTAGGGTTCGGTGAACAGTTGCGCGGGCAGTTGGTCGCGCAACGGCGCGAGCAACAACCATTCCTTGCCCGTTGGAAGGCCGGTAGCGGCGAACTCGCTGTTCGGATAATAGCTGGTGGAGCGCCGATAGGCGCCGCTGAACAGGGCGCGGTTGGTCCATTCGAAATCGAACATCAGCCCCAGGGCCTTGCGCACACGAGGGTCGGCCAGCGCCGAGCGGCGGCTGTTCATGAACAACCCTTGCGTCTGGGTCGGGATCTTGTGGGGAATCTGGGCCTTGATGACCTCGCCCCGGCGTACGGCCGCGAAGTCATAGCCGTTGGCCCAGTTCTTGGCCTGATGCTCGATGTAGAGGTCGAATTCGCCGGCCTTGAAGGCTTCGAAGGCAACCGTCGCGTCACGATAGAACTCGAATTCCACCCGGTCGAAATTGTACTTGCCGCGGTTGACGGGCAGGTCCTTGCCCCAGTAATCCTTCACCCGTTCGAAGACCAGGCGTCGGCCTGGACGAATCTCGCTGATGCGATAGGGGCCGCTGCCCAATGGTGGTTCGAAGGTGGTCGCCTTGAAATCACGTCCTTGCCAGTAGTGCTTGGGCAGTACGGGCAGTTCGCCCATGCGCAGGATCAGCAAGGGATTGCCCGAGCGCTTGAAGACGAAGCGAATCCGCGATGGCGAAAGGATGTCGACCCGTTGCACTTCCTGCAGGTTGGTGCGATAGAGCGGATGGCCTTCCTTGAGCAATGTGCGGTAGGAAAAGGCGACGTCTGCCGCAGTGATGCGCCGCCCATCATGGAAACGCGCTTCGGGGCGCAGGTTGAAGACCACCCAGCTGCGATCTTCGCTGTACTCCACGGACTTGGCGATCAAGCCATAGCTGGACGCTGGTTCGTCCCCGGAAGGATCGTACTGGCCGGTGCCGACCATCAACGACTCGTTCAGCTCGTTGACACCATATTGCAGCAAGTTCGGCGTGCTGACCGGGCTGCTGCCTTTGAAGGTATAGGGGTTGAGCGTATCGAAGGTGCCGAACGCCATGGCACGCAAGGTGCCACCCTTGGGCGCCCAAGGGTTGGCCCAATCGAAATGGGTGAAGGTCGCCGGGTACCTGAGCGTGCCGAACTGCGCGTAGCCGTGGCTTTCGCTCACTGTCGCGACTGCGGGAAAGCTCAATGCCAGGCTGATTGACAGCAGGAGCGAACGTATCAAGTCAGGGATCCGATCCAGGCAGCTTGGGCTTCGTGCGGGCTACAGTAACAGCTTGTTCCGAAGGGAAAAAGAGCCCACCGGCGAAGCCGGGCGGATGCTTTACGGACCCTCGACACGGTCCGGACCGGCGGGCGACCCGGTTATCGTGATCGCCCGCCACGTGGGCTCAGGATCCGCCAAGCCTCACCGCTTTATTCTCTGGTCAGCCACTGGCTGGGCGCAGCGGCCGCGATCGGTCAGTGGCCGACATAGACCGTCAGGGTCTGTCCCGGCTTGAGGGCATGGCCGCTGCGCGGATTCCAGCGCTTGAGATGCTTCATCTCCACGTTGAAGCGCTTGGCTACCAGATACAGCGAGTCGCCCTTGCGCACCTTGTACTGCGTCGAGCGTTGCTTGGTCGCGGCGATACGCTTGCCGGCTCCGGCCGCCGTGCTGCCGCCCCGTAATGCCAGCACCTGGCCAGTCTTCAGGCGGCTGCCGGAAAGGCGGTTCCAGCGTTGCAGGTCCTTCACCGACACGCGATGGGCGCGCGCGATGCTGCCGAGGTTGTCGCCGCGCTTGACCCGGTAGCTGCGAGCTCCTGCCGCTGGTGCCGAAGCTTCGGCAAGCGCGGCTTCGAAGACGGCCTGTCTCGGTTGCAAGGTCAGCAACTGCTCGGGCTTGAGGTTGGACAGGCTGGCGCTCAGCAGCTGGGCCTTGGCGGTGGGAACAAGCAGGCGCTTGGGACCGTCCACCGTCATGCGCTTCTTGAATGCCGGGTTGAGCTGGATCAGTTCGTCCTCGTCGATGTCGGCGAAGGCCGCGACACGGGTCAGGTCCAGCCGCTCGTTGATGGCCACGGCCTCGAAATAGGGCTCGTTGGCGATCGGGCTCAAGTTCACGCCGTAGGCCTCCGGCGTCATCACCACCTGGGACAGGGCGAGCAGCTTGGGCACGTAGTTACGGGTTTCCTGCGGCAGCGGCAAGTTCCAGTAGTCGGTGGGCAACCCAAGCTTTTCGTTGCGCTCGATGGCCCGGCTCACCGTTCCTTCGCCGGCGTTGTAGGCTGCCAGGGCCAGCAGCCAGTCCCCATTGAACATGTCATGCAGGCGCGTCAGGTAGTCCAGCGCGGCGTTGGTCGAAGCGGTGATATCGCGACGCCCATCGTAGAAGGTGGTCTGGCGCAGGTTGAAATGGCGACCCGTGGAAGGAATGAACTGCCAGAGCCCGACGGCATGGGCCCGGGAATAGGCCATCGGGTTGTAGGCACTTTCGATGGCCGGTAGCAGGGCAAGCTCCAGCGGCATGTTGCGTTCTTCGAGCCGCTCGACGATATAGTGCATGTAGAGGCTGCCACGCTCGCCTGCGGTTTCGACGAACGAAGGGTTGCTGGCGAACCAGAGGCGCTGTTGCTCGATGCGTGGATTGACGCCGATGGCGTCTTGCAGCGCGAAGCCCTGACGCATGCGCTCCCAGACATCCTGGGGGGCCACCTGCTCGGCGGGCTTGGGTAGCACCACCACTGGCTTGTGCTTGACCCTGACCTGATGGCTGTGCGCGCGGACGCTGTCGGATTCATCGATCTGATGGGTGCTTTGGCAGCCTACCAGGGTGGCGGCCAGAGCCAGTGCGCTGGCTTGCGCCAGGCGCGTCAGGGCGATGGACTGAACGGTGTTGCGGCTACAGGAAGACATTGGCGGGGACAAGTTTCCGGGCAAAAAATTTCGGCGATTCTAGAAATCGACCCCCGCATGGTCAACCTTTGACCAGATGTCCTTATATGTCACATGGCTATCAAAAGTTGTCTTTCCATTGCCGCAGGGCAGCAAATACAGCGACCGGGCCGCCCTGCGCGCTTGCGATCCGTTCGTCTATTTTTTGTTTAACGGATGTTTCAGCCGTGCGCAGGAAAGGGTTGGTCAGCCGTTCCAGCCCGATATTGGTAGGCAAGCTGATACGATTGGCCTGGCGCAGTCGCGTCACTTGTTCGAGACGTCGATTGACGGCTTCGCTTGCCGGTTCCACGGCCTGCGCGAAACGCAGGTTGCTCAAGGTGTATTCATGGGCGCAATAGACCTCGGTCTCGTCTGGCAGGGCGGCCAGCCGTTGGAGCGAGTGATGCATCTGTTGCGGCGTGCCTTCGAAAAGCCGTCCGCAGCCACCGGCGAACAGCGTGTCGCCAGTGAACAGCAGTGGCGTAGGCGCCAGGGCGGCATGGAAGACGATGTGCCCCAGGGTATGGCCTGGCGTTGCCATGACGGTGAAGGTCAGGCCTAGCACGCTGATCGTGGCGCCGTCTCCGAGCGGGCGGTCGCAGCCGGGGACATGCTCGTCGGTAGGGCCGCTGACCCGCGCACCGGTGGCGCGCTTGAGCGCCTCGACGCCGCCGACATGGTCATGGTGGTGGTGGGTCACCAGGATATCTTCCAGGCGCCAGCCAGGATGAGCGGCCAGCCAGTCGAGCACCGGCCCGGCGTCGCCTGGATCCACCACCGCGCAGCGGTTGTTGGCGGTATCTTGTAACAACCAGATGTAATTGTCCGAGAAAGCGGGTAATGCTTCGATCTGTATCATGGTGTCGATCCGTTTCGCCAGGCGGGACATGCAGGCATCTTAGCCGTGATGACACCGGCAGATAAACGCTTAAGGGAGAGCGCAATGACCGACAAGGCTTTTGCCCAGGCCGATCCGGACTGGATCGAAATCATCTCGCTGGCCCGTGACTGGTTCGCCGGGCCGCTGGGGCAGCTCATGCTACGCGAGGAGCATGCGCTGCTCGAGCAGGAGCTGGGGCGCTACTTCGGTGGCTTTCTGGTTCATTACGGGCCTTGTGCCGAAGCGCCTCCCGACGCTGAGCAGGTCCAGCGCAACGTGCGCCTGGGGGCACCGCTGCCAGGGGTGGAGATCGTTTGCGAGGAGCAGGCCTGGCCGCTGGGCGAGCATGCCGCCGACGTGGTGGTGCTGCAGCACGGCCTGGATTTCAGTCTGTCGCCCCATGGCCTGCTGCGCGAAGCCGCCAGTGCGGTACGTCCCGGCGGGCACTTGCTGATCATCGGCATCAACCCGTTCAGCGCCTGGGGCGCTCGCCACCTGTTCAGCCATGGCGCCTTGCGCCAGGCGCGCTGCATTGCCCCCTCCAAGGTGAGCGACTGGCTCAACCTGCTGGGGTTCGCGCTGGAGAAACGCCGCTTCGGGTGTTATCGTCCGCCGCTTGCCTCGCCGGCCTGGCAGCAGCGTCTGGCTGGCTGGGAGCGTATGGCCGGTGGCTGGCAATGTGCTGGCGGCGGGGTCTACCTGCTGGTGGCGCGCAAGATGGTGGTCGGCCTGCGGCCCTTGCGTCAGCAGCGCCGCGAACCGATGGGCAAGTTGCTGCCGTTGCCACTGGCCAAGGTGAACCGTCGACCGAGCGAGCCATGACCACCGCAAGCGTCTGATCCAGGAGAACGAGCGGTACATGAGCGATAGCATCGAGATCTACACCGATGGCGCCTGCAAGGGCAATCCCGGCCCTGGTGGCTGGGGCGTGCTGATGATCTACAAGGGCGTCGAGAAGGAGCTGTGGGGCGGCGAAGCCGTGACCACCAACAATCGCATGGAGCTGATGGCCGCCATCCAGGGGCTGCTGGCGCTCAAGCGCGAATGCGAGGTGCTGCTGGTGACGGATTCGCAGTACGTGATGAAAGGCATCAACGAATGGATGGCCAACTGGAAGAAGCGCGGCTGGAAGACCGCTTCCAAGGAACCGGTGAAGAATGCCGACCTGTGGCGCTTGCTCGACGAGCAGGTGGCGCGCCACAAGGTGACCTGGAAATGGGTGCGCGGACACATTGGCCATGCCGGCAACGAGCGCGCCGACCAGTTGGCCAATCGCGGCGTCGATGAAGTACGCGCCCAGCTTCGCGCTGGTCTATAATGCCGTCCCTTGCAGTCGACGGAGACCTACCAGGTGGAGCAGCAGTTGAACAGGTCGGTGGTGCTCGATACCGAAACCACCGGTATGCCGGTCAGCGATGGGCATAGGATCATCGAGATCGGTTGCGTGGAGATCATCGGCCGGCGCCTGACCGGGCGGCATTTCCATGTTTACCTGCAACCTGATCGTGAAAGCGATGAAGGCGCCATCGGCGTTCACGGCATCACCGATGCGTTCCTGATAGACAAGCCGCGGTTCGCCGACGTGGCCGAGGAGTTCTTCGAGTTCATCCAGGGCGCGCAGCTGATCATCCACAACGCGGCGTTCGACGTTGGCTTCATCAACAACGAATTCGCCCTGCTCGGGCAGCAGGACCGGGCCGACATCTCGCGTCACTGCAGCATTCTCGATACCTTGATGATGGCCCGCTCGCGCCATCCGGGGCAGCGCAACAGCCTCGATGCCTTGTGCAAGCGCTATGGCATCGACAACTCCGGTCGTGAACTGCACGGCGCATTGCTCGACTCGGAGCTGCTGGCCGACGTCTACCTGGCGATGACTGGCGGGCAGACCAGCCTGTCGCTTGCCGGCCATGGGAACGAGGGGGAGCAAGCCGGGCAGCAGACCGAGGCCAGCGAAATCCGTCGCCTGCCAGCCACTCGTCTGGCCGGGAAGGTCATCATGGCCAATGCCGAGGAGCTCGAGGCCCACGCTGCCCGGCTCGAGGCGATCGCCAAGGCCGCAGGTGCCCCCGCTGTCTGGCAGACCGTCGGTTGAACATGAGCGAGGCAGGCAAGGCGGCTGCCTAGGCTGGTGCCCTGGGTTGATCTGTCAGCGACGGTTGCGTGTCCTCAAGGGATACGAATGATCTCTATGCCGCTATGGGCAAGTTCGAAGCGGTCGTCACCCAGATGGTTGACACGGTCGCCAATGGCCAGGCGATAGGTGGTGACGGGCGCAGACGGTGCGCTGCCATCCTCCTGGAGGGTGGCCTCCTGGAATTCATGGACCGGATAGATGCGGCCTTCGGCGTCTCGTGCGTGAAACTGGCCGACCAGTACTGCTGCCATTTAGCGTACAACCTCTGAAAAGAATGATGAATTTCCGAAGCGGTAGACCATCATGCTGCGCGGGAAGTTTTCTCCCGCGGGAAAAAAACTCCGAGCCTTGCCAGCGGTCATCTATAACTATCTCGTTCCCTCAAGCCAGCGAAGGTTGAAAACATCATGAGTCAGGTCCATTCGGTCGCAGTCATTGTCGGCAGCTTGCGCAAGGAATCCTACAATCGCAAGGTCGCTCACGCCCTTGCCGAGCTGGCGCCAGACAGCCTGGAATTGAAGATTGTCGAGATCGGTGATCTGCAGCTCTACAACGAGGACATCGAAGCCACGCCACCGGATGCCTGGAATCGATTTCGCAACGAGCTCAAGGCCAGCGACGCGGTACTGTTCGTCACGCCCGAGTACAACCGCACCATGCCGGGCGCGCTGAAGAACGCGATCGACGTAGGTTCCCGACCGTACGGCCAGAGCGCCTGGAACGGCAAGCCGGGCGCGGTGGTCAGTGTCTCGCCAGGCGCCATCGGCGGCTTCGGCGCCAACCATAATGTGCGTCAGACCTTGGTGTTTCTTGACGTGCCCTGCATGCAAATGCCCGAGGCCTACATTGGCGGCGCCGCCACGCTGTTCGACGAGGCGGGCAAGCTCAACGACAAGACTCGCCCGTTCCTGCAGACCTTCATCGACAAGTTTGCCGATTGGGTAACGTTGAACAAACCCGCATAGTTGCACCGGGTTCGTGTCGGGCCATGGCTGTCCGACCCTCTTCAGTAGGCGTGAATGAGCGAAAAAGACACCATCTCGATGCATCTGGTTCGGGAAGCGTTGCTGCAGACCTGCCCTTCGGGACAGCTCGAAGCCGGGCTGCTGGAGGGCATCGGCATCGATCCGGCCCAGCTTGACCGGCCGCAGGCACGCGTGGCGGCCGAGTCCTATGCAAGATTGTGGCGCCTGTTGGCGCAGCGTTGCGATGATGAGTTCTTCGCCATGGATCCGCGCGGCTTGCGCAGCGGCAGCCTGGCGTTTCTGTGCCGAGCGAGCATGGCGCAGCCGACCCTGGGGGCGGGGATCGAGACGGCGCTGGCCTTCCTCTCGCTGATGCTTCAGGACTTGCGGCCTGGCCTGGTTCGCCGCCAGGGCCTGGCCGAAATCGTCATCGACGAGCCTTGCCAGGAGCCCAGGCGGGCCTTCGCCTATTTTACGCTGTGGATGATCATCCATGGCGTGATCTGCTGGCTGGCCGGACGACGAATTCCCATCCTGGCGGTCGAGTTGCGCTGTGCCGAGCCTGTGTATTGCGAAGATTACCGGGTGATGTTTTCCGAAAACCTGCATTTTGGACGTCCATCCACCAGGATGATCATTCCCGGTGATGGCCTGCAGGCCGGTATCCGCCGTACCTTGCCGGAACTGCAGGCGTTCCTGGCGCGCGCACCCGGGAACATCCTGGTCAAGTACCGCGACCCGACCAGCTTTGGCAGGCGCATCCGCAAGCACCTGGCGTCCCTGGAGCCTGGCGACTGGCCCGATGCACGGCAGCTGGCGGACAGGTTCTGTCTTTCCGTCTCCACGTTGCGACGCCGGCTGGCCGAGGAGGGCACGTCCTACCAAGGCCTCAAGGACAGCGTTCGGCGTCAGCTGGCGGTCGCCTGGCTCAGCGAGGCGCCAGCAGGTATGGCAGAGCTGGCCGAGCGGCTCGGATTCGCGGACGCCAGCTCGTTCTACAAGGCATTTCGCAAGTGGTTCGGCTGCAATCCGGGGCAGTATCGGACACTCATCCATTGCGACAGTGCGAAGCCGCTGGGCTGAGAGATTTCCCTCTGCCAGAAGCATGCTGGCTCGTCGATGGTGGCAGCTCCATTGCTTCCAGAGAGCTTCGCAATGCCTATCCAAACCGCCTCAGACAAGCCTGACACCCAGGTCAGGATCGATCACGCTACCGACGAGTTCATCGGCGCGCACTTGCCCGAATGGTTGCGCCAGGCCGCGCCAGACCAGATCAACCGCGTCCGTGATTGCTTCGCCGCCCATCGGCAGGCACATGACCGGCTCGAGCAGGCCATGGCCGGGCTTGTACCGCTGGATCGGTTCGCCGAACAGGAGTTCGCCAAGGCCCTGGCCGACCTGCTGCCTGGCGACACTCGCGTAAATGAACTGGAATGGCTGGAAGTTCGTCGACGCTTCAACGTGTCCCCGGGAATCGGCCTGCCCACGGACGAGGTGAACCTGGTGCGTCAGCCCGGGCTGCTGCGCCTGATGCAGAACTTTCATGCAGGCGCGACCTACTATGAAGGCACCGGTCTGGTGCGCAAGGGTTCGGACGTCGTGTTCTCCGGCAATGTCGACCGTCTGGTCGAGCGCTGCCGAGAGCTCGATCTGGGGCAGCGTTACCAGGTCATGCTGGAACGGTTCTTCTCTGCCGGCAAGCAGGACCTGCTCGCCCAGGACAAGCGCGCTGGCCTGAGCCTTTGTGCCGAGCTGGCCACGCTAAAAGGCGAGCTTGATGTCGAGGCCAACCAGGCGATACAGGCCATTACCGATGTTTCACGAGCAACGCCAACGCAACCGCTGGTCGGCTATCCGGGGCTGTTCAAGATGCTTGGCAGCACCATTGCCGATGCACTGGTGATTCAGCTGCGCGACGAGCAGGGCCTGGATCGGGGCGTGGTGCTGTATCTGCCGAGCGATACCCACCAGGCGCTGCACCGGCATGCGAGCTGGAAGGCGATGAGCTTGGCCCTGGCCGAAAAGTTGAAGATCCATGAATACCGCGGGCGCTTCAGCCAGTTGGTCAGCCTCGAGGAGCGCGCCGGGTTTCTCGGCTTGCTGGGTGATCGGCTGCAGGATCCCGAGGTAGACCTGGAGCTCGATGGCGCCACGGTGCACGGTGACATCTTTGCGCTCATGGCTGCCCGACAGATACAAGGTGCCAAGCAGGATGCCGCCTTGCTGCTGGTCACTACTGCCAATGCCGACAAGGCGGCCGCACAGGCCAGGCTGGAGCGCTGGCAGTCGCTTGGCCTGGGGCTGGTCAATCTTGCCGGGCTGTTCGTTCCGGCAATTGGCGCGCTATTGCTGGGGCACCTGGCGGTCCAGGTACTTTCCGAGACCTGCCAGGGAGTCGCGCACTGGCACCGCGGGCACCAGCACGAAGCGTTGGAGCACCTGCTCGGGGTCGCCGAGACCCTGGCGGTGACAGCCGCCGTCGCAGGAGGCATCACCCTGGTTGCCCGGGGCTTCGCCCGAAGCGCGTTCGTCGATGCGCTGGAGCCGGTCGTGACGGAGGATGACCGGCGCCTGTTGTGGCATGCCGACCTGACGGCATTCAGGAGCGATCCTGCGCAAGCGACGCTGCAGCCCGACGGTCGCTTCAGTGACGGGCAGCGGCACTGGCTGCGCATCGACGGGCAGTTTTACCAGATCCACCAGCCCCGCTCCGATGAGCCCTGGCGCCTGAGGCATCCGCAGGGCAACGGTGCGCATGAGCCACTTGTCGAGTTCAATGGCGAACGTTCCTGGCGCTTGCGCAGCCAGCGACCATTAGAGTGGGACGACAGCGCGCGCATGCTCGACACGCTATGGCCGCAGGATCCGCCTCTGGAGTCGGCCAGGGTCGAGCAGATCCTGCGCAGCGCGCGCATGGACCACTTCGAGCTACGGGGCTTGCTGGTCGAGCACCGGCCCGTGCCGTTCAACTTGAAGGCCACGCTGGAACACTTTGCCGCGGACGAGCGGATCGATCGGCTGTACCGTGACCTGGCTGCCGGGCTAGAAGTCGGCGACGAGGACGTGATCGGCTGGTGCCGGCAGCAACCAGAGCTGGCTGCTTTGCAGGGCGAGCCCTTGCGAGGCGCTTTGCTCGACCAGATGTCCTGGGTACGCCCGCGCCTGTTCCAGTACTTGACGCGTTCGCAGCCAGGCGCCGACCCCTTGCTTGCGCTGGTCAGGCGGGACTTCCCGGGTCTGCCGGATGCATATGCCGAAACTGTACTGGAAAACGCCACCGCTGCCGAACGGCTGACCGCGCGCAACGAGGCCCGCTTGCCGTTGACCTGGTCCATAAGGGCCCGCTCGCTGTTGCAGCTGGCACGTTACAATCGGGCATTGGAAGGACTTTACCTGAGCAATGCCTACAGCGATGAGGCGGGCGAATTGGTGATTGCCTTGCTGCGTCGGTTGCCGCGCTGGCCCCGGCATATCAACCTGGAACTTCGCCAAGGTTCGGAAAGCGGCCGCCTGCTGACCATCCTCGATCCCCAGGGCGTCGAAGACGGCAGGACGGTAATGGTGTACAAGCCCGACGGTTTCCGTCTCTACGATCATCTCGGGCGAGAACTGGAGCAGGATGTCGAGGCGCCAGGGACGATTTTCCAGGCGCTCGTCGCCTTGCTCACGCCACAGGAGCAGGTAGCACTGGGTTGTGACATCAAAGAGCCGGCCGGTTCGTTGCGCCAACTGCTCATCGGTGTCCTCCCGGGCGAAGTCGACGATGTCCTGCGTCTTCTGGGCTGGCGGCTGGAGCAGCAGCGCTGGTTCAATCCGGGGCAACGCCTGCCCGATGGTCGCGTCGGTTACCCACTTAGCGGGCGTGGCAGTGGACGCCGGCTGGCCCGGCAGATATTGCGCGAGCGCGTGCGCCATCTCTATTGGGGGTTCAGCGACCAGCAGGTCAACGATTACCTGGAGATTCTACTTCGGGCGCCTGGCTCGGCTTTCGACATCCTGCTCGACCAGGAGCAGAATTACTTCCGCCTGGATCGAACCTTGACCCAATGGGTTCGTAGCGAGCGCCACCTGGCGCGACGATCCCTTCGCTATCGCGTCGCCACCGAGCTTCGTCGCTCCTGGCGCCTGCAAGGGCCTACGGTTTTCGCTGAAGATGGCCAGGTCGAAGGCATGCTTCTGGACCTGAGCGATTGTCCGGTCAATAACCTGCCGCTGCTGCCGCCGCACAGTGATTTCTCTCATGTCAGCCATCTGGTGCTCTCCGGCTCGAACCTGGAACAGGTGCCTGAGGCGTTTCTTCGCTGCTTCACCGGCCTGCGTGACCTGGATCTGACGGGCAACCGTTTGCAGGACGTACCGTTCGGCCTGATCCATGTTCGAAACCTGCGAGTGCTGCGCCTGGCTGACAACCTCATCCGTGTTTCCAGGGATGGCGCGGACGTGCTGGCTGCCCTGCTTGAGATGCAGCATCTGGATCTGGGCTTCAACCCGCTGGTGACGTTGAGCCTACCGTTCACCGCCCGCACGCGGCTGCGCGTGGTGCTGCTCAACCAGTGCCTGTTGCGCGAGTGGCCGACGGGGCTGGAACCGTGTACCGAACTCGAGCGCGTGGACCTGCGTCACAACCAGATTTCCTCCGTGCCTGCGACGTTGTTCCAGATGCCCTGGGTCTATCGAGGCATCTTCACGCTCGATGGCAATCCCTTGTCCAGCCGGAGCATGCAGCGTCTGGCCGCGCCTGATCCCGAGGCCGAGCTGCCGGAGTGGAGCCAGGTCGCCGATGTGACCGCCACGCGAACACTGTGGACCGACATACTGCCAGACGCGCAGCGGCTCCAACGGACAGCGCTGTGGGAACGCCTGAGCGCCTTGCCCAATAGCGAGGGCTTTTTCGCGCTGCTCGGTGAACTGGGCAATTCGGCGGACTATCAGCGTGCCCGCGAGACCTTGCAGGCCCAGGTGTGGCAAATGCTCGAAACGCTCGATGCCAATGCGCAGATCCGCGAGGATCTCTTCGAGCGGGCCAACGAGCCACGCACCTGTGCCGACTGTGTCGCCGACAGGTTCAGCCAGCTGCGCATCCAGGTCATGGTCTTCGAGGCGCAACGCGCGCAGGGCCCGCAACGCGAGCGCGAACTGCTGGCATTGGGACGGCGACTGTTCCGCCTCGATCGGCTTGAGCAGTTCGCGCGTGCCGATATCGCCGAGCGGGTCCGGACCGGGCGTGGCGTCGACGAAATCGAGGTGAGCCTGGCCTATCGCATTCGTCTGACCCAGCAGCTGGAGCTGCCAGGACAGCCGGCCAACATGTTGTTCGAACAGATCGCCCAAGTCAGCGAAGCGCAGTTGCAAAATGCCCTGGCCACGGTCCGGGCTGCCGAGAACAGCCCAGAGCTGGCACGAAACCTGAGTCAGCGCGATTTCTGGAGGCGCTACGTCGAAGAGCGCTACACGGCGACTTTCAACGCAATCCGCGCGGAGTTCGCCGAGCGTGGCTCGCAGCTCGAAGAACTCGCCGATAGCTTGACCAGCGAGCAATACCAGGAACGTTGGCAACTGCTGGTACGCGAGCGCGACGTGACGCTCGATGCCTTGTTCCAGCAGATCACCGAGGAGGCATTGATGCGAGACGATCCGGCCTGAAGGCATGCAGGCAGGCCAAACCGGTCACGCGGATTGACGGATTTGGCCATTGTTTCCCGGCGAGGCTGGCGCGAACATCAGGCATCGTGTCAGCCGCCGGAGCCTGTTGCATGCACATCCAACACCGTCACTTCATCATAAGCGGCGCCGCTTCCGGGCTAGGGGCCGCCACCGCCCGAATGCTGGTGGATGCGGGCGCCAAGGTCATGCTGGTCGATCTGGATGCCGAAGCGGTGGCGCGCAAGGCCGGCGAGCTTGGCGAGCAGGCATGTTTCGCGGTCGCCGATATCTGTGACGAGCACGCCGCGTCGGCGGCCGTCGATGCGGCCATGACGGCGTTCGGCAGCCTTCAGGGCCTGGTCAACTGTGCCGGCATCGTCACCGCGCAGAAGATCCTCGGCAAGCAAGGGCCCCACCGGCTGGACAGCTTCAGCCGGGTCATCGGGGTGAACCTGATTGGCAGCTTCAACATGCTGCGCCTGGCCGCCCGAGCCATGGCCGAAGGGTCGCCGGGGCAGGACGCAGAGCGCGGCGTGATCATCAATACCGCCTCGATCGCCGCCTACGACGGCCAGGTCGGTCAGGCCGCCTATGCCGCGTCCAAGGGCGCCATCGCCAGTCTCACCCTGCCCGCCGCTCGGGAGCTGGCACGCCATGGCATACGAGTCATGACCATCGCGCCGGGGGTATTCGAGACGCCGATGATGGCCGGAATGGCGCAGGACGTGCGCGATTCCCTGGCCGCCGACGTACCTTTCCCCCCGCGCCTGGGCCGCCCGGATGAATATGCCGCGCTGGTTCGGCACATCATCGAGAACAGCATGCTCAACGGCGAAGTGATCCGTCTCGACGGCGCCTTGCGCATGACCGCCCGCTAACCGGAGGACGAATGTACATGAGCCAGAACAGCGATCCGATCGTCATCGTCAGCATGGCGCGCACGCCCATGGGTGGCCTTCAGGGCGATCTTGCAAGCCTGGCGGCACCCGAACTGGGCGCCGCTGCCATCCGGGCCGTGGTCGAGCGCGCGGGCCTGGATGCCAACCGCGTCGAGCAGGTACTGCTCGGTTGCGTGCTCCCGGCCGGACAGGGCCAGGCGCCGGCTCGACAGGCAGCGCTGGGAGCAGGGCTGGATGTGCATGTCAGCTGCACCACGCTGAACAAGATGTGCGGTTCGGGAATGCAGGCGGCGATGCTCGGCCATGACCTGCTGCTGGCCGGCAGCGCCGAGGTGGTGGTGGCCGGTGGCATGGAAAGCATGAGCAATGCCCCGTACCTGCTGGAGAAGGCGCGTGGCGGCTATCGCATGGGGCATGGGCGCCTCATCGACCACATGTTCCTCGACGGCCTCGAGGATGCCTACGACAAGGGCCGCTTGATGGGTACCTTCGCCGAGGACTGTGCCCAGGCCAACGGTATCGATCGCCAGCAGCAGGACGCATTCGCCATCGCGTCGCTGACCCGGGCCCAGGCCGCGATCGCCAAGGGCAGCTTCGCTACGGAAATCGTGCCGCTGGAGGTCAGCGACGGCAAGCACAAGCGGCTGGTGCGCGACGACGAGCAACCGCCCAAGGCTCGGCTGGACAAGATCGCGCACCTGCGCCCAGCCTTCCGCGAAGGGGGCACGGTGACAGCTGCCAATGCCAGCTCGATCTCCGACGGGGCCGCGGCACTGATGCTGATGCGCCGTTCGCATGCCGAGCACTTGGGCCTGCGTCCGCTGGCGATCATCCACGGTCACGCCAGCTTCGCCGACGCACCGGCGCTGTTTCCCACAGCCCCGGTCGGTGCCATCGGCAGGTTGCTCGAGCGTACCGGCTGGCAGCTCGACCAGGTGGACCTGTTCGAAATCAACGAAGCCTTCGCGGTGGTCGCCCTGGTCGCCATGAAACGCCTGGGCCTGCCGGCCGAGAAGGTCAATATCCACGGTGGCGCCTGCGCGCTGGGGCACCCGATCGGCGCCTCGGGCGCGCGGATCCTGGTGACCCTGCTGTCGGCCTTGCGCCAGAACAACCTGCGCCGTGGCGTGGCTGCCATCTGCATCGGGGGCGGCGAAGCCACGGCCATGGCAATCGAATGCCTTCATTGAGGGGATGCCCATGTTGCTGACCGAAGAACAACAACAGATCGTCGACGCCGTGCGGGCATTTGCCCAGGAACGTCTAAAGCCCTTCGCCGAAGGCTGGGATCGCGCGCATCGGTTTCCACGCGAAGCCATCGACGAGATGGCCGCGCTGGGCCTGTTCGGCATGCTGGTCCCGGAGCAGTGGGGCGGCAGCGACACCGGTTACGTGGCCTATGCCATGGCGGTGGAGGAAGTGGCGGCTGGCGACGGCGCCTGCTCGACCATCATGAGCGTCCACAACTCGGTCGGCTGCGTGCCGATCCTCAAGTATGGCTCGCAGGAACAGAAACAGGCGTTCCTGGTACCGCTGGCCAGCGGCGCGATGATCGGCGCCTTCGCCTTGACCGAGCCGCATGCCGGCTCCGATGCCAGCAGCCTGAAGACCCGGGCGCGGCGTGAAGGCGATCATTATGTGCTCGAGGGCAGCAAGCAGTTCATCACCTCGGGACAGAACGCCGGGGTGGTGATCGTGTTCGCGGTGACCGATGCAAGCGCCGGCAAGCGCGGCATCTCCGCTTTCATCGTGCCCACCGACACGCCGGGTTATCAGGTGGCCCGGGTGGAAGAAAAACTGGGACAGCATGCCTCGGACACCTGCCACTTGATCTTCGATGGCGTGCGTGTGCCGCTGGCCAATCGCCTGGGCGAGGAGGGCGAGGGCTATCGGATCGCCTTGGCCAACCTGGAGGGCGGGCGTATCGGCATCGCGGCGCAAGCCGTCGGCATGGCGCGCGCCGCCTTCGAGGCGGCACGCGACTATGCGCGCGATCGACAGAGCTTCGGCAAGCCGCTGCTGGAACACCAGGCAGTCGCCTTCCGTCTGGCCGACATGGCGACCCGCATCGCCGTCGCCCGGCAGATGGTGCTGCATGCCGCAGCCTTGCGCGATGCCGGGCGCCCGGCCCTGGTCGAGGCCTCGATGGCCAAGCTGTTCGCTTCGGAAATGGCCGAGAAAGTGTGCTCCGATGCCTTGCAGACGCTTGGCGGCTATGGCTATCTCGAGGATTTCCCGCTGGCGCGGATCTATCGGGACGTGCGGGTCTGCCAGATCTACGAAGGCACCAGCGATATCCAGCGCATGGTCATTGCGCGCAATCTGTGAAGGAGCAATCTGCATGGCTTTCGAAACCATCCTCTTGGACATCCATGACAAGGTCGGTCTCATCACCCTCAACCGGCCGGCGGCGCTCAATGCCTTGAACGCCCAAGTCGTGGCCGAGCTCAACCAGGCGCTCGACCAGCTCGAGCGCGATCCGCAGATCGGCTGCGTGGTGCTCACCGGTTCGCCGAAGGCGTTCGCCGCAGGCGCCGATATCAAGGAAATGGCCGAGCTGGAGTATCCGCAGATCTACCTCGACGATCTGTTCAGCGATGCTGACCGGGTGGCCGGCCGGCGCAAGCCGATCATCGCTGCGGTTGCCGGTTTTGCCTTGGGCGGTGGCTGCGAACTGGCGATGATGTGCGATTTCATTCTGGCTGCCGACAATGCCAGGTTCGGCCAGCCGGAGATCAACCTCGGGGTACTGCCGGGAATGGGCGGTACCCAGCGCCTGACCCGCGCGGTAGGCAAGGCCAAGGCCATGGAACTGTGCCTCACCGGGCGGCTCATGGATGCCGAAGAAGCCGAGCGGGCTGGCTTGGTGGCGCGCGTGATACCGCAGGCCCAACTGCTCGAGCAGGCGCTCGAAACAGCCAAGGTGATCGCCGGCAAGTCGCTGCCGGTGAGCATGATGATCAAGGAAAGCGTCAACCGTGCCTTCGAGGTTTCCCTCAGCGAAGGGGTGCGCTTCGAGCGGCGGGTATTCCATGCAGCGTTCGCCACCGAAGACCAGAAGGAAGGCATGGCCGCCTTCGTGGCCAAGCGCGAAGCCCGCTTTGGCAACCGTTGAACTCCGTCCCGTCGACCCTTGCGCCGCGCCTTGCCGCGGCGCAAGGGCATGCCAGGGAACCGGTACTCAAGTAGCAGTGAAGTGGCGATCGACAAGGTGTAACAATGGGTACGCCGCGATCCTGCGGTCTACAGGAGCAAGCGCCATGTGGAAGAAACCCGCGTTCACTGACCTGCGTATCGGTTTCGAAGTCACCTTGTACTTCGCCAACCGCTGAATGCGCCAACGTCGGCCTTTCACGCGGTCGACGTTGTCCTCCTTGCCATCGTCGCATTGCAAAGCCTTCAGGATGATTTAGGCTGGACTCACTACAAGAACAACAGTGTTGCACGAGTCCGCCATGAGCCAATTGCGCAAGTTCGTCTCGCCTGAAATCATCTTCGGTGCCGGTTGCCGGCACCACGTCGCCAACTATGCCCGTACCTTCGGTGCCCGCAAGGTGCTGCTGGTCAGCGACCCTGGTGTCGTGGCCGCCGGCTGGGTCGGCGACATCGAGTCCAGCCTGCAGGCGCAGGGTATCGACTACTGCCTGCATACCGCAGTATCACCGAATCCGCGTGTCGAGGAGGTCATGGTCGGTGCCGAGCGCTATCGCAGCGAGCAATGCGATGTGATAGTCGCGGTGGGGGGCGGCAGCCCGATGGACTGCGCCAAGGGTATCGGCATAGTCGCCGCCCATGGCCGGCACATTCTGGAATTCGAAGGCGTCGATACCATCCGGGTGCCCAGCCCGCCATTGATCCTCATTCCGACCACGGCCGGCACCTCGGCGGACGTCTCGCAGTTCGTCATTCTGTCCAACCAGCGCGAGCGCATGAAATTCTCCATCGTCAGCAAGGCTGTCGTGCCTGACGTGTCGCTGATCGACCCGGAAACCACGCTAAGCATGGACCCGTTCCTTTCAGCCTGTACCGGCATCGATGCGCTGGTGCATGCGATCGAGGCGTTCGTCTCTACCGGTCACGGTCCACTGACCGATCCGCACGCCCTGGAAGCCATGCGCCTGATCAATGGTCATCTGGTGGAAATGATCGCCAACCCGCAGGATATCGCCGTACGTGAAAAGATCATGCTTGGCAGCATGCAGGCGGGGCTGGCGTTTTCCAATGCGATACTCGGGGCGGTACACGCCATGTCGCACAGCTTGGGCGGGTTCCTCGATCTTCCGCACGGCCTGTGCAACGCGGTACTGATAGAGCATGTGGTCGCCTTCAACTACAGTGCCGCGCCCGAGCGCTTCAAAGTCATCGCCCAGACTCTGGGCATCGACTGTCGCGGTCTGGGTCATGAGCAGGTTCGCCGGCGCCTGGTCGAGCATCTGATTGCCCTCAAGCATGCCGTGGGCTTCCGCGAGACCTTGGCCCTGCACGGTATCGGCAGCAGCGACATCCCGTTCCTCTCGCGACATGCCATGAACGATCCTTGCATCCTCACCAATCCGCGCAACTCCTGCCAGCGAGATGTCGAGGTGGTCTATGGCGAGGCTCTCTGAGTCTGGAGCCGATGCGCTGGCCGGTCTGCTCGGGCTGTCCAACCACACGGTGCGCAAGAGCCACTATCCTGAACTGGCTGCCCGCCTGGAAGAACTCGAGGCCGAACGCAACCGATACAAGTGGTTGTTCGAACATGCCGTGCATGGCATCTTCCAGGCCAGCCTGGAAAACGGCATGCGCGCGGCCAACCCGGCCCTGGCGCGCATGCTGGGGCATGCCGATCCGCAAGCGGTGATGTTCTCCACGCAGAGGCTGGCCAGTGAACTGTTCGAAGGTGGCGCCGAGGAGTTGTCGGCGATCGTCGAAGTGTTGCAGCGCAAGCATGCCTTGCTCGGCTACGAGACGCGACTGCGCAGACGTGACGGCAGCAGCATCGATGTGCTGATGAACCTGCTGCTGCGCCCGGACGAGGACGGGGTGGTCGAGGGTTTCGTGGCGGACATCACCGAGCGCAAGCAGACCCAGGCGCGTTTGCAGCAGCTCAATGACGAGCTGGAGCGTAGGGTTGCCGAGCGCACCAACGAGCTCATCGAGGCGCGCGACGCCGCCGAATCCGCCAATCGCAGCAAGGACAAGTACCTGGCAGCGGCGAGTCATGACCTTCTGCAGCCACTCAACGCAGCGCGCCTGCTGATCTCGACCCTGCGCGAACGAATGCTGGGCGAGGCCGAGCAATTGCTGGTCGAGCGTGCCCACAAGGCGCTGGAGGGCGCCGAGGACCTGCTCACCGACCTGCTCGACATTTCTCGCCTGGACCAAGCCAGTATCAGGCCGGATCTCGATGCCTATCGTCTGGATGACATCTTGCGTCCGCTCGAGTCCGAGTTCCAGCCAGTGGCCGAAGAGGCCGGGCTCGGCCTGCGCGTACGCGGCGGCCAGCGAGTGGTGCGCACCGACCTGCGACTGCTCACGCGCATCCTGCGCAATTTCCTCAGCAATGCCTGTCGCTACACCGAGCGCGGTAGCGTGCTGCTGGGTTGGCGACAGCGTGGCGAGCAACTGCGTATCGAAGTGTGGGACAGTGGGCGCGGTATCGCTGCCGATCGCCTGGAGTCGATATTCCTGGAATTCAACCAGCTGGATGTCGGCAGGGCCGCCGATCGCAAGGGGGTCGGCCTCGGTCTGGCGATAGTCGAGCGCATCGCGCGCATTCTGCAGTGCCAGGTGCGAGTGCGCTCCTGGCCGGGCCGCGGCTCGGTGTTCAGCATCGATGTGCCGCTTTGCCCACAACTGCCGGTGGCTGCCAGTCCAGTGCCGCAGGTCAGCATCGGCGATCCGCTGCCAGGCCGGCGTCTGCTGGTGCTGGATAACGAGCTGAGCATCCGTCAGAGCATGGCAGCGCTCTTGGCACAATGGGGATGCGAAGTGCTCACGGCCTCGGACTTCGCCGAGTCGCTACACGTGCTCGCGGGCCATGCGCCGGAGCTGGTGCTGGCAGATTTCCATCTGGATCATGGCACGACTGGATGCGACGTGTTACGTGACCTGCGCGCCCATTTCGCCTGCGCCATTCCTGCCGTGATGATCACGGCCGACCGCAGCGAGCAAGGGCGGCGGGCCATGCAGCGCTTGAAGACACCTCTGCTCAACAAGCCAGTCAAGCCTGGCAAGCTGCGCGCGGTCTTGAGCCAGCTGCTGGGCTGACAGGCCGGGAATGATCCGGCATAGTAGGAAGCGACCGTATGAGAAATGCAGATCCCGCCGCCCGATCGGGGTGGTCGATGCAATCCGGCTGTTTCAGCCGAACCACCGTCATTTCTGTTGCCCAGCACGACGCGGCATCTTAGACTGCCGCCCCCTGTAAAGAGTACCGAGCGGTGCTCGACGAATTCTGCTGGCGGGGCAAGGCCCCCGGCGGCATCCGAAATGCCTAAATGCACGTATTTTCATAGAGAAATCGATGACCAAGGAACAGTTGCTGGCCATGCCGGCCGATGACTACATGAACGCAGAGCAGCTCGCGTTCTTCACCGAGTTGCTGCAGTCGATGAAAGTCGAAACCCAGGAGCGCATCGAGCAGAGTCGCAGCACCATCGAGAGCCTGGACACGCCCTCGGATCCGGCGGATGTGGCTTCGGTCGAAGAGGAGCGCCATTGGCTGGTCAATGCCATCGAGCGCGATCAGCGGCTGTTGCCCCAGCTGGAGATGGCGCTTGGGCGCATCGCCGACGAAAGCTTTGGCTGGTGCGATGACAGCGGCGAGCCGATTGGACTGCAACGCCTGTTGATCAGCCCGATCACCAAGTACTGCATCGAGGCTCAAGAGCGTCACGAGCAACTCGATCGCCATCAGCGGCAAATCTGATGGACAGGCACAAGCCCCGCGGAGCGATCCGCGGGGCTTGTGCCTTATCGAGACCCGGCATCCCGGGGATCGGATTCTAGGGCAGACGCCGGCCCGTATCCCTCGGTGAGCGCGTCTTATCGCTCGACGGGTTTCACTGTTTTCGTGCATATTCCACTCGCTGTGGCACGGGCACGGATATGGTGGTTTCGTTTCAGGTCGAGGCCGGTCCGTTTCGCCGCACCGGCCCAAGCATTTTTATGTTGAAACTGGCGACTTCCCTCGAAGAAGTCTGTCAAACGCCTGGCTGGCGTTCGGGCCTACAAGCATGAGCAACGTTTCATGCGCATGTCATTGCCCTGCTGCACAGACGTCTTGTATATCAGCTCATTAGTCTTCGACATGAAGTACCGTTGCCTTCGTACGACCGGCGGCCGGCGTGGTAGCGGGATGTAATCGATTTGAGGAATTGTTCATTGGCAGTCAGTACTCTGGATACCCACGCATTGTTCGCCCTGGGTGACTTGCGGGCCAAGTTGGTCAAGCAGTTTCAAGGGCGGTATGTCTATGTCACCGAGCAGAGCCCTGATGGGCTGTACATGGCGGAGATCGACACCGAAAGCGCGCTGGTCGTTGACGACAAGCAACGGCTCGAGCTGAAGGTCGGTGACCATTTCCGTGCGGCAGTGTTGCCCAGCCGTGAAGGTGGCAAGCTCGAAATCCGTTTTCGTGACATCAAGTTCAGTATTTATGGTCTGGGTGACTACGCCTTCGTTTCCGTGCCCGAGGGAGACGGTATCGTGTTCCGCGAAGGCAATGCCGCGATGCTGGTCTTCGCTGCCCACGAGCAGTTGCGCGAAGGGCTGGGCAAGACGCTCAAGGCGGTGACCGGCAAGGTGGCCAAATGGCGCAAGGGCGAACTGACCACCTTCAAGGCCAGCGAGTGAGGGTGCGCCCTGCGTCGACGGGAAGAACCCATGACCGGGCCAGGTTCCATGCCGCGCACCTGGCCCGGGCCACCGACTTGGCCAAGAAGCTTCTGGCCGAACGCGAGGTCATGCAGGGCGCCTGGCTCGGTTGGGTAGCCGGGCAGCTCTACTGTCTGGAGCGGGCCGAGTATGCCGCCATGGTCAGACGCGAGTTGCAGCGCCTGGCCCTGACATGAGCCTGCGGTGGCGGGGCTTCAATTGCCGCTGTCATTCCCGTCGCTGACTTCTTCTGGGACGTCCTCGCCTGCGGCGCGCTTGCGGAACAGGGCTGCCCGAGCCAGCAGCAAGGTCGTGACCGGCACCGTCATCGAGAGCAGGACGGGTATCAGCCAGGCGTGCAGCACAGGCCCATGCTTGAGTCCGGAAAAGTAGAAGATCGATGCCAGCGCTATGCACCAGGCACCAATGGTCGAGGCCAGTGCGGGCGGATGCATGCGCTGGAAATAATCCTTCAGCCGAACGAGCCCCAGCGCCCCGATGAAGGCGAACACGCTGCCCACGAGCAGGAGCATGGCCGCCACCAGCTCCAGCCAGAATGGCAGGATGACCGTTTCGTTCATTCGATCACCTCACCGCGCAGGAGGAACTTGGCCAGCGCGAAGGAGCCGACGAATCCGAACAGGGCGATCAGCAAGGCGCCCTCGAAGTAGGTGTCGCTGGCATAGCGGATGCCCAGGACCAGCATCATCAGCATGGCCAGGATGTACAGGTAGTCCAGGGCCAGTACCCGGTCCTGTGCGGAGGGGCCGCGAAACAACCTGACCAGCGCCAGGGCCATGGCGATGGCCAGGATGAACAGGCTGGCGAGGACGGCGTTGACTAACAGGCCGGTCATTCGAATATCTCCATGAGCGGGCGTTCGTAGGTACGCTTGAAGTGATCGATGAAAGCCTCTTCGTCGGTCAGGTCGAAAATGTGCAACAGCAGCACGCTGCGGTCCAGGGCCAGTTCCGACCAGACGGTGCCAGGTACCACGGTGGTGATCATCGAGAGCGCCGCAAGCCCATGCGCATCGCGTAGACACAAGGGGATGTGCACGAACGCCGAGCGCGGTGGCCGTCGTCGCGCCCGCAACACGCCTCGGGCGACCTGCAGGTTGGACATCACCACGTCGATGCCGACCCGGCCGAGCAGTCGCAGGATCACCAGCGGGCGCTTCACCTTGGCTTGTTGCGGTCGCAGCGGGGCCAGCAGCAGCGGGCCCAGCACCGCCAGGGCCGAGCCAAGCAGGATCTGTCCCGGGCTGAGCGAAAGGTTGAGCAGCAGCCATACGCCGAGCAGGGCGATCGAGAGCAATGGGGCAGGGAAGAGGCGCTTCATGGCTGTACCTGCACATCGAACGAGGTAGGACCGGGCACGGGGCGCGTCGACATGACGGCCCTCACATAGTTTTCCGGTGCCTGCAGTTCGGCCGCGGTGTCCTGCGTATAGCGCAACAGCGGCTCGGCCTTGACACTGACGAGCACGCTCAGGCCAAGCAGGACCACGATTGGTAGGCACTCATAGCGACGCAGTGCAGGGGACGGGGTCTCCTCGGGTTTCCAGAACCGCTGGATGCCCACTCGACCAAAGGCGATCAGCGAGGCCATGCCGGACAGCACCAGCAGGATCACCAGGCCCCAGCCAGGCGCGGCGAGTGGCTGCTGCGAGCCGGCGCCCAGTCCTGAAGGATTGAACAATGCGCTGATCAGGCCAAGCTTGCCGAGAAAGCCTGAAAGCGGCGGCATGCCGATGATCAGCAGGGCGCACGCGATGAAGCTCAAGCCCAGGAAGGCCATGGTCCAGGGGATGATCTGGCCAATCACGGCCTTCTGTTCGTCGTCGAGATTGATTCCCTTGGGGGGATGCAGCGATTCGAGTGGCGGCGGGATCGCCTCTTCCTCTTCGTCGAGCGGCAACTCGTTGGCCGAACGCGAGCGCTCGATCAGTTCCGCCAGCAGGAAGAGCGCGCAGCAGGCGAGCGTCGAGCTGACCAAGTAGAACAGGGCACTTCCGGTCAATACCGCTTGACCGAACCCGATCGAGGCCAGGATGGTCCCGGCCGTCACCAGGATGCTCAACGCGGCCATGCGCTCCAGGCGCTGGGCGGCCAGGATCGACACGGCCGCCACGGCGAGCGTGGCCAGTCCGCCATAGACCAGCCAATGGCCGCCAAACAAGGCCGAGGCGCCAGCTTGGCCAGAGAACAGCAATGTCCAGAGTCGCAGGATGGCGTACAGGCCGACCTTGGTCATGATGGCGAACAGCGCCGCCACGGGGGCGCTGGCCGAGGCATAGGCAGGCACGAGCCAGAAATTCAGCGGCCAGATGCCGGCCTTCACCAGGAACGCGGTGGCCAGGATTGCCGCACCTGCGTGCAGCAGGCCACGGTCCGCTTCGGGAACCAGGGGGATCTTCAGCGACAGGTCGGCCATGTTCAGGGTTCCGGTGACGCCGTAGAGCATCGCCGCGCCCACCAGAAACAGCGAAGAAGCGAACAGGTTGATCGCGATGTAGTGCAGGCCCGCCTTTACCCGGGCGCGACCCGAGCCATGCAGCAGCAGGCCGTAGGAGGCTGCCAGAAGCACTTCGAAGAACACGAACAGGTTGAACAGGTCCGCGGTCAGGAAGGCGCCGTACAAGCCCATCAGCTGAATTTGGAACAAGGCGTGAAAACTGGCCCCGGCGGCATCCCAGCGGGCCCGTGCGAAGACCAGGGCGCAGGCACCCATCACGCTGGTCAGTGTCAGCATCATGGCACTGAGATGGTCTACCACCAGCACGATGCCGAACGGCGCGGGCCAGTTGCCGGGCAAGTAGACGCCGATCGACTCGGCCTGGCCGTGGCTGCGTACCCAGAACAACAGGGTCATGGCCACTGCCAGCCCGAGCAAGGTCGACAGCAGGTTGATCCTTGCCTTGAGCGGTCGACGCTTCTCGCCAAGCAGCAGCAACAGCGCCGCCGTCAGCAGGGGCAGCAGGATGGGTACGATGATCAACTGGTTCACCAGGCTCACTCTTCACGCTCCCGGCCGTCGACGTGGTCAGTGCCGGTCAGGCCCCGGGAAGCGAGCAGGACCACCAGGAACAGCGCCGTCATGGCGAAGCTGATGACGATGGCCGTCAGTACCAGCGCCTGTGGCAGCGGATCGGTGTAGTGCAGCAAGTCCTGGGGAACGCCCTCCTTGATGATCGGCTCCTTGCCAATGAACAGGCTGCCCATGCTGAAGATGAACAAGTTCACCCCGTAGGTGAGCAGACACAAGCCCATGATGACCTGATAGGTCCGGGGGCGCAGGACGAGCCAGACGCCTGAGGCGGCCAGCACTCCGATGGCGACTGCGATCACTTCTTCCATCAGCTCGCTCCTGCTTGACTGGTTCTGGAGGGATTGCCGGGACGGTAGGCGCGCACCGACTGGTGCGCAAGCGCGGTCAGGATGAGTAGGGTCGAGCCGACCACCACCGTATACACGCCGACATCGAACAACAGCGCGCTGGCTACGTGCAGGTCGCCAAGCACAGGCAGTTGCAGGTGCGCGGTATGAGTGGTCAGGAAGGGATAGCCCAGGCACATCGCGCCGATTCCGGTGAGCACCGCGCAGAGCAGCCCGGTCCCCATCCAGCGTAGCGGGCGCAGGCTCATCTGCGCCTCGACCCATTGGGTGCCGGCGACCATGTACTGCAGGATGAAGGCCACCGACATCACCAGGCCGGCGACGAAGCCGCCGCCCGGCTGGTTGTGCCCGCGCATGAACAGGTACATCGACACCAGCAGGGCAATGGGCAGCAACAGGCGTACCAATGCCGCCGGTACCATCATGAAGCCCAACGCCGTATCGGTCGCATGGCGCGGGTTGATCAGGTCGGTGACCACGTCCGGTGCCAGGCGTCGCTGCTGCGCTGGCAACTGCATGCTTTCCTTCGGCGGACGGAAGCGACGCAGCAGCGCGAACACGGTCAGGGCTACAGCCACCAGCACGGTAATCTCGCCAAGGGTATCGAAACCGCGGAAATCCACCAGCATCACGTTGACCACGTTGGTACCGCCGCCTTGCGGCAAGGCACGGCTGAGGTAGAACGAGGAGATGTCGTTTGGCGTGGGACGAGTCAGCATGGCATAGGACATCAAGGCCATGCCGCCGCCTACCAGGATCGCCAGCAGCAAGTCGCGCAGGCGTCGCAGCCTGGCTCGGTCGAGCGCGCGGGGCGGCGACGGAGCGACAGCTTCCAGGCGTCGCGGCAGCCAGCGCAGGCCAAGCAGGATCAGCACCGTGGTCACCACTTCGACGACCAGCTGGGTCAGGGCCAGATCCGGTGCCGAGAACCAGACGAAGGTGATGCAGGTCATCAGGCCGCAGACACTGACCATGATCAACGCGGCCAGTCGGTGGTACTTGGCCTGCCAGGCTGCGCCGATCGCACAGGCAATGGCTATCAGCCAGAGGGTGACGAAGACTGCCGAGCCTGGGATCTTCGGTCGATCCCCCCAGCTCAGGCCGCCTTGCAGCAGGGGCAGCAAGCCGGCCAGGAACGCGACCAGCACCAGCATGAACAACTGCATCTGCAGGCGACGCGTGCTCAAGCGGCTCTCGAAATGCCTGGCCAGCAGCATCAGGTGCACCTGGCCGCGTTCGAACAACCGCTTGCCGTTGAAGCGCTCGATCAGTGGCGGATAGGTGAAGCGACCACGGCGCATCTGCTTGCGCAACACCAGGTAAAGCACCAGTCCGCCGCTCATGGCGATCAGGCTCATGACCATTGGTGCGTTCCAGCCGTGCCAGATGGCCAGGCTGTATTCCGGCAGGGTGCCGCCCACCACCGGCAGCGCTGCTGCGGCCAGCAGTGCGCCTACCGACTGCGCGGGAAAGATGCCGACTACCAGGCAGGTCAGCACCAGCAGCTCGACGGGGGCACGCATCCAGCGCGGTGGCTCATGGGGCTGGTGCGGCAAGTCCTGGGGGGGTGGCCCGAAGAACACGTCCACCGTGAAGCGCAGCGCATAGGCCACGCTGAACAGACCGGCGAGCGTGGCGATCACGGGCAACATGATTTCGATCCAGGCGCTGGCGCTGATGAATACGGTCTCGGCAAAGAACATCTCCTTGGACAGGAAGCCGTTCATCAGCGGGACCCCAGCCATCGAGGCGCTGGCGACCATGGCCAGCGTCGCCGTGAACGGCAGCAGGCGGAACAGGCCGCTGAGGCGGCGGATGTCACGCGTGCCGCTTTCATGGTCGATGATGCCTGCCGCCATGAACAGCGAGGCCTTGAAGGTGGCATGGTTGAGGATGTGGAAGACCGCGGCGACGGCGGCCAGCGGGCTGTTCAAGCCCAACAGCAGCGTGATCAGCCCCAGGTGACTGATGGTGGAGTAGGCCAGCAGCCCCTTCAGGTCGTTCTGGAACATCGCCGCGAAGGCGCCTAGCAACAGGGTGCATGCGCCCGCGCCACCGACGATCCAGAACCATTCTTCGGTACCCGAGAGCGCTGGCCACAAGCGCGCCATCAGGAACACGCCGGCCTTGACCATGGTCGCCGAATGCAGGTAGGCCGAAACGGGCGTCGGCGCGGCCATGGCATGGGGTAGCCAGAACTGGAAGGGAAACTGTGCGCTCTTGGTCAGCGCGCCAAGCAGTATCAACGGCAGCAGGACGGGATAGAGCGCATGGTCGCGGATCCGTTCGCCAGCGACCAGTACCTTGTCCAGGTCGTAGCTGCCGACCACGTGCCCCAGCAGCAGGACCCCCACGAGCAGGCACAGGCCGCCGGCTCCGGTCACCATCAAGGCCATGTAGGCGCCCCTGCGGGCATCGCTACGGTGATGCCAGTAGCCGATCAGCAGGAACGAGAACAGGCTGGTCAGCTCCCAGAAGAACACCATTTGCACCAGGTTCCCGGAAACCACCACGCCGAGCATCGCGCCCATGAAGGCCAGGAAGAAGGCGAAGAAGCGCGGCACCGGGTCCTGCGGCGACATGTAGTAGCGGGCATAGAGCGAGACCAGCGCACCGATGCCCAGTACCAGCAGGGAGAACAGCCAGGCGAACCCGTCCATGCGCAGCACCAGGTTCAAACCCAGGCTGGGCAGCCAGAGGATCTCCTCGCGAATCACCCCGCCGTGCACGACCTGAGGATAGAGAAGCGCGACATGCACCGTCGCGGCCAAGGCCACGAGCCCGGCCAGCAGGGATTCGGTATTGCGCGCGTTGTGCGGCAGGACAGCCGCCAGGCAACTGCCCACGAAGGGCAGAAGCAATAGCACTATCAATGACATAGCGTTCTATCTGCTGGAGTTTGCCAAAGATCATACGTGTGGCGCGGATGATCACCAACACGCAAGCTGTCCCGGAGCCATGCAAACAGGTACTGAATACCTGATTTTTTATAACATTTGATTTCAAGCGAAGGGTGATCCGTTGGACTTCACGGATCGGGGCCGCCTGGTGCATGGTTCGGCATCGACTATGACTGCTGACCTGGCCAAGCCTGGTAAGGTTCACTTCATCGCCGCGCGCCTGTCGCCAGGCACCTGAAGGGCCTCGTCCTTGCGCGCCCGCCGAGCGTACCGCACACTCCAGTGCAAGTGGGCAGTATGATGCGCAACCTCTTTCCGTGTAGGCACTCCCGTGCATAAGCCATCCCTTCATCGCGCTCCGGTCTTGCAGCATGTGGGCTTGAACGTGCGGCAGCTGCGGCATGCCGCGGACCTGAGCCAGAGCGCGCTGGCGGCGCGTTCCGGCGTGAGCCGACGCATGCTGGTCGCCATCGAGGCCGGCGAGAGCAATGTCAGCCTGACCACGCTCGACCTGATCGCCGAGGCCTTGGGAGTCGCGTTCAGCAGGCTGGTCCAGGCACCTGAGCGTAGTGATCTGGCACGCATCGACGAACTTGCCTGGGTCGGCAAGCATCCGCAAAGTCGGGCCGTCCTGCTGGCAAGTAGCATGGCGCGGCGCGAAGTGGAATTATGGGAGTGGCGCCTGGCCCCGGGGGAGCACTATGCGAGCGAGGCCGACGCCGAGGGTTGGAGCGAGCAGATCTATGTCTGCGAAGGCTGTCTGACATTGACCGTGGCAGGGCAGGAGCGATGCCTGCGGGCAGGCGAGTTCTTCGTTTTTCCCAGCGACTGCCAATATGCCTATCGCAACGACGGTACCGTGCTCACCCGTTTCGTGCGCAATGTGGTGATCTGAACGACTGCTTGCGCCGTTCGTACTTTGGTATCGGCCAGCTTCGGCTTGCGATGCCCTGGCTTATGATCCGTGAAAACGATGAAGCAGAACCATGAGCGAGTCGCTCAACGATCCATGCGATGCGCTCATCATTGGCGGTGGGGTGAGTGGCAGTCTCCTGGCCGCGCATTTGTTGCGTCAGCCTGGCAAGCGCCGTCTGACGATCGTCGAGCCACGCGCGCAGTTGGGACGTGGCGAGGCCTATAGCGCCAGCGAGCCTGAGCAAACCCTCAATGCCAATGCGGCACGGATGAACTGCTGCCACCTCCGCGGCGCCAGTCACCGCCCTGGGAGGATTTTCTGGCGTGATCGATGGTAGTGGCTACTCCCCTGCAATTGAGTCGCGCATTGGGCGCCGAGTGCCGGCTTGCAATGGTACGGGGCATCGACTGGCAGGCTCCGCTTGACACCGTACGCGCCCATGTACCCAGCCTCTGGAGCCAGGTCAGCGATACCCAGCGCCGTCAGTTCGTACGACACCTGCGGCCCTGGTGGGAGAGCCATCGTCATCGTTCGCCCCCAAGGCGCCACCTTGCTAGAGCATCTGCAGGTCGAAGGTCGGCTGCGCATCCACGCCGCGACCTTGCGACAGGTCGAGCGTTCGGTCGATCGTCATCTAGCCTTTTGCTGCGTCATCGTGGCGAACAGGGCCGAGCAGCTGTTCGCGCTCGGCTAGCGGTTGGAGTGAACCCTGACAGAGACCAACCCATGCCGATTGCGAGTGGCTCGCGGCTGTTCCATCATCGGAGCCTGAACAATCTTGGATGTGTCCGCAGGAGTGTGCATGAACGATCAGAACAGTAGGCCACAGGTAGTATCCGTCCGCCTGGCGCGCCTGCGCGAGGTGATGAGCGCGGAGGGTGTCCAGGCCCTGTTGGTACCATCGTCGGATCCACACCTTTCCGAGTACCTGCCTGGCCACTGGCAGGGACGGCAATGGCTGTCCGGTTTCCACGGTTCGGTCGGCACCCTGGTGGTGACGGCGGATTTCGCCGGGCTCTGGGTCGACAGTCGGTATTGGGAGCAGGCCGGCAAGGACCTGGCAGGCACTGCGATCGCGCTGATGAAGCTGGCGCCCGGGCTACCCAATGCCTTCGACTGGCTTGTCGAGCAAGCTGGGCCACACTCCACGGTGGCTGTGGATGGGGCGGTGCTCTCGCTGAGCATTGCCCGGCAGTTGCAAGAGCGACTGGCCGTTCGGCAGGCCCGCCTGGTCACCACGCGGGACTTGCTCAGCGCCGTCTGGGAGGAGCGCCCGGCCCTGCCGGGGCATCGGATCCACGAGCACCTGCCGCCGTATCCAGGCAGCTCTCGCACGCAGAAACTGGCTCAGTTGCGACGCGCTTTGCAGGACAAGGGAGCCGATTGGCACTTTCTGGCAACGCTGGACGACATCGCCTGGCTTTTCAATTTGCGCGGCCGAGATGTTTCCTATAACCCGGTGTTCGTCTCGTTCGCACTGGTCGGGCAGGACCGAGCCGTGCTGTTCATCGCCCCAGGCAAGGTCGCCCAGGCGCTGCGCGAGCGGCTGGTAGCCGACGGGGTAGAGCTGCAGGACTACACCCGTGTCGGCCCTGCACTGGCTTCGCTCGCCCCGGGCAGCAGCCTGCTGATCGACCCGGCTCGCGTGACGTGTGGTCTGCTGGACAACGTGCCAGCCCAGGTGCGCTTGCTGGAGGGGCCTAATCCGACCACATTGGCGAAAGCTTGCAAGACCGAGGCGGAGCTTGTTCATATCCGCGGGGCCATGGAGGAAGACGGCGCTGCGCTGTGCGAGTTCTTCGCCTGGTTCGAGCCGGCGCAGCGGGCTGGCGGCGTCACCGAACTGACCGTGGACCAGCAGCTGACCGCGGCACGCGCCAGACGCCCAGGCTTCGTTTCGCCCAGCTTCGCCACCATCGCTGCATTCAACGCCAATGGCGCCATGCCGCATTATCGAGCGACCGAGCAAGACCATGCCGCTATCGTCGATGATGGCTTGCTGCTCATCGATTCGGGAGGGCAGTACCTTGGCGGAACGACCGATATCACCCGCATGGTGCCGGTCGGTGAGCCGAGTCAGGCGCAGAAGCATGATTGCACGCGCGTACTCAAAGGCATGATTGCCTTGTCGCGCGCCAAGTTCCCGCAGGGAATTCTCGCACCGTTGCTCGATGCGATCGCGCGCGCGCCGCTCTGGGCAGGGCACGTCGACTATGGACATGGGACCGGCCACGGCGTCGGCTACTTCCTGAACGTTCACGAAGGCCCGCAAGTCATTGCCTACCAGGCTTCGCCGACGCCCCAGACAGCGATGCTGCCGGGCATGATCACCTCGATCGAGCCGGGTACCTATCGGCCTGGACAATGGGGCGTGCGAATCGAGAACCTGGTTGTCAATCGTCAAGCAGGCGAAGGGGACTTTGGGCGTTTCCTGGCCTTCGAGACCCTGACCTTGTGTCCGATCGATACACGCTGCTTGCTACCGGAGTTACTGACGCTGGAGGAGCGCCAGTGGTTGAATGACTATCATCGGGAGGTTCGGGCGCGACTGGCGCCGTTGGTCGAAGGCGAGGCGCTTCGATGGCTGGAAGCGCGCACGGCGCCGATCTGATCACCGCGTGCGGACGAACGCAGGTGGCTGTTGCGTTCGTCCGACGACTTACTTGCACAGCACGATCATGCTACGGCTCGTGTAACCGGCGGGGTTGATGCCGAAAAGATAGTCGCCTGGCTCCTCGTCGGCGTCCCCGGAGCGGGCCACGACCCGATAGCCTCGTTTGCCGCAGGATGCCGCTGCTCGTTCGTAGCACCTGTCCCAGGAAGAGGACAGGCCCGAGCAGTTCACATGCAGTCCTTTCTTTCCTCGCTTGACTTCGGTCTTCGCAGTGGCGGCACACCCGGCGATAGCCAGGATGGCCAGGATGATCAAAATACGTTTCATTCCTGTCCTTATACAGCCCGACCAATAGCTCGGGTCTCGTCATTGTCGCTTCGTCCTGAACGGTGCCTGCTTCCTTGTGCTTCAGTAGATCGTCAGCAGATTATGGTTTTGTGACAGCTTAGTCAGACCAGGTTCGTGGCACAATGACTCAGCCTCCACCAAATGACAACCTTTCTCATATCAGTCGGCCGCGACAGGTGGCGCGGGTTGGCTCTTCATGCTCAGCGTAGCGCCGATCGAAGCCGTGATGATTGCAGCGATCGCCAGCCATTGCAGCGGGCTGAGCACCTCGCCCAGAAAAACCAGGCCTGAGACCGCGGCGACTACCGGCTCGACACTCATCAGGGTGCCGAAGGTGCGCGCGGGCATGCGTGTCAGGGCAACCATTTCCAGGCTGTACGGTAGCGCGGTGGACAACACGGCCACGCCCACGGCGACAGGAATCAAGCCTGGCGTGAGCAAGGCACTACCGGCATGGACGATGCCTATGGGGGCAACGAAGAAGGCGGCAATCACGACACCCAGCGCTGCCGTCTGCACGCCATGCTCGGCACCGGCGCGCTGGCCGAACAGGATATACAGTGCCCAGCAGACTCCAGCACCGAGTGCGTAGGCTGCACCAAGCGGGTCGATGGCGCTGTCACTGGCGCCAAGGGGAATCAACAGGAACAATCCGGCAACGGCCAGGGCGATCCACAGGAAGTCGATGAGGCGACGCGAGGCGAGGATGGCTACCGCCAGCGGGCCGGTGAACTCGAGCGCGACCGCGATACCTAGCGGTACACTGCGCACCGCCATATAGAAAAGCAAGTTCATGCCGCCCAGTGCCAAGCCATAGACGACCACGCTGCGCAAGGTGCTTTTTGTCATGCGTACACGCCATGGTCGTAGCAGCAAGAGCATGATGATGCTCGCGAAGAACAGGCGCAGCGTCGTGGTGCCTTGCGCGCCCACGACCGGGAACATCGACTTGGCCAGCGAGGCGCCGGACTGGATCGAGGTCATCGCGATCAGAAGCAGGCCGATCGGAAACAATGCAGTGACCAGGCCGCGTGGGCGGTTGTCCATGGAGACGGAGTCCTGAAATGAAGAGAGGTGCAATATAGTGCGCAAGTCAGACCCCCATCAACCATTGTCAGAAATCTATGAAAAGACATGTGTCTGAATTTTTTAAATAAAAGCTTGACGGCCTTTCGAATC
>NZ_JADNYP010000012.1 GCF_015680705.1 Pseudomonas fulva | reverse complement strand
ACGTTTTGATGCCGTTGATATAACCTTCGCCATTGAATGCCCGGAAACTGACCTTGCCCGACTCACCGCCTTGGCGAGTCTCCGTCATTTGGATGCCTGGCATCCGCCCAAGCAGCTCCCAACTGTTCATGACCGCCTGGTCCTCGGTTTTGTCAGCCCCGAGTACATCCACGGATGTCAGTACGCTGCTTCCGGTCTGATAAACCTGCCCTCCCCCAGACCCTCCTCCAATGTGGGTCTCGCCCAAAACAATGATGGATTCTCCTGTTGACGCAGCGAGTGACTCACTGGCGGTGAAAGCAGCAAGGAGTGCAAGTGGAGCCAGATCAGTTTTCATCATTATCCTTAACGCGTGCGCCCACTGCCCTGCCAAAGTCTCTTTCGCAGGGTATGTGCCATGGTGATAAAGCGGCGGTGAACAGTCGTATAACGGCCGAAGCCGGGAGGCTCCACCTAGGAGAAGGCCGCAAAATACGTTATAATATAACTTTCTGCAAGCCTGTTGCCCCGTGTATGCAAAACATGCTCAATGGGCCGATTCGAGATGCCAATCGGCGCGCATGCATGGTAAACGACGCACAAGTTGTCACTCAGCCGATCGATTCCATAAAACGTCCTACACATCATAGAACCGCATCCAGCCACCACGAAGAATGGAGCGGGCCGGCCCCATCTACCGCATTCACAATGAAAACAAGGAAGAACGCGTATGGATAAGCATTTGGCCTCTCTCACCCTGGCGCTCTCGATGTGCGCCGCGGCCAACGCCGAAGAAATGACCGTTATTTCTTATGGAGGCGTCAGCAAGGATGTGCAGACTGAAGTTTTTTACAAACCTTTCGAAACCGCTCACCAAGCGAAAATCATCGCGGGTGAGTACAACGGTGAAATGGCGCGCATCAAGGCCATGGTGAACACCAAAAGTGTGAATTGGGACGTAGTGCAAGTCGAGTCTGACAAATTGGTCAGGGGGTGTGACGAGGGGTTGTTTGAACCACTCGATCAGAACCAATTTGGCGATGCACAAGCGTATGTGCCTGAGACCCTGTCTGAATGCGGAGCGGGGTTGCTGGTATGGTCGATGACTCTGTCTTACAACGCCGATGCGCTCAAAGAAGCTCCGCAGGGCTGGGCTGATTTCTGGGATTTAGAGAAATTTCCGGGCAAGCGCGCGCTACAACGCGGACCCAAGTTCACGTTGGAAGCCGCGTTGATTGCCGACGGCGTTCCCCGCGAGAAAGTCTATGAGGTGCTGGCTACATCGGAGGGGGTTGACCGCGCATTCGCCAAGCTGGACAAGATCAAACCCGCTATCCAGTGGTGGGAAGCCGGCGCTCAACCGATGCAGTACCTGGCCGCAGGGGACGTTGTGATGACGACCGCATTCAATGGCCGAATCTTCGCCGCCCAGGAGTCTGGAGCGCCGATCAAACCCGTTTGGGGAGGCAGCATCCACGCGATCGATTATTGGGCCATTCCAAAGGGAAGCAAGCACAAGGCGCTTGCGCAAACGTTCATCGCCTCGACCTTGCAGCCACAGGCTCAAAAGCTTCATACAGAGAAGCTGGGTTATGGGGCAGTGAATTTACAAGCTGCAGGGCTGCTGGATGCCAGTGTCGCTCCACGGCTCAACACCTTCCCCGCCAATATCAAGCAGTCGCTGGCGTTCAACAATGAATTCTGGGTCAATCACGGCGAAGATCTTGAGGTGCGCTTCAACGCCTGGCTGGCTAAAGGCAATTAAAGCGCCAGCGAGCCAGCTCCGGTCCTGAAGGCCGCCGAGGCGACTCGTTGAGTCGCCTTGATCACTATCTACTCCTCAGCATTGGCGAAGACCGTAACGGTTTTCTGTTTTCTGAAAACCTGGCCCTCCTCTACCGTCACCTGGTTCCAGTTAAAGATGAAATACAGTAATCCGGCCAAGGCCAGGCCAGCGATCCAGCTGACGTCCGCACCTATCAGCTTTGCAAAGTAGCCCTCAAAGAACGACAGTTTCATAAAGGGCACAGTCCCGATTATCGAAACGGCATACACAAGCATCGTTCTCCCGTTCCATCGCCCATATCGTCCTTGAGCATCGTAAAGGTCTTCAATGCTGTAGTTCCCGCGCCGGACGAAGTAGTAGTCCACCAGATTGATGGCACTCCACGGAATCAGTAGGTAAAGCTGGCCGATGAGAATGTCTGCAAAGAACGTATCGAAGTGGTACTGAGTCTGGGAAGCGATAGCACAGGCCAAGATCGAGAGGATCGCCATGAGCAACGCTTTCGTGCCACGCCGAACGTGCTGCAACTTTGCGAAGCCACTGAAAATCGTGGTGATGGACATGTAGGCGCTGTAGAGACACAGCACGTTGTACTGAATCACGCCGAGGGCCACCACCACAAGAACCGCTTTGGCCCAAGGGCCAAACAGGGTAGCGACCGCACTGCCAGGATCAAGATGCAGAGCGGACGGTACGACGGTAGCGAGTACAGCCCCCAGAGCCATCATTCCCAACGAACCCAATGCGCAACCGAAATAGGTTGTCCAGAAGGTGTCTTTGGTTCGGACATCAGCGGGAAGGTAGCGGGAATAGTCTGCGACATATGGGCCGTAGCCGAGCGTCCATGAGGCAGCCTGTGCGATCACCAGATTGAAGATCGGCATGGAGAAACCACCCTCCGAAACCTGAACCGCCTCTGATGATCCCGTTCTCATCAGAATCAGAATTAGCGCGGCACCGAAGACGATGGATGACAGGAGCGTCATCCAGGCACCCATGCGGTGAATGAGCTCGTACCCGACCACGCCGATCACGAAGGTGAGTACACCGACTACCATAATCGCCTGGTTGTCCGTGATCGGTAACAGGGTCTTGAGTGTGTCACGCATCAGGACGCCACTGGCGGACATGAACAGCACGGCGGCTGTTACCATGACCAGCAGAGGGATGGCCGCGCCCAGGACGCCGAACTGAGCACGGCTCTGAATCATCTGCGGAACGCCCAAGTGAGGCCCCTGGGCGGAGTGAGCGGCCATGAAGACAGTGCCAAGCATGCACCCGACCACCAACCCGATCAGCGTCCATTGTAAAGAGAGTCCCGAAGCCACGCCCAAGGTACCAACCATCAACGCCGTCACTTGGAGATTCGAGCTGAACCACACGGTGAATAGTCGCCGAGGGCGACCGTAGCGTTCGCTGTGCGGCACAAATTCAATACTTCGTTTCTCGATTTTCATTGTTATTTTGTCCTATCTATCAGGCGAATCTTTCCCGGACAGAGCTAGGTCTGCCAGATTAGAACAACTTGGGGTAAGCCCCGCTGGACTCCGGTTACTGGGTAAGGAAATGATGGAACGCGTCGAATCCCGGTTTGCCGTCGAGTGTCGTTACACCTTCAAACCACGGTTTAACCTGTTCCGAGTTGGCTTTGAGCCATGCCAATGCGGCATCCCTTGGCGAGGTACGCTCAAGTATCGGCACCATCAGGTGACTGACTTGATCGCTTTTGAAGGACAGGTTCTGCAGCAGGCGGCCTGCGTTAGGGCATCGCTGGGCATAGCCGGAGGAAGTCATCACCGAAACAGTGGCGGCGCCCTCGTCAGGGCCGAACACATTTTCGCTGCCGGTTAGGTAAACCATGTCCAGTTGCAGATTCATCGGGTGAGGTTTCCACCCAAAGAACACCACCCATTCCTGCCTGCTGACAGCGCGTTTCACTGCAGTGAGCATCCCGGCCTCGCTCGACTCCATGAGCGTGAACCCCTTTAGCCCGAACTGATCGCTTTCGATCATCTTGGCGCTGATACGGTTGGAGCCGCTACCTGGTTCAATGACATAAATCCTGGAGTCGAGCTTGTCCTTGAACCTGGCGATGTCCCCGAAAGTACGCAGCCCGGCGTCGTAGGCATAGCGAGGCACCGCAAATGTGGACTGCGCGTCCGGCAAGGCCGCCGGAGTAACGAGATCGATTTTCTGCTTGTTGAGGTAAGGTTCCGCCACCGGCTGCATGGTCGGTTGCCAGTAGCCGAGGAAGGTATCCAACTTGCGGTCGGCAAGGCCGGCCAGGATGATCTGCTGGGATGCGGTGGTCAGCTTTACTTGGTAACCCAACGATTCCATGGCCAACTGAGCCATCGCCGAAGTTGCCACCGTGTCTGACCAGTTGGTCGAGCCGAGCTTCACTAGCTTGCACTCTGCTGCCTCCATAGCCCGGCTCGCGGGGCTTGCTACAGCCACGGCGGTGAGCAGGACACCCGCTGTGAGCTGCTTGATCGAGCGTGCAAGGGTACGCATCGAATGGTTCATCGCATCACCTCCGCCTTGACTTGCTCAAGCCCTGGTTGTCCCTCCCAGGTTTTCACCCCTGCAAGCCAGGCATCAAGGACTTGAGGGTTCTGCTTCAGCCAGGCTCTGGCTGCAGCTTCGGGCTCCATTTTTTCGTACAGAATGGCGCCCATGATGTGGTTCTCCATGTCGAGGGTGAAGCTCAGGTTCTTGAGCAACTGGCCTACGTTCGGACACTCGTTCGCGTAGCCTTTGCGCGTACTGGTGTATACAGTGGCATCCCCGAAATTCGGGCCGAAATAGGCGTCCCCGCCAGTAAGGAATTTCATCTCGAAGCGGGTATTCATCGGGTGAGGTTCCCAGCCCAGGTAGACGATCGCCTGATTGCGACGCTTCGCTCTCTCGACCTGCGCCAGCATGCCTGATTCGCTCGATGCAACCACGGTAAAGCCCGCATCCTTCAGGCCAAATGCATTTTCACTGATGGCTTTGAGCACTGCGTTATTGCCGCCATCCCCAGGCTCCAACCCATAAATCTTGCTACCTAGGGCATCCTTGAATTTCGGAAGATCGGCAAAGTCCTTTAGGCCTTGATCCCACAGGGTCTGTGGAACGGCCAAGGTGTACTTGGCATGTTCGAGATTGGCCCGGACGATATCGATCGTACCGGCATCACGGTGCGGCTTGAGATCAGGCTCCATGGTGGGCAACCAGGTACCCAGAAACACATCCATGCTCTTACCTTCGGACAAGGCCTTGAAAGTGAGCGGAACGCCAACCAGTGTCGATTTCGTCTGGTAACCAAGGCTTTTGAGCAACGTGGTGGCAATGGCGGTAGTGGTTTGGATATCCGTCCAGCCCGGATCGGACATTCTCACCAGTCGGCACTGGGACGGCTCAGCACCGTAAGCGTTCACGGATACAGCCAGGGCGGTGCACAGGGCGACGCAAAGTGCATGTCTCATGACGCAAAATCCTCTATTGAGCAGCTGTGGAAAGCGGCAGTTCTTGTTATTTCAGAGGTAAAGCGATCTTGTTTTTCTATACAGCCGGTGACGTTTCTTCAGCGACGAATCCCGATGACACGACCGCAATAGCCGGGCCGAGGCAGCAGACGATGGGTTTCAAAGATCGCGTTGATGTTCGCGTCCACGGAGGTGGCGAACTTCACCGCGCGCCCGGCCTCGACCGAAATATTCATGAGCATCTGCTCACTCGCGGCCAACAGTTCTCCATCCTTGGGTCGGTAAAGGTGGTGGACGATGTGCAGACGTTTGCTGTCGTGATCGATCACCTGGGTGAAGACCTCAACCCGCTCACCCAACTTGGTTTCGCTGAGGTAATTGATGTGGGCCTCGAGCGTGTACAGCGTGTGGCCATAGATGCCACGGGCATCAGCATCGAGACCGACATGATCCATCAAGGCATCGGTGGCATGGCTGAAGATCAGGAAGTAAAAGGCATCGCGCAGATGACCGTTGTAGTCGATCCAGTCCTCGATGACCGTAGCCTCGTGGATAAGCAACAGGTTGTTCACGAATAAGTCCTTCCAGAAGTCATGGGTACACTTCAGAGATCGAGTACGAGAGTTTCGGAAAGCGATCGGGAGACGCAGATCATCATTACGTCGTTCTTCTTGCGCTCGGCTGCCGTCAGCACGCTGTCGCGATGATCGGGCGTGCCTTCCAGAACACAGATCTCGCATGAGGCGCATGTCCCCTCCCGGCAAGAACTTTCTGCCCGCAAACCGTTGTCTTCGAGCACCTGCAGAATGCTTTTGTCTGCCGGCACCTCAAAGGACTTACCGCTACGGGCAAGTTGAATGCTGAAAGCCTTGTCCGTTGCAGTGGACTTGGGCTCTTTTGGCGTAAACCATTCGAAATGCACCTGCTCTTCCGGAAAGCCCGCCGCTGCCGCTTCGACTGCAAGCATCAGCGGTGTTGGTCCGCAGGTGTAGAAATGAACATCGGACGGCTGCTGATCAATGGCCGCAGCAATATCGAACAAGCCACCCGCTTCGTCGTCAGCATGAAGCGTGACACGATTGCCGAAGACCCGTAGCTCTTCCAGGAATGCCGCCCGCTGACGGCTGCGTACCAGGTAGAACAGGTGCCAGGGGCGCTTGTTCGCTTCGCACCACTGGATCATCGACCAGACCGGCGTGATGCCTATCCCGCCTGCAAAGAACACGAACCCAGGCGCATCCTCCTCCAGTGGAAAGTGATTGCGGGGTGGGCTGACTTGCAGCGTATCGCCGACCCGAAGTGATTGATGCACATGCCTGGAGCCACCTCGACTGACCGGAGACAGGCCTACACCTACGCAATAGCGGTCGTTTTCGCGTGCATCGTTACACAGCGAATACTGACGAACGATGTCTCCTGGCAAGTGAAGTTCGATGTGGGCACCAGGTTTGAAAGGTGGCAGCGCTTCACCTGCGGGCGAGCGCAGCTCGACGACCATGACGCCTTTGGCTTCAGCAATCAGGTCCGTTATCTGTAGATTCAATTCATCAGGCATGGCAAACCTCACGCAACGGCAAACAGGCCCGGAACGTGAGCGCCCCGGGCCAAACATCAACGACACCGCAGTGGAGCGGTGGCTTTCAACATCTGGGTGATGAGCTCATCACGATTAGTCGCGAGTGACGCCCAGCTGCTGCTGCCGGCCTCATCACGAACGCCTTGAACTAGCATCGAAGCCGTCTGTTCATCCAGGCGCGGATCACCCAGGTCGTCCCACCAGCCGTGGAAACTCTCGGTGTATTTCTGGCAGAACGAGCTGAGGCCCTGCGAGCCACCGCCCAGGTGGAACAGCATGGTCGGGCCCATGGCCGCCCAGCGCAGGCCTGGGCCTGCCCACACGGCCTTGTCGACGTCCTCGACACTGGCTACGCCGCTCTTCACCAGATGGATCGCCTCGCGCCACAGCGCAGCTTGCAAGCGGTTGGCGACGTGTCCTTTCACCTCCCGGTTAACCCGGATGGTGACCTTGCCCACCAACTCGTAGAAGCGCTCTGCCTTTTCAACCACGCCGACAGCCGTTTTCTCGTTGCCCATGACCTCGACCAGAGGAATCAGGTGCGGCGGGTTGAAGGGGTGGCCCAGGATGAAGTGCGAGGGGTCTTTCCAACCCGCCTGCATCTCGCCCAGACGCAGCCCCGAGGCCGAAGAGGCGACGATGGTGCCAGGTTTGAGTGCAGCTTCTAGCTTGGCGAACAGGTCATGCTTGATTGCGATACGCTCTGGCACACTTTCCTGAACGAAATCGGCCTGGCTGACAGCGCCCTCCACATCTTTATGGAAGCTCAGCAAACCTGGCTCGGCATCAGCCAACCCGAGTTCGCGCAGGGTCGGCCACGCGTTGTCGATGTAGGCGCGAACATCGGCTTCCATGGTCGGGGACGGGTCATAGACGGCAACGTTACGCCCCGATGCAAGGAACAGAGCGGCCCAGCTGGCTCCAATCACACCCGCGCCAATCACCGCGACATTTGAAAATTCACTCATCAGAAAAACCTCGGTTGTAAGGGAGAAGCACTGGTCAGGCCGCCATCAACGACAAAGCACTGTCCGGTAATGAAGCGCGCTGCATCGGAGGCCAACCACGCCACCGTCTCAGCAATGTCTTCAGGTTGTCCAAATCGGCCCGCCGGGTGGCGGGCCAGGGCATCGGCTTTGGCCTTGGCTGGGTTTTCAGCCATGGCGAAAGCGTCCTCGGCCATGGCGGTCATGATCCAGCCGGGGCATACCGCGTTACATCTCACGCGTGGGCCATGATCCACGGCAATGGAGCGTGTCAATCCATGAACGAACGCTTTCGAAGCGTTGTAGATCGCCATGGCTGGGTCCGCTGTTTGCCCCGAGATGGAACCAAGGTTGATGATCGAACCTCCGCACTTAACCATGCCGGGCAACACCGCCCGACACAGGTTGAATGTGCCTCGGGCGTTGATCCCCATGACCTCGTCCCAATCGGCATCGGTGGTTTCCAACACCGTTTTCTCGATCTGAACTCCGGCGTTGTTGACGAGAACACTCACTCGACCAAAGCGCTGGATGGCGCGTTCGACGATGTAGTTCGCGTCATCAGTTTTCGACACATCAGCCTGCACCCACTCGACCGACGCATCCATGTGGCGAGGCCGGACTCCGCGCCCGCAAGCCACCACCTGGCGACCTTGAGCGACAAACTTTTCGACGATCGCCAGCCCAATACCACGGCTGCCTCCTGTCACGATCACAGCGGATCTGTTCATGCTCGATCACCCGTGGGCCAGCATCACGTGACGAACGCTGGTGTACGCATCCAGCGCGAACACCGACATGTCACAGCCATGCCCAGATCCTTTCATGGCCGCCCAAGGCATTTCAGGCGTTGCTACACCATGGGTATTGACCCAGGTGAAGCCATAGCGCAGTCGACTGCTGGCCTCCATGGCCCGCCCGCTGTCACGCGTCCAGATCGACGAGGCCAACCCGTAGCGGGTGGCATTGGCGATGGCAATCGGATCCTGGGCCTCAGTGAAGCGAGACACCGCAATCACAGGGCCGAAAATCTCTTGGGTGGCGATCTCGGCATGATGATCGACATCTGCAACCACCGTCGGGCTGTAGAAGAAGCCACCACCCGCTTCGACTGTGCCGCCCGCTACAACTTCGGCGTATGCCCGAGCACGGTCGACGAAACCGGCCACTCGCTGACGGTGCAGCTCAGTGACCAACGGCCCCATCTCCGTTCCGACCGCCCGAGGCGCCCCGACCTTGATCGACGCTGCCGCTTCGGCCAATGCACTGACGACGCGGTCGTAGACCTTGCTGGCAACCAGCACCCGGCAGGGTTGCGCGCAATCTTGGCCGGCGTTGAAAAATGCAGTTGCACGAAGGGTTGCGACCAGCTTCTCGACATCAGCATCCTCATAAACGATCACTGGCGCCTTGCCGCCAAGCTCGACATGAACCTGGCGCATTTGCTGCGCAGCCGCGCGCATGGCGGCACTGCCTGTTGCAGGCGAGCCGGTGATGCTTACCGCTTCGATGTTGTCAGCATTGATCAGACGCGCCCCGGTCGAAGTACCGACCCCGTGCACGATATTGATCACGCCTTTCGGGACGACATCAGCCAGCAGCTCACCCAGGCGCAGGGTAGAAAGCGGGGTTACTTCCGAAGGTTTGAGCACCACAGAACACCCTGCAGCCAATGGCGCTGCCAGTTTCCAGGCAGCCATCATCAACGGGTAGTTCCAAGGGGCAATCGCTGCCACCGCCCCGATCGGATCCCGACGAATCAGGCTCGTATGGCCCGGCACGTACTCACCAGCTGCCACACCTGCCATAGTGCGCGCAGCGCCGGCAAAGAAGCGGAAGGTGTCGAGGGTCAGCGGCATTTCGTCTTCGAGAGCCGATGGCCAAGGCTTACCGACGTTCTGACTTTCCAGCGAAGCCAACTCTTCGGCGTGCTCTTCGATGACGCCCGCGATGTCTTGCAGCAGCGCGGCCCGTTGAGCGGGAGTGGTCTTCGAGAATGACTCGAAAGCTTCGTGGGCGCTACGAACAGCGCTGTCCAGCTGAGCGTCATCCGCCTGACGAACACTGACAATTTCCTCGCCAGTGGCGGGATCTATGACAGCGAGCGACGCAGCGGCGCCCTCGACGAGTTCGCCGTTGATCAACATTTTGGTATGCATGGCATATCCCCAATCCCGAATCACAAGGTGATCTTGTCGCGTCCCTTCAGCCCCAGACGCGCCCGCGCTTCTTCCGGCGTTGCCACCTTCAGGCCCAGGTTTTCGACGATCGAGCGGATCTTCAGTACCTGTTCGGCGTTGCTCTGAGCCTTTTCGCCCGCTCCGATGAACAGGCTGTCTTCCAGACCGACGCGCACGTTGCCGCCGAGCATTGCTGCCTGGGTAGCGAAGGCCATCTGGTTTTTTCCGGCAGCCAGCACCGACCATTCGTAGTCTTTGCCGAACAGCTTCTGTGCGACGGTGTGCATGTGCATCAGGTTGTCGAGGTCTGCACCTACCCCGCCCAGCACACCGAAGACGATCTGAATGAGAAAAGGCGGCTTGACCCAACCCTGCTCGATGATCCAGGCCAGGTTGTACAGGTGGCCCAAGTCGTAGCATTCGAACTCGAAACGAGTGCCGTGACCGTCGCCCAGCTCTTTGACGATGTATTCGATGTCGGCAAAGGTGTTGCGGAAAATGAAGTCGCGGGTGCTGTCGAGGAACGCCGGCTCCCAATCGTGCTTCCAGTTCGAATACTTCGCCTTCATCGGGAAGATGCCGAAGTTCATCGAGCCGACGTTCAGCGAAGCCATTTCCGGGCTCACCGCCAGGGCGGCACGCAGACGCTCCTCACGGGTCATACCCAGGCCACCACCGGTAGAAACGTTCAGTACGGCGTCGCTTTGGCGATTGATTTGGCCCATGAAGTCCTGGAACAACTCTGGACGCGGATCGGGCTTGCCGGTTTCAGGATTGCGGGCATGCAGGTGAATGATCGATGCGCCGGCTTTCGCAGCCTCAACCGAGGAGTCAGCGATTTCCTGCGGGGTGATCGGCAGGTATTCGGACATGGTCGGGGTGTGTACGCCACCAGTAGTGGCGCAGGTAATAATGACGGACTTTGGCATGGCGAGACTCACAGTTTCATTTGTTGTACTTGGGCGGTCAGACCACCATCGAGAATCCACAACTGGCCACTGGCATAGCGGGCCTCGTCGCTGGCCAGCCAGTTCACGAGGTTGGCGACATCGGCTGGAGTGCCATAGCGCTGGGTCGGGTGCACATCCCTCACTGCGTTTTCCAGGCTGGCAATGTCGCCGTGATCCTGAAAAAAACCACGCAGCATGGGCGTGTCGATGTAGCCAGGACACACCGCATTCACCCGAATCCCCTCCGGCCCGTGGTCGCAGGCCATCGCACGGGTCAGCGCATGCACCGCTCCCTTGCTCGCGCAGTAAGCCGCAAGGCCCGGATCGGCAATGAAACCGTCATAGGAGCCAAAGTTGATGACGCTGGCTCCTACTCCCTTGCGCAGGAGTGGCAACGCGTACTTGCTGACCAGGAACGTGCCCGTGACGTTGACTGCGAATACCCGATTCCAGACTTCGAGTGACGTGTGCTCGATGGTGTGTTCCACCTCGATACCGGCAGCATTGACCAGCACATCGAGCCGCCCGTGGAGCTGTTCCACCTGCTGCATGACAGCTATTACTTGCGCCTCATCGCCAACGTTCAGCTGTACAGGCATGGCGCCCGGCACGGGGTGCTGCTGGGTCAGGTCGGCGGCATAGACAACTGCGCCCTCCTTCAGCAAACGCTCACACACCGCTCTGCCAATGCCGCCTGTACCGCCGGTGACCAAGGCGACCTTCCCTTCAAGGCCGCCGCCACTCATGACTTCACGCCACGCGCGTAAGCTTCGAGTACCAGCCCATGGAAGTGATGCAGTGCGTGTTCAGACTTACCGGAGCCATTCGGGTCAGTGACGATTCGGCCCTGATCGAAAGCTGGGGTCTGCATACCGCGCTGGACGTTTTCAACCAACGAGATATCTTCCACCTGCAGCACTTCGTCGAGGTAGCGAATGGCTTCTTTTTCCATGTCATCCGGCTCTGGCGTCTCCAGGAAGAAGTCATAGGTTTCGAAAGTGCGGTCAGGGCCCATCGGCACAATGTTCAACACGATCATCGAGCTGCGACCGGGGTAACGCATCAAGCAGGTGTTAGGCCACAGCCACCACACCGCATGGGTGCGTACGCTGGCCTTGGACACGTCGTAAGCCGAGTTCTGCCCCTTGCCGGCCTCCGCCATGTGGCTCGAATAGATGCCGTGGGTCTCCACCTTGTAGGTGTCCATATCGACCAAGGTGCAGAAGTCCTTGTGCGCTGTCGGGCAGTGGTAGCACTCAAGGAAATTGTCGACCACGTTCTTCCAGTTCGACTTGATGTCATAGGTCAACCGGTGAGCGAAGGTGAGCTTCTCAATATCCGGAGCCCACTGCATGATTTCCTTGGCCAAGTCACCCGACTGTTGGTGCAGCGGAGCCGCTTTGGGGTCAAGGTTCACATAGACGAAACCGCAGAACTCTTCGACCTGAACCGGAGTGAGATGAATCTCTTCCTTGTTGAAGTCTTTAAGGCCGGAGACATGTGGTGCAGCGACGAGGCTACCGTTCAGGCCATAGCACCAGGAGTGGTACGGGCAGACGATGCGGCGAGTCTTGCCTTCGCCCTGCAGAACGGGGTGCGCGCGGTGTTTGCACACGTTGTAAAAAGCGCGCAGGGTACCATCCTGGTCGCGTACCACTGCGATCGGGTGCCCGGCGATGTCTACGGTGGTATAGCTGCCGGCTTCGCGTACCTTTTCGACGTGGCACACCCACTGCCAGCTCTGGGCGAGAATCTGCTGTTGATCGAAGCGGAACCACTCAGGTTCTACATAGGCCTCAGCGCGCAGCGACTGGGAAACGAGCGGGTCCGGATCATAACCCTGCTTGATCGATTCGAACTGACGAGGATGCAGCAACTCAGACATATCAACGGCCCTTTTATTGTCACGAGCTAGGGGTTTTGCTCGTTCTGTGGGGTTGATAGTGGGCTGGTTGGGAAATAGAAATTTTGCAAAATTCGCCTTTCTATTTGCGTTTTTTGCCTAGGTCGCTTTTAGGCATGTACTGTCTGGGTACGACCTCACAATTACCGTTGCTTGCCGGATTGATGCATTGGCCAGGCTCGGTAATCGAAAGGCACTCGCCCTTCCTGGCGATCCTGACTGGGCGTTATCCCGAAGCGTTCGCGGTACGCTCTGCAGAAATGCGATTGGTTCGGAAACCCTGACGCGACGCCTACCTTGGTTAGCGGCATACTGGTTTGGGTGACCAGTCCACGCGCTCGATCCAGGCGAATGTCGCGGTAATAAAGTGCTGGGGTCTTGTGCGCAATCTGGCGAAAGAGCCGATCAAGCTGCCGTTGCGAAATGCCGACACGGTCGCTGATTTCCGGGATGCTTATGACGTCCTCAAGGTGGGTTTCCATCAGCTTGATCGCTTGGGTCACCGCGATTGGTATGGTGTGCCCCATGGGCTGGTGATCCTCGGGGTTTTGTCGCGTGCTACCGGGTCTGAACTCTGGGTGGAAAACATAGCGCGCCGCCTCGTTTGCCAGCGTTTCACCGTGCATGTTGCGGATCAGTTGCAAGGCGACATCTGTTCCGGCTGCCCCCCCGCAGCAGGTGATTCGGTTCTGATCGAATACGTACAGGTCTTCCACGATCTCCACTTCGGGGTAGAGCTCGATCAGGGCATCAATATGTTCGTAGTGTCCAGTGGCGCGCTTACCCTTCAGCAAGCCAGCCTCTGCCAGCAGAAAGGTGCCGGTATCGAGCGCCCCAAGCATGCAGCCTTTGTTGGCCCAGTTTCTCAGCAGGCTGAGGATTTGGGGGGTGTTGAATTTCTCGGGTGTCCAGCTGCAGGACACCACCACAAGGTCCCAACTCTCGTCACGCAGGCCGCCAAGCGACTGGGTGGACAGGTCCATACCATTTGAGGAACGCACAAGGCCGCCTTCCAAGGAAGCAAACTCCCAGTGAAAGCAGGTTTTGCCGCTTAGATAATTGGCTGCCCGGAACGGATCAACGAACGCGGTAGTGGCAGCAGCGTTGAAATAGGGAAAGATGACAATAAGAAACTTGAACACGACAATCTCCAATCAGCCGGCTGCCGTCAATCATAGGTCGCAGGGAGCTTCGGTGCCGGCGTGTCAGGCCCAAATACGTTTGTCAGTCATCATCTGCCACTGTCTGCACGAGTAATTGACCAGATTCCACCCATTACCACCAGTATTGCCCCCGCGATCAGAAAACCATCCAGCGTTTCCCCGAACCAAACGACACCTATAAGCGAAGCGAACACCAACAGCGCGTAATTGAACGGTTGCAGAATGCCTGCGGTCGTGTATTTGAGCGCTTGCAAGAGCAGCAACTGCGCAGCAACCCCGGTAACGCAAAGGACCAACATCAGCCCCCATTGCAGTGCGGTGGGCGCCACCCACTGTCCGAGCCCCATCACCGCCGAGGCTACGGCTCCCCAAAAACCCATGTACAACATATTGGTGGCAAAGGAATCGGTCTGGCTAATCCTGCGCGTTAGCACGTTGAATACCGCGAACATGAAGGCCGAAAGCAATGGGATCAGAGACGCCACGCTAAATACGCCCATACCAGGTTGGAGAATGATCAACGTACCTGTAAAACCAACCATGGCAGCCAAGGTCTGACGCAGGCTAACAGACTCTCTTAGCACCAAGGCCGCTAATAACAGGGTCAACAGGGGAAATATGGCGTATATCGCGTGGGTTTCCGCCAGCCCTAGGTAACGCAAAGCCAAGCCGAATACAGCTATCTCGAACACGCCAAGCAAAGCCCTCAATATCTGGAGCATCGGCTGGCCAGTTCTGACCGCCCTTTTCAGCCCTCCCTTCAACGACACGAATACGACGGCGAAAAGCAGGAAAAACCAGTACCTGACCATCACCATTTGAACGACGGGCAGATCTTTGACCAAGGTCTTGGTAAGACCATCCTGCATAGCGAAGATGAACATCGAGAGCAGGCACAATCCTATACCGATACGAACGTCTTTGGCCGGTGATGTCATGCTAATGCTCTGTTCCAAGGTCTTCACCTACACTTCTGGGTCACTGAACTTGGATATCGCGGGCGGAGTACCGGGCCGTTAGACAAAGCTACCCAAGGCAAGCAGCATCAGCAGCACGAGAATGACCTTTCGCGCTACTGCTTCCTCTACGCGCTGGGCAAGGCGCGCACCCAGCCAGACGCCTGATACCAGCACCGGCAAGCTCATCAACCCGAGATGTAACGACTCGAGCCCGAACAGACCAAGCGCCCAAAAAGCGGGGAGTGCCGCCACATCCATTGCCAGAAACGCTGCAACGATAGACGCCCGCCCCGCTTCCAAGGCCAGCGGAGAGCCAAGGAAAAAGACGATTACGGGAGGACCACCCAAGCCCAGCGAACCATTGAGCACCCCTGCCCCTGCACCTGTTGCAGCGGTCTGCATGGTCGTGGGCATCTTCTGTAGCTTGTAACCCGCAATCATGACCAGACAGCACGCGATTATCAGGATGGTGAGTACAAACTTCACATACTCGGCTGGTATGTTGACAAGCAGATACGCGCCCACCGGCGTCGCCATGATCGAGCTGATGACCAGCACTCGAATGGATCGCCAATGCACTTGCCTCCATAAAGAGGGCAAGAGTCTCAGACCGGCAGCAATCTCTAGAACAAACATGGCAGGAACAATGGTCGATAACGGCAATACGAACGAAAGTGACATGATGGCCAGGAGGGTAAAGCCGAAGCCGGAAAAACCCCTCGCAACCGCGGCCACGAAGACACAGCACAGGGCATAAGCGGTAACCGACGGCGAGACAAACACAACATCAGAAAGCATGTTTCTCGGCACCTGATCATTGATGGGTATCGACAATAATGTGGCTTTGAGGCTTGGGCTCGCCGGCGAGACTAAGCGGTGGCGAGTCCTGCATTGTGTTATTTACATCACATACCGGATAGTAGGGGACGGACTCAATGTATAAAGAGTAAGCGCGATGGAGGTAACCCTCTTTGGGCGTCTCGACTAACCAGACCAGCCCGAGTGCCCACTGCTGAAGCTATTGATCACTATGGCATGCAAAAGCAAAGCGATTTTCCCTAGCTAGACAATAGTCCCTCAAGCGTCGATCACGACACATTGTGTCGTGATCGATATCCTTCGGAGAACCAAACCTTTCGCTTACGGTCGCCATCTCGTGATCAGATTGCTTTTCGAATTGGCTCGCTGGACAGGTGCCAGATAACAGCCCCCATCAGCGTTTCCAGGATGAACGCAGCAGGAGGCTGTGTGCCATGATCTCAATAAGAAGCTCCTACCACCCCATCGACACCGCGATTCTGGTGTGGCCTCTCCGAGCACGAGGACGAGATTCTTCAAGTGGACCTCTCCCAGCCGGGCAGCTTGCGAAAGCATTTCCCGCAATGGCCAAGCCTGCACGACCACGTCGAGTGTCTCTATGACGCCATTCTCAGCGGCGAATTGCCAGCGACTTACCTCGGCCAACCTATTACTGCCGAGAAGCACGTTCACCGAGGCTATTATTCCATTCGGCGCGCCGACCTCCTGCTCTGGTTCATACGGAGCCGTCCCGATCAGAAACCCGCCTTTCTGTTTCCCCAGAATGCTGATCACTCGAGATGCATCAGCCTGAATGCGCACCTAGCCAAGCAAGCCGAGCTCGACTATGCCCTGAGTTCGCTTGAGCAGTTGCAGAAAAGCTACGCTGTCACCGCCGGTGAAATTGCCTCCCTTTCCACGCTCAACGACCAGCTGAAAACACGACTCGAGTCGCTTGGTATTCCGTGCGGGACGTCTGAAGCCATGCAAAATAGGCTGATCGGCGCGATGCTGGAGACCACACTCGGGAAAAACCAAAACGGCAAGCAGCAGTCGATCTATTCCAGCCAGGCAGCATTGGTGCAAGCCATTCTGCTGCGCTTTCCCGGGGTGGGGGGTTTGAGTCAAAGTACCATTGATCGGCGATTTGCCGACGCGCGGCGTCTTTTAGCCCAGGAAACAAGGGGCTGAGGCCGCATTGTCAGGCAATGCCCGGCATTGCCTGACAATGTTTGTATTTCCCTCTCGACCTTCACTGACTGTCACTTCCCACCACGCGCCACCCGGCGCTAAGGAGTGACATCATGCAACCGACCAGCCCTGTCCCTCTGTCAGCCGACCGCCACATCATGCGCCGCGATGAGGTGGAGCAGAACACAGGCTTCAAGCGTTCACATATCTACAACCTGATGAAGGCCGGTCAGTTCCCGCAGTGCCGGCGCATCGGCACGCGCGCGGTAGGTTGGGACTCACTGGAGATCGAACAGTGGGTTCAGGACCGGCTGTCCACGGGAGACTGACCATGGACGTCCTCTCGCTGATCTCGACCAAGGGCGGCGCGGGCAAGACTACCGTCGCCGCCAACCTGGGCGGCGTGCTCGCCGATGCCGGCCTTCGCGTTCTGCTACTGGACCTGGACAGCCAACCGACGCTGTCCAGCTACTACACCATGAGCGAGGCACGTGAGGCCGGTAGCTACGAGCTTATCGCGCAGCGGCTCACGGCGCCTGATCAGGTGATCTCTGCCACTGTCATCCAGCATCTGGATTTGATCGTCTCCAACGACCGAGCAGGGCACATGAGCACCCTGCCGCTGCACGCGGCCGATGGCCGTCTGCGCCTGCGCAACCTGCTGCCTGCCTTCGAGGAGCATTACGATGTGCTGATCATCGACACCCCAAGGCGCACGCAGCGTGGTCGTGGAGATGGTCATCCTTGCCTCCTCTTGCGCGCTGTGCCCAGTCCCGCCGGAAATGCTCGCCGCACGGGAGCTGCGCAGGGGTACGCTGGGTCTGTTCGAAGAGTTGGAACCTTACCGCTACCTGGGCGTTGACTTGCCATCGGTAAAGCTGCTCCTCAACCAGGTCAATGCCAACCATCGCGATACGCGCTTGATCATGCAGAGCCTACAGGCCTCCTTTCAGACCGATCTGGGCCGCGGCGGTCGGTTACAGATCGAAAGCGTCAACGGGACGATCTGGGTTGGCGGGGAAGTGCAGCACTGCATTTCGGGCAGGGCTTTTTCTGACAAGCATTTGAGACCGGCGATATCTCTAATTCGGTGCTCGTTGGAGCCGCGTGGTGCGGTCCGCTTTGGGTTGACACTGGCCAGTTGCAAACGGCAGTTGCAACCTATTGCGAGCACTCTAGTGACAAATCAGCAACTATGAGAAAAGCTCCCGCCTACGTTTAAGCGGGAGTGATGAAAGTTAATCAGAACTGCCCCGATCTCATTCGAATCACGAAGCATTGATCCAGATAGTCTTGAGCTCCGTGTATTGATCATGGGCCCAAATGGACTTGTCACGCCCACCGAAACCAGACTCTTTGTAACCACCGAACGGCGTCGAGGCATCGCCTTCACCGAAGCAGTTGACCGTAACCACGCCCGCACGGATTTCACGGGACAGGCGCAGGGCATTGCGCAAGCTACCGGTATAGGCTGATGCAGCCAGGCCGTAGACCGTATCGTTGGCCAGCTCGATGGCTTCGTCGATGGTCTGGAAGGTGGTCACGCTCAGTACCGGGCCGAAGATCTCCTCGATGAATAGCTTGCTGTCACGCGCCACGCCATCGACAATGGTCGGCTGCACGAACACGCCGTCCTCTGTCTCTCCGCCTTGTACGACGTCGAGCTTGTTTTCGGCGGCGTAATCCAGGTAGGACTTCACCTTCTCGAAGTGCGACTTGCTGACCATCGCGCCCAAGCGGTTATCCGGGTCCAGCGGGTCGCCCAGCTTCCAGTCCTTCAGGTGTTTGGCGATCAGGCCCAGCAGTTCGTCTTTCACATCCTTGTGCACGATCAGACGCGAGGACGCAGAGCAGTTCTCGCCCATGTTCCAGAACGCACCGGCCGTGACGAACTGGGCGACTTCGTCCAGGTTCTCGCAGTCGTTCATGACCACGGCCGGGTTCTTGCCTCCGAGCTCCAGCACGATGCGCTTGAGATTGGATTCGGAAGCATATTTCAAGAACAGACGACCGGTTTCGGTGGAGCCGGTGAAGCTGACCATCGGGATGTCCATATGGCGCCCGATGGCCTCGCCTACCTCACGGCCACCACCGGGTACTAAATTGAACACGCCGGCCGGGATGCCGGCCTCGTGGGCAAGCTGTGCCACGCGCAGGGCGCTCAAGGTGGTTTCCTTGGCGGGCTTGACCACGATCGAGCAACCGGCAGCCAGTGACGGAGCGATCTTCCAAGCCAGCATCAACAATGGGAAGTTCCACGGCAGTACCAGGCCGACCACGCCGATGGCTTCACGTACCACCATGGTCACGGCGGCATTGCCGGTGGGAGCGGTGTTGTCGTAGATCTTGTCGATCAACTCGGCATGCCAGCGAATGGTGTGGATGGTTTCCGGTACGTCGACGTTCTGGCATTCGCTGACCGGCTTGCCGCTGTCCAGGCTTTCCAGCACGGCCAGCTCATGGGCATTGTCTTCGAGCAGTTGGGCGAACTTCAGCAGGGTGTGCTTGCGCTCTGCGGGCTGCAGCTTCGACCACGAACCGTCTTCGAACACGCGTTTGGCGGCGGCTACCGCGACATTGACGTCGTTGACGTCACAAGCCGCGATCTCGGCCAGCTGCCTGCCGGTGGCCGGGTTGGTGGTGATGAAGGTGCGGCCCGAGATCGCATCACAGAACTGACCGTCGATGAACGCCTGAGTACGCAGTTGCAGGTCGGCAGCAATGGCCGCATATTGGTCCTTGCTCAGCAATTCGGCCATGTCAGGCACCTCCAGTGATTTGTGCGATGGCACGCTTGAGTTCGCTGACCACACCCTCTAGGGCCGCTTTCTCGCTGGCGTCCAGATCATGCAGCGGCTTGCGCACGCCCCCGGTGCTCAGGCCATTGAGCGCGCAGCCGTATTTGATCGACTGAACGAACTTGCCACCTTCCAGGAAGTCCATCAGCGGCATCATAGCCGCCATGATGCGGCGGGCCTTGTCGAAGTCTTTCTCCAGTACGCAGGCCTCATACAGCGCCACGTGTTCGCGCGGAATGAAGTTGGAGCCGGCGCAGACCCAGCTCTCGGCACCCCAGGCGAAGAACTCCAGGGCCTGGTCGTCCCAGCCGCAGGAGAGTTGGATGTTCGGGCGCTTGATGGCCAGGCGGTGCAGCTGGTTCATGTCGCCGGAGCTTTCCTTGATGGCGACGATGTTCTTCACGTCGGCGACCGCATCGAAGAACTCCTCGCCCATACCCACGCTCATGCGGCCCGGGTAGTTGTACAGCATGATCGGTAGACCGGCGGCTGCATCCACAGCCTTGACGTGCAGGGCGATCTCCTGCTGGGTCGGCAGCGCGTAGGGCGGTGTGCCGACCAGCAGCGCATCGGCCTTGATCTCCTTGGCGTGCTTGGCAAAGGCCACGGAATCTTCGGTGCGGATCGCACCTGTGCCGACGATCAGCGGCAAGCGGCCGTTGATCACATCCTTGGCCTGGGCGGCCAGGTCGATGCGCTCCTGGGCAGTGTGGGCGTAGTACTCGCCGGTGGAACCACCAATGATGATGCCGTGGACCTTGGACTCGACCAAGTACTCGAGCACCTCAGCGAAGGCCGCCTTGTCGATCGAGCCGTCAACGGCCAGGGGAGTGATTGCCGGGGTATAGATACCTTCGAATTTCACGGTTGATTCTCCAGTGTAACGATCAGTGGTGTACGGGCCGGGCAGTAGCTCGGTACCGTGTGAGTCAGCTCAGGGATGCCGCCTGCTGCAAATTCATCGAACGGGTCTCGGGCGCCAGCAGCCACGAAAGTGTCAAGCCGATCAACGTGATGAATGCCGCGATGTACATGGTTTGAGAAATGCCAAGCGTCTCGAGCGAAATCGGCACCAGATAGGTGCCAACGGCAGCACCGATTCGCGAAAACGAAGTGCCGACGCCGACTGCAAACGCGCGGATTTCTGTTGGGAAGAGCTCATTGGGATACACAAGCGTCAATACCTGTGCGCCGCCAATGAACAATGCATAGATGGCGAAGAAGACGAGGATCCATCCTCCAGCGCTGGTGTTGAACGCCCCCAGGCAAAACAGCGCCAGGCCGGAGAACAGGAAGCTGTAGATCAACATGCTCCGCCGCCCGAGGCGGTTGATGATCCTGGTAGCGATGACGCACCCCACCACGAAGAACAATGTGATCAGCACGGAGCCAATCGAGGCGCTGTCACCACTGACATTCAGTGCTGCCAGGACCTTGGGAGCGAATGCGTAAACCGCAAACAGCGGGATGATGCAGCACGTCCAGAAGATGATGACGAAAAGCATCCGTGCCCCGTAACCCGCATACAGCAGGTTCCAGATCGTGATTTTGTAGCCAATGTCTTGCTCAGGCAGGTTTTTCAACGAAAAGGCGTTTCCGTAAACCTGCTTGATCACCGCCTCCGCTTCTGCGGACCGGCCCTTGCTCAGCAACCAGCGCGGGGACTCAGGTGTTCCCAGGCGGATGAGGAACAACGCCAGGCCGATGACCGCGGAGCTTGCGAGAACCCAGCGCCAGGCTTCATCGCCCCCGATACGCAAGATGACTTCACCCGCGATGTAGGCGCTCGCGGCCCCGGCGAACCATAGGATGGTCAACATCGCCAAGCGAGGACCGCGGTATTGCTTCGGCATGAACTCGACCAGCATCGAGGTGGCCACGGGATACTCGATCCCCACTGCAATGCCAATGACCAATCGGAGGAGGAATATGGAGAGCGCAGTGTCGGCCCAGAACTGGCCCACCGATGCGGCAATGAAGAGAATCGGCCCAACGAAGAACAACCGCTTACGCCCTAGCCGATCCGTCAACCAACCGCCGAGAAAGCCACCGAAGAAAATACCAATCAATGCCGAAGACGCAATCATGCCTTCCCAGAAACTGGACAATGCCAAGGATCCGACAAGGTGGGAAAGTGCGACACCAATAATGCTGAGGACATAGCCATCAACGAAAGAACCTCCCCCTGATCGCAGGGTGAGTAGTTTATGGAACCGGTTGAGTTCCACGTCTTCGACCGAAACATTCAAGCTTGTCATTCTTGTACCTGAAATCGCTTTTTGGGATGGGCAGTACGAATCCTGAAAACCACACCTTCAGGCCGGGGCCACTTCCAGAACTCAGTGAGCCATGGTGGTCTTGTCGTTATCGTTTGTGATGCGAAGCCGCGCGGAGCCCTACCCTTCCTGGCCTGCCCTGAACTGCCCCCACTTCAAATTGAGGTTGACGCCGATCGTCACCAAGGGCTTGGGAGGGTTCGCGCACGGCCCGGCGGACCGAAGCAGGAAGTCGATCAAGTCAGAGCGTTCGCCTGCCAGCCAGTCGGCCATCAGTTGGCCAGTTGCCGTGCCGCGAGTGACGCCCAGACCGTTGCAGCACAGCGCCCCGTAGACATTTGGACGCAGCTCTCCGAAGAAGCCTTCGTGGTTACGCGACAGCGCCAATGCGCCCCCCCAGGTGAACTCGAACGGCTGGCCGGCCAGCATCGGAAAGCGGCGTTCGAAAGCATCACGATGGCGCGAGACGAAGCGCTCCAGGTATTTCTGCTTGGCGCGACCGTCCGGGTTGAAACTGAAACTGTTGCGTATCAGGATGCGGTTGTCGGGGGTACGCCGTACCGTGGTACCAAAGGGGTCTGCGGGAATGACGCCCCAATAGGGTTTTCCGCCGAGCCTGGCCTGCTGCTCCTCGCTCAATGGGCGGGTCAGGCTGGCATAGGTGAAGACCGGCAGCATGCGCCCTTTAAGGAAACCAAAGCTCATACCAAACGCATTGTTGGTGAGAATGAGCTTATCTGCGGTGATAACGCCGTTGGCGTGCTTGAGCACAGTCTTGTCGCCATACTCCACTTCCGTGATCGCGGTATTTTCGTAGAGCGTGACGTTGGCCGGTAAGCTGTCAGCCAAGCCTTTGACCAGCGCCGATGGTTGGACAAGGGAGGTGCCTGGGGTGAACAGTGCCTGACGGTAGAAGTGGGTGCCAATGTGCTCCGGTAGCGCATCGCCCGAAATCATCTCGTATGGCTGGTCAAGCTTATCCAGACCCCGGCGATAGGCATCGAGCACGGCGATCCCCCTAGGCTCGACCGCCGCCTGGTATTTACCGCAATGCTTCATCTGGCAATCGATGTCGTATTGCTCGACCAAGCGTTTCAGATAAGACTGGCCGCTCACGTTAAGGCGCATGATCGTTTTGGCCGTCTCGATATCACCGATGTAGTCTTCAGCACCGATGTCATGGGGCAAATCGATCGCAAAGCCGGCATTGCGGCCCGAGGTGCCAAAACCTACTTCCTGCGCCTCAACCAATACGATCTGCTCGCTGGGAAAATGCAATGCCAACTGTCGTGCCGCTGCCAATCCGCTATAACCGGCGCCCACGATCACCCAGCGGGCGGAACATTGCCCTCGATGAGCAGGTTTTACCTGCCGCCCTTTGCTGAGGTGGTACCAGCCACAGGAATTATCATCAGCAGGTAAAGACGATACTGTTACCATGTCCACGTCCTATAACGAATGCGCGACCGCGAGAAAAATACCGAACCAACGACTTAATTATTGAATAGCCACCGCCATTCAATACTCACAGCGACGTTCTTTAGAGGGCGGATAGCCGAACAATGCACTGTAATTCCTACTGAAGTGACTCGGTGATACAAAGCCACACGCGATCGCAGCATCGACGACACTGACGTTGGCGTTCTGAAGAAGACGCCGCGCCTCGGTGATTCGCAACTCGAGATAATACTTTTGCAGGGTAGTACCAAGTTGCTTTCTGAAACGGCGTTGTATTTGACGTAGCGACAGCCCTACGCACGTCGAAATCTGTGCGGAGTCAAGAGGCTCTTCAAGATTCGACTCCATCAAAGTGATCACTTCTCGTGTTATCCGGCACAACGGTTTTCCGTGGGGGCTGAAGTTTCGACGGAATCGAGAGGTGTCATAGTCAAGCGCATCGAGGACCGCGTTGGACAGTTTCTCACCGCGGACCATGCCTAGCCACTTGACCATCATGTGGAACGCACCGACGGGGGTCGCAGCGGTAAATCGGTCACGATCCACAACCAAGGGGTCCAGCGTAACGCTCGCATGGGGCACACGCTCGGAAAGCGCCATTCGCTGCTCTGGATGAATGGCGCATTTATAGCCATCGAGCAATCCAGCCTCCCCGAGATACCAAGCCCCGTTCCAGAGCCCTCCTAAAATCATGGGCAGCCTGGAAAGCTTCTGCAGCAATGCCGTCAGCCACTTCGGAACTGCCCGAGGCGTTCGCAGCCCTCCGCAGATAATCATGAGGTCCAACCCACCCAGGCGTATATCCGTCAAGGGCATACTCGGCCGAATCGGGATCGCCAGGTCACTGGTCACTTCCGCGTCGTTTGAGCTAAAGGTATGAAAGCTGACGCTGCCTGGGCTAATCAAGTTGGCCGTGGACAATACATCCAACGACTGGGAAAAACAGGTCAGCGAGAAGTTATCCAGCAACAGAAAGCCAACACGCGACGCCATCGTGTCTGATACGGCGGCGGTAGATTTCATATTACGGCCCACCTGCAGCGCGCTGACGTCTCTCGACAGACTATTCATGAGTAACCACCACCGATTCGGCGAGTAGCCTTTTTACAGGCGTCGACCACACTGATTATTATTGCTGCGCACTGTAGAACTGCAGACTCAAAACGAATGTAAAGTCTAATGATGCTGCGGTCCAACGACATTTAATAATCCAATTGGATAACATCAGGTTATCCGTCCCGACACCTTCATCCGCCGGGCACGTGACGGCCATCAGGCCGACCCGAGCCCACGGAATTCAATCAGCGCAGGAAACACTCTTCGAAGGGATAGTGTGTAAGCAGTTCATAGCCGGTGTCCGTTACCAACAATTGGTTTTCCAACTTGATGCCGTCCTGACCGCCGACCTCACCGACATACGCCTCGACACACAACGCCATGCCGGGCTGCAGTTCCCCTTCATAACCGTAACTCGCAACGTCTTCCGGATAACGGATGCAAGGGTATTCATCGCACAGCCCTACTCCGTGAAAGAGCACGCCGTAGCGCTGGGGTCTGCAGGCCTCAGGGAGCCGGTGCGATCGTGCCGTCAACTCGGAAAAGCTGACGCCAGGCTTGACCAACGACATGTTATGGGTGATGTGCTCGTGCGCTATGCGGTAGAGGCGCTTTTGCTCGGCGCTCGGCTCCAGGGCTCCGCAGATCCAACTGCGAGACATGTCCACGCAGATACCGTACACGCCGATGAGGTCCGTATCGAACGAGAGAAGGTCCCCATCGCTCAGCACCCGTGGGCCGGACTCCTGGAACCAGGGGTTCGTCCGTGGCCCCGAGCTCAGGATGCGCGTCTCGATCCATTCCCCTCCTCGGCGAATGTTCCCTGCATGCAACACCGACCAGACGTCGTTCTCGGTCATTCCTGCACGCAGCGAACGATGCATTTCGGCCACCGCAGCCTCACAGGAGGCGACCGCACAGCGCATCGCCTTGATTTCGTCGGGCCCCTTTATGACTCGAGCGAACTCCATCACTTCCTGGCCATTGCACAGCTCTACCCCCAGCGCGTCCAAGGCTCGCACGCCGGCCAGCTCGATGCGATCCACCGCCAGTCGGCGGTTCGACCCACCCTGGGTGCGGAGCAAGTCATCGACCTGCGCACAGAAACGGTGAGCATGTTCATCGGTACGATTGCCGGTTTCGAAGTAGAAGAACGATGCACCACTGCGTAACTCCGAGATCAATGGCAGGTGCGCGCTCAGATGATCACAGCCATGGAAATCCCAGAGCACGACATGCCCGGTGGCTGACACGAAACAAGCACGTGCCGGGTTGTGGGTCGTCCAGAGTTGCATGTTGGTGGTGTCGGTGGCGTAGCGGATATTGAGGGGATCGAAAAGCAGGACCCCGGCCAGATCCCTTGCTACCAACTGTTGTTTGATGCGCTCGATTCGGTAGGCCCGCATCGAATGCAGATGGGGTGGCTCAAGACCCAATTGCTCCCACTCCGAAAAGGCCAACGCCGTCGGCCCGATTTCAGTCCGGTCATTGTCATCGAGCGAACCATCGGCTTTCAGTGAAAAGGTATTACGCCTGGAGGGGTCGATACGTCGCGCATCAGCGCTGATGGAAAACGGCGAAGTGTTCATGATCTATATGCCCATTAAAGACCTGAAGTGCTGGCCTATGCCATCGAACAGGACATGGCCAGCTCTGCGTAGAGAGGTGCGGGGCAATAAGGGGCAACGCCGCCAAGCCACCTACCATCCCGCCCCCTCTGCTACTTACTCGCCTGAGCGGCAGCGCGCGACTCGCTCAACCACGTGTCGAACTGCTGACGATGGGCAGCAATCCACTCCTTGGCATGGCGCTCGATATCGGCTGGTTTTTTCTCGCCGTTTTGCATCTTCAGGTTCTGGGCGCTTTCATCGGCAGTGCTGATCTGCATGACCGACAGGAACTTGAAGGCCGCCGGGTTTTCCTCAGCGAAGTCCTTGTTCAGGACGGCCTTGACCTGGTCTACCGCAAAGCCCAGGTTCTTGCCGTTGTAAGAGGTATCGATATCGTTGTTGCCGTCGGGCAGGTCGGTTTTCGGGACTTCGAGCCAGACGACGTCCTTGTCTTCCACCAGGACCGTCGCGATCCATTGAGGCACCCAAGTGAAATAAAGGATCGGCTTGCCTTCCTTGTACCGGGTGATTGTGTCTGCCATCAGGGCGAAGTAGGACCCTTGATTGACATGTACCGTGTTCTGCAAACCGTAGGCCTTCATGTGGTGATCGATGATCAGTTCACATCCCCAACCTGGGTTGCATCCAGTGAGGTCAGCTTTGCCATCGCCATCGGTGTCGAACAACTTGGCAATCTCAGGCTTCTTGAGATCGGCCAGGTTGGTGATGTGGTAGGCATCGGCGGTTTTCTTGTCGATCAGATAACCCTGGAGCACGCCAGGCATGATCGAACCGGTTTTGACCATGACGCTGTCACCACCGGCCTGCTGATAGAACTTGTCGTGCAGCCTGTCCCACAGGTGGACGGTGAAGTCGGCATCGCCATTGGCGAGCGCCATCATCATCACGCCATAGTCAGTCTCTTTGGGCTCCTGGACCTTGTAACCCAGCTCACGCAGCCCCTCCATGGCAATCTCGCCGCGGAAGCGCTCTTCAGCGATCGACGGGAAGATCGGCGTCACTTTTGTACCTTCGCCCGGCTTCTCGGCCGATGCCTGACTGCCCAAGGCCGTCAGGGCAAAGGAAAGCACAGCTGCATATTTCAGGATGTTGCGAGAGAACGTTGTTTCGGACATCGTCACATACCTTTTTCTGAAGGATTGCGTTCAACAGGTAGCAGCTGCGCCTCAGTGCGCGGCGGTATCAGGTCGTACAGGAGGTTGCGAAATACGGGTCATTCGCAGAAGCAGGCCAACCGGCCCCGTGTGGTACCAACGCAGGCTTGGATCTGCAGCGGAACGTGCCCCCATGGCTTGCGTCAGGCGGTCGAGAAAAATCGCGAGCAGTACCAGGCCTACACCGCCTACTGTGGCCAGCCCCATATCCAGGCGGCCGATCCCACGCAGAACCATTTGCCCAAGACCGCCCACCGAAATCATCGACGCGATCACCACCATCGAGAGAGAGAGCATCAACGTCTGGTTGAGACCGGCCATGATGGTTGAGGTCGCCAGCGGCAACTGGACACGCATCAACATTTGCCGAGGCGTGCACCCGAACGCTCGGGCAGCTTCGATCTTGTCCTCGGGCACCTGCCGGATACCCAGGTTGGTGAGGCGGACCAATGGCGGCAAGGCGAACACGATCGTTACCAGTACACCTGGAACGTTGCCGATCCCAAACAGCATGACCACCGGTACCAGGTAAACGAATGCCGGCAGCGTTTGCATGGCATCCAGCAGCGGGCGGATGATCTGCTCCAGTCGGTTGTACCGAGCGCTCAGGATGCCGAGCGGAATACCAATCAGCGCGCAGAAGAATACTGACGTAAGGACCAGTGCCAGCGTCGTCATGGACTCGGCCCAGACGCCGATCAACCCCAACAGCGTCAGGGTGACAAAGCAAAGCAGTGCCATCCGCTTGCCAGCTAACTGCCAGCCCAAGAGCGACGACAAAACAATGCCGATCGTCGGCGGTATGCTTTGGAGGGTGAACTCAATGCCATTCAAGACCTGGTCGATCGGCCAGCGAATTGCACGGAAGAGGTCACGAAAATGGTGGACCAGAAAATTCAAGGTGCTTTGCACCCAGTCGCCTAATGGAATCGTGGCAGCCTGGAAGGGATCAAGAATACTGAACTCGGACATGTTGAATTACCTCTTCTCATCGCCGGTCGCTCAAGCAGCACCCGGCGCATAACGACCATCGCGGCTGGAATCAGTTACGGCTCAAAGTCTGCAAAAGTTGGTTTTTCGACAATGTCCCCTTGAAGGCACCCTTGCGATCGAGCACCGGCACGGGATAGGGAAGATTGGCGGCGATGTCGAGCACATCGTGGAGGGGGGTATCGAGGTAGACAGGCTGCTGCTCATGCAGGTTGAAATAGCCCTGGCCTATCGCCGAATGACGATCTATGACGCCAACCAGTTGGTCTTGCTCGCCCAACACGTAGCCATACTCGATACCGTCGGCAAGCTGGGGCGCCTTGCCATTGACCCGATAGGTGATCCCCGGCTCCAGGCACGCCACGTCGCCAGCCTTGAGCACTCGCGAGCTATCGAAACCCTTGAAGAATGTCCGAACATAATCATTCGCCGGCTGGCTGATCAGCTCTTGTGGCGTACCGATCTGCACGACCCGACCGCCCTCCATGATCGCGATACGATGACCGATGCGAGTGGCTTCTTCGATATCGTGGGAGATGAAGATGATCGTGCGTTTATGCTCGGCCTGCAGACGGATCAGCTCACCTTGCATCTCACTGCGAATCAGTGGATCGAGCGCCGAGAACGCTTCGTCCATGAGCAGGATCGACGGGTCATTGGCCAGTGCCCGGGCCAAGCCGACACGCTGCTGCATGCCACCCGAGAGCTGATGGGGGAAGCTGTTCTCCTGACCGGCCAACCCCACTTGGGCCAGTGCTTCCCGAGCACGCTTGTGCCGCTCTGCTTCTCCTACGCCAGCGATCTCCAGGCCGAACGCAGTGTTCGCCAAGACACTCATATGCGGCATCAGGGCAAACGACTGAAAGACCATGCCCATTTCTTTTCGGCGGACATCCAAGAGCGCTTTGTCGGTCAGGCCGGTGATCTCTTGTCCATTGAGATAGATGCTTCCGGAAGTTGGCTCGATCAAACGATTGAACAAGCGAACCATCGTGGATTTGCCCGAGCCGGAAAGGCCCATAATGACAAAGATTTCTCCACGCTTGACGGAGAAAGAAGCATCAAAGACGCCGATTACTTGACCCGTTTTTTCAAAAACCTCTTTCTTGCTGGCCCCGGCTTTTAACAGGCTCATGGCGAGCTCAGTCTGGGCACCGAACACTTTATAGATATTCTTTACGGAGATGAGGTCATCTGGACTGTTCATAGCGTCCCTCCTAAGCGTTATGCATTATGACCGCGGGCTCGCGGCGTATTTAATGCTGGCAAGACGGATTGGCAGTACCAAAAGTCAACTTTACGCATAGGGGTGATCTCATTGTTATTTTTGTGCGGCTGCTGTAAGCCTTCCATTTAGAATCTATAAGCATCTCCCCTTCTATTCCAACAACATTTCCAAGGCTTTTTGGATAACCTGTCGTTATGCAAATCGATCGAAGCGACCCTCTAGGATCTATTGCGACGCACGTTCTGGTTGTCGGCAATGCAGTAAGGTACGCTCGGTCGCCAGCGTCGACAGTCAAAGGAGCGAGGTATGACCAGCAAGCATGCTGATCCAGACACGTTATTACTGCGCATGCCCTCTTTGAGGGCAGTGAAGGCGTTCGTGGCGGCAGCCAAATACAAGAGTTTCACCCGTGCGGCGGAAGCCTTGTGCGTATCCCAGGCGGCCATCAGTCGGCAGATCCGTGAACTGGAGAAATTTCTGGATGCCCCCTTGTTCATGCGCTCGGGTCGCACTGTAGAGCTGACCGCTGCCGGTGCGGTATTTTTCGAAGCGGCGCAACTTTCGTTCGTGAACATTGCCCAAGCCGCCGATCGCATCCGTAATGCCCCGTTGCAAAAGCACGTTTTGACAGTCTGCTGTTCTCCGGCATTCTCAGCGCTCTGGCTGTCTCAGCAACTCCCGGACTTCAGAGCCAAGAATCCTGATATCGAGCTGAACCTGGTCACTACGCAGAATTTCGTGAACATGGAACCGGGTGTAGTACCCGACATCATCATCTCGAAAATCAGCAAGGCCGCAGCCGGCTACAAAAACTACCCTCTTTGCCATGACATCATCTATCCGGTGTGCACGCCCGCGTTCCTCGAGCAGCACCCTGAGATCGCTACACTGGAGGGGCTGCGTGATTCGGTCTTGCTCGACCTCAGCCCTATCGGCAGGGCGGGAGTGGCAGAACACGTGGACTGGGGCGTCTGGCTCGCCTTCCAGAACATCGATATCGATGAACGCCCAAAAGACAGCCCGCCCCTGTTTCATGCCAATGATTACAATCTCATCGTGAGCATGGTGCTCACGGGCCAGGGCATTGCGTTGGGGTGGAATCAATTGGTCGGTAGCCTGGTAGAGAAAGGCATACTGGTTCGCCCGGTCGAGCAACAGGTGACCCTACGCAACAGCCTTCATTACCTGGCGTGTCGAGAGGACACCGACTACGACGATGCTTGCCGACGCGTCCGTGATTGGGTCCTGTCGAAATTCACGAGATGGAAAGCCCTGTGATCACACTGGCACCCATAATCTGTCCTTATCTATTTGCACTTGAAAAAGTCGTTTGTTGGCCTCCTGAGTCGGGCGTACCCTGCCACCCATATAGTTTTAGAACGCCGGTCTTGACCTGTGCACGCGCGCACGGCGAACAACACATATGGCAGTGACATGCGAATTGCTCCGCGTCATTGACCTGTCAGTTGGTGAGAGGAGGATAACAATGAATAGCAAAGAATCCGTAATGGGTCTAATCCAGAAACGCAAGGCGCGACATGCACTCCCTCGTGAGCTTTATCTCGAGCCTGCAGTCTATCGCCAGGACCTTGAGCAGATTTGGCATAAAGACTGGGTATTTGCGGGCCACACCTTCGAAATAGAGAAACCAGGACAATATTTTACGTTACAAGTAGGTGACTATCCTGTCGCGGTCGTGATGGGCAAAGACAGTCAAGTCCGAGCGTTCCACAACGCTTGCCGCCATCGGGGCGCCAAGGTCTGCGAGCATTCGCACGGCAAGGTCGCCAAGATGGTGTGCCCCTATCACAAATGGACGTTCGAGCTGGACGGCAATCTTCTGTATGCCGGCAACATGGGGGCTGACTTTGACAAGACCCAGTACGGTTTGAAGACCGTCCATTGCCAGATCGTCCATACCTACATCTATGTCTGCGTCGCCGAACGAGCGCCTGACTTCGACGCCTTCCGTCAAGCGGTAAGCCCCTTCATCGGCCCTCATCGCCTGGAAAACTGCAAGGTGGCCTTCGAGTCCAACCTCGTCGAGAAGGGCAACTGGAAACTGGTATTTGAAAATAACCGCGAGTGCTTCCACTGCGAAGGCACCCACCCCGAGCTTCTCAACTCCTTCGTCGAAAACCTTTCCGTCGCCGGCGTGGGCGGCGAAGACGATCCTGAGTTGCTCGAACATTGGCAACGTTGCGAAGCCGCAGGCATGCCGAGCCGCTTGGTGATGGATCCGAGTGGCCGCTATCGCATGACGCGCATCCCGTTGTCTGCAGGTGCTGTCAGCTACACCATGGACGGCAAGCCAGCAGTAGCCGGACGACTCGATCAAAGCGGGGAACCGAACATCGGTGCACTGCTGTACTTCAATTATCCGTCCACTTGGAACCACTTCCTGGGCGACCACGCGCTGAGTTTCCGGGTTCTGCCCATGGGGCCAGGTGAAACCTTGGTGACTACAAAATGGCTGGTCCCCAAGAACGCTGTGGAAGGGGTCGACTATGACCTAGACCGGCTCACTAAGGTGTGGCTGGCGACGAACGACCAAGATCGTCGCCTCGTTGAAGGCACCCAAGCAGGCATAAGCTCCCCGACCTACGAGCCTGGTCCGTTTTCCGAGATTGCTGAAAACGGTGTCTGTCAGTTCGATGATTGGTATTGCGAGACGATGCTGAATCGCCTTCAGGACCCTATTCCATTGAAGTCAGTGGGCTAAGGGCGAAAGACCGTCAGGCCAGCATTAATGCTGGCCTTTCCCAGCGCTTCGAGCAAGCACTGCAGTCAGAAGATCGCCGGACACACCACTGAAGGCATGACCAGGAACTATCAGAAAGGACATGAAGATGTGGTCTGGTCTGAGGTCGAGGCAGACCTCGATATCGGCGATATCGCCCGATAGTTTTACGCATGTTTTGCGCACGTCCAGGCATAAAAAAATCCAGTCACCGCTAAGTGACTGGATTTCTTGGGGAATTTTGGTCGGGACGGAGTGATTCGAACACTCGACCCCTTGCACCCCATGCGTGGCAAGCCTCCGTACAGGCTTGATAACACAGGTTTTTCCGCCAGGCGCTCGCTGCAACGAAGCCCAACGGCGGCGGACCCATCTGAACGAAGTCACTTCGAAAGTCACTGGCCCTGGCCAGCCCGCCTCCGGCGTCCTGCCGAAGAACACACCCCTCAAGAATGCGTCACCTCATCATCCAGGACTTGGCCAATCCAGCTTCAAGATATACTGTACGCGCATACAGTATTAACCGGACCGCTGCTCATGGACATCGACACCACCGGCTTCGAGCTGGGAATTCCAACCCGTGAAGAGATGCTGGAGCACCAGATCACTTTGGTACAGGCCGAGTATGAAACCGCCAACGAAGCACTGACCAAGGCGCGGGCCGACATCGAGAATCTGGTCTGCATGCTGGACGAAGCAAACTGCCAGCGCGACCAGGCCAAGGCGCTCAGCGCCAGGAACGAATATATCCTCAGGGACTTTCGGGCGGAGAATGCCCGCCTCGAGAAACGCATCGAGGAGCTACAAATGGAGATTCGAGGCCTTCGCCGAAAGCTCAGCGGCAGGCAGTGACGGCTATCTCCAGCCATCTTTCGCATCCGATCTGCTGCCGTCAGGGTGAGTGCAAACCCGTTCAGTGGGTCGTAACGGTATGGATGCCCGCCATGTGCAAGCCATAGTCGTTCGCGGCCTTGAACTGCGCTTCGCAGATCGCGCGCAGACGCGCCACTTCTTCCGGCGGATCGCCGCGCTCCTGGGCTTCGAGATACTCCCGGTGCGCTTCCTTGGCCTGCAGGTAGACCGGATGGTCTGGCATGACGAGATCGTCGCGATTCACGGCGGCTGCTCCTTGCTGACGGTCAGGGCAGTATAGGACGCCTCGCATGCCAGCCCAGCTATTCGGGCGCGGTCATACGCTTTCGCCAGTTCTCCCGCTCGATCATCAGCCCGTGCGAGCAGGTCGGAGAGCACCATGGCGGCGCGGGTGGCTGCCTGGCCTCGGGCGATAGCGGCGGGATCCGAGCTGGAGTGACTTGCGCTATTCTATAAAACTCCTGGCCACAATTGATTTGCAGTTAAGATCTCCTCCCTCATCTCATGAAACTGCTTGCTTTCAGAAAACTTACGACAATTTACCCACAGTTTCTCATGACCACCTACAAAAACAGCAGCCATCACATCTAAAAGATCCTCACAATTCTCCGGGTAAATATGCGCAACTAACCCCTGCATGTATAATCGATAGTAGCCAACCTTTCGAGCACCGCTTTCGAGAGGCAGATCCATCTCATGATAAGTTGGTGATTTGTTATGACTCAATCCAAGAGTCATTTGTGTTAGAACAATCGGATGGTAGCCTGGGCTTCCCGGATCTCCATCGATGATCATTCTCCCCAGTCTGTCTAAGTCAACCCCTTCTCTTGGAAGGTAGGAAAACTCCTTGATTTTGGTCTTAAGCGAACGCCATAGAATGCTTAGGAAAAACAGCCTAAGCTTAGCGGCATCTACCCCATCAAGTACACGCACCGCTAAATCCGCACCAGGCCTAAAAGGAACCTCAAAATCTTCTTTCTTTAGCTTTTTAGCCCCACCCCAACCACTCCATATTAGTTTATGCTTACGCAACTCGTCTATTCCATCAGAGTCTATTTTACTGAGGATTTTTTCACCATCTGCAATCAGCATTTTATGATCAAACCAGCTGGTAAACCTTCTAATTGGGCGCGCCCCACGCCCCGACTCTATGAAAGACTCACCTTTCGTTGAGTGAGACGTCAGCGCCTGGGGAATCAAGTGAGACTTAGCAAATTTCCCTTCCACTCCGAGCAAAGCACAGACCCCAACTTTGGGTGCGGGATTTTTCTTTTTTTCTTTTCTGTTTTTGCTAGCCATTAACTAGAACCTTTCGAAAGAGCACCCTAGAAAGCTTCTAAATTTCCCATAACAGTTTAATCATGGCAAGCTTCAAGGGCGGCGGTTAGTTGCTTTTCGTAGCCGATTCTCTGCCATCTTTCAGCGAGAAGGGCTCTAACCTTCACTTCCAAGCTATCAGTATCGTGAAGACTGGTAGTGGCCCAGGGCGGCACGGCAACGTCCGGCGTACGGCACGGTACCTGCACCGGCACCTCGACGCGCACGGTGCGCACCTCTGGCTCGACGTGGGCTGCGCAGCCGGTCAGCAGCAGCCCGGCCAGCAGCAGGAGCGGGGTCTTCATAGGCCAAGCTCCTTATCGATGATCAAGGTTGCGGCCGCACACAGGTCGCCACCGGTGCGCTCCTGCTGGAGACGGTTCGCGGCGGCGTAGTCGACCTGGGCCTGGGCGCGTGCATCCTTCACCGCCTGCTCGGCCCTGGCCTGGCGTGCGTTTGCGGCCAGGGTCAGATCTCCCAGCGCCTTGCCCTGCTCATTGGCCAGGCCGACCAGGTTGTCGCGGGCCGCCTCGCACTGGCCGACTAGGTCGGACTGGTCGCGGATATCGGCGCGCAGGTCCTGGATCTCGCTGTGCTGCCACCAGATTACGCCGGCGGCGGCCAGGAACAGCCACATCCAGGCCGGGATGGCCTTGAGTGCTGCCAGCGGCCAGCTCATGCCAGGGCCCGCCGCACGCCTTCATCAATCACCGCCGCCGGGTACGGGTTGCCGCCGTTCTCATGGATGATGATGCCCAGCACCATGCCGCGCAGCGTGGCCGGGTCCTTGATGTTGATCGGGTCTTCCGGCTGCACGCCGATCCGGCGCGCCACGGCGTAGGCATAGGCGCGGGTATCGTTCTCGGTCGACGGTGCCCAGCGATTGATGGTCTCAAGCACGGTGTCGATGCCCTTGGCGCCGACGCCGGGCAGGCCGTCCTTGCCGCGGTAGTTGATCAGCAGCTTGCCCAAGGCGCGGATGCCGTTCTCGGGTGAGTCGAAGCGGGCAAAGCGCGGCTTGGCCACGCCCTCCTCCAGGCCCAGCTGGCCGACCCAGTCGTTGCGAGGGTTGAAATCGATGTTTCCGGGGTTGTTGTTGCGTACACCGCGTGCGGTCATGGGTTTTCTCCAGGCATGAAAAAGCCCGCACTGGGCGGGCTCGGGTGGTGCTGCGGTGGATCAGGCGGCCGGCACTTCGGCTTCCGGTTCAGCCACCGGATCGGCCGGGTCCTTCGCGGTGATCGAGACCCGGGCGCTGTAGTCCTTGAGCACCTGGGCGGTGTAGACCTGGGCCGTCGGGAACTGGCTCAGGATCTCGCGAGCGCGGGCGTCGGCCTCCTCCTGGGTGGCGTAGCGGGTGTTGTTGGCTGCGTCGTAGTTGTTGCTGGTGTTGATGGCTACATAAGGCATTGCGTGTCCTCCGGACATGAAAAAGCCCGCACGCGGCGGGCTGGGTAGGTTTGGGTGAATCAGTAGTCTTGAACGTCGACGACCAGGTAGTCGGGCTTGCCGCCGCTGAATGCGTGTTGTGGATAATCCGAATATTCGATGTGCATGTTTGTTATCTCTCCGCCAAACAAGGCATCGTTCCCTTGCGTATAGGCCATCGAGGAATCTAGCCTGACAAGTATATTGTTCCCCCCGTTGATTGGAGTTGCCGAGTCGCTCCACCCCCTGTTGTTCATAACGACTGCTGGTAGCCTGGGGTAGCTCTTCCTCATGAACACCGTAGAACTATACTCAACAAAGTCCATGACTTTCAGGTACTTGTTTCGAGAGTCAAACACTACGGCGCCATCGGTAGGCCGGCGCACAATCATTTTTCCGCCAGATGCAAACTGCAAGGCATACTGTGGCAAATCGAAAAGCCACCAATCTACGTTGATGCTTCCGCTTGTATTTGTGCCGCCGAAAATAAACTCAAAAGCGCCCCCGACTTTTCTTGCGGAGTACATGGCTACCGGTTGCTCACAGCGGTAAGCAATAATGGCCTGATCTCCAGCTACAGTCATCGTGCCAGTCTTGAAGCCTGGCGTGTTTGGGTTCGGCACACTCGACAGAACAAGACTTCCTTTTTGTCTTAAAGCCAGATTGAAATAGTTTGAATCTATCGCAACCGATCCGTCTGGCCTGTTTAGTTTGAAGCCAGCCATTAATAAACCCCGTATCTGATGATCGTGCCTATAGGCATGCCGCTCCAGTTAACTCTCCATCCGTCGCGCTGCGCCCTTTTCCCATTGTTAGCCATACCGCTGACAGCCTGGCTAAATGAGCAAAAGTAGAAAGGCTGTCCGCCAGTATTGGATGGAATGTCGACAAATCCATCCACATTGCCGGCAGTGATCTCGACCGCCCCCAGCAAACGGACAATCCTGTCCGTCAGCTGGAAGGTGACCCGCCCTTGATTGTCTCGCGTATAGAAGCCAGCCATCAGTCAAAACTCATCTCAACCAGGTTCACCCCGCCGGCGGTGAGCGTCACCCCGTTCCTATCAATACTGACGTAGTGACCGGATTTTGTCGGGTGATGCACCCGGAACAGCCCGCTCTGAAAATCAATTGCAAGCACAGGAGGCCCCCAGTTAGTTAGAGCAGCGGAAGCTATTGTCGAGCCGACCATGGCCTTTTGCACGCTCAACTTGGAAATCAGCGCGTCGGCGATCACCACCTGGCCATTCTCCGCCGCGAATACGGAGACAAGCCCCTCGCCGACCGGGTTCATAACCGCGAACTGGTTGGCCAGCACCACGAAGCTGGACTGGAACGTGCCTCCCTGGTTTTCCAGACCCAGGCCGAAGCCCGCAGCGTAGTAGTTGCCGCCAGAAGTGAGCCCCAGCTTGACCGACCAGGTGGCATTCACCTTACCGTTCAGGTTCGCCTGCGCGGCGCTGATCTGCTGAACGCTCGCGTTGGTGCTGCCCAGGTTGCTCTGCACCGTGTCCACCCGCTTGCCGATCGCCGAGTCGGCATCAGCCCTGGCCTTCGCTTCGCTCTGCACGGCAGCGTTGGCGCTATCAACGGAGGCGTAGAGCCCGTCGATCCGCTTGGTCTCTGCGGTCAGCTTGCTTCCCTGCTGGTCAACGGTGGATTCCAGGGACGACAGCGCACGGCTGGAAGCGCCCGGCGCCACCCGGCCGACTGCGATCCAGTCGATGTCCCACACCGAGGAGATGTCGTTGGCGAAGTTGAAGCGCAGTCGACCGATAGTGCTGTCGACCCAGTCCGTGCCGCCCACTGCCAGGGTGGCCATGTCCCACTCGACCACACCCGATTGCCCAACAGCCAGGTTCGGGTTCGGCGCGCTTGCCCGGTAGCTGCTCGTGATGCCATGGGCAGCGGTCGAGTAGTACAGCGTGCCCGTCCAGGCCGATGCCCCTCCGCCCCTCCGGGTAAGCCCCACGCGCACCTTCGTGTACTGGGCGCCGGGTATGCTCAGCGACAGAGGACCGTTGCTGCTCAGGAACTGCGGGTCGGACGTGGTCGGAGTGAGCCGAACGACCCCGTTGGAAACGGTTGCAGTGGCGTTGGTCACCGCCCAGCCTTCGATTCCATTCTCGAACTGCCAATTCGCACCAGGTGCCGGATCAAGCCCTGTAGCCGAGCCAACCGCCTTTTCCACTGCCGCGATCGAGTTTCGCAGATCGACCACGCTGCTCGAGGCGCTGCTCAGTCCATCCTCGGTCTGCTTCACCCGATTGCCGAGCGAGTTCACCGCCTCGGCTGACGCCTTGGTGGCCAGGCCGCTGGAGGTGCTGTTGATGGCATTCTCCAGGCTGGTAGTCCGCCCGCTGACGCTCGACAGCGTATTGCCCTGCTGCGAAACGGTCGAGTTAAGCGACTCCACTGCCGCCGAGGTGACAGCCTGCTGTGCAGCGACCACCTGGCTGTTGTCGCGCCAGCCCGTGGCTCGGGTACCGTATTCTGCCTGCGGCCTGGCGTATTCCACCGTGCCGTTGGTGGCCGTGGCTGTCATTGCATAGGTGCGGAAGTAGACGTAGGCCTCTACCGCCCCGGCTGGAGCTACAGCCGAGAATGACAGACGCGCACCGGCGGTGGTCAGCGACGTCAGATTTGACGCCGGCGCGCCAAGCACGGCATCGCTGGAGCTGATCCACTGGATGAAAATGCGCATCCCGATGTTGCCTTCGCTCTTGCGCGCATACACGGACGCGGTAACTGCCTGCCCTTCGCTAACCTTGATTCGCCTTGAGCCCACAGGACGCAAAGACTTGTATTGGTTGCTGCTGGTCAGGCCTGGCGCGACAATCCTTTGGGCTTTTTCACCGCTGTTCAGCCATGAAGGCACGATGGTGTCCGTGCTTGTGACAGGCCCCTCCGTCGCCCATCCTTCCGGTGAACCGTTAGCGCTGGCGTATTGGGTAAAGGCTGGGTTGTAGAACAGGTTCTCCCCGCCAACATCCCCAATCGAGTTTTCCAACTGCGTCAGCTGGCCCGACGTGCTGGTCAGGCCCCGTTCGTTGTCCTCTACCCTCCCAGTCAGCGCGCTGGTGGCTGCTGCGTTCACCGCGATGCCGTAGGCGTTGGCCTTGCCGTTATCGCGCCAGCCAGTCAGGGTGGTGCCCTGCTCAAGCTGCGCCATATCGAAATCGACGAAGCCAGACACCACGCTCGAGCCGGGTCCCGAGCGGATCCGGTACAGCACGTCTACCCGGACGGAGCCTTCCGGCGCTACGGCCGAAATCAGGAAGGGCCGCCGATAGGTGGGGTCCAAGTTGGAGTTGGTGGGGCCGTTCGTCAAAAGCGTGTTACCAGCGGCGTCCTTGAATTGCAGATAGATCTGCACCATCAGGCCGCTATTGCCACGGATGTATATCGATGCGGTCACTGCAACGCCTGGATAGATCGGTGGCCGCCGACCGCTCTCCGGCACAAAGTCCACATATTGCGCGCTTGAGTCAGCGCTGAGCCCGGCAACATCCAACCGCTGGCATTTGCCCTCGGCGCCCAGGTCAGAGCTGCGCAGCGTTGGCGTGACCGATGTACCGCTGGTATTGCGCCACGTCCAGCCTTCGGCAATGTTCGGGTTGCCGGTCGAGGGGGTATCGAACGACGGATTGAACAGCAGGTTCTCGGATCCCGAGGAAGCGATCGCAGTGTCGATTCGGGTAATGGCCTGGCCATCTGCCGTGATCTGCTGGCCCTGCTGCCTCACGTCGTTGCTCAGCGACTGGACGGTCGATGCGTCAGCTTTCTTGGCGACCTCCGTAAGCGCCTGCTGTGCTGCCTGCTGGGCCTTGGTCACGTTACCATTGGTGGTGGTCAGGCTGTTTTCAAGCCGGCTGACCTGCGAGCTGGTCGAGGACAGGCCCTGCTCGGCCTTCTCGACGCGGCCAGTCAGGGCGGTGGTGGCGCTGGCATTGGCCTGCGCCTCGGCGGCGTTGACCTGGCCGTTATCGCGCCATCCAGTGGCGATCGAGCCCACTTCGAGCTGCAGGCGGTCCCACTCGAAGAACCCTGGCGAACTGGTCCCGCTCGATGGGCCCAGGACTCGATAGATAATCCGAGCCGATACTGCCCCGGCCGGAACGGCGGATGATGTCAGGACAATCCTTTGCCACGCATCACCACCCGTCATGGTCGCAGGCGTGCCAGTGCCAATGATCGAATTCGAGCCATCGACCCATTGGAAATACAGGCGCGCCTGTAGCCCCGGCGTGCTGCGGAAATAGGCAGACAGCGTCAGGATCTGTCCAGTAGACACAGCAGCCCGCCGAACTACCGCGGCCAGCAGATCTACATAGGATCCAGCATTCGGCAGGGTCATGGCCAAGCGTAGCGCCTTGCCTGACGGGTCGAGCGTCGAAGCTACCAGGTTTGAAGTAAGCTCTTGAGCACCGCTGTTTCCAAGCTCCCAGCCGTCCGGCAGCCAAGCCTTGGTCGGGTCGGCGCGGTCCAGCGATGGGTTGTACAGCAGGTTTTCGCCGCCCACATTCGGCAACGCCGTATCGATGCGGGTCAGCGACTGGCCTTGCGCTTCGAGGGTCTGGCCCTGTTGCTTGACGTCGTTGCTCAGCGCCTGGACTGTCGCCGCCTCGGCCTTCTTGCTCACCGTGTCGGTCAGCGAAGTCAGGGCCTGGCTCTGCGAGGTCAGCTGCTGGTCCTGTGCGGCATCCTTCTGCTCGGTCGCGGTGACGCGCGCGGTCACCTGTTGCAGCGCGGTCGAGCTGGCCTTGCCGTCCAGGCTGGTCTGCAAGCCGTCGATGCGCTTGCCCTCGGACGTGAGCTTGCCCTCGGCATCGGAGACGCGCAGGGTCAGGCTGTCCACGACGGTCGCGTCGGCCTTCTTGGCCACGTTCTTGTCGGTGGCGGTCAGGCTGGTTTGCAGGCTCTGGATCTGCGAAGCCTGCGCCGTGGTCTTGTCGTCCAGGGTGCTGACGTCGGTTTCCACCTTCGACACGCGCGCGGCGATGCCGTTGGCGGTGACGACGGCCTGGCCGACGTCGGTCCAGTAGGTCGCGTTCGGCGGTGGTGTGTTGAGCGGTACCGCCTTGATCGCCTGGTACAGCTTGCCATCGCTGCCCAGGGCGCTCTGGTTGATGCTGTAGGTCTTGTCCTTGCGGTAAGGCAAGGACCCCGCCAGCGTCGAGACGGCGGTGATCTGCTGCTGCAACTCGGCCTTGGCGTCGGTGACGCTCTGGCCCACCGAGGTGATCTGCTGCTGCAGGTTGCTCTTGGTGCTGGCCAGCGCGTTGTTCACCTCACTGATCTGCTTGGCCAGCTCGGTCTTGGCGGTACCGACACGCTCGTTCACCGAGCCTGGACCGTTGCCGTCGACCAGATCGATCTTGCTGGTCAGCTCCTTGCCCAGCTCGCTCTCGGTGATCTGGTCCTTGATCTGCTCGAGGATCGGGCCGGCATCCATGCTCGCCATTCCGGACACCAGAGTCCCGTCTGCCGGGAACCAAGGGCCGATATTGCCGGAGCGGTCCACCAGGCGCGCCCAGAAGAAGAACCGCTGGCCGCCGCGCAGGCCTTGCAAGGTGTGCTCAGACTGCGGGTAGGCCAGGTCCGCTAGCTTGGTAGCCGCGGCCAGGTCGGTGCCCTCGCTGTACCAGAGCTCGGTGCGCTGGGTGTCCTCGGCGCCAGCCGGGAAACCCCACTTCAAGCCAATGCCGAAGATCAGGCTTTCGGTCGTCAGGTGGGTCACCGCCGGCGGCGGGGTCGTCTTGCCCTGGACATTGGTCATTACCGAGGAAGCCGGGATCGACGAGACGCCCATGGCACTGACGGCACGCACGCGCGCCAGGTACTGACCGGCATAGACGCCGCGCACGTCTGCCGACAGTTCGCCGGTGCGTGGCATTTTCACCCAGTCACGCGAACCCCAGCGCCATTCAACGTCGTAGGCCACCGCGCCGGGCGCCGCATCCCACGCAATGGTCATGGTGGTCACAGCGATGCCCTGGTCGACCGAGGCATGGCTGCTGATCAGCACGCGCGCCGGCGCTTCCTGGACGCCAGGCGGCAGGACGCTGATCGGTCGGTCATCGATCACGGTGCCGTAGTCGACTGCGTCGAATTTGCTCGGCTCGTGCTGGATCAGCTCCAGCTGGAACTGGTGCCACTCCGGCCGCGTGACGTTGCGGACGTAGAATTGCATCAGCTTCAGGTCATCGTAATCCAGCGCCCAGCCGCACTCAGCCTGTGGCGCCTCGCTGTAGTCGGCCATCAGGGTGATCAGCCGGCCGCTGACGGAGCGCACCTGGCGCGCTTCGGTCTTGCCGCTCGGCAGGTTGACCAGCAGGCGCGCACCGGTTGGCACCTCGATGTCGCGGTCGACTGTGACGACTCGGCCTGCAACCGCCGCGATTCGCCCGCCGTTGGCCCGGCCGGCTAGCATCGGGTCGGCCAGCGAGATCACCTTGCCAGGCTTGGGGATGTAGCCATCCAGGCCGACGCGCACAGTGGCCCCGCGCAGCTGCAACTGTTCGGTCTGCAGGGCCCACTGGCCCGCACGCTGGGCCTGGCCGCGCGAGGTGCAGCCGACGGCCTCGACGGACGTCTCGCGCACACCGTACTCGGCGATGGCATCCTCGTCGAACACTGGCTCCTTGTCGGTCTCGTAGCTCTGGTCCGGATCATCGAACGAGACCATGGCCAGGCTATGACGGTCGCGCCACTTGCTGCCGCTGTACTCGATCGCGCCATCGCCCAGGATCTGCGACAGCGTGTAGGTGTAGGCCGAGTCCTGTGGCATATCAGCGTTGACCACGATCTGGCTGCCGTCCCAGTAGGCCAAGCCGTGGAAGATGGCCGCCAGGTCCTGCAGCACCGCCCAGGCCTCGGCCTGCTTCTGCAGGTACAGGTTGCAGGTGAAGCGTGGCTCCTGGCCGCCATTCCCGTCCGGCACCAGCTGGTCGCAATATTGAGCGATGCGGTACAACGACCAACGGTTGATCATGCTGGCGTCGATGCGGTCGCCCAGGCCGTAGTAAGGATGCAGCGCCAGGTCGTAGAAGATCCACGCCGGGTTGTTGGTGTAGGCTTCCTTGAACGTGCCATCCCAGATGCCGTTGGTGGTGCCGGCACCGGCGGTGGCATAGGTGCGTGTCTCCGGGTCGTAGTTCGCCGGCACGCTTACAATCCGCCCGCGCATGAGCACGGCGATCTTGGCGATATCGCCATCGAATTGCTGGGCGTCGTACTCAATGCAGCTCACTGCGGTCAGCGGGTATTCCTGATCGCTGTCCACGACCTCGGCAAGCGCGTCCACCAGCATGCCGTCGGCGACCATCGAGCTGTTCGCCTCGGGAGTCAGGCGGCGGACCCGGAGCGTCCAGCGGCTGCCCTGGGGAAGCTCGATGCGATGCGAGCGCTCGTACTTGGTGACGTTCTTGCGGTTGACCTCGGAAGCCAGCACCTGCTGATAGGGCCCACCGTCGGTGGCCACATCGATGGCGTACTCGATGCGCACGCCGTCGACGTTGCCGCTGCTGTCCTGCTTCTGCAGTTGCGGCCAGGCCAGGCGCACGCGGACCGCGTCGATCACCGGGTTGGTGATGGTGTGCACCCAGGGTGTGCTGCTGCGCAGTTCGTGATCGACCTGGATCTCGTTGCTCGACTCGGTGACGCCATCCAGGCGCGCCTGATGCAGCTCGCCAGACCGGAACTGCCATTTCACGCCCGGGAAGTTGACCGTGCCATCCTCGGCCACCAGCGGCGTACCATCGAGCTTGACCGAGCGCAGGCCGTCGACCGGGCCGACAATCGGGCCCCAGCTCCACAGGTAGACCATGCGCGCCGTGGCAATGGACGGCACGCCATTGGAAGCGATGCTGGGCTGCTTCTGCTTCTTCGCCCCGCCCTTCGCGCCCATCACCTGCCGGCGCCGGCCGGCCTGCACTCGGCGCGGCTTGCCCTTGACTGCCTCGACCATCCCACCCTCCAAAATGAAAAAACCCGCCGAAGCGGGTTAGGTAACGCCAGCTGTCATAGCTGGTCTTGTGTGTAGATGCCGCCCGACTCGACGGCGCCGCCGATCTCGCGCTCCCCGTACAGAACGGGGTATGGATTGCCCTGGGCAATCGTGGTGACTGCGCCGCCAAAGCCATAGCTGGGGTTGTTGCCATCCTCGTTGCGGTCCAGGCTGCCAGTCTGGGCAGTGGGCGACAGCATCTGCACGACCCCGCCCAGCGCCAGCGAGGCGCCGCCGGCGAGCAGCGCGATGCCTACGCCGGTGGACAGCCCGCCGGTCATGAAGCCTGCCACAATCAGTCCGACGCCCAGCACCGTCTGGAAGAAGCCGGCCTGCTTGCTGCCTTGGATGATCGGTGCGATGCGGATGTCTCCGCTGTCGTCGCCCTGCAGGTCCAGCTCGTCGCCGCTCAGGTTGCGCGCCCCGGAGAACACCGTGAAAACCAAGCCACGCTCCTCGCCAGTGGTGAGGAACTTCTCGAACCCGGGGACCATGACGCACAACGCCAGGATGGCATCGCGCGGAGTGTGCACATCGAGGACGTACTCGCGGCCGAAGTGCTTGCGCAGCACCCCATAGAGCTTGATTGTGCGTTTCATGGCTGGTAGTCCTTGTGCCGAAGAATCAGGCGGCAACGATTGGCCATCGACCAACCGTAGATTTCCCGGGTTGAGGACCGGCCCGCCATGTGGTGATAGATGAACGGACCAGCACCACCCAGCGCTGGAGCATCCTCGCTGACCAGAGCGGGCTCGTCGCCCAGGTAGATGGCCGCATGGTTCGGGTGGTGGCACGGCCGTCCGGGCGACGGGACCATGAAAACCAGCATGTCGCCGCGCTGCGGCGTCTCCACCTGGTGGAAGCCGGCGCCCTGGAAATTGTCCTCGTAGAGACTCGGGCCGTCGGGATCCTCCCACCAGAGGTCCCTGCGCTCGAAGTTCGGCAACTGCAGGCCGGCCTCCCGGGCGTACCAGTCGCGGCAGGCACCCCAGCAGTCCAGCAGGCCGTGCGCGAAGTCGCGGCCCAGCAGTGGCGCACGGTACCCGGACGGCTTGAACCACTCCATGTCGCCGCCGGGCCAGCCGACAATACCCCAGGGCAGCTCGTGCAGCTCGCAGCTGACCCGGTCGGCCATGCTCGGGCGCGGCGCGGCATCTGGATGGCTGTGGATGATGGCCAGCAGCTCCCCGCGATCCTCGGCACCCGCCAGGTCTTCATGGTGCAGCGTGAACTGGTCACGCGGCGTTCGGGCCTGGTTGCGACACGGGACATACTCGCGGCCCGCGTCCGTTTTGATCAGTACCCCGCACGCTTCGGCCGGGTACTCGCGTTCGGCATGCTCGCGGATCGCGGCCTGCAACGTCTGGTTGATGCGCATGGGTTACCTCGAACTGGCAATCAGGCTTGCGCCCATGGATCCGCCGAAGCGCCTGGTGTTGCCGCGTAGCTTGCAACTCTTCCAGTTGCCTCGGCAGCGGTCCAGGGCCGGGTTGTCGGTCTGCTCGTCCTGCTTGGTGAACATCGCCGCGCCGGTGTAGGCGCAGGCCTCGCCACGGTACTGACCCCGGCACGCCCAACGGCACAGCTTGGTGATCTGCTGGCTGGGCAGCTGCACCCCGCCCAGGTCCAGCGGGCTGGAGAGCTGGAACGTCACCTGCTCGCGGTTCTCGCTGGTCTTCTGCTCGATGTACCAGAGGCTTTCCCGGGCCTGGTTCGCGGCCTGGTCGTTGCCTTCAGGGAAGTTGGCGGCGTCGAGGAAGTGCCGGAAGGTCTCGATGACCTTCACCTTGGCACCGGCCATATCCTTCAGCGCCAAGCACAGCGCCGTGACCGCGCCGCGCACGCCGGCAATCTCGTTGGCCAGCTGCAACGTTGGCGATGCTGGCCGGCCATCCCCGCGGATGTCGAAGCCCTTGGCGGTGATCTGCTGCGGCGCGTACAGGTTGCCCTGCCAGATGATCTCGCCCTCGTGGGCGTGCCCATGAAAGCGCATCAGGTTGCCGCCCAGGCGCGTGGCGTCCACCTCGTATAGCCGGATCTGGTTGCCCGGCTCGAGTTTCTGGATGTCGGTTTCGAAAGTCATGGGGCCTCAGAAAGAAGAAACCCCGCTTTGGCGGGGTCGTTAAGGATTGAACACCTGCTTCATCGTGAAGCTGAGCCTGAACAGGCCGGCACCTTGGGGATCTAGCTTGTAGCCGTTGACCTTGTAGCGCCCCGGCACCCCACCTGGGGGCGTCCATAGGAAAGACCGGTAGCCTTCATGACGGTCCAAGAAGTCACGCATCCGGCGCAGCTCCTGTCCTGGTTCTAACCTGCCAGTTGCCTGGTGGCTCCATTCCTCGGACCTGGTATTGATGCCGGTACCGCCAGACTGAACGTAGCCGTCGCCAAAATCGTTTTCCCACACCCGCTGCTTGATCTCACCAGACGCACCGACTCGGGTGCAGAAGCCAAACGTTTCTGCCATTACCGCCTCCACATCGATCCGCCTTGGGCGAACTCTTCGTTCACCACCTGGCGGATGGTTTGTCGCAAGCCCTCGCCCATCATTTCGCCCTGGCGGCGTGCGGCTTCGTCGCTCATGCCAGGCTGGGCCTGTACGGTAACGGGCGCATTGATGGTGATGCCTCCAGCGCTCCCTGCCCTGGCGCCAGCATCGTTCACGTTGCGCAGGTATTGGGTCAGATCCCGGTTCTGATTCGGGTTGAGCACTCGCTCGCCTCCATCGAGCAGCCAGGTGCCCTCACGAGGAATGCTGTCGATCCCGCTATGCGCCATGCCCGCAAGAGCACTGGAAGCCACGCCGGCGACCATCGGCGCAGTTGCAGCGGCGGCGGCGGCAGCAGCAGCTGGCGCCATAGCTGGGCCTACGATGGGAATCGCAGCCGTCGATGCGAAAGCTGACAGGCTGGCTTGAAAGGCGGTAGCTTGAGCATTCGCAATCAGGGCCAGGCCGGCAGTCGATTGAGTTGTTTTCCCTACCACAAGCTGCACTGCTTGATAGACCAACCACTGCGCAGCCATGTCGGTCAGGGCATTAATCATGGATTTGGCGAAGCCTGCCACCATGTCCATCAGCGCTTCACCGGCATCCTTGGCGCCCGTCCCTACATCCGATAGGAAGGTGCTGAGTTCATTTCTGGCGCTACCAAGCACCGAGGAGGTCGCATCGGCAGCCATGGCCGAATAGTTTGTCGCTTCGTCGGCGTAGTTTTGCCAGGCTTCACTGATACCGTCCATCCAGTTGGCTTGCGCTTCGTCTACTTGGTTGTAGTAGTCATGCTGGATTTCTATACGCTCAGTGAGCGCTTGGCGCAGCAACGCGGTCTCCCGGTTGTAGAGTTCCTCGCTAATGTCGCCGCTGTTGTATTGCTGATTCAGATCGGCGAGCTGGCTTTGGTAATCCTGCTGGATTGCGAGGTCAGCTTTCAGACGCTCCCGGAGTTTTTCACCACTTCCTGCTCCAGCAAGCTCGATCTCAAATCCAGATCGGACGGTCTGATTGGCCTGATCCAGCGTAGCGCCATAGGCCTGGGCTTTGGCGGCATCTTCATTGGCCTGTTTGAGCTTCTGCAGGCGGTCCAGCTCTGTCGCCAGACCCATCAGGCGCTTCTGCTGCTCGGCATTGATTCCTACCAGCCGGCCGGATTCGATATCGAACTGCAGCTTGGCAACCTCGGTGGCATTCTTGCGCGCGTCGGTCGTGGTATTTATCAGCGCAATCTGGCGCGAGAGATTCTCTTCTTGGGTTTCGTAGGCCTGGTTGATTTTCTTGGCGGCAGTCTCGGCGGCCTTCGCGGCGGCCTTCTCAGCCGCAATCTGCTCAGGGGTCTTAACAACCAGCCCTCCAGCATTACCCTGTGGAGGAGCAACTTCGCTAAGCCCTGCAGCCGCTTTCTTTGCATCCTCTACATATTTGCGGAGTCTCTCTCCAGCCAGCGGCTTGTTGAATTCTTCTCTCAGCTCCTCTGCCGCCAGTCTGGCCACACCGAAGTTAATTTCGGCGTCACTGGCGAAACTCTTGGCGGTGTTCCTGAACTCTTGGGCAGTATCTCCCCAAGAAATAAAGTTGAGGATCTGGTTAGCGCCAGCGCCAAGCTTCTGTAGGTAGCCCATGGCAGTAGCGAAGGTGCCAACTAGGGCTGCCGCCGTCATATTGAACGCGCCGCGTACAACATCAATCGTATTCACCACGCCAACCATGATGTTGACTGTGGCGGATACCAGCTCGGCAGACACCTTTTTCGTACCGCCGGCCTGCTCGATGAACGCATTCAGATCCTTGGCTGCCTGGGCCAGCACCGGCATGAATTCGTTGGCAAGGCCATTCTTGACGCCGATGAGGCCCTGCTGCATCTCGACGAGTTCAGCCGAGAATTCCTTGGAAACCGCAATGGTCTTGAAACTGAGGATCGCGCCAGCAGCTTCTGCAGCATCACCCAGCTCCTTGAACTTCTCCCCACCATTCGCCAGTAGCGGGACAAGCGCCGTCGCCTCGTCGGCAATCGCCTCCATGAAGAAAGTCATTTGCGCCTGGCTGACATTGGCCTTCTGCAGGCTGGAAACATACAGCTGCAGAGCATCAGCGCTATTCAAGTTGCGAAACTGATCGGCAGTCACACCAACCTGAGGCGCTACGGTATCAAAGAAGTTTTTCAGCTCTCCGCCGCCGGTCGCCAAGAAGTCACCAATCTTGTCGTTGGTGTCCTTGAAAATGTCGGACAGCTTATCCTGCTGGATCCCAACCGTTGCGGCGGCCGCCGCGTACTTCTGAAACTCAGTGGTGTTCAGGCCTGCTAGATTCGAAAGGTTTGAAATTTCCTTGGCTGCCGACGCAGAGCTTGCGACCAAGCCAGTAACAATGGCTGGCACACCCGCTATCGCAGCGCCGATTCCGGTTGCCAGGTTCTCAAAGGACTTCCGCATTTCAGCGGTGTTCTTCTTCGTTGACGCCGTGGCTTTATCGATCGGGCCGACAAATGCACCGACCTTTGCGATGAGATCAAGGGTGAGCGTGCCCAGCGATGCGGCCATTCAAATTCTCCGGGCGTAAAAAAACCCGCCGAAGCGGGTTTTGGTGTTGGTCAGTAGGGGTTGGCCGTCTGACTTGTTGTGTAACTGACGACCTTTCCATCCTGTCCGAAAATCACTGATATCGACTGGTTCTCGTAACTGGATCCAGCGAATCCGATCTTGGCATACCCCCACCCCAAGACCTCGGTACCGTCTGAATTCTGAGACCGGACTAAGGGTTTGCCGAACGCTGACAGCAAATCATCACGGGTAGTCTGACCTGGCTTGATGGCTTCGATCTGCTGCTGGCTGATCGGATGCCCACCGCTCGTAGCGCAGGCTGAGAGTATTAATGCGGCAATGACGACACAGATTCTATTCATGGTTTCCTTTCCCCAAAGCTACAAATCTACCAGCGTCACGTCCAACTCTCCATCGCCTGCTCCAGACTCAGCGGCTGCTCGGCGTCATGTGGCATAAAGTCATAGATCTTGTACCCGCCGTTTTTACTGTGGACGTTGGCATAGAGCGTGGCCAGCATTGCAGTCCCACGCTCTATACGCATCCCCCAGTTCAAGGACCCCCGCTTCGCTCGATACTTGAGCCACTGCCGAAATTCAGCCAGGCTCAAGCGCTCTTGGGCTTCCGCGATCGTGCAGGAGAGCGCGATGGCGATTTCGTGCCAGGCCTCGTCGAGCTCGGTGAGGGGGTCATCTTTCCCATATTGGTGACCTCTATGATCACCGCCATGAGCGCCATGGTCAGGTTGCCATCCAGCGCGCCGCGTTCGGGGTCCGCATCGCCGGTGATGTCGTCGACAGTGAAGACGGGAGCGCCGTTCTCGTCGCAGATGCAGGAGGCGATGCGGCCAGCCACACCATCCTGCTTGCCAGCGGTGGCCAGAACGTCGCTGACAGCCGATCGGTAGCCAAGCGGGCGAACGAAGACGGTTGCGGTGATCTCCTTGTCGCCCTGCTTCCAGGTGATGTCTTTCTGGACTGGCCGACCGGTGAACGCGCCGGCGGCTTGCAAGCTTTGAATGCTGAGCTGCATGGTCATTCCTTAGGCAGAGACTTTCGGGATCCAGGCGGAGCCGCCGGACCGCTGGATGGTTGCGGCGGTGCTCACCACGGCGTTGGCTGCGAAGTCGAACGGGAAGTCGGACACGTAGCCGCGGAAGACGAACCAAGTGCGCGAATCGGGAAGCTCGAAACCGCCGTCTTCACCCACGGTTGGGGCCGCGGTGCCGTCCGACCAGCCCACGGCCCAGTCGATGGTAGTGTCGCCGTTCGCCTCGGAAAGCTGGTGGAGGCGCAGGTGACTGGCGTTGTTCGGGTCGGCGTTGACGGTCAGCGACGCCTGGCTCGGTGTGCGCAGGCCTTTCTTATAGCTGCGCTCCTGGTCCTCCAGGCAGGTGTCTTCGATCTGGTCTGCCGGTGCTCCGCCAGGGCTGAACGCGGTCGCGCACTCGATAGCCAGCACGGTCTTCGGGCCAGTGCCGGATACGGGCGGCACCAGGGCATAAATCTGGGTTCCTTGAGAAAGGATCGACATGGTGTTCTCCAAACGTCGGGCAAAAGAAAGCCCGCACTGGGCGGGCTCTGGTCGGGTGAGAGGTTCAGCGCTGGACTATCCAGTCCACGTCGAAGCTGGCTCGGTAATTCTTGGTGGTCGGGTCGCGACCTTCGGCGCCCCACCGGGTGATACAGGCCTGCAGCTCAATTGCATCGCGAAGCGCGGTGCGTACTTGGCGGACCGAGGAGCCGGTAACGCCGTAGACGTCCACCTGCAGGGTGAAACCGTCCACGTCCGGGCGGCCGGCCAGGTAGTTCTCCGGGCTGCCGCTGATGATCTGCCAGACCGCATAGGGTTTGGCGACTCCCTCGGGCGCCTCGCCGAACGAGTAGAGGCGCAGGCCGGCCCCACTACCCAGCAGCGCGGTCACTGCCGGATCGCGGGAGCAGGCTTCGAAAATCGGCGCAGTCATCGTGCAGCACCCCTCGTCTTGGCCGCGCGCTTGATCGCACGGTCAATGGCCTTCTTGTACTCGGCCAGGAAGAGGTTGGTGGCCTCGCCGTGGTTTTTGGCCAGCGCTGGCCGCATGAATGGAGCGGCGGCAAATTTCTCGGTACCGAACTCGAGCAGACGCCAGTGCGGGGTCGGGGCGTTCTGGGCCAGATCACCGCCATCCTTGAGCACGGCGCCGTGCAGCACACCGACCCTGAAACCCAGGTTCCCGGAGCGCTTGAACAGCCGGCCATTCCAGCGCAAGGCGATGTTGTCCGCGATCGACCGGCCGGTCTCCTTGTCGTCGAGGCGCTCGGCGCCTTCCTTGGCCTTGTTGGCAATGAGCTGAGCGGCCTTGCGGAGCGCTGCCCGGCCCCCCTTGCGCTTCACGTCGAAGCTGACCGACTCGAGCTTGGCCAGCAGGCTATCCACCCCGATCAGGCTGAACTGAACGTCATCAGCCATCCTTCACCCCCTTCGAGACCAGCAGGGTCAGGTACTCCCTGCCGGATTCGGCATCCTCCAGCGGCGGCCCTTCGATGCTGTACACCTCGCCGCGGTACAGTATGCGCATGGTCGATAGCACGCCGGGGCGGTACCGGATGACGATGCGGCCAGTGGCCTCCGACTGGTTGGCCTTGGCCGCCACCAGGTCTCGGGTCGACATCGGCCGCACCTGAGCCGGACACCGCGCCCAGCGGGTCACCCACTCCGGTTCGCCGAACTCCCCGGTCTGAGGATCGCGCACGGTCTTCTGCTCCTGAATATCGATGCGGTGCCGGAGCTTGCCGGCCTGCATCACACACCCATCCGGATGCGGTAAGGCATCAGCAGGTGCTGGGACGCCAGCGGCAGCTCGGTCGCGGTATCGCCGGTCACGACCTCCTCGCGATTGGCGAACAGATGGCCAAGCTTGAGCAGGCAGGCGGCCTGGATTTGCGCGTTCAGCACCATACCGTAGGCGATCGCGTCGGCCTGGTCGTAGGCTTCGGCCAGCGTCCGGCGGGCATGCTCGAGCAGTCGGCAGCGCAAGGTGTGATCCTGCTCCGCCTCAGCAGCAATCACTGCCGCCGCATGCGCTGTCTTGGCCTGGTGCATGGCCTGAGATACGCCGGCGCGGGCCTGGTCCAGCGCGACTTGGTCCGGGTAGAAGCGGCGATTGAGGAACTGCATCGCAGCCCCCTCCGCCGCCTCGAGCTGCGCCTGCACCAGCACCTGGTCGTCAGGCTCAGCCAGCAGGTGATGCATGGCGATATCGATGGCGATGACGGACATGGATCACTCCTGGGGCTTTTTGCGCGATGCCAGCTTGCGACGCTCGAGCTCATCGGCATGGCGCCGCGGCACTCGGTAAGCGGGGCCGTTTCGGCGCCGGAGTTCGCCGGCGTCGTGATAGGTGCGCAGGGGATACACATCGACCTCTGGAGGATTGGCCGCTGCAGCCGATGCAGTTGCTTCAGCGGCGGTCACCGGGTCGGCTTGGTCAGAGACACTGCTCTGAGCCGGTTCTCCGACCGTGGCGGCAGCAGTGCGTGCGCCAGCATGAGCGTCAGCCGGTTGCCCACCGTCCAAGGGGGCTGCGGTTTGACCTTCCGGACCCGGCACGGCTGGCTTGTCGTCCGGAGTCGGCGCTTGCTTTTCCTGCTTGCGAGAAGTGGTGGCCATGGGAGGTGCTCCTGTGCGACGCCATCGCTGGCGCCGTTATGGGTGGGGTTACTCGCCGGTCAGCGATCCGGTGACGAAGGCTTCTTCGCGGTAGATGGCGAACGCCAGGCGCTCTTCGGCGCGAATGGTTGCCATGTTGTTTTCGAAGTCCTTGTCGTTCTCGGTGGAGATCAGCACCTCGATCTCCATGCGGTCGAAGATCTGGGAGCCAAGCTTGAAGGCACCGACCAGGAAATCGTTCTGAACCATGGCCTGGGTCGAGACGACGGGACGATTCCACAGGCGAGGCGTCGTGCCATCCTGCGGCTGGCCAATGATGTAGCGGCCCTCGTTGTCCTTGGTCAGCTCGATCGCCGCCCAGTCAATCGGGTTGAGAACGATGCCATCCGACGGGAACTCGGCGAGCTCCGCTTGCAGCAGGGCCAGGCGCAGGCGATCGATGCGCTGCTCGCCGACCACAGTCACGCCAGCAGGCGCGGCGAACAACTGCGCCACAGTCATCAGACCCTGCAGGTTGGCGCCGGTACCGTTGCCGTACAGCAGCTGGGCCTCCTCCGCCATGAGCAGGCCGTAGCGTGCACGGGCATCGATGTAGCTCTGCAGCGCCGGGGCGTCATCGAGCATCTGGCGGCTGGCCTTGAACAGATGCGCGATGGTGCGAACGTTGGCGGTCGCCAGCTCGAACTTCAGGTCGGAGTACGGCTTCGCGGTGTTCTCCGCTACCGTGGCCGCGTTGTTGGTGAAGCCGGTCTCGCGAACATACTCGATCGAGTTGGACTCGGTGGTGCCCGGCGCCACCAGGTCGCGAATGGTCAGGCGACGCTGAGGTGGTGCGACGATGCCTGGCACACGCTCAGTGGTTACCAGCGAGCCGCCAGTGGCAGTAGTAATGGCAGCGCGAGGCACGGAAACGCGGCGCGAGCCCCGGAACGACGAGTTCATGCCCTGCATGTCCTCGCTGCCAACTACCAGCGCACCAACGGACTTTTGAGGTTCCTGCTGGTGCGAACGGTCACGGCTGGCGTTGACCAGCTTCTGCTCGGCCTCGCCCAGGCGGGCGCTAATCTCGCCCTGCTTGGTCAGCAGCTCGTCGACCTTGGCGCGGGTCTCGGCGTTCATCTCGCCGGATGCCTTGATCTGCTTTTCGACCGCCTCGGCCTGGCTTTTGATTTGATCGCCAATGCCCTTGAGGGTGGCGTTGAATTCCTTGACTTGGGCTTCGTAGTCCATGGTCACTTTCCTTTCAGAGAATTGAGAAGATGAGTTGCCGCGCTCAGAGAGGCGGTAAGGTCTGGCGCGACAGCGCTGGGCTTGTCGGTCGGGACAGCGCGCGGCGTGTCCCCGCTGGCAGCGCGGGGCATGCCAGACTTGAAAGTGGCGAAGAGTTCGCGGCGCTCGGAGCGCGGCATGCCGGCCTTGGCCAGGGCGGTGTCCATGGCTTTCAGCGCATTGGTCTGGCTGGTTTCCTCGGTCTCGCGCTCGGTGATCTCGGTGGCTGACAGCAGGCTGGTGGCCAGGCCCAGCTCCACCGCGCGCTTGCCGCGGATGAAGGTCTCATCGTCCATCAGCTCGGCCATGTCCTGAACCGGCTGGCCACTGGTCTCGGCGTAGAGGTCGGCCATAGCGGCGTCGAACTCTTCCATATCGTCCGAGACGTCGCGCAGGTAGTGGCGATTACCGGAGAGGAAGGTCCAGCAGTTGTGAATCATCAGGAAAGCGCTGCTGGCCACCTGACGCTCGGTACCGGCCAGGTAGATGATCGAGGCCGCGCTGGCGGCCATGCCCAGTACCTTGGTAGTGACCTTCTGGCTGTGTTCGCGCAGGCGGTTGTAGATGGCGATGCCTTCGAACATGTCGCCGCCGGGCGAGTTGATGTACACCGTCACCTCGCGGTCGCCGATGGCGCGCAGCGCCGCGTCGATGCGCTTGACGGTCACACCTTCCCCGTACCAGTCCTCGCCGATCACGCCGTAGATCGTGATGGTTTCCGAGGTATTTTCCACGGCCGCCTGGATGGCCGGATTCCATTTATCGAGCGCGCGCGGGCTCAGCTCGCTGCGTAGGCCGCGAGACTGGATTTTCAGTTTCATGGGTTACTCCTGAGAGGCGTTGCCTGACTCGTTGAGCCAGTTCTTCAAGGCATTGCGCGCTGCTTCCTGGGTGCCTTGATTGCCCAGTTGATCGAGTGGCACCAGGTTGGATTGCACGGTCAGGACGTCCCCGCCCGGCATGCTGGGCAGGTTCTCCTTGCGCCGGCCCTCGTTGCGGGTCATGTAGCCGTTCTGGCCCATGGTGCTGAGGTAGGCGGCCCGGCCTGCGCTGTCGGCGCGCAGGAAGGCTTCCAGCGAGAACTCGGCGTAGTAGGTGATGCGGTCCACTGCCGTCAGGCAGTATTTGTTGACGCACTGCTCGATGGGCGCTGTGTAGGACATGATGCAGTAGGTCAGAAACGCGATCTGCTGCTGTTCCAGGCCGGTACCCCAGTTGCTGCCCTTGTCGGTCTTCATCACCATCCAGGGCGGTACGCCGAACCATCGGCAGATTTCTTCGACGCTGTGACCGCGTGACTCGAGCAACTGGGCATCAGCCGGCTTGATCCCGAGCTGCTCAGGCTTGACGCCCTGCTCGAAAACGGGGCTCTTGCCAGCGTTGAGGGCGCCGCTGATCGTTTTCACGTACTCGCGGAAGTCTTCTCGCTGGGCCGGCGTCAGCGTCCGGTCCACCGAGAAGCCTACCGTCGGCATCATCCCGTTCTTGAACGTGCTGTTAGCCGCATCATCCGCCGACATGGCCGCGCCAAACACATCAGCGCCGTAGCGAATGGCCGACATACCGACCCGACCATCGAGGGTGAAGGCTGGGATGTGCAGCATGTTTTCCCGGGCGATCTCCCGCCGCGGCCCCTTGCGAGGCCTGAAGTAGTAGATCAGGCGACCGTCGTCGTCCGTGTCTAGGTCGACACGCGAAGGCAGCAGGAAGTCCAGCGCGATCACCTTGCCGGCGGCCCGATGAATCTCGCAGTAGGCATTGCCCCACAGCAGCATCGAGGCCACGACCGACTGCCAGAACTGGAAAGCCGCCATATCCTCGTTCGGACTGGTATGCACGACATCGTACAGCCGGAAGTCCCTGGCATTTTCGCGACCGCCATCCGGCAGCCGGCGGTAGACGTTCAGCGGTAGGCCGGCGACCGAGGTCGAGATGATCCGCACGCACGCCCAGACCGCCGAGAGCCGCATGGCCTTGTCGACGGTGACCGACTTGCCGCTGCTGGACTGGGCGCCTAGAAAGCTGCTCCAGAAGCCACCATCGGTGAGCCGGATCTTCTTGCCTACCCAGTCACTGACGCTGGCCGTCGGCCGGCTCGCGGCGGTACCGAGCGCTCGAATAAGTGAGTTAGCCACCGACTAGCCCCCGGCGAACAAAAGCGGCGATGCAGAACAGGCTGATCGCCGCGGTGATAAGGGCCCAGCCGGTACCGGCCAGGATAAACACACCGGCAACCATCAGGCCGAAGCCCAGCAGCGCGGTGACCAGATAGAAGATCGTCGCAGCGTTCATCAGTAGATAGGGTTCCGGATAGCGTCCATGAAGTTGTCGACACTGTTGCCCAGCTGGGTCTGCGCCATGACTCGGCTGATCGCCATGATCAGCGCCACGGCGCCGTCGATCTTGTTGTCGTCGCCCTGCTTGATCGGGCGGACCACGTCGTCGTTGCCCGGCAAGTACTTGCCGATCACGTTGCTGATACACCAGGTCATGATCGGGTTGCCGTCGTGATGGAAGCGCCCCGCCTCGATCGCCGCCTCCAGTTCCTTCATGCCGTCCGACATGTTGGTGTAGTTCTGGGTGATGGTGATCGGGTTGAAGCCTTCGTCGTCCAGCTCGTGGCTCAGGCCGGTGGCACCGTGCGGGTCGATCGGACTTTCCCGGATCGGCGCCAGCTGGTTGGCTTCCTTGGTGTCCTCGAGGATCTCGCGATAGTCCACCTCGGCCCCAGGCGTGGTGGTCAGATGACCCGTGTTGATCCAGGCCTGGAAGCGCTCGGACATGCGCTTGTTGTCCAGATCGAACGCCGTGTCTTCCGGTACCCAGAACGCCGGAGCCACGCTGTAGTAATGGATCTTCCCATCGATCTCGCGCCAGAACAGGCGCGCCCGCGAGTTCATGTCCAGCTTGCGCGCCAGGTCGAAGCCCGCCATCCACTCCTGCCCCTCGAACTGCTCGAGCGTGAGGCTTGTGTCCTCGCACGCCTTCCAGCTCTCCATGTTGAAGAAGCCGGCCTTCGCACTGACCCAGAGGTTCAGATGCTTGGTCTTGAAGGTGTTGGTGAAGCGGGCCGACCTGATGGCCCTGGCCAGCTGGCTCTCCAGGTATTCCTGGAACACCGACACCCCCATGCAGGGGTTGGCCTTGGCCAGGTTCTTCGGGTCGGTCCAGTCGTCGCCCTCGTCCAGGGTCCAGATGTAGCCGAACAGCTCGTCATCAGGCACGGTGCCATTCAGCATCTCGATGACCTGACGGCGCTTGTCGTAGCACGGCCCCTCGATGTTCGCGCCAGCGGTGGTGATGATGAACATCAGCGGCTGGCGGCGGGCGCCCATGCCGGTGAGCATGGTGTCGTACTGGGCCGCGCTGTCGTGTTCGTGGAATTCGTCGATGATCGCGCAAGACGGCGATGCACCGTCACCAGGGTTGCCGATCAGCGGTTCGAAGCGGCTGCCGTTGGACGGGATGTTCAGGTTCGAGGCGTTGACCTCAATGCCTGCCGCCTCGATCAGCATGGCCGAGCGATTTACCATCAGCCTGGCCGGGCGGAACACCTCCCACGCCTGTTTCTCAGTGGTCGCGCCGGAGTAGACCTCGGCGCCGAACTCGTTGTCGGCGACGAACATGCTGATGCCGACACCGGCGGCGATCACGGACTTGCCGTTCTTGCGCGGCACCTCCCAGTAGCTCTCGCGGAAGCGCCGGTACCCGCCCTTCTTCCGTACCCACCCGAAGGTGCAGGCCAGCCCGAACAGCTGCCACGGCTCCAGGGTGATCAGCTGCCGCTTGAAGGCCCACTCGCCTTTCGTATGCGGCAGCAGCTGCATCAGCCGCAGCTTCTTCTCGGCCTTGGCCGGGTCGAACTTGTAGGGGTAGTTCTTGGGCTTGCTGGCCACAACGTCTTCGAAGTGCCGCTCGATCGCCTGATGGATGTAGCGGCACGCCGGAAACTTGCCCTTGAGAACGGACTTCGCCCACACCATCGCCTTGTCGACGTTGGTGTACTTGGTCCTGGTCATGGGTCACTCAAGAGGCCGGAAAAAGGGTTGGTCGTTTTCTGCTTGTTGCCGCCGATGATCCGACTCCGGCTGGCAGGATCCAGGCCCAGCATCGAGCCGTAGGTGACCATCTGCCGCAGGGCTTCGTTGGCGGCGGTCAGCGCTGGGTTCTTCACCGGTCCGCCCGTGGCGCCGGTGACCACAGGACCGTGGAGATCGGCGTACTCCTGGGCCTTGCGCCAGTTGCCATACGCCGTGCAGAAGGCTTCGACGTTGTGCAGGTCGGTGAGCGCCAGCACCTTCGCGCTGAGCAGCTCGGGCACAATCATCTGCCACACCCTGGTGGCGTGCTCGCCCAGCCACTCGGGCGGGTCGACGTTGGTCACCAGAGAGAAGTCAGGCTCGTCGGTGTTGAGCTTGCGCTTGCCGGGATTCCCTGCCAGCGCCTTCTTGGCCGTGGGTTTTGGGCGACGGCCAGAGCGCCCGGCAACCCCTGGCATCGGCGCCTCCACTAAACTTTATATTTCGCGGGTGTAAAAAAACGACTGAGGGCGCGGTGTCCGAGCGAAAGGGCCCAGACTTTCAGACCACCCCACCCCTATGGACAGGGTTTATTCTCATCCGCAGCGATCATTTGGTCATTTCCTGGCCAGCCTCGACTCCCGCTGCGTCTTCGCCTTGTGGCAATCGTGGTTGATCGCCCTCAGGTTGCCCGGATCGTCGGTCCCGCCGTGCGCCACGGCCAGGATGTGGTCGACTTCGTCCGCCTCGCGGATCCGGCCGAGCCTGGTGCAGTCATCACAGCGGCAGAGGTACTGGTCACGCTTGAGGATCTGCTCGCGCAGTCGTCGCCATGGACGCCCGCCTCGACCTGATCCCTTGCGTGTCGCCCAGGCCTTGGCCTGCTCGGCAGCCAGCTCGGCATGGGCATCGCAGTAGCCATTGGCATTGCGGTGCAGTGATCGGCAGCCCTGGGCTCGGCATGGTCGCTGTGGCCTCAACGGCATGCCGTGCCATCCAGGTAGGTGCGCGGCGCGGCATCAGGGTCTTCACCCTCGCCATCAGCCAGCGCCTCGATCAGTGCCAGTTGGCCGGTCGCGATCTGCTCGAGCAGGCTGGTCTGCTTCTGTTGCTCGGCCAGCATCTGCTCGAGCAAGAAGATCATGCGCTCGTTCATATCCAATCCTCGTCCACTTCTTCAACCATTCGCGCCGGGCGGCGCACCCACTGCAGGCCATCACGGGCTCACGCGATTCAATGCTTCGTCTGCCTTGTCGGCTGCCTGGGTGGCGGTGGTCGCGGCCTTCGAGGCCTTGGCGGCGGCGGTACCGGTCTGGCGCGCTAGCTCATCCAGGCGCAGGTCACGTTGCTCGGTTGCGGCGTCGTAGGCCCTGCGCACCTCAGCGACCTGCTCCAAGTAGGCCTTGGCCAGCGACCATTGCGCCAGCTGGTAACCGCCGAAGCCGCCACCCACCACCAGCAGCAGGGCAATGGCCCACACCTCAACGCGGCGCCACCAGCGGCGGGCCACGAATTCCCATGCGCATCTGTCCATCACCGGGCACCTCTAAGTTGGGCGCGTAGGCGCGAGATCTCTTCGCTTTGGCTAGTGACCTTCTCGGTCAGCTGCTCTACCTGTCGGGTGAGCATCAAGATGTTGCCCTCAAGCTTCCCCATGGACCGGTTCAGCTCATTGCGCTCTTGGGCGAACTGATCGGCTCGAGCTTCGGCCAGCTTGCGAGCATCTCGCTCGGAGTCGAGCAGTTCATTGAGTCGGCGCACGGTGCCGATATCGGCACTGTCCATCGCGCGATCGGCAGCATCTTTGGAAAGGAAGCGGCGAAGCCAAAGCAGGCCGCCCAGCAATACGGCGCCCGTGCCGCCCAGCCAGGTGGCTGTGCCTGGGCCGAGATCGGTCGGATCCATATATTTCCTAAATGGAAAGGCATCCCGCTAAGCGGACTGCCTTAAGCTATATCAAATGAGAGAAATAACCAGCCCAGCAATAGCCAGACCTGCTGTAGCGAGTGAGATTTCCCACAAGCTAAGAAAACGATGAGTAGAATCCAGAAGATTTTTTCTGTTTCTTATATCCATATATCGCCAAAAACGAACAGTCAGCCTTTCGAAATTAGAGCTGGATTCCATTACGCTTTCAACGCGGCAGAACATTAAGAGCTTGCGAATCAAGCTTTTATAGAATTTAGCCGTCAGATCATCAGTATTCCTACCCCACCAAAGTAATATTCCCTGGCCCTTTTTTTCTGAACCGCTAAGCCGAGGCGGCTCCAAAAAGACTTGGACCAACCCCTGCTTCTCGGTGTAGTGAACAATAAGGTTCCCGCCATACTCCATGACGAGAGTATCTTCGCCTTCCGAACTATCTTTGAAATATGTTTCCTGCCCTATAAAACGAAATGGAGCGGCCAAGACAATACTATCTTGCCCAACTGTCCAAGGCCCCGTCTTCGTCTTATGTTGAGCCTCTATATAATCGACTACTTGAAACCTAAAACCATCTCGATTTGATAGCTCAGAAAACTGTGAAAACTGCTCCAGCCCTATTGCCTTGTGAATAGGCCAATTTCGGTCACAACGCTTACAGCTTTCTTCGTGCCTCTCACGCTTTAGTAGCTCCGATTTCCATATCGCCTCAAGCTTTGCCATCCGCTCACCCTAAATTCGCTTTACACATAAGCAGAAAATAAGAATTTGTGTCACGTCGCGCCGTAAGCTGGACACGCTGCTATAAAAGCAGGTGTTTATCCGCGAGGAAAGAAATTTCTAAGCGGCCTCGCGCAATTGCTCCAGAGCACAGTCGACCCACGCGACACCCGCATTGATCAGCTCGCGTGCCTTCGCTTCGCCCATCTTGTGCTCCCGGGCGATGCGCAGCGCTGGCCACTTGGCGCCGAAGTACAGCCAGATGAAGCCACCCATCTGCTCGTCCCGCTTTGTCAGGCGGCCCACCGCGCCATCGACGGCCAGGGCAAGGTCATCGGTAATCACGTACTGCTTGAGCCCGCCCTCCGACGGAACGTTGTCACGCATCAGCGCATATAGCGGCGAAACGTACCGAGGCACGCCCATCCCGTCCATGCGCCACCAGCCCCACTGTTCAAGCATGTATGCGGTATCACCCAGGGGTTTGTCGGTATAGGTTCGCTTCTTCATTCGTCATCAATCCCCGGTGTAGTTCGTCCCGCCGGCGCCGCGGCGGTTGTTCGTTTGGTACTGCGCCTCAGGCCCAATCGCCTGGCGCTTGGTAAGTTGGTCGAGCTGCCTGGCCATAGCTCGAAGCTTCATGTTCAGCTGAGTCACCAGCTCCTCGAGCGGTACCGCCTCACCCGTGGCAGCAGCCACCCACCCGGAGGCATTGCACTTCATGCACGGCTTCGGGAAAAACAGGTCTTTGTAGAAGCCCACGCCTCGGCATCCCCGGCATGGCGCCAGCTCGATCACTTCTTTTTCCAGAGACGGTCCGTGGCTTTTCTTCATGCTGCCGCGCCCTCGATGGTCTGGATGCGAACGCGCACAGCGCCGCCCTTGGTCGTTTCCTTGCTCACCCTGATCTGGGTGGCGAACACGTTGTCGTCGATGCCCAGGGCGTCAGCCAGGCCGTCACGACCCGCCTTGAACATCGACAGCAGGTTGTCGTCGTCGCGCCGGCGGCGATCGGGCGGCACGAACTCGAGCATCAGCAGCGCTTCACCTGTTGGCGCCTGGATACCGGCCTGCTTGGCCAGCAGATGGCAGGCGGCGCGGTAGGTCTTGGCTGCCCGGCTCTTCCTGGTCCAGTGCACCCGAGCGTTCGGGCTGCACGCGGCTGGAGGCCATGGGAGGGTCAGTTCGCTCATGCAGCCACCACGCCTTCGCTGATCAGGATGGCCTGGGTCCGCATGACGCCCTCGGCGTGGTACTGCCGGGCGGTGGCGCGGTCGACAGCCTTGCTACGCCCGTCGCAGGCATCATGGCAGGCGCTGCACGCCCAGGCGCCCTGCAGGTCGTTCGGCTTACTGCCCACGCCACAGGTGCCAGCCATGCGGTAGTGCGCCAGCACCGTGGTCTCGGGGTTGCCGTTGCATACACCTGGAATGCGGACCTGGCATTCGCGCCCGCGGGCGGCCTTGGTCAGCTTGCTTTGTCTCACGCTTCCACCTCACACATTGGCCAAATCTGTTGGGCCTCGCGCAGCGCGCCGGCCTGGTCTTGCGGCCCCTCCATCAGCACCATCGAGAACGGGCTGTAGCCAGGGACGTGGACTGTCCATACGCGCTTCATGGGGTCACCTTGAAGCCCTGGGCCTCCAGCGACTTCTGCGCCTTTGCATGAGCCCACAACACATCTGGGTCGCCATCGACGACAGGAAATGGATTGGTGACACGCAGGTTCTCGCGGGAGGCCTGCCAGGCCCACATTGCTGCGCCCATCATCGCCATCGCGCTCTCGTCCTGCGCGCCGACCGCCTCTGCAATGCTGCATCCGAACTTGGCCCGGAACGCTGCGTCGAACTGCGCCAGCATCGCCTCGGGCATCATCTTGTTGGTGTCCATCAGTGCTGCTCCCTGGCTTTGAGCATGGCGTCCGCGAAGTTGTACGCGGCGGCCGAGTATTCCGGCATGGTGTTCCAGTTGTGGCGCTTGCCATCCGCATCTGTGTAGCCCCAGCCTCCGGCGATGATCATGGCGTTCAGTGCCGTCATGGCGATCTCGTCTCGCAGCCTGACCAAATCTTCTGGCGTTCCGGCTGCCAGTGCCCTTGCGATTCTCGGCATCACTTGCACTCCTCTGCTTCGGCCTGGGCCGCGAGACGCTCCAGGCATTCATCAACTTGTGCCAGCAGGCTGGCGTGGTCGGCCTCGTCAGTTACGGGGACGCAAACGAATCGGATGCCATGCGAAACGAAGGTGTTGGCCATTTGAAGGGCCTGGCGAAGCTGAACTGGGCTCGCTCGATTCATCACGCCTCCTCCCCTTGCAAGCTCTGCAGCAGCGTCCTGAGCTGGCGGTACTTCTCCATCGACTTGGCGCTGGATTCGCGCTCCTGCTCGACGGCCAGTGCGACATCCTCAACTTGGCAAGCCAGACGCTTCAGGCTGTTGGCCATCGCGGCTATCTCCCCGGCCAGCTCACCCAGCATTTCCAGCGGCGTGCCTTGGGCTTTCTGGTCGGCAACTACTTCGATTTTCGGCTGTACTTTGGCCATCACTGGCTCCTGAGTCTTCTGCTTGGCGTTTACGGGAATGCGCTGGAAATGGTCGCGCCCTGATTTCCTGATGAGGCCGGAATCCACAAGGCTGACCAGGCAGCCTGAAACGATCCGGTTATCCGGAGTGCTTCCGGTGAGGTTGCGCATGGCGGTCATGACCTGGGCCGAGGTCCACGGCTCGTTCATCGGCACGCACTCGTAAACTTTCTTGGCAACACCGGTCTGGCCCTGCATGAGGCTTTCCTTCTTGGCTGGAGTCATCAGTGCTTCTCCTTGGTGCCGTACCGCGACGCCATGCTGGTGACCTTGGCTGGCCGCTCGACCAACTGCGGCTGCCAGTTCGCAGACAGGTTCTCGAACCGGTTGTACTGCCCAAGGAAGGCGGCGCGGACGGTACCGGTCTCCACGTCCCGGCCCTTGCCGATGATGATCTCGGCAATGCCCTTGTATTCGGTGTTCTCGTTGTAGACCTCGTCCCGGTACACGAACAGGATCACATCCGCGTCCTGCTCGATGGCGCCAGACTCGCGCAGATCGGACGGTACCGGGCGCTTGTTCGGACGCTCCTCGCACTTGCGGGATAGCTGGCTCAGCAGTACGACCGGAATGCCCAGCTCACGCGCCAGCAGCTTGCAGCCCCGGCTGATGCTGCTCACTTCCTCGGTGCGGTTGCCGCCATCGCCTTCCATCAACTGCAGGTAGTCGACCACCAGCAGGTCCAGGCCATAGCGCATCTTGTGGCGACGGGCCATGGAGCGGATACGGCCCACGGTGGCGCCAGCGCGGTCGGCGATGAACAGGTTCGCCTGCTGGATCTTGCGGGCAGCAACGCCCATCTCAGTCCCATGGGACTGGCACGCGGCGCCGTTCTTGATCAGGTTGAGCGGGATTCGCCCCTCGGACGCCACGGCCCGATCCAGCAGCTGGCCCTTGCTCATTTCGAGGCTGACCACGAGGGTGGACTTGCGCTGTCGCACAGCGGCGTCGATGGCGAATCCCATGGCCAGGGTGGTCTTCCCCATGGCAGGCCGTCCTGCGACGATGACCAGTTGCTCAGGTTGCAGGCCGCCCAGCTTCTCGTCCAAGTCAGCCAGCCCAGTGGACAAGCCGATCAGGGTCTCGCCGCGCGCATGCCGGTCGTGGCGCTCTTGCCACACCTCGACTTGCTGAGCCATCAGGTCGCCGGCCTTCACCACCTCGTCTTCATCCGCCCCGGTGTCGATCGCCATGGCAGCCGCCTGGACAGCGGCGATCTTGGCCTGGATGTCGCCTTCGCCCTGGACGATATCGAGCGTCTGAGCGCTCAAGTCATACAGCGCCCGTTCGATGGCACGTTCCCGGACGATTCGCGCATAGGCGCCAGCATTCGCGACGCTCGGTGTATTGGCGACCAGGGAACCGCAATGGCCCAGAGCAAGGTCGCCGGTGCTCAACATCCCAACGTGCTCCGACACGGTCAGTAGATCGACCGGTTTGCCCGCGGCTCGCAGCGCCAGGATGCCGCGATACACCTCGGCGTTCTCGGAGAAATAGAACGACTCGGGAGTCAAGTCATCGGACAGCGTGTCGATCAGTTCGGGGCGCTGCAGCATGGCCCCCAGCAGGCCGTGTTCGGCGTCTGCGCTGTAGGGTTCACGCATGGTAGTTGCCCTCCACCACCTTCACGAAGTTGGTCGGGGCGATCAGCCAGTCGAACGTGCAGCGAAACTGCTTCTCGCGACCCTGGATGCGGCCCATCAGGAAATCACTCGACTCGACCATCCCGAACAGGTCACGCCAGAAGTCCAGATCCTGGTGCACAGGGCTCTCGGCCCACCGAGCGCTGATCTTGCTTCGGCGATCCTTGTTGATCAGCACCACGCTGGGCAGGGTTGGCAGCAGTTCGTTGAACAGGGCGACGATTTCCTCCACCGGCACTTTCGGGCTGCCGATGGCGCCTGATTCTTCTTCTGACGGTTCCTTGATGGTTCCTTTACGGTTCTGGGGGCAGGAGCTGCCGGGGTGGGGGGCACCTGCTGCCGGGGTGGGGGGCATTTCCTGCCGGGGTGGGGCGGCATCTGGTGCAGGGGGGCAGGAAATGCCGGGGTCATAGGTTGAGGGGTTGACGGTGTACCAGGTCGAACGACCCGAACGCTGGTGGGCGGTCAGGATCTTGGCCTGCTCAAGCCAGCGCAAAGCGGTGCGGACAGCACGCTCGGACAGGCAGGTGCGCTCGGCAATGCGTGCCACCGAAGGCCAGCAGACGCCATCGTCGTTCGCGTTGTCGGCCAGGGAGATCAGCACGGCCTTCTGCGCCGGACTCATGTTCTGGAGCGGCCAGCAGGCCGTCATGATGATCGTGCTCACTTGTCTTGCTCCAGTTGATGGGCTGCCCACACGCCCGCGATCCATTGGACGCCTTTGGCGGTGAACCTCGCCTGCGCGAAGGCATGGCCATTGGTTTCGCTGGTGCCGGTCTTCAACTCGAAGCGCTTCGCTGCCTGGTGCTGGCTACATGGGGTCAGCACGCCGCCCAGGTAGTACATGACGCCCTTGTCCAGCAGCATCTGTCGGAACTGGCGCTCATTCGCCTTGAGCAGCTTCGCGACCTGGCGGAAGCTCATGGATCCCGAGGCTTGGACGTACCGATCGACGAACTCAGCCTTGGGCGCCGCGATGGCCAGCGCATGGCTGGCGGCTTGCTGGAGCTCGTACTGCTCGGCCCAGGCGCGTGCAGCGGCAGCCGGGTTGGAGAAATCCGGCAGGGTTGCAACCACACGACCGCCCTCCTCCAACTGGCGCCAGCGCTTGATCACCGCCAGGCGCATGGCCGCGCTATAGCCGGTCAGCAGGCACTCCGTGCGTTCGCGGTCCAGGCGGTACTCGGTCTGGGTGCGGTTCTGGCCGTCGAGGTAGGTGCATCCAAACGTGGATGGATCTTCCCCGAGCTCGGCAAGCATGCGCTCGATGTCGCGCTTGACGTGGAAGTGGTGTTTTCCCGTCAGCTCGGCGATCTCCCGGGAAGACATCACCCGGACCTGACGTGTTGGTGAGTTGGTCAAAGCTGGCGCTCCCACCTGGGTGTTGATTGCATCGAATGCAATGTGCATAATCGACCTCGATCTCGTTGTTGAAGAAACCACCCTGGCCGGTGGTTTTTTTATGCCTGCGATTCAGGCACTGGATGGATCAACAGGTGTTTTCGGCATCTACTGGCGCAAAGCCATGAGGCTGATAATTCCACTAACGCTGCAGCCTCAAGTCGGCGCCGCAGCTCCTCCCACTGGGGTTGGTGGGTTAGGCGGCAGACTGCGTAGGAGGAAAGGCGTCATCCAGGCAGCAAGAGACCCCCAGCTGATTCAGCGCCTCAACGATCAAGCGCGCCTCCTGCAATCCTGGACTTCGAAGGCCCGACTCATAATTGGCGAGCCTGGACTGGTTCCAGCCGAGCTGACGGCGTAGTGCTGCCTGGGATACGCCAGCCCTTTCGCGGATCATTCGGACTTGGTTCATACGGTCTTCCTCCATTAATAGCCAGAGGATAAACACGTTACGTGTTAAGTGCAAACACAATAAGTGAAAGCTGGATATTTCGTTTCGTGATGAAATTCCGTCCATGAACGAATCACTGAGTCAGCGCATCAAGCGTTTGAGAAAAGCAACGGGCATGTCCCAGGCGCAGCTGGCGGACGCTTGTGGCTGGAAATCACAGTCCCGCGTCGGAAACTACGAGGCCGGCACGCGGGAGCCGAATCTGGCAGACATTGCAGCGATGGCAGCGGCGCTTCGAGTGGATCAGTCCGAACTGCTGCTGAGCAGCTCACTAGAGCCTCACGCGTCCGACCTAGGCGCTGAATCCACTACGACCGAGATCGTTCGAAGGATGCTCGCTTCCAGCGCTGGCAAAAACCTTTCAGAAAAAGCGCGCGAAGCAATGTTGGCAGCTGCACTTGAAGCGGAAAACCCCGCTTCCACCCAGGAGTATCTCCCGGCTAATTATTCCCACTTGCGCCCAACGCAGGATGAGATCTTGATCCCGCAGTACGACGTGCGAGCGGCGATGGGGCACGGCCAGGTTCCTGCCGAGTACAACGAGGCTGTCCGCAACCTGGTTGTCCGCGAGGAGATCCTTCGTGAGAAGGGCGTCGTCTACACCTCAGCAACAGCCCTGGCGATGATCACTGGCTGGGGTCAGAGCATGGAAGGGACGATCAATGACAAGGACCTGGTGATCGTAGACCGCGGCGTGAATGAGTTCGTCGGTGAAGGGATCTACGTGATCACGTGGCACCAAGAGCTCTACATCAAGCGGATGATGCGTCTGGATGAAAATCACTTCAGGTTGATATCGGACAACCAGCATTACGAAAACCAGACCGCCAGGATTGATGACGTGACGATCCATGCCAAGGTGCTGTTGATCTGGAATGCGAGAAAGGCCTAGCACTGGATCATCGTACAGGTGATCTGGCGGGGCGGAGACCTGTAGCCCCTAACGAAACCGGCCATCACCTGCGCCTGGCCAAGTTATGCAAGCTAGGGAGGATTGGTTGATGGGGTATGTGGATGAGGTGAAGGTGGGAAGGATAGAGCGCCGGACGGCTGATTAGGCAGATGTGACCGGATAGAAGGCAGCTCGTCTAAAGTATGTTGATTGAGTTGTAGTGAATCCCCAAAATTGGATTTTAGGGTTACCCCACGGACAAGGGAGGGGCAAATGAGAACATTCGAATCGCCGAGCCGCCTCATTGGTGTGGGCCTGTACACCGCCGGAGAGGCGTCTCTGTACACCGGAATCTCAGCAAAAGACATCAGGCGCTGGATGTTCGGTTACAGCGCTCATGGTGTAGACCACCCAGGGCTCTGGACTCCAGAGCTCTCCTTTCTGGATGAGAAGCTCCTTGGCTTCCATGACTTGCTGGAAATTCGTTTTGTGCATGCTTTTAGGCAGCACGGCGTTAGCCTTCAAGCAATACGGAGCGCTTCTCGGCAAGCTAGAGAGCTTTTCGACCAACAGTATCCATTCACGTGTAAGCGCTTCCAAACTGATGGGCGCGACATTTTCGCCACCGTTTTGGACGAAACTGGTGACGAAGCGCTTCTCGATCTAGTGAAGCGGCAGTACGCCTTCAAGCAAGTGATTAAGCCTTCACTTTACGAAGGAATTGACTACACCGGCGAAGGAGCGGCGCAGCGGTGGTATCCGATAAAACGGAGCAAAGCCGTTGTGTTGGACCCTGCGAGGAATTTCGGCAAGCCGGTGTTGGCTTCTGTAGGCATTGATACGGCCGCCATCTACCATGCTTATCAAGCAGAAGGTCAAGACTCCAAGCGCGTGGCAATGCTTTTCGAAATATCTGCTGCAGCAGTGGATGCAGCAGTGACCTTTGAGCATAGGATTGCTGCTTGAATTTTCTGATCGATAACAACCTGCCGCCCGCAATTGCTAGAGCCCTTCACGAACTATCTAAGAATGAGGGGCACCTTGTCATTCCGCTCAAGGATAGATTTCCTTCAAACGCAACAGATATTCACTGGATCTCCGAACTGAAGACCGAAGGTGGATGGGCTGTAGTGTCCCAGGACAAGTTTTCAAAAGGTGACGCTGAGAGACTGGCATTCAGGGAATGCGGGCTGCCAATTTTCTGTCTGGCTAAGCAGTGGGCTCAGATGACTTACTGGAGCAAAGCAGAAAACCTCGTCCGTTGGTGGCCAGCGATAACCCAGCAAGCCGGGTTGATCAGTGGTGGCGCCGCTTTCAGAGTCCCTTGGAGGTTCACTGTCCCAGGCAAGTTTGAGCAGATCAAAATCTAAAGGCAGTAGCATCGTACCAGCCCGCCTCGGCGGGCTTTTTCATGCCTACGCGCCGACCTGGCGCATGAATTCTCCCCTTCTGTAGCCCGCCATTGAGCGGGCTTTTTGTGGGCGCTCGGCTGCACCTACTGGGCGCTCTCTTACCTTTCACCGTGGTAACGCCCTTCTAAACGTGTTTCGCATGAGTCAAAATGCCATTACATGCGCTAGAATCGCCGCCCCCGCGAAGTGCGGGAGATTTGAGAGAACCAATAAGGGGTCAAGGATGTTCGCGCTACGTACTCTGGTGGCAGCTACCGTTATCGCAATGACAACTGGCTGCGCCAACGGGCTTAACTCAGTGCAAGAAGCAGAGCTCGCCGCATACCGAGCCAACAACATAGCTGTCCAGGAGAAGAGCCCAGGGGCTGCCGCCGGATTGGGCCTTTTGCCAGGCGGTGGCTCGTTCTACGGTCGATCATATGGCTACGGCGTGCTGAATTTGCTGCTCTGGCCTATTTCGATCCTATGGGATCCGGTCAGCGGTTACAACGCTGCAGAATCCATCAACTACCAGGCAACCCGAGCTCACGTAGCTAGCTTAAAACGCCGGGAGATGGACACACTTGATACCAAGCTCGCGACCAAAGAGATCGACTTGGAGCGCTACACAATCGAGAAGCACAAAGTGGACAATAAGTATTCTAGCCTCTGACGCTGGAGAAGAAGCCCGTCACTGAGCGGGCTTCTCGTTCATTCGGGTCGCTGGTCACCTGAGCGGCTCTGGAAATCAGGGCAACCGCATAGGCTGTGCGGTCTACATTCCCTGGTCCCGCTATGAGCAGAAGTCGACGTAAAACACCGATCTTCAGTATCACTACCGCCAAGTCAGAAGCTTCGATAAAGCCTGCTGGCACCGAGCATTTCGTCGCGCAGAAAAACAGCGCCTGCAAGCTCACTCCGAGCGCCCTTCTCGCCACTATCATGAGTTTTCCAATCCATCGCTTATGCACTAGGATGGCAAGCATTGGCAGCTGAAAGCGGAGCTAACGGGTTGCCTCATGCGAAAGTGAGCAGGCAGACAGCTTGCTGGTAGGTAGGCTTATCCCCGGCTGCATATTGCCACAGCTGAAGGATCAGCGACCCTGCGTGAAAGCAGCCCGCCTCGTTGGGCTTTTCATTCTTGGCCACAAGTCACCTCCGGGCTAAACTCAAAGCACTTAAAGGAAAGCACCTTGGCTAAGCGCCGGGCTTTCGTCAGTACCCGAGGGGCTTCATGCCGCGCATCTATTCCTATGTCATAACCCATGATTACGGCTTCGCCCCCAATCCGTTTGGCGGGATATGCACTCTTGCAACATGCAAGCCGGTAATTAGGCGAAGCGCTAGAAAAGGCGACTGGTTGATCGGCACAGGATCCGCCACGAAAGGACTAGCTAAAACGGTCATTTATGCTGCGCAGATTGATACCGTATGCAGTATTGCTGAATACGGCTCCAACCCGGTCTACGAGATTAAGCGCCCGGTTGCATCCGGCACCTATGAACAGAAATGCGGCGATAACATATACTTTCGAGGCCCCGATGGCGAATGGATTCAGCGAGAGAGCGAGCATCACTGTCCTGACCATATGAACCACGACCTCAGCGGGCAGAATGTGCTGATCGCCAGCCGGTTTTGGTACTTCGGTGACACACCGAAGGTCCTGCCAGACCATTTTCTCCGAATTATAAAAAAAGGTCCTGGACATAAGATCGAAACCTCACTTGCTTTCATCGCTATGCTGGAGCAATGGCTTTCGCAATTCACAAGAGGGCCTACCTCGCAGCCCTTTCATGGTAAGCACAAGGGAAGCTGTCCACCCTGCTGATTCGCCACGGCTTTTCGTGTTCGGCAACCCACCCCTGCCTACAACCCTACCAAGCCGAAGGGTCACCCCTTTTAGCAACGGGCCCGCCATCGAATACCCGCTTTTTTGTTTCCTCCCAGGCTGGCCTCTTCCTGGGCAGAGGCCAACGACTCCACCGCTCTCGCTTGCACGGGCCTCTGCGCGACCAGCCCGCCACTGAACGAGGGCTTTTTGATAGCTCGTCTAGAAAGGCGATGACTCCTCGACCGTCACGAACTCGTCGAGCGCCTCCACTTGAGGATCATCTTCGGAAGAAGCCTCCCAGCGTAGCGTTACTGATTCATCATCATTGAATGTCATATCAATTCCATCGGTGTCGGCCAAGACGCCCATCACCTCCTCCCATTCGCGCTCTCCATCGCTATCCAGGCGGTGGATCGTCACCCATCGCTGCTGCTGAGCGATTGGGTGATTGATCATCGCTGAAATCCTGAGCCCCAGCCGCTCAACTCCTGTCAGTTCCTGACGCTCTTGCTGCGCCGACTTCTTCTGCTTGGCCATTGACACCTCCTTTTACTGTATATCCATCCAGTTGAGATGGAGCATACATCACGTGTTGTGAAACGTGAACCCGGGTGTAGGAATTTTTCTCCTGTGGAAACCTAGAAACTAAATCACGATTCGTGTTGACATATAAAACACATTGCGTGATATTTGTACCACACCGAGGCACTACGCATCCCCTCGAGAGGCTCTCAAGCCTCACGCTCTTTCACATTGATGGGAACCTCGCGGATCGATCCCGGCAACGGTACAGCGCGAGCAACAAATTCGATCCCCATGCCAGCTCTGGAACTGGCCAGCTCGAAATCAGGCGGAACGTCAGCACGGCAGGAGCACAGGCCGGGCCACGGAAAGCGGATGGAGGGTTGCGCTGCAAATGCTCCCTGCTGGGATGCCCTCAGAACGGGCGTCAGCACCTGGCACAGCGCGAGCAGCGATCAACGAATAGGAGGAACCAGCCGATGGAGTAGCAAGTCCAGCCGGAACACGGACCGGCAACCCATGACGGACTGCCCCACTCAATGGGCCACAGAGCTGCAGTCGACAGTTGTGTAGCGAACACCTAACCCCATGACCACCCCGCCGAGGCCGATCGACGCCAGGTGATAGGGAAGCTCAAGGCCAACCGAACTGAGAGCAAGGCCGTCGGCGGCTGCGCTCGAGCGACCAACGCTGACGCAATACCCCGGTCTGTCGCCAGTAGCGAGACCGGGATTTACCTAATGACCTTTTTGCGAGGGCTATCAGGTAAATCACCCGCCCAGGAGGGATTCACGATGTTCAACATGGCAACCATGGCGGCTGATGAATGCCGCGAAGACGCAGACGAGCGCCGCTGGAACCGTTGGCAGGCTGAAGCGGCAAAGATCCTTGATCGTGACCTGGTCTTCGGCTCGGACGACGACATGCTGCATGACCTGTACTGCGATGGCTGCACGCCGGCCGAGGCTGTGACCGAACTGCTGGCCCAGATGGAACTGGACTGCGCTGCCTGATTTCACTGGCTGGCCTTCCCATGAGGGCCAGACGGGAAATCAACCAAGGAGTAGGACCATGCTGATACTGAGCCGCAAAGTCGGCGAGACCATCGTCATCAACGACAACATCCGGGTAACCGTCCTGGGCATCAAAGGGAACCAGGTGCGGATCGGCGTCGAGGCGCCAGCCGATGTCTCGGTGCATCGCGAGGAGATTCAAGAGCGGATCAAGGCCGAAGCGGCGGCCTGATATGGCTGAGCCCAAGACCATCTGCCTGACCGTGTTCGAAGACGGCACCAAGGTCATGGCACTCAACAACGGCCCTCTTCTCGAGGGCCTTCTCTACGCCGCGCACCTGCTTTCAGGTGACCAGCGCCTGGAGCTGATCGAGCAGTTGCAGGCTGTGCATGCCGAGCTCGAGGCGCGCTTTCGATAGCTGGTTTCACTGGCTGGCCTTCTCGCGAGGGCCAGATGGGAAACCAACCCAACGGAGCAACACCATGTTCGGAAAACTGTTTGGCAAGAAGGGCCGCGAAGCGCGCGCTGCGATGTCGGTCGTCCAGAACCGCGACCTCATGCAGGCGATCGTCTACGGCGCTTTCTACGTCGCCGCGGCCGACGGCGACATCAGCGAGGACGAGCTGAAGAAGACTGAGAAGCTGATCGCCAACACGCCACAGCTTAAAGGCTTCGGCCCCGAGCTCTCCAACACCATGGATCGCGCCGAGAAGGACTTCCACGACGGCGGCCATCGGATCCTGCGCATGAATGCCGAGAAGGAGCTGAAGGACCTGGCGCACTCGCCGGACGAAGCCGCAATCGTCATCAACGTCATGCTCACCATCGCCGAGGCCTCGGGCGACATCGATGACAAGGAAATGGTTGTGCTGGAGAAGGCGGCCAAGCTGATGGGCCTGAGCCTCAAGGATTACTTGTGAAGGCCTGGATTCGTCGTCGGCCAGGTGCGGCGATCCTCTTCATCGTGGCTGTCTTCTGCCTGGGCCTGATCGTGCTGGTCGCTGTGCTCAACCGCGCTTCCTGCGCTTGGTACGGGTACCAGACCGAACGCGATACCCGCTATGCCGCCTTCGTTGGCTGCATGGTGAAAATGCCCTCCGGCTGGGTGCCGAGAGCGGAAATTCGTATCGCTCAGTAACGCAGATGATTCCTCGGTGCGCCTCAAGCGGGGCGCATCAGGGGGAATCTGACCTGAAGAATTGACGTGAGCGCTGGCGCGCCACATGAACCGGTGGCCGTGGAATACGGGCAATCCGCAGGCGGAGATATCCGATAGCTGCGCGAGGAATACGGCAGGAGCATGCGGGCCAGTGACAGCCGGGAAAGACCGGCACCTATCCCTTGACTGCCAGGAAAGACTGGCCCGATGCCCTGCCCCCATCGCAGGCCGCATCGGAGTGTGATCTGAGTCGAAGCATCTAAGCGCGGCGATGTGGTTGCTAACCGCCGGGTCGCCCCCGGCGTGGATGAGACAGACCCGCCAGATCACACCCCGATGCGGACGATTCTGCACCGCGCAATGCGGCCCCCTGCATCACCCTCCCCATCCACTTCGACCGCATCGGCAGGCGCCAGGCCACCTTCACGGTGGGTCTGGTCACCCGCGCCTGGTGCCTGACCAATGCGGTCCACCGAGACAACTTCATGGAAACGATCATTAGCGGGACATGGACCGGCCACCTCGGCAAGGGCCTCGCCCCGCGTGAGCTGGAAGCATTGCTGGGCGTCGCCCAGGGCATGACAGCGAAGGAAATCGCCCGCCACATGGCCATCAGTCCCGGCACCGTGGCCAACCGCATCGAGAACGCCATGTTCAAGCTCGGCGTTCACCGGCGCGCCACCCTGGTCGCCGAAGCCATGCGGCGCCAGATCATCAGCCCGCTGTGCATCGTCCTGGCCGGCTTCATCGCGATGCACGCTGCCGTCGACAACGGCGATCCGATGCGCCGGGACCGCCGCGTACCGGAGCGCCGCACCGCCCAAGTTCGAATCGTTCGCAAGGCCGAGGCCTTCGAGCTCCACGTCTGACCCTTTGAGGATCCACCATGCACCCAGCCATGCAACAGCGTGTGGACGGCCTGGCCGCCATGCGTGAACGAACCATCCTGGCCACCGCCGACTTCTACGCCAAGATCGGCCGCCCTGCCCCGATGCCCGGCCCGCGCTTCCAGGCCGTCTCGAAGGGGAAGATGTGGCACATCATCGATCTGATGACCAGCAAGACCTGCGGTTTCTGCGGCAGCCATAGCAAGGCCCTTCACTTTCTGGATGCAATGGAGGCAGCTGCCCGGCGCAAGCTGGTTGGGCGGCAATGATAGGCGAGAGTATCCCAGCGGAGCACGAGAAAACCCGTGCCGACCTGGCCGCCAAGGTGGCTCAGTTCCTCGCCGAAGGCGGGCAGATTCACCAGTGCACCAACCGCGCTTCCGTGCCAGAACAGCAGCCGCCGGCGAAGCTGGCCAAAGCCGACAGCGAAATGCTCAAGCAGGCGCGCCAGGCTGCCCAGACCATGACCATGAGCGAGGCCTGTGCCCACCTGAGCGTCAGCCGGACGGTGCTGCACCACCTCAGCAAGCAGCACGGGTTCCTGTTCAGGGTGAACGCTAAGCAGAAAGCCGAACGCGACACCAAGCGCCAGGCCAGGACACAGGCCCGCGCCGAGCTCGTCGACAAGATCCGCGCCTACGCCCACACCAGCCTCAGTCGTGACGCCGTCGCCAAGCTGCTCGGCATCAGCCATCAGCATCTGAGCAAGCTGGTGAAGCAGCACGACATCGATTTCCCCAAGTGGCGCAGGAACGCATGACCCGAATCCAGAACCGCGTCCGCCATGGCCGGCGCCAGCAGCACATCAACCTGCCGCCCAGCGGCATCGTTCACCAGGAGACTCCGCAATGCCCAAGCCTACAGACACCACCGAGTTCCTGCAGGAGCTCAACGGCGGCGCCTTCGCCAGCCAGATCGGCCATGCCCTTTCCGAGGTAGCCGCAGGCGTCGTCGACCATGGCAAGGCCGGCAAGATCACCATCACCCTGGACTTCACCCAGATCGGCGACTCCCACCAGGTGAAGATCAAGCACAAGCTCGACTACAAGGTGCCGACCAAGCGCGGTACCCGCAGCGAGAACACCAGCCTCGACACGCCGATGTACGTCGGTACCGGCGGCAACATTTCCCTCTTTCCCGAGAAGCACGACCAGCTCTTCACCCGTGATGAGGCTCCGGTCCACCCGCGCACCTGATCCCTACCCCCACCAAGGAAACCTCGCATGGCCCTCAGCAAAGAAGCACTCGAACTCATCCAGGAACAAACCATCGCGGCCGTGGGCCGGGAAGTGCCCGCCCTGGGCCCGGTGGTCATCGTCCCGCAGAACTTCAACGTTGTGGACCTGGAGCGGTATCAGGAAGGCCGCAATCGCTTCCGTGGCACCTACTCCACCCACTCGCTGGCCGACTTCGGCGCCTACGTGGTCGAACGCTTGGCGCCAGCAGCCCGCGGCTTCATCGATCAGGACGCCATGAGCTGCACCGTGCTGTTCAACCTCGGCACCCCAGACCAGCCTGGCCACGCTGATGACCGTGCCGTGCTGCGTCTCAAGCCTTCCGCTGCGTTCGCCGCCGTGCAGGCCATCTGCGGGCAGAACCTGGTGCAGAAGGCCATGAGCGACTGGATCGAGGATTGGCACCAGCACCTGACCGCCACCGACGAGAACGGCGCCGGCATGACGATCGCCAAGGCCATCGCCGCCGTGCGCACCATCACCATCAAGGCCTCGTCCGAGAGCGATCACGCGGTCAGCGAGACCCGCGCCAGCCGCAGCACCATGGACGCGATCGAGGCCAGCAGCAAGGAAACCCTCCCAGCCTGGCTCGACTTCAAGGTCATCCCGTTCGAAGGCCTGGGCGAACAGGTGATCCGCCTGCGCCTGTCCGTCATCACCAGCGGCTCGCAGCCGGTGCTCAAGCTGCGCTGGCTCGGTGAGGAGGCGCAGCGCGAGGCGATCGCTCAAGAGTTCAAGCAAGTGCTTGAGGGCAAGGTCGGCGATGCGGCCAGGCTGGTGCTGGGTAGCTTCGACTCGAAGTAACCATCGGCCGGGGTTGCCACCATCGGAAGGATGAGGCAACCCATCGCCACAAGCCCCAACACCTCCCTGAACAGCTTGGCGATGGCGGTCAACAGATTGACGAGGTCGGTCATTCGTTTCATACAGCAGCTCTCCGGCTCAAATATTGGCCGAAGCTTGGCGTCACGACTGCTTCGGCATGCGCACTTTGAAGCGCATGTCCGACCCATTCCACTTGGGGTTTTTCCGTGATCGGATGCGAAAAGCTTCGAAGTGTTTCGCTATCGTCAGCGACTTCGGCTTGCCGATCCTCTTGTGGAAAATTCACCGACCCTCTCAAACATCGAACGCCCGCCCAGCGAGAATGGCGCCTGCCCGGAGCAAGCCATGGACCAGCACCGCATCCTGGTAGGCGACTGCATCGACATGATGCGGACGCTGCCAGACAAGTCTGTGCACACCTGCATCACTAGCCCGCCCTACTTCGGGCTGCGCGACTATGGGGTCGACGGCCAGATCGGCCTGGAGGCCTCCCCACGAGAGTTCATCGATAACCTGGTCGCCGTGTTCCGTGAGGTCAGGCGCGTCCTGCGCGATGACGGCACGCTGTGGGTCAACCTGGGCGACAGCTACGCCTCGGTCGCGGGCGGGTATGCACCCGAGGGATCAGCAGGCAAGCACGACACGGTTTCCAAAGCCACCCGCGGCGCAGTGCTGCGCGGTCGGCGTCGCGCGCCACCTGACGGCCTCAAGCAAAAAGACCTCATGGGTATGCCATGGCGCCTAGCGATCGCTCTGCAGGACGATGGATGGTACCTGCGCCAGGACATCATCTGGCACAAGCCCAACCCCATGCCCGAGTCGATCAAGGATCGATGCACCAAGGCCCATGAGTACGTGTTCCTGCTCAGCAAGGGACCGCGCTACTACTTCGACCAAGCCGCTATCCGCGAGCCTGTAGCAGCCAGCTCAGTCGAGCGGTGGGGCCAGGACGTAGCCAGCCAGAGCGGGAGCAGCCGCCAGCCTGGCAAGACCAATGGACCGATGAAGGCCGTTGGCGGGAGCAGGCGCAACAGCTTCGCCCGCCAGACCAAGTACACCGAGGGCGAGCACGGGCAGACAGGCCAGCACCGGGAAACGCGCGCCGACGTCCTATACGACGAGACCAGGAACAAGCGCAGCGTCTGGACGGTGGCCACCGCCAGCTTCAAGGGCGCCCACTTCGCCACCTTCCCGCCCGCCCTGGTCCGGCCATGCGTGCTGGCAGGCGCCCCGCGCGGCGGGCTGGTGCTCGACCCATTCGGCGGCGCCGGTACCACAGCACTGGTCGCCATGCAGGAAGGCCGACGCTCGGTCATCTGCGAGCTGAATCCCGAATACGCCGCCCTCGCCCGCCAGCGCCTTCATAAAGCCTGGACCGATGGCGCCGCCCAGATGGACATCCTGCTGGACCAGTCACCGGCGGCATAACCCCCAACCCACTTTCAGTGCACGCTACCCCGGCGGGGGCGGCGCCTGCACGCAAGGACCACACGATGGCCGAACACAACATCGTCAGCATGAGCGGCGGGAAGGACAGCACAGCCACGCTGCTGGCGGCCCGCGAGCTGGAGGTGCCGAACCTCAGCGCCGTCTTCGCCGATACCGGGCACGAACACCCGGCCACCTATGAGTACGTGCACTACCTGGCCGAAGCCACAGGCGTGCCGATCCGCTGGGTTAAGGCAGACTTCGCCAGGCAGATCGCTGGCAAGCGCAAGTTCATCGAAACGAAGTGGCGGGAGAAAGGAGTGCCGGAGGCCGTCGTGATCGGCGCGCTGGAAGTGCTGCATCCCACAGGCAACCCCTTCTTGGACATGTGCCTCTGGAAAGGCCGGTTCCCCAGCACCAAGGCGCGCTTCTGCACCGACGAGCTGAAGCGCAACCCCATCATTGAGCAGGTCTTCCTACCGCTGATGGACGGCGCCAGCATGCTGCTGTCCTGGCAAGGCGTCCGGGCCGATGAATCGCTGAGCCGCCGGTACCTGCCGGAATGCGACGAGGTTGGCGGCGGCCTGTTCAACTACCGTCCGATCCTCAAGTGGCCGGTGGCCGCTGTCTTCGAAGCCCACCGCGCCGCAGGTATCAAGCCGAACCCGCTGTACCTCCAGGGCTGCAACCGCGTCGGCTGCATGCCCTGCATCATGTGCGCGAAAGACGAACTGCGCGAGATCGCATCCAGATGGCCGGATGAGGTCGCCCGGGTCCGCGAGTGGGAGCGCCTGGTCAGCATCGCCAGCAAACGCGGCGCCGCGACCTTCTTCGCCACGGTGACCGACCCAACCGTTAGCTCAACCGACAAGGTCAGCGCCGAAACCCACGGCATCGATCGGATGGTCGAGTGGGCCAACACCTCCCGCGGCGGACGCCAGTTCGACATGGTCAACCTGATCGCCCGCGCCGATAGTCAGCACCGCTGCTCCTCAGCCTACGGCCTCTGCGAATAGCACAACGCATCCACATCTTCCATTCAGTCACGCCATCCGGCGAGGAACGCCCATGCCTGCACCACGCAAAAGCAACCCTTTCGACTTCAAGACCCAGTACGGCCTGGGCTTCGACCCGCAGGACGACGAGCTGGTCGTGGACTTCTTCTGCGGTGGCGGCGGCGCCGGTACCGGCCTGGAGATGGGCTTGGGCCGCGCGGTGAACGTGGCCAAGAACCACAGCCCGGCCGCGATCAGCATGCACACCGTCAACCACCCGCACGCCCGGCACTTCACCACGGACGTGTTCGACGGTGACCCTGACGTCGAGTGCCAGGGCCGCCCGGTCGGCTGGTTCCACATGTCGCCTGACTGCACCCACCACAGCCAGGCCGCCGGCGGTCAGCCGCGCAAGCGGGAGATCCGCAACCTGTCCTGGATCGGCCTGAAATGGGCTGGCAAGAAGCGCCCGCGGGTCATCAGCCTGGAGAACGTGAAGCAGATCCTGCAGTGGGGTCGGCTGATCGCCAAGCGTGACAAGGCCACCGGCCGCGTGATGAAGTTGGACGGCACCGTGGCCGGCCCGGGCGAGCGCGTCCCGGTGCAACAGCAGTTCCTGGTGCCGGACCCCAAGCGGCGCGGCACGACCTGGCGCCGGTTCGTCCAGCTGCTCGAGGGCATGGGCTATCAGGTGGAGTGGCGGATCCTCAAGGCCTGCGACTACGGCGCGCCGACCAGCCGCGAACGCCTCTTCATGCTGGCGCGCTGCGATGGCCAGCCGATCGTGTGGCCCGAGCCGACCCATGCCAAGAACCCCGCCAAGGGCCAGAAGAAGTGGCGCACCGCCGCCGACTGCATCGACTGGAGCGTGCCCAGCAAGAGCATCTTCGACCGCAAGAAGCCGCTGGCCGACGCCACGCTGCGCCGGGTGGCCAAGGGCATGCACAAGTTCGTGCTGGATAACCCTGCCCCCTTCATCGTGCCGATCGCCAACTGGTCGGGCGAGACGGTACAGGCCCTGGGCGAGCCGCGGCGCACCGTTACCGCCTGGCCACGGGGTGGCACCTTCGCTGTCGCCAGCCCGACGCTGGTGCAGACCGGCTACGGCGAGCGCAAGAGCCAGGCACCACGGGTACCGGGCCTGGACCAGCCGCTGGGCACGGTCGTCGCCGGCGGCGTGAAGCATGCCCTCTCGAGCGCGGTGATCATGCCGGCCACTCACCAGGGTGCCGACCGCGTGAACGACCTAAGCGAGCCAATGCCGACCGTGACGGCCGCCAACCGCGGCGAGCTGATGGTCGCCAGCCCGGTGATGGTCGGAGCTGGTGGACCGGAGTATGCCGGCCGGCCCGTGACACCCGACCAGCCGATGGGCACGCTGATGACGCGCAGCCACCGCGCCCTGGCCTCGGCCCACCTGGTCAAGTTCCGCTTCGACAGCGACGGTTCACCTGCCACCGAGCCGGTACCGACCATCACCAGCGGCGGCAACTACAAGCGGCCGGCGGGCGCAGCCCATGCGCTGGGCGTGTGCACCGCCTTCATGGAGCAGGCCAACGGCGGATTCAACACCACCCACGCCCTGGCCATGGATGACCCTATGAGCACCATCACCAACACGGGCAGCCAGCAACGCCTGGCCACGGCCTCTCTGGTGCACCTGCGCGGCAACTGCAATGCTCGGGATACAGAGGATCCACTGCACACCATCAGCGCTGGCGGCACGCATCACGCCCTGGCTACCGCGTTTCTGGAGCGTCAGTTCGGCGCCAGCATCGGCCAGGCCATCGACGAGCCTGCCCCAACCATCACTGCGAGCGGTGGCGGCAAGAGTTCGCTGGTCGAGCTGCACCTGTCGCCCGAGCACGAAGCGGGCGCCCTGCGGGTCGCTGCCTTCCTGATCCGCTACTACGGCACCCACAACGTCAGCCCCTGCGACGAACCGCTGTCGACCATTACCACCAAGGACCGCCTGGCGCTGGTCACCGTGTACGTCCAGGGCACGCCATACGTGATCGTCGACATCTGCCTGCGGATGCTGCAGCCGAACGAGCTGTACCGGGCCCAGGGCTTCCCCGCCGACTACGTGATCGACCGCGGCGCCGACGGCAAGCCATTCACCAAGACCGAACAGGTGCACATGTGCGGCAATAGTGTCAGCCCGCCGCCCATGGCTGCCCTAGCCCGAGCCAATGACCCATGGCGCGTCGTTGAGAGCCAGACACAAGCTGCGTGATCGACTGACGGTATTGCTCATCACCAGCGGCTCGCAGCCTGTGCTGAAGCTGCGCTGGCTCGGTGAGGAGGCGCAGCGCGAGGCCATCGCACAAAAATTCATGGAAGTGCTGGAGCGGAAGGTGGCTAAGTAGTCTAGATGGTGGCTCTGACTAGCAGGCCACCATCTACTAGATTTCGTTGAGACAGCCCGCATGCGGAGTCAGAACGATCTTACACTCATGCTGTACGGCGAATCACTTCCGCAGCAAGATCATCAAAGATCTTACCAGCTTCAGCTATAGTGGGGCGATAACCTGAATTCACGTGCGGCAGCAGGTCAGCGATAGGCACCCCATGTTCCTGCCCCGAAGGTGCAAGACTCTGAAAGTGCTTCACGTCTCCAATTTTCGCTCCGCCCTCTACGACCATGTCTGGGTCAAATTCAACTAGAGGCGACACGAGCTTATCTTGAACCTGGGGAAGAATTCTCTCTTCCCAGACACGGTGTGGATTCGACTTACGCGCACCAACATTGACTTTAAAAGCGGACATAATATAGCCGAGATATTTAGGGCGCCCAGCTAACAGCCTATCTTTAAAACGATCAGGAGCAATCTCCCGAACTGTATTCCAGTCAGAGATCCATTTTTTTATCGAGTGACCTACCGTCGTTAACGCACGTAAAGAAAAAAGATCAGAAGCAACTGGAGTGATGAAAAAATCCGAATCCAGAAGAATGGTGCGATTTAAAGGGCCAACATTTGGCCCTACATCATAGAATACATAATCTGCTCCGACACGCTCGGCCGCTCGTTTTACGGCATCTGATAGCGCACAAAAAACATCATAGCCTCGTTCTTTTCGAGCAAAAGAGTCTGCCCAGGCTGCAGGCAGTTCTTCTTCATACTGGGCGAGAAGTACGTCACCAGCAACAAGGAAAATACTTTTGGATTCGATCTTGACTATATCAACATCCTGGATCGCCCCCTTACCCAACACAACTGGCCGAATAGACGACCAAATAGTCTGGCCGCCCTCTCCCGTAGCGATATCGCCCATTATTCCGTCGAGTTCATCGCCGTCCACAAAAAACGATGAGATATTGCACTGAGGATCAGCGTCCACAATCAATATTCGTTTTCCGGCTTTCGCCATTGCGTCCGCCAGATTCAGAGTGAGGGTGGTCTTGCCTACCCCGCCTTTGTGATTGAAAAGCACTATTTTTTTCATATTCGCCCTTCCATAAGCAATGGCTCCTTGATAGCAGAAATTGAAGTCCTCGACAAGTAATCTGATTTGCCTTCAGCACGCCAGGAGAGGAGTACACCTGTACTCCTACTTTAACTCTTTCTCCCCTCTATTCACTGCCGCGATATGGCGGCAAAGGCGAAGCTATGTCTCAAGTAAAGGAACGCCCGATCCTCTTCAGTGGACCAATGGTCCGCGCCATTCTGGAAGGCCGGAAGACGGTCACCCGGCGCGCGATCGCCGCCCAGCCGCCAGAAGGTTACAAGTGGCGTGGATGGGTGATCGACAGCACTAACTCCAAAGACATCGGCAAGGCCAGCTGGGGCGAAGGGGATGGGCCGGTGCAACGAAATGCAGTATATGCGCGATGCCCATACGGTCAGCCAGGCGATCGCCTGTGGGTGCGCGAGACCTGGGGCGTCATCAGCCATGACTTCGATCAACTAGGCAATGCGATTGACTGGGAGCCGGATCGCCCTGCGAAGGCCATCCGCGAAATGCGGTTCGGTCGCGGCTACTACTCAGGTCACGTGGTTTACGCGGCAGATGGACCCTGCGAGTGGGCGGGAGACGAAGATGGCGGCGGCGATCCGCGGTCGGCATGGAAGCCCAGCATCCACATGCCTCGAGCCGCCTGCCGCATCCTGCTGGAGATCACCGACGTACGCGTCGAGCGCCTGCAGGACATCAGCGAGCAGCAAGCCCTAGCCGAGGGCGTGAGGCTCTATACCGACCATGCCGAGTCGGGCGACTGGTACCACGTCGAGGGGATCGAAACCTACAGCGCAGACCCGCGCAAGTCCTTCGAGCTGCTTTGGACAGGCATCAACGACGCAGAGTCGTGGCCATCCAACCCATGGGTATGGGTCGTCGAGTTCAAGAGGATTGTTTAATCCTCGCCTCAACCGCACCAAGCTCAATCCTCGCCATTGTCGCCAGATGTTCAATGCGTTCTTTAATAGCACTGCATTCTCGATTTATGCGAAGAAAGTCACCATCTAACTGAAGCGATCTAATCAAAAAATCATGCAGGTGTAGAAGCTGCTGACGCATTTCAAATACAAGTGTCAGCCTATTCGTAACTGGCCCCACGTCTAGCTTGGCCAACCGAGACAGCAAATCATTGAGACAGAACTCGAGCTGAGAAAACTCAGGTTTCCGCAGCTCTTCAATTTCTTCCCAGATCCTAGTCACGAGAAACTGAAGCTCGTAAGTCATCTGAAAAACACTACGGGCGTAATTCACAGCAATTTGATCTTGTCGCTCAATGGATTGCCGATCTGCGACCAGGCGAGATTCCGCTTCATGCTTTTGCTGAGAGAGGCTAATCGATATGGCGACTAATATCGCGCCAATGGATCCATAGGCTTGAACCCATGCGGGTAAATCATCGGATTTGAATACCCCGTAATAGACACAACCCCCGCCTACCAAGGCGCCAACCAGAACTGCGTAGGCCAACCAATTCCTTTTCAAATTTCGGAGCATGCAAAGTCAATCCCATGAGATTTCTTGAAAGATCATACCGCCAGCTCTCCCCGCACGAAACCCAACCCGAACCTACACCCGCACTGGCGCCTGGGCGCTGGATTGATGAGAGGTATCGCCTGTGAAAATTGGAAGGCTTTTTATCGGACTGAAGTGGTGCTACGGCGCGAAAGACCAAGCGGTGATCTTGAGCTGGGCGCTGAAGTGCGGCTACTGGCGGTGGGCGATCTGGTGGCGTAAGCCACAAAAGTGGCTCTGCATGCCGGCCTTCGGACCCTCCATGGCAATCGGCACTAAGTACTACGTCGGTCACGGCCACTTCGGTGCTTGGGCGAGACTACCGCTACTGGGCTCGTTCTCCATATCCACCCAGCCACCCTACCCCTCCCAGGTGGCGCCATGACCGACCTGATCGAAGCGAAGACCTGCACCTGCCCATCCGGCGACGGCTCACTGCGCTGGCCGTGCCCGGTTCATCCGCCTAAGAGCTGATCCTGCTGTAACCCATCCCCCAACAACTCAAGCCCGCCGACATGCGCGGGCGAGGATTCCTTATGCCCGAAATCAAATGCGAGCACGGCCACACCATGCGCGTCGGCACCGACCAATGGGTGGAAACCCTGACCCTGGATCAATTGCGCTATGCCCGCGACCAGATGGCCCTGAAGATCCAGGCGGCCGAGGCCCAGCCCAAGCGCTGCGTGTGGAGGGTATGCCGCGGCGGCCTTGCCGAAGGCAACTACCGCGAGGAGGACTTCGAGAAGGCAGCCGACCACCTGGTTCGCGTCTTCAAGGAGCACTTCGTCGAAGAGGCGCAGACCTTCATCACACGCCATTACGGGACGCTCCGATTCGAGCGCGAGATCCCCCACATCGCCGTCGAGCTGGTGACCCAGTTCGAATACGACAACGAGTGGTTCCCGGCCAAGGCCTGACCACCAACCTGCCGCCGCCGGCGGCGCGGAGACAACCATGGCGAACGCCACTGCCGCGGCTCAGCCCGGCCTACTGCCGAGGATCATCCGGGCCGGAGAGGCGCCCGGCTACCTCGGGATGTGCAAGGACGAATTCAAAAACACGGTCAGGCCCTATGTCCGCGAGTTCCCGATCGGGAAGCAGGGCGTTGGCTTCGACCGCCTGGAGCTGGATGCCTGGGCGGACGCCTATATCGAAGCGATGGCCGTTGAAAAGGCGAGCAATCAGGACAACAATCGGCCCCGCAGCGAGCGACTGGCCGTGACCTCGAAGGAGAATCCATGGCCAAAAAGGCAATCACAGGGCTCCAGAAAATGCCCAGCGGCATCTGGAAGATCGACAAAATCTACAGGGGAGAGCGAATTCAAGAGAGCACTGGCACTTGTGACCGGGAAGAAGCGGAGCAGTACCTGATCCACCTGCTGGAGAAGATGCGCCAGCGGAAGGTGTACGGCGTCCGGGAGATCAAGACGTTCAGCGCGGCAGCGGCTCGGTACCTGGTCGAGCACAAGGAGCAACCGTCGTTCAGGATCACCGCGCTGTACCTGAACCAGCTCGACGACTACATCGGCCACTTGCCGCTGACGCACATCGATGACGAGGCCCTGGCGCCGTTCATTCGGGACAGAAAGGCAGACGTGGTGCTTCCAGGTGGAGGCGTGAAGAAGGGAGTGAGCAACCGGACCGTGAACATCGCGATCGAGCGAGCGATCCGTGTTCTGTCGCTGGCTTGCCGGAAATGGCGGGATGAGGAGCGCCGGCCGTGGCTGGATAGCGTGCCGCTGCTCACCAAGCTGGAGGAGAAGAAGGCGAGCCGAAAGCCCTACCCCATGTCATGGGAGGAGCAATCGGTTCTCTTCGGGGAGCTGCCCGACCACCTGCAGCGGATGGCCCTGTTCAAGGTGAACACGGGTTGCCGCGAGCAGGAGGTCTGCAAGCTGAGGTGGGATTGGGAGATATCGGTGCCAGAACTGGACACCAGCGTGTTCCTCATACCAGCCGAGTTCGGCGGCCGGCATGAGAACTCGGGGGTCAAGAACAGGGATGAGCGCCTGGTGGTCCTGAATGATGTGGCCAGGTCGATCATCGAGAAGCAGCGAGGCATCAGCCGCGAGTGGGTGTTCCCCTACAATGGCACCGCGATGCACCGGATGAACGACTCGGCCTGGAAGAAAGCGAGGGTGCGCGCGGCAAAGCTCTGGCAGGAGCAGCATCTGCGGCCGGCACACCCTGGGTTCGCTTCCATCAGGATCCACGACCTCAAGCATACCTTCGGTCGCCGCCTGAAGGCAGCCGGTGTTTCGGAAGAAGATCGCAAGTCGCTGCTGGGACACAAGAACGGCAGCGTGACCAGTCACTACTCGGGTGCGGAGGTCGGTCAGCTGATCGAGGCAGCAAACAAGGTATCGGCCACAGATTCACGCGGACCGGTGCTGACGATCTTGAAGAGGAGAATTGGATGAGAAAAAGGCGAAGTCACTCGAAAAGTCACTATGCCCATAAATGAAAAAGCCACCCGAAGGTGGCTAAGTCATTGAGGAATATGGTCGGGACGGAGTGATTCGAACACTCGACCCCTTGCACCCCATGCAAGTGCGCTACCGGGCTGCGCTACGCCCCGACTGGTGTTGCCACTCCCAAACCATCTGAGAGCGTTGAGAAATGTACCCTAACCTCCTGATAAATGAAAGCTTTTTTTCAAAAAACTTTCCAACCAGCCGCTCAGGTCATTTCTTCAATACCACCAGTACATCCTCCAACTCGACGATCATCTGCCGAATAAGCTGCTTGTACTGGGTGGAATCTTCCTTGGCCTCGTCACTGGACATGCGCAAGCGCGCACCGCCGATGGTGAAGCCTTGGTCATACAGCAAGGCGCGGATCTGGCGGATCATCAGCACATCCTGACGCTGATAGTACCTTCGGTTCCCGCGCCGCTTGACCGGGTTGAGCTGGGGGAACTCCTGCTCCCAATAACGCAGCACATGCGGTTTCACCGCACAGAGCTCGCTGACTTCGCCAATGGTGAAGTAGCGTTTGCCTGGTATGGGCGGCAGCTCGTCGTTATGGCTTGGTTCCAGCATAGGCCTCAACCCGGGCCTTCAACTTCTGCCCTGGACGAAAGGTGACGACGCGGCGAGCGGTGATCGGGATTTCTTCCCCAGTCTTGGGGTTGCGGCCCGGACGCTGGCGTTTGTCCCGAAGGTCGAAGTTGCCGAAACCGGACAGCTTGACCTGCTCGTTGTCTTCAAGCGCGTGACGAATCTCTTCGAAGAACAGCTCGACGAGCTCCTTGGCTTCGCGCTTGTTAAGTCCCAGCTCCTCGTACAGCCTTTCGGCCATCTCAGCTTTCGTCAGAGCACCCATACGCTATTTCCTTAACGTAGTGTTCAACCCTTGTTCGAGCGAGGTGAGGATTGCTTGCAGGGTGGCGTTCACCTCATCGTCGTTAAGAGTGCGCGATGGATGCTGCCAGGTCAAGCCAACCGCCAGGCTTTTTCTATCTGGATCAATACCTTTACCCTGGTACACGTCGAACAGCGTCAGGTCCGTGAGCCATTCGCCGGCATTGTTACGAATCGTCTCAAGCACGGCACTGGCGGAAACCTCACGACCCGCGATCAGGGCCAGGTCGCGGCGGGTTTCCGGGAAGCGCGACAGTTCGCTGAACTTGGGCAGGCGTCCCTCGACCACCTCGCCAAGGACCAGCTCGAAAGCGAAGACCGGACGATCGAGACCGAGGGTCTTGGCCAGTTCAGGGTGCAGGGCGCCGATGTAGCCGACTTCCTGGCCGTCGCGCTCGATGCGGGCAGTCTGGCCGGGATGCAGGGCGGGATGCCGGCCGGCGACGAAGGTGAAGTCGTCGAGGGCGCCAGCGTAACCGAGCACCGCTTCGACGTCGGCCTTGACGTCGAAGAAATCGACGTTGTCACGGCCATTGGCCCAGGCTTCTGGCAGACGACTGCCGGTGACCATCCCAGCGAGCATCGGCTGCTGTTTGAGATCACCCAGCTGGCCAACGAAGCGCAAGCCGCTCTCGAACAGGCGCACACGGTCCTGCTGGCGATTGAGGTTGTGCTGCAGGGCCTTGACCAGGCCTGGCCACAGAGATGCGCGCATGGCGGCCATGTCACTGGAGATCGGGTTGGCCAACAGCAGCGGCTCGATGCCGGGGGTGAACAGTTCGAACAGCTTGGGGTCGATGAAGCTGTAGGTAATCGCTTCCTGGTAGCCGCGGGCGACCAGCAGTCGGCGCAAGGTCGGCAGCTCGCTGCGGGCTTCGCTGCGCGGCGTGGGCGCCAGACGCGCCTGCGGATAGCGGACCGGCAGACGATTATAGCCGTACAGGCGGGCCAGCTCCTCGATCAAGTCGACTTCCAGGCTGATGTCGAACCGGTGGCTCGGCACTGCCACGCTCCACTGGCCTGCCCCATCGGCGCTGGTTTTCAGGCCGAGGGCATTGAGCAGCCGTTCGATCTGGGCCGCTTCCATCTGCAACCCGAGCATCTGCTCGATGCGTTCGACGCGCAAGGTGATGGGCGCGATGCCTGGCAGGTGCTGCTGGCTAACGCTCTCGATGATCGGCCCCGCCTCGCCGCCGACGATCTCGAGCATCAGGGCGGTCGCGCGCTCCATCGCTTCACGGGCGAGCTGCGAGTCGACGCCCCGCTCGAAACGGTGCGAGGAATCGGTATGCAGGCCGTAGGAGCGAGCCTTGCCGGCAATGGCGATCGGATCGAAGAAGGCGCTCTCGAGGAACAGGTCGCGCGTCTTGGCGGATACGCCGCTATGCTCGCCACCCATGACGCCGGCGATGGCCAGGGCACGGACGTGGTCGGCGATGACCAGGGTATCTGGGCGCAAGGTGATTTCCTGGCCGTCGAGCAAAACCAGCTTCTCGCCTTCCTCGGCCAGGCGCACACGGATGCCACCGTTGATTTCGGCAAGGTCGAAGGCGTGCATAGGCTGGCCGAGCTCAAGCATCACGTAGTTGGTGATGTCGACGGCAGCGTCGATGCTGCGCACGTCGCTGCGACGCAGACGCTCGACCATCCACAGCGGGGTCGGCCTGCTCAAGTCGACGTTACGGATGACGCGGCCCAGGTAGCGCGGGCAGGCAGCCGGCGCGGTCACTTCGACCGGGCGCGTTTCGTCGTGCGCGGGCGCGATGCCTGGAACGCTCGGGCGAGTGACCGGGACGTCATAGAGAGCACTGACGTCGCGAGCCAGGCCAGCGATGGACAGGCAGTCGCCACGATTGGGGGTCAGGCCGATCTCGATGCTGGTATCGTCGAGCGCGAGGTAGGTACGGACATCCTCGCCAACCGGCGCATCGGCGGCCAGCTCGAGCAAACCGTCGTTCTCTTCGCTGATCTGCAGCTCGGCTGCCGAACAGAGCATGCCGAACGACTCCACACCACGCAGCTTGGCTTTCTTGATCTTGAAGTCGCCGGGCAGCTCGGCACCGATCATGGCAAAGGGAATTTTCAGGCCGGGGCGCACATTGGGCGCGCCGCAGACCACCTGGAAGGTCTCGCTGCCGTTGCTGACCTGGCAGACGCGCAGCTTGTCGGCGTCCGGGTGTTGTTCAGTGGCGAGCACTTCGCCCACCACGATGCCGCTGAATTGTCCGGCGGCCGGGGTCACGCTATCGACCTCGAGACCGGCCATGGACAGACGAGCCACCAGCTCGTCGCGGGAGACATGCGGGTTTACCCAACCGCGCAGCCACTGTTCACTGAATTTCATGCTGTTCTCCTGGAATGTGCGTCGGATACGGGCCTAGCGGAATTGCGCAAGGAACCGCAGGTCGTTGTCGAAGAACAGACGCAGATCGTTGACGCCATAGCGCAGCATCGCCAGGCGCTCGACGCCCATGCCGAAGGCAAAGCCCTGGTACTCTTCGGGGTCGATGCCGGACATGCGCAGCACGTTCGGATGGACCATGCCGCAACCGAGCACCTCGAGCCAGCCGGTCTGCTTGCAGACGCGGCAGCCGTCACCGGAGCACATCACGCACTGGATGTCGACTTCGGCGGACGGCTCGGTGAAGGGGAAGAACGACGGTCGGAAGCGTACCGCCAGCTCCTTCTCGAAGAACACCCGCAGGAATTCTTCGATGGTGCCCTTGAGGTCGGCGAAGTTGATCCCCCGATCGACCAGCAGGCCTTCGACCTGGTGGAACATCGGCGAGTGAGTGATATCCGAGTCGCAGCGATAGACGCGGCCCGGGCAGACAATGCGGATGGGCGGCTGGCTGGACTCCATGGTCCGCACCTGCACCGGCGAGGTATGGGTGCGCAGCAGCATGTTGGCATTGAAGTAGAAGGTGTCGTGCATCGCCCGGGCCGGGTGGTGGCCGGGGATGTTGAGCGCTTCGAAGTTGTGGTAGTCGTCTTCGACCTCGGGGCCTTCGGCGATGCCGTAGCCGATATGGGTGAAGAACTGCTCGATGCGCTCGAGGGTTCGGGTGATCGGGTGCAGGCCACCGATGGTCTGGCCACGGCCTGGCAGGGTCACATCAATGCACTCGGCAGCCAGACGCGCGCTCAGCGCGGCTTCATCGAAGGCGGCCTTGCGTGCATTGAGCACCTCGGTGACACGCTCCTTGGCTTCGTTGATCAGTGCGCCGACCTTCGGCCGCTCTTCGGCCGGCAGGTTGCCCAGGGTCTTCATCACCTGGGTCAGTTCGCCCTTCTTGCCGAGGAACTGGACCCGGATCTGCTCCAGGGCATTGATGTCTTCAGCGCGCTCCACGGCTTCCAGGGCTTGGGAGACCAGCGCATCCAGGTTTTCCATGTACAGACTCCAGATACGAAATAGGGGAAGAGCTTTGCAGGCTCTTCCCCTATCGATGACGTTCAATACCCGGCGGCGCGAGCGTCGCCGGGTGATTGTCGTGGGTACTTAAGCCAGGACGGCTTTAGCTTTCTCGACAATCGCAGCAAACGCCGCTTTTTCGTTCACTGCCAGATCGGCCAGAACCTTGCGGTCGATTTCGATCGACGCCTTTTTCAGACCAGCAATCAGACGGCTGTAGGACAGACCGTTAGTGCGGGCACCGGCGTTGATACGAGCGATCCACAGAGCGCGGAACTGACGCTTCTTCTGACGACGGTCACGGTAGGCATATTGACCTGCCTTGATGACCGCCTGCTTGGCGACGCGGAATACGCGCGAGCGTGCACCGTAGTAGCCTTTAGCCAGTTTCAGAATTTTCTTGTGACGCTTACGAGCGATGACGCCACGCTTTACACGAGCCATGAGTAACTTCCTCTATCGTTGACCAGAATTAACGTACGCGCAGCATGCGCTCGACTTTTGCCACGTCGGACGGGTGCAGCAGGCTGCTACCACGCAGTTGACGCTTACGCTTGGTCGACATTTTGGTCAGGATGTGGCTCTTGAAAGCGTGCTTGTGCTTGAAGCCGGAAGCGGTTTTCAGGAAACGCTTCGCTGCACCGCTTTTGGTTTTCATCTTTGGCATGTTCGGAACTCCGCATTGAGTTGATAAACATAACCGCAAGGCCTGCCGTGCCCTGGTGGTTATTTTTTCTTTTTGGGGGCGATGACCATCATAAGCTGGCGTCCTTCCATCTTCGGATGCTGCTCGACGGTGCCGTATTCGACGAGGTCGGCTTCGACCCGCTTCAACAGCTCCATCCCCAGCTCCTGGTGGGCCATCTCACGACCACGGAACCTCAGAGAGATCTTGGCCTTGTCCCCATCACTAAGGAAACGTACCAGGTTGCGTAGTTTTACCTGGTAATCCCCTTCCTCCGTCCCTGGACGAAACTTGATTTCCTTGATCTGGATCTGCTTCTGGTTCTTCTTGGCTTCGTTGGCCTGCTTCTTCTTCTCGAAGAGGTGCTTGCCGTAGTCCATGACCTTGCAGACAGGCGGTTGCGCGTCTGCAGAGATTTCCACCAGATCCAGCTTCGCTTCTTCAGCGATACGAAGCGCTTCATCGATCGAGACGATGCCAATCTGCTCGCCGCCGACACCAATTAACCGAACCTCGCGGGCCGAGATATTCTCGTTGATCGGGGCCTTCGGGGCAGTTCGTTTATCGTTTCTCATATCACGCTTAATAGTCATTACTCCAATTCTTGGCGACCACGCCGGGAAACCGCATGCGCAAGATGCTCGGCGAACTGGGCGACGGGCATGGAGCCCAGGTCTGCGCCTTCGCGAGTACGCACAGCGACGGTTTGCGTTTCGACCTCACGGTCCCCTATAACCAAAAGGTACGGGACCTTGAGCAAGGTATGCTCGCGGATTTTAAAGCCGATCTTCTCATTTCTCAAGTCGGACTTGGCACGGAAACCGCTGGAATTCAGGGTTTTTTCCACGTCAAGGGCAAAATCGGCCTGTTTGTCGGTGATGTTCATGATCACCGCCTGGGTCGGTGCCAGCCAAGCCGGGAAGACGCCGGCGTAGTGTTCGATCAGCATGCCGATGAAGCGTTCGAACGAACCGAGGATGGCGCGATGCAGCATCACCGGGCGACGACGGTTGTTGTCTTCGGCAATGTAGCTGGCGTCGAGCCGCTCGGGCAGGTTCGGGTCGTACTGCAGGGTACCGCACTGCCAGTTGCGGCCGAGGCAGTCACGCAAGGTGAACTCGATCTTCGGACCGTAGAACGCGCCCTCGCCCGGCTGGTATTCCCACTCCAGGCCCGACTCGTTCAGCGCATCGGCCAGGGCGCCCTCGGCCCGATCCCACAACTCTTCGGAGCCGACCCGCTTGGCCGGACGAGTGGACAGCTTCATGGCCACGTCGGTGAAGCCGAAGTCCTTGTAGACGTCCAGGGTCAGGCGGATGAAGTCGGCCGCCTCTTTCTTGACCTGTTCCTCGGTGCAGAAGATGTGCGCATCGTCCTGGGTGAAGCCACGCACGCGCATGATCCCGTGCAAGGCACCCGAAGGCTCGTTGCGGTGGCAGGCACCAAATTCGGCCAGGCGCAGCGGCAGGTCACGGTAGGACTTCAGGCCCTGGTTGAATACCTGTACATGGCACGGGCAGTTCATCGGCTTGACCGCGAAATCGCGACTTTCCGAGGAGGTGGTGAACATGTTCTCGGCATAGTTGGACCAGTGCCCGGAACGCTCCCACAGCACCCGATCGACCACTTGCGGGGTCTTGATCTCGAGGTAGCCATTCTCGCGTTGGACCTGGCGCATGTACTGCTCGAGCACCTGGTAGACGGTCCAGCCGGCGGCATGCCAGAACACCATGCCAGGAGCTTCTTCCTGCAGGTGGAACAGGTCGAGCTGCTTGCCGATCTTGCGGTGGTCGCGCTTTTCGGCTTCCTCGATGCGCTGGATGTAGGCTGCCAGCTGCTTCTTGTCAGCCCAGGCGGTGCCGTAGATGCGCTGCAGCTGCTCGTTCTTGGCGTCGCCGCGCCAGTAGGCGCCAGATAGCTTGGTGAGCTTGAAGGCCTTGAGGAAACGCGTGTTGGGCACGTGCGGACCGCGGCACATGTCGACGTATTCCTCGTGGTAGTACAGGCCCATGGCCTGCTCCCCCGGCATGTCCTCGATCAGGCGCAGCTTGTATTCTTCGCCACGGCTGGCGAACACATCGATGACCTCGGCGCGGGGCGTCATCTTCTTGATCACATCGTAGTCGGTGTCGATCAGCTGGCGCATGCGTGCTTCGATGGCGGCCAGGTCTTCAGGGGTGAACGGGCGCTCGTAGGCGATATCGTAATAGAAGCCTTCGTCGATCACCGGGCCGATCACCATCTTGGCGGTCGGATAGAGCTGCTTGACCGCATGGCCGATCAGGTGGGCGCACGAGTGACGGATGATTTCCAGCCCCTCCTGGTCCTTCGCGGTGATGATCTGCAGCGTGGCGTCATGGTCGATCAGGTCGCAGGCGTCGACCAGCTTGCCATCGACCTTGCCGGCGACGGTGGCCTTGGCCAGGCCAGCGCCGATCGACGCGGCGACTTGGGCAACGCTGACGGCCTGTTCGAAGGTCCGCTGACTGCCATCGGGAAGAGTGATTATGGGCATGGCGCCTCCTCTCCTAGTGGTGACCCCTACCAAAGGTCACGTGGGTTGGGATGAGCCAGTACAAGATCCGCCCTGCCTTTCCATCGGGAAAGCCTGCCTCACAGTGGCAGAAGCCTTTCGGCCTGCCAGGGTCGAACCAGAGTGACTGGAAGATGAACAGCGACGCAAGCGGTCCGCTGCAAGCCGGCCATGCTAGCACGCGACTGGTCGCCAACGGAGAAAATTTTGGAAATGTCGGATTACGGTGAACTTGTAAGGAAAATTCTTCGTCACATTACCGGAAGCGTCCTACTCTTTATGAGACCTTACCCAAGGAGTTATCGGTTATGCGACTTCAGTCTCTTCTGGCCCTGAGCGCGGCAGGTGCCTTGCTGCTGCCACTGGCGGCGAACGCCGAGGCGTGGCCAGCCGGCAAGAAAGACGGCTACATGGCCCAGTGCGTCCAGGTAGCGAGCGGACAGGGTATCGATGCCAGCGCGGCCAAGCAGCACTGCGAGTGCGGCGCCAATGCCATCGAAAAGAATTTCACCACCAAGGAGATCGAGCAACTCGACAGCAAGGATGGCGTTGACGCCAAGCTGATGCAGCGCGCGCAGAACGTTGTCAAACAGGCGTGCGCACCCAAGCGCTGATCATCTCGACACATGAATCTGGGGCGAAATTGCGCTGGATCATATTTGTGCGAGGTAATTGGCGCTAGACACTCAGAATTAGACTATGATGTTGTCCGTGCACCCTGTAGCCTCGGCCACATCGCACTACTGAAAAATTTCAAGTTTCCGGAGATTCACCCAATGTCCAATCGCCAAAACGGCACCGTCAAATGGTTCAATGATGAAAAAGGCTACGGCTTCATCACCCCACAAGGCGGCGGCGACGACCTGTTCGTACACTTCAAGGCCATCGAAAGCGACGGCTTCAAGAGCCTGAAGGAAGGCCAGACCGTCTCGTTCGTTGCCGAACGTGGCCAGAAGGGCATGCAGGCTGCACAGGTTCGTCCGGAGTAATTCGGCTTCCCCGCTGCAGAAAGAACCCGCCTTCATGGCGGGTTTTTTCATGGCTGGAATGTACCAGCTCGACCGGATGGTTCGCGACCTGCTGACAGAACGCCGAACGCCCTGCCCGCAACAGACACCAGGGCAGCCATGGAAATGACCGCCTCCCGGCCAGGCCACCTACCCGCAATTGACGCGGCTTACCACGCCCCGTTCGTCCACGTTCAGGTTCAACCGCTCGGAGCGATACTCCAAGGTCACCATGTCATGCGGCTTGAGGATCCGGGCGTACTGCGCCCCACTGGCCTGGCGTGCCCGTTCCAGCAACTCGGCACTGGCAGGCTTGCCAAGGGCGAATTCGGCGCCACTGGCCGAGCAGCGCCCATCGTTGGCAGCCGTGGTGACAGGCGCATGGGCGCCAGCCTTGGGCGCACCGCCAGTGCTGCAACCTGCCAGGACTGCGGCCACCAGCAACGTCGCCAGGGAAGCACGGGTACGGAACATGGATCCTCCTATCGATCACGGGAACTGACTAGTGCGACAATGCCATCAAGAGTTTGTTGCAAAACTGGACGAGTGTGCCTTAAATCCCGAGGCGCTGGCGAACCGCAATCGTGACTGGATTTTGCTTCGCACGATGGATAACCCGGCGTGCCAGGCCAGGTCTGGCTCTGGTCGCGTGACGCATGGCGTCGATCCGACGTCCGAAGCGGAGCACAGCCCGATTGGTCTGGGTTAGCAGGCCAGGCCTTCGACTCCATACGTAGTAGAGAATTTCCTATGAGCCGCCACAGCATCGATGCCGATATCAAGGTCAAGTGGGCCGAGGGCCAGAGCGCCTACAGCCCGGGAAGCGCGGAGGAACTGTTGCTGATTGCCGTGGACCTGCTGGTTCGCGAGCTTGGCGGCGAGGCAGCGCGCGGCTTCGTCGATCAGGTACTGGAGCGTTACGCCCCGGTGACATCTGCATGACCAGGTGCGCTACCTGCGCACGCCATCGGCGACGCTGGCGCCCGTCAATGCCTCTTTCTAGAGCATGGTCGAGCCGTTGAAAATAAATACCGCCAAACCGAACAGGATTTCCTAGTCTTGTTCGGAGTCCCGAACGAAGCCGTCGAAGAGCGAGCGGGCTTGTAGCGTCTCCACCTTGTCCTGCCGCAGGCCACAGCCCGTGCACGCCAAGCGCCCCGACTGGTACGAAACGTGCCTGTCCTGTCGCGCAACACAGCAATCTCAATAGGAAGAGAGAGAACAACAATGATCCAAGCTGCCATGAAAACCTTCGTACCGAGCGCGCTCGTACTGCTGCTCGCCCTACCCACTGGCGCCAGCGCCCGTGAGGCCGAGCAACAGCAACAACAGCAAGCATTGGCCAACGTGGTGATCCTTGCCACTGGCGGCACCATTGCCGGTGCCGGAGCAAGCGCCACCAACAGCGCCACCTACCAGGCCGCCAAGCTGGGTGTCGACAAGCTGATCGCTGGCGTGCCAGAACTGGCCAACCTGGCCAAGGTACGAGGCGAGCAGGTGATGCAGATCGCCTCCGAGAGCATCACCAACGAGAACCTGCTGCAGCTGGGCAAGCGCGTCGCCGAACTGGCCGACAGCCCGGACGTGGACGGCATCGTCATCACTCACGGCACCGATACGCTGGAAGAAACAGCCTACTTCCTCAACCTGGTGGAGAAGACCGAAAAACCGATCGTGGTAGTCGGCTCGATGCGCCCGGGCACGGCCATGTCGGCTGACGGCATGCTCAACCTGTACAACGCCGTGGCCGTGGCCAGCAGCAAGGACGCACGCGGCAAGGGCGTACTGGTGACCATGAACGACGAGATCCAGTCGGGCCGCGACGTGAGCAAGATGATCAACATCAAGACGGAGGCCTTCAAGAGCCCGTGGGGCCCGCTGGGCATGGTCGTCGAAGGCAAGTCCTACTGGTTCCGCCTGCCGGCCAAGCGCCATACGGTGAATTCGGAGTTCGACATCAAGCAGATCAGCGGCCTGCCAGCGGTCGACATCGCCTACAGTTATGGCAATGTCAGCGACACTGCCTACAAGGCTCTGGCCCAGAACGGCGCCAAGGCACTGATCCATGCCGGCACCGGCAACGGCTCGGTATCGTCGCGCGTGGTACCAGCCCTGCAGGAGCTGCGCAAGAACGGCGTACAGATCATTCGCTCGTCCCATGTGAACGCCGGCGGCTTCGTGCTGCGCAACGCCGAACAGCCGGACGACAAGAACGACTGGATCGTTGCGCACGACCTGAACCCGCAGAAGGCGCGGATTCTGGCCATGGTGGCCATGACCAAGACCCAGGACAGCAAGGAACTGCAACGCATCTTCTGGGAGTACTGAGCTCGCCGGAACGGTTGGAGCCTGCCGGCTCCAACCTCCTCCACCCCGCCAGACCACGCTTGCAGCGCCCCCCCGTATTGCTTGCCTTACACATGGTTGCGAAATGGCCTACAGTCAAATACTGTACGCACATACAGCCAACCCAAGGACAAGCCTATGGCCACCTCTGCCGAAGACACCCCAGCCAGCTATGGCCAACTGGGCACGCGCATCCAGAAGATCATCAACAGCCCTGCCGCCCAACGCAGCCGCGCGGTGTTGATCCATCGCCTGGAGCATGAATGCCCGAATGACTGGGAAACGTTGCTCGCCGAAATCGCCGAGAACGACAACGTGACCATCGCCCATCGTGATGACGGTGGCGTGCAGCTGTTCTGGACCGTGACGAAGGAAGACTGATCGCACATGAGAGCTCCGTTTTTGACCGCTGTATGCCTGTCGCTGGTCGCCAGCCTGGCCAACGCGCAGGCGCCACGGACCTTTCAGGAAGCGAAGAAAGTCGCCTGGAAGCTGTACGCACCTCAGTCCACCGAGTTCTACTGTGGCTGCAAGTATCAGGGTAACCGGATCGACCTGAAGGCTTGCGGCTATGTACCGCGCAAGAATGCCCAGCGCGCGTCGCGCATCGAGTGGGAACATATCGTCTCGGCCTGGGAGATCGGCCACCAGCGCCAATGCTGGCAACACGGCGGACGCAAGAATTGCGCGCGCAACGACAAGGTGTTCGAACGCGCCGAAGCCGACCTGCACAACCTGGTACCAAGCATCGGCGAGGTCAACGGCGATCGCAGCAACTACAGCTTCGGCTGGCTGCCCGAGCAGCGCGGGCAATACGGTAGCTGCCTGACCCAGGTCGACTTCAAGGCACGCAGGGTCATGCCGCGCCCGTCGATTCGCGGCATGATCGCGCGAACCTATTTCTACATGAGCAAGCGCTACGACCTGCGCCTGTCCAGGCAAGATCGCCAGTTGTTCGAAGCGTGGAACAGGACCTATCCGGTCCAGCCCTGGGAACGGCAACGCAACCAAAGGGTCGCGTGCCTGATGGGCCATGGCAACGACTTCGTCGGCCCGGTCGACCTCAAGGCCTGCGGCTGAAGCTCAGGCCAGCGCCTGCAGATAGGCGCTGGCCTCGCTGTAGCGCGCCAGCCTGGCCATGTCGGCAGGCCCGGGATAGGGGATGCGAGACAGGTCGCTGTTATCGGCAAGATCGGCCAGCTTGACCACGCGCGCCAGCGGATCGCTGCCCACCCGCACGACGAAATCCACATAGCTTTCATCACGACGACGGCTCAACGCCAGAAGCGCAGCCAGAATCTTCAAGGGAAAACCCTGACGCGCCAGATCCGCCAGGGTGATGGAGGTGTCCTCCAGGACATCATGCAGGACCGCGACGATCCGCTCTTCCTGGGTGGACACCCGCATCATCACCCGTAGCGGATGAAGGATATAGGACGAACCACCCTTGTCGTACTGCCCCTCATGGGCACGGGCCGCTACTGCGATCGCCCTTTCCAACGTAGACATGCGGCCCTCCTGCTCAGCCTTGCCAACCCAAGCATAGCCGGGAGCGCAGGAGTTTTACCATGCCTTGTCAGCGTTTTCAGCGTGTTGCGCCGTGCTGGATGACGATCGAGTCGGTTCCAAGGCGAGCCATGACGTCGGCCCTGCGCGCCTCGGCCTCGGCCTTGCTCGGGAACGGCCCCATCAACACTATCGGCCGGCCTTCGCGATACTCGACGGACGAAGGAATGCCCTTCTCGAGCAGGCGGGCAGTCATGTCGGTGAGGGCGCCCATGTTGGCACCCTGGATGATCTCGACATCCCAGCCTTGCGGCGCCGGCTGGTCGGCTAGCGCTTCGGCCCGGCGCTGCAACGCGGCCCCGCCGCAGACCTCGCGGATCTCCAGATTGTCGCCGGTGGTATCGACGATGATGCGGTACTGCGCACCCTGCCTGATGGCGACATAGCTGCGGTACGCCTCGTACTGGCCGGCATCGTCCTTGCCCCGGAACTGGCCGCAGATTGTGCCCTCGGGAGAAATCCGCACGTTGGCGAACTTGGCGGTCTCGGGATTGCGCAGGTTTTGCGCGACCTGCTTGTGTACACCTTCGACTTCATTGTCACAGCCAGCCAGAACCAGCATTGCCATTACCACCGCGAGTTTGCGCACGCGAATATCTCCTTGTTGGAAGCCGGCGATTCTACCATGCGCCAGGTCCGCAGCGCTGCCAGGTGAGGCCGCCTCCGCAGGCGCAAGCCAGGCGGCACAAGGATCCTGGAGCGTGAACGCGACACAGGGCCGCAGCCACCGGGCAGGCAAACGCAAAAAGGGCGATCTTTTCAGATCGCCCTTTTCAATTTGGTAGGCACAATTGGACTCGAACCAACGACCCCCACCATGTCAAGGTGGTGCTCTAACCAACTGAGCTATGTGCCTGTCGTGTGGCGCGCATATTAAGAGCGATGGGCTAAGTTGTAAAGCATTTTTTTCAAAAAAATCAGAAGCTTTGCGAACAGCGACGAACGCTCGCGCGCCAGCCGGAACGTGTCTTGGGCCGGCGCCTGATGAACTCAGCAATACGCTGGAGTCATCCCCGCTTGCTGTCGACGCACCAGCAACAGGACACAGAGGAACGACGCCAGCGCCAGCAACGAGTAGAACATTGCAAGCGGCCACCATTGCCCGCCCGCCTGCCCTGCGATCAAGGTACCGACCATAGGTGTGGTGCCGCCGATCAGTGCCCCGCAGGCCTGGCAGGCCAGAGAGATGCCGGAATAACGTTGATACACCGGGAACACGTTGACGATGTAGCCGGCGATGACGGCACAGAAGGCCGAGGAAAACACCTTGGTCAGGGAAATCCCTAGAATGATCATCGATGCCTGGCCCGTCTCGACCAGGCTGAACATGACGTACGGGACCAGGACGCTGAATCCCGAAGCCAGCAAAAGTAGCAGCACGCTACCCAAGAATGGCAAGCGCCAGCCCCGTATAGATCGCCGGCCCGCCACAGGCGCGCCGGGAAACCCGAGACGGCGAGTAGATAGCCCCCACGTGGCCGCAGGCAAGGTAACGACGAATCAGGCATAGCCAAGGGATTGCGCTTACGCGCAACGCGCCATGCCTGGCGCACGAACAAAAAGGGCGACCCTTTCGGATCGCCCTTCAGCTGCCCGGAAACCGGGACTTCGTTTGGTAGGCACAATTGGACTCGAACCAACGACCCCCACCATGTCAAGGTGGTGCTCTAACCAACTGAGCTATGTGCCTGTCGATGAGGGCGCATTCTACGCGTTCCAAAATCGCTGTCAACATTTTTTTCAAGGCTAACCCACTGAATCTGAAAAGATTCTCCGCAGCCAGGGGAAAGCGCGTCCATCGGGGATTTTCAACGGATGACTAGCCGGTGTTTATTATTATTGATAGCATCGGCGCATTCGTTAAAAATATAAAACACGAGGTCCAGCGAGCATGGCTCATACTTCTTATCCCCAGTCCTACTACGCCGCCTCGGCGAACCCGGTGCCAGCCCGTCCGGCGCTGCAGGGCGAGGTAGAAACCGACATCTGCATCATCGGCGCAGGCTATACCGGCCTCTCCAGCGCCCTGTTCCTGCTCGAGAACGGCTTCAAGGTCACCTTGGTCGAGGCCGCCAAGGTCGGCTTCGGCGCGTCTGGTCGCAATGGTGGCCAGATCGTCAACAGCTACAGCCGTGACATCGATGTCATCGAACGTACCGTGGGCGCGCGCCAGGCGCAGCTGCTCGGCGAGATGGCCTTCGAGGGCGGCCGCATCATCCGTGATCGGGTAGCTCGCTACAATATCCAGTGCGACCTGAAGGATGGCGGCGTGTTCGCCGCGCTCAGCACTCGTCAGATGGGGCACCTGGAATCGCAGAAGCGTCTCTGGGAACGGTTCGGTCACAACCAGCTGGAGCTGCTGGACCGCAAGCGTATCCGCGAGGTGGTGGCTTGCGACAACTATGTCGGTGGCATGCTGGACATGAGCGGCGGCCACATCCACCCGCTCAACCTGGCGCTTGGCGAGGCGGCAGCGGTCGAATCGCTCGGCGGCACCATCTATGAACAGACTCCGGCGGTGCGTATCGAGCGCGGCGCCAATCCGGTGGTGCACACCCCGCAGGGCCGCGTGCGCGCCAAGTTCATCATCGTCGCTGGTAATGCCTACCTGGGCAACCTGGTACCTGAACTGGCAGCCAAGTCCATGCCATGCGGCACCCAAGTGATCACCACCGAACCACTGGGGGACGAGCTGGCCCGTTCGCTGTTGCCGCAGGACTACTGCGTCGAAGACTGCAACTACCTGCTCGACTACTATCGGCTGACCAGCGACAAGCGCCTGATCTTCGGCGGCGGCGTGGTCTACGGTGCGCGTGACCCGGCGAACATCGAGGCGATCATCCGACCGAAGATGCTCAAGGCGTTCCCGCAGCTCAAGAACGTGAAGATCGACTACGCCTGGACCGGCAACTTCCTGCTGACCCTGTCGCGCCTGCCGCAGGTCGGTCGCCTGGGCGACAACATCTACTACTCCCAAGGCTGCAGTGGTCACGGCGTGACCTATACGCATCTGGCCGGCAAGGTACTGGCCGAGGCCCTGCGCGGCCAGGCCGAGCGTTTCGATGCCTTCGCCAGCCTGCCGCACTACCCCTTCCCTGGCGGCCAGCTGTTGCGTGTCCCGTTCAGCGCCCTGGGCGCCTGGTACTACAGCCTGCGCGACCGCCTGGGCGTCTGACCCTCGGCCTTACCGGTGGTCAGTGCCAAGGCTGCTGACCGCCTGCCGTGCAGCACGCTCCTGGCCGGCCCGCGCCAGTTCCTCGGCGGCGCGCAGCCAGCGCTGCCGGTCCACCTGGGCCGGTAGCTGCCGGGGCGGCTGCACCAGCACCGCCCAACTGCCCTCTTGCGCCCAGGCCTGGGCGAATGTCTCGAACGCGATCATCTGCCGGCGATTCATGCCCGCACGCAGCACCACGCGCTGCTTGTAGCTGTCATAGCCGACCAGCAGCGCATAGCGGGGTCCACCCCACAGCGACGAGCCTTCCCGATAGCGCAACAGTACCGGATTGCCAGCCGCCACCTGGGCGAGCAAAGCCTCGAGCTGTTCGTCCAGCCGGTACACGACCATGCCGTAGTCGCGAGCTACGCGAGCAATGCTGGCCTGCAACGAATCCACCTGTTCGGGCAGACCCAGCGGCTCGTCCAGCAGGCCTGGCGTGACTTGCACACCCTGCTGGGACAGGATCGCCGCCAGGGCCATCGCTCCACTCTGGTTGGCCTGGCCGCGATAGAAGGGCACGCTGCTGATTTCGACCCGCTGCGGCAGGCCCTTGGTCTGGAGTACAGGATGGCTGGAACAGCCAGCCACAATGGCGCCCGTCACACAGGCCAGCAGCAGCCGGCGCAAAGTGGCGAGAGGCTTGGAGAGAACTGGCAGCATGGGCACTCGCTTTGTAGATGCGCCAGGCACACGGCACCTGGTGCGGGACAGGCATGATAGGCCGCGTGCCTGTCTCGGTACAGCCCACCTGCGCCGCGGCGGCATCGGTTTTCACGAAGAAGGCCGCCCGGCCGGCGCTGTCCGAGCCGACCAGGGCGAGCCTGGCCGGTCCAGGCGGCGCGAAGCTGCGTGTTCCCGGCCACGTCTTCGCTACTCTTGCGGCGCCTCCTTCTTCAGCCTGGCGCGACGCGCCAGGATGTTGAGCACTTCGATGGCGGTCGAGAAGGCCATGGCGGCGTACACGTAGCCCTTCGGCACATGCGCGCCGAAACCTTCGGCGATCAAGGTCATGCCGATCATGATCAGGAAGCCCAGCGCCAGCATGACCACGGTCGGGTTGTCATTGATGAACCTGGCCAGCGGGTCGGCGGCTACCAGCATCACGACGACGGCTACGATCACGGCGATGATCATGATCGGCAGATGCTCGGTCATGCCAACGGCGGTGATGATGCTGTCGATCGAGAAGACGATGTCCAGCAGCAGGATCTGGCCGATCGCCGCGGCGAAGCCCAGGGTCACGGTGGATCCTGCCTTGGACGCTTCCTTGGCGCCATGCGGGTCGACGCTTTCGTGGATCTCCTTGGTCGCCTTCCAGAGCAGGAACAGGCCACCGGCGATGAGAATCATGTCCTTCCAGGAGAAGGCATGGCCGAACACCTCGAAGACCGGCTCGGTCAGTTGGACGATCCAGGCCACGGTGCTGAGCAGCGCCAGGCGCATGACCAAGGCCATGCTGATGCCGATGCGCCGGGCTTTGGAACGATAGGCTTCGGGCAGCTTGTTGGTGAGGATGGAGATGAAGATCAGGTTGTCGATGCCCAGCACCACTTCCATGGCGACCAGGGTGGCGAGTGCCACCCAGGCGGTCGGGCTCGAGGCGAGTTCCAGCAAGTATTCCATGATCGATCCTGTGTCGGTTGAAGGTCAGATGTCCTGGGTGTCGCCTGGCTGGTCGGTGTCCTTGTCCTGCCTGTCCGGCGCACCGATGGCTTCGCTCAGCGTCTGCTGCGCGGCCTGGTGGGTCTCGTCGATGGCCTGTCTGGCCGATTCCGCCGCCTGATCGATCATCTGTCGAGCCGACTGCTCCGCCTGGTCGCAACCGACCGTGGCGACCAGCGCCAAGGTCAGCACCAATGGCGTTCCGATCGATTTGAAGTGAAACATGGGTCCCTCGCTTGTCAATGATTCCAGCGCCCACGGCGTGGCTGATGGGCTGATTCTAGAGCGCTGAACACCTCAGGAAAATTCGTATTTTCATCGGGTATACTTCGGTTTTCCCGAACAGATCGACCTCATGCTCAATTATCGACAGCTGCATTACTTCTGGGTGGTGGCCAGGACCGGAAGCATCGTGCGTGCCAGCGAACAGCTCAACCTCACCCCTCAGACCATCAGCGGGCAGATCAGCCTGCTGGAACAGACCTACGGGGTCGAGCTGTTCCAGCGCGTCGGGCGCCAGCTCGAACTGACCGAAAGCGGGCGCCGGACCCTGGACTACGCCGAGCAGATGTTCCAGATCGGCAGCGAACTGGAGGCGATGCTGCGCGCGCGCCCCGAAGAGCAGCAGATCCTGTTCCGCGTCGGCGTGGCGGATGTGGTACCCAAGTCGATCGTCTACCGACTGCTGGCTCCGACCATGGAGATGGACAATACGCTGCGCATCAGCTGCCGCGAGGACAAGCTCGAACGCCTGCTGGCGGACCTGGCCATCCAGCGTCTGGATCTGGTGATTTCCGACAGCCCCATGCCTGGCCATCTGGACATCAAGGGCTATAGCCAGAAGCTGGGAGAGTGCGGCTTGAGCTTCTTCGCCACGGCGACGCTTGCCGAGCGCTACACACAACCCTTCCCTGCCTGCCTGCATAACACGCCGCTGTTGATTCCCGGGCAGGAAACCGTGGTGCGCAGCCGCTTGCTGCGCTGGCTGAGCGAGCAACAGGTACAGCCGCGGATCATCGGCGAGTTCGACGACAGCGCCCTGATGCAGGCCTTCGGGCAGTCCGGCAGCGGCGTGTTCATCGCCCCCAGCGTGATTGCCGAAGAGGTCTGTCGACAGTATGGCGTCAGGCTGATCGGCCAGACCGACGCGGTGATCGAGTCGTTCTACGCCATCTCGGTGGAACGCAAGGTCAAGCACCCAGGCATCGTCGCCATCACCGAAGGGGCTCGCCGCGAGCTGTTCAACTGGTAGCCGCGGCGCGGCAGGCATGCGCCGTGCCGCTTGTCTTTGTCACGACACGATCCTAGGCTAAGGCCCCTTCCAAGTGATGAGATCGGGCCATGTCAGAGCAGCAGAGTGTCAATGCGGGCCGCTTCAACAGTGTCGAGATCCGAGTGCTCGGCGCCTTGATCGAAAAACAGGCGAGCAACCCGGAAAGCTACCCGCTCACCTTGAACGCCGTGGTCCTGGCGTGCAACCAGAAGACCAGCCGCGAACCCGTGATGAGCCTGACGCCTGGGCAGGTCGGCCAGGCCCTGCGCGCCCTCGAGGCGCAAGGCATGACGCGCCTGCAGATGGGCAACCGGGCCGATCGCTGGGAGCAGCGGGTCGACAAGGCGCTGGAACTGGTCCCGGCGCAGTTGGTATTGCTGGGGCTGCTGTTGCTGCGCGGACCGCAGACGCTCAACGAACTGTTGACGCGCAGCGCCAGGCTGCATGCCTTCGAGGATATCGAGCAGGTCCAGCACCAGCTTGATCGCCTGGTATCGCGCGAGCTTGCCTTGCACCTGCCGCGCCAGGCCGGCCAGCGCGAGGACCGCTACACCCATGCCCTGGGCGATCCGGCCGAGGTCGAGGCGATCCTCGCGGCACGTCAGCAGGCGGGTGGCGAGCGCACCGTGGCGAGCAATGTGGCGCAAGAGCGCATCGACGCGCTGGAAGCCCGGGTCGCGGCACTGGAGGCGCGCCTGGCAGAGCTGGAGGGATAGAGCCGAGCCTGCCGCACACCTGGGCGAAAGGGCCAATGATCATCGAAGCTGCAAGCGCGTCGCCCTTGCCCGGGACCTGACAAGTCATGGCAGGCTCAGGGCTTCCCTTCGACCGTCGGGAAATTCCGGCAGCTCTTGCGCTCGGCCAGCTCCCTGTCGCTCGGCCGCTGGTCGACGAACACCGCGCGTCCATCGGCATGGATTTCCAGGTAGCCCCAGTGCAGGTCCTGCTCCCGCTGGCCGGGTTGGGGTGGATCGCGCCACCAGGGTTCACGACTGATCAAACGCATCAGGGCCTCTCCGACAACTGTCTGTCTTCACTATAGACAGCCGTCGGAAGAGGCCCTGCGCGAGTTGTCAGCGGATCTGTCGGGGCTAGCCGCAGCGAGACCGCCGCGGCTGCGCCGCCCTCAGGCTGGCGCCGAGGTGCGGATCAGGTGGTCGAAGGCCGACAGCGAAGCCTTGGCGCCCTCGCCCACGGCGATCACGATCTGCTTGTACGGCACGGTGGTCACGTCACCGGCGGCGAACACACCGGGGATGTTGGTCTGGCCCTTGGCGTCGACGATGATCTCGCCACGCGCAGACAGCTCGACGGTCCCCTTGAGCCAGTCGGTGTTGGGCAGCAGGCCGATCTGCACGAAGATGCCCTCGAGCTCCAGTGCGTGCTCGGTATCGTCGGTGCGATCCTTGTAGCGCAGGCCGGTGACCTTCTCGCCGTCGCCCAGCACTTCGGTGGTCAGCGCGCTGGTGATGACCTTGACGTTCGACAGGCTGTGCAGCTTGCGCTGCAGCACGGCGTCGGCACGCAGCTGGCTGTCGAACTCGATGAGCGTCACGTGGGCGACGATACCGGCCAGGTCGATGGCCGCCTCGACGCCGGAGTTGCCGCCGCCAATGACCGCCACGCGCTTGCCCTTGAACAGCGGACCGTCGCAGTGCGGGCAGTAGGCCACGCCACGGGCGCGGTATTGCTGCTCGCCGGGGACGTTCATCTCGCGCCAGCGGGCACCGGTGGCCAGGATCACGGTCTTGGCCTTGAGCGAGGCACCGCTGGCCAGGCGCACTTCGTGCAGCCCACCGTCGACGCCCGCAACCAGCGCTTGGCCACGCTGCAGGTTCATGATGTCCACGTCGTACTGCTTGACGTGCTCCTCGAGCGCGGTAGCCAGTTTGGGTCCTTCGGTTTCCTGGACCGAAATGAAGTTCTCGATGGCCATGGTGTCGAGCACCTGGCCGCCGAAACGCTCGGCCACGACACCGGTGCGGATGCCCTTGCGCGCGGCATAGATGGCCGCCGAGGCGCCGGCTGGGCCACCGCCGACCACCAGCACGTCGAAGGCTTGCTTGGCGTTGATCTTCTCGGCCTGGCGGCTGCCGGCGCTGGTGTCGATCTTGCCGAGGATTTCCTCCAGGCCCATGCGCCCCTGGCCGAACACTTCGCCGTTGAGGTAGATGCTCGGCACGGCCATGATCTTGCGCGACTCGACCTCGGCCTGGAACAGCGCGCCGTCGATCGCCACATGGCGCACGTTGGGGTTGAGCACCGCCATCAGGTTCAATGCCTGGACCACGTCCGGGCAGTTCTGGCACGACAGCGAGAAATAGGTCTCGAAGACGAATTCACCTTCCAGCGCCCGGATCTGCTCGATCACTTCGGCACTGGCCTTGGAGGGATGGCCGCCGACCTGCAGCAGCGCCAGCACCAGGGAGGTGAACTCATGGCCCATGGGGATGCCGGCGAAACGCAGGCTGATGTGTTCCCCAGGGCGATTGAGCGAGAACGAAGGACGACGGGTATCGTCACCGTCCGCGCGCAGGGTGATCAGGTTCGACAGGCTGGCGATATCTACCAGCAAGTCATGCAACTCGCGGGATTTCGCACCGTCGTCGAGGGATGCAACGATCTCGATCGGCTGGGTGACCCGCTCCAGGTAGGCTTTGAGTTGCGATTTAAGCGTGGCGTCCAACATACGGGGCGATTCCTTCTTTCAAACGCTGTAAACGAAAACGCCCAGGCAGGTTCGCCCGGGCGTTCTGACGGGGCGGTGACAACTTCAGGTGTGGCGGCTGCTCACCGCCCAGATCTGGCGCACGGTCTTAGATCTTGCCGACCAGGTCCAGCGACGGAGCCAAGGTAGCCTCGCCTTCCTGCCACTTGGCCGGGCAGACTTCGCCTGGGTGGGCAGCGACGTACTGGGCAGCCTTGACCTTGCGCAGCAGCTCGCTGGCGTCACGGCCTACGCCACCGTCGTTGATCTCGACGATCTTGATCTGGCCTTCCGGGTTGATCACGAAGGTACCGCGATCGGCCAGGCCGGCGTCTTCGATCAGTACGTCGAAGTTGCGAGCGATCTGGTGAGTCGGGTCACCGATCAGCGGGTACTTGATCTTGCCGATGGTTTCCGAGGTGTCGTGCCAGGCCTTGTGGGTGAAGTGGGTGTCGGTGGACACGCCGTAGATCTCCACGCCCAGCTTCTGGAATTCGGCGTAGTTGTCGGCCAAGTCGCCCAGCTCGGTCGGGCAGACGAAGGTGAAGTCGGCCGGGTAGAAGAAAACGACGGACCACTTGCCCTTGAGATCGGCTTCGCTCAGCTGAACGAATTCGCCATTGTGGTAGGCGGTTGCGTTGAACGGTTTGACCTGGCTGTTGATGATAGGCATGCGAGACGCTCCTTCATGGGTTGAAAATCGTTGACGGGAGCAATCCTACCCCAGCATCAGTCCGGTGGCTCATTGGCAAAGCTGATGCCAATGATTGGTTTTGGCTATAGCAGAGGTTATTCCTAGAAACTTTTTGTATGAGTGACTGAGGGTCGATTTCGGTTGCAGGCTCGATTGCGAGCGGCCTCTGGTTCCATCCGTCCGGTGGACCCGTGAATCCTTCATGCCCTATCAATGTTTGGCGCCAGCTGCCGATAGCCATCTTGCCAGGCCGTGTCCTCGCGCCGGCTACCGGCAAGCCCTTCCCTCCTCATCTGGCCCAAGGTCTGGAAGCATGAACCTGAAGTTTCGCCACAAGATTCTCCTGAGTGCCTGCGGCGTCGTCATTCTGGCGTTCGCCTTGTTCACGCTCTACAACGACTACCTGCAGCGCAACACCATCGCCCAGAGCCTGGAATCCTCGCTACGCCAGTCCGGCGCGCTCACTGCCAGTAGCGTACAGAACTGGATGAGCGGGAAAATCCTGGCGCTGGAAAACCTGGCCGAAGATGTCGCGCGCCAAGGCACCGGCAATGTCGCCGGCCTGGTGGATCAGCCCTCCCTGACCAACAACTTTCTCTTCACCTACCTAGGGCAGGCCGATGGTGTCTTTACCCAGCGCCCCGACGTGCAGATGCCGGCAGGCTATGATCCACGCCAGCGCCCCTGGTACGCCGCCGCCAGGGGCGCTGGACAGACGGTGCTGACGCCTCCGTATCAGGGCGCCGTGGGTGGGCTGGTGGTAACGATAGCCGTTCCGGTGAAGCGCCAAGGCGGTGGCGAGCTGCTTGGAGTGATCGGCGGCGATCTGTCCCTGGACAGCCTGGTGCCGATCATCAACGCCGTGGATTTCGGTGGTATCGGCCACGCCTTCCTGGTCGATCGCCAGGGCCAGATGATCGTGAGTCCCGACAAGGGCCAGCTGATGAAGAACCTCAAGGACCTGTATCCGGGTAGCGCTCTGCGTGTCGAACCGGGCATGCAGGAGGCGACCCTCGATGGAGAGCAACGGATCATCGCCTTCGCGCCGGTCAATGGCCTGCCTTCGGCGCAGTGGTACATTGGCCTGTCGATCGACAAGGACAAGGCCTACGCTCCGCTCGGCCAGTTCCGGGTATCGGCGATCATCGCCATGCTGGTCGCGGTGCTCGCCATCGCTGGCCTGCTGAGCCTGCTGATCCCGCTGCTGATGCGCCCGCTGACCACCATGGGCCGGGCCATGCGCGACATCGCCGAGGGCGAAGGCGACCTGACCCGACGCCTGGGTGTGGCCCACAAGGACGAATTCGGCGAACTGGCCGGCTCGTTCAACCGCTTCGTCGAGCGTATTCATGCCTCGATCACCGAGGTCTCCTCAGCCACTCGCCTGGTGCATGACCTGTCCGAACGCGTGATGAGCGCATCCAATGCCTCGATCAGCGGCTCCGAGGAGCAGAGCCTGCGCACCAGCAGCGTGGCAGCAGCGATCAACCAGCTGGGCGCCGCGACTCAGGAAATCGCCCGCAACGCCGCCGATGCCTCGCAGCAGGCCAGCGGCGCCAGCGAGCAGGCGCACGACGGACGCAAGGTCGTGGAGCAAAGCATCGAGGCCATGACTGCCCTGTCGCAGAAGATCAGCGAGTCGTGCCAGCGGATCGAAGCGCTCAACGCCAGCACCGACGATATCGGCAAGATCCTCGACGTGATCAAGGGTATCTCGCAGCAGACCAACCTGCTGGCGCTCAACGCGGCCATCGAGGCGGCCCGCGCCGGCGAAGCCGGCCGCGGCTTCGCCGTGGTAGCCGACGAGGTGCGCAACCTGGCCCACCGCACCCAGGAATCGGCCGAGGAGATCCATCGCATGATCACGGGCCTGCAGGTCGGTTCACGCGAGGCGGTGCATACCATGAACAGCAGCCAGGTTGCCAGCGAGCAGAGTGTGCAGGTAGCCAACCAGGCCGGCGAACGGCTCAACAGCGTGACCCTGCGCATCGGCGAGATCGATGGCATGAACCAGTCGGTGGCGGCGGCGACCGAGGAGCAGACCGCCGTGGTGGAAAGCCTCAACCTGGACATCACGCAGATCAACAGCCTGAACCAGCAAGGCATGGAGAACCTCAACGAGACGCTGCGTCATTGCGATGCGCTGGCGCAGCAGGCAGGTCGGTTGAAGCAGCTGGTAGGTAGCTTCCGGATCTGAACCAAGCCGCTCGAGCCGCGCTCCGCGGGGGTGATCTGGCGGCTCTCTGCTGGGTCACTGCAAGCCTGCGACTGCCGCCTGGCAGCGCAGGCTTGCGGATGCTTCATAAAAACTGATGGTTATAAACTAATAACCAACAAGTCTATTTAGCTATAAAAATTTCTATATGCTGGCTGCCATCCGATCACGGGCATGGCTGGGCAACGAGTAGCATATGGATGTAGGTTCTTTTGGTTTCACGGTTGCGGGATTGGTGGTTGGTTTCATCGTCGGCATGACAGGGGTCGGGGGCGGCTCGCTGATGACGCCGATCCTTCTATGGTTCGGCATCAATCCAGCCACGGCCGTCGGCACCGACCTGCTTTATGCGGCGGTGACCAAGGCCAGCGGCGTCTGGGTCCACAGCCGCAACAGGAACATCGACTGGAAGATCACCGGGCTGCTGAGCCTGGGCAGCGTGCCCGCCGCGGCGCTGACTTTGTGGTTCCTCGGCACCCTGCATGCCGACACCTCGGCGCTCAACGCGGTCATCAAGCAGGGGCTGGCGGTGGTGCTGATCATCACGGCGTTGGCGATCCTGTTTCGCTCTCGCTTGCAAGCTTTCGCCAATCGCCATGCCGGTGACCACTATCATTTGAGCGAGCGCACCCTCACCGTGCTCACCGTGCTGACCGGTACGGTGCTCGGCGTGATGGTCACTCTGACCTCGATCGGTGCCGGCGCGCTGGGCACGGTCGCGCTGTTCCTGCTCTACCCGTTCCTGGTCACCCGTCGGCTGGTGGGCACCGAGATCGCCCACGCGGTACCCTTGACCCTGGTTGCCGGCCTTGGCCATGCAAGCATGGGCAACCTTGACTGGGCGCTGCTGGGCTACCTGTTGCTCGGTTCACTGCCGGGCATCTACCTGGGGAGCCACCTGGCCGGACGCATCTCCGATCGCATCCTGCGCCCATGTCTGGCCGGCATGCTGCTGTTGATCGGCTACAAGCTGGCCTTCTAGGCTTTTTACCAGAAGTGCCTGCGCGACGATCAGGCTACGTTGAAAACAGGCTCGGAATGCTCATTTACAACCCGTAAAGTCGAGCGCGACCCCGGCCGTTCCTCGCCTGTTTTCGCCTTGCCTGATCGTCGCTCGGCGACTTTTGGTACATAGCCTAATCAGGTCGGCGTGCGCCGCCAGACTGAGCGAGTGCACGGCGGCGTCCTCTGACGGCAAGCGCCGGCCTTGCGCATGGGTGCGCGCGTGGCAGAGCAAAGCCAAGCGCACCGGTTTCACGCATGCTCTGCTGGCTGCGGGGCAGTGCCCGCAGCCTGGCAGCGCGGCACGGCTTGCAAGCGATTTGCCAGCCCTCGAAAAACCAACGGGTTTTCCGCTTGTCTTCCTGTAGGATGGCACCTTGCCAACCAGGAAGGCGTCTGCCGTATCTGTCCACCTGCTCACGAGAGATCGCTCGATGCCTCTGGCTCCAACGCTCCCCCGTCTGTTTCGTTTCGTGCCCCTCGAGGCTTGCTGCCTGAAAGCCGCGCCAGTTTCTCGCGACCTCGTTGCCCAGGGGGTCGCCTGTGAAGCGCCTCGATGACGCCGCGTTCGAACGGTTGCTGGCCAACTGTGCCAGCGAACCGATCCAATACCCAGGTGCCATCCAGCCCCATGGCGTACTGATGACCCTGAGCGAACCGGCGCTGGACATCCTGCAGATCAGCGCCAATGTCGGGACCTTGTTGGGGATCGAAGCCTCCCAAGTGCTGGGCAAGCCGCTGCCCGCGCTGGTCGGCGCGGGCCTGGCCGAGCAGGTATGCAAACTGGTCGAACAGGACCTTGCCGAGGATCTGCAGCCGCTCGCCGTCAAGCTCGACGGTATCGCCTTCGAAGGCTTCCTGCACCGCCATGACGGCCTGCTGATCTTCGAGCTCGAACTGCTCGCGTCCAGCGCCAGCGACCCGCACAGCCACCTCAACCGAATGCTGCAGCGCCTGCAGGCTGCACAAGATCTCGACACCTTGCATGATCTGGTCGTGCGGGAGGTACAGGCGCTGACCGGCTACGATCGCGTGCTTGTCTACCGATTCGAGGAGGAAGGCCACGGCCAGGTGGTCGCGGAGGCTTCATCACTGGGCATGGAGCGGTTCAAGGGCCTGTACTTCCCCGCCTCGGACATTCCGGCCCAGGCTCGCCAGCTCTACCTGAGCAACTGGTTGCGCATCATCCCGGATGCCGCCTACACGCCGGTGCCGATCGTGCCGGCGATGCGCCCCCAGGACGAGCAGCCGCTGGACCTCAGCTTCGCCACCTTGCGCAGCGTGTCGCCGATCCACTGCCAGTACATGCGCAACATGGGCGTGCTGTCGTCGATGAGCATCTCGCTGGTCTGCGAAGGTCGGCTCTGGGGCTTGATCACTTGCGGCAACCGTACACCCTTGCATGTTCCGAGCAGCCTGCGCAGTGCATGCAAGACCATTGGCCAAGTGCTGTCGCTGCAGATCAGTGCCATGCAGGCATTGCAACTGGCCGCCGAGCGTGAGGCCAAGATCGATAGCTTGGCACGCTTCGAGCAGGCCATGCGGGAAAGCGCCGCAAGCGTATTCGACGGCTTGGCCGCCTCTGCCGGGCAACTGCTGGAGCTGGTCGATGCCAGTGGCGTGGCGATCATCGACGGGGATCAGTTGCGCACTGCCGGCGCTTGCCCGACACCAGCGCAGATCCACGCGCTGCATCACTGGATCGAGCAGCAGCGCATGCCGGTATTCGCCTCGCATGAGCTGGGCAGCGTGTACCCGCCTGCGAACGAATATCGCTTGCTCGCCAGCGGTGTGCTGACCCTGTCCCTGCCCAAGCCGGTTACCAACGGCATCATCTGGTTCCGCCCGGAAGTCAAGGAAACCCTGTCCTGGAGCGGAGATCCACGCAAACCGATGCACCTGGATCCTTCGGGCGACGAATTGCGGCTGCGACCACGCTCTTCGTTCGAGCAGTGGAAAGTGGAGATGGAAGGCATCTCGCGCAAGTGGAGCCATGGCGACCGTTTCGCCGCCAATGACCTGCGCCGCTGCGCCCTGGAAATCGACCTGTCGCGCCAGGTGCTCAGGGAGCAGGCTGCCGTGCGTGCGCGCGACGAGCTGATGGCAGTCGTCTCCCATGACCTGCGCAGCCCCATGACGGTGATTGCCATGCTCTGCGGCATGATGCAGAAAACTTTCAGCAGTGATGCGGTCAACGCCTCTCGGCGCGTCACCTCGGCCATCAGCACCATGCAACAGGCGACCAGTCGCATGAATGCGTTGCTCGATGATTTGCTCGATACCTCCAAGATCGAAGCCGGACGCTACGTGATCGCGCCAAGACCACTGGATGTCAGCCTGATGCTCGAAGAAGCCCAAGCCTTGCTCGCCCCTCTGGCCCAGACCAAGCTGGTGCGGCTGGTGTTCGAAGCCCAGCCAGGCCTGCACATCAATGCCGATCCCGAGCGCCTGTTCCAGGTGCTGTCGAACCTGGTGGGCAACGCCGTCAAGTTCACCGACGCGCATGGCACGGTTGCGGTGAGCGCCCGGGCCGATGGCGCCAGCGTGGCCTTCACCGTGCGCGACACCGGCCGTGGCATCGCGCCCGAGCAATTGCCGCATGTGTTCGAACGCTACTGGACGGCGCGCGAAGGCAACCCGGACGGCACCGGACTGGGGCTATACATCACTCGGGGAATCATCAAGGCGCACGGCGGCGAGATCAGTGCCAACAGCGAGCCGGGCCAAGTCAGCACGTTCCGCTTCAGCGTGCCGCGGATCGAGACGAGCGGTATCTCGCTGGGCAGCGGGTGACCCGCAACTGCCTGCACCGTTGACGGACCTGCCGCACGGGTGGCGGCGGGTGCGTCAACGGTGCAAAACCCTTTGCCGCGGATGGATAAGGCGCCTGGCTCGACCCTGTCATCGACTCGCTGGCGACGCGGGCACCAGCCCTGTCAAGACGCGCCCGTCATTCACTGACGGGCCTGGACCCGGCCTGTGACTGCTCACCCGCCTCGGCTGCCCATCAGCGGGTTGGCGTACGCAGCGTGACGAACTCTTCCGCGGCAGTGGGATGTACCCCGATGGTCTCATCGAACTGCTGCTTGGTCGCGCCAGCCTTGAGCGCCACGCCAAGCCCTTGGATGATCTCGCCGGCGTCCGGGCCGACCATGTGACAACCGAGCACGCGATCGGTCTGGGCGTCGACCACCAGCTTGATCAGGGTCTTCTCCTGGACGTCCGTCAGGGTCAGCTTCATTGGCCGGAAGCGACTTTCGAAGATCTTCACCTCGTGTCCAGCTTCCAAGGCCTGCTCCTCGCTCAGGCCGACCGTACCGATCGGCGGCTGGCTGAACACTGCGGTGGGAATGTTGCGATAGTCGACCGGGCGGTACTGGTCCTGCTTGAACAGGCGCCGGGCCACCGCCATGCCTTCGGCCAGCGCCACCGGGGTCAGTTGGACACGACCGATCACGTCGCCAATGGCCAGGATCGACGGCTCGGTGGTCTGGTACTGTTCGTCGACGCGGATGTAGCCACGCTCGTCCAGCTCGACGCCAGTGTTCTCCAGCCCGAGGTCGTCGAGCATCGGGCGTCGGCCGGTGGCGTAGAGGATGCAGTCGGCGAACAGTTCGCGTCCATCCTCGAGGGTCGCCTTGAGGCTGCCATCGGCTTGCTGGTCGATGCGCTTGATATCACTGTTGAACTGCAGGTGCAGCCCGCGCTTCTCCAGCTCGTCCTTCAGGTGCTGGCGCACCGAGCCGTCGAAGCCACGCAGGAACAGGTCGCCGCGGTAGACCAGGCTGGTTTCGGCACCCAGCCCCTGGAAGATGCCAGCGAACTCGACGGCGATATAGCCTCCGCCGACGACCAGAACCCGCCGGGGCAGCGTCTTGAGGTAGAACGCCTCGTTGGAGGTGATCGCCAGATCCTTGCCGGGAATGTCCGGCACGAACGGCCAGCCGCCGGTGGCGATGAGGATGCGCTGGGCCGTGTAGCGACGACCGTCGACTTCCACTTCGTTGCTTCCGATCAGGCGGGCATGCCCTTGCAGCAAGGTCACTGCGCTGTTGACCAGCAGGTTGCGATAGATGCCGTTGAGGCGTTCGATCTCGCGATTCTTGTTGGCGATCAAGGTAGCCCAGTCGAAATGGCCCTCTTCCAGCGTCCAGCCATAGCCGGATGCCTGTTCGAGTTCGTCGGCGACGTGTGCACCGTAGACCAGCAGCTTCTTTGGCACGCAGCCTACATTGACGCAGGTGCCCCCCAGGTAGCGGCTCTCGGCCACGGCCACCTTCGCACCGAAACCGGCGGCGAAGCGCGCCGCGCGCACGCCACCGGAACCGGCACCAATCACGAACAGATCAAAATCGTAGGCCACTTGCGGCTCCTCAATGAAAAAAGCCACCCGAGGGTGGCTTTTTTTGGCACAAGGCGCAAGAGGCGTCGACCGCCCTCGGCGCGAGGCTCAGTGAGCCTTGCCGGTCTTGTAGTAGTTCTCGAAGCAGAAGTTGGTCGCGTCGATGTAACCTTCGGCGCCACCGCAGTCGAAACGACGGCCCTTGAACTTGTAGGCCAGGACACAGCCATTCCTGGCCTGTTGCATCAGGGCGTCGGTGATCTGGATCTCACCGCCCTTGCCCGGCTCGGTATTCTTGATGATGTCGAAGATGTCCGGAGTCAGGATGTAGCGGCCGATGATCGCCAGGTTGGACGGCGCGTCTTCCGGCTTGGGTTTCTCGACCATGTTGGTCACGCGGAAGATATCCTCGCGGATCATGTCTCCGGCGATCACGCCATACTTGTTGGTCTCCTGCGGATCGACTTCCTGGATGGCGACGATCGAGCAGCGGAACTGATTGTACAACTTGACCATTTGCGACAGCACGCCATCGCCGTCGGGGTTGACGCACAGGTCGTCGGCCAGCACCACGGCGAACGGCTCGTCGCCGATCAGTGGACGGCCGGTCAGGATGGCGTGGCCCAGGCCTTTCATTTCGGTCTGGCGGGTATAAGAGAACGAGCATTCGTCGAGCAGGCGACGAATACCGACCAGGTACTTCTCCTTGTCGGTGCCCTTGATCTGGGTCTCGAGCTCGTAGCTGATATCGAAGTGATCTTCCAATGCGCGCTTGCCACGCCCGGTGACGATGGAGATTTCATTCAAGCCTGCATCCAGCGCTTCCTCGACGCCGTACTGGATCAACGGCTTGTTGACCACCGGCAGCATTTCCTTGGGCATGGCTTTGGTAGCAGGCAGGAAGCGAGTACCGTAACCGGCAGCCGGGAACAAGCATTTCTTGATCATAAACGTCCTTAACAAGGGCTTGGCGGGGGTAGAATCGGGCGCAGTCTAATCAGGCGATAGTTACCTTACAACGCCTGATCGGACCGAGCGATCCCATGATAGAGATGACCCCAGTGTAGTTAGTTCAACGGGATCGTAAATATGCTGCACGGCAAATATTATCGCTGGGCAGGATGATGCAATACCGATCCGGTCGATTGAGCTGGCGCTGCCGTCAACTACCGGAGATGCACTCGGTCGCCGCCGTGCGCACATCGCCCGGGCGCAAGGGAAAATTGTTCAAGCGCTCATGCACCTTGATGCTGCTGCCATCGCCGCGCTTCTCGATATCGACCAAGGCGGCCGGGCCGGCGCCAGCGGCAAGTTTCTGCGGCACGATCAGGCGCAGGCCATCACCCTTGGCCTGTTCCTGCAACGGTCCTCGCGAATCGGCCAGTTGGCTCTTCACGCAATCGGCATATTCACGCGGCGTCTTGCCGGACATGACATCCATGGTTTCGCGGGACTGTTCGAGTTCCGAGACACTTGCACAGCCCCCCAGTGCCACCGCCAAGGCAGCCAGCGCCAATTTCATCTGCATCGATCCTCCTTCGGAAAACCCTTCAGACAACAGGCGGGCGGTTTTGCTCCCTGAGCTGGCGCAAATGCCCGGTCTTTTGCCAGCGCTCACGCGACGCACAGCGACATCGTGATATCTTTCGCCGTGCAGAACCTTTACCTTGCGGAGCCCTACATGAAATTCGTCCACCAGCGCGAGCACCTCAACGAAGACGACATCGTCGTGATCGAGTGTTCCCAGCGCTGCAATATTCGCCTGATGAACGATGCCAACTTCCGCAGTTTCAAGAATGGCGGACGGCACACCTACCATGGTGGCGCATTCGACCGTTTCCCGGCGAAGATCACCGTGCCGAGCACAGGCTTCTGGAACATCACCATCGACACCGTCAGCGCACGGCCGATTTCCGTGACCCGCAAGCCAACCTTCTCCCACAAGATCAAGATCGTTCGTCGCTCCGCGTCGCACCTGAGATAAGCCCATGACCCAGACCATCAAATACGTGATCAAGTACAAGCTCGACGGCCAGCGCCGCTGGGACTTCGCGCAGCTGTCCGAGGCCTCGCTCGAGCAGGCCCGGCAGGCCTTGCGCAAGATTCATGGCGACGATGCCGAGAAGATCAGTGACATCCAGGTCAGCAAGGCTCTTTGAATCCTTTTCGCATCTCGGAGGAACCTGTCGATGACCCGTTGGCCAGACCGTCGCATTCTCGATCTGCTGGACATCGAGCAGCCCATTCTGCAGGCACCGATGGCCGGCGCGACCGGATCGGCCATGGCCATCGCGGTGGCCAATGCCGGCGGGCTGGGCGCCCTGCCCTGCGCCATGCTCGGCCTCGATGAAGTACGCGCCGAAGTCGAACGTTTTCGCCATGCTTGCCAGGCACCGTTGAACCTCAATTTCTTCTGCCACCAGCCGCCACCGGCCGACCCGGCCGCGCAGCAGCGCTGGAAGCTGGCACTCAAGCCGTACTACGAGGAACTGGGTGCCGATTTCGACGCGCCTACACCCAAGTCCGAGCGCGCGCCGTTCGATCACCAGGCTTGCCAGCTGGTGGAGACGCTGCGTCCGGAGGTGGTGAGCTTCCACTTCGGCCTGCCGCCGGAGCCGCTCGTACGGCGGGTCAAGGCTACCGGCGCGAAAGTGCTCGGCAGTGCCACCACGGTCGAAGAAGCGATATGGCTGCAGACGCATGGCTGTGACGCCATCATTGCCATGGGCTATGAGGCGGGTGGACATCGCGGCATGTTCCTCAGCGAGGACATTGGCACGCAGATCGGTACCCTGGCCCTGGTGCCTCAGGTCGTGGATGCGGTCGACGTCCCGGTGATCGCCGCTGGCGGTATCGCCGATCATCGCGGCCTACTGGCCGCACTGGCGCTGGGCGCTTCAGCCGTGCAGATCGGCACGGCCTACCTGTTCTGCCCGCAGGCCAAGGTCTCGCCAGCGCATCGCCGCGCCTTGGATGAAGCCTCGGCCAGCGACACGGCATTGACCAACCTGTTCACCGGACGGCCAGCCCGCGGCATCAACAATCGGCTCATGCGCGAGCTGGGGCCGATGAGCCCGTTGGCGCCGCACTTTCCCCTGGCTGGCGGCGCGCTCGTGCCGCTGCGCAAGATCGGCGAGGCGCGAGGCGACAGCGATTTCGGCAACCTGTGGGCAGGCCAGGCGTTGCGCCTGGGGCAGCATCGCTCGGCCGGCGACCTGACCAGGGACATTGCATTCAATGCATTGGCAGCGATGGGCCGGCAAGGCCGGGTCGACGACAAGCCCGAGGAAGGATAGCGACATCGGCAGCCGGCTCGGGCGAACCGGCTGCGTCGGATGGCATTCATTTCTCTTCGAGAACGGCTTTGCCCTTGACGGCTTTCGGACCCATGATCGCCCAGAAGATCAGGCCGGGAAGCGGTGCCCAGACCACGAACACGATCCACAGCATCTTGCGCTCGGCACGGCGCTCACTGCCGATGATGTGCCAGATCGCGAGGATCTGCAGCAGGATGACAACCACGGCGAGGATGATCCACATCGTTCCGATTTCCATGAGCTTTTCTCCGGTGTGCTGGTACCTCTTTTGTTTCCCGCACACGTCGAGGGTTCATTAAAATCTGGTCCGATCGGCAAATCCCGCGCCCTTCGACCGGCTGACCCGCAAGCACCAGCAACGCCGATTCCGCGCCAGCCGGCCGCCTGCAGGTGCCGTGGACAACCGCCGGACGAGCCCGCGATGCCCGGTCGCCAGCGACCTCAGTAGTAGGCGTTTTCCTTGATCGAGTGATCGGTCACGTCACGCACGCCCTTGAGCTCGGGAATACGCTCGAGCAAGGTCCGCTCGATGCCTTCCTTGAGCGTGACGTCCGCCTGGCCGCAGCCCTGGCAACCGCCACCAAACTGCAGTACCGCGATGTTGTCCTCGACCACGTCGATCAGGCTCACCAACCCGCCATGACTGGCCAGCCCCGGATTGATCTCGGTTTGCAGGTAGTAATTGATGCGCTCGTTGATCGGGCTGTTCTCGTCGACCATCGGCACCTTGGCGTTCGGCGCCTTGATGGTCAGCTGGCCACCCATGCGATCGGTGGCGTAGTCGACCAGGGCATCCTCGAGGAACGGCTCGCTGATCGAATCGATGTAGGCGGTGAAGCTCTTCAGGCCGACCGCGACGTCATCGGGCTTTTCCTCGCCAGGCTTGCAGTAGGCGATGCAGGTTTCGGCGTACTGGGTGCCCGGCTGGGTGATGAAGATACGGATGCCGATGCCTGGAGCGTTCTGCTTGGACAGCAGATCGGCCAGGTAGTCATGGGCGGCGTCGGTAATGGTTATAGCGCTCATGTAAGTTCCTCACAGACTTGCCGGCCAGTGTACGCCAAGCCGAGCCTCTAACAAAGTCCTAGTATTTGACTCGGGTTAGCGCCAGGGCCGGCGCCTGCTGCAGTCGTGCCTCGCACCAGGCCTTGCCGTGGTGATAGAACCCGCGCTCCAGCCACTGGTAGCTCAGCCAGGAAGCCGCGCCGATCAGCGGCACGCAGAAGGCGAATACCCCATAGGGATCGAGGCCGAAGCGCTGGCTGACGAACCAGCCGGACCAGAGCACCAGGACATGGACCAGGTAGACCGAGTAGGAACAATCGCCCATGGCCTTGAGAACCTGGTTACCCTTGAAGTAGCGCTCCAGGGCGATGAAGGCCAGCACCACCATGGCGCTGGGCAACCCCCAGTGCAGCAGCCGCAGGGAGTTGTCCAGTTGGTAGATGGCATAGCCGGCCGCCGCCAGCAAGGCCAGCGGCAGCCACAACCCCTCGCGTATCAGGCCGCGGCGATAGAGCACGCCGATGCCGATACCCAGGAGGAATTCGTAGATGATGCCGTTGTTGTAGAACCGGCTGAGCAGGCCGAACCGCCCTAGCACCTCGCTGGCGAGCAACAATGCTGCGGTGACCAGCAGCAGGTGATGACGCTGGCGTACCAGGAAGGCTAGCGAGAACAGCAAGTAGAAGAACATTTCGAAGTTCAGCGTCCAGCCGACGTTGAGAGTCGGGTACAGCCCATAGCCACCCGGGTTTTCCGCCGGGATGAACAGCAATGACAACAGCAAGTGCTGCCATTCGAACACCTGGTGCGGCATCCAGCGGCTGGCAGCCAGCAACAGCAGGCCCATCAGCAGCGAATAAAACCAGTAGGCCGGGACGATGCGCAGCAACCGGTGCAGCATGAAGCGTTGCGGCGCGATCTGCTTGTCGCGGGTCGAGAGGTAGATGACCAGCCCGCTGATGACGAAAAAGATGTCCACGCCGACCGCGCCCCGCTCGGTGAGAAAGCGACCGACAGGACCGTCGGCATGGAAATCGAAGAAGATCTGCATGAAATGATGGCATACCACCACCCAGGCAGCGAACGCCCTGAGAGCTTGAAGCGAATACAGCATGAACAGTCCCGAGATTGCCGGTGCATTCAGGTTTCCCTCTCTAGAGCTCCAAGCTCCAAGCGCCGCGCTCTGCTCCTGGCTCGCGGCTTGCAGCTCCAGAGGGGAAGCCGCCCGGTGCTGGGACCGCGCGATGCCGCTAAAGCTCCCCTGCGCTGGTCAAAGATTCTGATAGCGGTTCATGTCCAGCACGCCGGCTTCGAGCGGATCGGTCTGCTCGATGTAGCGGCTCAGGTCATGGAAGTACTCCCAGAACCGCGGATGGCTACGCCGTATCCCCCAGCGCTCGACGATACGCTCGAAGCGCTCGTGATCGTCGCGCGCGGCTTGCATGGCTTCGACGAACTGCGCGACCTGCCCCGTTGGAATGTCGAACATGAAATTGGGATAGCTGCTTAGCACGCCTGGATACAGGGTCAAGGTGTCCAGGCCCGGCTGGTAGCGATAGGCCTCGCCCAGCAGGAAGGCCACATTGCTGTGGGCGCGGTTGCGCAGCAGGCTGTAGACCTGGCGCTGGCCATCCGGCGCTTCGATGCGCAGCATCGTCGCCTCAGGCAGCTGGCCGATGACCTTGAGTCCGGCCGCGGGACGCGAAACCAGGCGGCTCAAGGCCTGCTCGGCATCGGCGAAGGCCTCGTCGAGGCCCATTCGCGAGCAGTAGGCACCCAGGCAGCGATTGATCGGGTCGGGCGAAACATCGATGGCGGCGCTGCGCTGCAGCAGCTTGCTGGCGAAGTCCCGGCGCGCATCGCCCTTGGCCAGGTGCAGGCCGCTCGGGGTCTTGGTGTCGATATCCTGGTAGTCGAGCCACATCTTCACCTTGCCACTGTTGCGGTACCAGTCGCCAAGCATGTCTGCGCGCTGCTGGGCAGGCATCAGCCGCAGAAAGTTGACCTCCGCGCCGTTGCGGATCAGGTCGAAGTACAGCCTCGTCTGCAACTGGTGCGAGACATTGCCGAACACATCGAAATTGACCGCCAGCTGATAGTAGGTGCGCTCGAGCAACGGATAGTCGAACAGCCAGAACGTCAGTGGCACGTCGCCAATCAGGCCCTTGGTCACCGAGGCGCTGTCGAAATGCCGGAAGATGCTCAGCAAGGCATTGTCGTTACCGGCCCAGAGCGAGTCCCAGCCAGGCGCCGGCGAACCGGCATAGGTGTCGCGCCGCAGCGCCTCGTAGGCGTTGCGCTTGTCCCGGTAGGCATGCCAGAGCGACAGCACGCTGCCGACATCGTCGATCTGTCCGGGCATGGCCAGCAGCGGCGTGGCCTCGCCACGGTAGCGCGCATCGGTGATGTAGCGGTCGTGCGAAGGGTCCTGGAACAATACCCAGAAATTGTCGCGGATCACGTCGGTGGCGATCTGCCCCCGGCACACCGGCCCACGGATGAAGGTGCGCACGAAGTACTCGGCATTGTCCAGCATGAACCGATAGCGCGCCTGGGCCGGAATCGCGGCGAAGGTCTCGAAGGGATTGGCGCGCCGCTGCGGACCGTAGCCTGGCACGCTGTCCACATGCCAGTCACCGCGGTAGAACAACTGCCTGACCCGCTCCAGCTTGCCCGGCCCTGCGGGGTAGGTGATGTGGGTCTTGTGCACGATCACGCCTTCGACCGGCCTCAAGCGATAGTAGAACGCGGTGCCCGGAGGATCGTTCGGCCGGCGTGTGGCGATCACATCGACCGGCTGGCCGCTGGGCGTGCGCGAACGCACCCATTGGAAGAAATGTCCCGGCTCGCCACCCTCGAAATGGACATGGGCGAGGAACAGGTGTTCGTAGAGCCAGCGCGCCACCAGCGTCTCGGACGGGCCGGCGCGATTGAGCAGCGCCTCCCATTCAGCGATCTGCCGCGCCTCGACGGGGCTGGGACGAAGAGCCTGGTGATCGATCGGCGCGCCGGCTGCCAGCCAACGCTGCAGGGTCTGGTACTGCGCCTCGGTCAGGCCGGTGACGGCCAGGGGCATGCCTTGGCCAGGATGACTGGCGACATATCCGTCGAACTCGGCGGGTAACGGACACATGTTCTGTCGATCCAGGCCCAGCACGATGCCTTCGGGAATCCGCGCATTGGGCGTGAGCGGCGTACGCTGGCCAAGCTCGAGCATGCGTGCCATCAGGGCCGCCTGGCTGCCTTGCGCCTCGAGCACGGAATAGAACCCCTTGCGCCGCCAGGCCTCTTCGCCATGGGCGTCCTCGAACAGCCGGGTGGTGGCCACGGCCTGGCGGCGCTCGCCCTGGTAGACCGGCACCTTGGACGCGCCGCGCTCGACACCTTCGGCGCTGCCGAGGTTGAGCTGGCAGGCGGCATCGTTGCAGGCATGACAGGCAACGCATTTCTCGGTGAAGATCGGCTGGATGTCACGGGTGTAGGAGATGGCCGAGCTGGCCTGGGGGGCTTGCCCGAGTGCCGTGCTGCTGACCAGCAGGGCGAAGACGGCGGCAAGTGAACGTTGCAGCATGTACGGGTTTCCTGGTTGCTTGGAGACTGTCGCGGGGCCTGGTTGATCGGGGGGTGTTGAACATGAGGGAAATTCATGAAAAAGGTACGAGCGCCTAAAAACCGCGCAGCTTTGCTATGATCCGCACCTTCTGATATTTGCCCGACCAGGTAGTTTCTATGTCCGATCGCAGCGCTCGTCTACAAGCACTCCAGCACGCACTCAAGGAGCGCATACTGATCCTCGACGGCGGCATGGGCACGATGATCCAGAGCTACCGCCTCGAAGAGCATGACTATCGTGGCACGCGCTTCGCCGATTGGCCAAGCGATGTCAAAGGTAACAACGATCTGCTGCTGCTCACCCAGCCAGACGTCATCGCCGCGATCGAGAAGGCCTACCTGGATGCCGGTGCCGATATTCTCGAGACCAACACCTTCAACGCCACGCAGATCTCCCAGGCCGACTACGGCATGGAGTCGCTGGTCTACGAACTCAACGTCGCCGGCGCGCGCATCGCGCGCCAGGTGGCCGACGCCAAGACCCTCGAAACGCCGGATCGGCCACGCTTCGTCGCCGGCGTGCTCGGCCCGACCAGCCGCACCTGCTCGATCTCGCCGGACGTCAACGACCCTGGCTATCGCAACGTCACCTTCGACGAACTGGTCGAGAACTACATCGAGGCCACCCGCGGGTTGATCGAGGGCGGCGCCGATCTGATCCTGATCGAGACCATCTTCGACACCCTCAACGCCAAGGCGGCGATCTTCGCCGTGCAGCAAGTGTTCGAGGATGACGGCATCGAGCTGCCGATCATGATTTCCGGCACCATCACCGATGCCTCTGGGCGTACCTTGTCCGGGCAGACCACCGAAGCCTTCTGGAACTCGGTACGCCACGCCAAGCCGATCTCCGTCGGCCTGAACTGCGCGCTGGGCGCCAAGGACCTGCGTCCGTACCTGGAGGAGCTGTCGACCAAGGCCGACACCTACGTCTCGGCCCACCCCAACGCCGGCCTGCCCAACGCCTTCGGCGAGTACGACGAAAGCCCCGCGGAAATGGCCAGGGTGGTCGAGGAGTTCGCCGCCAGCGGTTTCCTCAACATCATCGGCGGCTGCTGCGGGACCACGCCTGCGCATATCCAGGCGATCGCCGAGGCCGTGGCCAAGTATCCGCCTCGCATCATCCCGGACATCCCCAAGGCCTGCCGGCTTTCCGGCCTGGAACCATTCACCATCGATCGGCAGTCGCTGTTCGTCAACGTCGGCGAGCGCACCAACATCACCGGTTCAGCCAAGTTCGCCCGGCTGATCCGCGAGGAAAACTACACCGAGGCCCTGGAAGTCGCCTTGCAGCAAGTCGAGGCCGGAGCCCAGGTAATCGACATCAACATGGACGAAGGGATGCTCGACTCCCAGGCAGCCATGGTGCGTTTCCTCAACCTGATCGCCGGCGAGCCGGACATTTCCCGCGTGCCGATCATGATCGACTCGTCCAAGTGGGAAGTGATCGAGGCGGGCCTCAAGTGCATCCAGGGCAAGGGCATCGTCAACTCGATCTCGATGAAAGAAGGCGTCGAGCAGTTCAAGCACCACGCCCGCCTGTGCAAGCGCTACGGCGCCGCGGTGGTGGTGATGGCGTTCGACGAGGTCGGCCAGGCCGACACCGCCGCGCGCAAGAAGGAGATCTGCCAGCGCAGCTACGACATCCTGGTCGACGAGGTGGGCTTCGCGCCGGAAGACATCATCTTCGACCCGAACATCTTCGCGGTCGCCACCGGCATCGAGGAACACAACAACTACGCCGTGGACTTCATCGAAGCCTGCGCCTACATCCGCGACCACCTCCCCCATGCCCTGTCGTCGGGCGGGGTATCTAACGTGTCGTTCTCGTTCCGCGGCAACAATCCGGTGCGCGAGGCGATCCATTCGGTCTTCCTCTACCATGCGATCCAGAACGGCCTGACCATGGGCATCGTCAACGCCGGACAGCTGGAGATCTACGACGAGATCCCGCCGGCGCTGCGCGAGAAGGTCGAGGACGTGGTGCTCAATCGCACCCCCGAGGGTACCGATGCGCTGCTGGCGATCGCCGACGACTACAAGGGCGGCGGCGCGGCCAAGGAGGTCGAGAACGAACAGTGGCGCGCGTTGCCGGTCGACAAGCGTCTAGAGCATGCGCTGGTCAAGGGCATCACCGCCTACATCGTCGAGGATACCGAAGAGTGCCGGCAACAGTGCGCTCGCCCGATCGAGGTGATCGAAGGCCCGCTGATGAGCGGCATGAACGTGGTTGGCGACCTGTTCGGCGCCGGCAAGATGTTCCTGCCGCAGGTGGTCAAGTCGGCCCGGGTCATGAAGCAGGCCGTGGCCCACCTGATCCCGTTCATCGAGGCCGAGAAAGGCGATACGCCCGAAGCCAAGGGCAAGATCCTCATGGCCACGGTCAAGGGCGACGTGCACGACATTGGCAAGAACATCGTCGGCGTGGTGCTGGGCTGCAATGGCTATGACATCGTCGACTTGGGCGTCATGGTGCCGGCCGAAAAGATCCTGCAGACAGCCCGCGAACAGAAATGCGACATCATCGGTCTCTCCGGCCTGATCACCCCGTCGCTGGACGAAATGGTCCATGTGGCCCGCGAGATGCAGCGCCAGGACTTCCAGCTGCCGTTGATGATCGGTGGCGCGACCACGTCCAAGGCCCATACGGCGGTGAAGATCGAGCCCAGGTATACCAACGACGCGGTGGTCTATGTCACCGATGCGTCCCGCGCTGTCGGCGTGGCGACCCAGTTGCTCTCCAAGGAGCTCAAGCCCGCCTTCGTCGAGAAGACCCGCCAGGAATACCAGCAAGTGCGCGAGCGCACCGCCAACCGCGGCGCGCGTACCGAGCGCCTGGCCTACGACCAGGCGATTGCCCGCAAGCCGCAGTTCGACTGGGCGGCCTATGCACCCGTCGCGCCAACCTTCACTGGCGTGAAGGTGCTCGAGGACATCGACCTGCGGGTCCTGGTCGAGTACATCGACTGGACACCGTTCTTCATTTCCTGGGACCTGGCTGGCAAGTTCCCGCGCATCCTCGGCGATGAAGTGGTCGGCGAGGCGGCGACCGCGCTGTACCAGGATGCCCGCGAGATGCTCGACAAGCTGATCGACGAGAAACTGATCGGTGCCCGCGCAGTGTTCGGCTTCTGGCCGGCCAACCAGGTCGCTGACGACGATATCGAGGTCTACGCGCCGGACGGCCAGCCACTGGCCATGCTGCATCACCTGCGCCAGCAGACCATCAAGCCCGACGGCAAGCCGAACCTGTCGCTGGCCGACTTCGTCGCACCCAAGGCCAGCGGGATCACCGATTATATCGGCGGGTTCATCACCACCGCCGGCATCGGCGCGGAGGAGGTGGCCAAGGCTTACCAGGACAAGGGCGACGACTACAACTCGATCATGGTCAAGGCCCTCGCCGACCGCCTGGCCGAAGCCTGCGCCGAGTGGCTCCATGAACGTGTGCGCAAGGAGCACTGGGGCTACGCCCGGGACGAACAGCTCGACAACGAGGCCTTGATCAAGGAACAGTACAGCGGCATCCGCCCTGCCCCCGGCTACCCGGCCTGCCCCGATCACACCGAGAAGCGCACCCTGTTCCGCCTGCTCGACGGCACCGACATCGGCGAAACCGGCCCCAGCGGCGTGTTTCTCACCGAGCACTTCGCCATGTTCCCGACCGCAGCCGTGAGTGGCTGGTACTTCGCCCACCCGCAGGCCCAGTATTTCGCCGTGGGCAAGGTCGACAAGGACCAGATCGACAGCTACAGCGCGCGCAAGGGCCAGGATGCGAGCGTCAGCGAACGTTGGCTGGCCCCCAACCTGGGCTACGAGGGGTAGCTGGAAGCTGGAAGCTGGAGCATGCGCCGATACCAGCGTATACGCCAGCTTGCAGCTTGCGGCGCCTACTGCTGGCTGACCCAGAACACGGCAGCGGTGACCGCCAGCACGATCAGGCAGAGGATCGCCCAGGCATCGACGGTACTGTCGGACTTGCGGCCCTTGCTTGGATGGCTCATGGCATCGCCTCTTGTAGTGATTGTCGGAATGCACTTCACCCCTGGCAGTTAAGCGCAGTGAAGCCCACAACTCAAGCAAGGGCTTTCAGTCGACGATGGGCTGTGTCAGAAACGGGTAACGATACCCAGGCGGGCGCCCTTCGGCGCTGTAGCGTCGAAAGTCGATGGCTGCCGCACCGCGCTCGGGCAGGGCCAGCCAGCGCCGAGCTCGATCCTGGTCGATCAGCCGCAGTACTGGCAGTTGGTAGTCTCGCTGACCGTCGCGGTCGATGGGGAGGCCGAGCGCGTCATCGTGCAGCATTACCATGGCCCAGCCGCCAAGCATGAACTGACCGCCCATCAGCACGCTGAGGCGACCGTCGATACGCGCGCGCAATGCTTCGGGCGAGCTGTTCACGGCGCTGAAGATCACGTCATGACCAGGTGTACGCCCCGCCTGTGCGAAAGCACGCATGGCGCCAAAGGCCATCTCGTCGTTCGCCGACCATACCAGGCGCGTATCGGGGTAGCGTTGCAGCAGGATCTGCGCCTGTTCATAGGCACGCTGCCGATCCCATCCGCCATATACCACCTGGCGCAGGCGAACCTGTGGAAAATCGGCCAGCGCCCGACGCATGCCCTGCTCACGCAACTGCGAAGCGGGCGTGGTCTTGATTCCGGCGAAGGCCAGCAGGTCGATCGGCCCCTCGAGCCTGGGCAGCTTGTCGAGCATGGCATGCAGCATCAGGTAGCCGGCCTGTTCGTCGTTGCCGGTCAGGGTAGCGAGCAGTGGCGCGAAGGTTTCCGGCTGGGCATCCACCGCGCGTGCCTGGGACTGGGTAAGCCCATTGCTCACCAGCACCAGCTTGACCCCAGTGCCATGGGCCAAGCGCATGATCGCCGGGGCCACGTATTGCTCGTTGACCAGCACCAGATAGTCAGGTCGCCGCGGCCCCAGCAGCAGAACGCGAGCCGTCGACAAGGCGCTGCTGGCGTCGCGCCCGATGTAATGCACCTGCAATTGCAAGCCGAGATCGTCGGCCGCGCATTGCATGAAGCGGGAATAGCTTCGCCAGAACACTTCCTCGGGATGTCCCGGATTGAGAAACGCCACCGAGGCGGCATGGGCACTGCCGAGCAATGACAAGCCCACCAGGCAAAGGCCGCGGCACAGGGTGCCACTGAGTGATCGGCAAAGCGCCAGGAGCATGCGAGGTGGTTCCTTCGAAACGAATGACAGTCTAAACCCGACCGCCCGGTGATCAAAATGCCAGGCAGTCTCACTTAGTCCAAATGCTTCTTTTCATATGCAAAAACATCACTTTAGCGCATAAACACAATCTGCTAACGTGCTCCGGCTCCGAACCGGAGTGCGCGGCCGTGCGCGCGATTAGCTGCATGCAGCCTGAGACAGGACTTTTATGTACGTATACGACGAGTACGATCAGCGGATCATCGAGGACCGCGTCAAGCAGTTCCGTGATCAGACCCGCCGCTACCTGGCCGGTGAGCTGAGCGAAGAAGAATTCCGCCCTCTGCGTCTGCAGAACGGCCTCTACATCCAACGTTTCGCGCCGATGCTGCGCGTCGCCGTGCCGTACGGCCAGCTGAACGCGACCCAGGTGCGGATGCTGGCGAAGATCGCCCGCGACTACGACAAGGGCTATGCCCATATCAGCACACGGCAGAATGTGCAGTTCAACTGGCCTGCCCTGGAAGACATCCCGGACATTCTCGCCGAACTGGCCACGGTGCAGATGCATGCCATTCAGACCAGCGGCAACTGTCTGCGCAACACCACTACCGACCAGTTCGCCGGCGTTGCCGCGGACGAAGTGATCGATCCGCGCCCCTGGTGCGAAATCGTTCGTCAGTGGACGACCTTCCACCCCGAGTTCGCTTTCCTGCCGCGCAAGTTCAAGATCGCGATCAACGGCTCGAAGCAAGACCGCGCCGCCATCGAGGTCCACGACATCGGCCTGGAGCCGATCTACAACGAAGCGGGCGAGCTTGGCTTCCGGGTGCTGGTCGGCGGCGGCCTGGGCCGCACCCCCGTGGTCGGCTCGTTCATCAATGAGTTCCTGCCCTGGCAAGACCTGATCAGCTACCTCGATGCCATCCTGCGCGTGTACAACCGCTACGGTCGCCGTGACAACAAGTACAAGGCGCGCATCAAGATTCTGGTCAAGGCCCTCACGCCGGAAGTGTTCGCCGAGAAGGTCGAGGCCGAGATGGTCCATCTGCGCGGCGGCCCCACCACCCTGACCGAAGCCGAGGTGCAGCGCGTTTCCCGCCACTTCGTCGATCCGGACTACCAGGCCCTGGAGGACGTCGACTACGCCGCCCTCGACCAGGACTACCCAGGCTTCGCCCGCTGGCGCTCGCGCAATACGCGCGCGCACAAGAAACCCGGCTACGTGGCCGTGACCGTGTCGCTCAAGCCTACCGGCGTCGCGCCGGGCGACATCACCGACAAGCAGCTCGATGCGGTCGCCGAGCTGGCCGAGCGTTACAGCTTCGGCTTCCTGCGCACCTCGCACGAGCAGAACATCATCCTCGCCGACGTCGAACAGCGCCAGCTACACGCGCTCTGGCTGGAGCTGCGCGAGCAAGGTTTCGCCACGCCGAACGTCGGCCTGCTGACCGATATCATCTGCTGCCCCGGCGGCGACTTCTGCTCGCTGGCCAATGCCAAGTCGATTCCGATCGCCGAGTCGATCCAGCGCCGCTTCGACGACCTGGACTACCTGTTCGACATCGGCGAGCTCGACCTGAACATCTCCGGCTGCATGAACGCCTGCGGCCACCACCACGTCGGCCATATCGGCATTCTTGGAGTGGACAAGAAAGGCGAAGAGTTCTACCAGGTCTCGCTCGGCGGCAATGCCGCGCGCGGCGCCAGCCTGGGCAAGATCCTCGGCCCGTCCTTCGCCCAGGAAGAAATGGCCGATGTGATCGAGAAGCTGATTGACGTCTACGTCGAGCACCGCACCGAAGACGAGCGTTTCATCGACACCTACCAGCGTATCGGCATCGACCCCTTCAAGGAGCGCGTCTATGCAGCGAATCATTAAGAACAACCAGATCGTCGACGAAACCTGGCACTTGCTGCCCAAGGACGTCTCGTTCGACGAATTGACCAACTGCGACGACTACATCGTGCCGCTGCAGCTGTGGCGTGACCACGCCCATGCACTGAAGGCCCGTGACGGCGGCCTGGGCGTGTGGCTCGATAGCGACGAGCAAGCCGAGGAGATCGGTGAGGACGTGGCCAGCTTCCAGGTCATCGCGCTGAACTTCCCGGCCTTCACCGATGGCCGCAGCTACTCCAATGCGCGCCTGCTGCGTGATCGCTACAAGTACACCGGCGAGCTTCGCGCGATTGGCGATGTACTGCGTGACCAGCTGTTCTACATGGCACGCTGCGGATTCGATGCCTTCGCGATCCGCGCCGACAAGGATCCCGAAGCAGCGCTGGAAGGCCTGAAGGACTTTTCGGTGACCTACCAGAGCGCCACCGACGAGCCGCTGCCGCTGTTCCGACGTCGCTGAGCGACGAACCTGTACTCGACCGGCCCGCCAATTGGCGGGCCGGTCCGTTTTCAAGGCATCGAAAACCGTACGAAAACCGCAAGGGCCTTGCTCGCGTCAATGGCGCCCCTGTCACTTGGCAGCCTTCGGTTCGAACAGGGCCACCGGCCTGGCGCCACCAGCCTGGGCAGCAAGCCTTCGCGATGGAAGCATCGGCGATCTGCTGCCGTTCGTTCAGATTGTCCAGCCTCACCGACTGCACATCGTAGCTGCGCCGGGCATTGGCCTGCTGCACCGTGGCGCTGCCAGCCGCCCCACAACGGCCCGAACAGCCGCGCCGTCGCAACCAGAGCGCAATAAATATATGATTCATGAATAACTGGGATGGAAATTATAAGCTCGCGTCGACTTGAGTCTCGACGCGAGGTTCGCCAGCTCGCGCCTACAGACGCTCGAGCTCGGCCAGTGTCAGTTGCAGCAGCAGTGCACGTTCGGCCTGTTCACGCTCGGCGGCCAGCCGCTCGACTCTTTCCAGGTAGGCTTGCTCGCTGACCACCACGCCCCATCCGTCCAGCGCTTCCAGGCGCTCATGGAACGACGTGTTCATTCGTTCGAAGCGTTCGGGGAAACGTGCTCGCAGATGCTCGGCCCAAAATTCGCGACTGGCCAGGGACTTGGCCAGCGCTTGCGGGGTTTCGCCAGCAAGCACGGCATTGCGGGCGCCGTTGATGTGCTGCGGGAACACCCGGCTGTAGCGCTCGAAGTACATGTAGGCTGGTTGTTCCGGCAGCCCGAGAGGCCTGGCCAGATTGACCCGATAGGCCATGACCACTTCGATATCGTCCACCGGCATGTTGGGATTTTCCGTGCGCATGCGCTGGATATGTTCGGCTGCGATGCGATCGACCTGATCCAGGCGATACAACGACCGCCCCAGGCGCAGCAAAGTACGCGTGGCTTGGTAGCTGGTCTGACCGGCGCTCTGTTCGGCGATCAGCACACGCACTTCCAGGTCGCTGAGCACCAGCAGGAGCCGATCCGAACAGGAACGCGGACCGGAGGCCTGCAGGAAAATGGCCTGGCGTACTTCGTCACTACCTTCACATGCGCGCAGGATTCGCCAGACGCGTTCGCGCAGGTTGCGCGGCTGACGCAGGTATTCGTTGGAATCGGACAGGTCGGCCAGAAAGCGCAGCAAATCTTCGCTGCCAGGTTCGGCCGTCAGGCGGTTCCACAGAGACCGGCGTTGTTCGTACTCCTCGGACGGCCCGCCGAGCAGCCAGCGATCGCGCACGTTATCGTCGGCAACGGCATGAATGCGGGCCACGCTTTGCCGGGACGATCCCGGCTGCTCCACGCCTTGCGCCTCATTCACCTCCCTGACGCTCTCGCTGTCCAACGGGTTGTCGTGCAGCGTCAACTGCCGCAACGAGCGCCGCGCCACCGGCGTACCGCTTGGATTGAGGCGGCTTACCCGATTGTCACGCATGTCGACTTGCTCGATGAACGGGCGGTGCTGCAAATTCGAAGGCAAGGTTTCCAACAGCGTGCCGCGCAGAGAAATCTGGCGCAGGCTGCGCATGGGACGCAAATCCGGTTGCATGCGTAATGGATTGCCAGACAAGTCGAGGTAATGCAGGTGTGTCAGTTGCGCAAGCCGCTGGTTGGCGGCCGCGTCGAGACTGATGCGATTGCCGCTAAGGCGCAGGTCGATCAGCTGCGCAAGATGCTCGATACCAGGGGGAAGACGGGTCAAGCTGTTGCCGTGCAGGTCGAGGACACGCAGGTTGGGGAAGCGGCGCAGGAACTGTTCGGGCATCTCGGTCAGCCGCATGTCACGCAGGACCAGTTCTTGAACATGACTGAACTCGACGTTCTCCGGCAGGGTTGGCAGGCTTGCCACGTGCTCGCCCTCGATCACCAGGCGATGCTCGCCTGCTCGACCGTCAGGCTTGCGCCGCCAGCTACGACGAATGGCTGCGGCGACCTTGCGCCGCCTGGCTGCCTGGAGCACCCCGGATGATTCCAATCGCCAGGCCTCCAAGGCAGTGCGCAGGTCCGCCAACTGGCGATGCAGTTCATGCAGATGATTCCAGGGATCGACGTGCCGATCCCTCAGGCCATTGAGGTACTCCTCCAGCTCGGCGTCGGAGAGGGTCGGATAGAGCTGGCGCAAGCCACGACGAAACGCTTCGCGGCTGCTTTCGCCGCGTCCGCTGAGCGGATAGCCCAAGCGCCCATCGCCCAGGCGCACCGGAGGCCGGAATCGGCCACCTTTCGGCGACAGACCGATCAGGCGTGCCGCCTCTTCCCGGTGCGTGCTGGCTCGTTCGGCAAGCCGAATGGCCAGCTCCTCGGCGCTCAGACCAGGCTTGCCGAGCAGAGTCTTTTGCAGCTCATCGAGCTGCGGCAACAGGGCCTCGGTCAAGGTGCCGGCCGATGCGCTGCCGGCAAGCGGCTGACCTTGCCCATCCAGGCACCGATAATGGCCCTCGCTGGCCACGATCAGGCGCACTTGCGTGGCTTGCTCGGAGGTCGACCGCGCCCGCACCGGGCCTTCGATCGAGCCCTCGCGCACTTCGATTCGCACACTCTGCTGCCAGGGCGCCAGGGTATCGATCAGACCAAGGGCCAATGTTTCGGTATCGCGTATACAGGCCGCTGGCTGTCGCAGACCGGCACAAGCCCGGTTCAGGCGACTTTCGCGCAACCTCCAGCGCGCCTGCTGCGCCAATGCCATGGGCACGCGCTGCCCGTGCAGCAGGCTTTCCAGTTGGACCTGGTTCGCCTGTTCGACCAGTTCGTTGGCACAACGCGCCGTCAGCCCAGGAAAATCGCGCTTGAGCACCTGTGCGCCAGGTACCAGAGCAGGCTCGGCTGCGCGCACCTGGGCTTCGAACGCCTCGCCACGCAGGAGCGGGAACGTTTCATGCAAGCGGTGACGAGCCAGCGCGTCACGTAATAGCGCAGGCGCCGGGGCATTCTCCAGGTGCAACCTGCGCAGCGCAGCGGCGCTCATACCGCTTGCCTGCAGGACGCTGGCAGCCATTTCGTCGGTTGCGTCGGTGGTTTCCTGGTCGAGACGACGCAACAGCTCGCCGGTATCCTGCCAGTGATGTGGCTGTTCGAGCGCGTGCCGGCGCCCGCCGACCAGGTTGTCTTCGACGTAAGGCGAGCAGGCCTGCGCTCGAGATGGATGAACAACGCGCCAATCGGCTCCCGCGCGAGTACGCTGCAAGCGCAGATCGCCGCGCGCAGAGCGCAGCAGGGCACTACGCTCGCCCTCCTCCAGCACCTGCCCGGCCTGCCAGGCATAGCCTGGCAGGCGTGGGTCACACAGGCGCAGCGCCCCCGAGCTGCTCAGCACTGGTGTCAAGTCATCGACGAACGCGACGCGTTGGGCGAGCCTGGCCAGCGCGACGGGCGCCCCGGCGATCAATGCATTGCCAGCGACGGCCTGGGCCACCTCAAACAGATGCCCCATGGCCGCTTCCCGGTCGCCGAGCAGCCAATCCTGGTACCCTTCGTAGACGGCCTCGCCCAGTTGCAGCGCAGCGATGCCAAGCATGGCTACCCCCAGGCCGGGTACGAAGAAACTCGCCAGCCCAAGCAGATCCAACCCCGCGTCGACATAGAAAGCCAGCCGGGCCAGGCGTGCCTTGCGGTCCTCTTCGTCAGTGGGCACCGCCAGTACGCTGGCGTCGGCAAGCATCTTTTCCACCTGGCGGCGCCGCAGATGCGCGAACAGATCGCCCTCTATGGCCGCATGGCGGCCGTCGAGCTCGATCGGGGCGGTACCGTCGCTTTCCTGCTGCAATCGATCCAGGACACGATTGAACTCGACACGGTCTTTTTCCGCGATGAACCGCTGGAAGAAGGCCTTGTAGCCTGGCACGGCGAAGCGTCCGGCCATGGCGATGGACACGGACCGCCAGGATGGGTGCAGGGTCAAGGTTCGCACTGGGTCGTCGGGAATCCAGGTCACGATGCCTTCGAGCGAGGCTTGCGCCGAGTCATCCGAGAAAATCTCGATGGCCAACGCTCCCACGACCCGCTTGCCCAGCAACAGCAACTCGTGCCCCTTGAGCACGGTCCTGTCCGAAGGCACGACCGGCACGGGCGCGGCGACCCGTAACAGGCGCTGGCAACTGGTAGCGTCCAGGGTACCTTGCAGCCGCGCCAGGCTGATGTCGGCGGCCAATGCCGAACGGCACGCCTCTTCGAGCACTTGCTCGGCCCTGTGTGCCGCCGTGCCCGTAGGGGACAGTACGGACTTCATCCGCGCCTGGTACTGGCCACCGATATCGAGCGTCCGGCAGAGCGCGGCGAAACGCTCTGGCCTCAGCGCGACGGGCCGGCCCTGCTCGTCGCGCAGCATGCTGCCAGCAGCAAAGGCTTCGGCACGCATCTCGTTCGCGGCGAAATTGTGCAACGCCGCGGCCAACAGGCTTTGCGTGGATTCATGGCGGCTGTAGGCGACCGGCAAACTCGCGCTCACCGAGGGCAAAGGGATGCGCATGACGGTGGTCAGCTGGCTGCGTCGCACATCCAGCCGCCGCCCGGTCAGCCCTTCGACGGCCTCGACCAGCAGCGGCTCGGCGAACTCGGGCAACGCCGGTATCGAACGCAACAGTCGGTGCGCGCGATCCTGGGCACGCTGCTGCCGAGACAGATGGGCGCGCAGCTGGGCGAGCTGGTCATGCGGTGCCTCGAGCAACCAGCGCGGCAATTGTCGGGCAATGAGGCAGTCGACGGAGTCGGCTGGCGAGAGATGATCGTTCATGGCTTGGTCCTTGCTGTGATGAAGCGGCCAAGCTCGCCTGAATCGATGCAGGCAAGGCGGTAGGTATGTCTGTCTCGGCCTCCTGCGCGTGCTGCGCCGACGAGCAGCGCCCTGGGGACAGAACTGCACGTCGAGCACGACGCTGTCGGTGCAGGCGCCGGCTGGCGGGGTGGGTTGGTCGGTGTAGATCCTGACGTTGTAGCTGAAGACCTGGCTGCCGGTGCCGCGACCTGGATTGACGTTGGCGTCGCTGCTGGTGCGTCGAGCGCTGCCGACTGCGCCCCAGACAGCGCCCGATCAGGCTGACGCCAGCACGATAGTGCCAGCTCCAGTTGATCGTCAGGGTTTACGGGTACAAGCCGGCTGCGACGTTGCTGCCGATGCTGGTTCGCAGGTACAGCGGGACGGACTTGGGCGTGGTGCCTTTCAACAGGCCGAGCCGGTCGAGCACGCCGCCAGCTTGACCATTCTTCTTGCCCACGTCGTCCTGCAAGCAAGCGTAGCAGCCAGCACGGGGGCCAAGTCCGACAGGCAGCGGAGCAAAGGGAACGTTCTTGCGAGACCGACCAGCAATTTCTACCGGGGTGGCCTTTTAGCGGCATTCACACAGGGTTTCTGATACCGTGATCGGCCATGTCCTGTGCCGACCTTGTCAGCGAGGCGCTGGCCCTACCAGGAGACTATCTTGACCACCGTCGACCAAGCCCTCGAACAGGCCATCGAACGCTGCGCCCAGGAGCCGATCCACATTCCCGGCAGCATCCAGCCGCACGGTTTCCTGCTGGTACTCGATCAAGACGACCTGAGCATCCTGCAAGCCAGCGAAAACGTCCAGAACTGGCTAGGGACGCCAGCGCTGGAGCTGATCGGCAAAAGCGCCACGCAACTGTTCGACCCAGGCTGCGACCTGCGCAGCCAGCTGGACAGGCTCCCGAGCGAGGAAGCCTTGCCGTTCCATCTCGGGGACGTGCGCCTGCGGGCCGGCGTGCTGCGTGATGACCTGCTGCAGCTGCTGGCCCATCGTCGCGACCAGGTGCTGGTGCTCGAACTGGAGCCATCCATCAGCCTGGTCAGCCAGAGCAGCTACTATTCGCTGGTTCGCGCCTTCGTCGGCAGCCTCAACCAGCTCGGCGAGATCGAGGACCTCCTGTCGCGTTCGGTCCAGGAGATCAAGCGCATGACCGGTTTCGGCCGGGTCAAGGCTTACCGGTTCGACGAAGACGGCACGGGCCTGGTGCTGGCCGAGCAAGCCGACCCCGGTTACCCGCGTTACCTGGGGCTGTGCTTTCCGGCAAGCGACATTCCAAGCCAGGCGCGTGAACTCTATCGCAGCAACCGCATTCGCCTGATCTGCGATGCCAACTACCAGCCTTCACGCATCGTGCCGCAAGACAATCCGCGCACGGGCCAACCGCTGGACCTGAGCTTCGCTTCGTTGCGCAGCGTCTCGCCGGTCCACCTGCAGTACATGCGCAACATGGGCACGCTGGCGTCGATGTCGCTGTCGATCGTGGTCGATGGCAAGCTCTGGGGGCTGATTTCCTGCCATCACGAAGCACCGTGTTCGGTCGACTTCCAGACCCGCACAGCCTGCGAGCTGCTCGCTGGCGTGCTGTCGTTGCAGATCGAGTCGCGCGAGTCGCATGGCAAGACCAACAAACTGCTCGAACTGCGTCGCCATATCGTGCAGATGCTCTCGGCGATGGCTGACCACGACCACGTCAACCAGGGCCTGCTGGAGCTGCCGCAGGTGTTGCTGGCGTTTGCCGAGGCATCGGGTGCCGCCATCATCAGCGCCGAACGATGCGACCTGATCGGCACGACGCCGCCGGCCTCGCAGGTCACGGCCCTGGTCCACTGGCTGTCGCGGCGGGCTGACGAAACGATCTACCACACCGACAACGTACGCCGTGACATCGAGGACCTGCCCGAGCTTGCCGAGCACACCGCAGGCATCCTGGCGATAGCCATCTCGCAGATCCACTCGCACTACCTGGTCTGGTTCCGCCCCGAGCAGACGCGCCTGATCGAATGGGCCGGCCGCCCGGACAAGCAGGTGGATGCGCAGGGCGGCCTGCATCCACGGCACAGTTTCGAGCGTTGGCGCGAAGAAGTGCGCGGCTTCAGTCGCCCATGGGACCCATTGATCCTCGAAGGGGGATTGGAGCTACGCAACGCAGTGCTTGGCATCGTCCTGCGCAAGGCCGAGGAACTGGCGCAACTGGCCAGCGAACTGAAACGCTCGAACAAGGAGCTCGAAGCATTTTCCTATAGCGTGTCTCACGACCTGCGGGCACCCTTGCGGCACATCGCCGGTTATACGGAACTGCTTGGCGAAGGCGAGGCCCAGCGGCTGAGCGAGCGTGGCCAGCGTTTCCTCAAGCATATCGAGGAAGCTTCACGCTTCGCCGGCACCCTGGTCGACAACCTGCTCAACTTCTCGCAGATGGGCCGCGCCGCGCTGCGCCTGTCGGACGTCGACCTCAATGCCCTGGTCGAGTCCATCCGCCTCGAGCTGGCACCGGACTATCAGGGCAGGCAGATCGTCTGGGAAGTGGCCCAGTTGCCGAAGGTCATCGCCGACCCGGCATTCATCAACATGGCCTTGCACAACCTCATCGCCAACGCCATCAAGTATACTCGCGGCCGCGATCCGGCGCGCATCCAGATCGGTGCCAGGCAGAACGCCGAATTCACCGAATTGTTCATTCGCGACAATGGTGTAGGTTTCGACATGGCCTATGCTGGCAAGCTGTTCGGGGTGTTCCAGCGCCTGCATCGCATGGAGGATTTCGAAGGCACAGGCATAGGCCTGGCCAGCGTTCGTCGCATCATCGAGCGTCACGATGGCCAGGTCTGGGCCGAAGGCGACCTCGACAAGGGGGCGACGTTCCATTTTTCCCTGCCCCGTCACCCCGCGCACAGTTGAGGACACTGCCCTATCATGCTCAAACCTATCCTGTTGGTCGAGGACAACCCCAGGGACCTGGAGTTGACGCTACTTGCGCTCGAGCGCAGCCAGTTGGCCAACGAGGTCATCGTGATCCGCGATGGAGCCGACGCCCTCGACTATCTGCTGCGTCGCAACGCCTATGCCACGCGTGACGACGGCAACCCCGCGGTGATGCTGCTGGACCTGAAGCTGCCCAAGGTCGATGGCCTCGAAGTGTTGAAGACCGTGCGCGACACCCCGGAGCTGCGAAGCATCCCGACCGTCATGCTGACCTCCTCACGCGAGGAGCCGGACCTGCTGCGAGCCTACGAGCTGGGCGTCAATGCCTACGTGGTCAAGCCAGTGGACTTCAAAGAGTTCGTCGCGGCGATATCCGACCTGGGCATTTTCTGGGCGGTGCTAAACGAGCCACCACCGGGCTCGCTGCGCCTGAATCGCCGAGGCCAGGCCTGAGTTCCGCGAACATGTTGCCTACCCCGCTCAAGTTGCTGATGGTCGAAGACAGCTCGCTGGATGCCGAGCTGACGCTGTTGCGCCTGGAGCGCAACGGGCTGCAGGTACAGGCGCGTCAGGTCCACGATCATCTCGGGGCCGAGCAAGCCTTGCAGCATGAAACGTTCGACCTGATCCTGTGCGACTGCGTGCTCCCTAGCTCCTCCGGCACGCAGGTGCTGGCCACGGCCCAGCGTCTGGCTCCGGATGTGCCGTTCATTTTCCTCTCGGGCATCTATGGCGAGGAACATGCCGTGGAGATGATCCGCCTGGGCGCCACCGACTACATTCTCAAGAAGAACCTCTCGCTGCTGCCAAAGGCGGTCAGGCGCGCCTTGACCGAGGTGCAGGAGCGCCAGCGGCGCCGGCGTGCCGAAGAAGCCTTGGCGGATGTCGAAGCCCGCGCGCGCATCGCCCTCGACGCCGCTGGCATGGGCACCTGGGACTTGCGCCCGGAGCAGGCGCTGCTGCTCTGGGACGATCGCTGCAAGGCGCTGTTCGGCCTGCCGAGCACCACGGAACTGAGCCTGGAACTGTTCTTCTCGTGCATCCATGCTGAGGACAGGCCCCTGGTGAGGGCTGCCGTCGACCAGGCCATGCAGCCCTCTGGCGACGGCCATTACCGCATCGAATTCCGCGTGCTGCGGCCTGACGAGCAGGAACCTCGCTGGTTGTTGAGCACCGGCCAGGCACAGTTCGTCGAAGATCGCTGCGTAAGATTCTCCGGCGTGCTGCAGGACATTCACCAGCAGCGCCTGGCGACCCAGGCGCTCAAGCAACTCAACGAGATGCTGGGAGAGCGGGTCGAGATCCGGACTCGCGAACGCGACCGTGCCTGGGACTTGTCGCAGGATCTGCTTGCCGTCCTCAACGCCGACCTGACACCGGTGGCGCTCAATCCGGCCTGGGAGGCCACGCTTGGCTTCACCCGCGATTACCTGTCGCGCAGTTCGCTGCTGCAATTGCTCCCCGAGCACGCCCAGGCGGCTTTCCGCACGGAGCTCGCCGCCCTGGAGAACGGCCTGGGCAGTGCCCGCTTCGTTGGCCAGGTACGGCACGCCAGTGGCCAGCAACGCTGGCTGTCCTGGGTCATCGTGCCGGAAGGCAGCCTGCTCTACCTGGTGGCCCGTGACATCACCAGCGAACGCGAAGCCACGCTGGAACTGGCCGAGGCCAACGCCCGCCTGCGCGAACAGATCGCCGAGCGCGAGCGCATCGAGGCAACCCTGCAGCAGATGCAACGCCTGGAAGCAGTTGGCCAGTTGACTGCCGGGGTCGCACACGACTTCAACAACCTGCTCACGGTCATCCTCACTGGCGCCGGTTTCCTCGAGCGGGATCTGGCCAAGCCGAACCTGGACAAGGCGCGAGTCCGCCTCAGGCATATTCGCGAGGCAGGGGAGCGTGGCGCCAAGCTGACCTCACAGTTGCTGGCTTTCTCGCGGCGCCAGCGCCTGGAGCCGGTCCCGCTCGAGCTCAACAGCACCCTTGGCGGCCTGGTGGAACTGTTGCGCCGCACCCTTGGCGGTAGCATCTCGGTGCGCCTGGACCTGGAAAAGGATCTCTGGCAAGCCCTGACCGACCCGACCCAGACCGAGATGATCATCCTGAACCTGGCGATCAATGCACGAGATGCCATGCCGGAGGGTGGCCAACTGGTCCTGTCGACCCGCAACAGCCTGATCGAGGCACGCCCACGTCGGCCCGAGGACCCCGAGCCAGGCGAGTACGTCTGCCTGTCGATCCGCGATACCGGTTGCGGCATGAGCGAGGAAGTGCTGGGCAAGGTCTTCGAGCCTTTCTTCACCACCAAGGATATCGGCAAGGGCTCCGGGCTCGGCCTGGCCCAGGTGTTCGGCTTCGCCAAGCAGTCCGGCGGCGGGGTGAGGATCCAGACACGCCCGGGGCATGGCACCGAAGTCAGCGTCTATCTGCCGGCCGTCAAGCGCACCCTGGCCACACCTTCCAGCGAGCCGCTCACGGCCCTGCCCCGCGCGCCAGCCTCGCCCGTCGGCGCCACGCAGCGCACGCTGCTGCTGGTCGATGACGATCATCTGGTCCGTGATCTGGTCGGCGAAGTATTGCGCCAGTACGGCTACCAGGTGCGCGAAGCGCATAGCGGCGAGCAGGCCCTGGCGCTGCTCGACGGCAAGGTCGACCTGTTGCTGACGGACTTCGCCATGCCTGAGTTCAACGGCGCGCAACTGGCCCATGCGGCGCGCAAGCGCTTCGCACGCTTGCCAGTGGTTTTCCTTACCGGCTATGCCGAACTCGAGGGCTTGGACCTGCCTGGCAGCCTGGTGGTGCAAAAGCCAGTGCAGCCACAGGTCCTGGCCGACGCACTCAACGAGCTGCTCGGAGCGGCCAACTGACGATAGAGGCCGCTTCGGCGGCACCTGGGATTGCAGCTGCAGGAGAACGGGCAAGGCTGAACAGGCAGGCCGTCTTGCCGGATGGTCGATCACCGGCGCAAGCCGGAAACAGGCCCCGAGCGAACCAGGCGACACGGATGGGATACGGATAACAAGAAAAATGGCAGGGGCGGCTGGATTCGAACCAACGCATGGCAGGATCAAAACCTGCTGCCTTACCGCTTGGCGACGCCCCTGTATCGACACGATCAGCATGATGCGCTGTCGCTGGTGGAATTCCCGACCATCAGAACCTGGCTGGCTCTGCAGGAATGGGCGCCAGTCTAACGAGTCCGCTGCATCCTGTGAAGCCCTCCAGCAAAAAAAATTTTGCAAAACAGCAAGTTAGTTTCAAACCAGGCCGGTCTGGCAGGGTGTGTGGGCAGGCGACGGCCGGAATCTTCCTGGCGAGTGCCTGCCAGCGGCCACTGTGCGACGCGACATCTCTACTCCTGCACGGCCCTGCTACCGTCCGTCGACCGACCGTGAGGCGATGCTCAACTTGGCGCCTGGCAGCCAATCGAAGAGGTATCAAGCCACTGGAAAGGAAATCGCCATGCCCGTTTCACATGACCTGTACCAGGACCTGCACTACCCCCGTGAAATCGTCCAGCAACGTCGCCAGGTCGACAAGGAGCTGGACCGGTTGCTGGACAGCTATACCGATATCGACAACCAGGTGCTGGCCGCCGAATCGATCTCGGCCGGCAACTATGAGGACGATGACATGCGTCGCCTGAAGGAGCGCCGCCTGGCGATCAAGTACATGATCGAGCGTCAGCTCGAGCGCAAGGCCTGAGCTGGCTCAGCGCCGCAGCAGGCCTAGCGTGGCCTTGTCTGGCTCGCCATCGAAGAACTGCTCCAGCGCCAGTTGCCAAAGGGGATTGGCCGGATCGACCTGGCCGAACAAGGTGAGACAGGAACGCAGCTTGAGGTCGTCGGGCGTGCCCAGGATCTGGCGCGCGCTCTTGCCGGCATGCTGGAGCAGCACGCTGACGCAGCGCTCCAGACGATTGCCAAGCACCGCATGCGCCAGGTAGGCACGCCCTTCCTCGAGCTCGGAAAGCCCATAGCGCTGCGCCATTTCGCTATGCCCCAGGCCACGCAGCTGGGGGAAGACGAACCACATCCAGTGACTGGTCTTGCGGCCGGCCTGAAGCTCCTGGAAGGCCCGGACGTAGACAGGCCCTTGGGCCTCGACGAAACGAGCGAGGTTATAGGGATCCGACATGGCGACTGCTCTTTTCCGATCGTTCACCCGAGCCTACTGCAAAGCTCTGCGCACCGCCATCGCTGGTCAACGCGGCGAAGGCGATCGAGGTATCGAATTTTGCGATCCTCGCCTGCGAGTTTGTGAATTGCTCTAACCGCAACGCTTGCGTCAAGCTGCGCCACTGCTGCCACTATCGAGGAGCTGCATGTGCCCACCTGGTTACCCTCCCCCCTGCGTCAACAGCAACGACGCCTAAGCGACTCACCCGGTCAAGACCGGTTCATCGCGTCCTTCGAAACCCAGGCGCATGCTCGCGGCTATCGCTTGAGCGAGGGGCAGCGCCAGGTGGTCCGCTGCATGGCCGAGCAATTGGCAGCGCTCGAGCAAGGCCGGGGGCGCAGCCTTTATCTGCACGGCCCGGTGGGGCGCGGCAAGAGCTGGCTGCTCGATGGCTTCTTCCAGGTGGTCGAGGATCCAGCCAAGCGTCGCCTGCATTTCCACGATTTCTTCGCGCGCCTGCACCAGGGCATGTTTCGTCATCGAGCCAGCAAGGATGCCTTGGGAACTGCCTTGGACGAGCTGCTGGAAGATTGCCGGGTCTTGTGCTTCGACGAGTTCCATGTGCATGACATTGGCGATGCCATGCTGCTTACACGGCTGTTCGAAGCCCTGTTCGGCCGAGGCATCTTCTTGCTGGTCACATCCAACTACCCGCCCGAAGGCTTGCTGCCCAACCCGCTTTATCACGAACGCTTCCTGCCGGTGATCCGGCTGATCAACAGCCGCATGCAGGTGCTGGAGGTGACCGGCGAAGTCGACTTTCGCAGTCTGCCAGCCAATCGCCAGCACCAGCGTTTCGCCCAAGGACACTATGTCTGGCCAGGCAACGCGGTGCAGCGCGAACGCCTGGGAGTGCCCGCGCCACGCCCGATCGACCTGCGGATCAACAACCGCACCCTGCGAGCCCAGGCCAGCGAAGGCCGCCTGGTCATGTTCAGCTTCGATGACTTGTGCGAAGGACCGACGGCGGTCATCGACTACCTCGAGCTGGCCCGCCACCACGACCAGTGGTTCATCGATGGGCTCGACGACCTGGCGCAATGCTCGCTGGCCGCACAACAGCGCTTCGTCAACCTGATCGACGTCCTCTACGACCAGGACAAACAGCTGGTGGTCATCGGCAGGCATCCACTGGCACAAAGCCTTGGCGGGGCGCTCACCGACCTGATGCGCACCCGCAGCCGGCTAGGGCAGTTGCGGCAAATGGGGCCGGAGCCGGACTGACGCGCTTGGCGCCCATGGCCGGGTTGCCGTTATCATCGCAGCTTCGCTCGCAATCTCGGCGCCGATTCTGCCATGCATGACCTCGAAGACCTCAAAGCTGGCCGCCTGCGCGGCATTACACGCCTGGACCTCAACCAGGGCCTGGAACACTTCCCGCCAGAGATCTTCACCCTGGCCGACAGCCTCGAAGTACTGAACCTGTCCGGCAATGCCCTGCACTCCTTGCCGGACGAGTTGCGTCGGCTGACTCGGCTCAAGGTCCTGTTCTGCTCCGACAACCGTTTCACCCATGTGCCGCGGGGCGTGGGCCGCTGCCCGAACCTGGAAACGGTCGGTTTCAGGAACAACCGCATCACCGAGCTGGATGCGCAAGCCCTGCCACCGAAACTGCGCGCGCTCATCCTGACCCAGAATCACCTGGAGAGCTTGCCCGAAGGTCTGGGCGATTGCCTTGCCCTGGAAAAGCTGATGCTCTCGGGCAATCGCCTGACGCACCTGCCGGCCAGCCTGGCCCGTTGTCATAGACTCGAATTGCTGCGAATCGCCAGCAATCGGCTGAGCCACCTTCCTGACTGGCTGCTGCAGATGCCAGCCCTGGCCTGGCTGGCCTTTTCCGGCAACCCGCTGGCGACCCTCGAACCTTGTGGCAGGGCCACCAGCAGTTGCCCCAGCATCGACTGGAACGAAATCGAGCTGGGACAGGAACTTGGGCGCGGGGCGTCAGGCATCATTCACCTGGCGCACTGGAAGGCGCAGCCACTACCCGTGGCGATCAAGGTGTTCAAGGGCGCGATCACCAGCGATGGTTCGCCACTGGCGGAGATGGATGCCTGCATCGCTGCCGGAGAACATCCGGCACTGGTCGGCGTGATCGGTCGCATCGACAACCACCCGCAGGGGCTTCCAGCCCTGGTGATGCCACGGATAGCACCGCACTGGTCCAACCTTGCCGGCCCACCCAGCCTGGGCAGCTGCACACGCGACCAGTATCGTCCTGGGCGGTGGCTGACATCGGTCGCCATGCGCCGCCTGGCAGCGAGCATCGCCTCGGTATGCGCCCATCTGCATGCCCAGGGCATCTGCCATGGCGACCTGTATGCACATAATGTCCTTTGCGACGCCGAAGGCAATGCCTTGCTTGGCGACTTTGGCGCAGCGGCATTCTACCCGGCGCAGGACAGCCAGGCAGGGGTTGCGTTGGAGCGGTTGGAGGTGCGCGCGTTCGGCATTCTCTTGCAAGAGTTGCTGCAGCACTGCCCTGATGAGGATCCGCTGGTGCTCGCACTGGCCAGGCGCTGCATGCAGCCGCAGGCAGCGATTCGCCCTGGCTTCGCCGAGCTGGCCGCCTCGCTGGCCGCTTGAGCTGACGGTCTGCGTCACGGCCAGCGGAGCAACACGGGCTGGCGTCGAGCGCTGCGGACGGGGCAACCGCCCTATTTCAGCGCCAAGGCTCTAGAATGGCGCTTCCTCCTCAGCGAGCATCGTCATGGACATCGATCAGGCCCGGACCTTCCTGGAAATCGTACGCTGCGGCAGCCTGGTGGCCGCGGCGCAGAAACTGTGCGTGTCGCAGACAGCCATTACCGCCCGCGTCCAGCGCCTGGAGCAGCAGCTAGGCTGCCAGCTGTTCGTGCGCAGCCGCAACGGTGCCAGCATGACACCTGACGGCGAAGCCTTCGTCGTCTACGCCAACCAGCTGGTGGAGACCTGGGACGCAGCGCGTCGCGACCTACCGCTGCCCCAAGGCTATCGCCAGGTGTTGCACCTGGGTGGCGAAGTCAGCCTGGGCAACCCGATGATGCTTGACTGGATCAGCGCCTTGCATCGAGAACTGCCCAGCCATGCCATTCGCAGCGAGGTCGGCGAAGGACAGTCATTGTTGCGCAAGGTGGAAATGGGCTTGCTCGATGCCGCATTGGTCTATCAGCCACACTACGGGCCTGGGCTGCAAGTCGAACAGTTGATGGAAGAAAAGCTGGTGAGGATCCGTCGAGTCGGACGTCCCGAGCCGTACATCTACATCGATTGGGGCGAAGCATTCCGGCGCCAGCACGATGCCGCCCTGCCAGACTGCGCCAGCGCCGCGCTGGGGTTCAACCTCGGGCCGCTGGCACTGCAGTTCATCCTCGACCAGGGCGGCAGTGGCTATTTCCGAACCCGCGTGGTGCAAGCCTACCTGGACAGCGGTGCGTTCGAGCGGGTAGCGCATGCGCCGGAATTCACCTACCCCACCTTTCTCGTGCATGCCCGCAAGAATGACAGCCAGGCGCTGCAGCAGGCCTTGGTGATCCTGCGCAGGTTGGTGGCCGAAGGTTCCAGCGACTGGTCACAGCGCTGGGACCCGCTGGCTTGAGCGACGCGTGGCGCTGGTCAGCAGCTGGCGCTCGAGCCCGGCGATCAGGTCGGTCTGAGTCACGACGCCGACCAGCTTGTCGCCCTCGAGCACCGGCAGGCAGTGCAGGCCTTGCTCGCACAGCAGCGGCAACAAGCTTTCCAGCGGATGCTGGCTACTGACGCTGACCACTCGACGACTCATCACCTGTTCCAGGCGCACTGTCTTGCGCCTGAACAGGCCACGCCAGCTGAAGCGTCCCCGCGCCATGGCTGGGCCAACCAGGTCGTTGAGGCTGACGATGCCTGCCAGGCGGCCCTGATCGAGCACCGGCAGGGTCTTGAGGTGATGGCTGGCCAGCATTTCCCAGGCTTGCTCGAGAGTCGTGCCGGGCGTGGCGAACTGCACATCGCGGGACATGACCGACGCCGCGGTGATACCGCCAAGGCTACGCTGCAAGGCGTGTTGCTCGGTAGCCAGGATGATCCGCTCGAGCTCCTCACGAGTGACGTCGACGAACTCTCCCAGCTCTTCGAGTGCCTGGTCCAGATCGTCCGCATTGATCCCGACGCGTTCGGTCGGCAGCGGGTCATGGGTATGATGCAAGTCCTTGCGCGGTGCGACGCCCTTGGGGTAGCGCACCCCGGTCAAACGATTGTAGAACACGGCCGTGGTGACCAGGATCAAGGCATTGAGCAGGATTGGCTCGAGCAAGCGATCACCTAGTGCGAACAGCCCTGGGTCAGCCAGCACGACACTGGCGGCGACACCTCCGCCTGGTGGATGCAGGCAGCGCAACAGGCACATCACCACGATGGACAAGCCGAGCGCAGCGGCTGCCACCCACAGCTCCTGGCCGAAGCCATGACGCATCGCCAGGCCGACGATACCCGCCATGGCATAACTTCCCACCACGGGCCAAGGCTGCGCCAGCGGGCCGGAGTGAACGGCGAATACCAGCACTGCCGAGGCGGCCAGCGGGCCAAGCAGATGCAAGGCAACCGACCCCCCGAAGACCATGCCGCACAACCAGCCGGCGAGAAACAGGCCCAGCAGCGCGCCAATCCCGGCCCGCAACCATTCGCGAGGCGAGGTGTTCAAGGGCGCGGGCAGCAGGCGTTGCAACAACGATTGGGAAGAAGAAGACATCAAGCAGTGACTTACCTGGTGGAAAAAAGAAAGCCCAGCCGAAATGGCCTGGGCCCTGTATTGCCAGCGGCAATAGCCAATGGGCTCCGTCCATGGAGATGGAAACCTCGAGCGGCTTCATGGAGCGAGATTGTGCCTGCCAGGCGGCGGTAGCGACCAATTCAAAAAAATGCTCTTGGGGTGCAGTTTTTTTGAAGCCATCAACTGCATGCAAAAGCAAATCGTGCAGCCTTCGCGGTCTGCTCTTGCTAGCAGCTTGTGGCATGGGGCTATCGGCGGGGCAACTCGATGCTGACGCGCAGGCCGCCCAAGGGGCTTTCCAGCAAGCTCAAACTGCCGCCCCAGGCTTCGACGATGTCGCGCACGATAGCCAGGCCCAGCCCATGCCCATCGACCTGTTCGTCCAGGCGCAGGCCGCGCTCGAGCACGTTCTGGCGGTCGGCCTGCGCGATCCCCGGCCCGTCGTCGTCCACCAGGATTCGATAGCCGTCGACGTTCGGCTCGATGCTCAGGAGCACTTCGCCGTCGGCCCATTTGCAAGCGTTGTCCAGCAGGTTGCCGAGCAATTCCAGCAGGTCCTCTCGGTCCCAGGACAGCAGCAGCCCTGGCGGGGTCTCCCGCCGCAGCAGCAGATCCTGGCCATGGATCATGCCCAGGGTCTGCAACAGGCCTGGCAGCTCGGCATCGCAGTCGAACAGCGCACCGGGCAGTGCGTCGCCAGCCAGGCGGGCGCGGTTGAGTTCTCGCGCCAGGCGTTGCTGGATCTGCTCCAGTTGCTCGTGCAACTGAGCCCGCACTTGCGGCAGGCCGGTCAGGCGCTCGCTCGCGGCCAGGCTGAGCAATACCGCCAATGGGGTCTTGAGTGCGTGGCCCAAGTTGCCCAGGGCGTTGCGTGATCGACGCAGGCTGTCTTCGGTATGGGCCAGCAGGTGGTTGATCTGTGTGACCAGCGGTTCCAGTTCGCTGGGCACCTGGTCGTCGAGCTGGGAACGCCGGCCTTGCTGCAACTGGGCGATCTGCTGGCGAGCCCGCTCCAGGGGGCGCAATGAACGCGTGACGGTGACGCGTTGCAGGATCAGGATGAGCAGCAGTGCCACCAGCCCGAGCCCCAATCCGATCATCTCCAGGCGTCGGAAGCCGTCGCGCACGGGTGAATAGTCCTGGGCCACACTGATCGAGATATCCTGTCCCAATCTGCGGTAATCACCCCTGAAGGCCAGCAACTGCTGGCCTTCAGGGCCTAGTTCGTAGCCGCTTTCGAGGCCTGGCCTGGCTGGCTTGGGCATATCCAGATCCCATAGCGAGCGTGAACGCCAAGTGCCCTGCTCGAAGTCGATGCGAAAGTAATACCCGGAAAAAGGTCGCTGGTATGCCGCGGAAACCCGGCGCTCGTCCAGTTGCAGCCCGGATGGCCCGCGCACCAGCGCCACCAGCAGGTTTTCACTCTCCTTGCGCAGACCGGCTTCCAGGTAGCGCTGCAGGCTGATCTCGGACAGCCAGAGAATCAGGTGCGCCAGCGCGAGGCCAATGATGACCAGGACCGCCACCAGCCCGACGCTCAGCCGCGCCTGTATCGATCTCACCCAGCATGCCCCGCATAGCGATAGCCCTGCCCACGCCGGGTCTCGATGACGCTGCGGCCCAGCTTGCGACGCAGATGATTGACATGCACCTCCAGCACGTTGGAGTCGCGCTCGGTCTCGCCATCGTACAGGTGCTCGGCCAGGTGACTCTTGGAGAGGATCTGCTGCGGGTGCAGCATGAAGTAGCGCAGCAGGCGGAACTCGGCAGCCGTGAGCTGGATATCGACACCATCGCGCGTCACGCACTGGCGCCCTTCGTCCAGGTGCAGGCCGGCAGCCTCGAGACGAGGCTGGTTGGCCAGGCCGCGGGCGCGCCGCAGCAGGGCCTGGAGACGCAGCAGCAGCTCCTGCGGATGGAACGGCTTGCTCAAGTAGTCGTCGGCACCGGCCTTGAGCCCTTCGATGCGCTCGGCCCAGGAGCCACGCGCGGTCAGGATCAGCACGGGCGTGGCCAGCCCCGCCGCGCGCCACTGACCAAGTACCTGCAGGCCGCCAAGCCCCGGCAGGCCCAGGTCGAGAATGATCAGGTCATAGGGTTCGCTCTGGCCCTGGTAGACCGCATCCCGGCCATCGGCCAGCCAGTCCACTGCGTAGCCCTGGCGTTGCAGGCTCGCGGTCAGTTCATCGGCCAGAGGCACATTGTCCTCCACGATCAACAGGCGCATTCAGTCGTCTTCCTCGTCTTTGAGCAAGGCGCCGGTACGAGCATCGAGCTTGATTTCGCGAACCACGCCCTGGGGCGTCAGCAGTTCGACTTCGTACTCGTAGCGTCCGTCGTCCTTTTCCAGTTCGGCCTCCAGTAGGCGCGCACCAGGGTAGCGCGCCATCGCGGACTCGAGCAGCCGTTCCAACGGCAGGATGATGCCCTCACGCCGCAGCTCGAGCGCTTCATCCTGATCCAGGTCGCGGGCCACGGCCAGCGAACAGCAAGCTGACAGCGTCAGTACCAGGCCGCGTGCCGTCCGCGAAAGATCCTTCATCAGCTATCCCGTTCATCCTTCAGCACTTCGCCGGTCCTGGCATCCATGTCGACGTCCCATTCGACGCCTTGGGCATCGTGCAACTCGACCTTGTAGATGTAGCGGCCGTATTCGTTCTCCAGTTCCGAGTCGGTGGCAGTCGAGCCAGGATGCCTGGAGACGGCGGTGGCCTTCAGTTCGTCCAGCGACTTGATGGTCTTGGCATTGGCCAGCTTGACCACTTCGTCGGGCTGGACATCCTTGGCCAGGGCGACGTTGGCACCCACGGCAAGCACGGCGGCGGTGAACAGGGCAGTCAAGGTTTTCATGGGCATCTCCATCGGTTGCAAGTTGTCTACGCAGCCAAGATTATCGCCTGCGGCTTAATTCAACCTGAACAGACTGGCGCCATGATAGCGCAGCCGCTCGGCACCGGCTGCCCTATAATGGCCGGCCCGTCCATCGAGAGGCCCGGCATGAGCGCCATCCACATCAAGTATCCGGCCTTGACCTTCAAGGCCGGCCAACGCGCATTCAGGCAGGTTCGCGAGCATGGCCTGCAAGCGGCGCAGGTCGGCATCGTGCCGGGCGCCGCGGGCGGTCCAAAGCCGCTGGGTATTCAGGGGCTGGACCTGGCCCTGTTCGGAGAATGGCTGCCATCGGCGCCACGCCCGCGCGCCTTGATCGGCGCCTCGATCGGTGCCTGGCGCTTCGCCAGCGCCTGCCTGGCCGACCCGCTCGACGGCCTGCGACGCCTGGGCGAGCTGTATACCGAGCTCGACTTTCCCAAAGGCACCAAGGTCGACGACGTCAGCCGCAGTTGCAGGCGCATGCTCGACGACTTGCTGCAGGGACGTGATGCGCAAATTCTCGCCAGCACCGGCTATCGGCTGAATGTCCTGGTGGTGAAAAGTCATGGCTTGCTCGCGGATGATCATCGCGGCCGGTTGGGCATGGGGCTGTCCTCGGTGGTCGCCAACAACCTGCTCGGTCGCTCGCGACTGTCCCGACACTTCGAGCGGGTCATCTTGCATGACAGCCGTGCCGCGCCACCGCTTGGCTCGCTGGAGGATTTCCCTTCGCGCTGCCTGCCACTCGATCTGGCCAACCTGCGCCAGGCCTTGCTCGCGTCAGGATCGATCCCCATGGTCATGGAGGGTGTACGGGACATTCCGGGCACCGGTGGTGGCACCTACCGGGATGGCGGCCTGCTCGACTATCACCTGGACCTGCCGTACGAGGGCAATGACCTGGTGCTGTACCCGCATTTCACCGACCGAATCGTACCGGGCTGGTTCGACAAGGCACTGCCCTGGCGCAGAGGAGACGCTACGCGCCTGCGCAACGTGCTGCTGCTCGTCCCCTCCCCTCAATACCTGGCGAGCCTGCCCTACGGCAAGCTGCCAGACCGCGGCGACTTCAAGCGCTTCATGAACGATGCACAGGGCCGCAAGCGCTACTGGTACAAGGCCATGGCCGAAAGCCGGCGCCTGGGCGATGAATTTCTCGAACTGGTCGCCACCGGGCGACTGCAGGAACGGCTGCAACCCTTGTAGCGGCCTTGCTGGTAGACTGTCTGGCAGCATCGTTCGCCACAGAGTCTGAAAGCTTGGAAATCTTCAAAGAGTTCACCTTCGAATCCGCCCACCGCCTGCCCAACGTGCCCGCCGGCCACAAGTGCGGCCGCCTGCACGGTCACTCGTTCAAGGTGGCCCTGTACCTGACCGGGCCGCTCGACCCGCATACCGGCTGGATCCGTGACTTCTCCGAGATCAAGGCGGTGTTCAAGCCGATCTACGACCGCCTGGACCACAACTACCTCAACGACATACCTGGCCTGGAGAACCCCACCAGCGAAGTCATCGCCAAATGGATCTGGGAACAGGTCAAGCCATTGCTGCCTGAACTGTCCAAGGTCCGCATCCATGAAACCTGCACCAGCGGTTGCGAATATACCGGCCACTGAGCCGGCGCAGGCCTCGCCTCAGCGCCGGGGGTCGCGATGCCTGGCTGCCGGATGCGGGGGCACGGGCGATTGCAGGACCTGGATGCCCAGATGGCCGCGCTTGCCGGTACGGTCGTTGAGATAGGCGCGACCGTTCTCGACCAGCCTCCTGACCACCCGGCCGCTCGGCCCGTACAACTGCAAGCCGGTACGGATGTCGCCTGAGGCCAGGCCGGCCGGTTCCAGGCCTTCGATGGTCCATATCGGCGAAGACAGGCTCTTGCGGTAGCGGAACAGCAAGCCTTCCGCTTCCAGCGGGGGATCGATGGGCAGGTCGATACGCGTCTCGGGCAACGGATCGGGCATGTCCACTTCCAGCGACGCAGGCCTGGCCAGCGGCGAGCTGCCTGCCGGGTTGTCGGTTGGATACATGCCAAGATAGCCGCCACGGCTCACATCCAGGACGTACTCCAGTTCCGGCCAGCGCGCCGTGTTGGCCCCGGCGTAGGCTGGCCGCACTTCGTAGGCATGCAAGTCGCCGATCCGGTAGACACCGAACCACAAGTACTCGCAGTAGATCCGCTGGCGCGGCCCGAACAGCGGCAGGTGGTCATGCAGGAACGACTGGAGTTCCTGCGGGCTGTAGTCGCGACCGGACATGAGCCAGCCGTCGTCACCGTTCCAGTCGTTGAATTCCACCCAGATCGGCTTGGCCAGGTCGCCTCGTGCGCCAAGCAGATCTGCCTGGGACAGCGCACCCTCGGCGAATTGCCAGTAGCACCTGGCGACGAAAGACAACTGGGGTTCGAATACGTACTCGCTCATGCTTACATCGCTGCTCTCGATTCAATGGAGCAGCCACGCTAGGCCCTGGCGAGGTTCCAGCGCAGCGGGAAAGTCTGTCAGGGTTCGTACTGCGACTGCGCCAACCGCCTGCGACGTCGCCGTGCCGATGCTCGTCGCGCCCGCAGGCAGGCCAGCCGGTCATTCGGCCAGAGTCGAGGCTTGGCCGGTACGCGACTGCCCGACATCGCTTGCTCTCCCTGGGTCGTCCTACCGTCCGGCGTGCTTGCCAGCCAACCGCCGAGATCATCCAGCAGCCGGCGATGTCCAAGGCTTGTTGTACATTCATTCAAACGGCGGGAGGCTTCTGCATGATGGCAGGACTGAAACTATATGACTTGGCAGGCGCTGACGACAGCTGGCGCTTTAGCCCCTATTGCTGGCGCGTGCGTCTGGCCTTGGCACATAAAGGACTGGCAGTAGAGACTATCCCGTGGCGGTTCGATGAAAAGGAGGCGATCGCCTTTTCGGGCCAGGGGAAGGTCCCCGTCTTGATCGATGGCGAGCGGTGCGTGACGGATAGCTGGGCCATCGCCGAGTACCTTGATCAGCGTTATCCAGAGCGACCTTCGCTCATGGGCGCCCCCCTCGGCAATGGCGCTTACGCGCTTCATGAACCAATGGGCCAACGAAGTGCTACATGCAGCTTTGGCGCGCCTCATCCTCCCCGATGTCTTTGCGATTCTGCATGAAAAGGACAAGTCCTATTTCCGTCGTACCCGCGAGGCGGCGCTTGGCGTTTCCCTGGCAGAGCTGGAGGCTCGGCGCGGCTCTGCCAGGGAGGAACTGTCCAGGGTGATCAAACCATTGCGCAGCACGCTTGCAGGCCAGGATTACCTAGCCGGGGCCGCGCCAGCTTATGCTGACCACATTGCTTTCGCCGCATTCCAATGGGCACGGGTTGTCAGCTCGAAGCGTTTGCTGGAAGAGAGCGACCCCGTCATGACATGGTGCAATCGAATGCTGGATGCATACGATGGCCTGGCGAGAAGCGCTCCATGCGCCCATCCCCTTTGTGCCATCTAGCGCTGGGGCAGCCCCCGACACGCCTGCTGAAAGGCTGCTCGAGGACAGCGCCGCCTGCAATGCCAGTCGTTGCGGCACGACCTCTGGAGCCTAGTGTGGTGTTTCACAAGTACGGGCTTACCGCTTCCCCAGGTAACCCTGCGAGTCGCACACATGACTACAAGCGCCATGGAACGACCGTTTCTTGCTGCCCTGGATATGGCAACCGATGAGGTGATCGGCCGACTCAAACGCCAGCATCGCAGTACTGGTTCCTCGCTTTTCCGCGGGAGATCGATGCGTGAGTGCCTGCCGACATGCCGGTTCATCTGATCATGGATAACTACGCGACTCATAAGACTCGGCGTCCTGGCTGAATCTGATTGAGCGGCTTTTCTCAACGCTGAGCGAGAAGTGGATCAAGCGCCAGGTACATGTCAGCGTCAAAGATCTGGAGGCATCGATCGAGTATTACCTGGACACTTACAAGCAAAACCCGAAGCCATTTCGATGACACAAAAAGTCCGAGGATATCCTTGCCCAAGTCGCTCGCGCAGCACGAGCGCTGGGTAAATGATATTCAGCGGTACTTCTGCAACACTACACTAGGACAGCTCGCCCCTGAGGAAGGCCGGGGCGATGTAACGCTGGTAGTGGGCCTCGGAGAGCAGGAAGAATTCCCGGTCGATGGCATCGCGCAGCTGCGGCAGGTCCCAGTCACGGAACTCCGGCAGCAGGGCCATGCCATAAGCCTCCAGGTCGCGAATCAGCCGCGCGCCGCGAGCGATCAGCTGGTAGGCCCAGCAATACTCGGACTGGTTCGGCAGGAAGCGGATCGAGCGTTGCTCGAGCTGCATGCGCAGGCGATCCCTGTCGAACACCTCGAGCTTGGCCATCATGACCTGCACCAGCAGTTTTTCCAGGCGCAGCCAGACCGCCCGCCTGGCCTGGTCATCGTAGCTGTTCCAGTGGATCACCTCATGGTGGAAGCGCTTGCAGCCACGGCATACATGATCGCCGTAGACGGTCGAGCAGAGGCCGACGCAGGGGGTCTTGATTGACTGGCTGGACATTGCGGGACAACGACTTGGCGGCAAAACGGAGGCCCATGTTAGCCCTTTGTCTAACGATGGTCACTGCTTAAAGTGGAACACCGCGCCTTACCTTCCGGCGCTTTTTGCCGTAGAATCCCATCGCCTTTCTAGGCACCGATGTCCGTCGGAAGCTGTTTTCAAAGCGTCACGAGCACAGTCCATCCGGTAGAACGGCGTTGGTCCGGCCTGGTGTTTCGCCAGGCCCGGGCCGGCCCTCATCAGCTCCCGTTCTGCAGGCGTAAAACTTTGAAAGCAGCTTCCGCATGGATGTCCCGCGGCCCTGGCTGGGCGGCCCATGAAGCCGTATTGCGCAGGTTCGCAGGATATCCGGATGAGCGTCCCGGACCCCTATATGGGACCACTGATGAGGGTAATAACTGTGCTTGAAGCCTACCGCAAACACATCCAAGAGCGTGCCGCCCTGGGTATCGTGCCCCAGCCGTTGAACGCCGAGCAGACCGCTGGCCTGGTCGAGCTGCTGAAGAACCCGCCGGCCGGCGAAGAAGCCTTCCTCGTAGACCTGATCACCAATCGCGTACCCCCGGGAGTCGACGAGGCCGCCTACGTCAAGGCCGCCTTCCTCTCCGCCGTGGCCAAGGGCGAAGCCCAGTCCCCGCTGCTCGACAAGAAGCGCGCCACCGAACTGCTGGGCACCATGCAGGGCGGCTACAACATCGCCACGCTGGTCGAACTGCTCGATGACGCCGAACTGGGCGCCGTCGCGGCCGAGCAGCTCAAGCACACCCTGCTGATGTTCGACGCCTTCCATGATGTCGCCGAAAAGGCCAAGGCCGGCAATGCCAACGCCAAGGCCGTGCTCGAGTCCTGGGCTGCGGGCGAATGGTTCACCAAGCGTCCGGCGATTGCCGACAAGTACACGCTGACCGTGTTCAAGGTGCCAGGCGAGACCAACACCGACGACCTGTCGCCGGCTCCCGACGCCTGGTCGCGCCCCGACATCCCGTTGCACGCCCTGGCCATGCTGAAGATGGCTCGCGACGGCATCGAGCCCGAGCAGCCAGGTTCGGTCGGCCCGCTCAAGCAGATCGAGCAGGTCCGCGCCAAGGGCTTCCCGGTCGCCTATGTCGGTGACGTGGTCGGTACCGGCTCCTCCCGCAAGTCGGCCACCAACTCGGTCCTGTGGTTCTTCGGCGACGATATTCCCTACGTGCCGAACAAGCGTGCCGGCGGCTTCTGCTTCGGCACCAAGATCGCCCCGATCTTCTACAACACCATGGAAGACGCAGGTGCCCTGCCGATCGAATTCGACTGCACCGACCTGGCCATGGGCGACGTGATCGACGTCTACCCGTTCAAGGGTGAAGTTCGTCGCCACGACAGCGGTGAGCTGGTCACCACCTTCACGCTCAAGACCGAAGTGCTGCTCGACGAAGTCCGCGCCGGCGGTCGTATCCCGCTGATCGTGGGCCGCGGCCTGACCGAAAAGGCACGCGCCGAGCTGGGCCTGGGCCCGACCGACCTGTTCAAGCTGCCCGAGGCACCGGTCGATACCGGCAAGGGCTACACCCTGGCCCAGAAGATGGTCGGCAAGGCTTGCGGCCTGCCGGAAGGCAAGGGCGTGCGTCCGGGCACCTACTGCGAACCGAAGATGACCACTGTCGGCTCCCAGGACACCACCGGCCCGATGACCCGCGACGAGCTGAAGGACCTGGCCTGCCTGGGCTTCTCCGCCGACCTGGTGATGCAGTCGTTCTGCCACACCGCGGCCTATCCGAAGCCGATCGACGTCACCACCCACCACACCCTGCCGGACTTCATCCGCACCCGTGGCGGCGTGTCCCTGCGTCCTGGCGACGGCATCATCCACAGCTGGCTGAACCGCATGCTGATGCCTGACACCGTAGGTACCGGCGGCGACTCGCACACCCGCTTCCCGATCGGCATTTCGTTCCCCGCAGGTTCCGGCCTGGTGGCCTTCGCCGCCGCGACCGGCGTCATGCCGCTGGACATGCCGGAATCGGTACTGGTGCGCTTCAAGGGCAAGCTGCAGCCAGGCATCACCCTGCGTGACCTGGTCCACGCCATCCCTTACTTCGCCATCCAGAAGGGCTTGCTGACCGTCGAGAAGAAAGGCAAGAAGAACATCTTCTCCGGCCGCATCCTCGAGATCGAAGGCCTGGACGAGCTGACCGTCGAGCAGGCCTTCGAGCTGTCCGACGCTTCGGCCGAGCGCTCCGCCGCCGGCTGCACCATCAAGCTGCCGGAAAAGGCCATCGCCGAGTACCTGCAATCCAACATCACCTTGCTGCGCTGGATGATCAGCGAAGGCTATGGCGATGCCCGTACCCTGGAGCGCCGTGCCCAGGCGATGGAAGCCTGGCTGGCCAACCCGCAGCTGCTGGAAGCGGACCAGGACGCCGAATACGCCGAGGTCATCGAGATCGACCTGGCCACCGTCACCGAGCCGGTGCTTTGCGCTCCGAACGACCCGGACGACGCGCGCCTGCTGTCTTCGGTCCAGGGCGAGAAGATCGACGAAGTGTTCATCGGTTCGTGCATGACCAACATCGGTCACTTCCGCGCGGCCGGCAAGCTGCTGGAAAAGGTCAAGGGCGGTATCCCTACCCGCCTGTGGCTGGCTCCGCCGACCAAGATGGATGCCCACCAGCTGACCGAGGAAGGCTACTACGGCATCTACGGCAAGGCCGGCGCACGCATGGAAATGCCAGGCTGCTCGCTGTGCATGGGTAACCAGGCACGCGTGCAGACCGGTTCGACCGTCGTTTCCACCTCGACCCGCAACTTCCCGAACCGCCTGGGTGACGCGACCAACGTCTACCTCGCCTCGGCAGAGCTGGCCGCAGTGGCTTCGATCATCGGCAAGCTGCCAACCGTCGAGGAGTACATGCAGTACGCCAAGGATATCGACAGCATGGCTGCCGACGTCTACCGTTACCTGAGCTTCGACCAGATCGCCGAATTCCGCGAAGCGGCGGCGAGCGCCAATATCCCGGTTGTTCAGGCGTAAGATCAGCTGCAAGCGTCAAGCTTCCAGCTGCAAGAAAAAGCCCCGGCAGTGATGCCGGGGCTTTTTTGTCAGTCTGGCTGCTTTTTCTGTCTCCGGTTTTGCCAATGCATCACACCCGCTGCGACGAATGAAGCGAAACTTAGCATGGAAAATATTATAATTCCTTCGAGGTATTTCCAGTTTGTCGTTTCGTTCACATACTGCCTGAGCGCAGAGTCATACAATATTTCATCACTTGTCGACAAGCTCCGGACTATTGAACCGGACGATGCATTTTCGACTTCCACAAATAAAGGCGTAGCCGCATTGATATTGGTTGCATCATAATGCGCCTTGCGCACATAAACTCGGCGCCTGGCTACGCGCCCATCTGGATCCTTGTAAGCAATCCAGAATGTATGAATCGACCTGTCGTACTCCCAACTTTCAGGCTTGGATGCAAGAGAAGCTGGAATCCGCAGCAAATGTACAGCAATCGACTCGGATTCTTCCTCCCAGCTCATCAATAGCGGGGATGTTAAAAGCAGGAAAGTACAACCAGCAAAAAGCATGCACCTGACCCGCTTATGCGGCTCTAACGCCTGCATCATCTTAATCCAGGATTTCCAAGTCAACATCAACAAGCCACTCCTGATGGAATTTTACTCAGCGGTACTTATCCTGCTGGGGAGCAGAGCAGCAGGCATATTTGTCCTGACCCCCACCTACCACAGTAGTGAGTGAAGGCATTGGCCCGACTGGTGGCTGCCCGTTGATACTTTCGATACCCATAGTTATCGTACTACGACCTCCATTGGCAAGAGGTGGCGCTACAGGTAGATTGATCCCGCCATGCGGCGTGGCCGGCGGGCTGATGACATATGACTCCAGCACTCTGGTATCCAACTTTATTTCCATGGTTTCGGGGTGCCATGTGACGACCCGTATCAGCCCACCAAAATGATGTTTTATGGACGCTGGGTCAGTCATAGTGTGGTTGGGTGCGAGTACGGGTGTCGAGACTTCTTTTGCCATATCGTGATTCTTCAGAGAATCGATTATCGGGAAAACCGCATCTCTAATATTTTTTGCGAGTCCCGAATGGTATACCCCAAACAATGTTGCGCCTAAAGCTACCACTGTAAAGAAACCTATGAAACCAGGCGCACCCCCCAATATTGCGAAACTCGCAACTACACCAGCAACATTACCTACAAGGCTGACAATACCCCCTGCGTTTAGCTTGCGGCCGGGCTTGTACTCGGCAACAATTTTCAAGAAGGTCACTGTGCCCGCAAGGGTATTGGTCACGATATTGATGAATGGTACCGCGCCTGCAGTCATCTGCGTAATCGACAATACAGCCGCGACGGCACTGCCGGTCTGAGCGCCTTGTACCACCAGTGCAAAGCCCTGATTGTCAGTATTGAATTGATCATGCACTGCGGCGGCTGCGCCTGCTTGAAACCCAGGCCTCCCAACCCTGTCCACCATGGCGACAAATATCTCGACCCGATTACTCATGGCGGAAATCCTTATTGACTGTCTTGAATGCAATGGTGAGGCGAAGGCGATCGCAATCCATGGTTGGAGATTTGGCACGGCGTGGCATTTCACCATTGAAGATTGCGATCCGACCTGGCTTCGGTAGTACTGCAGCACTTATGTCAGTTTTTGCATCATTGCAGAACAAGAGCTCGCCTCCCCATGTCGTCGCCCAGTAGTCGTTGCAGAAAAGGACTGCGGTCTGCCCCGGCTCGCTTGGCAAGTTGTCGCGGTGAATCGGGCTGTCTTGTCCAAAGCTCTGGCCATTCGCATACACTCCAACCAACCTGACGTCATTCATATGTACAGCACACAGACGCCTCCAGATGCCGAGAAGAAATCTCCAACGTTCATTTGCCTCCAACTCTTCCTCACAGCATGCCAACGATTCTCGCTTGCTACCCGCAATGAAGAAGTGCCAACAGGGGCGCGCGAAGGGCGTAGAATTAACCGGCCAGTCATATCTCCAAAGCGCACGTGCGAACGCCTCGTTAAGCTTGACTTGCTCTTCGGGCGTAATGGCATTTTCCAAAACCCTCAAGTCCTCAGATGTAAATTCCTTCTTCATCAGCCACGTCTCCACTTGTGCAGATATGCATTGCTTTGCAAGCTGTCAATCAGCTCATGACTAGCTGGTAGACATTAGTGGAACAACGTTGCGCGATCGATAGGATGTGGGAGTTGCTGCTTGAGAAGAACCTCCGAAACAGATGTAGCCGTTCAACTAATTTAAATTGGGAATATTCCATTCTCCGGGGCATGCCGGTGCAACAAGCTGCACGGGCGTGCAGCAATCCTCTCATGCCTGAAGGAATCGCCCATTGAGGGTGAGGTGTTCGCGTGCGAGATGCTGAAGCGGAATGACGCTGGCGAGGCTACCAAATACCTGCCTCCCGGGAGATGACGCCTATGAAAGCGAGTACTGCCGATCACCTGCCGAACGGTGATACAAGCGAACCACCTGGAAGTGCTCCGCAAGCGAAAGCGGAGGGTGACGTGGGTCTTGGTCAAATTAGGTGTATCGCTTGCCCTGCATCAGGCAACCGCGACGACCAAGCCCGGCATCGAATTCGGCCGAGCTGGTCGAAGAGGAGTCAGGCACCATTTGCTTGCACAGGAGCAGCGACCATCTTCTGTGCGGAGTGCCGAACGTGTCCAAATGCGGTGCGCTTACTCTCACGCCGCCAAACCCTCCATAGGCACGCGCACCCAGCCCTCCATGAGCACCCGAGCGCTGCGACTCATGATCGCCCGGGTGACCGTCCACTTGCCATCCACCTGACGCGCCTCTGCACCGACGCGCAAGGTCCCGGACGGATGGCCGAAGCGCACGGCGCTGCGTTCCCCTCCGCCTGCCGCCAGATTCACCAGCGTCCCCGGAATGGCCGCGGGGGGGGGGGGGGGCCCCCCCCCCCCCCCCCCCCCCCCGCGGGGGGGGGGGGGCCCCCCCCGGGGGGGGGGGGGGGGGGGGG
>NZ_JADNYP010000011.1 GCF_015680705.1 Pseudomonas fulva | reverse complement strand
CCAGGACCGCGCCTACGCCAGCCGTGCACATCTCACGACCGGGATAGCCCGCGACGCCGCCCCATCAGCACAAACCGGACGTTAGCAGCTCCACCCCACGCCAGAACCGCCATCAACATCTTGAATTCCTTTAATGCCTGCAGAACCCCGCGCAACTCCCTTGTCCATGGCCGTGGCCGGCAAATGTGATGCAACTCATTGCACCGAACGTCTCACCGAGCACACCCAGCCAAGCGGCAACCGTGCCTTGCCGCTATCATCGGCTGACCCAGCGAGACACCTGTGGCCCAGCCCGCGCCGGGCCACAGGCGCCTCGTCAGCCCTCCTACAGGAAGCCAAGATGACCCAGGTCACCAACACGCCCTACGAAGCACTCGAAGTCGGCCAGACCGCCAGCTACAGCAAGTCCGTGGAAGAGCGCGACATCCAGTTGTTCGCTGCGATGTCCGGTGACCACAACCCGGTACACCTGGACCCGGAATTCGCCGCCCGGAGCATGTTCAAGGAGCGCATCGCCCACGGCATGTTCAGCGGTGCGCTGATCAGCGCGGCGGTGGCCTGCACCTTGCCCGGCCCCGGCACCATCTATCTGGGCCAGACCATGAGCTTCCAGAAGCCTGTGAAGATCGGCGACACCCTCACCGTGCGCCTGGAAATCCTCGAGAAGCTGCCCAAGTTCAAGGTTCGCATCGCCACCAACGTGTACAACCAGAACGACGAGCTGGTGGTCGAGGGCGAGGCGCAGATTCTCGCGCCACGCAAGCAGCAGACGGTCGAGCTGGTCAGCCCGCCGAACTTCGTCGCCGGCTAATCGAGCGCCTCAGGCCGGATGAACCAGCGCCAGCGCTCAGTCGGGCATGCGCTGGGTCACTACCTCCACCAGGCGGTCGAAGCTTTCGCCCCAACCTTGGTGGAAGCCCATCTGCTCGTGGGTACGGCAGTCGGCGGCGCTCCAGTGCCAGGCGCGAGCGGTGTGCCGGGTCCTGCCGTGTTCGTCATCGAAGCAGGCCACGGTGGTCACGAAGGCCCTGTTCGACGGCACCCAGCCTGGCCCGAAGGCGTCGGTGAACACCAGCCGACGCGGCGCCGTGATGTCCAGAAACAGGCCCTGGCTGACATGCTCGGACCCGTCGGGGGCGCGCATCCGCAGGCGCAGCAGCCCACCGACCCACAGTTGCAACTCGCATTCGGGCGTGGTCATGCCATGCGGTCCCCACCACTGCATCAGCCATCGTGGCTCGGTCCAGGCGCGGAACACCTTGTTGGGCGGGGCATCGATCAGCCGACTGACCGACAGTTCATGTAGCGCCACTCCCTGGCCTGCGAGTGCAAGGCTCATGTGGTCGTGCTCCAGAGACGGATGACGTTCGGATTCCAGGCAGGCTGTAGGCTTTGTACGAAAAGTCGTCGAGCGGCGATCAGGCCAGGCGAAAACAGCGAGCAAGCGCCGTTTACTGGTTGTAAACGTGCATTCCGAGCTGTTTGCAACGTAGCCCGATCGCCGCGCAGGCACTTTTCGTACAAAGCCTAGCGCAGCCCTTGGTCACGATAGACCAGGGGCGGGCCTTGCATGCCCTCGCCCGTCAGGTCGGCCAGTGCGATTGGCGATAAGCCGCGTTGCGCTGGTGCGCGAAGCGTCCTACAGCGCAGCCGGCGCCAGGATGAATTCGCGATAGCCGGAAGTGATCACATAGACCGCGAAGTAGCAGAAGATGGCTGCCGACAGCAGGTATGACCAGGTCAGCAGCCGATCCCCCAGCAAGCGCCCGCCATGGCTGGCGATCCCGCACAGCCCCGTGGTCCAGACCAGCCCGGCCGCGAAGAACCCGGCAAGGAACAACCCTGCATCGAGCGCGCCGCCGTCCGCGGAGCGGGAGATCAGCACGCCACCGACAGCGGCGAACCAGAGGATCGCGCTCGGCGAGGACATGGCCAGGAACACCCCACGCAGGAACTCGCGCCAGGCCGGCTCGACCACGACGTCCGCGCGGGCTTGCAGCTGACCGCCGCGCCAGGCTGCCAGCAGCATCTTGATGGCGAACCACACCAACAGCGCCGAGCCGCCGAGCCACAAGGCCCAGCGCACCGATTCGAACTGCAGCAGCACGGTCATGCCAGCCAAGGCCGCCAGGGCATAGATGAGGTCGCCCATGCAGGTTCCGAAGCCAAGCCAGAAGCCCTGGAGGAAACCCCGTTGCATGGCGAGGGTGATCATGGCGATGTTGGCGACGCCGATATCAAGGCACAGGGACAGGCTGAGGAGGAATCCATTCGAGAAAGGCATGGGAGGCTCTGGAGTGCGGGTTGGCGGTATCGCGCCCATTGTTCCAGAATCCGCTGTCGATGTGAGCCCTTCGTGGGCTGAGTTCGCTTCGATTGCAGGGCCGCCCTGCAACCCTGCAATCGAAGCCGACACGCGGCGACTCGCCAGCTCAGCCCTGGCTACAGCCTTGTCCCATCACCCGATACTCGATCACATGCACCTTTCCCTGGTGATCTTCATAGGTCATGGTCGCCGGCACCACCTCACACACCGGGGGAATGTCGGACAGGCTGATGACGCGCTTGATATCCAGGCGGGTACCATACTCATACTGCTGGGCCACCGGCTGGGTCACCGGAGGGCTGGCCTGCCCGGCAAGCGCCATGGAAGAAATGCTGGCCAATGCCAGGCTCGATAAGGTTTTCATGTCGGATGCACCTTGCACGCAAGACTCGCTGATCGAAACTTCATAGGCCAGATAGCGCGGAGAAGTTGTCATCGAATGGATGACACGAAGTACCGATCCCTCTTCAGGGTTACAGCGGGGGATGCAGAGATTCTACGCCCATGCCGATGCAGTGACAGCCCGTCAGGCAGAGATTGGCCATGCCGGCCGGCGTACAATCGCAACTGCGCTCGACTGCTGCTGACGATCAATCGAAAAGCCAGTGGTCATTCATTCATCGAAAACGTGTCCATGCCCATGTTCCATTGCAGCCCCTTGCTCGGCCCCGAGCGCCGTCTGCTCGACCATTTCTACCGTCGACAGGGCTCGCGCATGCGCACTACCGGCGACGGCCAGCCGTGGGTGGCGCGGGCCAGCGAAATCGTCGCCGGCCTGACGCTCACGCCAGTGGCCGAAGGGCAATGGCTGACCGGCTTGCTGGTTGCCCCGGCCTGGCGGCACAGGCAGGTGGCATCGCGGTTGGTGAACGCCTCACTGGCGGCCGCGCCTGGCCCAACCTGGCTGTTCTGCCACCCTGACCTGCTGCCGTTCTACCAGCGCCTGGCCTTCGTCGAGGCCGGGGAGCTGCCACGGACGCTCGCCGATCGCCTGGCCCGCTACCAGCGCGCAAAGCGCCTGGTAGCGCTGGTTCGTGCTCAGTCGGCGCTGGCCTCGAGCCCTGGAAACAGCACCTCGGTGTAGCCGAACTTGCTGAAATCGCGCACTCGCGAGGGATACAACCGACCGATCAGGTGATCGCATTCGTGCTGCACCACGCGCGCGTGGAAGCCGTCGGCGAAGCGGTTGATCGGGTTTCCTTCGGGGTCGATGCCTTCATAGCGGATATGTCGGTAGCGTGGCACCACTCCGCGCAGGCCGGGCACTGACAGACAGCCTTCCCAGCCTTCCTCCAGCTCGCTGCCCATCGGCTCGATCAGCGGATTGAGCAGGATGGTGCGCGGCACGGGTTCGGCATCCGGGTAGCGCTCGCTGCGCTCGAAACCGAAGATCACCAACTGCAGGTCGACACCGATCTGCGGCGCTGCCAGCCCGACCCCGCCGACGTGCGCCATGGTTTCGAACATGTCATCGACCAACTGGCGCAGCTCGGCGCTGCCGACCAGGTGCTGCGGTATCGGCTGGGCGATGCGCAGCAGGCGCTCGTCGCCCATCCTGAGGATTTCCCGGATCATCGGCTGCCCGACCCTTGGGGCTGGACCTCAGGGGCGGACGGTTTGTCCTTGCCCAGCACGGAGGTCGGCTCGGCTGGCTGGTTGCCGTCCATGTCCTTCTCGCCCTTGTCCTTGCCCTCGGCCGACATGTGCTCGATCACCGCGTTCATTTCCGCGCCCAGCAGCAGCACCGCCGAAGAAATGTAGAAGTACAGCAGCAGCACGATGATGGTCCCGATGCTGCCATACATGGCGTTGTAGTCGGCGAAGTTGGAAACATAGAAGCCGAAGCCCAGCGAGGCGACGATCCACACCACCACCGCCAGCACCGAGCCTGGCGTGATGAAGCGAAACTTCTGCTGCACGTCCGGCATGACGTAGTACATCAGCGCCACGGCCACCATCATCAGGATGACGATCACCGGCCAGCGCAGGATGGTCCAGAGCGTCACGATGAAGTCGCCCAGCCCCACCTGGGAGGCGATCCACTCCATCACCTGCGGCCCGAGCACCATCAGCGCCGCGACCGCCAGCAACATGCAGGCGAAGCCCACGGTATAGAGAATCGACAGCGGGATACGCTTCCATACCGGCCGGCTTTCGGGCACGTCGTAGGCGGCATTCATCGCGCTCATCATCAAGCGCACGCCGGCCGAGGCCGTCCACAGGGCGATGACGATACCGACCGAGAGCAGGCCGCCCTTGGATTCCTGCAACTGGTCGATCACCGGGTTGACCTGCTCCAGCGCCTGGCCCGGCAGCACCAGCTCGGCCTGCAGGCGCAGCCAGGAGAAGAAGTCCGGCAGGTGCAGGAAACCGATCAGCGCGATCAGGAACAGCAGGAAAGGGAACAGCGAGAACAGCATCTGGTAGGCCAGTGCCGAGGCGTAGGTGGACATCTCGTCATTGAGGAACTCGTTGACGGTGCGTATCAGTACCTTGTGGACAGGCAGACCCTGCATGGCGGAAAAAATCATAGCGTCTCCTTCGCCGTTTCGACGGTCATCGGATCAGGCCCGACAACTTCAGGGGGCCTACGTGGCTGCAAACAAGTCTAGTAGACCACGGGGGACAACCTGCTGCTCCCCGACGGACAAAGAAAAACGGCCACAAACGAGTGGCCGTGTTCATCACAGAAAGCGATCAGGGCTTCTTGGTGACGTCATCGACAGCATTCTTCACGTCGCCCTTGACCTGCTGGCCCTCGCCCTTCACTTCCTGAGCCTTGCCTTCGGCGCGCAGCCGGTCGTTGTCGGTCACCTTGCCCACGCCCTGCTTGACGTTGCCGATCGCTTCGTTGGCCAGGCCTTTTGCTTTGTCGGTAGTGCCGCTCATGAGGACTCTCCTTGGTTGGACACGCAACTGTGTCGTTACAGGAATGGAGCGGCGCAAGCGGTGAGAAGTTCCGGGTTTCTTGTACAGGGTGAACGGGTTGTACAGGTTGCGTGGCGATCGGGTGGGCTGTGCAGCAGCCTGCAACACACCTCAGCCCACTGCGCCCAGCCCCTGCCCCAGCGCACCGAACTGGTATACTCCCGCGCTACCCCCAGCCACCGACTGCTATCGCGAAGTGATCCCATGGTAAAAGTTTCCCCTTCCATCGAATGCGCCAATGAGCTGCCCTTCGTCCTGTTCGGCGGCGTCAATGTCCTGGAATCGCTGGACCTGGCCCTGACCGCTTGCGCCGAATACGTGCGCGTCACCGAGAAGCTCGGCATTCCCTATGTGTTCAAGGCCAGCTTCGACAAGGCCAACCGCTCTTCGATCCACTCCTACCGTGGCCCTGGGCTGGAAGAAGGCCTGCGCATCTTCGAGAAGGTCAAGGCCGAGTTCGGCGTACCGGTGATCACCGACGTCCATGAGACCCACCAGGCCGACCCGGTCGCCGAAGTGGTCGACGTGCTGCAGCTGCCGGCCTTCCTGGCGCGCCAGACCGACCTGGTGACCGCGCTGGCCAAGACCGGCAAGCCGGTCAACATCAAGAAGCCGCAGTTCCTCAGCCCCTCGCAGATGCAGAACATCGTGCACAAGTTCAAGGAAGCCGGTAACGACCAGCTGATCCTCTGCGATCGCGGCACTTGCCTGGGCTACGACAACCTGGTGGTGGACATGCTCGGCTTCGGCGTCATGAAGCGCACCTGCGACAACCTGCCGATCATCTTCGACGTGACCCACGCCCTGCAGCAGCGCGATCCGTCCGGCGCCGCCTCCGGTGGCCGTCGCGAGCAAGTGGTCGAACTGGCCCGCGCTGGCATGGGCGTGGGCCTGGCCGGCCTGTTCCTCGAGGCGCACCCGAACCCCGACCAGGCCAAGTGCGACGGCCCCAGCGCCTTGCCGCTGGACAAGCTGGAGCCGTTCCTGGCGCAGATCAAGGCGCTGGACGACCTGATCAAGTCCTTCCCGGCGCTGGACATTCGCTGACCAGCCAGCGTCGAACGAGGTGCGAACATGACAGACACTCCGCCACGGGTCGCGATCGTCATCCCGGCCCGCTACGCCTCCACCCGCCTGCCAGGCAAGCCGCTGGCCGACATCGCGGGCAAGCCAATGATCCAGCACGTCCACGAGCGCGCCAGCCAGGTGGGCAATGTCGACGTGGTCCTGGTGGCCACCGATGACGAGCGCGTGGCCCAGGCCGTGCGCGGCTTCGGCGGCGAGTGCGTGATGACCTCGCCGGCGCATGCATCCGGCACCGACCGCCTGGTCGAGGTCATGGCCAAGGTCGAGGCCGACCTGTACGTCAACCTGCAAGGCGACGAGCCGCTGGTGCGTCCCGCGGACATCGAAGCGCTGGTCGACGGCATGCTGGCCGACCCTGGCGTGGACGTAGGGACGCTCTACCATCCGATCGACCGCCAGGAAGCGGCCAGCCCCGACAGCGTCAAGGTGGTCCTGGGCAACGACGGCAACGCCCTGTACTTCAGCCGCTCGCCAATCCCCTACCCGCGCGACGGCGAAACGGCGCGCTACCTCAAGCACGTCGGGGTGTACGCCTACCGCCGCGCAGTGCTCGCGGTCTATTCCAGCCTGCCGCAGCCGATGCTCGAACAGGCCGAGAAGCTCGAGCAGCTGCGTCTGCTGGCGGGCGGCTACCGTATCCGCGCCTTCCCGGTCGAGCCGACCGGGCCCGGCGTCGACACGCCAAGCGGGCTGGAGCAGGTCCGGGCGATCATCAGCGGCCAGGCAGCCACGCCCCAGCCGACCCTGCGCGACATCCGCCTGGTGATCACCGATGTGGATGGCGTGCTCACCGATGGCGGGCTGTTCTACGACGCCAGCGGCGAATGCCTCAAGCGCTTCCATGTGCGTGATGGGCTGGGCATGCGCCTGCTGCAAGAGAACGGCGTGCAGGTGGCGGTGCTCTCCGGTCGCGACTCGGCGGCGCTGCGCAAGCGCGTGGCCGACCTGGGCGTCGGCCTGTGCCAGTTCGGCGTCAAGGACAAGCAGGCCGCCTGCGCGCAGTTGATGGCCGAGGCAGGGGTCCAGGCCTGGCAGACCGCCTGCATTGGTGACGACTCGATCGACCTGCCAGCGTTTGCCGCCTGCGGCCTGTCGTATGCAGTGGCCGATGCGCCACATTACGTGAAGGCAGCCGCCAGCGGCGTGCTGGAAACGGCCGGAGGCCATGGCGCATTCCGCGAACTGGCCGATGCGATCCTGCTGGCCCAGGACAAGGCCGCGGTGTTCGGCACGGCGGCGGGGTATGCACGAGTGATGACGAAAATGGTGCAGTAGAGGGTGTGGTGTGTTGGGCCGTGCTTCCAGCAGCCTCGCTAGGTGTTCGATGCTGCGTTGGCTGATCGCACTAGGCCCGACCAGCCTCGACCGGATGCACGTCTTCGAGTCATCCAGCAGCGCGCAGCTGTGCAAGGCCGGGGCGCGGGCCGGGCATGCCCGACAAGCCGGGCACCACGACCGGGCCTTGCGCAGGCACGAGGATGTTTACCAGGTCGCCCGCTGCATCATTGCCAACCCGCTCAGGGCCGGCCGGGTCCGTGATGTCGAGCACTATCCTCAGTGGGGATGCGGCCTGACCGTGACCAGCCGCGCCCCAGCCGCGCTCAGTCGAAGATCTCGACCACTCCGACCACCGCGCCGCCGTCACCGGTCACCGCCAGCGCCCGAATCTTGTGCTCGACCATGAACGCCTCGGCTTCGGCAAGCTGGGCGTCCTGGTCGATGGTGCGGGGGCTGCGGGTCATGAACGCCGAGACCGGCGAGTTGACGATGCCCTGGTCTTCCAGCAACGCCCGACGCAGATCGCCATCGGTGACGATGCCGACCAGCTTGTCCTGGTCCAGCACCAGGGCCAGGCCAAGACGGCTGCGGGTCATGACCAGCAGGCAATCATGAAAGCGAGTGTCGGGCGCGACCACTGGCGCCGGCGCGTGCATGACGTCGCGCACCCGGGTCAGCAGCTTGCGGCCCAGGCTGCCACCGGGGTGGTAGCGGGCGAAATCCATCGGCTTGAACGCGATGGCCTCGATCAGCGCTACCGCCAGGGCATCGCCCATGGCCATGGTGGCCAGGGTCGAGGTGGTCGGGGCCAGGTTGTTCGGGCAGACCTCGCGCTCCACCGAAATGTCCAGCCAGATGTCGGCATGCCGGGCCAGGGTGGAGGTGCCCTTGCCCGTCATGGCGATGATCCTGTTGCCGAACGACTTCAGGCTCGGGATCAGCTTGATCAGCTCTTCGGTCTCGCCGCTGTAGCTGATCAGGATCAGCACGTCGATCGGCTTGAGCATGCCAAGGTCGCCATGGAACGCCTCGGCCGGGTGCAGGAAGAAGCTCGGGGTACCGGTGGAGGCGAAGGTGGCGACCATCTTCTTGCCGATCAGGCCCGACTTGCCCATGCCGCAGACCACCGCGCGCCCCTTGCAGCCGAGCAGCAGCTCGACGGCGTTCTGGAAGTTGTCATCCAGGCGGCTGGCCATCTGGGTGACGGCTTCCGCCTGGGCGATGAGGGCTTTCTTTGCAATGGGAAGGTGGTTCATCTACAGGGTCGTATCTTCAAAGGAGCGAATCGAAAACAGGCAGGCGCCGCGACAGGCGACTCAGCCGCGAATTTCCGCCACTGCAGCGGCCAGTGCCTGGGCCGGGTCGGCGGCCTGGGTGATCGGACGGCCGATCACCAGGTAGTCGGAGCCGGCATCCAGCGCCTGGCGTGGCGTGAGGATGCGACGCTGGTCGTCCTGGGCGCTGCCGGCCGGCCGGATGCCCGGGGTCACCAGTTGCAACGCCGGATGCGCGGCCTTGAGCGCCGGCGCCTCGAGCGCCGAGCAGACCAGGCCGTCCATGCCCGCTTTCTGCGCCAAGGCGGCCAGGCGCAGCACCTGTTCCTGCGGCTCGATGTCCAGGCCGATCCCAGCCAGGTCCTCGCGCTCCATGCTGGTCAGCACGGTCACGCCGATCAGCAACGGCTGCGGGCCGGAACGCTTGGCCAGTTCCTCGCGGCAGGCAGCCATCATGCGCAGGCCACCGGAGCAGTGCACGTTGACCATCCACACACCCATCTCGGCAGCGGCCTTGACCGCCATGGCGGTGGTGTTGGGGATGTCGTGGAACTTGAGGTCGAGGAACACTTCGAAGCCCTTGTCGCGCAGCGTCTCGACGATGCCCGCGGCGCTGCTGGTGAACAGCTCCTTGCCGACCTTCACCCGGCACAGGGCCGGATCGAGCTGGTCGGCCAGCTGCAAGGCAGCCTCACGGGTAGGGAAATCCAGGGCTACGATCAAGGGCGTCTGGCAAGTGGACATGGGGCATGGTCTCTAGGCAAGTCTGAATCGGCGGGCATTGTAAACGAAGTGCCAGGCCGATGGGGCCGAAGATCGTGGACGGACGATGGCTTGCCAGGAAAGGGAACCGGGCGGCACGGCGGGCGTTCGAAGTAGTATGTGACGCGTTCGCTCGCCTATGGAGAATGCCATGCCCTGGTACGCCTGGTTGATATTGCTGATTGCCCTCGGCTCCATCGTCGGAGGCTTGCTGCTGCTGCGCGATACGGCGAGCAAGTTGCCGTTGACCGAGCAACAGAAGCAGAAGATCAAGGAGCGCAATGCCGAGGCGGATGCCAAGGAGGCTCGGGATCGTTGACCATCACCCGTGAGCTGTGAGCCGCAAAGCCGCAAGCTACAAGTGGAAGCAGATCGAGTCGTCGACACGCTCAGCTTGTAGCTTGCGACTTGCGGCTGGGCGTTGCTACTCCACTCTCAACTTCTCTCTATTGCGTTCCAGCAGGGCGCTGCCGATGCCCTTGACCTCCAGCAGCTCGTCCACCGTGGCGAACGGGCCGTTGGCTTCACGGTAGGCGACGATGGCTTCGGCCTTGGCCTTGCCGATGCCCAGGAGGTGGCCTTGCAGGGCGGAAGCATCCGCCTTGTTGATGTCGATCTGGGCCTGGATCGCCTGCTCGACCGTGGCAGCCTGGGCCACCGGCTCCGCCTTCGGCGCCGCGCCGACCGAGAGCGACAGGCTGGCGACGAGTGGCAGAAGCAGGGTAGAGAGAAAGGTCTTGCGCATGATGGATCACTCCTGTTGATGGCTAGAAGCAGCGTTTCCTTGGCTGCCCGAGACACCCTAGCGCGTGCGGCGTCGAAATCAATGCAGGCACTTTCGCGCAATGTTTACCAAATCCGACAGGTCGAGCGCGACCTGTCGTGATCTTCAGGAATCCAGCCGCCGTTGCTGGTAGATCCAGTCGACGATCTCGCCATCGGGCGCATACCCGCAGACCAGCTCGCGCAGCAGCTGGCGCACGTGCGAGCAGTCGTTGCGGTCGACCGCCGCCTGCAACTCGCCGAGCTTGTCCTTGAGCTGCGGCCAGGGCAGGAAGTCCTCGTTGGCGGACATGATCATCGGGTGGCAAGTGGGCTCGACGTTATCGCCGATCAACAACTCTTCATACAATTTCTCGCCCGGCCGCAGGCCGGTGAACTCGATGGCGATGTCGCCCGAAGGGTTGCGCTCGCAGCGCACGCTGAAGCCGGAGAGGTGGATCATCTTCTCGGCCAGCTCGACGATCCTGACCGGCTTGCCCATGTCCAGCACGAACACCTCGCCGCCCTGCCCCATGGAGCCGGCCTGGATCACCAGCTGCGCGGCCTCGGGGATGGTCATGAAGTAGCGGGTGATGTTCGGGTGGGTCACCGACAGCGGCCCGCCGGCCTTGATCTGCTTGTGGAACAGCGGAATCACCGAGCCGGAGGAGCCGAGCACGTTGCCGAAGCGGACCATGGTGAAGCGGGTCTTGCTGACCTGGGCGACGTTGTCGGCCGCGCCCAGCAGCACCGGCGCCGGTTCGCAGCTCAGCGCCTGCAAGGTCATCTCGGCCAGGCGCTTGGTGCTGCCCATGACATTGGTCGGGCGCACGGCCTTGTCGGTCGAGATCAGCACGAAGCTCGAAACCCCGGCCTGCAACGCCGCCTGGGCAGTGCCCAGGGTACCCATGACATTGTTCAACACGCCTTCGGCAATGTTGTGCTCGACGATCGGCACGTGCTTGTAGGCGGCGGCATGGTAGACGGTATCGACGCGCCAGGTCTTCATGATGTCGAGCATGTGCGCCTGGTTGCGCACCGAGCCGAGGATCGGCAGTACCTGCACCCGCGACGATTCACGGCCGATGCGCTCCTCGAGTTCGGCGGCGATGCTGTAGAGGTTGAACTCGCTGTGATCAAGCAGGATCAGCAGCTTGGGCTTCTGCCCGAGGATCTGCCGGCACAGCTCCGAACCGATCGAGCCGCCAGCCCCGGTGACCAGCACCGACTGGCCGACGATGCAGCGTTCGAGCAGATCAGGCTGGGCCGGCACCGCATCGCGCCCGAGCAGGTCGGCGATGTCCACCTCCTGGATGTCGTCGACCTTCACCCGGCCGCTGGCCAGGTCCATGATCGCCGGGATACTGCGCACGTGCAGGGCGAAGCCTTCGAGATAGCCAAGGATCTCGCGGCGCCGCCCGCGGGAGATCGACGGCAGCGCGAGCAGGATCTCCTCGGCGCCGGTGTCGTCGATCATGCGCTGGATATGTTCGGGCTTGTACACCTGCAGGCCGGAGATCATCCGCTCGGTGATGTTCGGGTCGTCGTCGATGAAGGCCACCGGGCGCATCACCTTGCCCATGCGCAGCGCCGCCACCAGCTGGTTGCCCGCCGCCCCGGCGCCATAGATGGCCACCTTGGGCAGGCCGTTGTCACGGCTGGTGAAAGGCACATGCTGGGCAGCGGTGAACCAGTCGCCGAGAAAGTACTGACGCATGGCCAGGCGCAGCCCACCGATGATCAGCAGGCTCAGCCACCAATAGATGAAGATGATCGAGCGCGGTATCACCTGCGGTGGCGTGCTGTACCAGAAGGCCACCAGCGTGAGCAGCAGCGAGGCCAGGCTGACCGCCTTGACGATCGCCACCAGGGCGTCGTTGCCGAAGTAGCGCATCACCGCCCGGTACATGCCGAAGCGGATGAACAACGGGATCGATATGATCGGCGCGGCGACGAACAGCCAGGGGTGGACCATGATCGGGTTGTACATCTCGTCGATGCCCAACCGCACGATGAACGCCAGCCACAGCGCCAGCCAGACCAGGACGACGTCGGTGGTGACCTGGATCAGACGCTTGTGCCGACGTGGCAGGTTCACGAGGTAGGTGCGCAACTTGTCCATATGTGCCGGCCCAAGGGGCCGCCCTCTTCAAAGTGGTGCGCCCGGTAGGGCCGGTGCGCTTGTGTTGTCGTTCCTGGGCTGTGGGGTGGCAGTCTTTTCGAGAAGGGCCCGCGTTGCGGGCCATCGCGGCCGCTCCGGCGCCCCGGCTGCAATGGCCTCTACACGTCCAGCCACAGCCCTATGCCCGCTCCGTCCGCCCTGCACCGTACCACAGCGCCAGCCCGACCAGTGGCAGATAGCCGATCACCACGCCAAGCACCCCATCGAGCCCCAGCCGAACCACGCACAAGGCCACTGGCAACAACCACCCCAAGGTGATCGCCACGCTGGCCAGGGTCACCGGCAGGTGCCTGCCCAGGCGCCGCGCGGCGTGCTGGTAGGCGTGACTGCGATGGGCCTGGTAGACCTTCTCGCCGTTGAGCAGCCGACGCAGCAGGGTCACCGTGGCGTCGACCACGAACACCCCGAGCACGATCACCCAGGCCCACAGGTAGTCCGCTTGCAGCCACGCCCCTTGCAGCGACAGCGCGCCGAGGGTCAGCCCGAGGAAGCCGCTGCCGGCATCGCCCATGAAGATCTTCGCCGGCGGGAAGTTCCAGAGCGCGAACCCCACCACCGCCGCCACCAGCAGCAGCGGTACGATCACCGCCTGCCCGTGCCCGCCGATAAGGTAGATCGCGCACATGGCCAGGCACACGGCAATGGCTTCGAGCGCGGCGATGCCGTCGATGCCGTCCATGAAATTGTAGAGATTGAGCAGCCAGACCAGGTACACCGCCGCCACCGGCAACAGCAGCCACGGCGAGCAGATCGGCAACCCGGCGACCACCATCAGCGGCAGCCCGTCGAGCCAGGCCAGTACCCACACCGCCGCGGCGAAATGCCCGAGCAGGCGCCAGCGCGCCGGAACGTGCCGGTGGTCGTCGATGAAACCGATCAGCGCCACCAGCAGGCCGCCCCCGGCAAGCGCCAGGTAGTCGTCGCCCGCGACCAGGCCGCTGAACCAGAGCCCGGTCAGCGCCACCAGGAACGCACAGACGATCGCCACCCCGCCACCCCGCGGTGTCGGCACGCTGTGCGAGCTGCGGGCGTTGGGAATATCCATGAGGCGCGACAGCGCATAGCGGCGAATCAGGGCCGTCAGCAGAAAGGCACCAAGCCCCACGGCAGCCAGCAGCCAGGCGATAGACATCATGTACGACGGGACTCCAGGAAATGCGTCGCGGTGGCTTGCAGGGCCTGGTCCACCGCGACCGACGGTTGCCAGCCCAGCAGCTGGTGGTTCTTGTGGATGTCGACCTGCAGCGAGCCGAGCAGCCGCTGCACGACCGGCGTCCTGCCGGTGAGCCGGCCCGCCAGCGCCAGCCAGGCCGGCGGCACCGGCAACAGCCTGGCGCGACGCCCCAAGGCATGGGCCATGCGGCGCAGCAGTTCGGGGGTGGACAGATCCTCGCCATCGCTGGCCAGGAAGGTCTGCCCGGCCGCCTGCGGGTGCTCCAGGCATACCCCGATGAGGTCCACCAGGTTGCCCAGGCTGACCAGGCTGCGGCGGTTATCCACCGCGCCCAGCGGCAGCGGCACGCCACGTTGCAGCCAGCGCATCATGCTGGCGAAGTTGGCCGCCACGCCGGGCCCATAGACCAGCACCGGGCGGATGATCACCAGTTGCATGCCGCTGGCTTGCGCCAGGCGTCGCAGCCCCTGCTCGGCCTCGTGCTTGGAGATGCCGTACGGATCCACCGGCCTGGCAGGCTGCTCGGCATCGAACGGGCAACCCGGACGGGTCTGCTCGCCGTTGACCTTGATCGAACTGATGAACACGAAGCGTCGTACCCCGGCCCGCGCGGCCTGCTCAGCCAGTGCCAGGGTGCCTTCGACATTGACCCGACGAAACTCGGCCAACGGATCGCTGGCCGCCTCGGCCATCACATGCACGCGTGCGGCGGTATGCACGACCTGCTCCACGCCAGCCAGTGCGCCAGCCCAGTCGGTGCGCGAGTCGAGCCCGGCCACCACGACCTTGCGTGCGCCGGTTGGCACTTCGGCGTCGGCCCGCCGCACCGCCGCGACCACCGGACGCGCTTGCTTGCCCAGCAGGTGCGCGACCAGCGCCCGCCCGACGAAGCCGTTGCCGCCGGTGACCAGTACCGCGCCCATGTGTTCACTTCCCATGTCAGAGCCTTACAGCGACGAGATCGAGGTACAGTTCGGCGTACTGGCCGATCATCCGCTCGGCACCGAACAACCACTCGAAGCGCTCACGGGCGCCACGGCCAAGCTCGCCGGCCCAGGCCGGGTCGTTCCAGATCTTCTGCATGGCCTCGGCCAGTTGCTGCACGTTGCGCGGCGGGATCACCAAACCCGTTTTGCCATGCTCGTTGATGTAGCTCATGCCGCTGCCAATGTCGCAGGAAATCATCGGCTTGCCATACATCGCCGCCTCGAGCAGCGCGATGCCAAAGGCTTCCGAGCGCAAGTGCGAAGGGAACACGAAGCCCTCGCAAAGCTGCAGCAGCGCGACCTTGTCCTGGTCGTCGAGCCCGCCGACGAAACGTACCGTATGGGCGCCGATGGCCTGGGCCTTGGCGCGCAGCTCCTGCTCCAGAGGCCCCTGGCCAACGATGACCACCGGCAGGTCGGCCTGCCTGGCCGCCTCGATCAGGTAGTCCAGGCCCTTGTAGTCGCGCAGCGCGCCGACGAACAGGAAGAACCGTGGCCCGACCTGCTGGCGCCAATGCTCCAGCCTGCTGGCATCCGGTGTCGGATAGGTCGCTTCGTCGAGCCCGAACGGGATGACCGAGACCTTGTCGGCAAAGCGCTGCAGCACCTCGCTGCTGGCCACGTAGTCGGGCGACGAGGCGACGATGCGGTCGACACTGCCGAGAAAGCGGTTCATCAGCGGCTGGTACAGCTTGAGCAAGGTATCCCGCTCGATGATATCGGCGTGATAAGTCACCACCGCCGGCTTGTTCAGGCGACTGGCGAAATGCACCAGTTCCATGTAGGGCCAGGGGAAGTGATAGTGGACCAGGTCGGCCTGGCTGGCCAGGTCGGTGAAGTCCTTGAACGCCGAGAACGAAAAGCCAGACGCGCCTGCATGCAGGTCGAGCCGCGAGCGATGCGCCAGGTGCTGGCCAACCGGCTCGTTGCGTGCCGCCCCGCGCTCGCTCAGGTACAGCACGTCGGCGAGGATCCCATGCTCCCTGCCGCCTTCGGCCAGCTGGTAGATGAACTGCTCGACACTACCCTTGCTTTCGGGGCAATAGGTCTTGAAAAAGTGCAGTACCTTCATCGCGCGGTCCCCTGTCAGCTGTCCAGCATCCACACCAGCGTGTCGTGCAGCGCTGGCGTGCCCCAGCCAGGCACCAGCGCACGCAGGCGGCTATTGTCGCCAAGCAGAACTTTGACTTCATTGGCCCGAACGAAAGCCGGGTTGACCTTCACTTGCATCGAATGGCCCGTGATGGCCTCGCACATCCCGATGACCTCGCGCAGCGAATGCGCAACCCCCGAACTGACGTTGAGCGTCTGCCCGATCGGCGCGACATCCAGCAGCCCGCCGTAGGCGGCGACTACCGCGCGAACATCGCTGAAATCGCGCCATACATCGAGGTTGCCCAATTCGATCACTGGCGCGCGCCGGCGGAAATGCGCGACGATCTTGGACAACAGGAAATTCTCGTCCTGCCCCACCCCCGAATAATTGAAGGGGCGCGTGATGACGATGGGCAGGCGGTCTTGCCACAGGCGTGCCATGTATTCCATGGCCAGCTTGCTGACAGCGTAGTCGTTCGCCGGGGCCGGCGCGGTGGCTTCGCTGAGCAGGCCTTCGGAGGCATTGCCATAGACGTTGGCGCTGCTGGCCAGCAGCACGCAGCCCGGCACCTTGCCGCAGGCGGCGATGGCTTCGAGCAGGTTGCGCGTGCCGATCAGGTTGACCTGATAGAACGCATCGGCCACCCCGTGGCCGACGAAGGCGAGCGCCGCCAGATGCACGACCACATCCGGCTGCAGGTCGGCCAGCAGTGCTCGCAGTGCCGCCGCATCGGTCAGGTCGGCCTGGAAATACCCCGGTTCGGCGCACGCCTGGTTGCCGAAACCGAACACTTCATAGCCGCGGCTGCGCAGTTCGGCGGCCATGTAGCGGCCGGTGAAACCGTGGATGCCGGTAACCAGGGCGCGTTTGCCGGTCAGGACCATCAGAACGAGCAGCCCTTTTCGTTACGCTGCAGGTCGGCCTCGACCATCATCCGGCACAGCTCCTCGAGGCTGGTCTTAGGCTCCCAGCCAAGGACTTGCTTGGCCTTGGCCGGGTTGCCGATCAGCAGGTCGACCTCGGTCGGGCGGTAGAACTTCGGATTGACCGAAACCAGTACCTTGCCGGTGGCGGCGCAGAGGCCCTGCTCGGACTCGGCCTGGCCCTGCCATTGCAGGGTGATGCCGACCGCCTTGAAGGCCATGCTGACGAAGTCGCGCACGGTTTCGGTGCGGTTGGTGGCCAGCACGAAGGTGTCCGGCTCGTCAGCCTGCAGCATGCGCCACATGCCCTCGACGTATTCCTTGGCGAAGCCCCAGTCGCGCTTGGCGTCCAGGTTACCCAGCTCGAGCCTGTCCTGCAGGCCCAGCTTGATCTTGGCGACGGTGTCGGTGATCTTGCGGGTCACGAACTCGCGGCCGCGCAGTGGCGACTCGTGGTTGAAGAGGATGCCGCTGGTGGCGAAGATGCCGTACGACTCGCGGTAGTTGATGGTCATCCAGTGGGCGTAGAGCTTGGCCACGCCGTATGGGCTGCGCGGGTAGAACGGAGTGCTCTCGACCTGCGGGATGGCCTGCACCTTGCCGAACATCTCGGAGGTCGACGCCTGGTAGAAGCGCACCTTGGGGTTGACGATGCGGATGGCCTCGAGCAGGTTCACCGCGCCCAGGCCGGTGATCTCGGCGGTGGTCAGCGGCTGCTCGAAGGACACGCCGACGAAGCTTTGCGCGGCCAAGTTGTAGACCTCGGTGGCCTCGGTGGCCTGCAGCAGGCGGATGCTGGCCGACAGGTCGGTCAGGTCGTACTCGACCAGGTGCAGGTTGGGATGGTTCTCAATGCCCAGCTCTTCGATACGCCAGAAATTGACGGAGCTGGTACGGCGGTAGGTGCCGTGAACGGTGTAGCCCTTCTCCAGCAGCAGTTGCGCCAGGTAGGCGCCATCCTGACCCGTGATCCCGGTAACGATTGCTTTCATGCGGATTGGCCAACTCCGTTAGTGCGATGTGAGGCATTCAAGTGTCGACAGCAGGCTCGCCGACAGGGGCAGAGACACGGACGTGAACGTGCGTGAGCGAGTATATATCGACTGCCGCAAGCCGCTCGACGACGTAACGTAACAGGATGACACACACGCGGGTCGAAAAAACCTGATGCAGGTGCTACCGACATTGAAGCAGGCATTCCGTTCGGGGTCTGCAAGGAAAGGCGGATGGTCTTCGAGGGTGGGGCTGGGCGTGGTGTGGTTGGGACCGCATTGCGGTCCCTCGCGACCGGTCCGATGCCCCGGCGGCGGCCACTGCCCCACGCATACCCTGCCGGTGCAAAGAGTACTTCGCGCTTACCCCTTGCGATCGACCTTGGCGACCTCACCGCCTGGCAGGCCCTTGTCCGGCTCGGGGCTCAGCCAGACATTCACGCTGTCCACGCTGTCCTGGTTCAACTGCCCACTCCAGCGGTTGAGCATGAACAGGTTGGTGATGAAATCGTACTGCGACTTGAGCAGGTCGCGCCGCGCCTTGAACTCGTTCTGGACGCTGGTCAGCACGTCCACCGCGTTGACCACGCCATAGGTAAAGGCTTTCTGCGCTGCGATGCTCGACTGTTGCGCCGACGACAGGGCATTGCGGTTGGCGCGGATCTTCTCCACCGCGGCCTGCGCCGTCAGGTAGGAGGTGGTGGTTTCCTTGACCACCTGGCGACGAATGCCTTCCAGATCCTCTTCGGCAGCGAGCTGCTCGTCATACAAGCCCCGGACACGGGCCGAGGTGGCGCCCCCGCTGTAGAGCGGCAGGGTCACGCCGATGCTGGCCACATAGCTGTCGCTACGAGGTGCCTGGGTATTGTCGTAGCCGACGTCGCTACGCTGGGCGCTCAGGTTCAGCGAGACTTGCGGGTAGTGCCCGCCCTTGCCCTCGCGCACCGCGGCATTGGCCGCTTCGGCCCCATGCTCATAGGCTTTGAGCAGCGGGTTGCTTTCGATCGCCTGGGTGATGTAGTTGTCCAGCGGACGCGGGGGCGCCTCCAGGGCGACATCGTTGCGTATCCGGCTGAGACGCTCCTTGATCGGTCGTCCGACCACTTCCGACAGTGCCTCGCGGCTTACCCGCACCTGATTGCGCGCTTCGACCTCCTGGGCCGCCAGGAAGTCCACCCGCGCCTGCAGGTCAAGCATGTCGGTGATCTTGGCCATCTGCCGCTCGTACATCATCTTGACGCCGTCGAGGTTCTTCTGGGTCGCCCGGCGTTCGGCCTGTACCAGCTCCAGCTCATCGTCCGCCGCCAGCGCCACGAAGTAGCGCTTGGCCAGGTCGACAGTCGCTTCGGCATGGGCGTCCTCGGCCTGCTCGCCGCGCTGGCGGGTGACACTCTTGGTCTTCTGGTAGTTTTCCCAGGCTGTCTTGTTGTACAGGTACTGGGTGAGGGTCAACGAATTGCTCTTGTTGTCATAGACCTCGCGCGAGGTTTCGTCCTTGCGCAGGATCCGGTTGACACTGCTGTTGATCGACACTTGCGGCAACAGCCCACCGAGGGACTCGCGCTGCTGCTCCGAGGCCGAGCGAGCACGCAGGTAGGCCGACAGCACACGCGGGTCTTCCAGGCGCGCTTCGCGGTACAGCGCGGCCAGGTCGAGTGCATAGGTCGAGGCCGAGACCGGCTTGGGTGGCACATCCTTGGGTACCACGGGCTCGGCCGCCAAGGCTTGGGAAATGGCCAGGCTCAAAACGACAGCGGATAACGAACGCAGCACAATCATTCCTCGATCATCGATTGGGCGAACATGTTGCGCGCCGGCTTGAGGAGGTACTCGAGCATGGTACGGTCGCCAGCATTGATGAGCACTTCGGCTGGCATGCCGGGTTGCAGCTTGCGGTTGGCGAGCTTCTTCATGCCGTCTTCGGTGACACTGACGCGCACCAGGTAGTACGGATCACCCGAGCGCTCGTCGGTCAGGCGGTCGGCGGAGATGCGGGTGAGCTTGCCCTCGATGACCGGCGTGGTGGCATTGTTGAAGGCACTGAAGCGAATGTCGGCGGTCTTGCCCAGCTCCAGGCGATCGATATCGTTAGGCGCGACCTTGGCTTCGACGACCAGGTCGGAGGCGACGGGGACGATATCCATCAGCGGGGTGGCCGCCTGGACCACACCACCGACGGTGTGCACCTTCATGTCCAGCACCATGCCGCTTTCGGGCGCGCGGATCACGATGCGTGACAGCCGGTCCCGCAGCGCGGCCTCCTTCTCTTGCAGGTCGAACACCTGCGCCTGCACCTGGGCGAGCTCATCGGCCACCTCGGCGCTGAACTTCTTGTCCAGCTGAACGATCTGCAACTCGGTTTCGCTGATCTGCAGCTTGGTCTTGGCAATGGTCGACTTGTGGTCGGCCACTTCGGTGCGCAGCATATCGAACTTGCGCTCGGACTCCAGCAGGCGCTGGTTGTCGACGAAGCCTTGCGACAGCAAGTCCTTGAGCTGGACGATTTCCCCGCTGTAGGACTTCTCGAGCCCTTGCTTGGTACGGATCATTTCCTGAAGGCCGCTGATCTGCGCCTTGAGCTGGCTGATGCGTTCGCGCTGCACGGAGATTTCGCCCAGGCGCGAAGCTTTGCGTGACATGAACACCTGTTGCTCGCCGGCCAGCGCCTCCTGGGCTCGCTCGGAATCGGTGCCCTTGAGCTGCACCGGCGGGATGGCATCGAGCTGGTCGCGTTCGGCGCGCAGGCGCGCCTCCTTGTAGCGGGCCACGATCAGCTGGTTGCGCGTGGACTCGTATTCGGCGCTGAGCTGGGACTCGTCCAGAACGATCAACGGATCGCCCTTCTTCACCGTGTCGCCGTCACGCGCGAGCAGCTCCTTGACGATACCGCCCTCCAGATGCTGAACGGTCTTGCGGTAGCTTTGCACGGTGACGAAACCGGAACCGTGCACGGCATTGCTCAGCGGCGCGAGGGCCGCCCAGGTGCCGAAGATGCCGAAGGTCACCAGGACGATGGTCATGCCAAGGCGGCGAATGCCGCGATCGGAGGTGGGCATGTCATCGAAGTTGTGGTCGAACTGGGCTATGGCTTTGCTGGTCATCGATGAGGTCCTTTCACGCGCCGGTCGAGGTTACGTTGGACGGCGCGGCGGGGTTGGCCCCGGCTGGCGCGGCGGGTGGTGTCGGCGAAGCGGGTGTGGCCGGGGTGCCCGGGCCGGCCGCGGCGGCCGCCTGGGCGACGCGCTGCTGGGCGCTGGCCTGTTGCTGCGCCAGCTGGGCGATGACCTTGTCACGCTCGCCGTACAAGGAAATGGTGCCAGCCGACATCACCAGCACTCGATCGAGACGCGAGAGAATGTTCGGACGGTGCGAAACGATGAACACCGTCGCGCCGCTTTCCTTGAGCTTCATCAGTGCGATGCCCAGCGCCTTCTCGCCCACATCGTCCAGGTTGGAGTTGGGCTCGTCGAGCACGATCAGCCGCGGGTTGCCGTAGATGGCGCGGGCCAGGCCGACACGCTGACGCTGGCCTCCGGACAGGTTGACGCCCTCGCTGCCAATGACCGTGTCATAGCCATCGGGCAGCATGAGGATCATTTCGTGTACACCAGCAATCTGCGCGGCCTGCACGACCTTCTCCGGGTCGACCTGCTCGAAGCGGGCGATGTTCTCGCTGACGGTGCCTTCGAAGAGCTCGATGTCCTGCGGCAAGTAGCCAACGTACTGGCCCAGGGCCTGCTTGTCCCAACTGGCGATGTCGGCGCCGTCGAGGCGCACCACGCCATGCTGGGGCGGCCAGATGCCCATCAACGCTCGCACCAGGGTGGACTTGCCAGCGGCACTGGGGCCGACGATGCCGACGATCGAACCGGTCGGCACCACGAAGCTGATGTTGCGGATGACGGGGGCCTTGGCACCTGGCGGCGCGACCACCAGGTTTTCCACCTGGACATGGCCTTCCGGTGCCGGCAGCGGCATGCGCTCGGGCTCCTTGTTCAGATCGTCGAGCACCTTGCTCAGGCGATCGTACTGCACCTTGGCGGCGACGAAGCCCTTCCAGCTGCTGATCATCTGGTCGATAGGCGCCAGAGCTCGGCCCAGCAGCAGCGAGCCGGCCATCAGCAGGCCCGGATTGATCTCATGGGTTACCACCAGATAGGCACCGATGGCCAGCATGATCGACTGCGACCAGGTGCGGAAGGTCTTCGAGAGGGTAGTGACGATGCCGCCCTTGTCACTGGCCTCTGACTGCAACATCAGGATGCGACGCTGGCGCTTGGCCCATCGGCTCATGAGCGTTTCGAGCATGCCCATCGACTCGATCACTTCGGCGTTGCGCAAGGTCTTGGTGGTCACCACGTTGGAGGCGACGTTTTCCTTGTTGGCATTGGCCAGCGCATTGGCCGTCAGCCGGTGGTTGACGAACGCCAGGAAGGTCAGAATCAACCCGCACGCCAGGGTCATGAAGCCGAACCAGGGATGGAACAGGAACATGACCACCGTATAGATAGGGAACCACGGGGCATCGAAGAAGGCGAACAGGCCATTGCCGGTGGAGAACTGGCGCAGCGCGGTGAGGTCGTTGAGCGACTGCGCGGTGGCGTCGGCCCCGCCGCTGTTCAAGGCCCGCTTGAAGCTGGCCCGGTACACGTCGCGACTGAGCATCACGTCCAGCCGGTTGCTGATACGCACCATGATTCGGGAACGAACCCACTCGAGCGAGCCCATCGTCGCGATCAGCACGGTCATGATCAGCGTCAGCATCAACAAGGTCGACGTGCTGCTGGAGGGAACCACGCGTCCAGAGACCTGGATCATGTAGAAGGTCGGCACCAGCATCAGGGCGTTGACGAAGAAACTGAAGAAACCGACCGACAGGAAGCTGTGCTTGCAGGCTTTGAGGGCGGCTTGCAGGTTGTTTTCAGATAGAGAACTCATGGCGTCCGTACTGAGAAAGGGCAAAAACGGCCGGCAGTGTAACACCTGCCAGATGGATCGCAGCGTGTCCGCTCATGCAACAAGGGCACGGACAACCGACGAAACGTGAGTTTCATGAAAGAACAATGACACAGATCACCCTGTGCTATAAACGATACGGCGTTACTTACTTGCCTGGCAGAAGGCCAGCAGCCGCTGCCGACGAGGCGACCGACGGCAATGATACCCAGCAAGCGCCTATAGACAACTAAGCAAACGTCAGTTTGCTGGCATCATCAAATCTGGCATTCGCAACCTGCTGATCTGAAAGGGAAAAATCTTCCAGAAAATCTTCGAGCAAATTGCTCGGCGCGCGTTGCGATCGGCTTTGCGACCTTGCCGAAGCGGCCGGAGTTCAATTAGAAAATGAAATTTTTTTTATCGTTGCGAGTTGACAACTTTCCCGCACGGCTGCATCTTCGCACTTCGCAAGGAGCCTTCACTGGCCGTTTTTTGTGTACGCACGGGTCTGAGCAAGTTAGCTACCAGTGTTTCGTTTAAAAGGAGCTTAACAACGCCATGTCTATGCCTTCACAACCGCTTGACGGCTTGAAGATCAGCTCGAGGGTGACGTTGCTGGAGCCCGGCATGTACATTTTCAGGTACGCCTCGCAGCCACCTGTGAACAAGCCGGTTTGCATCGCCTTGCAGCAAGCGCCACTGGGCAAGGGCTCCATAGACTTCTTCCCCGCCGAGGGGATCAGCAAGAACATGCTGAACAAGCTCGGCGACACCATCGTGGCCCGGGTCAAAGGTGGCGTGGCCACCGTACTGATCACCGAGTACCACATGTTCGACGAGGTGATCGACCCGATCGACCTGCGTATCGACCGCATCGACACCTCCCCCGCCATCATGCGCACCTACGCCGTGGTGGCCACTGCCGAGCCAGCTCCCGCCATCACTGCCGACGCGGCCCCCATGCCGCTGGAACTGACCGCCTACCTGCAGCACAGTGGCGAAGTCCGGTCGGGCGAAGGCTGGGTTGGCGCGCCAGACAGCGAAGAATTCATCGAAGGTTTCGCCATCGACTGGCCCAGCAAGCCAGCCGGCGTGGACCTGCTCTATACCTGCATGGTGGCCGGCTCCGGCCCCACCCGCAATGTGTCGACCGGCACCTTCGTCGGCGTGCGTGGCGAAGGCCTGCCGCTGATCTGCGCAGGCTTCAGCCTGGTCGGGCCACAGCGCAAGAACTACGAACTGACAGGCCATATCGTGTTCGACAATGCCGAACCCCAGCGCCTGATCACCAATCAGATGATGCATGGCCCCACCGGCAACGAGCCGTTGGTGGCGCTGCATATCGCCGTCACTCCCGTTACGAAGATGAACGCTGCCCGCTCTAAGTCTCCGTGGGAAAACTCTGCCTTTAAGCAGAATCTTAGTGCAGCAAGCCAGATGGCTTGAAGTAACAGGAATCGACCATGCAATACGATAGCCCCGTTTCGTCCTCCGAGTTTCAGTCGTACCTGACTGCAACCCAACTGTCCGACAGCACCGTCGACGCCATCAGCTCCCTGCTGGGCCTGGACGCTGAAGGCGCCACCGTCAACGTCGCCAGCTTCGACGGCGTGAACCTGGAACTGCCAACCAACGGCGCAGTAGACGTTGTGACCGGCGAAATCGCTGGCACCGCCAACGACCTGGTCACCGTGGACCTGTCCGAAGCCGAACAAGCTGGCGCCAGCGTTTACATCCTCGAAAGCCAGGCCAGCCTGAACGTCAACCTGCAAGGCCAGTCGGCCGGCGCAGCTCCGGCAGTGTTCGCTGCCCTGGCCGCTGACGTTGCCGTCACCGCCGCACCTGACGCTCAGATCGAGCAAGTCCTGGTGACCGGCTCGGGCAACGACGTGATCACTGCCTCTGGCGACCAGAACTACTTCATCGACGCAGGTGCCGGCAACGACGTCATCACCACCGGCAACGGCAACAACACCGTTATCGCTGGCGCTGGCAACAACGTCGTCAAGACCGGTGCGGGCGACGATACCGTCGTGCTGAGCGGCACTGCCCACACTGACGTGGTCGACACTGGCGCTGGCTTCGACGTGGTCCAGCTGGACGGTTCGCGTGAAGACTACGACTTCGCCGTCGGCAACAACTACAACGTCAACCTGACCAGCGCTGCCACTGGTGTTGGCCAGACTGCCTCGATCACCAACGCCGAGTTCCTGACCTTCGTCGACGGCGAAGAAGTCGAGACCGTTGCCCTGGCTCGCAGCGAAGATGAAGCCGCTGCCCTGCGCCTGTACCAAGGCATCCTGGACCGCGACGCTGACGCACAAGGCGCCAAGGACTTCGTCGGTGCCGTGAACAACGGTACTTCGCTGACCGACATCGCCAACCTGTTCCTGAACTCCACCGAGTTCGCAGGTGCCGTCAACGCTACCGACATCAACGAGCTGTACCAGGCTCTGCTGGGTCGCGACGCTGACGAGCAAGGCGCTGCCGACTGGGCTGGCTACCTGGCCAACGGCGGTTCGCTGACCGACATCGCTGCTGCCATCGCCACCTCGCAAGAGGCGATCGAAGCAGACCAGTCGAACGGTGACTTCGTCCGCGATCTGTACGAAAACGTACTGGGCCGTGAAGTCGAGGAAGAAGGCTACAACGCTTGGGTAGGCCAGCTGTTCAACGGCGCAAGCCGTGCCGACGTGGCTGCAGCCATCGTTGGTTCCGCTGAAGCTCAGACCAAGTCTGACAGCGACTTCATCGAAGGTCTGTACCAGTCCGCTCTGGGCCGTGCTTCGGACGAAGCTGGCAAGGCAGCTTGGCTGGGCCTGCTGGCCAACGGCGGCACCCACGCCGACGTTGCCCTGGGCATCGTTGGTTCCGCTGAAGGTGTTGACCACATCGACAACGTCGTTGTGCTGCACGGCCAAGTGTAACTAGCCCTGCTGTAGCGAAGCGTATGCCCGGCCGCAAGGCTGGGCGTATGCGAAAGGGGGCGACTCTAGGGTCGCCCCTCTTTTTATTTTTTGTAGCCAAGCCAAGCTTATGTCCAGACAACTCGACCATGGGCGAGAAACGCTCATGGACATCTTCCACCGCCATCGCCAGGCCAACCAGCCTGACCTTGCCGCTGCCGCACTCGAGCGTGCCATGCAAATCGCCGAGTACCGGCCCGAGGCAATGGTGTGGAAAGGCATAGCGACCCTCGCGACGTCGCCACAGCTGGCATTTCTGTTTTTCGCCAACGCCGCCCAGGCATTGCCTGGCCGCGCCGACATCCACGCCTTGATCGGGCGCAGCCTGCTGGCCCAGGGGCACGCCCCGCTGGCCACCCAGTACCTGACCGAAGCCTGGCGGCAGCAACCCAACGACCCGGCGCTGCGCATGACCCTCTGGCAAGCGCGCAGCCAGTCGCAGGCTCCCACCGAACTGCGGCGGATGATCCTTGCGCACCTGCCCGACATCACCGCCGCCAACGAGCTGGCGCTGGTGCTAAAACTGCTGGCGGCACAGGCCGATGCGCCTGCAACCGTGGGCGTGGTGCGCTTTTTGCCGGAACGCAACGAGATCCAGGGCTGGGCGGTCGACCTGCGCAACCTGCAAAGCCCCGCTGCGTTGAAGCTGCTGGTCAATGGCAGGCAGATCGATTCGCTGGCCAACGCCCCGCATCCACTGCTCGGCGCCGCCGGGCTGCCGGCCAGCCACGGCGGCATTCGCATCCGTGTGTCCAATCCGACCGCGCAAGTGCGCGTCAGCTTCGCCAACGGCACGGAGCTGCTTGGCAGCCCGGTGTTCGCCATGCCGGCGTTCGTACCGCCATCCGCGCCAGCCGAGCCGGCCAGGCAGGCGGCTGTCGACGTGTTGATCCCGGTCTACAACGGCCTGGAGGAAACACTCGAATGCATCAACAGCGCACTGGACGCCCGCAAGCTCAACCGTACCCCCCAGCGCCTGGTCGTGATCGAGGACGCCACCCCCATACCCGCCCTGGCCAAGGCACTCAAGGTGCTGGCTGGCAAGGGCAAGATCACCCTGGTGCACAATGCCGTGAACCTGGGCTTCATCCGCAGCATGAACCGCGCCATGGCGTTGAGCCCAAGCAAGGACGTGGTGTGGTTGAATGCCGACACGCGCGTGCACGGCGACTGGCTCGACCGCTTGCGCGAGGTTGCCTACCGCGATGAGCGCACCGCCTCGGTGACCCCGTTCACCAACAACGGCGAGCTGATGAGCTTCCCGCGCAGCCAGATCAGCCACCCCATGCCGAGCGCGGCCGAACAGGCCGAACTCGACGACCTGGCGCGGCAAGCCGCCAGCGCGCCGATGGAAATCGAAACCGGTTGCGGCTTTTGCCTGTACATCAAGCGCGAAGCGCTCCACCAGGTCGGTTACCTGGACGAAGTCCACCTGGCCCGCGGCTATGGGGAAGAGACCGACTGGTGCTTGCGCGCGCGCAACTTGGGTTGGCACCACCTAGGCGCCCCCAACGTCTTCGTGGCACACCAGGGCGGCATTTCGTTCGGCGCGGAAAAAATCCTGCGCGTGGCCCACAACAACGCCATCTTGCGCCAACGCTATCCGGACGCCTCGGCTCGCTACAAGGTCTTCTGCCTGCGCGACCCGATCAAGCCTGCGCGGGACGCGCTGCAACGGGCGCGCCTCGTTCGCCTGGCCGAACAAGCAGCCAGCCGCAGGCAGCCGGCAGGCTGGCCAGCACAAGGCAAGAAGACCTTGCATGTTCATGACGGCTCGAACGACGACGCGCCGTTCAGCCTGGCCTGGCAGCACGACACGCATCGAACCTGGATCACCCTGCGGGCACCGCTGGCGCCGCTGCCACTGATCCTGGATTACCAGCTGCCTCAAGACTTCGCTAGCCTGGTCGAGGCCCTTCGCCTGTTGCCTCAGGACGAACTGGTGTTCGAGCGACTGGCCGATTGCCCGGCCGAACTCTGCGACTTGCCCGCCCTGCTGGACACGCCCTACCGCATCCTCTGCCGTGACCAGCGCCTGCTGAGCCAGGACGGCTCGCATGACTGGCAGCGCTTCGCGCGGGAAGCGAGCAGCATCCAGTTGCCCTGGAACGCGCTGAGACGCGCCTATGCCGCCGCCTTGCCGGGCAGCCATTTGCTCACCCAGGCCACTCGCCCATTACGCGGTACGCCGGCGGAGCTTCCACGCGTCTTCCTGATCGGCGATGCCCTGGGCGAGGTCGAAGTAGGCCAGCAGTGGCTCACCTTGGCCCGCAACCTGGCCCGCAACCAGCTGCCCACGGTACTGCTGGCCAAGGAAGATGCCCCTTGGCTCAAGACGCTGCAAGCCACAGGCATCGTGCAGCTGCTGCCTGAGGTTCAAGGCTTTACCTTCGCGCAACGGGCCAAGGCAGCCGGCTGCCAGGCGGTACTCAGCCTGACCGATGCCCCGGATGCCGGCTGGCCGGCTCCGGAGCTGGCCGCCGAACTGGACGTGCCGCTGTACGCCAAACCCACGTCGCTTGCCGATGAAGTCGGTGCGACGCCTATTACCCATTTACCTTTCCACTGAGCCAAGCCTGATGCCCCAAGCAGCCTTCGACAAGCCCCAGGCGGGCCAGCCACCCGCCACTTCCGCCACGCTGAGCGGGGCCATCATCGGCCTGCAAGGTGATGTGCTGCAGGGCTGGGCGCTGGATAGCGCGCAACCTGAACGACGCCTGGTCATCGAAGTGTTCATCGATGGCAGCAGTGTCGCCCTGGCCCGGGCCGACCAGTATGAACCGAGCGCACCTGCCGGCGACCAGTTCCATGGGTTTGCCGTGCAGCTGCGGCAGAGCTGGCTTGAACAAGCCCACACGATCACTGCCCAGATCGCCAACCAGGGCATACCCCTGGCAGGCCAGGTGCAGGTGCCATCGGCCCCGGCCCAGGAGGCCTCGGCCATTACTTCGCAGGTATGGCACACCGGTGGCCTGCGCGTCAGCGGCTGGGCATGGGACCCGGTCGCCCCGCGCCGCCACGTGCGGATCAGCGTGCGCGACGGTGACCGGGTCATCGCCCAGGCCCTGTGCAATGAGCACCATCAGGCCCTGGCTTACCGAGCCTCGGCCGACCACGGCTTCACCCTCGACCTACCCTGGGAGCTGGCCGACGGTGAGCTGCATCTGCTGGAGGTGGTGAACGATCTCGGCCAGACACTGCCGGGCAGCCCGATCCGCCTGTGCTGCCGACCCGAGGGCCTGGAAGGGCTGCTGCGGCGACTGGACGTGCCGCAAGACGACCCTACCTTCGCCTTGCTTGAAGGCGTCGCCAAGGAACAGGCCTTGCGCCTTCCCAAAAGTGCCGGCTGGCACCTCTACCCCCAGTGGTTCGATGCCTTCCAGAAACTCGACGACGTGCCGTCGCCCCCGCTGCTGGGCACGCTTGGCATCCTGTTGATCAGCGCAGGCGACGACACGCTCGAGCAGACCAGCCTGGCAAGCCTGGGCGATGACCATGCAAAGGTGCAGGCAGTCGCCACTGCCTCGCCTGACGAAGTAGCGTCGGCACTACGGCAACTGCTCGAGGCCGGTTGCGACCGTATTCTGCCGATGATGGCAGGCGACCGGCTGGCACCCCATGCCCTCCCCCATCTGAGCGCACTGCTGGATGACGACAACGCATGGGGCTATGCGGACTGCGACCGTGATGACGCGCAAGGCGGGCGCAGCTTCCCCTGGCTGAAACCCACCTGGGACATGGACCTGTTCATCGGCGCAGACATTTTCACGCCAGGCGCGATCTTCGGTGCGGCTGTCGTCGAACCGGCCTTGGCCCTCCTGCCCAGGCGCGATGGCGCAGAGGCTTGCAACTGGCATGAGCTGAGCGCGGCGATCGTCCTGCTCAGCGAGCGCGATCAGCTGAGCGTCGCTCATCTACCTAGGGTGCTTTACCACCGGGCGCATGGCGCTGCGTCGAGCCCCGAACAGGCAGTGCCCTCATCGCAACGCAAGCAAGCCATCCAATGGCTCTGCGAACAGCTGGCGCCGGGGGCGACCGTCAGCGCGGTAGAAGCCTACCCCGCTCTGCTACGCGCACACTGGCCATTACCCGAGGCACTTCCGCGGGTGAGCCTGATCGTGCCGACTCGTGATCAATACAAGCTGCTGTTCGCCTGCATCGAAGGTCTGCTCAACGACACCGATTATCCGAATCTGGAGATCATAGTCGTCGACAACCAATCCACCGATGAGCAAACGCTCGATTATCTGATGGCGCTGGACAAGCGTGGCGTGCGAGTGCTCCGCCACCCCTACCCGTTCAATTACTCGACCATCAACAACCGCGCCGCAAGCCTGGCCACCGGCGAACTGATCGGGCTCGTCAACAACGATATCGAAATCATCGAGAGTGGCTGGCTGAAGGAAATGGTTGCACAGTTGCTCCGCCCGGGTGTGGGTGCCGTAGGTGCAAAGTTGTTGTGGCCAAACCGCATGGTCCAGCACGGTGGCGTGGTGGTAGGCGTCGAAGGCTTGGCCGCACATAGCGGAAATACACTTGCAGCACGTGATCCAGGTTACCTGGGCACCAATCAGCTCACCCGGCGCCAGAGCGCAGTCACGGCTGCCTGCATGCTCATGCGCAAGTCCGTTTTCGATAAAGTCGAAGGCCTGGATGAAAGTACCTTCCCCGTAGCCTTCAACGATGTGGACTTGTGCTTGAAGATTCAACGCCAAGGGCTGCATTTGGTCTGGAGTGCATTTGCGCAATTGATCCACGCCGAATCAGCCAGTCGCGGGAAGGATTTGGTGCCAGAAAAACGCGCTCGTGCTCGACGCGAACAGCAGAAATTCATTGAGCAGTGGACCCTCGATTCCTACAATGATCCATTTTATAATCCGGCATTGGCCCTGGATTATTCGACTGGACCGTACGGCGGGTTATCGATGCCGGTAAAGAACTTTGCTGAACGAAAATCTAGCCGGCCCGCCGCCGTGTCATGGGATGAAAGGAAGCGATAAATGTGTGACATGGTCAGTAATGCCTCAAGCGCTTTGTCTTTGCACACAAGCCTGGCGTTAGCGAATTCAGCAGTTTGTCATGTCAAGCTCCGGACTGCCTTATTGAAGTCAGTCCGGCATTTAATCTATTCGTCTGAACAATTGAAAAAGGGTAGCCGGTATCCGACGGATAGAGATCTGCTTGGTTTCAGCCATGATACTTGCTGTGGCATCTTGTCCCAGTTGCACGGCAGACCCGCGCCGCCTCGCAAACGACCACCCAGCGACCCATTCGCAACGCAAAGACGTTACACACGCTCTCGACGATATGGCTGTCATTACCCAAGACGGCCAGTAAACATCCACTCTTATTCATTTGCAGACCAAACGCCATGAACTCCCTCTCTGCACCGGCAGCATCAAGTACCGAAGTCACAGGCCATTTCGATTACATCCTTGACGACCGCGCTTTCGGTTGGGCGTTTGCTCCTGCTCATCCACAGAAAAAGCTGACTATCGAAATCATTGCAGATGGCGAAGTCGTGGCTCAAGGTATCGCGCAACAGTTCCGTGAAGATCTTCAAACTGCCGGCATCGGTGACGGTTGCTATATGTTCGATCTGCAGCTTTCTCATGAGCTGTATGACGGCGAAGTGCATGATCTGGCTGCACGCGTGGCAGAAACCGGCAATCTACTTAGCGGCACCCATGCATTTGGTCCCGAGCGCCGCGAGCCGGCCTATCCTCAGATTCCACGGGCGATTGGCTTAAGCTTGCTCGCCGATCTACTGAGCCAATCCAAATACAGCCGTTACGCAGGTAACCTGCGGAACTTTGCTCAAGCCTATCGCCTTGCCGCACGCTTGCAGGAAACTGGAGAGGTCGCCGAAGCCAGAAGTGCTTGGGCCACGATCAATAGCGCGCTGGGCGAAAACTCATTGGGCTATTGCAAGCTAGGCGAAAGCCTGATGTTGCTGGGCTTGGCGGCTGAAGCCTTGGATGCGTTCCGGGTAGCGGCCGGCTGCGACCTGCGCCTCCATTGGGCCCATCTGGGGATCGCCAACAGTCATTTCGCACTTGGCCAGTTCGAACAAGCCGAAGAGGCGATGCAGGTCGCGATCGCAATACAGCCGCACGATGTCACTTTGCCAAAACGTCTCAAGTACATGCAGGACCATGGCCTGCCTCAAAGGGTTGAAATGCTGCTGGGTCAAAGCCAACGCGAAGAAGCCATTGGTTTGTTGAAGGCATTCTTGCTCAAACGCCCAGACAGCGACCAGGCATGTGCACTGCTTGGAGATTTGCTCTGCGAGCCGAGTGACAACACCCTCCCTGGTATGACGCGACTGCATGAACTGCGCAAAGCACAATGCGTTCTCGAAGCATTGTTGGACGATGTCGAAACTCAATTGGACGAGGCGGATGAATAAATGAACAAGCTGCTGCGCCACATTCATGAACACAGTGTGGATGGTCTGCACTGCGCCCTGATTATCGGCGCAGGCACAGGCAGTCAACTGAGCGACTGGCGTCGACTGGGCTATCACCAGTTGCTGCTGGTCGAAGCGCATCCACGTGTGGCTGAGGAATTAGGCAGCCGTTTGCACTACGATAGGGGCGAGCGTTTGCTGGCCATTGCCGCCACTCCCACCGAACAGCCCATCACAACGCTGGAAACATTTAACCATCTGGCATACAGCAGCCTCAAAAAGGCAGCTGAACTGTTCACATATTATCCTAATTTACGCCACGAAGAAGTATTGCAAGTTCCAGCTCGCAGCCTTGAGTCGGTAGTAGCTGAGCAGATGTTAGATCACCAGCAGCCGCACGCCCTTCTCATCGCAGCCCCCGGGCAAGCCCTGCAGCTTCTGCAGGCTACTCCGGAAGCTTTATTGCACGCATTTACATGGATAATCATAGAATGCAGTAGTGAGCCGTTGTATCAGGATGATGCAAAGGACAGTGAGATCATCGGTTGGATGGAGGGTCTAGGTTTCGACCTTGTCATGGATAATCCGGACGCTATATTTCCTCAAAGTCAAATTCTGTTTGAGCGGAATGCCACCCGTCTGGGACAACAGCGCTCGAAAAGCGAAGTTGCAAAACTGGACTCGCAATCTTTGTTTGCTGCACAAGCCAGTCAGCAGCAGCTTCTGCAACTGGAGCAACAGATCGACGACCTTGTTAGCGAGAACACCCGACTTGTCTCCGCTTGCGAGGCATTAGAAGTCCGGCAGGCTGAGCTGATCAAAGCACGCGATGACCAGATCGACCTGGCTATCTCGCAGCAAGCGCAAATCAATGCATTTGATAACGAGCGCAGCGAACTTGCCAATGCTTGTGAAGCGCTAACCCAAAAGAACGCAGCGCTTTCCGTCGCATACGACAATCACGCCACCCAGGTAACCGACTTGCAAGGAGAGATTGCTTCGTTGGGAAATCGCAACGCCGAACTCGTCCGCACCAAGGAAGTGCTGGATAAACAGCTTGTTGACCTAGCTGGCGCACGCGATGCCCAAGCCCAGCTAGCGAACGAGCGTCAGGCGCGTGTGGACGTGCTCAGCAAAGCTTCCAGCGGCCTAGCAGCCGAGCGCGATGCCTTGGCCAAGGATAATGCCAAGCTTACCCAAACCTGCGAAGCACAGACCCGCTTGGCTATTGAGTACAAAGTGCAACTGGACAAGGTCAGCGAGCAATGTGGCCAACTGCAAAAGGCCATGGTCGAGCAGAAAAAGGCCTTCGATGCCAACCAAGGGTATGTGCAGACACTCGAGCGTGAAGCAATGGATTACCAACATCGGCATCGCCTGCTGGAAGAGGAATTGTTGAAAAGCGAAGCTCAACTCGACTTGATCAAGGATTTGCTACTGCGCGAGCCAGGGCTCTAACGATGGAACTGTCAATGCTTACCGCCATTGCCAACTGGTTGCGCCTGCGTAAGGCAAGGCCGGACAACCACCGAAAAGCCGCCGGTGTGGTTGTGGTGGAAGATGCCAACGAGGATCTCGAGGCGCGCCTGGTTCCGTATGATGAAAATCTGCTGGAGCGCAGCCGAACTCAATGGCAGTTGGGTGATTGGCAAAGCCTTGTCGAACTGCGACACGAAGCCCTGCAGCATCATCCGGACCGTTCCAAACTAGCGTTGTTGGCTGCCGGTGCCCACCAACAACTCGGCAATATGACGGCTGCGCGCCGGTTCATCCACCTGGCTCACGACTGGGGCTGCTGCAAGAAGCTGATCAGCCAAGTGCTGATTGCCGGTGCGCATAATACCTTGGGCCGCGCTAGCGCAATTACTGGCCGCTCGCAACAGGCGCTGCAACATTTCCAGAACGCCATTAAGATTGCGGTGCTTGGCGAAGATGTACGTTTACTCGTCGAAGCGCGCGTGCGCGAGGAGCTGAGCCAGCTCGGGCTGCCAGCCTTGGAAACGAATCAAAGTCCTAGCACAAGTGCCATGCGGCCAACCGTAATGAATAACGCGGTTCAGCAGTTACTCGAAAAACTGCAAAGGCAGTACGCAATCTTGAGCGAACAGGTCAAGCACCAGAATGCTGAAATGATCAAGGCCCGCCGCTCTCTGGAGAATACGATCAAGTCTGAAATACTCAATGCTGCACAACAGCTGGAAGCGTTTTTGGGCGTTCAAAACTTTATCAACCACGGCGAACGCTTGCCCAGCATGCACGGCTGGCCGATTAGCCCGGATTTTGCTCTGTATCTGATCGAGTTGATCGACGGTAACGACTATGACTTGATTATTGAGTTTGGCTCTGGCACCTCGACCGTGATCATTGCCAAAACGCTGGCCAGAATTGCGCGCCAGGAACATGGCAAACCCGCCACGACGCAGGTGGCGTTCGAACATTTGGAACAGTACCACGCCCAAACACAGGAAAACTTGCGCCAGGCGGGTTTGCTAGATTACGTCCAAGTGATTTTGGCCCCGCTCACGCCGTACCAGGCTCCCAATGGTACAACCTATTTATACTATAGCTGCCATGCCGTTTTGAAAGCTTTGGCTGAAACACTTTCTGTCACGAGTCTAAAGATACTGATGGTGGTCGACGGGCCGCCTGCCTCCGTCGGCAAACACGCACGCTACCCAGCAGTTCCGATGGTTCTTGAAAAATTTAATGGTGCGCGCATTGACATCCTGCTCGATGATTACATTCGCGAAGACGAGAAGGAAATTGCACAGTTGTGGCTACAAGACATCGAGACAAAGGGCGTGGCTGCCCAAATATCAACTCGTAAAATGGAAAAGGACGCCTGTCTCATTTCCCTCTCCCAAAATATGTAAAACGAGCATAAATTTATGAAAATACTTACTGTATTCGGCACCCGTCCTGAAGCAATAAAAATGGCTCCACTTGCATTGGCACTCGCGGCAGACAATCGTTTTGAAGCGAAAATTTGCGTCACTGGTCAGCATCGAGAAATGCTAGACCAAGTATTAGAACTGTTCAAAATTCAACCTGACTTTGACCTAAATATCATGAAGCCTGGACAGGATTTGACCGATGTCAGCACGGCAATTCTACAACGCATAAAAACTGTCTTCAATGACTTCAAACCTGATATGGTACTGGTACATGGCGATACAGCAACCACGTTTGCTACCAGCTTAGCGGCATATTACCAGCAAATTCCAATTGGTCACATTGAAGCTGGGCTTCGCACTGGAAATTTATACTCCCCATGGCCGGAGGAGGGAAATCGTAAGCTCACCGGTGCTCTTGCCCAATTGCATTTTGCCCCTACCGCCAATTCTAGAGAAAATCTGCTAAATGAAGGCGTCGCTGCTTACAATATTATTGTTACAGGTAACACTGTGATCGATGCGCTATTGGACGTTGTCAGAAAACTGGGGGAAGATAAAAAACTAATGGCTAAAGCTTCACAGCCGACTGCCTTCTTAAACCCTGAGCGCAAAGTCATACTGGTCACAGGCCATCGAAGGGAAAGCTTCGGCGGCGGTTTTGAACGCATTTGCAAGGCGCTTATCGAAATTGCAAAACGCCATCCTGAAATAGATATTGTATATCCAGTACATATGAATCCTAATGTACGAGAGCCGATTAACCGACTGCTTTCGGCAATCAATAATATTTATTTAATCGAACCACTTGACTATTTGCCCTTCGTTCAACTTATGAGCCGAGCTTATATTATCCTTACAGATTCCGGAGGCATTCAGGAGGAGGCGCCTTCTTTGGGCAAGCCGGTACTTGTCATGAGGGACACTACAGAGCGCCCAGAAGCAGTTTCCGCAGGCACCGTGAAACTGGTGGGCACAGATACTTCTACCATAGTCCGCGAGCTTTCTCTTCTGCTCAATGATCCTAGCGCCTATAATGCAATGAGTGTTGCACATAACCCTTATGGTGACGGGACCGCATGTCAACGCATACTTGAAGCTTTGCTGAGCCCCCAAAGACTCATATCCTGAACAATCAAAAACAACCCTATTAACCACTATAGAAATCAACAGGCCTAACTATGCAATTCCAAACCATCTCAATGATCGGCCTCGGCTACATCGGCTTGCCAACCGCTACCTTATTCGCGTCACGCAAAAAACGAGTTATAGGAGTAGATGTCTCTGAATACGCCGTAAATACTATCAACAGTGGTAAGATCCACATCGTAGAGCCAGAACTTGATATCTTGGTACACGCGGCTGTTAAAGAAGGTTATCTTCGCGCCACTCTGACTCCAGAGCCAGCAGATGCCTTTTTAATCGCAGTTCCTACCCCCTTCCATGACGGCCACAAACCCGATCTAAGCTATATTGAATCGGCCAGCAAATCCATTGCGCCTGTATTGAAAAAGGGAGACTTGGTAATTCTTGAATCTACTTCTCCAGTTGGTGCGACTGAGCAAATGGCAGCTTGGCTGGCCGAAGTTCGGCCAGACCTGAGCTTCCCACAGCAAGCTGGGGAAAAGGCCGACGTACAAGTCGCTCATTGTCCAGAGCGCGTTCTCCCGGGCAAAGTGGTTCATGAACTGGTCTCTAATGATCGGGTAATAGGCGGTATGAGTGCTAAAGCTAGCAAAATGGCAGTTGAACTCTACAGAACCTTCGTAGAAGGAGAGTGCATCGTTACTAATGCCCGAACGGCTGAAATGTGTAAGCTAACAGAAAATAGCTTCCGGGATGTAAACATTGCGTTCGCCAACGAACTCTCAATAATCTGCGATAAGCTTGGTATTAATGTTTGGGAATTAATTGCACTGGCTAACCACCACCCGCGCGTTAACATTCTTCAGCCCGGGGTTGGAGTGGGTGGTCATTGCATTGCAGTCGATCCCTGGTTCATTGTGGACACAGCACCCAATGAATCGCGACTCATCCGCACCGCTCGAGAAGTTAACGACTATAAGCCTGAGTGGGTTCTTGAAAAGGTCAAAGCCAGCATCGCAGATGCGATGTCAAAAAAACAAGGCAGCACTTTACGAGACATTAAAATTGCCTGTTTGGGATTAGCATTCAAGCCTGATATCGATGATCTCCGGGAAAGTCCCGCTGTTAAAGCCACAAAACAAATTGCCGAACTGGGCTGTCAAATTTTTGCTGTAGAGCCAAATATCGAAGAACTCCCAAGCAAGCTCGCCCAATCAAACTTGGCTCTCACCACCTTGACCGAGGCTCTAGAAACAGCCGATATCATTTGTATCTTGGTGAAGCACCGCCAGTTCATGGACGCAGTCACCTCAATTCGAGACCACCAACTCAGCATTGATGCCGTTGGCATTTTAGCATAACCTTTATACGTAACGGTAAATAGAATGCAGCTTAAAAGCAAGTCAACGCCATTCCTCTCTCAAGCAAAATTGGCGGCCACCGAATTTTCAAACGGTAACTACAAAGTAGCCTTGGAAATATATAGGTTGTTGGCAAGCACTATCGGCGAGCGCTTCTTTCAAGCTAACATAACTCTTTGTGAGCAGCGCATAAATGATGACCTCCACAGAAAGCTATCAGTCAACAAGAGCTCCTTAGCATTTAAAAGGGAAAGCAAGAGCGACACTAGGTCTTTGCAAAGAGCGGCAAAAAGACTGAAGTCCATTTATATCATGGATGAAATATCGGAGGAATGCTGGCGACATGAAATGACTGGGTTTCCAATAAACAGGAACAGTTATGCCGAGCAGATTCTTAATTCTACCGCTGACTTCTGCTTCCTAGAAAGCTGCTGGAAAGGTAATCGGGGGCGATGGGAATATGCATTTACATCGCCGGGGTTGACGCATACAAATGCCCAAGCGCTCCTCGATCTTATTCCAAAAGCGAAGAGCCGCATGCCTGTTGTCTTCTGGAATAAAGAAGATCCTATGCATTATGACCGCTATCTTCCAATAGCCAAACATGCAGATATTATTTTTACAACCGACTCTAACAAAGTCGATGATTACAAGCGCGATGTACCAAGTGCTAGAGTTTACGCCGTGCCATTTGCTGCACAGCAAAAAATTTGTAATCCATCCAATAGGTTCCGAACTAAACCAGAAAGTGTATGCTTCGCGGGATCATACTATGGCGTCGGTCATGATGAACGCAAACGACAAATGGATGCGCTACTCCCTTCTATTATTGACTTCAACGGCGCAATTTATGATCGAATGTCCAAGATAGACAGCGATCGCTATAAATTTCCATCTCAATACACCCCTTTCATAAGAGAGGCCGTACCTTTCGCTGAAGTAGTTAAGCTTTACAAACGCTTCAAGGTTTTTCTAAATGTGAACACCATTGTAGACTCCCCTACGATGATGTCTCGTAGGGTTTATGAACTTCTGGCATGTGGTACACCAGTAGTTTCAACTCCTTCGAAAGCCATTGAAGAACAGTTCCCTGGTATCGTACATATCGCCAATGACGCTGAAGAAGCCAAGAAAATCATCGAAAAACTTCTAAACGACGAGTATTACTGGGAGAAAACTTCGCACTTGGGTTACCGCGAAGTCATGACTAAACATACATACACTCACAGGTTGAAAGACATTCAAAAGTCTCTTGGCTTTGAGAGCGATACGCCCATACCACTTGTTAGTATTATCACCTGCACTCGACGCCCGCACATGATTGATCGCATTGTCGAAAATATGACAAGGCAAAGCCATTCTAACTGCGAATTAATTCTTGTTCTGCAAGATTTCAATAACGTTGAAAAAGAAGAACTCATCACCAAACTAAAAAGTAGGCCCTCGACACTCAGGCGCATTCAAGTCATTACTAATGATGATCCGGAAACCACACTAGGCGAACGATTCAATCATGCCGCCAGCTTCGCCAAAGGCGATTACATAGCAAAAATGGACGATGATGATTTCTACTTTAAAAACTATCTTTCCGACATGTTGATCCCGTTTACATTTGGCGACTACGGCATGGTGGGGAAAAAAGAAATTTACATGTATCTTTCTGAATCTAAACAACTGGTAAAACGTTTTTCTGGAATGAAACATCAAGAGGTGGACTTCGTAGCGGGTCCGACATTTGTTATAAAGCGTGAAGTCTTTGATGCCATTAAGTTTCAGCCAACCAATACGGGCGAAGATAGTTCATTTATCAAAGCAGTTCTAAATTCCGGAAAAAAAATCTATGCTTCTGACCCTTTTAATTTTGTCCAGTTCCGGGGAAAGCAAACTAATCACACCTGGCAGATCTCTGAGGAAGACATCCTAAACGGAAAACAAACATCACTCATCACAAAAGGCGACTTCCAATCGATCGTAGAGGTCTAACTTGATGATTTGCAAATATTTTACAGATTTTATCCAAGCTCATGCCGAGCGGAGTGATAAGAACAGATTCTTCATTGACAAACTCACTACCAGAGAAGTTCTGACAGCGGCAGGACTTCAGACGCCAAAGCAGATATCAAAGTTCAGCTCTGTCGAAAACATAGATTTTGATGAACTTCCTGATCCTGTTGTTTTGAAACTGACAAATCTTTCTTCTAAGGCCGGAATATATCTTCTTTACCGTGTTAAAGGCGGCTATTTTGAACAGCTTTCCAATAAATTAATGACTCAAGTAGAAGTAGTGGACGATATTCGTAGACTCTGCAAGGGCCAAAAGAGCCCGGTGATTGCCGAGGAGTTAATAACCGGCGAAAATGGTGTACTTAAAATTCCTTTCGACTATAAAATTTATACCTTCAACGGCAAACCGGAATTCATTTTGCAGATCAACCGAAACCCCAAGGTCGACGAAATATCTTTCTTCGACGGGGATTTCGAACCAATCACAGATTCGCGAGCTACAACCTCAGAAGAATTTTCAAAACCAGGAGTTCCAATTAAACCCGGCAATTATCGAGAAATGCTGGACGCTGCAAAAAGGGCCGCAAATGAGTTAAACCGCCCTTTTATTAGCGTTGATATGTACACAACTGGCGTGGATGTTTATATTGGCGAGCTAACCCCGACCCCCGGCGGACCATACTTCGGAAGCATCTTCAAATTTTCTGATGCTTTCGACCTGTATCTGGGAAGCTTGATGATCGATGGTTACAAACAAAGGGACTGGTCAATCCCCGAGATCGAGACCACTCCTCCAGCACGCAACCACAAGATGTCAAAGCCTAACTAGCCCAAGCGATAGCGAGGCAGTTTATATGAAATTATTTTATCTAATTTTTTTGCCTCGCTTCTTCATGTTTTTATCCAACAAATTGAAGCCTCCTATAGTTCGCAATATTCAGCAAACAATCCCTGGCTGCAATGAAGCATTTAGATCTTTGATCTATCTAACCCCTTCATATATTTAATATTGCGACTTTAATAACTTGAATATTCTATTAGTAGCCGACACTTTCACCAGCAATGCGCTCACAGAAAGCTGTGACCGTGTCACCCACCTCACTCCAGATTCATTTCGGGACGAAATACTCCAAAGTGATGCAGATTTTTTGTTTGTCGAGTCAGCATGGCAAGGGCGGGCCAACACTTGGTGCCGGAAGCTCTCACCACCATCCTTGCAAATTTTAGAATGTATCAATTTGTGCAAATCCCTTAACATCCCGACAGTTTTCTGGAACAAGGAAGATCCCGTTCACTTTGGTACTTTCCTTCCTTTAGCAAGATACTTTGACCATGTTTTTACAACGGATATAGACTGCATCCCACGCTATAAAAAGGAGTTGGGGCACGAGCACGTATCCTTGTTACCGTTTGCTTCTCAACCTACCCTGCACAACCCCTTCCCCACTATAGCTAGGAAAAGAGGATTTTGCTTTGCAGGATCTTGGTATCAACGCTATCCTGGGCGCCAGCGCGACTTTACTAACCTAGCTGATACCGTCTCTTCCATTGGCCCGCTGGAAATTTACGATCGGAATTATTACGATACGAAAGAAGAAACTAAATTTCCAAGCCAGTTTAATACGGCAATCAAAGGTTTTCTACCGTTCGAAAAAATTGATACCGCATACAAAGGATATCGATTTGCCCTAAATATCAATACTGTCACTCGATCTCAGAGCATGTTCGCAAGGCGAATATTTGAACTGATGTCTAGCAACACTATCGTCGTTAGCAACAATTCAAATGGGATGCACTTATTCTTCGGTGATTTAGTTATAACATCTAGCACCCCTTCTATACTTCGAGAAAAAATTATTCGCCTGTGGGATGACGAAACTTTATACCGCAAGCATAGAGCATTAGCTTTACGGTCCATTCTACGCGAGCATACTTATGCACATCGCCTTGACTATATAAAATCGCGTATTCAAGGAAAACGGTGGCAGCCTGAACGTCCAGAAGTACTCATACTGGCCGTCGCAGATAGCTTTGAGGCCGAGAAATTAATTGTTTCAAATATACTCCGTCAAGAATACCCATGCCGCGCGCTGCTACTTCGCCAATACGATCACAGGTCTCCTATCAGTTATACAATTGACCAGCGCATTATTTACCATACAGCACAGGACGATTGCATTAACGAAGCAAAAAAAATTATATCAAAAAATACTTGGCTAGCTTTTTTTGTTTCTAACGACATCTACGGCCCACACTACCTAACTGATCTGATTCAGGCAAGACATTATTCTAATGCAAATGCTTTCGGTAAATCGGCATGCTACATCGCCTCTAAAGGAAAATGTATTCTAAAAGATGATGGCGCCCAATATTTGCCTACTGCAAAGCTTGCAGCTCGATCATCCTTGATCCGGTCTGAAGCTTTACCCGAGGACTGGTTAGATGACTGTCTAAATGATGTTCCCAATCTTTGGCTGAACTGGCCTAATATGCTAGCTATTGACGAGTTTCAATATTGTCGAGACGGCTCACTCCTGCCAGCAGGAACGGTAAAAAGTACAATCAACGACCTTTCTTACTCAGATATCGGACTTTCGCTAGCGGAGGATATCTTACCTATAGCGGAACGACTTTCTGCAGCTGATTATCGACAGCCAGTTGTGGATAGCAAAGCCATTAAAATTACAGCGGACGCTTTGATTGATTGGTTGACGCCACGCCTACCAAATTCAATTAGCCTTAACATTTGCAACTCTGCTCTGGTAGTGGTTTCACGAGCTAGGGCGGATGAGCTTGTCACCCTCTACGCAGCACAATACTTTAAACGATCTGAGTTCAATATGCAGAGAAACAACCAGTTCCGACTACAAGTGGAACATGATCTCTCAGAACTAAAGACTATTATTGAATACTATGATGCTGATAACAAAGCCCTCGGACACACCGCCAACCTAGCAGGGTCGACATACTCTTTAATCGTGCCCGAGGAATGTCAGTTTCTCCGATTTGCTCTACAGTTACAAGGTCCAGGACAGGCACGAATTTACTCCTTGATACTAGGAAACACCTTCGACTCGCCGGCCGTATCTATTGCTCTTTGCGCCCGATCATCTAACCTTCCCGAGCGACGAAACCGACATTATTTCCAGCGGGCAGGAGCTTCACCATTGTCACTGAGCAACGGTGCCCAAGCAGCCTTTAGCGCTGGACAATACTCGCTGGCAATAGAGTTATATGAGCAGGCCATCGCTAACCAACCCGAACTGGCTCAATTTTATGCATTTCATCAGAATTTAACACGGCAGAGAATGAGACAAACAGCTATGTCAACCACGACTTTTAATAAAACTCAAGCACAGCGCCATCTCACACCTGCTGCGAAGACTCCGCACTTCGCTACCTTAACTGACATCAACCATAAGATATCCTTGGCAACACGGGCACTATCCAATCTTGACAGTTTAGCGACGCCGACAGTTTCCATTTTGATAACTTCGCATAACTCTCGCGAAAATATTGAAGAATCCGTAACTTCCGCACTTAGACAAAACTGGCCTAGCCTAGAAGTTATTGTTGTTGACAGTGCCAGCACCGATGCAACCTGGGCCATTCTACAACGCTTGCAGAAGTCTGTCGCAAACCTTCACTGCCGACGCATTAATACCGATTTGGGGATTAATTTCGCGAAGAATTACGCGATACAAATAGCGAAAGGTGAATATATTTTCTTTCAGAACGGTGATGATTTATCTCACCCTGATCGTATCCGCTTAAGCATGTCGAAACTTCTGCAACCCGACGTTGTAGCGGTGCGCGGGGCTTATTCTCGCGTGATGTTCCCATCGTGCCAGGTTATTTCACTCAACGGATCTGTTAGCAGACTCGGATTGCAAGCTATCGGGTTAAAACGTCGAGTTTTTGATGAAATTGGATTTTTCAACTGTACGTGCGAGGCTGACGATGAGTTCTTACTTAGACTAGAAACGTGGGCCACACAAATAGGCGCAAAATTTCCCGAGCTTGACTTGCCACTATACTTTCAATCTGTGCAAGAGCATCCGCATAATAATTGCGATTTGCTTTCAAACTCCTTTTTTGACAACGAAGGCGCTAAGCGTAACTCGACTGCAAAAGAGGAATACATTGCAACGTCAGCCCGCCTACACGGACAACTTGGGGCCGGACGCTTCCGCCAGTTTTTCCGTTTTCCGGTCATTCGCGATCTTATCCCCGTTTCGCCAGAAATGAGCAAGCTTGCCAATCCCATCCAGCCCGTGATTGTCAGCCTGTGTTCCATTCCAGAACGCGCCGACTTGCTACGTCAGGTACTGGCCAGCCTTGCGCCCCAGGTCGATGCCTTGCATGTCTACCTTGATCGCTATGAGTCGATCCCTGACTTTGTTCTTAATTGTCATTCCCAAGTCACGGTGTATCTGTCCAAAGATCACCCTGGTCTTCGTGACAACGGGAAGTTCCTAGCATTCGCCGCGCTCTCTGAAGACTGCTACTACTTCACCGCAGACGATGACATCATCTATCCCCCTGATTACGTCGCCAGCATGGTGCGGCGCATTGAAGACTACGGTCGACAGGCGGTGATCGGCGTGCACGGAGTGCTGCTGCCGGAGCAGGCAGAAGGCTACTTCTCGTCCTATCGCAAAGTGCATATGTTCAAGAAGGAGTTGGAGCGTGATGCGTTAGTGAACAACCTCGGCACCGGTACCGTGGCATTCCACTCCGGCCTACTGAGAGGTTTGGATCTTACCCATTTCGGCACACCGGGCATGGCGGACCTGCACTTGTCAGTATTCTGCAAGCAACGCAACATCCCGATGGTAGCACTGGCGCGGCCGGAAGATTGGTTGCAGGAGCTGCCATCGCCCAATACTAGCTTGTACACTGAGTTCCACCAGGCAGATGATCAACAGTCAGCGCTCATCCGCGCTCACAAACCTTGGGGTTATACGGCCATCAGCCAGGCAGTTGCTGGGGCCACGATGCGAGCGAGCAACCCGCAGGTGGGCGAGCGCCTGCAGCGGTTGATCCCCGTTCTGCATGCATGCTTGAAATAACGCATGCTACTTGGGCACAACGTGCAGTCAGGCTTGGTGGCTATAGCAGCTTGGATTCCATGCCACCGAAACGGTGTGGACGCTTGCTGATCACGGTACATTCATATGCGCTACAGCACCGGGGCTGCCTTGGCAATGACTATGGTCGGCTGAAAAAATGGACCTGCACACACCACATACTGCTGAACACGTCAAGGCGCGCAAGGAACGCACAACATGAAAACGACCTGCCTACGAGGCCTGCCACAAGTTGTCGCAAGGGTAAACAAGCCATGAAAATTGCAGTCGTAGGCATGGGCTATGTGGGCCTGGCCAATGCGGCCTTGCTGGCCCAGCATGCGCAGGTTGTAACGCTTGACTGCGACCCCGTCAAGGTCGACGCCATCAACCAGCGCCGTTCGCCCATCGTTGATCAGGCGCTGGTAGACTTTCTTGACAACAAGCCGCTCAATCTGCGCGCAACGCTCGATGGTGCTGAGGCTTATACGGATGCGGATTTCATCATCATCGCGACGCCTACCAACTATGACGCTGGTAGCGGCCGCTTCGATACTAGCTCTGTTGAATCGGTGATCAGAAATGTGCGTAGGCTCAATCGGTCAGCAACCATTGTGATCAAGTCAACGGTGCCGGTCGGCTTTACCGAACGCATGCGCCAGAAGTTCGATTTTGATGACATCATTTTTTCGCCTGAATTCCTACGTGAAGGGCAGGCTCTATACGACAATCTTTATCCTTCTCGCATTGTCATCGGCGGAGCCACTGCAGGTGCCAGGCTGTTTGCCGAACTGATGCAAAACAGCGCAATAAAAAAAGACGTACCGGTGCTACATACCGGCGCTACCGAAGCCGAAGCAGTCAAACTCTTCGCCAATACCTACCTTGCTATGCGGGTAGCATATTTCAACGAGCTTGATAGCTATGCCGAAAGCCACGGTCTAGATACCCGCCAGATCATCGAAGGTGTCGGGCTCGACCCGCGTATCGGAAGTCATTACAACAATCCTTCCTTTGGCTACGGCGGTTATTGCTTGCCCAAGGACACTAAACAATTGCTCGCTAACTATAGCGATATACCCCAAACCTTGATTCGGGCGATTGTCGATTCCAACCGCATCCGCAAAGACTTCATCGCCGAAGCCATCCTAAAACGCCACCCCCATCGGGTAGGAATCTACCGGCTGATCATGAAGGCCGGTTCAGATAATTTTCGGACCTCGTCCATTCAGGGCGTCATGAAGCGCCTGAAGGCGAAAGGCGTGGAGGTGGTGGTTTACGAGCCCGTACTGACCGTATCAACTTTTTTCAATTCCCGGGTAGTCACAGATCTGAAAGAGTTCAAAGAGAGCTGCGATGTCATCGTGGCCAATCGGCTTACCGATGAAATCAGCGATATACTCGACAAAATTTACACCCGCGACCTGTACAGTAAGGACTGAGCGCGGCCATGACATGGCTACCGTATTCTATGGAGACATCGATGCAAACCCTACTCTCGGGCCTGAGTGAACAGGCCAGCCGCGCATATGTAGGCGCCTCTTTTGACGACGCTTTCTCGATCGAATGGAAACCTGCTGCGCAGTTCATGGCTGACGTTGACCTCACCGGCGTTGGCGCAGCACGCCAACGGGTGTGGTTCTACCGCGCGCCTTGGGCCTGGTTGGCTGATGGCGAAGCCGTCGATGTCGCCACTGCGCTGCAACGATGGCAGGCAGAGCAGCGTGCGGTTCTGCAATTGCGTCGTACGCTGCGCCAGCGCCTCGTTCTGGTGAACATAGACAGAGTTCCCGCACAGGCGCTTTTTGAACGCCTAGGCCTGGCCTATCGCGATGAGCCACTGCCCATATCTTCCGATCCGTTGGCTGCAACCCTGGCCGGTCTGTTCGAGCAAATGGCTCCTGAATGCTGGACACTGTACGAAGCACTTGAAGCTGCAGCCTGGCTGCCAAACGGCGAGCCGGAGTTCCGATCCAATCGTGCGTTGGCAACCAATGCGGGCTTTGTCGAACTGCTGGATTTGATTCATGCTGGCCGGCAGCTTCCCAATACTCAGCTGCAGCTCCATGAACGGGAGAGAATCATTTCTAGCCTGCGTCACGAAGCCGAACCGATACGGACAATGCAACAGAATTCCCAAGGCGACCGCGAGCAGGTGCTGGCGCAGCTGCGTCTGGCGCAGGAAACGCTGGCGGAGCGAGATGCGGAAAATCAGTCACTCAAGGATCAGCTAGCTGCGCTGAAGCAACAGCTGGCCCACGCTCTCGCGAGCGAACAACAGCCGGCGCAGGCCGAAGTAGGCTCGAAATCGCTAGTCGCGGAAAACGAAATGTTGCTCGCTCAGTTGCACGAAGTACAAGAAGAGTTGGAAAAGCGCCACTTGGAGAGCGTAGCCCTCGATGAAAAATACGCCAAGCTGAAAAAGGAGCTAGACCTAGCACTTGCCGCGCAGAAAAAGTCCAGCGCGGATTTGGCTACGGCTGCGGCCAGTACCAAGGCCTTCGAAGAAGAAAACGAGCTTCTCCTTTCCCAACTGCATCTCGTACAAGAAGAGCTGGAAAACTATTACCTGGCTAACCGAGAAATCCTTGCAGCCATGGATCAATCCAACCATACGCTGCATCGTGCTCGCAAAGTGATCAGCCGAGTGGCTGCCCATGTCTGAGTTCAAGTCGGTAGCCCCGTATACAAGCGTTGTCGATGCCCAGTGGTACTTGGCGACTTATCCGGATGTAGCCATCGCTGGAGCAGATGCGCAACAGCATTATGAGCAGCATGGCCTCGCTGAGGGTCGCCTCCCCCGCTACCTGAAAGCTTATCGTCTTGAGTCGGCGTTATGGGGTGGCTTCACCCGGCTGGCTCTGCCCGAGCTCAGCGCCTGGCAGAAGCAGACCGAGGACAGTGAAGAATACGCTTATGCTTCTTGGGCACTGGTCCGCTGGTACGCCAGTGCGTTGCAGTGGCCAGATGCATTGGCATACCTGGATGCTCTCGCTCAGCCTCTGCCACCCTATGTTGGAAATCTGGGTCCGACCTTGCTCCGGGCCGAAGTGCTTTTTCGCAACGGTCAACAGTCGCTAGCTCAGGACTGCATTGGCAAAGCTATCGCAGACAAAGGTGCCGATCCCGATCTATACCTGGCAGCGGCAAACGTCGGGCTTGACACGGGTGACGAAGAACATCACTCGCAAGCCTCGCAACGTTTGTTTTGGGTCAATCGTGCGCTAGCGACGGCCGACCTGGCACCGGTCGGTCTTTGCAATGCCGAAGCGGCGCTCACCCTTGATAATCTTCAGGCAACCTGTGCAGCGCAGATCCTGCCTAAGGCGCAACCGAAGATCAGCGTTATCATGCCGGCATTCAACGCCGAGGCATTCATCGAAACGGCTCTGCGCAGCCTGCTCGCCCAAAGTTGGAGCAACCTGGAAATCCTGGTAGTCGATGACTGCAGTACAGACGCCACGGTCGAGCGCGTATCAGCGCTCGCCCGCGAGGACAAACGCGTTCTCCTGCTGCAACAACCGGTCAACCGTGGTGCCTACGCTGCACGCAACACTGCGCTGGAGCACGCCACCGGTACGTTCCTGATCAACCACGACAGTGACGACTGGTCTCATCCTCAGCGCCTGGAGCTGATGGTCGCTCCGCTACTGGAAAACTCGAACTTGGTCGGTACGCTGGCCGACTGGGTCAGGTCCGACACCCAGCTGCATTTCCAAAACTGGCGTATCGAGAGTAGTCTGATCGAACCGAGCGTTTCCACCATCATGGTGCGACGCGAAGCAGTACGGGACCTTGGCGGTTGGGACGAAGTGCGTGTCGCGGCTGACCACGAGCTGCGTCAGCGGCTGCTACGCTGCCACGGCACCGACGCGCTACTTCATGTTTGCCCTGGTGTCCCCCTGGTCATTGCCAGGCACCTGCCGCAATCACTGACCATGGCCTCCGGTACGCACGTACGCTCGACATTCTTCGGCCTGCGTCAACTCTACAGTGCGCTGGCCGATACCTGGCACGCGATGACAGAGGATGCAGCCGGCCTGCGATTGTCTACGGGCTCTGCCACTCGAGCCTTTCCGGCGCCAGCACCTATGCTGCATGCCGCCGATGTCGAAACCAACTATGACTGGCTGTTGATCAGTGACCTCAGTGAAGGCGCACGCACGGCCAAGACGCTGCTTTTCGTACTTGACCGTTTGCAAAAGCATGGCAAGCGAATCGCCTTGTTGCACTGGCCAGACTACCAACGCCCGTCCCCGGTTGGTGATGCCATCCTCCGTCGGGCTGTCAGCGGAGCAGTGGACGTGGTGCTTGCAGAGCAGCAGCTAACGGTTCCTCGAGTGCTGGTCGTGGGTCGTCACCTGCTTGCCTACCCGTTGGACTTGGTTCCTGGCATCCAGGGATTGCAGGACTGTCAGGTAATCGATTCGATCCGCGAAGCAAGATTGCTATCAATCTCCATCGTACAGGGTCAAGGTCCAGTCAGCACCGAGACACCTGAACCGCTTCAAGCCTTGTCGCAGCATTCGGACGCGGCTTCTGCGCAACCGTTTGAGGCACACGGTGCTCCGTCGGAGCCAGCCGACTCTGTGCTGCCGGCCCTGTTCGATGCAGAGTGGTATCTGCAACGTAACCCAGACCTGCAAGGCGCTGATGTCGACCCGTGGCAGCATTACCTTACCCATGGTCATGCTGAAGGCCGTGAACCAGGCCCCGACTTCAATACGCCTTGGTACTTGGAGCAAAGTGTCGAGGCGCGTGAAAGTGGCCTGCCAGCTTTGCTGCATTACGAACAGGTAGGGCGCCAAGCGGGCCACGACCCTAGCCATCCCACCTTCGCTGGTCGCCAGCAACACCGCCCAGGGCGGCCAACAGTGCTGCTTTGTGCTCATGCTGCCAATCCGCAGCTGTTCGGCGCAGAACTTAGTCTGTTGGATGTGCTGGATGCCTGTGTTGCGATGGAGCTGAACGCAATCGTCAGCGTACCGAGTGTTGCCAACCCGCTTTATCTTGAAGAGTTACGGGCTCGTGCGCTGCTGGTCGCCTGTATTCCAACCCTGCTGTGGCGCGCCGACACAGTGCCCTGCTCGATAGCGGTCGAACGCTTCTCTGCACTGATCCGTACGCATTCGGTCGATTTGGTACAAGCCAATACCCTGATGCTACGCGAGCCGCTGGTTGCCGCACGCTTGGCACAGGTGCCGGCAGTTCTCCATGCTCACGAGTCGCCCGCCCAGGACGCCGATCTATGCGCTTCGATCGGACTACCGGCAGACCAGATCGTAACCGAGGCGCTGGAACGTGCCGATCACGTCTTGGCCAATTCGGCCTTCACGGCACGCTATCTTTCCAAGCCAGGGGCTACTCATGTAGTTGGAAACATCGTCGATCTGAAAGCGTTTGATTTGCCCAATTCGGTGGATCACAAACGCATCACTGCAGCATTGATCAGCAGCAACCAACCTAAAAAGGGTGTGCAAGACCTGCTGCAGCTGGCTTGCGATACGGCTGCCGACATTCCCAATCTGCAGCTGTTGCTGATTGGTCCCGAAACGCCCTGCGTCGCAGCCTTGCGTAGGCTGGAGGCTGACGGCCGGCTGCCAGCCAACTTCTCCATCCTGCCTTACGCAGCCAGCCCGCAAGCTGCGTTGGCCCAGACCAACATCGTGCTCAATCTTTCCCATTGTCAGGAAACGTTCGGTCGCACCGTGCTCGAGGGAATGGCAGCCAGCCGCCCGGTGCTGGCTTACCGGTGGGGCGCATTGCCTGAGCTCATCGAAGAGGGCATCACCGGCTTTACGTTCGAGCATGGTGATACCAAAGCCGTCGCAAACAGGCTGCGCCAGTTCTGCCGTAACCCGAAGAAGATTCGTACGGTAGGTGCTGCAGGTCGCAAACGTGCCAAGCAATATAACTTGAAGCGCCTGTGCCAGCAGTTGGGTCAAGCCTATGAGTCGATACTCGACCGTTCGCTGCAAGTTTCCTCCGGTGAACGTCAGCTGCTGGAAGGAGTCGTGCAATGACCCATCATCACGACTCGTCACCGCAGAAAATCGCAACTGGCGAAACTCAGACTCATGCGGCTGCTGAGTCGATGTCTCCTCTGCCTCTACTTGCAGCGACACAACTTGCCACTGCCGACGGCACTTGGGAATGGCAGGATTATCCCGCAGTCAAGGAACACATCGCCCAGGCGAAATCGGCGCATCGCGCCCGAAACCCTGTCGCAGCCCTCGACGTACTGGATTTCGATCCAGCCGACTTGCCGGCTCAGGCTGCCAAGTTGCAGTTCCAAGCCCCAGGCGCCCTGCCGCTGGTATCCATCCTCATCCCCGTGTTCAACAACGTGAAGCTAACGCTCGAGTGCCTGGCTTCCATCCAGCGACACCTGTCGCCGGAACTGGATGTGGAAATCATCATCGCGGATGACGCCTCCACTGATGACACCCAGGCGTTGCTCGAGCCCATTGCCAACCTTCGCTACCTGCGCGGCGAACAGAACCTCGGCTTCCTGCGCAACTGCAACCGCGCCATGGCCCACGTCAACGGGGCATTCACGGTCTATCTCAACAATGACGTCCAGGTCACCGCTGGCTGGCTCGAGGCGTTGCTGGACACCTTCGTCGAGTTCGAGAACGTCGGTGCCGTCGGGCCCAAGTTCGTCTACCCCAGCGGCCATCTGCAAGAGGCTGGCGCTGCATTGGCGCCCGATGGCGTTTCGACCATGATCGGTTTCGCCGAGAACCCGAACGAGCCGCGCTTCAACTACACCCGGCGGGTCGACTATGTGTCTGGTGCGTGCCTGCTCGCCCCTACCGCCTTGCTCAAGCGCATCGGCGGCTTCTCCGAAGAGTTCCTGCCCTGCTACTGCGAAGACAGCGACCTGTGCCTGACCATTCGCGCCGAGGGCCACGAGGTCTACTACAATCCGCACGCCACGGTCATTCACCACCTGTCCAAGACCACCGCCGCGGCCGGTAACGACTTCAAGATGGCCAGCATCGCGAAGAACGTCAGCACGCTGAACAGGAAGTGGGCGGCAACCATCGAACGGCACTTCGACCCCCGCCTGATCGCTTTCTTCCTGCCTCAGTTCCATCCGGTCCCGGAGAACGACCTATGGTGGGGCAAAGGCTTTACCGAGTGGGCCAACGTCAGCAAGGCTGAGCCCAATTTCGTCGGCCACTACCAGCCGAGGCTCCCCGCCGACCTCGGCTACTATGACTTGCGCCTGCTCGAAGTGCTGCAAGAGCAGGCCGACCTGGCGCAACGCTATGGCGTCCACGGTTTCTGCTTCTACTACTACTGGTTCGGTGGCAAGCGTCTGCTGGAGCGCCCCATCGAGCAGTTGCTGCAAAGCGACAGGCCCGACATCCCGTTCTGCCTGTGCTGGGCGAACGAAAACTGGACACGTCGTTGGGACGGCCTGGAAAAGGAAGTGCTGATCGCCCAGGCGCATAGCGACGAAGACGACATGGCGGTGATCGAGGACCTGATCCGCTATTTCAAGGATGACCGCTACATCAGGATCGATGAGAGACCCTTGCTGGTCATCTACCGGCCAACCCTGTTCCCCGACTTCGTCAAGACCGCCGCTCGCTGGCGCGAAGTCTGCCGCGAACGGGGCGTGGGGGAAATCTACATTGCGATGGTCGAGTCGTTCGAGCTGGCCAAGTCGGGCTCTCACCCCTCCTTGTACGGCTGCGATGCGACCATCGAATTCCCTCCAGGTGGCCTGGTCAAGCCCAAGCCGCCCACGGGCGAGCTGCTCAAGCCTGGTTTCTCCGGCCATTCGGCGGACTACCGCGAGCTGGCGGTGAGCTATGCCTCGCGCCCCGCGCCCGGCTATACGCGCTTCAAGGGCGTCATGCCTGGCTGGGACAACACGGCGCGGCGCCAGGAGGCAGGCAATTGCTTCGAACATTCGACACCAGGGGCCTTCCAGGCCTGGCTCGAGGAGGCGATTGCCGAAACCCGTGAGCAACACTTCGGCGACGAGCGCCTGGTGTTCATCAATGCGTGGAACGAATGGGCCGAAGGCGCCTACCTGGAACCCGATCGGCGCTTTGGTCACACCTACCTCGAAGCTGTGCGCAACGCACTGGACGCCTCGCGTCTGCTGAAGAAAACCTGAGTGGCTGATATTCGATGACTCATATCCTCAACGACAGCGGCGACCTATGCCTGGTAGGCCACCCCTTCGCACCGATCGGCATGGGCGAACACATACGTGCCACGTTCCGCTCGCTCAGGGCCGTCTACGCCCCGCCAAAGCTTCACGACATCTACAAGTTCGTGCCGGCCAGCGAGGCCGAAAGCGCCGAATTCGGCGCGGCGCTGGTGGAAGAACCCGCACCGATCAACCTCTTCCATATCAATGGCAACGAGGTAGAGCATGCATTGGAGCATCTCGGCCAGACCCGGCCGTGGCAGGGTTACAACATCATCTATCCGCTGTGGGAACTGCCTCGCTATCCGCGGGAGTGGGCGACGCAACTGGATCGTTTCGATGAAATCTGGGCTGCCTCGCGCTTCGTCAAGGAGGCCCTCGAGCAAGCGTGCAGCAAGCCTGTGGTACACATGCCGCTGGCGACCGAGATCCACCTGGAGACTTTCTTCGGCCGTCGTTACTTCGGCCTGCCTGAAGCGGACTATGTGTTCCTGTTCTTCTATGACTTGCGTTCGTACTCCGCCCGCAAGAACCCCCGTGGTGTGCTCGAAGCCTTCAGGCAGCTGCTCGCCAAGCGGCCCTACGCGCGCGCGCACCTGGTGATCAAGGTGAACGGTGTCGACATGTACCCGCAAGCCTTCGCCGAGCTGCAGGCCGAGGTGCAGGCGCTGCCTGGCCGCACCACGCTGCTGGAGCGGACCATGAGCAGCACCGAGGTGAAGAACCTGCTGCGCTGCAGTGATTGCTTCGTGTCGCTGCACCGTTCCGAAGGCTACGGCTTCGGCGTGGCCGAAGCGATGGCGCTGGGCAAGCCGGTGATCGCCACGGCATATTCGGGAAACATGGACTTCATGACGGCGGACACCAGCCTGCCGGTGGACTACCGGCTGATCCCGGTGCTGGAGGGCGAATACCCTCACCATGAGGATCAGCAGTGGGCCGACCCGGACGGCGACCAGGCGGTGGCCTACATGCTGCAACTGGTGGATGACCCGGCAATGGGCCGAACGCTGGGCAAGAAAGCGCAGCTGCATATGCAAAGCTATTTCAGCTACCGCTACACCGGATTGCGCTATCGAACCCGTCTGGAGGAAATTAGGCAGAGCCTGCCACGCGCTTGAATGTGGCTGGTGGGGACGCGCCTGGACTTTCAGGCGCCTTCGCCGGCTTGAGCGCGTCATTTCGGGCCTGATGAGCGGCCCCATCCTGCCCTGCGCTATCCATGACCAGAGCCTTCATGCAGCCTCAGGACTTCACCCCTGCTGCCCTCCATCAAACGTCTTGAGGCATGGCAGCTCAGCTTGCCAGCACGATGCTGACTAAACGCCAGCAAGACCGGAACCTAACCCGCCTGCATGGGTCGGAAGTACCCGGTGCCACTCTATGGCAGGCGTTGCTATCGAATATCGGATCAGTCTGCCAATTGCACCAGAATTATCGACACCTCGGCTGCACGCCCGCACGCTATATTTCTGGTAGCACTCGTTCATAGCAGGCTCGACACGCCATGACGTGACCAGGCGAACATACCAAGTGCCGGCAACTAATGGCGTTCGGGTATACTTTTCGATCGCGTTTTCGTGATGGCTGAGTCGTACATGCATGGACTTATACAGGGCTCGCAAGCTCTGTCATGACCTCAAGGTATAAAACTCTCGTGAAGATTCTAGTAACAGGTGGTGCCGGCTTCATCGGTTCGGCAGTCATACGTCATATCATCTCCAGCACCGATGATTCGGTCGTCAACGTCGACAAGCTTACCTACGCAGGCAATCTGGAATCCCTGCAGGCCGTCGATCAAAGCGAGCGCTATGCGTTCGAGCGCGTCGATATCTGCGACCGCGTCGAACTCGACCGCGTACTGCGCGAGCACCAGCCTGACGCCATCATGCACCTGGCTGCCGAGTCCCATGTAGACCGCTCCATCAGCGGTCCGTCCGAGTTCATTCAGACCAACATCATCGGCACCTACAACCTGCTGGAAGCGGCGCGTGGCTACTGGACCGCGCTGGACGAGACACGCAAGGCGGCATTCCGCTTCCATCACATCTCCACCGACGAAGTGTACGGCGACCTGGAAGGCCCGGAAGACCTGTTCACCGAAACCACGCCTTACCAGCCAAGCTCGCCCTACTCGGCCAGCAAAGCCAGCTCCGACCACCTGGTGCGCGCCTGGGCACGGACCTATGGCCTGCCGACGCTGGTCACCAACTGCTCGAACAACTATGGCCCCTTCCACTTCCCCGAGAAGCTGATCCCGCTGGTCATCCTCAATGCACTGGAAGGCAAGCCGCTGCCGATCTACGGCAAGGGCGACCAGATTCGCGACTGGCTGTACGTGGAAGACCACGCCCGCGCGCTGTACAAGGTGGCCACCGAGGGTGAAGTGGGCCAGACCTACAACATCGGCGGCCACAACGAGAAGCAGAACATCGAAGTGGTCCGCACCGTCTGTGCGTTGCTCGATGAGCTGCGCCCCGATTCGGCCTTCCGCCCCCATGTCGAGCTGCTGACCTACGTGCAGGACCGCCCTGGCCATGACCAGCGCTATGCCATCGATGCCAGCAAGATCCAGCGGGAACTGGGCTGGGTGCCGGAAGAGACTTTCGAGTCAGGCATTCGCAAGACGGTGCAGTGGTACCTGGACAACCCCGAGTGGGTTGCCCATGTGAAGAGCGGCAGCTACCAGCAATGGATCGACAAGAACTACACCACGCGTACGGGCCAGGCATGAAGATTCTGCTGCTGGGAAAAAACGGCCAGGTCGGCTGGGAACTGCAACGGGCGCTCAGCGTACTGGGCGAGGTGATCGCCCTCGACCGTCATCGCGTATCGACCCCTTACGGCGAGCTGACAGGCGACCTGGCGGACCTGGAAGGCTTGCGCGACAGTATCGGCAAGGTAGCGCCGCAGGTGATCGTCAACGCGGCGGCCTATACGGCCGTCGACAAGGCCGAAAGCGAGCGTGAGCTGGCCCACAAGGTCAACGCCCTGGCCAGCCAGGTGATGGCCGAGCAAGCCAGGCGGCTCGATGCCTGGCTGGTGCATTACTCCACCGACTACGTGTTCGATGGCAGCGGCTCGACGCCGTGGCACGAAACCGATGCCGTTGCGCCGGTCAACTACTATGGCGCCACCAAGCTCGAAGGCGAGCAGCTGATCGCAGCGTCTGGCTGCAAGCATCTGATATTCCGCACCAGCTGGGTATATGCGGCACGCGGCAACAACTTCGCCAAGACCATGCTGCGCCTGGCGAAGGACCGGCCAACGCTCAACGTGATCGCCGACCAGGTTGGCGTGCCCACCGGGGCGGACCTGCTGGCCGACGTAGCGGTGGCGGCACTGCAGCAAGCGCTGCGCAAGCCGGAGCTTGGCGGTATCTATCACCTGGCGCCCGCCGGCGAGACCACCTGGCATGCCTATGCCAGCTATGTCATCGACTTTGCCCGGCGCCACGGTGAGCCGCTGGCGGTGGAAGCGGTCAACCCGATCGCTACCAGCGAATATCCGACTCCAGCCGCGCGCCCGTTGAACTCGCGCCTGGCCACGACCAAGCTTCGTGACTCTTTCTCTCTGCACTTGCCAGAATGGCAAAGTGGTGTCACCCGCATGCTTATGGAAGCTCTGAACAAATGAACACGACCAATCGTAAAGGGATCATTCTGGCTGGTGGTTCGGGGACGCGCCTGCACCCGCTGACACTCGGCGTGTCCAAGCAGATGCTGCCGATCTATGACAAGCCGATGATCTACTACCCGCTTTCGGTGCTGATGCTGGCCGGCATGCGTGAGATCCTGATCATTTCAACGCCCGAAGACCTGCCTGCGTTCCGCAAGCTGCTGGGCGACGGCAGCCAGTACGGTATCGAGCTCAGCTATGCCGAGCAACCGAGCCCGGACGGCCTGGCCCAGGCGTTCATCATCGGCGAAGAATTCATCGGCAAGGACCCGTGCTGCCTGATCCTCGGCGACAACATCTTCTACGGTCAGCATTTCTCGGACAACCTGCGCTCGGCCAACGAGCAGACCGAAGGCGCTACGGTGTTCGGTTACCACGTGGCCGACCCGGAGCGCTTTGGCGTGGTCGAGTTCGACGAGACCGGCCGGGCGTTGAGCATCGAGGAAAAGCCGGCGCAACCCAAGTCGAGCTATGCGGTGACCGGCCTGTACTTCTACGACAATCAGGTCGTCGAGATCGCCAAGAACATCAAGCCGTCGGAGCGTGGCGAGCTGGAAATCACCGATGTGAACCGCGTGTACCTCGAGCAGAAGAACCTCAGCGTCGAGATTCTCGGCCGTGGCTTCGCCTGGCTGGACACCGGCACTCACCAGTCGTTGATGGAGGCGAGCCACTTCATCCATACCATCGAGGAACGTCAGGGCTGGAAGGTCGCCTGCCTCGAGGAGATCGCCTTCCACAACGAATGGATCAGCCGTGAACAGGTGGCTTGCCAGGCCGAGAAGCTGAAAAAGACCGGGTACGGCCGCTACCTGTCCGAGTTGCTCAAGCCAGGCCACCACTGATCATGACGCCAGCTACCCAAACCGCCGGCACGGCGCACGGGCCTGCCAAGGTTGCGGTACTGCTGGCAGCCTACAATGGGCGCGAATGGATAGAGGAGCAGTTGGCCTCCATCCTTGGCCAAGCGCAGGTCGACGTCGATGTCTACATCAGCGTCGACCCTTCCACCGATGGCACCGAGGCATGCTGCGCCGAATATGCATTGGCGCATCCGCATGTCACGCTGCTTCCCGCCTGTGGCCCGTTCAAGGGTGCCTCACGCAATTTCTTTCGCCTGATCAGGGACGTCGACCTGTCAGGCCATGACTACGTGGCGTTTTCCGACCAGGACGATGTGTGGCACGCCGACAAGCTACAGCGCGCGGTGAGCACGTTGCTTGCCAAGGCAGCCGATGGCTACTCGAGCAACGTCATGGCGTTCTGGCGTGACGGGCGGCGCCTGCTGGTGAACAAGGCGCAACCACAGGTGCGCTGGGATCATCTGTTCGAGGCGGCAGGCCCGGGTTGTACCTACGTGCTGAGCCGCAAACTCGCCGAGGATTTCAAGGCCATGTTGCTCGACAACTGGCAGCACGCCCAGCGTATCGATCTGCATGACTGGTTCTGCTATGCGTTCGCCCGCAGCCGAGGCTACAGGTGGTACATCGACCCTACGCCTGGGCTGGAGTACCGGCAGCATGAGCGCAACCAGGTAGGCGTGAACAACGGCCTGTCTTCGGCGCTGGTGCGCTGGCGCAAGATCAACGACGGCTGGTGGTTCGCCCAGGTCGAGCTTACCGCGCGTCTGCTGCAGATCCACAGCCCGTTCGTGACGCTGGAGGGTGACTCGGCCAGGATCAGCTCGCTGGCCAGGCTGGCTTGCAACGTGACCAGCTGCCGGCGGCGCACTCGTGATCGGGTGATGTTGTTCGTGGTGTGCGTCCTGAAAGGAGTAACCCGAGCCTTCCGGAGGCCTCGGCCGTAACGCCGAAGCCTCCATGCGCCTCAAACCACACCGCGACCGCAGTAGTGGTCATCCAGCATCACGTCGCCCAGCAACTTCAACTCGTCGGTCGAATGCTTGACGAAGAACTCGTCTGCCAGGGCCCGGCTGATTTCCAATGACGGCGCGAAGCTGGCCAGCAACGTCTGGCGAACCTGCACCGCATCCCTGGCGAACTGAATCACGCCATTGCGCAGTGCTTCCCTGAAGGCGTCGCCAGCGCGCTCCTGCGCAGACAGCTCGCGGTGCTGGGCCTGGACCTGGCCACCCTCGACCGTGGTGTACTTGACCACCTGCCCTTCACTGGAGCTGAGCAGCTTTTCCAGCTCGAAACTGCGCAGGTACATGATCGGAGCCGCCAGGCTGTGCTCGACGTTGTGCATCATGCAGCCACGAATGATGACGTCATGTTGCTCGGAGACCTTGAGCGAGCGCTCATCGGTGGCCAGGTAGTAGCCATGGATGTTCTGGCCAGTCAGCTTGCAGAGGTAGTTCTGGATGGTAGCCCCATAGCCAACGTCCACGACCGCCTGCTTCCGGCTTCCCATCAACCCCATGGAGTCCAGGTACCGCGTCAAGCCGGCGCGCTCCACTTGCGCCTGCTTGAAGATGGTGCCGGCCAGCTTCTCGAGCAGCGGCTTCAGGACGTCCAGGTTGCCGTTGCGCACTTCCACGGTCGTTTCCCTGCCGATGCCGGTACTCGCCTGCAGCTCGCGCCATGTCGCGTCGTCCAGCTCCAGCCCGAAGCGCTCCAGCAGGTAGCTGGAGGCCGTGTTGGCGTAGTAGTCGCCCTTGGCGATGGCGAATACGTCGTCCAGCGTCTCGAGCAATGGCACGCTGCACGTGCGGCGCGAAACCACCAGGTACCTGGAAGGGGGCGCCTTGTCGAGGCCTTCGGCCCAGACATCGTAGACGGCCTTCATCAGTTGGCCTTCACGCGCCAGGAAGTGCAACTCACCCACTTCGTCGCGCTTGGCGTTGTCGATCAGCCATTGCGCCATGCCGGTCAGCATGGGGCCCACGAGGCTGTAGCCGATGTTGTAGGGCGTGGCATGGAACAGCGACCCGGCGTTCAGCTCGGGGTAGGACACCGCCGCGAAGTTGTGCCTGAACAGCAGGCCCAGGGTCAGTTCGGCATTCAGGTCATGGGCGAACTCGTACTTCTCGACGATGCGGCGCAAGCGCGGCATGCCCCTGGCCATCTCTGTCGGACGCAGGATGTGCAACCCGACACAGCCTTTGTCGCACGGGATCTGCAGGTCGGAGCGCTCGTTGTCGCCAACCATGATGAACTCGTTGGGTTGCAGCCCGTAGACCTGCAGCACATGGTCATAGAGCGCCCCGGTATCCTTGCGCAGGCCCACTTCGTTCGACAGGTAGAACTCGGTCCAGCCGTGGATGCCGTTGGCGTTCAACGCCTGGACGATCAGCGACTTGGGCAGGAACATGTCGGACATCAACAGCACCGGCTTACCGGTCGCCCTGGCCTGCTCGAACAGCTCGACACCACCGCTGCGGGCGGTCAGCGAGCGGTATTCGATCTGCTCTTCGAGCTCGCGAATGGTCTGTACGTCGGCGTCGGGCAGCTTGGTGAGCTGCTGGAAGGTCTGGTAGATGTCGTGCAGGTCGACATCCTTGCCCTTGTGCTTGCGCGCTTCGGCTTCCGCGGCGACACGGCACTCGCCGAACAGCTTCGCCAGGGGTTCTGGCAAGTTGGCGGCCACGATGCGCTTGGTGGTCTCGGCATCGATGAGCGGACGTACCAGGAGCGTGTCGAAGATATCGAAACCGATGCACTTGATCACCGGATTGGCGAAATTCCCCACCATCCAGTCGAAAGGACGCGCCAGCAGCTGATCGAGCCGCCACGAAGACCAGGTCGGGTTCTGCATGTCCTTGATGATGCCGGCCTGCAGCCCCTGCTTGCGCGCGCTGAGCACGAGCAGCCGCTCCAGGCAGTGCGCGAAGGTACCGTCGGTCTGGCCCGCTTCCTCGATGAAATCCTCGATGGTGATGTTGGCGTTGAACAACGGCCGCAGCGCGTCGCCTCTGGCCCAGAACATGGAGCCCGCCGGGAAATCGAAGTAGCCCTGGGGTACCGGCGAGATACCCAGGCGTGCGCACCAGGCGGTGCCCATGCCCTTGTTGGCCAGCCAGGTGTTGGCCTGGCAGGGCACCGATTTGAAGTTCTGTGGATAGACGATGCCCTTGTCGCCTGCCAGCAGGGTGAAGATCCGGCGGATGGTGGTCGTGCTACCGAGCAGGTTGCCCGCCAGGTACTGACGCCAGCCTTCGGTGGCGCCTGCGTTGTACAGCGACTTCTTGCTGTGCAGGTGGGCCAGGTAATCGTAGCGACGCAGCGCTTCACCGAAGGTGCAGAACATCGGCGCGATGTCCCGGCCCCGGTTGTTGACGACCTGGAAGGTCTGCGCCTTGCAGTTTTCCAGCTTGTCGAACGCGGCGCGGCAGGCCGCTTCACCCGAGGCATCCTTCACCGACACATACAGGTCGTAGGCGAAGGGCATGTTGCTCAGGTAACCGGCGAACTCCGGAGCCAGGTCGTCGTAATACATGTGCAGGTGGATGGCGATGGTGCCCTCTACCTGCTCGGCCGGCAGGACGCCCTCCAGCGTGATCAGCGTGCTGTCGGTGACCTCGATGGGTGTCTGAGTGCCGTTCTTCCACATTTCGTAATGCGGGCTGCCACGGAACACGAACTCCAGGTTGCGATACCCCCAGTCCAGCACCGAGGTACGGTACTTGGGCGGCAGCGCCCAATACAACGGCTTGAGCTGCTCGAGCACGCGAGCGCGCAGGCCGCCAGCGACCAGCGGACGCTGCCCGCGAACCGCCCGCGAAAGCAGACGCAGGGGCGCGGTGGTTTTCCAGCTGGTGGACCGGTGAATCGCCTGGATGATGCCTGCGAACTCATCGGAGGCGCGCTTGGCCCGCTCGTTGCTCTGCGCCAGCTCCGCCCGCAGGCTGTCGATTTCGGCCTGAGCCTTGGCGAGCCGATCGCGCGCATCGAGCGCTTCGGCACGCAGGGCGTCGATCACTTCCAGCTGTTGCAAGGCGCTGTCCAGCGCCCTCTGGGTGTCGGCTGCCTGGTGCTCGATCTGTTGCCGGACCGCTTCGGCGTCGGCCAGCGCCCTCGTCATCTGGTCCTGCAACTGGTACCGAACGTTCTCGGCATCCGCCAGTTGGCCTTCGAGCCGATATCGCGTCTTGTCGGCCTCGATCAGCCGAGCTTGCAAGTGGCTCCGGCTCCCCTGCAATGCGGCGTTTTCTTCACGCAACGTGTCGAGCACACTGGCCTCCAGTGGGCGTTCTTGTGAATTGGTCAATTTTCTGGACTCCGGCGGCCGAATGTTGGTGAAATCAGACTGCGCATTGGATGTTTCATCATGAAATGTCGGGAGCGAATCATGCCTCCTGGTGAAAGCCTCGACAACGAAGAGTCCGTTGCCGCGGCTTTCAAGACGAACCAGGCATGCGGGTATACGAACGCGTGCATCTACAGACCTGTCTCGCTATCGACAGTGAGCTTCGTTTCCAGCATGGGGATGCCGATCAGCCCTGACGCCGAAGGGTCGTGGCTCGAATGGAAGATGATGGCGTCGTGGACCCAATGGTGCGAGGTATGGTCTTGCTGGGTGCCATCGGCAACGGCTGCCTGGATCGAATAGTCGCCGTTGGCCAGCCACGGCATGGCGAACGTGAACTGCGCCTTGATCTCCTGCCCAGGCTCCGCGATCGGTGGCACACGATCCTCGATGCTCAGGGTGTTGCTGCCGAACAGGAACTGGCCGAGCCGGTCCTTGACGTAGAAACCCAGCACCGGGTGCTTGAGCACGGTGTAGGCGACCGCATGAATGGACAGCGTCACCACCTCGCCGCCCTTGAGCGCGCGGATATCGCTGCCGTCTTCCGCGGTGACGTTGACGTACTTGATTTCGGCACCGAGCGGGGCCGTCTGCGCGGACGCCTCGAGGTTGTGCTGGAACAGGCTCGAAGGCCCGGCGGGGGCGTAGCGATGCTCGCCGGCCCATATTTCACGAAGCTTCTTGGCCGCGGACGACGCCTGGGTCTGTTCCTGAAGTTGCTTGTCCTGCGTCGCCCCGAGAATGAAGTTCAGGTAGTGCTCGCAGGTCTGCTTGGCCTCGCCAAGCTCTTTCATCTGCCCGTCGGACAGCCAGAGCGCCTTGTCGCAGAGGGCGATCACGGACTTGCTGTCGTGGCTGACGAACAGCAGGGTCTTTTCTTCCTTGAACTTGCGCAGGAAGCGCATGCACTTTTGGGTGAAGATCGCGTCGCCAACGGCCAATGCTTCGTCGATGATCAGGATATCGGCATCGACATGCGCGATGGTGGCGAAGGCCAGACGCACGAACATGCCGCTGGAATAGGTCTTGACCGGCTGATCGATGAAATCCCTGATTTCGGAGAAATCCACGATATCGTCGAATCGCGCGTCGGTCTGCTCTTTGCTCAGGCCATAGAAGGCCGCGCTGAGGTAGACGTTTTCCCGGCCGGTGAATTCTGGGTTGAAGCCGGCGCCCAGCTCCAGCAGTGCCGCGACCCGGCCGAAGGTCTGGATATGGCCTTGGCTGGGGCTCAGCGTGCCGCAGATCAATTGCAGCAAGGTCGACTTGCCCGAGCCGTTACGACCGATGATGCCGAGCGTTTCACCTTTCCTGAGGGTAAAGGACACGTCCTTCAACGCCCAGAATTCGCGGCTGTAGGCTTTCGGCTGCATGCCCAGCGTCCGCTGCAGGCGAGGCATGATCGACTGCTTGAGTCGGTCCTGGGGCTTGTTGTAGATGTGATAGCACTTCGATACGGCGTTGACGACGATCGCTGCGTCTGCATCGTGCGAGGCGTTAGAGGACATCAGCGAACCCCTTTCTTGTTCTCTGGAACCATGCGTAGCCTAGCCAGGCGGTGACCAGGGCCATGAGCGAATAGCGGCCCAACCCCATCCAGTCTGGAAGATGCCCCCAGATCAGGACCTCCCGGACCTGTTCGATGATGAAGGTCAGCGGGTTGGCTTCCATCAGGGGGCGCATCTCCACCGGCAGGGAACTGACCGGGAAGAACACCGGGGACAGGAACAGCATCACCATGGTGATGATGCCGATGGTCTGCCCGACGTCGCGCAGATAGACACCCAGCGATGCCAGGATCCAGGCCAGCCCCTGCACGAAAATGATGTAGGGGAGCACGACCAGCGGCACCAGCAGCATGGTGGCGTGGAATTCGCCATTGACGATGATGATGGCACACAGCAGCACCAACAGACTCACGCCGCTATGGAACAGCGCGGTACACATGGAGATGACGGGCAGTATCTCCAGCGGGAAGACGACCTTCTTGACGTAGTTGACGTTGGCCAGGATCAAGCTTGGCGCCCGGTTCAACACTTCGGCGAACAGGCCGTGCACGATCATGCCGGCGAACAGCAGAATGGCGAAATCACCTTTGCCTTCGTCCGGAGAAGTTGTCCAGCGCGCCTTGAACACTACGGAAAAAACGAATGTATAGACCGCCAGCATGAACAGTGGCGTCAGGAACGACCACAACAGCCCCATCACGGAGCCCTTGTAGCGGCCGACCACTTCTCGCCGTGCCATCTGCAGGATCAACCGGCGATATTGCCAAAGATTGCTGACCAGCGCCCACGGCGATATGGCAGCTTGCGAATGCGGATTCATCCAGTTACCTCGGTGCGTTAATCGAACTGTCCGTATGGCGGACGCCCACGCAAGCGACCGTCCTGTCGGGGGACGGCGCTAGGCTTGCGCGAGACTGGTTTCAAGCGAAGGTATCGGCATCCTGGAAGGTGCTGGCCTTCTGGTCTTTGGCCGACAGTGCGGGCTCACCATGGTATGGCCATTCGATGGCGATGGCCGGGTCATTCCACGCCAGGCTGCGCTCGTACTGGGGAGCGTAGTAATCGGTGGTCTTGTAGAGGAATTCGGCGCTTTCCGAGAGCACCACGAAGCCATGGGCGAAGCCTTCAGGCACCCACAGCTGGCGCTTGTTTTCAGCACTCAGGTGCACGCCTACCCATTTGCCGAAAGTGCTGGAGCTTCGGCGCAGGTCGACGGCCACGTCGAACACCTCGCCGTGCACCACCCGTACCAGCTTCCCTTGTGGCTGCTGGATCTGATAATGCAGGCCGCGAAGCACGCCTTTGACGGAGCGGGAATGGTTGTCCTGGACGAACGTCACAGGGCGTCCGACCGCTTCCTCGAACACTTTCTGGTTGAAGCTTTCGAAGAAGAATCCACGGTCATCACCGAAGACCTGCGGCTCGAAGAGGATGACTTCTGGAATGTCTTGCTTTGTTGCTTTCATGTTATGTCAATCTCCGAAATGCTGATCGGGCAGCGCAGGCCGCCGCGAACAGCTCGACAAATGCTGCGCCTGCGGGGCAGGCGCGTTGAACCGGCGATGCCTGGTTTCAAATTCTGGCCAGAAATGCAGCGATCACGAGCGTGAGGTTCCCTACCAGGGTCTGGCGATACACACCTGACCGACGCAGCGCGCACAGACGGGACGAGAGGCCCGCGCGCCTACCAGACTCGAAGTCCGCCAGAATGGCGCGGTTCTCTTGGGTCAGCAGCGGAGCCATGGCCCGCAGGATCTGCACATTGGCGTCATTCCATTTCACGAAGCGGCCTGACAGCATTTTGCGCAGGCGCTTGAGCCGGTCTTTCAAACTGTTGTTGGCGCCGATGAGGTTGTCGCCATGCTGGCGATACTCGAGGCTTGCCTGCGGATCATAGATGACAGTGCCACCGCACCCTGTTACCAAAATGTAGGCAAGCCAATCGTGGGCGACGATGCTGGCGCCTTCCGGAAGCTGTATCAACACGTCGCGTGCTGCCTGATTGATGAGCATGGTATTGGCACCTGCCAGGCTTTGTACCAAGGCGTTCCGGAACGACGGCGGCCTCGAAAACAACGGCGAATAGCCAGCTGCGTTGCGTGCGCTATCGACAAGCTGGGTTCGGGAGCAATAAAGCGCCGGTTTTTCAGCCGGGGTTGTGACCAGGCAGGCAAGACTTCGTTCCAGCTTGTCACTGAACCAGACATCGTCCTGATCGCTGAAAGCATAGAAACGTCCCTTCACCGCTGGCCGCTTGAGCAATGAAATGAAGTTTTTCGCAAAGCCCTGGCCCGGACCATCGAATACCTGCAGGCGCTCCGCCCCCCAGCGTTGCCGATATTGAGCCAGTATCTGGCGCGTGGCATCCGTGGATCCGTCATCGGACACATACAGCTTCCAACTGCCGCATGTCTGGCTGGCGAACGACTCGAGCTGCTCCCGTAGAAACGCTTCACCGTTGTAGGTGCACATCAATATAGCGATATCGGCTTGCCCGACCAGGCTCGCAGCGCTTTGGTAGCCTTCAGCCATTTTCACGTCCTCGCCGTTGCCCCTCCTCGCATCCATGTCAGTCAGCCGGGATGTCATGAACTGCTTCGCTTGCCCAAGACCATAATTTACGTGTCGGGATTATCATCGTCTGCCCTGAACTTGCGCTGCGAGCGCGCCGAATGCAGCAGCGCTCATGCATCGCAGCGGCCATAGCTGTCTTCGAAGCGGACGATATCGTCTTCACCCAGGTATTCGCCGCTCTGTACCTCGATCAGTACCAGGTCGATGACACCTGGATTTCTCAGGCGATGCTTGTGGCCAGCACGGATGAAAGTGGACTCGTTGGTATTGAGCATCAGTTCCTGGCCATCGTTGACCACGACGGCCATGCCGCTGACGACGATCCAGTGTTCGCTACGATGGTGGTGCATCTGCAGCGACAGTGACGCTCTGGGCTTGACCACGATGCGCTTGATCTTGAAGCGATCGCCACTCTCCAGGATCGTGTAGGTCCCCCAGGGACGATGAACCGTGCGATGCAGCTGGTGCAGGGTGTGGCCCTTGCGCTTGAGCTGGCCGACGATGTGCTTGACGTCCTGGGCGTGGTCCTTGTGGGCGATCATCACCGCGTCGGCGGTATCGATCACCAGCAGGTCCTCGACGCCCACCAGGGCGGTTAGGCGGTCTTCGCTGTTGACGTAGTTGTTGCGCGAGCCGTGGGCCAGGACCTCGCCCTCGAAGCGATTGCCATCGCTATCGGCCGGCGTGAGCTCGCTGACGGCATTCCACGAACCGATGTCGCTCCAACCCATGTCGCAAGGCACGGTTGCGACCCGGTCGGAGCGCTCCATGAGCGCATAGTCGATGGAAATATCCGGAACCTGGCTGAAACTTGCCGAATCGATTGCCAAGCAGCTGTACCCTTCGGCTTCGGCCAGGCGTGATTGACGCTTGGCTTCGATGCACGCTTGCAGCACATCCGGCGAGTGTTTCTCGAACTCCTCGAGAACGGTACCGACCCGAAAGCAGAACATGCCGGAGTTCCAGAAGTAGTTGCCTGCCGCCACATAGGACTCAGCCGCTGCCAGGTTGGGCTTCTCGACGAAGCGGGCCACCTTGAGACCATGTTGCAGCTCGCCCTCGCGGCCTGCTTCGATGTAGCCGAAGCCTGTTTCCGGATATAGCGGCTTGATGCCGAAGGTCACCAGCCAGCCTTGGACCGACAGTTCGAGAGCCTTGGCCACGGCAGTGGCGAAGGCAGGTTCGTCCTGGATCAGATGGTCCGCGGGCAGCACGAGCATGTGCGCGTCGAGGCCATGGCTATCCTGAAGCTGCAAGGCTGCCATGGCGACCGCGGCAGCGGTGTTGCGACCAAACGGTTCGAGAATGAATGCCTGGGCATGACCCGCGGCACGCACGCCCCGGTATTCGTCTTCGGTCTTGAACAGCAGTTCGCGGTTGGTGACGGTAAGGACTTTGGAGACACCTGCGAGGTTCGAGGCCCGGAGAAATGTCTTTTGAATCAGGTTCTGGCCGTCAGGCAACGTCATGAAAGGCTTCGGGTGAGTCTCTCGTGAAACGGGCCACAAGCGGCTACCCACGCCACCTGACAAAATTACGGGTATCAAGTCCATATCTTTCGATCCTGCTGGCCATTTGCATGGCGCGTCATGAAACGCAAAGTACTTCGGCAACGACGGGCCACTTCGCACCTTGAACGTTCAAATTCCTTGCTGGTCATTCAGCTGCTGGGCTCAGGTAAAAGCGTACAGGCAGGCATACCCCAGAATCCGCGAAGCCCAAGAATATCAGAGAACCTTTCGGGAGGCTTGCTCGTGCAAGCTGCGCTGCCGCCCGCTTCGACCGCCACGAGACTCATTCGATCTCCAGGTCATAGGCTTTTTTCGCGTAGGCCTGACGCAGCCTTGTCGCCAGCGCCTGCCGCGCCCTTGCCTCCCCGTGAACCAGCCTGATGCGCGACGGCCAGCGCTGCATGCCGGTGACGAAGCCCAGCAACCCATCCTGATCGGCATGCCCGGAGTAGCCACCCACCGTCATGACCTTGGCACGGATGTCGTGCATCTGCCCGTCCAGGTCGATCTGGACGAAGCCCTCCGCCCCGGCGCTGGCCTGGATCACCGCGCCCGGCGTGCCCCTGGCCTGGTAGCCGATGAAGATGATCTCGTGGCGTGGATCTTCGAGCATGGCCTTGAGGTAGTTGACGATGCGTCCACCCGAGCACATGCCATTGCCGGCGATGACGATGGCCGGCTTGCCAGTGCTCTTGAGGTGGTTGACCACCTGTTGGTGGCGGGCGTGGCTGTCGATGGCGATCAGCTGGCGAAAGCCCAGTGGCTGGCGGCCGTCCTCCAGGCGCTGGGCGGCTTCGGCGTTCCAGTGGGCGTGCAGCTGGCGGTAGGCTTGGGTGATGCGCTGGGCCAGTGGCGAGTCGAGGATCACCGGCAGTTGCGACCAGTCGATGGCCTGCAGCGGGTCGCCGCTGGGGTCGCCCTGCCCTGTCGGCGCCAGGGCCTTGCGATGCAGGATATCCTCCAGGTCGTACAGCAGCTCCTGGGTGCGCCCCAGGCTGAAGGCCGGGATGAGGATGGTGCCGTGGTCGGCCAGGGCGCGATCGATCGCGGCCTCGAGGTCGTGCTGGCGGTTGTCGCGGTCGCCGTGCAGGCGGTCACCGTAAGTGCTTTCGAGCACCAGGATATCGGCTCGCTCGGGTGGCTGGGCACTGCGCAGCAGCGGATTGCCGGGGGCGCCGAGGTCACCGGAGAACACCACCCGGACGGCGTCGGCATCGGCGGCGTGGCGAACGCCGCATTCGACATAGGCTGAGCCGAGCAGGTGGCCGGCCCGTTGCAGGCGTATGCGGCAGTGCAGCCCGGGGCGGTCGACCAGCACATGCCAGTGGTCGAACGGCAGGGGCACCAGGCGCTCTTCGAGAAACGCCAGGTAGCGCGCGACATGCCGCGGCTGGTCGCTGATGGTCAGCCGGTAGGCGTCCTCCAATACCAGCGGCAGCAGTTTGGCCGACGGTTCGCTGCAGAAGATCGGGCCACGGTAGCCGGCGGCGAAGAGCGCGGGAATACGGCCGACATGGTCGAGGTGGACATGGGTGAGTACCAGCGCCTCGATGCCATCGATGGCGAAGGGAACGCCAGTGTCGCCTGGCTGGCCTTGCCCCTCCTGCTCCAGGCCGCAGTCGATCAGCAGGCTGCTGGCATGGTCGAGGTGCAGCTGGTGGCAGGACCCGGTGACCGTGTCGGCACCGCCGTGATGGGACAGACTGGGATACTGCATGCGGTACGCACTCCATGGCAGGTGAGTGCGTCATTAGCTCATGAGCGAAAGGCGGACCGAAATCGGATATGCCATCCGTTATCGAAGGAAAATTCCTACGTTACTTGCCAGCCAGCGCAGCTTCGCGGGCCGAGGCGCGAATTCGCCGCCGCGAGCGCAGCACGCCATAGGCACCGAGCAGTGGGCCGACCGCCAGGCCGATGATCAATGCGGCCAGGACAGGTACGGCCAGCGGCAGCTGCGGCGACGACCAGCCGAAGATCACCAGGGAAACGCCCTGCTGGTTTTCCAGCACGAAGAACAGGACCACTGCGGCCAGCAGCAGGAGCAGCAGCGCCGTGATGGCGCGTTTGAGGGTATGCATCGGTGTTTTCCTTTGGGCGCCTAGCGTTGCGCTTCGTGTTCTTCTTCGTTCACGCGATCACGCAGTTCCTTGCCGGGCTTGAAGTGTGGCACGAACTTGCCTTCGAGGCTGACAGACTGCCCGGTCTTGGGATTACGGCCAACGCGTGGCGCGCGATAGTGCAGCGAAAAACTGCCGAAACCGCGGATCTCGATACGATCACCGGTGGCCAGGCACTGTGACATCTGTTCAAGCATGGTCTTGATGGCAAGCTCGACGTCCTTGGACGAGAGCAAACCCTGATGGGTGACAATCCGTTCGATCAGCTCCGACTTCGTCATGTTTTTCCCTTCGTTATCAAGCAGCTAGATCATTGCTCAATTGTTTTTAGCACGTCATGGGAGATTTGAACAGGGTGAAGCTTGACTTCATTAAAAAATTCAAGTTTGCGCAGATTTTGGGGAACTTTAAGTTTTGGGCGCGCCGGGTGGGGCTGTGCTTCTGACGCTATCGGTGGGTTGCACGGGCGCTCCAGTTCTGGCCCCGCAAGCACCACCGAATGGCTCGGGAAGCACGCCCCCCCGTAGGCGTGGGTGGCCTGGAGGACGACTTTCCAGAACCCAAAAAAAAGAGCGACCGAAGTCGCTCTTTTTCTTCCAACCAGAACTTAGTTCTGCTTGGCCATCGCTTCGCGCAGCAGCGCGGCCATGGTGGTGTCGCCAGTGCTTTCCGGAGCCGATTTCAGGCTCTGGATAGCTTCGCGCTCTTCAGCATCGTCCTTCGACTTGATGGACAGGCTGATGACGCGGCTCTTGCGATCGACGCTGATGATCTTGGCTTCGATCTCGTCGCCTTCCTTCAGAACGTTACGCGCGTCTTCAACGCGGTCACGGCTGATTTCGGAAGCCTTCAGAGTAGCTTCGATGTCGTCGGCCAAGGTAACGATGGCGCCTTTGGCGTCAACTTCCTTGACGGTACCCTTGACGATGGCACCCTTGTCGTTCAGGGACACGAAGTTGGAGAACGGATCGTCTTCCAGCTGCTTGATGCCCAGGGAGATGCGCTCGCGCTCCGGGTCGACCGACAGGATGACGGTTTCCAGCTCGTCGCCCTTCTTGAAACGACGCACGGCTTCTTCGCCAGCTTCGTTCCAGGAGATGTCGGACAGGTGGACCAGGCCGTCAATGCCGCCTTCCAGACCAATGAAGATACCGAAATCGGTGATCGACTTGATGGTGCCGGAGATCTTGTCACCCTTGTTGAACTGGCCGGAGAAGTCTTCCCATGGGTTGGACTTGCACTGCTTGATGCCCAGGGAGATACGACGACGCTCTTCGTCGATGTCCAGAACCATGACTTCCACTTCGTCGCCAACCTGAACGACTTTCGACGGGTGGATGTTCTTGTTGGTCCAGTCCATTTCGGAAACGTGCACCAGGCCTTCCACGCCTTCTTCCAGCTCGGCGAAGCAGCCGTAGTCGGTCAGGTTGGTGACGCGCGCCATGACGCGAGTGCCTTCTGGGTAACGAGCCTTGATGGCAACCCATGGGTCTTCGCCCAGTTGCTTCAGACCCAGGGAAACGCGGTTACGCTCGCGATCGTACTTCAGGACCTTGACGTCGATCTCGTCGCCAACGTTGACGATCTCGGACGGATGCTTGATACGCTTCCAGGCCATGTCGGTGATGTGCAGCAGGCCGTCGACGCCGCCCAGGTCCACGAAGGCACCGTAGTCGGTGAGGTTCTTGACGATACCCTTGACCTGCTGGCCTTCCTGCAGCGATTCCAGCAGCGCTTCGCGCTCGGCGCTGTTTTCGGCTTCCAGGACGCTGCGACGGGAAACGACAACGTTGTTGCGCTTCTGGTCCAGCTTGATGACCTTGAATTCCAGCTCTTTGCCTTCGAGGTGGGTGGTGTCGCGCACTGGGCGGACATCAACCAGGGAGCCTGGCAGGAACGCACGGATGCCGTTAACGTCGACAGTGAAGCCGCCCTTAACCTTACCGTTGATAACGCCCTTGACGACTTCCTCGGCGGCGAAAGCTGCTTCCAGAACAATCCAGCACTCGGCGCGCTTGGCTTTTTCACGGGACAGCTTGGTTTCGCCAAAGCCGTCTTCGACCGCGTCCAGCGCAACGTGAACTTCGTCACCGACCTTGATGGTCAGCTCGCCAGCTTCGTTGTAGAACTGCTCGAGCGGGATGACGCCCTCGGACTTCAGGCCGGCGTGCACGGTAACCCAGTCACCGTCGATGTCGACGACGATACCGGTGATGATCGCGCCTGGCTGAAGGTTGAGGTTTTTCAGGCTTTCTTCAAAGAGTTCTGCAAAGCTTTCGCTCATTTTAATTCCTGTAGATTCGGGCGAAACATACGCCCATCGGCCACACTCCAGACAATGTGGGTTTCGTTCATGTAAAGAAAGGCCGGCAGGACGTTGACTGGTGAACCTGCCTGCCTTTCTGTCGATCAGAGAAGGTCGCGCTCGGCGAGCTCGCTCCTGATCCGTTGCAACACCTGCTCGATGGACAACTCGGTGGAGTCCAGCTGGATGGCGTCGGCCGCCGGCTTGAGCGGGGCCACCGCACGCTGGGTGTCACGCTCGTCGCGCGCACGTATCTCTTCCAGCAGACTCGACAGACTAACATCTTCGCCCTTGGCCTTCAACTGCAAGTAACGGCGGCGCGCCCGCTCCTCGGCACTGGCGGTCAGGAAGACCTTCAGTGGCGCGTCGGGAAACACCACCGTGCCCATGTCGCGGCCATCGGCGATCAGCCCGGGGGCTTCGCGGAAGGCCCGCTGGCGCTGCAGCAGGGCTTCGCGCACCGCCGGCAGCGAGGCGACCATGGAGGCGCCGGCACCGACGGTCTCGGTGCGGATCACATGGCTGACGTCCTCGCCCTCGAGGATGATCTGCTGCAGCTTACCGGGTTCGGCCGCGATGAACTGCACGTCCAGATGAGCGGCGAGGGCCTTGAGCAGCTCTTCGTTGGTCAAGGCCACGCCATGATTGGTGGCGTTGAACGCCAGCAGACGATAGAGCGCGCCGGAGTCCAGCAGCCTCCAGCCCAGCTCGCGGGCCAGCAGGCCGGCCACGGTACCCTTGCCCGAACCGCTCGGCCCGTCGATGGTGATCACTGGCGCCTGGCTGTTCACGACTTGCCCTCTTCGGCCACGCGGATGCCGACTTCGGCGCACAGCGCCAGGAAGTTGGGGAACGAGGTGGCGACGTTGGCGCAGTCATGGATGCGGATCGGTGCGCTGGCGCGCAGCGAGGCCACGCTGAAGGCCATGGCGATGCGGTGGTCGCCGTGGCCATGCACCTCGCCGCCGCCGATCTGGCCGCCGTCGATGATGATGCCGTCCGGGGTCGGCTCGCACTTCACGCCCAGGCTGACCAGGCCGTCGGCCATGACCTGGATGCGGTCGGACTCCTTGACCCGCAGCTCCTCGGCACCGCGCAGCACGGTGCGCCCCTCGGCGCAGGCAGCGGCGACGAACAGCACCGGGAACTCGTCGATGGCCAGCGGCACCAGCGCCTCGGGGATTTCGATGCCCTTGAGACGGGCGCCGCGCACGCGCAGGTCGGCCACCGGTTCGCCACCGACTTCGCGCTGGTTTTCCAGGGTGATGTCGCCACCCATCAGACGCAGGATATCGATCACGCCGGTGCGGGTCGGGTTGATGCCGACGTGCTCGAGGACCAGTTCCGAGCCTTCGGCGATGGACGCGGCGACCAGGAAGAAGGCCGCCGAAGAGATGTCGGCGGGCACTTCGATGCGGGTCGCGGTGAGCTGGCCGCCAGCGCTCAGCGAGGCGACCGGGCCGTCGGAGTGCACCGGGTAGCCGAAGCCGCGCAGCATGCGTTCGGTATGGTCACGGGTCGGCGCAGGCTCGGTGACGGTGGTGGTGCCCTCGGCGTACAGGCCGGCCAGCAGCAGGCAGGATTTGACCTGGGCACTGGCCATCGGCAGCTTGTAGTCCAGGGCCTTGAGCTTCTGGCCACCCCGGATGGTCAGCGGCGGGCGGCCTTCGGGGCCGGTCTCGACCACTGCGCCCATCTCGCGCAGCGGATTGGCCACGCGGTTCATCGGGCGCTTGGACAGCGAGGCATCGCCGGTCATGGTCACGTCGAACGGCTGCGCGGCCAGCAGGCCGCAAAGCAGGCGCATGGAGGTGCCGGAGTTGCCCAGGTAAATGGGGCCGGGCGGCGGCTTGAGGCCGTGCAGGCCGACACCGTGGATGGTCACCCGGCCGTGGTGCGGGCCTTCGATGACCACGCCCATGTCGCGGAAGGCCTGCAAGGTCGCCAGGGCGTCCTCGCCTTCGAGGAAGCCTTCGACTTCGGTGGTGCCCTCGGCCAGCGAGCCGAGCATGATCGAGCGATGGGAAATCGATTTGTCGCCCGGCACACGGATCCGTCCGGACAGGCGGCCACCAGGTTGGGCCAGGAAAATCAGGTCGTTGGCGTTCATAGCGTCCACATAGGCCCGACGGGCCAGGATTTTGCTGAAATGCTCGCGGGCCACCTGGGCGCGGGTGAATACACCCAGCAGCTGGTGCCCGTCCCCTGCATCGACCGCATCGCGCAAGGCGTCGAGGTCGCTGCGAAATGCATCGAGTGTGCGCAGCACGGCTTCGCGGTTGGCGAGGAAGATGTCGTGCCACATGGTTGGATCGCTGCCGGCGATCCGCGTGAAGTCACGGAAGCCTCCGGCAGCGTAGCGGAAGATTTCCAGATTTTCATCGCGCTTGGCCAACGAATCGACCAGGCCGAAGGCCAGCAGGTGCGGCAGATGGCTGGTGGCGGCCAGGACTTCGTCGTGACGCTCGACCGCCATGTGCTCGACATCGGCATCCAGCGCCCGCCACAACCGATCCACCAGGGCCAGGGCCTGCGGGTCGGTCTCGGCCAGCGGCGTGAGGATGACCTTGTGGCGTCGGAACAGCTCGGCGTTGGCTGCCTCTACCCCACTCTGCTCGGAACCGGCGATCGGGTGGCCGGGGACGAAGCGCGACAGATGCTTGCCGAGTACGCGCCGGGCGGCGCGAACCACGCTGCCCTTGCCGCTGCCGACATCGGTCAGCACGGCGCTACCCAGATCGAGCGTGGCCAGAAGGGCCAGGAGTTTTTCCATGGCCAGGATCGGTACGGCGAGCTGGATCACGTCGGCACCGACGCAGGCCAGGGCCAGGTCTTGCTCGCAGCGATCGACCACGCCCAGCTCGACGGCCCGCTGCCGCGAGCGTGGGTCGAGGTCGACGCCGACAACTTCGCGGCACAAGCCGCTCTGGCGGAGGCCCTTGGCGAAAGAACCGCCGATCAGGCCGAGGCCGATGACCACCAGGCGGCCGATGGGCGGGGTGGGTGTGTTCGTGACTGCATCAACCACAAGTGTGGGTCCTGTGTAGTACGGCGGATTTTTGCGGGGTGGGTGTTTGGGGCCGCGTTGCGGCCCATCGCGGCACGGGGGCCGCTCCTACAGGTCAAGCTTGCGACGCGTTTTTTGACTGTGTACGCGATCGCCCTGTAGGAGCGGCCCCTGCGCCGCGATGGGCCGCACAGCGGCCCCAAAACACCTCCGCCATTCAAGCGATCAAAGCACCGCCTTCGGATACGACCCCAGCACCTTCAGCCCTACGGCCTCCTGGCTGATCTGCTCGAGCACGGCCTTGATCAGCGGATCGCGATGATGCCCGACGAAATCGATGAAGAACACGTAGGTCCACTTGCCGCTGCGCGACGGCCGGGTCTCGATGCGGGTCAGGTCGATGCCGTTCTCGTGGAACGGCACCAGCAGCTCATGCAAGGCGCCGGGCTTGTTGCTCATGGAGACGATGATCGAGGTCTTGTCGTCGCCAGTCGGCGGGACTTCCTGGTTGCCGATCATCAGGAAGCGCGTCGAGTTGTCCGGACGATCCTCGATCTTCTCGGCCAGGCGCGCCAGGCCGTACAGGTTGGCGGCCATGTCGCCGGCGATCGCCGCCGAGTTCCACTCGCCCTTGACCCGCTTGGCGGCATCGGCGTTGCTGGAGACGGCCACGCGCTCGACGTTCGGGTAGTGCGCGTCCAGCCACTTGCGGCACTGGGCCAGGGACTGGGCATGGGAATAGATGCGGGTGATGTTGTCGGTCTTGGTGTTCTCGCCCACCAGCAGGTGATGGTGGATGCGCAGCTCGACTTCGCCACAGATCACCATGTCGTGCTCGAGGAAACTGTCAAGCGTGTGGCTGACCGCGCCTTCGGTGGAGTTCTCCACCGGGACCACGCCGAAGTTCACGGCGCCGGCCGCCACTTCGCGGAACACTTCGTCGATCGCCGCCATCGGCTTGCTGATCACCGCATGACCGAAGTGCTTCATCGCCGCGGCCTGGGTGAAGGTACCTTCCGGGCCAAGGTAGGCGATTTTCAGCGGCTCTTCGAGGGCCAGGCAGGAGGACATGATCTCGCGGAACAGCCGCGCCATTTCCTCGTTGCCCAGTGGGCCGCGGTTGCGCTCCATCACCCGCTTGAGCACCTGGGCCTCGCGCTCGGGCCGGTAGAACACCGGCTTCTCGCCTTCGGCCAGGGTCGCGGTCTTGACCCGTGCCACTTCCTGGGCGCAACGGGCACGCTCGCTGATCAGCTCGAGGATCTTCTCGTCGAGGCTGTCGATGCGTACACGCAGCGCCTTGAGTTCCTGGTCGGACATCAGCCGTGCTCCTTCTCGAACTCGGCCATGTAGGCCACCAGCGCTTCGACCGCGTCCAGGCCCAGCGCGTTGTAGATCGAGGCACGCATGCCGCCGACCGAGCGATGACCCTTGAGGTTGAGCAGGCCGCGGGCGTCGGCGCCGGCCAGGAAGGCCTTGTCCAGGCGCTCGTCGGCCAGGCGGAACGGTACGTTCATCCAGGAGCGGGCATTGGCGCTGATGGGGTTGCTGTAGAACTCGCTGGCATCGATGAAGCCGTACAGGCGGTCCTTCTTGGCACGGTTGCGCTGCTCCATGGCCTCGACCCCGCCCTGCTCCTTGAGCCACTCGAAGACCAGCCCGGAAAGGTACCAGGAGTAGGTCGCCGGGGTGTTGTACATCGAGCCGTTGTCGGCGGAGATCTTGTAGTCGAGCATGGTCGGGCAGCTGCTGCGGGCGTGGCCGAGCAGGTCCTCGCGGACGATCACCACCACCAGGCCGCTGGGGCCGATGTTCTTCTGCGCGCCAGCGTAGATCAGGCCGTACTGCGAGACGTCGATCGGCCGCGAGAGAATGTCGGAAGACATGTCCACCACCAGCGGCACGTCATCGGTCTGGGGCGTCCAGTCGAACTGCAGGCCACCGATGGTCTCGTTGGAGGCGTAGTGGAGGTAGGCGGCGTTCTTGCTCAGTTGCCACTCGTTCTGCCCGGGGATGGCCAGGTAGTCGTAGGGCTTGGCGCTGGCGGCGACGTTGACGTGGCCGAAGCGGCGCGCCTCGTCGATGGCCTTCTTCGACCAGATGCCGGTCTCGACGTAGTCGGCCGTGCCACCCTCAGGCAGCAGGTTCAACGGGATCTCGGCGAACTGCTGGCTGGCGCCGCCCTGAAGGAACAGCACCTTGTAGTTGTTCGGGATCGAGAGCAGATCGCGCAGGTCCTGCTCAGCCTTGGTGGCGATGGCCACGTAGTCCTCGCTGCGATGGCTCATTTCCATCACCGACAGGCCCTTGCCCTGCCAGTCCAGCATTTCGGCCTGGGCACGCTGCAGTACCGCGTCGGGAAGCGCGGCAGGGCCTGCGCAGAAGTTAAAGGCTCGTTTGCTCACATCCACTCTCGCTCTGCCTAAAGGGAACACATCTTGATTCGTAGCGCCTGATCCGGTTACCGGCGCCGCGATGGGTGTGGGCAGGAGCGGCCGCCTGTACCCGCACCCATCGCGCCCCGTTTCTACTCTTGCGGGGCCGCTTCGGCCACTGCGCCGTCGTCGGTGCCTTGCTCGTCGAGTTCGATCAGCTCGTCGAGCTCTTCGTCCGAAGGCTCCTGGATCCGCTCCAGACCCACCAGGGTTTCGTCGCTGGCCAGCTTGATCAGGGTCACGCCCTGGGTGTTGCGACCCAGGCTGGAGACTTCGCCGACCCGTGTGCGCACCAGGGTCCCCTGGTCGGAAATCAGCATGATCTCCTCGCCTGCCTGCACCTGGATGGCGCCGATCAGGTTGCCGTTGCGACCCTTGGTGCCCATGGCGATCACGCCCTGGCCGCCACGACCGCGACGCGGAAACTTGGACAGCGGGGTGCGCTTGCCGAAGCCGCGCTCGGAGGCGGTGAGGATCTGCGCGCCGGACTCGGGGATCAGCATCGAGATCACCTGCTGGCCCTTGCCCAGCTTCATGCCGCGCACGCCACGAGCGGTACGGCCCATCTCGCGGACCACGCTCTCGGCGAAGCGGATCACCTTGCCGGCGCTGGAGAACAGCATGACTTCCTTGGCGCCGTCGGTGATCGCCGCGGCGATCAGGGTGTCGCCTTCCTTGAGCTTGAGAGCGATCAGGCCGCTGCTGCGCGGGCGGGCGAACTGGGCCAGCGGGGTCTTCTTGACGGTACCGGAAGCGGTGGCCATGAAAATGTAGGCGCCGGTCGGCTCGGCGACCCACTCCGGGGTATCGCCTTCTTCCTCGTCGATTTCCTCGGCTTCCACCACTTCGCCTTCGATCACCGCGTCATCGGCGTCGTCGAGCAGTTCGTCGGCATCGGCGCTCTGCTGCAGGGCCTCGAGGTCGATCTGCAGCATGGCGGTGATACGCTCACCCTCTTCCAGCGGCAGCAGGTTGACCAGCGGACGGCCCCGCGCGGCGCGCGATGCCTCGGGGATTTCGTAGGTCTTGAGCCAGTACACCTTGCCCTTGCTGGAGAACAGCAACAAGGTGGCGTGGCTGTTGGCGACCAGCAGGTGCTCGATGTAGTCCTCGTCCTTCACCCCGGTCGCCGACTTGCCCTTGCCGCCGCGACGCTGCGCCTGGTAGGCGGCCAGCGGCTGGGTCTTGGCATAGCCGCCGTGGGAAATGGTCACCACGCGCTCTTCCTCGGGGATCATGTCGCCCAGGCTGAGGTCGTGGCGGGCGTCGAGGATCTCGGTGCGGCGCACGTCGCCGTACTCGGCGCGAATGGCTTCGAGCTCTTCGCGGATCACTTCCATCAGCCGCTCGGCGCTGTTGAGGATGCGGATCAGCTCGCCGATCTGTTCGAGGATCTCCTGGTACTCGGCCAGCAGCTTCTCGTGCTCCAGGCCGGTCAGGCGGTGCAGGCGCAGCTCGAGAATGGCCTGGGCCTGTTCCGGCGACAGGTAGTAGCGGCCGTCACGCAGGCCGTACTGCGGGTCGAGGTTTTCCGGACGGCAGGAGTCGGCGCCGGCGCGCTCGACCATCACCTGCACGGCGCTGGACTCCCACGGCGTGCCGATCAGCGCTTCCTTGGCTTCCGACGGCGTCGGCGAGGCCTTGATCAGGGCGATCACCGGATCGATGTTGGACAGCGCCACCGCCTGGCCTTCGAGGATGTGGCCGCGCTCGCGAGCCTTGCGCAGTTCGAACACGGTGCGCCGGGTCACGACCTCGCGACGGTGGCGGACGAAGGCCTCGAGCAGGTCCTTGAGGTTGAGCAGGCGCGGACGGCCGTCGATCAGCGCGACGATGTTGATGCCGAACACGCTTTGCAGCTGGGTCTGGGCGTACAGGTTGTTGAGCACCACGTCCGGCACTTCGCCGCGCCGCAGCTCGATGACGATGCGCATGCCGTCCTTGTCGGACTCGTCGCGCAGCTCGGTGATGCCCTCGAGCTTCTTCTCCTTGACCAGCTCGGCGATCTTCTCGATCAGCCGCGCTTTGTTCAGCTGGTAGGGCAGTTCGGTGATGACGATCTGCTGGCGGCCGCCGACCTTGTCGATGTCCTCGATCTCGGAGCGAGCGCGCATGTAGATGCGACCACGGCCGGTGCGATAGGCCTCGATGATGCCCTGGCGACCATTGATCAGGCCCGCGGTGGGGAAGTCCGGGCCCGGGATGAACTGCATCAGTTCGTCGACCGTGACCTCTGGATTGTCGATCAGCGCCAGGCAGCCGTCGATCACTTCGCCAAGGTTGTGCGGCGGGATGTTGGTGGCCATGCCCACGGCGATGCCGCTGGAACCGTTGACCAGCAGGTTGGGGATACGGGTCGGCATGACCGCCGGGATCTGCTCGGTGCCATCGTAGTTGGGCACCCAGTCGACGGTTTCCTTGTGCAGGTCCGACAGCAGCTCGTGGGCCAGCTTGGCCATGCGCACTTCGGTGTATCGCATCGCCGCGGCGTTGTCGCCATCGACCGAACCGAAGTTGCCCTGGCCATCGACCAGCATGTAGCGCAGCGAGAACGGCTGCGCCATGCGCACGATGGTGTCGTAGACGGCGGTATCGCCGTGCGGGTGGTACTTACCGATCACGTCACCGACCACACGGGCGGACTTCTTGTACGGTTTGTTCCAATCGTTGCCCAGTTCGCTCATCGCATACAGAACGCGGCGATGCACGGGCTTCAAGCCATCACGCGCATCGGGCAGTGCCCGCCCGACAATGACGCTCATCGCGTAGTCGAGGTAAGACTGTCTCAGTTCGTCTTCGATATTGACCGGGAGGATTTCTTTGGCCAGTTCGCCCATGAGAAGCCTGATTCCTTTTTCTGGTGAAACCCCGTCGCCCCGATGGGACGCACGAAGCTCGCCGCCGCAGCGCACGAAGGGGTGCGACGACATACGACAAATCAATGAGTTGAGCCACGGATCTGCGCAGTGAAGGCCGCATCAAGGAGCGGCCTTGGAAACTGTCGAATGGTATCACAGACGGCGGGGTGTTGGGAGGGTTTCAAGGTCGTGGCGGGGCTGTGACGGAGCGGCCGCGAGGGCTTGAGCTGCGCCGTGCCGCGACGGGTGCATGTGGGAACGACCGGCATGCCGCGATGAGCCGCATGACGGCCGGCCCAGGCTCTTTACGAAAAGTGCCTGCGCGACGATCAGGCTACGTTGCAAACAGGCTCGGATGCTCATTTACGACCAGTGAACTGCGCCTGCTCGCCTGTTTTGGCCTTGCCTGATCGCCGCTCGGCGACTTTTCGTATGAAAGCCTAGACCTGCTCAATGCAACCGCTTGCGGCACATCAACGCGGCGAGCTTCGCCGTATCGGGCCGTTCGACCACGCCCTTCTCGGTCACGATCACGTCAATCAGGTCCGCCGGGGTGATGTCGAACACCGGATTGCAGGCTTGTACGCCATCCACCACGCGGCTGCCGCCAACGTCCAGCACCTCGTTCTCGGCGCGCTCCTCGAGCTCGATGCCTTCGCCGCTGTCCACGTTCAGGTCGATGGTCGAGCTGGGCGCCACGACCATGAAACGCACCCCGTGGTGCATCGCCAGCACGGCCAGCTGGTAGGTGCCGATCTTGCCGGCCACATCGCCGTTGGCCGCGATGTATTCGGCGCCGACCACCACCCAGGTGATGCCCTTGGTCTTCATCAGGTGGGCGGCGGCGGAGTCGGCGCTGACCACCACCGGCACGTGCTCGCCGGCCAGTTCCCAGGCGGTGAGACGCGAGCCATGCAGCCAGGGCCGGGTCTCGCTGACGTAGACCCGCTCGAGCATGCCTTCGAGGTGGGCGCCACGGATCACCCCGAGCGCGGTGCCGAAGCCGCCGGTGGCCAGGGCGCCGGCGTTGCCGTGGGTCAGCAGCACCTGCTCGCTGCCCTGCTGGCGGCGGATCAGCTCGACGCCATGCTGGGCCATGGTCAGGTTGGCTTCGCGGTCGCTCTGGTGGATGGCGATGGCCTCGGCCTCCATCGCCGCCAGCACATCCTCCTCCGGGCGCAGGCGCAGCAGGCGGGTACGCATGCGGGTCAACGCCCAGAACAGGTTGGCCGGGGTCGGTCGCGCCTCGGCCAGGCACATGAAGTCCTCTTCCAGCGCCTGCTCCCAGTCACCGCCTTCGGCCAGTCGGCGACGCAGTGCCAGCAACAGGCCGTAGGCGGCACTGATGCCGATGGCCGGCGCGCCGCGCACCACCATGTCGCGAATGGCCTGGGCCACGCTCTCGACATCCGCGCACACCACCCAGGACTCGCGAGCGGGCAGCAGGCGCTGGTCGAGCAGGTGCAGGACGCCATCACGCCATTGGATGCTTCGCACCTTCTCTGCCGCCAACAGTTGCTCGCGCATCGCTTCTCCCCGTGTTCCGGAATGCAAAAGCCGGCGATTATAGCGACCCTCAGCCTCAGGCGCTCGGGTATACTGCGTTTCACGCCACCAGGCTTTGTACGAAAAGTCGCCGAGCGGCGGTCAGGCAAGGCGAAAACAGGCGAGCAACGGCCGGGGTCGCGCTCGACTTCACTGGTTGTAAATGAGCATTCCAAGCCTGTTTGCAACGTAGCCTGATCGTCGCGCAGGCACTTTTCGTACAAAGTCTAATAGACCCAAAGACCCAGGTAGCTCGCGCATGCCCAATGCCTCCCCTCCCCTCGACCTGCTGCTGTTGCCCGACTGGCTGGTGCCGGTCGAACCGGCCGGCGTGGTGTTGCAGGGACATGGGCTGGGCCTGCGTGGCGACTGCATCGACTGGATCGGGCCGCGCGAGCAGGCGCCGGCCGCCCTCGAGGTGCGCGAGCTGCCAGGCTGCCTGCTGGCGCCCGGCCTGATCAACGCCCATGGCCACGCGGCGATGACGCTGTTTAGAGGGCTGGCCGACGATCTGCCGCTGATGACCTGGCTGAAGCAACACATCTGGCCGGCCGAGGCGCGCTGGGTCGACGAAGCGTTCGTGCGCGACGGCACCGAGCTGGCCATCGCCGAGCAGCTCAAGGGCGGTATCACCTGCTTCGCCGACATGTACTTCTTCCCCCGCGAGGCCTGCGACAGCATCCACCGCAGCGGCATGCGCGCGCAGGTCGCGGTACCGCTGCTGGACTTTCCCATCCCTGGCGCGCGGACGCTCGACGAGAGCCTGAACCTGGCCGTCGAGCTGTTCGGCGACCTGCGCCACCATCCGCGCATCGGCATCGCCCTGGGCCCGCATGCGCCCTACACGGTGGGCGACGAGAGCCTGGAAAAGATCCGGGTGATCGCCGACCAGCTAGACGCGCCGCTGCAGATGCACCTGCACGAGACCGCCGACGAAGTCGAGCAGTCGCTGGCCGAGCGCGGCGAGCGCCCGCTGGCCCGGCTGGCACGCCTGGGCCTGCTCGGTCCGCGCCTGCAGGCGGTGCATGTGACCCAGGTCAGCGACGATGACCTGGCCCTTTTGGTGGAGAGCAATACCAGCGTGGTGCACTGCCCCGAGTCCAACCTCAAGCTGGCCAGCGGCTTCTGCCCGGTGGAACGCCTGTGGCAGGCCGGGGTCAACGTGGCCATAGGTACCGATGGCGCGGCCAGCAACAACGACCTGGACCTGCTCGGCGAAACCCGTACCGCCGCGCTCCTGGCCAAGGCGGTCGCCGGCTCGGCCACGGCCCTGGACGCCCACCGCGCCTTGCGCATGGCCACGCTCAATGGCGCGAGGGCGCTGGGCCTGGACGGCATCACCGGCTCGCTGGAGCGCGGCAAGGCGGCCGACCTGGTGGTCTTCGACCTCTCCGGGCTGGCCCAGCAGCCGGTCCACGACCCGGTCTCGCAGCTGATCTATGCCACCGGGCGTGATCGTGTCCGCCACGTCTGGGTGGCGGGCCGGCAATTGCTCGAGGACGGTCGCCTGCTGCGCATGGACGAAGCCGCCCTGATCGACAGCGCCCGCGCCTGGGGCGCGAGGATCGGCGGACGCGACCAATGAATGATCGGCTGGCAGCCGCGGCTGCCAGCCCGTGCCACCTATTTACCGAAGTTTCAGAGGATTGTTCCATGAGCAACGTCGATCACGCCGAAATCGCCAAATTCGAGGCCCTGGCCCATCGCTGGTGGGACCGCGAAAGCGAGTTCAAGCCGCTGCACGACATCAACCCGCTGCGGGTCAACTGGATCGACGAGCGTGTCGGCCTGGCCGGCAAGCAGGTCCTGGACGTCGGCTGCGGTGGCGGCATCCTCAGCGAGGCCATGGCCTTGCGCGGCGCCAGCGTCACCGGCATCGACATGGGCGAGGCGCCGCTGGCGGTCGCGCGCTTGCACCAGCTCGAATCCGGCGTGCAAGTCGAGTACCGCCAGGTGACGGCCGAGGCCCTGGCCGCGGAAATGCCCGGCCAGTTCGACGTGGTCACCTGCCTGGAGATGCTCGAGCACGTGCCAGACCCGTCCTCGGTGATCCGTGCCTGCCAGCGCCTGGTCAAGCCGGGCGGCCAGGTGTTCTTCTCGACCATCAACCGCAACCCCAAGGCTTACCTGTTCGCGATCATCGGCGCCGAGTACGTCATGAAGCTGCTGCCGCGTGGCACGCACGACTTCAAGAAGTTCATCCGGCCATCCGAGCTGGGAGTCTGGAGCCGCGATGCCGGCCTGCAGGTCAAGGACATCATCGGCCTGACCTACAACCCGCTGACCAAGCACTACAAGCTCACCAGCGACGTGGACGTCAACTACATGATCCAGACCTTGCGCGAGGAGTGAGCATGCGCCTGCGAGCAGTACTATTCGACATGGACGGCACCTTGCTCGACACGGCGCCGGACTTCATCGCCATCTGCCAGGCGATGCTCGCCGACCGTGGCCTGCCAGCGGTCGACGACTCGCTGATCCGCGGGGTGATCTCCGGTGGGGCGCGGGCGATGGTGGCGAGCACCTTCGGCATGCACCCGGACGCGGAAGGCTTCGAGGCCCTGCGCCTGGAATTCCTCGAGCGCTACCAGCGCGATTGCGCCGTGCATACCCGGCTGTTCGATGGCATGGAGCGTCTGCTGGCCGACATCGAGCACGGCAAGCTGCCGTGGGGCGTGGTGACCAACAAGCCGGTGCGCTTCGCCGAACCGATCATGCAGCGCCTGGGCCTGGCCGAGCGCTCGGCGCTGCTGGTGTGCCCGGACCACGTGAAGAACAGCAAGCCCGACCCCGAGCCGCTGATCCTCGCCTGCAAGACCCTGCAGCTGGACCCGGCCAGCGTGCTGTTCGTCGGCGACGACCTGCGCGACATCGAGTCCGGCCGCGCCGCCGGCACCCGCACGGCGGCGGTGCGCTACGGTTACATCCATCCGCAGGACAATCCCGACAACTGGGGCGCCGACGTGGTGGTGGACCAGCCGCTGGACCTGCGCCGAGTGATCGACAGCGCATTGTGTGGGTGCTGAGAGGTAATGTTCGAGAGGGCTGCCATTGGCGGCAGCCCTGGTTTCCTGAGTGGTTGACTGGTCTTCGGCCCGCTTTGCGCCCCCAAGGCCAGCCAGCCACCGATTTTCGAGGACAGACGACATGTTCGACTACACCGCTCGCCCCGACCTGCTCAAGGGTCGGGTGATCCTGGTCACCGGCGCCGGTCGCGGCATCGGCGCAGCGGCGGCCAGGGCCTACGCGGCGCATGGCGCCACCGTGCTGCTGCTGGGCAAGACCGAGGCCAACCTCAACCAGGTCTACGACCAGATCGAGGCGGATGGCCACGCGCAGCCGGTGGTCATCCCGTTCAACCTGGAGACGGCCCAGTCGCATCACTACAACGAACTGGCGGCGATGATCGAGGAGCAGTTCGGCCGGCTGGATGGCCTGCTCAACAACGCCTCGATCATCGGCCCGCGCACGCCGCAGGAGCAGTTGTCAGGCGAGGACTTCATGCGCGTGATGCACATCAACGTCAACGCGACGTTCATGCTCACCAGCACCCTGCTGCCTTTGCTCAAGCTGTCCGAGGATGCCTCGGTGGTATTCACCTCCAGCAGCGTCGGCCGCAAGGGCCGCGCCCACTGGGGCGCCTATGGCGTGTCGAAGTTCGCCACCGAGGGCTTGATGCAGACGCTCGCCGACGAACTCGAAGGCGTCGCCCCGGTACGCTCGAACAGCATCAACCCAGGCGCCACCCGAACCTCCATGCGCGCCCAGGCCTACCCTGCCGAGAACCCCCAGGACAACCCGTTGCCCGAACAGATCATGCCGGTCTACCTGTACCTGATGGGTCCCGACAGCAGCGGCATCAACGGCCAGGCGTTCAACGCCCAGTAGTTTCAGCTGGCCACCAGGGCGGCCGGGCGGACACGCTCGCCCTGGCGCTGCTCGAGCTGCATGCAGCGTTCCAGGAACAGGAACATGCAGTCGTAGCTCTTGCAGATGGCCTTGCGCAGCTCGTCGCACAGCGCCTGCGAGGGATGCTCGCCGGCCAGGGTGCAGATGATCTCCAGCGCTTCCCATGGATGGGTGTCGTCATAATGGGCATGCATCTTCAGCCACTTCATCGCGCGCTTGCGCCCTTGCTCGGGGAAGGCCTGAGCGTAGGTGTCGGTGGAGCAGACCACCGCCGACCATTCGCCGGTCGCCCCTTCGATGGCGTAGTTGGTCGCGGCCACCGCCACCACCAGCGATTCGGTGGTACAGACCCGCCAGCACCAGTCATTCAGCGCATTGAGCTCCAGCGGCACGTCTTGCGCCTGCAGGTCGGCCAGGCTGACGCCGTGGGCCTGGCACCAGTGCAACCAGTAGTCGGCATGGTTGAGTTCGACGCGAATGTTGCGCATCAGCCAGCGGCGCGCCATATCCTCCCCAGGATGGCGGGCGTAGCGGGTCTTGGTCAGGTTGTGGGCCATGTACAGCGAGAACTGCTCGACCACCGGCCAGCCACCGATCAGGTACTGACGGATGGTCGCGGGCTTGAGGCGATTATCGCGCAAGCGCTGGTAGAACTCGTGTTCGACCACGCGGCGCTTGCTTTCATGGCAGTCCTCGAGCAGTCGCTGGGCCCAGGCGGGATAACTGGTCGGGTCCATCAACGGCCCGACTCGGACGAATGCATCTTTCACTATCAGCTCCTTGGTTCCTTGTGGTGTCAACGAAAAGTCCCTGGTGCTCTCTGCAACAAGGATCGCGCGGCAGCCCGTTGACGGTGCAGGCTGGCACAGGTGAACACCTGTGGCCGCTCGATCAGGTAACCCTGTGCGTAATCCACGCCGATCTCCTGCAGTGCCTGCTCGATCAGCGGTGTCTCGACGAATTCGGCGATGGTGCGCTTGCCCATCACATGCCCGATATGGTTGATCACCTCGACCATGGCCCGGTTGACCGGGTCGTCCAGCATGTCCTTGACGAAGCTGCCGTCGATCTTCAGGAAGTCCACCGGCAGGTGCTTGAGGTAGCCGAACGAGGACATGCCGGCGCAGAAATCGTCCAGGGAAAACTGGCATCCCAGCCCCTTGAGCTGGTTGATGAAGCGGATGGCACTGCCGAGGTTGGCGATCGCGCTGGTCTCGGTGATCTCAAAGCAGATCATCCGCGCGGGGATCCTGAACTCGCTGAATTGCCGCTCCAGGTAGTCGAGGAACTTGTCATCGCCAATGCTGGTGCCGGAGAGATTAATGGCACACATGGCCAGGTCTTCATGACCTTCGTCAAGGCACTGGCGAATAGTCTGGAACACCCGGCGCACCACCCAGCGGTCCAGGGCGGTCATCAAGCCGTAGCGCTCGGCCGCGGGGATGAAGTTGCCCGGCATCACGGTTCGCCCGTTCTCGTCCTCCAGGCGCAGCAGGATCTCCACATGGCTGCCGCCGAGGTTCGGGCCGAGCGGGGCGATCTCCTGGGCATAAAGGCACAGGCGCTCTTCTTCGAGAGCAACGTGAAGGCGCTGGATCCAGGCCATTTCACCGAAGCGGTTGGACAGCTCGCTGTCGTCGACATGATAGACCTGCACGCGGTTGCGGCCCTTCTCTTTGGCCATGTAGCAGGCCATGTCGGCGGCTCGCAGGGACGATTCGAGGGTGTTGGGGCCTTGCACGATATGCACCAGACCGACGCTGACCGTGGTGATGAATGGCCGACCCTTCCAGATGAACGGCAGGTTCTGCACCGACTGGCGCAGGTACTCGGCGATCTTCTCGGCCTGCTCCGGCGGGCAGTTCTCCAGCAGCACGCCGAATTCGTCGCCGCCCAGGCGCGCCAGCGTGTCGCCTTCGCGCAGCCCGGCCTGCAGCACCGCGCAGATATGCCGCAGCAGCTCGTCGCCGGCGGCATGGCCACAGGTGTCGTTGACCACCTTGAACTGGTCCAGGTCGAGGAACATCAAGGTGCACTTGCCCGGCGCGCGCGCCAGGGCATTGAGGGCCAGCTCCAGGCGGTATTCGAACTCGCGGCGGTTGGCCAGGCCCGTCAGGGCATCGTGGGTCGCCTGCCAGGACAGGTTGGCGATGTACTGGCGCTCCTGGGTCATGTCGTGCAGCACCAGGACGATGCCGCTGACCTGCCCGTCGGTGAGGATTGGCGAGCCGACCAGGTTGACCGAAACGGTACTGCCGTCCAGACGCTGGATCAGCCGGGTATGCTCGGTCCCGCCCTTGAGGTTGCCTTGCAGCACCTGATCCACCAGGTTCTGATTGCCATCGGCGGACTGTTCGTCGAGCAGGCTGAACAATGCCGCGAGCGGCAGGCCGCCGGCATGTTCGGCGTTCCAGTGGGTGAGCTGTTCGGCGGCGGGGTTCATGTAGGCGATGTTGCCCGCCACGTCGGTGGTGATGACCGCGTCGCCGATCGACTCCAGGGTGATCTGGGCGCGCTCCTTTTCCTGCTGCAAGGCGTCGGCGAAGGCCTGGCGCTGCGACAGCAGGCGCGCCGATCGGCGCCAGGCGATGGCGATGAGGAAGATCGCGGTCACCAGGTTGATGATCAGCAACGCCTCGAGCAACTTGCGCGACCCGGCACCGAGCGCATCGCTGAAGGCCCTGGCCGAAGGGGTCACGTATTCGTTGATCCGCGCGATGCGCGACTTCCAGGCAGCGACCTGCGCGGCATCGGCCTGCCCCTCGGCGAACACCTCCTGCATCTGCTCGGCCAGCAGGTCCAGCTCGGCCAGGTAGATGTCGCCCATGGCCCAGCGATCCACGGCGCGTTCCATGTAGCTGATGTGGCGGAAGTTGCGGTAGAACCAGACGACCCGGTTGACGTCGTCGGGATGGTTGCCGCCTTGCAGGAAGCCCTGGCGGGCGGCCTCCAGGTCCGGCGTCGGCAGGTCCAGCGCCTTGCGCAGCTCATGCCCGCCCCAGGGCACGGCAATGGCCTGGCGATAGCGCTCGAGGATCTGCGGGTTCTGGCTTTCGGCGTAGAGGTTGAGGTAGTAGATGGCATCCTTCTGGCCCTTGGACCATAGGCTTTCCCCGGCCACGTACGCACGCACCGCCGAAAGGGCATAGAGGCTCAGGCTCCCCAACAAGACCTGAAATGCCACAACGGCGACGAACGGCAGGATGATACCCAGCAGTTTCGGCGCCTCGAGAGTCCTGTTTCCCTTCATGTGCTTCCTGTTATGCCGGCAAGTAGGGCTTCTGCGAGCCCGAACAAAGCACAGCGTAGGCGATTTGCCATGAGGCATGAGGGTTTTTATCAATGGGAGGACCAGCCGACTGTCCGGATGCCATCATGGATGGGAATCGAAGGGTGTCCAGCGCTGTGTAGGAGGCCGCAGTGGCGCCATAGGGCGCGCAGCGGTCTCAGGATCCGACAGGCTTGCAAGACAATGGCGCACGCGCGGTTCGTGTCAGCGGGGTAAAGCGGTGGTGGGTCGGCGGATACAGGGCCCGTGTCACGGGTCATCGCGGCACGGCGGCCGTGCCAGCCAGCCCGTTGCAGCCGCTGCGATCTTCAACTCTGCTGCAAATGCCCATACAGCTTGGCGTACAACCCTCCGTCGGCGATCAGCTGCTGGTGGTCGCCATCCTCGGCCACGCGCCCGCCGTCGAACACCAGGACCCGGTCGGCCTGCTTAACCGCCGACAGCCGATGAGCGATGATCAGCGTGGTGCGCCCGCTGAGAAAGCGGGCCAGGGCCTGGTGCAGGTTGTACTCGGTAGCGGCGTCCAGCGCCGAGGTCGCCTCGTCGAGGATGACCACCTTCGGCTCGGCCAGGACCATGCGGGCGATCGCCAGGCGCTGGCGCTGGCCGCCGGACAGGCGTACGCCGGAACGTCCGACCACGCTGTCCAGCCCCTGCGGCAACGCGGCGATGACGGCCTCGAGCTGGGCGATGCGCAAGGCCTCCCAACAGGCTTCGTCGGTGCAATCGCGGCCCATGGCCAGATTGGCGCGCACGCTGTCGTTGAACAGCGCGGGATGCTGCAGCACCACCGCGACGTTCTCGCGCAAGGTGTCCAGGCCGATCTCCTGCAGGCTGGCGCCACCGAAGCGGATGCTCCCGGCCTGCGGGCTGTAGAGCCCCAGCAGCAATTGCACCAGGGTGCTCTTGCCGCCACCGCTGGCACCGACGATGGCCACCTTCTCGCCGGGCGCTATACCCAGCTCGAGCTGGTCGAGCACCGGCTCGTCGGCATAGGCGAAGCGCAGGCCGCTGACCTCGATGCCGACCGTGCCACGCCCGGCGAAGGGATCGCGGGCGGCCGGGTACTGTGGCTCGTCGTCGCGTGAAAGCAGCTCGTTGAGCCGTCCCAGCGCGCCACTGGCGGCGTAGTAGGCGTATTGCAGGTTGAGCAACTGTTCGACCGGCCCGATCATGAACCACAGGTAGCTGAACACCGCCAGCATCTGGCCGATGGACAGGTCCGAGAACAGCACCGTGAGCATGGCCGCGGCGCGGAAGATATCGATGCCGAACTGGAACAGCAGGCCACTGGCCCGCCCACTGGCATCGCTCTTCCACTGCGAGGCCACGGCACGGTCGCGCACTTCGCGGGCGCGCAGCCCCAGGCGCCCGAGGAAATACCCCTGGCGGTTGCCGGCGCGGATTTCCTGGATGGCATCGAGGGTCTCGGTGAGTGCTTGGGTGAAGCGCGAGGTGCTGTCGTTCTCGAGTTTCTTGAGGTGCTTGACGCGCTTGCCCAGCTGTACGGTGAAATAGATCACCAGCGGGTTGAACAGCAGGATCAGCAAGGCCAGCTTCCAGTGCATCCAGACCAGGATCGCGGCCGTGCCGGTGAGGGTCAGCATGGCCACCAGAAAACGGCTCAAGGTCTCGCCGACGAACTTGTCCAAGGTGTCCAGGTCGGTGACCAGGTGAGTGGCCACGGTGCCACTCCCCAGGCTTTCGTATTCCTTGAGGGAGATACGCTTGAGCCGCTCGATCAGGCGAATGCGCAAGCGGTAGACGATGTCCTTGGCCAGCCCGGCGAACAGCTTGGCCTGAACCACGTTGAACGCCAGCGCGGCCAGGCGCAGGCAGAAGGTGATCGCCAGCATCAGGCCGATATAGCCCGCCGCTACTTGCCAATGGGCCGGCAACAGGTGGTTCATCCAGCGCAGCGCAGCGTCGCCCTGCCCTAGCAGCACCTCATCGACCAGCAGCGGCAACAGCAACGGGATCGGCACGCTGCACAAGGCCGCCAGCACCGCCACCAGGTTGGCCGACCACAGGGCCTTGCGGTGGTGCAAGGCCAGGCGGCGGATCTCGGCCCAGCTCAGCCGGTCGGGCGCACCGACGGGCCTGTCTGGCCCCGAGGCCGGCGAACCGGGCAGATCAAGCACAGGCAGCCTGCTGCAGCCAGCGCTCGAGCAACGGTTGCAGCCGCTCCACGGGCTGGAAGCCGTTGGTCAGCAAGGCCAGCTGGCCGTTGCGCTCGGCCAGCAAGGTCGGGAAGCCGGCGATGCCCAGGTCTTGCGCCCAGCTGAAGTCGGCCGCGGTGGCGGCGCCGGTCTGGCTGCTGGCGAAGGCTTCGCAAAACGCCGCGCGCGGCAGGCCGGCCTGCTCGGCCAGTTCCACCAGTCGTGGCACGCGGGTGACATCCAGACCCTGCTGGTAGAAGCCTTGCTGGATCAGCCCGAGCAGCGGCCAGACGCGCTCGGCATCCAGTTCACGCGCGGCCACCAGGGCGCGGCAGGCCGGCTCGGTGTCGTAGACGAAACCGTCCGGCAGCGCGCCATCGAAGCAGAACGGCTGGCCGGTGGTTTCAGCCACGGCCCGCCAGTGTTCGAGGATATGGCGCCGGGTCGAGGCGTCCAGCGCGCCGCTGGCGCTGCGCAGACCGCCTACCACCAGGCGCGTGGCGACACCGGCCGCCTGCGCCTGCGCGATCAGGGCCTGGGCCACCGGCGCGAAACCCCAGCACCAGGAGCACATCGGGTCCATCACGTAGAGCAGGCGGGCGGTCATGGCTCAGGCCTCGGCTTTGCGATAGTTGTAGCCGATCGGGTGCGGCTGGTTGCGGGCCTTGGCCAGCTCGATCTGCTTCTGCCGGTCGATGGCGCTGCGCCGGGTCTTCTCGCTCAGGCTGTCCCAGCAGTGCGGGCAACTGATGCCTGGAGAGAAATGCTCGGACTCGCGGTCCTCGGCGCTGACCGGGTGGCGGCAGGCATGGCACTGGTCATAGTCGCCCTCGCTCAGGTCGTGACGCACCGTGACGCGGTTGTCGAAGACGAAGCAGTCGCCCTCCCAGAGGCTCTCCTCCTGCGGCACTTCCTCGAAGTACTTGAGGATGCCTCCCTTGAGATGATAGACGGCTTCGAAGCCCTCGCCGAGCATGTAGCTCGAGGCCTTCTCGCAGCGGATGCCGCCGGTGCAGAACATGGCGACCTTCTTGTGCCTGCTCGGATCGAAGTTGGCCTTGATGTACTCGGGAAATTCGCGGAAGGTGGCGGTCTTGGGATCGATCGCGTCCTTGAACGTGCCGATGGCCACTTCGTAGTCGTTGCGCGTGTCGATCAGCAGCACTTCCGGGTCGCTGATCAGCGCGTTCCAGTCCTTGGGCTCGACGTAGGTACCGACCGCCCGGTTGGGGTCGACGCCAGGCACGCCCAGGGTGACGATTTCCTTCTTCAGCTTGACCTTGGTGCGATAGAACGGCTGGTCGTCGCAGAGCGATTCCTTGTGGTCGATATCGACCAGGCGCGGGTCGCGGCGCAGCCAGGCGAGCAGCGCATCGATGGCCTGGCGGGTGCCGGAGACGGTGCCGTTGATGCCTTCCTCGGCCAGCAGCAGAGTGCCTTTGACGCCGTTGTCGAGCATGGTCTTGAGCAGCGGCTCGCGCAGCTCGACGTAGTCTTGCAAGGTGACGAACTTGTACAGCGCCGCCACGACGATCGGTTGGGTCATGCAGTGTTTCTCCAGGTGGTCACCCTCGCAAGGGGCGGACCGGACGACAATAAAAAACGCGCCGACAGGCGGCGCGTTGCGGATTCTAGCAAATTCCCGCGGGCGATTCAGTGCCGGCTGCCCCCGGCGCAGACCGGCGACGCTGGCGCGGCACCGACCTGGCGCCACTCCTCGGGGGTGTAGGTATGCAAGGCCAGGGCATGGAACTGCCCCATCAGCTCGCCGAGAGTGGCGTACACCTTCTGGTGGCGCTTGACGCTGTTGAGGCCAGCGAACCGTTCGCTGACGATCACTGCCTTGTAGTGGGTCTGCTGGCCACGGCTGTGCATGTGACTCTCGTCGAGCACCTGCAGGTGCTCGGGGGCGAGTTCGGCCAGCTGGGCCTCGATACGCTGCTGCATGTTCATCGGGTCGGGCTCACTTCTTCGCCGGCGCGGCCTTGCCGGCGTTCGGGTCGAGTTCCTTGGTCATGTCCTCGAGCAGCTTGTTGACCACCGGCACCGCGCTTTCCAGCTTGGCCTGGGTCAGCTGGGCCGACTGCTGGGTGACCTTGGGCATCTCGCGCATCACCTTGCGGCCGACCGGAGACTCGTAGAAACGCACCAGTTCCTTGAGCTCGGCCTCGGTGAAGCTGGTGGTGTACAGCTTGACCATGTCGGGCTTGAGCTTCTTCCAGCCGATGGCATTGTCCAGCGCGGCGTTGGCCTTGGCCTGGTAGCTCTCGAGCACGGCCTGCTTGGAAGCCGGCGCCTTGGTCTGGGCGAAGCGCTGGGCGAACATCTGCTGGACCTGCATGTACACCGGAGTGCCCAGCTTGTCGGCATTGGCCAGAACAAGGAATTTTTCCGCGCTGGCATTGTGGCTGGCGGTGTCGGCGAGTACCTGGCCGCTGGCGCAGGCCAGTGCCACGGCGGCACAGAGGGCACGGAGACGGGTCATTGCACTTCCTTCATATGACAGGCGAGGTAGGTACCTCGGGGGAACGCATTCTGCGCCCGGTGGGGCACGGCGCTCAAGTGGGCTGACGAGCGATGGAACCGCTCAGGTGAATCAGGGCCTAAACTGCGGATTCAGATCACTAAGGAGTGAGCGCAGCATGAGCCGTATCGAAACTGACAGCCTCGGCCCGGTCGAAGTTCCTGAACAGGCCTACTGGGGGGCGCAGACGCAACGCTCGCTGATCAACTTCGCCATTGGCAAGGAGCGCATGCCCGTCGAGGTGGTGCATGCCCTGGCGCTGATCAAGAAAGCCGCAGCACGGGTCAATGACCGCAACGGCGACCTGCCCGCCGACCTGGCCCGCCTGATCGAACAGGCGGCCGACGAAGTGCTCGCCGGCGAGCATGACGACCAGTTCCCGCTGGTGGTCTGGCAGACTGGCAGCGGCACCCAGAGCAACATGAACGTCAACGAGGTGATCGCCGGGCGCGCCAACGAGCTGGCCGGCCAGGGGCGCGGGGGCAAGGCGCCGGTCCACCCGAACGATCACGTCAACCGCTCGCAGAGCTCCAACGACTGCTTCCCCACCGCCATGCACATCGCCGCGGCCAAGGCCGTGCAGGAGAAGCTGCTGCCGGCGATCGCCGAACTGTCGGCCGGCCTTGCCGAACTTGCCGCGCGGCACCAGCAACTGGTCAAGACCGGACGCACCCACATGATGGACGCCACGCCGATCACCTTCGGCCAGGAGGTCTCGGCCTTCGTCGCCCAGCTCGACTACGCCCAGCGCGCCATTCGCGCCAGCCTGCCGGCGGTCTGCGAGCTGGCCCAGGGCGGCACCGCGGTAGGCACCGGCCTGAACGCCCCGCAAGGTTTCGCCGAAGCCGTGGCGGCGGAACTGGCAGCCCTCTCGGGCCTGCCGTTCGTCACCGCGCCGAACAAGTTCGCCGCGCTTGCCGGGCATGAGCCGCTGGCCAGCCTGGCCGGTGGCCTGAAGACCCTGGCCGTGGCGCTGATGAAGATCGCCAACGATTTGCGCCTGCTCGGCTCCGGCCCACGCGCCGGGTTCGCCGAGGTGCGCCTGCCAGCCAACGAGCCGGGCAGTTCGATCATGCCGGGCAAGGTCAACCCGACCCAGTGCGAAGCCCTGTCCATGCTGGCTTGCCAGGTGCTGGGCAACGACGCGACGATTGGCTTCGCCGCAAGCCAGGGGCATCTGCAGCTGAACGTGTTCAAGCCGGTGATCATCCATAACCTGCTGCAATCGATCGAGCTGCTGGCCGACGGCTGCCGCAACTTCAACCAGCATTGCGTGGCCGGGATCGAACCGGATGCGACGAAGATGGCCGAGCATCTGGAGCGTGGGCTGATGCTGGTGACCGCGCTGAACCCGCATATCGGCTATGACAAGGCAGCCGAGATCGCCAAGAAGGCCTATGCCGAGGGCACGACCCTGCGCGAGGCCGCCTTGGCGCTGGGATACCTGACCAATGAGCAGTTCGATCAGTGGGTACGCCCGGAGAACATGCTGGCGCCGGGAGCGCGGGGTTAAGGTAGAGGGAGCGGACCGAGGCAGGTTCGGGAGGCTCTGGGTCAGGTTGGGTTGGCCGCATGGGCTCGCGTTGCGCCCATCGCGGCCGGCCCGGCGCCCCGCAGGCGGCCGCTCCTGGCCTATGGCTGTGGCCTGGAAAACCCGGCCATGCCGGGCTGGAATGACCTGATGAGTTCTTTTCGCGCCTGCAGACTGTCGCAAGCCCAGGCCGAGCCTTAGAATCCAGCTTCATCAACGGCTTGCCGAGGCTTGCATGCACATTTCTTCCGGTCGCTGGGTTCGTGGCCTGCTCCTGGCGCTATTGACGGCGCTGCTATGGGGCATCCTGCCGATCAAGCTCAAGCAGGTGCTGCAGGTGATGGACCCGCTGACGGTGACCTGGTACCGCCTGCTGGTCTCTGGCGGCCTGCTGCTCGCCTGGCTGGCGGCCAACCGCCGGCTGCCACCGGTGTCCAGCCTGGGGCGCAAGGGGGTTGGCCTGCTCGCGCTGGCCGCTCTCGGCTTGCTGGGCAACTATGTGCTCTACCTGGTCGGGCTTCGCCTGCTCAGCCCCGGTACGGCCCAGCTGGTGGTGCAAGTCGGCCCGGTCCTGTTGCTGGTCGCCAGCGTGTTCGTGTTCCGCGAGCGCTTCACCTTGGGGCAGGGCATCGGGCTGGTGATCCTGCTGTTCGGCTTCGGGCTGTTCTTCAACCAGCGCCTGGGCGAACTGCTCACCTCTCTGGGCACCTATACCACGGGCGTGCTGACCATTCTCCTGGCCACCAGCATCTGGGTGGCCTATGCCCTGAGCCAGAAGCAATTGCTTACGGTGTGGCATTCCCAGCAGGTGATGATGGCGATCTACCTGGTCTGCGCGGCGTTGCTCACACCTTGGGCAAGCCCGCTCGAAGCGCTCGAGCTGAGCCCCTTGCAGGCGTGGCTGTTGCTGGCATGCTGCCTCAACACGCTGGTGGGGTACGGTGCGTTTTCCGAGGCGCTGGCCCACTGGGAAGCCTCGAAGGTCAGCGCAACCCTGGCATTGACGCCACTGGTCACGCTGGTCGCGGTAGCCGTGGCAGCCTGGCTCTGGCCGGCTTACGTCGCTGCCGAGCAGCTCAATGCCCTGGGGTATGTCGGAGCGATCGTGGTGGTGCTGGGCTCGACACTGGTGGCCCTGGGGCCCTCGTTGCTGGCCGGATGGAAGGGGCGCCGGGCGCGATTGGTTTCGTTGAGGTGATGCGGCCGCTACGCCCGACCCCGTACATTCACCGATCGCGCCGGATGCCTGTCACCCTGCCAACCTGCCGATGATGCCGGCCCGACCGAAATGGGCCGCTCGGCGGTACATCTTCCCCTCCATATATGATACATATACGCTTCATATATCAACGAGGACTCCCCTTGGGCATCGTCAAGATCTCCGACACCCTGCATGAGGACCTGCGGGTCGCCAGCACTGCCTTTTCGCGCTCGATCAATGCCCAGGCCGAGCACTGGATCCGCCTCGGCATGCTTGCCGAGCTGCATCCCCAGGCCAGCTATCAGGAGCTGCTGCGCCAGTTGCTGCGCCAGGACCAGGCCAGCCTCAGGGAGCTGCTGCAATGAGCCAGGTGGTACTGAAGGACCCGGCGCAACTCGCCCTCATGCGACATGCTGGACGGCTGCTGGCGCAGGTGTTCGCCGATCTGGACGGTTTCATCCGGCCTGGCGTGAGCACCTTGCAGATCAACGACCGCGCCGAGGCGTTCATCGTCCAGACGCTCAAGGCCCGGCCGGCCAGCAAGGGCCAGTACGGCTTTCCCTATTCGCTCAACACCTCGGTCGACCATGTGGTCTGCCACGGCATCCCCAAGGCCGATGAGCTGTTGGCCGAAGGGTCGATCATCAATGTCGACATCACCCTCGAGCAAGGTGGCTACATCGCCGACTCGTCGAAGATGTACTGCATTGGCGCAGTCAGCGAACACGCCCGACGCCTGGTCGACACCACCTACGCGGCCTTGTGGAAAGGCATCGAGCAGGTCCGCCCCGGTGCCACGCTCGGCGATGTCGGCCACGCCATCCAGGCGCATGCAGAGGCGGCAGGCTATAGCGTGGTGCGCGAGTATTGCGGGCATGGCATTGGCCGGCAGATGCACGAGGCACCCGAAGTGCTGCACTACGGTCAGCGTGGCAGTGGCCTGAAGCTCAAGCCGGGCATGGTGTTCACCATCGAGCCGATGATCAACCAGGGCGGTCGTGGCGTGCGCACCTTGCGTGATGGTTGGACGGTGATCACCCGTGATCAGCAGCTCTCGGCGCAATGGGAGCATACCGTGGCGGTCACGGCCGACGGCTACGAAGTGTTGACCTTGCGCGAGGAGGAAGCGCCAGCCTTGGCCGAGCGGCGCCATTGATGGACGGCAAGGCGCTGCGCCATCCAGTCTGCCCCTGCCTTGCTATCTTGCGGTAGCCTGGAACAAAAACGAAAAAAGCGACCCTAAGGTCGCTTCTTTTGTGGCTTCCGGGTGTTCAGTGGGCCCTGGAAGCTCGAATATGGCGCAGCGGACGGGACTCGAACCCGCGACCCCCGGCGTGACAGGCCGGTATTCTAACCGACTGAACTACCGCTGCGCGATACACTGAGAAGTGGTGGGTGATGACGGGATCGAACCGCCGACCCTCTGCTTGTAAGGCAGATGCTCTCCCGGCTGAGCTAATCACCCTTCGTCTCGGTGTGGCGCGCATTCTACGGAGGACCTTGCACCCTGGCAAGCACTTTTTTAAAAAATTTTTCCTCACCTTTCAATGACCTAGCGACACCGTCCGTTCATCGCCCGGTTGACCTGCAAATCCACCGCACAGGGTTGGCCTTGGACCGCACTCGGAGAATAATGCCCGCCTTATGCATCGAGGAGAGCTTCACCCCATGTGGTTCAAGAACCTGCTGACCTACCGCCTGACCCAGGACATCCCGTTCGACCCCGAGACGCTGGAAGCCGCCCTGGCCAGCAAGCCGGCCCGCCCCTGCGCCAGCCAGGAACTGACCACCTATGGTTTCGTCGCCCCGTTCGGCAAGGGCGAGGACGCGCCGCTGGTCCACGTCAGTGGCGAATTCCTGCTGATCGCCGCGCGCAAGGAGGAACGCATCCTGCCCAGCAGCGTGGTCAACGACGCGGTGAAGGAAAAGGTTGAGGAAATCGAAACCGAGCAGATGCGCAAGGTCTACAAGAAGGAACGCGACCAGATCAAGGACGAGATCATCCAGGCCTTCCTGCCGCGCGCCTTCATCCGCCGCGCCATGATCTTCGCCGCCATCGCGCCGCGCCTGGGCCTGGTGCTGGTCAACTCGGCCAGCGCCAAGCGCGCCGAGGACCTGCTGTCCACCTTGCGCGAGGTGATGGGGTCGTTGCCGGTGCGTCCGGTCAGCGTCAAGACCGCGCCAAGCGCCACCCTTACCGACTGGGTCAAGTCGCAGCAGGCCGCCGTGGATTTCCATGTGCTGGATGAATGCGAGCTGCGTGACACCCACGAGGATGGCGGCATCGTCCGTTGCAAGCGCCAGGACCTGACCAGCGAGGAAATCCAGCTGCACCTGGGCACCGGCAAGGTGGTCACCCAGCTGGCGCTAGCCTGGCAGGACAAGCTGTCGTTCGTGCTCGACGACAAGATGGTGATCAAGCGCCTGAAGTTCGAGGAACTGCTGCAGGAACAGGCCGAGCAGGACGGCGGCGAGGAAGCCCAGCAACAGTTCGATGCATCCTTCACCTTGATGATGATGACCTTCACCGAATTCCTGCCGGCGCTGTTCGAAGCACTCGGCGGCGAAGAAATTCCCCAGGGGATCTGACCGCGCCTGCGACCGCGAGCTTCCAGATTCGAGCCGCAAGCTTCAGGCTGATCGTGCTGACTGAAGTTGCCCTGGCGTCCAAGGCCGCCGGAGGAGTCATCAGCGTCTCGGTCGGCCTGTGGTCTGTGGCTTGTCGCTCGCGGCTCGCGGCTTGGCCCCACCTACCGGAGATACCATCGTGCGCGCACTTGCCGCCCTGAGCCGCTTCGTCGGCAATACGTTCGCTTTGTGGGTATTGCTGTTCTCTTGCCTGGCCTTTCTTCAGCCCCAGTGGTTCATCGGCTTGACGGTGGCCATCGTGCCGCTGCTGGGGCTGGTGATGTTCGGCATGGGGCTGACACTCAAGCTCGACGACTTCGCTGCCCTCGCCCGCCAGCCCTGGCGGGTGGCGCTGGGCGTGGTCGCGCACTTCGTGATCATGCCGGGGATGGCCTGGCTGCTGTGCCAGCTGTTTCACCTGCCGGCAGAGATCGCCGTCGGGGTGATCCTGGTCGGCTGCTGCCCAAGCGGCACGGCGTCCAACGTGATGGTCTGGCTGTCCAGGGGCGACCTGGCGCTGGCGGTGGCCATCGCGGCGGTGACCACTCTGCTCGCCCCACTGCTCACGCCTGCGCTGATCTGGTTCCTGGCCTCGGCCTGGTTGCCGGTCTCGTTCATGGACATGTTCTGGTCGATCCTGCAACTGGTGATGCTGCCGATCGTGCTGGGGGTGCTGGCGCAGCGACTGCTCGGGGCACGGGTGCAGTTGGCGGTCCAGGTCCTGCCGCTCGTTTCGGTGGTCAGCATCGTGATGATCGTCTGCGCGGTGGTGGCGGCCAGCCAGGCGAAGATCGCCGAGTCCGGCCTGCTGATCATGGCGGTGGTGGTCTTGCACAACAGCTTCGGTTTTCTGCTTGGTTATCTCACCGGCAAGCTCTGCAAGCTGCCGCTGGCCCAGCGCAAGTCGCTGGCGCTGGAGGTCGGCATGCAGAATTCCGGGCTCGGCGCGGCGCTGGCCAGCGCGCATTTCTCGCCGCTGGCGGCGGTGCCAAGCGCGCTGTTCAGCGTCTGGCACAACATCTCCGGGGCACTGCTGTCGACCTGGTTCAGGCGCATGCAGGAGCGGCTGCCGGAAGCCGAAGGCAAGCAGGCGACTCGCAGCTGAGTGCTGCTGGAGCGCGGCCCTCCTACACTTGCCCATCCACCTTAACCTTGTGCAACATGACGCCCACTGCAGGGACGGCCCTGCGACGCACTGCGTGAACATCCGGGGACGGCCCCATCAACGCAACGATGGAGACTGACCATGTCCTGGATCATCCTGTTCTTCGCCGGCCTGTTCGAGGTCGGCTGGGCCGTAGGGCTCAAATACACCGATGGCTTCAGCAAGCCGCTGCCCACCGTGCTGACCGTCGCCGCCATGGCCGTGAGCCTGGGCCTGCTGGGCCTGGCGGTGAAGGAGCTGCCGCTGGGCACGGCCTATGCCATCTGGACCGGCGTCGGCGCGGTGGGCACGGTGATCGCCGGGATCATCCTGTTCGGCGAGTCCATGGCGCTGGTGCGCCTGGTCAGCGTGGCGCTGATCATCGCTGGCCTGGTCGGCCTCAAGCTCAGCGCCAGCTGACCTTCGCTTCAACGCAGGTCGCCGCGCAAGCTGGCGACCTGTTCGCGCAGCTTGTCGGGCTGCGCCGCTTCCACCGGGATGGCATTGCCAGCCACGATGGTCACCCGTGACCAGAAGCGCTTGAACAAGCCCTTGGCCGGATCGCGGCTGAAGAAGCTGCCCCACAAGCCTTGCAGCGCCAGCGGGATCACCGGTACCGGGGTCTCGGCGAGAATCCGGCTGACTCCGTTCCTGAATACATCGATCTCGCCGTCGGCGCTGAGCTTGCCTTCGGGAAAGATGCATACCAGCTCGCCCTCGGCCAGATACTGGGCGATCCGGGCGAACGCCCGTTCGTAGATGGCCTGGTCCTCGTTGCGACCGGCGATGGGAATGGCTCCAGCGGTGCGGAACACGAAGTTCAGTACCGGCAGCCGATAGATCTTGTAGTACATCACGAAGCGCACCGGACGCCGCACGGCCCCGCCGATCAGCAGGGCGTCGACGAACGATACATGGTTGCATACCAGCAGCGCCGGCCCCTCATCGGGAATGCGCTGCAGGTCACGGTGCTCGACCCGGTACATCGAATGGCTGAGCAGCCAGATGAGAAAGCGCATGGTGAATTCGGGAACGATGCTGAAGATATAGGCGTTGACCCCGATATTGAGCAGCGACACTACCAGGAACAGTTGCGGGATGCTCAGCTCGGCCACGCTCAGCAGCAGGAGGGTGGCGAGGGCCGAGACCACCATGAACAGGGCGTTGAGGATGTTGTTGGCGGCGATCACCCGGGCGCGCTGCCCCACCGGCGTGCGCGCCTGGATCAAGGCATACAGCGGCACGATATAGAAGCCGCCGAAGACGCCCAGGCCAACGATCGAAGCGAGGATCCACCAGGCCTGGCCCATGCCCAGCAAGTCGAGCCAGCCATGCGCTGACTGGCCCGGCGCGATATCGCCGGAATGCCACCACCAGAGCAGGCCGAAGAAGGTCAGACCGAACGAACCGAACGGCACCAGGCCGATCTCCACCTTGCGCCCACTGAGCCGCTCGCACAGCAGCGAGCCGAGCGCGATGCCCACCGAGAACAGCGTCAGCACCAGCGTCACGACCGTTTCGTCGCCATGCAGCCAGTCCTTGGCATAGGCCGGGATCTGGGTCAGGTAGATGGCCCCGACGAACCAGAACCACGAATTGCCGACGATCGACCGGGACACTGCTGGCGTCTGGCCCAGGCCCATGCGCAGGATCGCCCAGGACTGGCGGAAGATGTTCCAGTCCAGGCGCATGCCCGGCGATGCGGCGGCGACCTTGGGGATCCAGCGGCTGGCCAGGTAGCCCAGCACCGCGGTACCGACCACGCCGCCGGCCACCATGCTGGCGTGGTCCTCGGCGGACATCAGCACGCCGGCGCCGATGGTGCCGGCAAGGATGGCCAGGAAGGTGCCCATCTCCACCAGGCCATTGCCACCGACCAGCTCCTCGTCACGCAAGGCCTGGGGCAGGATCGAGTACTTCACCGGGCCGAACAGCGCCGAATGAGTCCCCATGCCGAACAGCGCCACCAGCATCAGCACCAGGTGATCGCCGAGAAAGCCCGCCGCGCCGATACCCATGATCAGGATCTCGGCCAGCTTGATCGTGCGGATCAGCGTGTGCTTGGCGAAGCGTTCGCCGAACTGCCCGCCCAGCGCCGAGAACAGGAAGAACGGCAGGATGAACAGCAGCGCACAGAGATTGACCCAGACCGAGCGGTCGCCTTCGAGGTTGAGCTTGTAGAGGATCGCCAGGATCAGCGACTGTTTGAACAGGTTGTCGTTGAAGGCACCCAGCGACTGGGTGATGAAGAACGGCAGGAAGCGCCGCTTGCCGAGCAAGGTGAATTGCGAGGGGTGACTCATCGTCCTTGTTCCTGAAGTGCGTTGAGGGCTGATGTCCGGTTGCAAGGCCCTACGGGTTCCAGCCCGAGCCCTGTGCCACCTGGCAATTCTGCCAGTGGCGACGCACGCGGTAAGCCTTCAGGCTCGAGGCTTTCGTGCAATCGGGACCGCCACGGATGGATGACCGGACTATCAGACACAGCATACTGCAATCGGCGTCGCGGCTTGCGCGGGTAATGGCACCGATGCTGCTGGCCGGATTGCTCGGCTGGCCTGCGCATGCGCTTGCAGCCGACAAGCAGCGCCTGCTCGATCGACTGCTGGCGCAGATGAGCGTCGCCGAAAAGATTGGCCAGTTGCGCATGCTCTATGCCGGTGCCGAACCCGCGCCGCAAGCGGCCCTCCAGACCGTTGCCGAGGCCGGCGCCGGCGCCATGTTCACCGCGCCTGGGGTGACGCGCGCGCAGTTGCGCCAGTTCCAGGACGCCGCCGTGCGCCAGAGTCGGCTGGGCATCCCGTTGTTCTTCGCAGGCGACGTGGTACACGGCCAGCGTACCGTGTTCCCCATCGGCCTTGGCCTGGCCTCGAGCTGGGACCTGCGGGCGATCGGCCGCAGCGCACGGATCGCCGCGATGGAAGCCAGCGCCGACGGCTTGGACATGACGTTCGCGCCAGTGGCCGACATCAGCCGCGACCCGCGCTGGGGAAGGATATCGGAAGGCTACGGCGAGGACCCGTACCTGGCGTCCCGCATCGTCGAGACGGTGGTGCGCCAGTTGCAGGGGCCGCGACTGGGCACGGCGGACAGCCTGATGGCCTGCGTCAAGCATTTCGCCGCCTACGGCGCGGTCGAAGGCGGACGCGACTACAACACGGTCGACATGAGCCGCCAGCGCCTGTTCCAGGACTACATGCCTCCTTACCAGGCCGCCGTCGAGGCAGGCGCCGGCGCGCTGATGAGTGCGCTGACCACCCTCAATGGCGTGCCCGCCACGGCTGATCGCTGGCTGTTGCATGAAGTCCTGCGCGAGCAGTGGCGCTATGACGGTCTGGTAGTCAGCGACCACGGCGCGGTCGAAGAGCTGCTCGCCCACGGTGTCGCGGCATCGGCAAGCGAGGCGGCGCGGATGGCGCTGGAGGCTGGCACGCAGATGAGCATGAGCGATCGCTTTTTCGAGCAGGCGCTCGGGCGCCTGGTCGAGCAGGACCAGGTTCCGGTGTCGCTGCTCGACCAGGCCGTGCGCCAGGTGCTTTCCACCAAGTACGATCTGGGCCTGTTCGAGGATCCTTATCGCAGGCTTGGCCAGGCCCAGGATGATCCTGCCGATGCGCAGGCCGAAAGCCGCCTGCATCGTGCCCAGGCGCGGGACGTGGCGCGACGCTCACTGGTATTGCTGAAGAACCGTGACCAGGTACTGCCGCTGCAGCGCCACGGCAGCATCGCCGTCATTGGTCCATTGGCCGATAACCCGGTCGACATCCTCGGCAGTTGGCCCGGCAGCGGTCAGTCGCGCCAGGCGGTCAGCCTGTACGAAGGCATCAGGCGCAGCGTGGCGGGCCAGGCCAAGGTACTGCATGCCCTGGGCTCGAACATTGTCGACCGGCCGCATGTCTTCGATCGGCTGGCGGACAACCAGGCACGCTTCGACCCACGCTCGCCCGCCACCTTGCTTGCCGAAGCGGTCGCGGTGGCCAACCAGGCCGATGTGGTCGTGGCGGCACTTGGCGAGGCGCGCGGCATGTCCCATGAAGGCGCCAGCAAGACCGACCTGAACCTGCCGGATCAACAACGTGAACTGCTGCTGGCCCTGCAGCGCACCGGCAAGCCATTGGTGCTGGTACTGATGAATGGCCGACCATTGACCATCGTCGAGGAAAGCCAACAGGCCGACGCGGTGCTGGAGACCTGGTTCAGCGGCACCGAGGGCGGCAATGCCATCGCCGATGTCCTGTTCGGCGACTACAACCCGTCAGGCAAGCTACCGGTGAGCTTTCCACGCAGCGTGGGGCAGGTCCCGCTTTTCTACAATCGCCTGAATACCGGGCGCCCGGTCGATCCGCAAGGTCGCGGCGCCTACCAGTCGCACTACTTCGACATCGATGACGGCCCGCTCTACCCTTTCGGTCACGGCCTGAGCTACACCCGCTTCAGCCTGAGCGCGCCCACGCTCTCGGCGCACCAGCTGCAACCCGGTGGCAGCCTGCACGCCAGTGTCCGTGTGCGCAACGAAGGCCAGCGCAGCGGAGAAACCGTGGTGCAGCTGTACATTCGTGATCGCAGCGCTTCGGTCAGCCGTCCGCTGAAGGAGTTGAAGGGTTTCCAGAAGGTGGCGCTGGCGCCGGGGGAAACTCGCGAGATCTCGTTCGCCATCGACGAATCCATGCTTGCGTTGCTCGACCGGGACTTGCGCTGGACGGTCGAGCCTGGCGGCTTCGAGGTGATGATCGGCCTCGACTCCGAGCACGTGCAGCGAACCCACTTCGAGCTGACGCGCATGCCACGCTGAAGAACTGCCGCAGGGCCATCAGGCAAACCCGAACAGTGCCCTGGCCGTATCCACCAGCAGCGCCTGGCGCAGCGCCGCGGAACAACCCAGCGCCTCGAACTGCTCCAGCACGCCACCGAAGCTGACCGCGGCCTCGTGCTGGGTATGCGGCCAGTCGCTGCCCCACATCAGCCGATCCGCGCCATAGTGGGTCTCGAGCGCGCACAATGCCTGGCGGGCGAAGGCCAGGTTCTGCTGCGACGAACCTTCCAGGCGATAGATCCCGGATACCTTCACCCAGACCTTGCCCTCTGCGCCGAGGGTCAGCATTTCGGCGAACCCTGGCTGGCCCAGCCCGCCGCGGGCATCGGGACGGCCGAAGTGATCGATGACAATGTCCAGGCCATAGGGCCGAAGGGCTCGCACCAATGCCGGGACGTCCGCCACCTGGCGATGCAGTTCCAGGTGCCAGCCCTGCTCACCGATGCGCTCGAGAAAGGTACGCCACTGACCGTCACCCAGGTCAGGCAGGGCCTTGCCCATCAGGTTCAGGCGCACGCCCCTGACACCCAGGCGAGTCAGCCGGGCCAGGGTTTCTGGCGCCACGTCGCGCTCGAGCATCACCACCCCGCGCAGGTGTCGTGGCGCCGCCTGCAGGGCCGCGAGCAGATAGCGGTTGTCGGTGCCGAGGAAACTGGGCTGGACCAGCACGCCATGGCTGAAGCCATGGGCCTGCAACTGGCCCAGGTAGTCGCCCAGCGGCGCGTCGTAGTTCGGCGCGTAGCGGCGTTCGCTGGCCAGCTCCAGCCCACGGCTGAAGACGTGGGCGTGGCTGTCGATTGCGGTCGGAAAGTTGGCGGGAACGTCGGACATGATTCTCATCGAGGTAGAAAGCGGTTACTTGACGGTCGCGGGGCTGGCCATTGCTGGCGCTGGCGTGGCTTCGAGGTTGCGGCCACGGGTTTCCGGCAGGCACAGGGCCGCGATCACCGCGACGCCATAGGCGATGCCGGCATCGATGCCGATGGCGGCGCCTAGCGACATGGATTCGCTCATGTGGCCGACCAAAAACGGGAACACCGCCGAGAGCACGCGGCCGAAGTTGTAGCAGAAGCCGACCCCGGCGCCGCGCACATCGGCTGGGTAAAGCTCGTTGAAGAACGAGCCCAGGCTGGCCGGGATGCCAGCGGCGAAGAAGCCCAGCGGGAAACCAAGGAACAGCATCTGGGTATTGCTCAGCGGGAAGAACACGTAGGCCTGTACGGTCAGTACGCAGCACAGGGCGAACAACAGAATGTTCTTGCGCCGGCCAATGCGGTCGATCAGCTGGCCGCTGATCACGCAGCCACACCAGAAGGCAAAGATGATCACCGCCAGGTAGCCGCCGGAGTTCAGCACCGAGAGGTTGCGCTCGGTCTTGAGAAAGGTCGGCAGCCAGGTCATCACCGCATGGTAGCCACCATGGGCGCCGAGGCCCAGCAGGCCACCGAGCAGGGTCACGCGCAGCAGCTCGGGACGGAAGATGCCGGCCATGGACTTGAAGAAGCTGCCGGGGATCGCCTGTTCCTTGCGCAGGCGCTGGAAGCTGTCAGGCTCCGGTACGTTGCGGCGCACCCAGATGATCAGCAGCGACGGCAGCAGGCCGACGAAGAACATCACTCGCCAGGCGAACTCCTGCGGCACCAGCGAGTAGATCAGCGTGAACAGTGCCACCGCCAGGCCCCAGCCCACCGCCCAGGCGCCCTGCACGGTACCCATCACCTTGCCGCGATATTTCGGGTTGATGGTCTCGGCCATCAGCACCGCGCCGGCCGCCCATTCGCCGCCGATGCCGAAGCCTTGCATGGCCTTGACGAACAGCAGCGGGTAAAAGCCGGTGACGAAGGCCGAAAGGAAGGTAAAGAAGGAGAACCAGAGGATCATCCATTGCAGGGTACGCACACGACCGTAGCGATCCGACAGCGTACCCCCGAGCCAGCCGCCGATCGCCGAGGTGACCAGGGTCAGGCCGCTGATCAGACCGGCATCGCCCTTGGTCAGGGCGAACGCGGCAATCAACGCCGGGATGGCCAGGCCGAACATCTGCACTTCCAGCGCATCGAGCGACCAGCCGCCGAAACAGGCCCAGAACGTCTTGCGTTCCCGTGAGGTGATCTGGCGATACCAGCTGAACATGATTGTTATCCTTTTAGTTGTGTAAATGACGGCCGGGCAAGCCTCGACCGGGCAGACGAAGCCACCGCGCCGTGGCAGTACGGCGCAGGCAGGTGGCAAACGGGGTCGATCGGCTCAGCGAATCTCGATGCGGTAACGGAAGTGCTGCGCATGCCCACGCGAACGCCGCCACTCCAGTGGCTTGCCGGCATAGTCGCGGGCCAGGCGCTCGATCACCACCACGGGACTTTCGGCCGGTACTTGCAGCAGGCGGCCGTGAACCGCATCGACCGCCTCGGCGGTCAGTGTCTCCTCGGCATAGGCGACCACTTGGCCACACAGTTGCTCGTAGATCGGGTACAACAGCGGCCCCTGGCGATCCAGGTCGGCTTCCAGCAGCGGCTCGAAAAGCTGGCGTGGCAGCCAGATCTCTTCGGCGAGCACCGGCTTGGCATCGAGCAGGCGGGTACGGACGATGCGGATCACTTCGCCCCCGGTCGCCAGGCCCAGGGCCTGCGCTACCGCCGATGGGGCCTGGAGCGGTTCGATCGACAGGATGCGGCTTTGGGGCATGGCGCGCTCGCCAGTGGCGGATTCGAAGCGGAAGAAGCGGAACAGCGAAGACTGGAACTGTGGACGGCGGATGAAGGTACCCCGCCCCTGCTGGCGCTCCAGCACACCCTCTGCCACCAGGACATCGATCGCCTTGCGCACGGTACCGACGGACATGTCGAATTCGCTGGCCAGCGCGGCCTCGGTCGGAATCGCCTCGCCCGGGCGCCAGCGGTTGTTGGCGATCTGCTCGACCAGATGGTCGCGCAGTTGCTGGTAGCGGGGCAATCGCGCATCACCGGACAGAAGGGACATGGTTCGCTCTCGTCTTGTTATATAAACATCTATATGAATTTTTCGAGAGTATCGGTCGTGGGGCAGAGGCTGTCAATCCACCGCCGGTCGTGGATCCTGGCACCTGCTTGCGAGCTGCAGTTCATCGTGGAATGGCCTCGGGATCTGAGCCGCGGACCCAGCCACCTGCGACGTCCTGCCACTGCGACCATCGTCGGCGCTGACGAAGGCGGGCTGGCGTGCCAGACTGACTGATCGGGACCGCGTTATCGTTCATTGCTCGGAGTCTTCATGTCGTTGTCCAGCGGGCTGATCGCCGTGGTCGCCCTGGCCTACATGGCCATCATGTTCGCCATCGCCTTCTATGGCGACCGCCGCAGCACGCCGTTGCCGGCGCGCCTGCGCGCCTGGGTCTATAGCCTGTCGCTGGCGGTGTACTGCACCAGCTGGACCTTCTTCGGCGCGGTCGGCCAGGCCGCCGAGCAGCTCTGGGCGTTCCTGCCGATCTATCTGGGGCCGGTGCTGCTGCTGGTCTTCGCGCCCTGGGTGGTGCAGAAGATGGTGCTGATCAGCAAGCAGCAGAACATCACATCGATCGCCGACTTCATCGCCGCGCGCTACGGCAAGTCCCAGTCGCTGGCGGTGGTGGTGGCGCTGATCTGCCTGGTCGGCGTGCTGCCTTACATCGCTCTGCAGCTCAAGGGCATCGTGCTCGGGGTCAACCTGCTGATCGGCGCCAACGCCGATGCGACCGGCACGCGGGTCCAGGACACCGCGCTGGTGGTCTCGCTGGTGCTGGCGCTGTTCGCGATCATCTTCGGTACCCGCAGCCTGGACGTCACCGAGCACCACCGTGGCATGGTCCTGGCGATCGCCTTCGAATCGATGGTCAAGCTGCTGGCCTTCCTCGGGGTCGGCGCCTTCGTGGTCTTCAATCTGTACGATGGCTTCGACGACCTGTTCAGCCAGGCCCGCGCATCGGTGCATCTGCAGGGCTACTGGCAGGAAACCATCAACTGGCCGTCGATGGTGGTCCAGACCTGCGTGGCCATGATGGCGATCATCTGCCTGCCACGGCAGTTCCATGTCACCGTGGTGGAGAACATCGAGCCGCAGGACGTGCGCCTGGCGCGCTGGGTGTTCCCCATGTACCTGGCGCTGGCGGCGCTGTTCGTGGTGCCGATCGCCCTGGCCGGGCAGATGCTGCTGCCCGGCACGGTGATCTCCGACTCGTTCGTCATCAGCCTGCCGCTGGCCGAGGCCCATCCGAGCCTGGCGCTGCTGGCCTTCATCGGTGGCGCTTCGGCAGCCACTGGCATGGTCATCGTCGAGGCGGTAGCGCTATCGACCATGGTTTCCAACGACATGCTGCTGCCCTGGCTGCTGCGGCGCAAGAACGCCGAACGCCCGTTCGAGGCGTTCCGCCACTGGATGCTCTCGGTGCGCCGGGTGACCATCGTGGTGATCCTGCTGCTGGCGTACGTCAGCTATCGCCTGCTCGGTTCCACCGCGAGCCTGGCGACCATCGGGCAGATCGCCTTCGCCGCGGTGACCCAGCTGGCGCCGGCCATGCTCGGCGCCCTGTACTGGAAGCAGGCCAACCGCCGTGGCGTGTTCGCTGGCCTGGCGGCGGGCATCTTCCTGTGGTTCTACACCCTGGTGCTGCCGATCGCCGCGCACAGCCTCGGCTGGTCGCTGGCACCCTTCCCGGGCCTGGCCTGGCTGCACGGCAACCCGCTGAACCTGCCGATCACGCCGCTGACCCAGGGGGTGGTGCTGTCGCTGGCCGGCAACTTCGTGCTGTTCGTCTGGGTCTCGGTGCTGTCACGCACGCGGGTGTCGGAACACTGGCAGGCAGGTCGCTTCATCGGCCAGCAGACCAGCGCGCGGCCAAGCAGCCGGACCTTGCTGGCGGTGCAGATCGATGACCTGCTCAACCTGGCCGCGCGCTTCGTCGGCGAGGACCGCGCGCGGCAGAGCTTCATTCGCTTCGCCTACCGCCAGGGCAAGGGTTTCAACCCCAATCAGAATGCCGATGGCGACTGGATCGAACATACCGAGCGCCTGCTGGCGGGGGTGCTCGGCACGTCCTCGACCCGCGCGGTGGTCAAGGCGGCGATCGAAGGTCGCGACATGCAGCTCGAGGATGTGGTGCGCATCGCCGACGAAGCCTCCGAAGTGCTGCAGTTCAACCGCGCCTTGCTGCAAGGGGCCATCGAGAACATCAACCAGGGCCTGAGCGTGGTCGACCAGAACCTGCACCTGGTGGCCTGGAACCGCCGCTACCTGGAGCTGTTCAACTACCCGGACGGGCTGATCGCCGTCGGCCGACCGATCGCCGACATCATCCGCTACAACGCCGAGCGCGGCCTGTGCGGGCCGGGCGAGGCGCAGGTCCACGTGGCGCGCCGCCTGCACTGGATGCGCCAGGGTCGGGCCCACACCTCCGAGCGGCTGTTCCCCAACGGCCGGGTCATCGAACTGATCGGCAACCCGATGCCCGGTGGCGGCTTCGTCATGAGCTTCACCGACATCACGCCGTTCCGTGAAGCCGAGCAGGCCCTGAAGGAAGCCAACGAGAGCCTGGAGCAGCGGGTCGCCGAACGTACTCACGAACTGTCCCAGCTCAACCAGGCGCTGAGCGAGGCCAAGAGCCACGCCGAGGCGGTCAGCCAGTCCAAGACGCGCTTCCTGGCAGCGGTCAGCCATGACCTGATGCAGCCGCTGAACGCCGCGCGGCTGTTCTCCGCGGCCCTGGCCCAGCAGAACGACAGCCTGTCCGAGGAAGCCCGGCAGCTGGTCCAGCACATGGACAGCTCGCTGCGTTCGGCCGAGGAACTGATCAGCGACCTGCTGGACATCTCGCGCCTGGAGAACGGCCGGATCACTCCAGATGCCAAGCCTTTCGCGCTCAACGAGCTGTTCGATACCCTCGGCGCCGAGTTCAAGGTGCTGGCCGCGGAAAAAGGCCTGGAATTTCGCCTGCGCGGCAGCCGCGCGCGGGTACACAGCGACATCAGACTGCTACGTCGGGTGTTGCAGAACTTCCTGACCAACGCCTTGCGCTACGGCAAGAGCCCGATCCTGCTCGGCGTGCGCCGCCAGGCCGAGCACTTGTGGCTGGAAGTCTGGGACCGTGGCCCAGGGATCGCCGACGACAAGTTGCAGGTGATCTTCCAGGAGTTCAAGCGCCTGGACAGCCACCAGACGCGCGCGGAAAAAGGCCTGGGCCTGGGCCTGGCGATCGCCGACGGGCTATGCCGGGTCCTCGGGCATCGCCTGGAAGTGCGTTCATGGCCGGGCAAGGGCAGCGTGTTTCGCGTGCGTGTGCCGCTGAGCAAGACGCTCGCCACGCCGACTCCTTTGCCAGAGCAGGCTGGGCACCCCTTGGCCGGCTTGCAGGTCCTATGCGTGGACAACGAGGACAGCATCCTGGTCGGCATGCGCAGCCTGCTCGGCCGCTGGGGCTGCCAGGTCTGGACCGCTCGCAATCGCGAGCAATGCCAGGCGCTGCTGGACGACGGGATACGCCCGCATCTGGCCCTGGTCGATTATCACCTGGACGACGGCGAGACCGGCACCGGCCTGATGGTCTGGCTACGTACCCGCCTGGGCGAACCGGTGCCGGGCGTGGTGATCAGCGCCGATGGACGCAGCGAGACCGTGGCCCAGGTGCACGCCGCCGGTCTCGACTACCTGGCCAAGCCAGTCAAGCCGGCAGCCTTGCGCGCCTTGCTCAATCGGCATCTGAGCCTGGTTCAGTAAGCGCCGCGTCATGGAGGGCACGGGCCAGCAAGTCCCCCGGCAGGCTCTTGCTGGCGCGCGCGCCCAGCAACTTGAGCTGTTCGCTGCGGCTGACCAGGTTGCCACGCCCTTCGCAGAGCTTGTTGCGTGCCGCCACATAGGCCTTGTCGACCTGTTGCAGGCGGCTGCCGAGCTCGTCCAGGTCCTGGATGAACAGCACGAACTTGTCGTACAGCCAGCCGGCACGCTCGGCGATCTCACGAGCATTCTGGCTCTGGCGCTCCTGCTTCCAGAGGCTGTCGATCACCCGCAAGGTCGCTAGCAAGGTGGTTGGGCTGACGATCACGATCTGCCGGTCGAACGCTTCCTGGAACAGGTTCGGCTCGGCCTGCAGCGCCGCCGAGAAAGCCGCCTCGATGGGCACGAAGAGCAGGACGAAATCCAGGCTGTGCAACCCTTCCAGGCGGTTGTAGTCCTTGCCGGACAGGCCTTTGACATGGTTGCGCAGCGACTGCACGTGCTGCTTGAGCGCGGCCTGCGCGCGGTTGCCGTCGGTGTCGCTGACGAACTGCTGGTACGCGGTCAGGCTGACCTTGGCGTCGACCACCACTTGCTTGTCGCCTGGTAGCATGATCAGCACGTCGGGCTGGTAGCGCTCGCCATCGGCGCTCTTGAGGCTGACCTGGGTATGGTACTCGCGGCCCTTTTCCAGGCCGGCGTGCTCCAGCACCCGTTCGAGGATCAACTCGCCCCAGTTGCCCTGGGTCTTCTGCCCCTTGAGCGCCTGGGTCAGGTTGGTCGCCTCGTCGGACAGCCGCTGGTTGAGCTGTTGCAGGCGCTCGAGCTCCTTGCCCAGGGAAAAGCGCTCGCGCGCTTCCTGCTGGTAGCTTTCCTCGACGCGCTTTTCGAAGGCCTGGATGCGCTCCTTGAGCGGGTCGAGCAACTGACCGAGGTGCTGCTGGCTGGTCTGGGCGAAACGCTGCTCACGCTCGTCGAAGATCCGCGTGGCCATTTCGGCGAATTGCGCACGCAAGGTATCGCGCGCTTGCTGAAGGTCCTCCAGGCGCTGCGAATGGCTTTCCTGTTGCTCTCGCAACTCGGCTTCCAGGCGCGCTGCCTGGGCCTCCAGCCGACGCAGCTCGGCTTCGCGGGCGCTGCGCTCCAGGTGCCAGGCATGCGCGGCGTCGCGGGCATTGTCGCGCTCGACCTGCAGCAGTTCGAGCTCACGCTGCAACGCGGCCAGGTTGGCTTGCTTGAGCGAATTGGCCTCGCTCAGATCGCTGATTTCGTCGCGACTGGCATCGAGCTGGGCCTGCAGACCTTCCTGGGCCAGCTGCGCGCTGGCCAGCCGCTCCTCCAGCAAAGCCATGTCGGCCTGGCGCCCAGCCAGGCGCCGATGCAGCTGCAGGGCCCAGCCCAGACAAGGTAGCGCGGCCGCCAACAGGCCTAGCAAGATACTGGCAAGATCGATCGCCATAGGGGCTCCCGTTGCTGTACGAAGAGGTGGACGAACCGTCGCCCGGCGGCGACCTTCGCTCAAACCTGATGGATGCGCGCAGCTTATCAGGCTCCGCGCCGTCCATGCTCAGCCCGGCTGCTGCCGCGCCAGCAGCCGTCGAGCCTCCGGCGAGCCTTGAGCGGCAGCCTGCTCTAGCCAGTGCCGGGCCTGTTCCGGCACCCCGGCCGGCGACTGCATGCACAGACGCACGTATTCGAGCTGGGCCTGCGGGTCACCGGCCCGCGCCGCCTGACGCAACAGCTCATGGCCGATACGCCGGTCGCGCGCGTTGCCGCAGTCTCGGCAGAGCATCCGTCCCAGCCGGCTCTGCGCTGCCACCACGCCTTGCCGTGCCGGCTGCTTGAGCAGTCGGCCAGCCAAGTGCTTGACGCTAGGCTTGCTTCCCAGGCGCGGGCTGTCCAGCAGCCACAAGGCCACCTTCAAGGTCAAGGGAGCGGTAGGCGAGCAGGAGGCAAGGACGTCTTGAGCGAGGTGTTTGCTGCGAAACTTCATGACCGACGATGAAAGCAGTTCGAAGGGCGCGCCACTTTACCCGTTTTTCCGGCCAAAGGCTCCACTCGTCCTGAAAGCACGAAAAATTTTCATCTTCTGGTTCCGGATGTCGACTTCCCGAGCGACGGGTCATCCTCGCCAACACAAGCCGATTGCGGAAAAACCGCCGGGCGGGCTGTCATGCCCGTACTAGAGCAATGGCCGGCTACAATCCACAGAAGCTGTGGATAACTCAGTGGACAACACCCCTCGCCTGCCGCCAAAGGCCCGCAGATTGGGGCTTGCGCTCAGTTTGACGATTTTTTCACCAATGAAAATTAGTGTTTTTTTTCATTGACTTAAGGGCGTAACAAATGCATTGCCAGGTCTGTGCAGGGCGTTCTCACGCTTGTCATCGGAATTACACATCTTGTGTACAACCAGGACAAGTCCGGCATAACAGAACGACTCCTTATCGCGGTGGAATCAAATCGACACCACTGGCGCCCTTCACAATATCACTGCGACCGGCCATAATGCGCGGCTTGGCTTTCCACTTCAAACAGCTTGCCAGGCGGCCGAACATCCTGTAGGGTAGCTGCCGTTAGTACCAAGCTGAAAAGTCAATGATGGTCACCCGGCCAGGCAACACGCCCTAGCAAGCGCACTGATTGCCAGTCCAGGCCGACGACTCGGATGGTTCACTCGGCAGTCACGGCTGCTCCAGCACGAATCACCTCGCCAATTGATCAGGAACTCCACCCAGCCGGCCTGAACCTCGGCCCTGGCGTGCTGCCTGCCTTCTGAAGTACCTACCAGTCAGCCCAGCGCCAACCTTTGCATGCGCCCTCCCTGGCTGCCCTGTTCCAGACAGGTTCTACGTCTTTCATCATGGCGTCACTGGAACGTTTCAAACTTGCACGGCTCCAATCCGTGTCAATAGCAGGACATCCAACAATATGAACATGCATCATCAGTTCCAGGCTGCCGTCGGCACCCTTTCCCAGGCCTTCGCGCCGCTCAAGTGCGTCATCGTTGCCCCACGCAAGGGCAGCTTCAGCTTCACCCTGGTCGACGAGCACGGCATCGCCTGCCATAGCGAGCGCCTTTACCCCGACCAGTACACCCGTGCCGGCACGCTGCAGGCGGTCATCGATCGGACTCGCCAGTCACTGACCGCATAAGCGCACGATCAGGGAGCAGCGGGCCTACTACAGTCGAATCTCCCGTTGCCGAGCCTGCTAATCGCCCAAAGGCATATGCCCTCTCTTTTGAGAGGGCAATCGATTTAAAAACAGGCCTTTACACCAGTCTCATCACACTACACTTCAACTCGAGCGGTGTTTTTCCGCTTCCGACGGGCCTGATTCCGGCTGCCAAGCGCAAGCGCCCGTCGGTTCCTGGATTGCTCGAGGGCATCATGATCATCGCCGCGAACGAGTTGTGCCAGTACGTGATTCGTCCAACTCTGGATTACCTGGGCCGCCAGTGCGCCAGTGCCGAGGCCCTGCTGCTCGGTGTCGCCGCCAGCCAGTCGGCGCTCGGCGCCGGCCTGCGTGACCGACGTGGGCATGGCCTGTATCGCATCGCCGAAACCCGCCACCAGACCCTCTGGGACGATTACCTGGCCAGGGATCCCGAGCTGGCCAGCCTGGTCCGGGGCCTGGCCAGCCAGCACGCCTTTCTGTGCGGCCCGCATATCGAACTGACGGTCAACCTGCGCTACGCCACGGCAATTGCCTGGATGCTGGTCGAAGAACAGGCCACGCCACTGCCAGCCGCCGATGACTTGTTGGGACTTGCCCGAATCTGGCGTCAGACTTTTCACCCGCAAGGTCGCCTACGCGACTTCACACAGGCCTGGCATACCTGTGTAAATCCAGTGATACCCTTGGCTTCGTAGACTTTGGCAAAGCAATTAAAGAACTTTCCTACGAAACAGTTTTGATTGTCCTACAAAAATACGTGAACTTCCAAAATCTGCCCTATGGCGCGCCGCGTGAAATGTTGATAGCTTTTCGCCTCGGAGATCCCAAGGAGTTCTAATAATGAAAAAAGCAATGCTCAAAACCTCCCTAGGCGTGGCCATCGCCCTCGCCTCCGGTCAACTGCTCGCCAACGGTTTCGCGCTCAACGAACAGAGCATCAGCGGCATGGGCACAGGTTTCGCGGGTCGCTCCTCATCTGCCGAAGACGCAAGTACCGTGCACGGCAACCCGGCGGGGATGTCGCGCCTCAAGCGCGAGCAGGTAACCGTGGGGGGCGCGGCCATCATCGCCAAGTCGGACATCAGCGGGGGCGGTACCTTCGGGGGCGAAACCGACGGGGACATGGTGCCGCTGGTCGGTGTGCCGATGGGCTTCTACGTCAAGCCGATCGATGAGCACTGGAGCGTCGGCTTCGGCCTGTACGTGCCGTTCGGCCTGGTCACCGACTACGGCAGCGACGATGCCGCCCGCTACTGGGGCAAGAAGAGCCATGTCGAGGTCATCACCCTCCAGCCGACCGTGAGCTATGCCTTCAATGACAAGGTGTCCATCGGTTTCGGCCCGACTTTCAACCGCATCCGCGGCGAACTGGGTTCCAACCTGCTCAACCGGGCCAGCCCAGGGCGCAACGACGGCGAGGTGAAGATCAAGGGCGACGACACCGCCGTCGGCTACAACATCGGGATTCTGGTCCAGGCCACCGATCGCACCCGCCTCGGCCTGACCTATCACTCCATGGTCGACTACAAGCTCGAGGGCAAGACCCGGGTCAACTCCGCGGATATCGGCCCGTTCAACGGCCGCAAGTTCGATGCCGAACTGAACATCAAGACGCCCGAGTCGGTGGACTTCTCCGTCACTCATGAACTCGACGACCAGTGGACGCTCTACGCGGGCAGCACCTGGACCCGCTGGAGCCGCCTGAAGGAGATCGTGGTCAAGAACGACGTGCCCGCGCCGCTGGCCGCCACGCCGTTCGCCAACATCACCGAGGAGCAGAACTGGCACGACACCTGGGCGCATGCCGTGGGTGCCTCGTACAAGCTCAACAAGCAGTGGACCTTGCGTACCGGCTTCACGGTGGACCAGTCTCCGGCCAACAATACCGACCGTTCTCCACGCATCCCGGTGGGTGATCGCAAGATCTTCAGCCTGGGCGCTGGCTGGAGCCCGAACGACGACATGACCATCGACCTGGCCTACTCCTACCTGTGGGAAGAAGACGCCAAGGTGAACCTAGTCAGTGCGACCAAGGGCGCCTACCGGGCCAAGTACGAGAATAGCGCGCATGGCGTGGGGGCATCGTTGACCTATCGCTTCTGAGTCCTGCTCAGCGCTTGCGAAGAACCGCCCTCGTGGCGGTTCTTCGTTTGCAGCGGGGCCACTTTCGGCTCAAGGGCGCGAGGCGATGGCTTTTTCGACCGCTGCCTTGAATTCCGGGTCGTCGGGCTTGGTCAGGCTGGAGAAACTGGCGATCACCTTGCCGTGACGATCCACCACGTACTTGTAGAAATTCCATTTCGGCGCGCTGCTCTGGCGTGCCAGTTCGGCGAACAGCGCGATGGCATCCTTGCCGCGAACCGGCTGGGCCTTGGTCATGGTGAAGGTCACGCCGTAGTTGGCGTAGCAGACCTTGGCGGTCTTCTCGCTGTCGGCGTCTTCCTGCTTGAAGTCGTTGGAGGGCACGCCAAGCATTTCCAGCCCCTGTCCGTGATACTTCTGGTAAACCGCCTCGAGCCCTTCGAACTGGGGGGCGAAGCCGCAATAGCTGGCCGTGTTGATGACCACCAGAGGCTTGCCGGCGAAGCGCTCGCACAGGTCGATCTCTTGTTTGCCGCTCAACTGCGGCAGGCTACCCTGCAGCAAGGCGGGGCACTGCTCCGACCAGGCCGTGCTCGCCGTGAAAAGCGTCAGCAGTGCAATCGCCAACCTACATGCATGCATCTCCGATCTCCTGTGATAGTCGCCTGGCGTCTTTTCGTACAAAAGCCTAGCAAAAGGCGCTGCCCAGCTGCATCAACGCCAAGCCTCCCACCTGCCAGCCCCACCAGGCCAGGCCCAGCAGCGCCAGCAGGACGGGTATCGCCAGCCAGGCCAATCGCGAGCGATTCATGCCGGCGCCGCCTGCAACCTGCCGACCGGGCGCTCGCGGACCGGCCAGTTGAGCGCGGCGGCTAGCACGCTGAGCAGGATCGAGACCTGCCAGACCAGGTCGTAGCTGCCGGTGCGGTCATAGACCAGGCCACCGAGCCAGCCGCCCATGAACGAGCCCAGCTGATGGAAAAGGAACACGATGCCACCGAGCATCGACAGGTTGCGCACGCCGAAGAGCGTGGCGATGGTGCCGTTGGTCAGCGGCACGGTGGACAGCCAGAGCAGCCCCATGGCCATGCCGAACAGGTAGGCGCTGATGGTACTGATCGGCATCCAGAGGAACAGCACGATCACCAGCGCACGCAACAGGTACAAGGCGCTAAGCAGGCGTGGCTTGGACATCCGCCCACCCAGCCAGCCGGCGGTGTAGGTACCGACGATATTGAACAGCCCGACCAGCGCCAGCACGGTGGTGCCGGTGGCAGCCGGTAGATGCTGGTCGACCAGATAGGCCGGCAGGTGCACGCCGATGAACACGAGCTGGAAGCCGCAGACGAAAAAGCCAAGCGCCAATAGCCAGAAGCCTTTGTGGGTACAGGCCTCGCGTAGCGCCTCGCCCAGGGTCTGGTCGCCGCCATGGCTGGGCAGCGGCCGATCGCGCAACATGCCGACCAACGGCACGATGAACGCCACCAGCAAGCCCAGCATCAGCAAGGCCGCCGACCAGCCTAGCCAGCCGATCAGGCCGAGCGTGCCTGGCAACATGGCAAACTGGCCGAAGGAGCCCGCCGCGCTGGCGATGCCCATGGCCATGCTGCGCTTCTCGGGCGGCACGGCCCGCCCGACCACGCCGAGGATCACCGAGAACGAGGTGCCGGAAAGACCGATGCCGATCAGCAGGCCGGCACTGAGCGAAAGCGACCATGGCGAATCCGCTTGGCCCATGAGCATCAGGCCGGCCGCATAGAGCACCCCGCCAATCGCCACTACGCGGCCGGCACCGAGTCGATCGGCCAAGGCGCCGGCGAACGGCTGGGCCAGGCCCCATACGAGGTTCTGCAAGGCAATGGCGAAGGCGAACACGCCCCTGCCCCAACCGAAATCGCTGCTCATCGGCGCCAGGAACAGCCCGAAACCGTGGCGTATGCCCAGCGAAAGCGCAAGGATCAGCGCCGCGCCGAGCAATATCCGGCCGCTGGTTTGCCATACCGATGTCATGTCATGCCTCCTGCGCGCAAGCTGGCGGGTAGCGACCCGTTGGTCGTCATGGATCCGGCAGGTAGCGTCGCGCCGGCCGGGCGCGCTGCGGTCCGCGAGGCATGGCTTGGACGTGATGCTGACGGTCCGGATGCGCGCTGGCACCGGAAAGCCGGATCACGGATGTTTATACTCGCCTGAAGTTGTATGGCAAGATATTTCAAACATGTTCATGGTTGCAGGCGTCGGCGGATCGGCTCGAATTCTGCGGTGGGCTTGCGTGCCAGAGGGTCCGGCTCGCCCTTGTCGATCGCCTGCCAGTAGCGCCACGGCACCTTGGCGGCGCCCAGCTCGTAGTCCATGCCATCCCAGCTGTCTTCGCGAAAGCTATAGAACGCCCAATGCAGGCGGTGCCGGTCGAGCACGCTCAGCACATCCTCGAGGTACTGCGGGCAACCGGCCAGACGGCGCATGCAGCCGAACTCGCCGACTACCAGTCGCGAACGTGGCACCTGGCGGGTATCGGCCCAGTCCAGCGGCTGCTGTAGGTAGCGCGCCAAGCGCTCGGCATTCCAGTCTTGCCGCTGCCCGGCGAACGGCACGGGCCCCGGATAGGCATAGGGCCGGGCCCGGGCCATGTTCGGTGCGCTGGTAGCCGCGTAGGGTTCATACATATGCACGCTGTACAGCACGCGCGGGTCATCCAGGGCTGCCGGCCAGTAGCTGAACGCGTCGGCGGCGGCGAACCAGCCAGCGTCGAGCATGACCGGCGTCAGCGCATCGACCTCGCGCACGGCCTGGAGTACATGCCGATAGAACGCCGGCAGGTCCCGCGCCCCTCCTTGCTGGCCTGCATACCAATCGAGCATGCGTGCCGGCTCGGCGTGCTCGGGCAGTCCGCCGATCTTCTCCGGAGCCGGTTCGTTGACCAGGTTGTAGGCCGCGACTGCCGGATGGTCCCGGAGCGCCGTGGCCAGGTCCCGCCAGAACGCCGCCGCCTGGTCCCACCAGGCCTTGTCCTGCCAGAGGCGATCGTCGAAGCGCCCCCCGTTGTTCTGCGACCAGCGCATGCCCGGCAGGGACAGTGGCGCGATCACCACCTTCAGGCCAGCCTGGTGCGCACGATCGAGCACTTCGCGCAATTGGCGCAGATCAGCCTGGTCGAGGCCCCGGTAGCGATCGGCACTACCCAGCAGGAAGTCCCGCCCGGCCGGCTGCCACTTGTCGTAGGACAACCGCACCCAGGTGGCCCCGTAGCCTTTGAGGGCATCGAAATAGGCCTGGTCTGGCGGCAGGCGGTTGAAACTGTTGCCACCGTGCCGAGGCGTATCCCAGAAATCGATCAGGTCGGCGGCGGCAAGGGATTGGCTGCTCAGCAGGAGCAGGCAGGCGAAGAGAAGTCGAAGCATCGTGCCTCCCTGGCGCGGTTGGAAAGGTGCGAATGTATGCGCTGTTCCATGGGAGGGCACCTGCTGGAGTTTTACCAGGGGTTACGGCGGCAACTTCGGGTTTCGACTGGCAACTCTGCCACCGTGCTGGGGCGCCCCGGCGGCGTCCGCTCCTACGGCTCAGTGGCCTGCCGCCAATGCCGCCGCCAGCAGCACGGCCAACTCGATCAGCTCCAGCAACGCACCGGCAGTATCGCCGGTGGTGCCGCCCAGCCTGCGCATCATCATGCTGCGCAGCCAGGCGAAGGCCAGGCTGGCGACCAGCAGTGCGAGCACGCCGCGGTCTCCTGCCAGCAGGCAGGCCAGGGCGCTGGCGATCAGGACCCAGCGGCCTGCCGGTCTGGGCAGATGACTGGCCAGGGCCTGGCCAAGGCCGCCGGGACGTACGTAAGGCGTGCTGAGGAACAACCCCAGCAGCCCTGCCCGGCCAATCAGCGGCGCGAGCAGCAGCGCGATGGTGTCGCCGTTTTCGACCAAGGCCAGGATGGCGCAGAACTTGAGCAGCAGCACCAGCACCAGGGTCACCACGGCGATCGGCCCACTACGCGGGTCCTTCATGATGCGCAGGGTGCGCTCACGATCGCCGAAGCCGCCAAGCCAGGCGTCGGCGCTGTCGGCCAGGCCATCGAGGTGCAAGGCGCCGCTGAGCAGCACCCACAGGCAGAGCACGAGACCGGCATGCAGGTAACTGGCGCTACCCTCCAGCAACCAGCTGGCGCCCAGCAGCAGCAGGCCGAACAGCAGGCCGACCAGCGGATAGCAAAGCAGCGAACGCCCGAGCTGAGCGGGGCTGGGCATGCCTGGCAGGCTGATGGGCAGGCTGCCGAGAAATTGCAGGGCGATCCAGAACGGCAGCATGTCAGACCACCTCGCGCAGTTGGCCGTCCGCAGCCACGGCCAGGCGCACCAGGGCGCCATGGGCGACTTCCACCTGCAACAACTGCTCGCGCGGCAGGCCGCGTGCTTGCGCCAGCAGCAGGCGCATGACCCCACCATGGGTGACCAGCAGCACCCGTTGACCGGCGTGGCGTTGGTGCAAGTCCCGCAGCGCGGCCATGACCCGTTCGGCGAAGGCGCTGACCGGCTCGCCGGCTGGCGGCGTGAAGGCATAAGGATCAGACCAGAATGCCCCCAGCGCCTCGGCGTCGGTCTGCATGAGCTGCGCGGCGCTGCGGCCTTCCCAAGCGCCGAAATGCAACTCGCGCAGGCCCGGTTCCAGGCTGACCGGCAGGTCCAGGCGCTGGCCGAGCACTTCGGCAAAACGCGCGCAGCGCTGCAGCGGCGAGCTGGCCAGGGCCTGCCACGGGCCGGCATCGACGAGCGCGGCCTGCATCTGCGCCCAGCCTTCGGCGGTCAGGGCGTCGTCGAGGCTGCCACGCAACCCGCCACCTTGCTCGGTCTGGCCGTGGCGCAAGAGGTCGAGGATCATGCCGGCCGGTCTGCCACGGCGGCTTCGGCGAAGGTGGCCATGTCGCCGTGCAAGGCACACGCCAGGCGCAGCAGCGGCACTGCCAGGGCCGCGCCGCTGCCTTCGCCCAGGCGCAGGCCGAGGGCCAGCAAGGGTTCGGCCTGCAAGGCGGCGAGCAGCCTCTGGTGGCCCGGTTCGGCGCCCTGGTGAGCGAACAGCAGCCAGTCCCGGCACCCTGGGTTCAAGCGCACCGCCAGCAGGGCCGCCACGCTGCAGATGAACCCATCGACCAGTACCGCGATGCCACGCTGGGCACAGCTCAGGTAGGCACCGGCCAAGGCCGCGAGCTCGAAGCCACCGAGACAGGCGGCAGCGCGCAGTGGTTGATCCCGGCGCACCTGATGCAACGCTCGTGCTCGTTCGATCACCGCGGCCTTGTGGTGCACGCCGGCCTGGTCGAGGCCGGTGCCCGGGCCGCTCAGCTCGAGTGCTGGGCAGTCCAGCAGCGCGCAGGCCAGGGCAGCGGCGGCGGTGGTATTGCCGATGCCCATCTCGCCGCCGATGAACAATTGCGCGCCGTCAGCAGCAGCGCGTCCGGCGGCAGCCTGGCCGGCTTGCAGGGCGGCGGCCAGCTGCGTTTCGGTCATGGCCGCCTGCCGGGTGAAATTGGCTGTGCCCAGGCCCAGGCGCAGGTGCCGTACGCCTGGCAACTGCAGGTCTGGCTCGATGGTGCCCAGGTCGACCACTTCCAGCGCTGCGCCAAGCTGGCGCGCCAACACGCTGATCGCTGCGCCGCCGTTGACGAAGTTGCCCAGCATCTGCGCGGTGACCGCCTGGGGATAGGCAGAGACGCCCTCCTGCACCACGCCGTGGTCACCGGCGAAGACGGTGATGCCGATACGCTCCAGGCTGGGTCGCTCGCGCCCCTGAAGGGCGGCGAGACGTACCGCCAGGGTCTCGAGCTGGCCGAGCGAGCCGGCGGGCTTGGTCAACTGGCGCTGGCGAGCCTCGGCCTGCTGCCGGGCGTATTGGTCGAGAGGGCGGCAGGCGTCACGCCACCAGGCTGGGTTCATAAGGCAGGTCCTTTGAGCATGAGAGGGAGGCCGGCGACGCTCAGCACGACACGCTGGCAGCGCTCGGCCACGGCCTGGTGCAGCCAGCCGGCCTGATCGACGTAGCGTCGGGTCAGTTCGCCCAGCGGGACCACGCCAAGGCCGGTTTCGTTGCTGACCAGAATCAGCGTGCCCGGCAAACGCTCCAGGCAACCGAGCAAGGCGTCACGCTCGGCAGCCAGGCGCCGGTCGTCATCGAGCATCAGGAGGTTGGTCAGCCACAGGGTCAGGCAGTCCACCAGCAGGCAACGCCCCTGGCCAGCTTCGGCCTGAAGGATGTCGGCCAGGGCCAGCGGTTCCTCGATCAGGCCCCACTCGGCCGGGCGCCGGTCGCGATGCAACTGCACGCGTGCGTTCATTTCGCCATCGAGCGGTTCGCTGGTGGCGATGTAGGTCACCGCCTGGCCGCTGTCGCTGGCCAACCGTTCGGCCATGCGGCTCTTGCCGGAGCGGGCGCCGCCGAGGATCAAGGTGCGCATGTCAGGCTACTCCGCAAAGCGCGCGCAGGCGTGTGGTATCCATGTGACGTTCGACCAGGTCGGCCAGACGCTCGATGTCGCGCTCGCGCATGGCCTGGTAATCCACGCGCTGTACCGCTTCGAGCCCGGCCCAGCGCAGCAGTGCCGCGCACGAGCGACTGTCTTCGAACAGCCCGTGCAGGTAGGTCGCCAGGATCTGGCCGTCGGCGCTGATGGCGCCATCGCAGCGCCCATCGGCCAGCCGCACCGCCGGTCGGTACAACGCCGGGCCGCTGGTGACGCCGGCATGGATCTCGTAGCCGGCGATCGGCACCTGGTCCAGCGCCAGGGTACCGCTGACATTGCGTAGCTGCTTGTGCGCCTCGAGCACGGTGGCGTAGTCCAGCAGGCCCAGCCCCGGACTAGAGCCGGCCGGCCCTTCCAGCCCCAGCGGATCATGCACCTGAAGGCCCAGCATCTGCAGCCCGCCACAGATACCGATCAGCTTGCCGCCATAGCGCAGGTGGCGGGCAATGGCCTGCTCCCAGCCGCGCGCGCGCAACTGTGCCAGGTCGGCGCGCACGCTCTTGGAGCCAGGCAGGATGATCAGGTCGGCGGCCGGGATCGGCTGGCCTGGCCCGATGAATTGCAGATCCACCTGCGGGTGCAGGCGCAACGGGTCGAAGTCGGTGTGGTTGCTGATGCGTGGCAGGACCGGGACGATCACCTTGAGCAATGGGCCATGCTTGACGGCCTGGCGCGCGTCGATGGCATCTTCGGCCTCCAGGTGCAGGTCGGTGACGTAGGGCAGCACGCCGAGCACCGGCTTGCCGGTACGCTGTTCGAGCCAGTCCAGGCCCGGCTGCAGCAAGGCGATGTCGCCGCGGAAGCGATTGATGACGAAGCCATGCACCCGTGCCTGCTCGCTAGGCGAGAGCAGCTCGAGGGTCCCGACCAGATGGGCGAAGACCCCGCCGCGGTTGATGTCGGCCACCAGGATCACCGGGCAGTCGACGGCTTCGGCAAAGCCCATGTTGGCAATGTCGCCAGCACGCAGATTGATCTCGGCGGGCGAGCCGGCGCCTTCGACCATGACCACCGGGTAGGCCTGGCTCAAGCGCTGGTGCGAGGCCAGCACCGCCTGCATGGCGATGGCCTTGTAGTCGTGGTAGGCGACCGCGTTCATGCTGGTCACCGCCCGGCCGTGGACGATCACCTGGGCACCGGTATCGCTGTTGGGCTTGAGCAGCACCGGGTTCATGTCGGTGTGTGGCGCCAGGCGGCAGGCCTGGGCCTGTACCGCCTGGGCCCGACCGATCTCGCCGCCGTCGGCGGTCACGGCGCTGTTGAGCGCCATGTTCTGCGGCTTGAACGGCACCACGCCGACACCCTGGCGCAGCAGCCAGCGGCACAGAGCAGTCACCAGCGTGCTCTTGCCGGCGTCGGAGGTGGTGCCTTGCACCATCAAGGTGGTCATGTCGATTCCTTGTCGAAGGCTTCCAGGGCTTGGCGCAGGCGCTGCCAGTGCGCGGGCTCGGCGGGCAGGCCCAGGCGCACCGCCGCCGGCTCGACGAACAGGCGCACCAGGATGCCGCAACGGGCCAGGTGCTCATGCAAGGGTGCGGCCAGGGGCGTGGCGATGTACTGGAACAGATCGCAGCTTCCCGTCGGCGGCAGCCCGCTGTCGCCAAGCAGCGCGGCCAGCCGCCGGCTCGCCTCGGCGCAGCGCTGGGCCTGGAGCCGATGGCGCGCGACATCGGCCAGGCACGCCTGGCCGACGATGCGTGCCGGCCCGCTGACGGTCCAAGGCCCGAGGCGCTCGGCCAGACGGGCCAGCAAGGCCTGCTCGGCGACGACGAAGCCCAGGCGCACGCCGGCCAAGCCGAAGAACTTGCCGAACGAGCGCAACACGATCAGCCCGGGCCGGTCGGCCTGGCCCGCCACGCTCTGCTCGGGCGTGCTGTCCATGAACGCTTCATCGACCAGCAGCCAGCCGCCACGGGCGGCCAGCCGGGCATGCCAGTCGAGCAGCCGCTCGCGTGGCACGCGCCGGCCGGTCGGGTTGTTGGGGTTGACCAGCAGCAGCACATCGAGGTTGTCCAGCTCGGCGTCGACCTGCCCATCGCGCAGCTCCAGCAGCGCATGCCCGGCTTCTCGCCAAGCATGCGGATGCTCGGCATAGCAAGGCGACAACACGCCGACACGGCTGCGCGCACGCAAGTATGGCAGCGCCTGGATGGCGGCCTGGGAACCGGCCAGTGCCAGCACCTGATGCGCTCGATAGTAGTCGCGGGCGGCCTGCTCCAGGCCATCCTCGGTTTCCGGCAGGCGTGCCCAGGCGTCCGGCGGGATCGGCGGGATCGGGTAAGGCCAGGGCGCCAGGCCGCTGGACAGGTCGATCCAGCGCTCGCGCTCGATGCCGTACTGGCGCACCGCGCCGAGCAGGCGTCCACCATGCTCAATCAAACAGATGACTCCCCAGGCAGATCAGCAACAGCCATAGCCAGACGCCACGGCGCACCAGGTTCCAGCCATGCTCGATCGACCCGGCATCGGCCACCGGCCCCTGGCCCAGGCGCGCGCGCTCGTGGAGCTGGCCATGGTAGATCGCCGGGCCGCCCAGCTCGACGCCCAGGGCTCCTGCCCCCGCTGCCATCACTGGTCCGGCATTGGGGCTGTCCCACAAGGGCGCCTGGCGACGCCAGCAGGCCAGCGCCAGGCGCGTCTTGCCGAGCAGTGCGTAAGTCAGCGCCACCAGCCGCGCCGGCAGGAAATTGAGCACATCGTCGATGCGCGCAGCGGCCCAGCCGAAGCGCTCGAAGCGTTCGTTGCGATAGCCCCACATGGCATCGAGGGTATTGCTCAGGCGATACAGCACCACGCCGGGCGCCCCGGCGACGACGAACCAGAACAGGGCGGCGAACACCGCGTCGCTGCCGTTTTCCAGCACCGACTCGGTCGCCGCCCGCGCCACCGCCGGCTCGTCCAGTTCCGCGGTCTCGCGGCTGACCAGGTAGCCGACCCGCTGGCGCGCCTGCGCCAGGTCGCCCTGGCGTAGCGCCTGGGCCACCGGCAGCACATGCTCGCCCAGGCTGCGCATGCCCAGGGCGCAGTACAGCGCCAGCGCATCGACCAGCCAGCCGATGCCCGGCAGCCAGGAAAGGATCAGCACGACCAGGGTCAGCGGCACCACGGCGATAAACCAGGCCGTGACACCGTGGCTACGCCAGCCGCGCCCGCCAGCATTGAGGCGTTTTTCCAGGCGACTGGCCAGCCGTCCGAACGCCACCAGTGGATGATGCCGGCGCGGCTCGCCAAGCAAGGCGTCCAGGGCCACGCCCATCACGACCAGCAAGGCGATGCTCATGGCTGGCTCCCCCACTGGTTTTCATACACCAGGGTCTCGAGCGCACGCTCCTCGGCCCAGTTCTCCAGCACCAGCATCGGCGCCGGGTAGAAAGCCTCGACCGGCCCCAGGCAGAGTATCGCCACCGGCTTGGCCCCGCTCGGCATGCCCAGCAACTGGCCGAGCGCCTGCGGATCGAACAGCGAGACCCAGCCCATCCCCAAGCCTTCGGCGCGCGCCGCCAGCCAGAGATTCTGGATGGCACAGGCCAGCGAAGCCAGGTCCATCTCGGGCAGGGTTCGGCGCCCGAAGACATGCGCCTCGCGCTTGTCCATCAGGGCCGCGACCAGCACTTCGGCGCACTCGGCGATGCCTTCGACCTTGAGTTTCATGAACTGCTCGGAGCGCTCGCCCAGGGCCTGGGCAGTACGTATGCGCTCTTCTTCAACCTGGGCCTGGATCCTGGCGCGCAGTGCCGCGTCGCTGATCCGGATGAAACGCCAGGGCTGCATCAGCCCGACGCTGGGCGCCTGGTGCGCCGCGGCCAGCAGGCGCGCCAGCAGCTCCGGTGGCACCTGCCCGCCGCAGAAGTGACGCATGTCCCGGCGCTCGCCGATGGCCCGGTACACCGCTGCCCGCTCGGCAGCACTGAAAGCCTGGTCGTTCATGGTCGCAACAGCGCCGCCGTCGCGTCCGGATTGGAAGGGAAGTAGAAATGCACGTAGGAAGCGACCAGCCGGCCAAGCCGGTAGACCGCCTCGGCGCCCCGTCCACCGTTGGGACTCTGGCCGCGGGCGACAGGTTGCAACGGGGTCTCGGTCAGCGAATGGTGGTAGGTATGCCCGCGCAAGGTGCCTTCCTGCAGTTCGACCGCTTGCAGGGCCAGGGCGGCGAGGCGCTTCTGCATCACGGCCTCGCCAGGCAGCAAGCCAAGCAGCCCGGCGCGCTCGCCGGCCACATCGGTGAGCCCGTCGAGCAGGTAGAGCATGCCCCCGCATTCGGCCAGCAAAGGTTTGTTCTGGGCATGGTGGTCGCGGATCGCCTCGAGCATCGGCACGTTGGCGGCCAGCGCCTGGTGATGCAGCTCCGGATAGCCGCCAGGCAGGTAAAGGCTGTCGACCCTCGGCAGTTGCCGATCATGCAGCGGCGAGAAGAACACCAGCTCGGCGCCCAGCTCGCGCAGCAGGTCGAGATTGGCGCCATAGAGAAAGGCGAAGGCCTCGTCCCGAGCGATCCCGATGCGCACGCCGGCCAGGGCTGGCACGGGCGTGTGCGCTAGCGGCGCCTGGAACGCCACCGCAGGCGGCAACGTCGCATCGCAGCTGGCGCCAAGGGCATCGGCGGCGGCGTCGAGCCGTGCATCCAGGTCGTTCAGCTCGCTGGCCTGCACCAATCCGAGGTGGCGACTGGGCAGTTCGATGCCGCGCTCGCGTGATAGGCCGCCGTACCAGCGCAAGCCCTCGGTCAGGCTGCCTTCGAGCAACTGGGCATGGCGCAGGCTGCCGACCCGGTTGGCCAGGACCCCGGCGAACGGCAGGTCGGCCTGGTAGCGTGCCAGGCCCAGGGCCAGCGCACCGAAGGTCTGGGCCATGGCCGTGCCATCGATGACGGCCAGTACCGGAACGCCGAAATGACGTGCCAGATCGGCGCTCGAGGGGGTGCCGTCGAACAGGCCCATGACCCCTTCGATGAGGATCAGGTCGGCCTCGGCGGCGGCCTGCCACAGGAGCTTGCGGCTTTGCTCGGCGCCCACCATCCACAGGTCCAGCTGGCGCACCGGCGCGCCACTGGCGCGCTCCAGGATCATCGGGTCGAGAAAGTCCGGCCCGCACTTGAACACCCTGACCTTGCGCCCGAGGTTGCGGTGCAGGCGGGCCAGGGCGGCGGTCACGGTGGTCTTGCCCTGCCCGGAGGCAGGCGCGGCAATCAATACCGCCGGGCAGTGTCGCGTCCGGCTCACAGTTCGATGCCTTTCTGCGCACCGATACCGGCCTGGAAGGCATGCTTGACCATGCCCATCTCGGTGACCGTATCGGCCAGTTCGATCAGCTGCGGCTTGGCGCCGCGACCGGTGACGATCACATGCTGCATGGGCGGCCGCGCCTGCAGGTCGCCCAGCACCTGATCGAGGTCGAGATAGCCATGCTTGAGCGCGATGTTCAGCTCGTCGAGCACGACGAACTGGATCGACGGATCCTGCAGCATTTGCCGCGACACGGCCCAGGCAGCCTCGGCCGCGGCGATATCGCGTTGGCGGTCCTGGGTTTCCCAGGTGAAGCCCTCGCCCATCACGTGGTAGCGCACCTCTGGCGCGAAACGCCGAAAGAACAGCTCTTCGCCAGTGCTTTGGCGACCTTTGATGAACTGCACCACGCCGCAGCGCATGCCATGCCCCATGGCGCGGGCGAGCATGCCGAACGCCGAGCTGCTCTTGCCCTTGCCGTTGCCGGTCAGCACCAGCAGCAGGCCGCACTGGTTCGGGGCGTTGGCGATACGCTCGTCGATCACCGCCTTCTTGCGCTGCATGCGCGCCAGGTGACGTTGGTCACGGTCGGTGGATTCGCTCATCGAAGTTCTCCGCAGGCTGCCGCCACACCGACCGGCCAAGACAGGCGAGCAGTACCAGGAGGCGACAGATGAATGGCTGGCTCATGGAGAACGCGCAGGGGCTGCGACCAGCGTCGCAGGGCTCCGCACATCACCCTCCGTGATGCCGTTGGCAGTGACAGGCCGGTCTCCGGGCTTGCGAAGGGGCGTTGGCCCAGGCTCACGCGCCTTCCCGGGGCGATGCCCAGTGGCCGTGCGCGAGCTCGATTCGCTTACCGTTGCGGGGGCAGCGCCGGACTCACGCTGCAAGAGCGTCCACCGGCTTCCCAGTTTCACCCTGCCGAGCGGCGGCTCGCAGGGCACCTGAAACACGCGGCGAAGGTTAGAGGGTTGCTGGCGGAGCGTCAATGGACGGCGAACGGCGAGCGGCAAGTCGAAGCAGACCGAGTCGCCTTGGCCAGCGACTCCATCTTCAAGACCGGCGCCGGAGCGAGCTCGACACGATCGGCTTGCGGCTTGCGGATCAGGGATTCTGGGCCAGATGGCCGGATGGAATGATCCGCTTGGCCTGCAGGTAGGCCTTCTGCCAATAACTGTTGGACAGGTAGTCCAGTCGTACCGTCCCGCCGGTACGCGGCGCGTGAACGAAACGTCCTTCGCCGACGTAGATACCGGCATGGCTGACCTGCGAGCCGCCGTTGGTGGCGAAGAACACCAGATCACCCGATTGCAGGGCACCCATGTCGATGGTGGGCGCGCGCATGCCGATCATCTCGCGGGTCGAGCGCGGCAAGCTGATGCCGGCGGCGTCCCGGTAGACATAGCCGATCAGGCCGCTGCAATCGAATCCGGAGTCGGGTGTGTTGCCGCCCCAGCGATAAGGCGTGCCGACCAGGCCGATCGCCCGGAACAGCACGTCCTCGGCCACGGGTGAGAACGACGGCGCGGCATGGACGGCCTGGGGCTTGGGCATGGGGGCCGGCGCGGGGGCCGGTGCCTGGCTGGAGCAGGCAGCCAGCAAGGCTGCCAGGGAAAGGAATGCGAAGCGCGCCAACATCGCCATGATTCAGAGCTTCCTGTCTGAGCCGTTCGGGCAATAGCCGAAAAGAGTTGAGAAATTAGATTAGACGCTTTCTGTAAATACGCACGGCGGCGAGCTTTTCAGCACCGCCGCCGTGGTTGGACCATGACCTTTGTCGTCAGTTGCGTGCGAGGTTGGTCGGCGCCATGGCCAGGGCGCGCTTGGCCTCGATGAAGGTCTTGCTCCAGTAGCGATCGCCCAGGCTGTCGATGCGTACGCCACCGCTGCGACGGCTGCTGGAGTGAATGAACCGGTTGTCGCCCAGGTAGATGCCGGCATGACTCACGCGTCCACGGCCATTGGTGCTGAAGAACAGCAGGTCACCTGGCTTGAGCTTGTTGCGCGAAACCTTGGGGGCGTCGACCTTGATCATTTCGCGGGTCGAGCGCGGCAGGTCCATGCCGGCCTCTTCGCGGAACAGGTAGCCGATGAAACCGCTGCAGTCGAAGCCCGACTGCTCGGAGGTACCGCCGAAGCGATAGCGCGTACCGATCAGTTCCTTGCCACGCTCGAGAATGCTGTCGGCGAGCATGGGCAGCTGATACGGCTTGCTGACGCTGGAGAACGGCTCCACTTCGTCTTCGGCCGCTTCTGCTTGCTCGCCGAACACGGTCGATGCGGAAGCCTTGGCCGGGGTATGCAGCTGTGCAGTGACCGGGGGGTGATCCTGGGGCTGGGAAACCGGGCCTTGAGCCGCGCAGCCAAAAAGCAGGGTCACGAGTGCAAGTGGCACGAGGGGTGCGAAGCGACTGAGCATGGGCACGACCGTGTCTGTGTTGATAGAAAGGCTCGCACTATGCCTTTGAGAAAATCTATTTGCAAATTTTATGGAAAAAAATGTGACTTTTCTGTCAGCTCGCGTTCGAAGGTTTTTTTGCGGTCCTACCAGCCCAGGGTTTCCTTGAGAAACGGGATGGTCAGCTTGCGCTGCGCCTGCAACGAGGCCTGGTCCAGACGCTCCAGCAGGTCGAACAGCGCGCTCATGCTGCGAGTGCCTCGGGTCAGGATGAAGTGGCCAACCTCGTCGGTCATCTGCAGGCCGCGTCGTGACGCCCGCAGCTGCAAGGCGCGCAGCTTGTCTTCGTCGCTCAACGCACGCATCTGGAAGATCAGCGCCAAGGTCAGTCGCGACTTGAGGTCGGGCAGCTTGATGGGCAGCTCCCTGGGTGAGCTGGATGCCGCCAGCAGCAGCCGCCTGCCGCTGTCGCGCAGGCGATTGAAGAGGTGGAACATGGCCTCTTCCCAATCGGGCTTGCCGGCGATGATGTGCAGATCGTCGATGCACACCAGCTCGTATTGCTCCAGGTAGTCGAGCAGTTCGACGCCGCGATCGAGCAATTGAGCCAGGGGCAGGTAGACGGCTGGCTCGCCCAGCTGCTGAAAGCGGTGGGTGGCGGCCTGGAGCAGGTGGGTACGACCGACGCCCTGCTTGCCCCACAGGTAGATCAGGCTCTCGGTCCAGCCCGCGTCGGCCTCGCATAACCGTTCGACATAGCCTAGCGCCGCGGCGTTGGCGCCAGGGTAGTAGTTGATGAAGGTGGCGTCATCGCGCAGACGCACACCCAGGGGCAACTGGATCGGTTTCATGCTGGCGGAAGGTCGCAAGGACCGCGGGGGCCTTTGGTGAGCTGTGCGCAGAGTCTATACCCGCAGGGTCCGGCATACAATCAGCGAGGCGGCCAGCGCAAGCAAAATCAAGGGCTTGCGCCGGCCTCGAGACTACAGTCGCGGATCCACATCGCCGCCATACATGTCCGACTCCTTGTACAGGGCATGCACGTGGCGCAGCAGCACCATGATCACCGCCGCCACCGGCAGCGCCAGCAACACGCCGGTAAAGCCGAACAGCTCGCCGCCGGCGAGGATCGCGAAGATCACGGCCACCGGATGCAGGCCGATGCGGTCACCGACCAGCAGCGGCGTCAGCACCATGCCCTCGAGCGCCTGGCCGACCATGAACACCGCGACGATAGCCAGAAGCGGGTAGAGATCGCCACCGAACTGGAACAGCCCGGCGACCAGCGCGGCGCCGATGCCGATGATGAAGCCCATGTACGGCACGATCGCCGCCAGCCCCGCCAGCACGCCGATCAGCAGGCCGAGTTCCAGACCGACCAACATCAGGCCGGCGGCATAGATGACGCCCAGCGCCACCATCACCAGCAGTTGCCCCCTGAGAAAGGCACCCAGCACTTCATGGCATTCGCCGGCCAGGCTCACCACCTGCGTCTCGCGCTGGCGCGGCAGCAGGCTGCGCAGCTTGGCCATCATCAGGTCCCAGTCGCGCAGCAGGTAGAAGCCGACCACCGGCACCAGCACCAGGTTCGCCAGCCAGGCCAGCAGCGCCAGGCTCGAGGCCGTGGCATGCGACAGCAGCATGCCGACGATATCGGTGGTCTGGCCCATGTGCGCGCCGATCGCCGCCTTGATCTTGTCGAAGCGCCAGAAGCCCTCGGCCAGGCCCAGGCGCGCCTGGACCCACGGCAACGCGATATGCTGCATCCAGTCGAGCACCTGTGGCGCCAGCTCGTAGAGCCGCACCAGTTGCCGGGCCAGCATCGGGATCACCACCAGCAAGGCCGCCAGCAGGACCAGGGTGAACAGGCCGAACACCACGATCACGCCCCAGGTGCGAGAGAGCCCCAGGCGCTCCAGGCGATCGACCAGCGGGTCGGCCAGGTAGGCCAGCAGAATGCCGACGAGAAACGGCGAAAGGATATTGTGCAGGCTGTACAGCAGCACGGTGATCGCCAGGGCGATGCCCAGCCATGCCCAGCGGCGCAGATCGGTCATCATGCGCCTGCCTACCATCGAAAACGCAAGCCGTCGAACGGCTTGACGGGTTCGGCCACAGCCGCGTCAGGCCGGGCGGGCGGCGGGCTGGCGGGCATCGCCGGCGGCGGCGCGGGCGGCTCGGCCGGGACTTCCTGCAACCTTGCCAGCCCAAGCTGGGCACGCAACTGATCGGGATTGCCATTGACCGTATAGGTCAGGGTATCGCCGTGCGCCTCCTGAAGACGACCGGCAAAAGGTTCGAGCACCCGGCCAAGCTCGGCATAGCGCTGCAAGGACATGCCTTCGACCCGGACCTGCAGCTCCCGGCTGGCACCGGGACGGGTGACGAAGCGCGGCGCCAGGCGCGTGCTCAGCGCAAGCATCACCGCATCGGCCAGGCCCGCCTGGTCGGCGCTTTCGACGCTGCCCTGCTCGCGCTGGTCGCCCAGCCACAGCTGCCATCTGCCCTGCCACTTGCCATCGCCTTCGCGGGCATGCACGGTCAGCAAGGCGTCGGCGGCATAGCGTTGCGAAGCTTCGCGCAAGGGGCCGGGATCGTCGCTGTCGAGCTGCTTGCCGTCCGCCGTCAGCTGTTCCTGCAGGTCGGCCAGCGGCAGGCGCAACGGCAGGCCACGGTGCTGGGCAGCGCGCCGTAGCGTTGCGGCGCTGGCCTGACCGTCACCGACCAGGCTGCTGCCTTCGACCCCATCATTGAGCCACCAGGCCAGGATCGAGGGCCGGTTGCCGCCCCACAAGGCCAGGCCGGCCTGGCGCAGCGTACGTTCGGTGCTGCCTGGATCGAACTCCACCAGCAGGCTCTCCGGCGGCCCCGCCTCGTAGCCGAACCGGCTGATGATCTGCTGGGGGTCCTTGCGCAAGTCGGCCAGGGCCGGGCTGCGGATTGCCTTTGGGTCACCGGTGAGGCGCAGCACCAGGGTCTGCAGCGCCTTGCCGGTGGCCTGCGCCCGCGCCTCGACGCCTTGGCCATCGACCGCCTCGCGCACTTGGTAAAGCCCGGACACCGTGGCAGCCTGGGCCGTCACGCCGGTCAGCACGAGGCAACCTGCCAGCAGATAGTCGATAAATCGCATGAAATGGTCCTGTCCGGATGAACATCGAGGCGCCGCATCGATCCGGCAGCGCAGCGCTGCCCTTGGCAGCACCTCGACGCCGGGATCCGCTGCGCCGTGTTTCCCTATACCTTATACAGCCGCCGGCGCGGCAACCAGTCATTGCCCATGAAACGATGTTTTTGACGTTTTCCCAGGCCAGGCGATGGCCTGAGGATGGCCGCTGCCGGGCAACCCTGATAAAATCGCGCGCCTTCGCAGACCATCGACGCCCATGCTCCGCCGTCCTCCCGACCGGCCATGGCCGTTACGGTCGTTTCCCGAATCCCTCCCTCCTAAAGGCCTGGATCAATGAGCAAGCAACCCTCCCTGAGCTACAAGGACGCCGGTGTAGACATCGACGCCGGCGAAGCACTGGTCGAACGCATCAAGGGCGTGGCCAAGCGCACGGCGCGCCCGGAAGTCATGGGTGGCCTGGGCGGCTTCGGCGCCCTCTGCGAGATCCCGGCAGGCTACAAGCAGCCGGTGCTGGTCTCGGGGACCGATGGCGTGGGCACCAAGCTGCGCCTGGCGCTGAACCTGAACAAGCATGACAGCATCGGCCAGGACCTGGTGGCCATGTGCGTCAACGACCTGGTGGTCTGCGGAGCCGAGCCGCTGTTCTTCCTGGACTACTATGCGACCGGCAAGCTCAATGTCGACGTGGCCGCCACGGTGGTCACCGGCATCGGCGCCGGTTGCGAACTGGCCGGTTGCTCGCTGGTAGGCGGCGAAACCGCCGAGATGCCAGGCATGTACGAGGGCGAGGACTACGACCTGGCCGGCTTCTGCGTGGGCGTGGTCGAGAAGGCCGAGATCATCGATGGCTCGAAGGTCGCCACCGGTGACGCGCTCATCGCCCTGCCCTCCTCCGGTCCGCATTCCAACGGCTATTCGCTGATCCGCAAGATTCTCGAAGTCTCTGGCACCGACATCGACGCCACCGAGCTCGACGGCAAGCCGCTGGCCGACCTGCTGATGGCTCCGACACGCATCTACGTCAAGCCGCTGCTGCAGCTGATCAAGCAGACCGGCGCGGTCAAGGCCATGGCCCACATCACTGGCGGCGGCCTGCTGGACAACATCCCACGCGTGCTGCCGGCAGGTGCCCAGGCGGTCATCGATGTGGCCAGCTGGCAACGTCCGGCGGTCTTCGACTTCCTGCAGGAAAAAGGCAACGTCGACGAGCACGAGATGCACCGGGTGCTCAACTGTGGTGTCGGCATGGTCATCTGCGTGGCCCAGGACCAGGTCGACGCCGCCCTGGCGGTGCTGCGCCAGGCTGGCGAGCAGCCGTGGGTGATCGGCCGCATCGCCGAGGCGCCGGCTGGCGCCGCGCAGGTCGAGCTGCAGAATCTCAAGGCGCACTGATGCCGAGCGAGACCTGCAATGTGGTAGTACTGCTGTCGGGTAACGGCAGCAACCTGCAAGCACTGATCGACGGTTTCCGCGACGAACCGGGCCTGGTCCGGATCGCCGCGGTGATCTCCAACCGCGCCGATGCCTACGGCTTGCAGCGTGCCCAGGCGGCCGGGATCCGCACCGCGGTGCTCGAGCATCACGGCTTCGAGGGGCGCGAGGCGTTCGACGAGGCGCTGGCGCAGCTGATCGATGGCTTCTCGGCGGACCTGGTGGTGCTCGCCGGTTTCATGCGCATCCTCAGTGGCGATTTCGTCCGTCACTATCAGGGCCGGCTGCTGAATATCCATCCGTCGCTGCTGCCCAGGCACAAAGGCTTGCACACGCATCGTCGAGCCCTGGAGGCCGGGGATGCGGAACACGGCTGTAGCGTGCACTTCGTCACCGAGGAACTCGATGGCGGCCCCTTGGTCGTACAGGCTGTGATACCGGTCGAGCCTGGCGACACGCCCGAATCCCTGGCCCAGCGAGTCCATCGCCAGGAACACCAGATCTATCCGCTGGCCGTGCGCTGGTTCGCCGAAGGCCGCTTGCGTCTCGACGAACAGGGTGCCTTACTGGACGCCCGACCCCTGCCGGCCAGCGGTCACTTGATTCGATCCTAGGAGAATATATGCGTCGCGCCCTGCTTCTGGCCCTCGCCGTCCTCGCCCTGCCGCTCCAGGCAGCCGACCTCAAGCCGTTCTCGGCAAGCTATACCGCCGACTGGAAGCAGTTGCCCATGAGCGGCACTGCCGAACGCAGCCTGGAAAAGAACGCCAACGGCACCTGGAGCCTGAACTTCAAGGCTTCCATGATGATCGCCAGCCTCACCGAGCAAAGTACCGTGCGGGTGGACAAGGACCTGCTCCTGCCACAGAAGTACCACTTCGAACGCGGCGGCCTGGGCAAGGCCAAGAAGGTCGACCTGGACTTCGACTGGGCAGGCAAGAAGATCACCGGCAGCGACCGTGGCGATGCGGTCAGCCTGCCGCTCAATCGTGGCGTGCTGGACAAGTCCTCGTACCAGCTGGCCTTGCAGCATGACGTGGCGGCCGGCAAGAAGAGCATGACCTACCAGGTGGTCGATGGCGACGAGATCGACACCTACGACTTCCGCGTGCTCGGCACCGAGAAGGTCACCACCAAGACCGGCCAGGTGGACGCCGTGAAGGTCGAACGCGTGCGTGATCCGAGCCAGAGCAAGCGTATCACCGAGCTGTGGTTCGCCAAGGACTGGGATTATCTGCTGGTGCAACTGCGTCAGGTCGAGACCGATGGCAAGGAGTACGTGATCGTCCTGCAGGAGGGTACGGTCGATGGCAAGTCGGTGAAGGGCAACTGAGACTGATCTTGCACGTAACACCCGAGCCCCGCCCCGTGCGGGGCTTCTTTTTGGCTGAAAAGTTGCGTGAAAGATGTTTCATGCCGAGTTTATTTACTTAGGCAGCTAACAGATTCTATAACAGAGACCTGCGACATGGTGTCGCAGCGAGCTGATAGTGGAGTTTGACGATGACTGTTCAAGTAAGCGAACGCGACGAATCGAAACTGTCCCACGAAGGCCTGGCCGCCGGCGTGCGGATCTGGGATGTGCATCAGCAAGGCTTGCTGGTCGGGATGTTCCATAGCGAACAGGCGGCCAACGAGTATCGCAAGGAGCTTGAAGCGCTGGAAGATCACGGGCGGGCGCAGTTGCAGGGGTAGGCGCTGGGACGTCGGTAGTGCGGGTTGCTCCTGCGCAGGCCGTGCCAGCGGAGTGAGAACGGTGGCCTGTCCGATCCTGGGCCCGCGTTGCGGGCCATCACGGCCAGTCCGGCGCCTCGGTCGCGGCCTCCCATGCCGCCCCTGCAAACACCTACCGAGGGTGCGCAAGGCACGGCCGGGCGGGCCTGCTCACCACATCAGATCATCCGGGATCTTGTAGGCGGCGTACGGATCGTCTTCGTCGGTTTCCTCGACATGCGTGTTGAGCAACAGCACCCGCCGGGCATCGCGCTCCTGGATCTTCAGCGCGGCCTCGCGCGGGATCACTTCGTAGCCACCGCCATATGACACGATGGCCAACGCGCCGTTGCTCAGCTTGCTGCGCATCAGGGCATTGACGGCGATGCGCTTGACCTTCTTGTCGTCGACGAAGTTGAAGTAGTCATCGGTGTTGAGCTTGGGCAGGCGGGTAGCCTCGATCAGCTGCTTGATCTGGGCGGCACGGGCCTTCTGCTCGGCCTTTTCCTGCTGCTGACGGTTGAGCTCGTTGTCGCGCCGGACCTTTTCGGCCATGGCTTCCTTGGCCAGGCGCTGCTGGGTGTCATCCACCTCGGCCTGGCCTTTGTGCTCCAGGCGTTTCTGTTTCTTCTCGGCTTTGTTGACTTGCTTGACCTGCTTCTGGTTGACCAGACCGGCCTTGAGCAACTGGTCACGAAGGGAAAGGCTCATGGATTCACTCACTTATGCATCGGCCCGGCCACAGCCGGGCAGGTTCTTTTCCTGACGCTTGGCTTCGCCCCAGAGGGCGTCCAGTTCGTCGAGGGTGCAATCTTCGAACGAGCGGGCAGTGTCGCGCAATGCCTGCTCGATGAATCGGAAACGCCGCTCGAACTTGCGGTTGGCGCGGCGCAGGGCATTTTCCGGGTCCTGCCTGAGATGGCGGGCCAGGTTTGCAGTCGCGAACAGCAGGTCGCCCAGCTCGTCCTCCAGCGCATCGGGATCACCATCGGCCATGGCTTGCAGGACCTCGTCGAGCTCCTCGCGCACCTTGTCCAGCACGGGCAAGGCATCGGGCCAGTCGAAGCCGACCCGTGCCGCGCGCTTCTGCAGCTTGGCGGCGCGGGACAACGCTGGCAAGGCAGCGGGCACATCGTCGAGCAGCGAAAGCTGCTCGGGCTCGCTGTTCGCCGCGCGTTCCTCGGCCTTGATTTCCTCCCAGCGCTGCCTGACCTCGGCCTCGTTCAGGCTCGGCGCGTCGATCGGCGCGTACAGTTCGCCAGTAGGAAACACATGGGGATGGCGGCGAATGAGCTTGCGGGTGATCGCGTCGACCACGCCGGCGAAATCGAAGCGCCCTTCCTCGCGGGCCAGCTGGGCATAGTAGACCACCTGGAACAGCAGGTCGCCCAGTTCGCCTTGCAGGTGCTGGAAGTCGCCGCGCTCGATGGTGTCGGCGACCTCGTAGGCTTCTTCGAGGGTATGCGGGACGATGCTGACGTAGTTCTGCTCGAGATCCCACGGGCAACCGTGCCGGGGATGACGCAAGCGCGCCATGAGGTTGAGCAGGTCGTCGAGTGTATAGGTCATGTCGGTCCTTCGTCGTCGCCAGGCTACCGGCTCGCCCTCGACAGGGTGGCATGGCTGCCTGGCGGCGGGTCGCTTCAGGGGGTTCGGTTACGCCGCGTCTCGATGATGTTCGGCAATTGCGAGATGCGCCCCAGCAGCCGGCCCAGGGCGTCGATCCCGGGGATCTCGATGGTCAGCGACATCAACGCGCTGTTGTCTTCCTTGTTGCTGCGGGTGTTGACCGCCAGGACGTTGATCTTTTCGTTGAGCAGCACCTGCGAGACGTCGCGCAGCAGACCCGGCCGGTCGTAGGCGCGCACGACGATGTCGACGGGGTAGGTCTGCACCGGCACTGGACCCCAGCTGACCTGGATCATTCGCTCGGGCTCGCGGCCGGCCAGTTGCAGCACCGAGGCGCAATCCTGGCGGTGGATGGTCACGCCACGCCCCTGGGTGATGTAGCCGACGATGGCGTCGCCAGGCAACGGCTGGCAACAGCCGGCCATCTGCGTGAGCAGGTTGCCCACGCCCTGGATCTGGATGTCGCCGCGCTTGCCGCTGCGCGAGCTGGTCGGCTTGCGGGTGACCAGCTCGACCTGCTCGCTGCGCTCCGGCTCGAGCAACTGCTGGGCCGCGTTGACCATGTGCGCCAGGCGCAGGTCGCCGGCGCCCAGCGCGGCGAACATGTCCTCGGCGGTCTTGACGTTGGCTTTCTCGGCCAGTCGCTCGAAGTCCACCTGCGGCAGGCCGAGGCGGCTGAGTTCACGTTCGAGCAGCGACTTGCCGGCCGCGACGTTCTGGTCGCGGGCCTGCAGCTTGAACCAGTGGACGATCTTGGCCCGGGCCCGCGAGGTGGTGACATAGCCCAGGTTGGAGTTGAGCCAGTCGCGGCTCGGGCTGCCGTGCTTGCTGGTGATGATCTCGACCTGCTCGCCGGTCTGCAGGCTGTAGTTGAGCGGCACGATGCGCCCGTTGATCTTCGCGCCTCGGCAGTTGTGGCCGATCTCGGTATGCACGCGGTAGGCGAAGTCCAGCGGCGTGGCGCCCTTGGGCAGGTCGATGGCATGCCCGTCGGGAGTGAACACATAGACTCGGTCCGGCTCGATGTCGACGCGCAACTGATCGGCCAGGCCGCCGATGTCGCCCAGCTCCTCATGCCACTCCAGCACCTGGCGCAGCCAGGAAATCTTCTCTTCGTAGTGGTTGGAGCTGGACTTGACGTCGGTGCCCTTGTAGCGCCAGTGGGCACAGACCCCAAGCTCGGCTTCCTCGTGCATGTCGTGGGTGCGAATCTGCACCTCGAGCACCTTGCCTTCCGGGCCGATCACCGCGGTATGCAGCGAACGGTAGCCGTTCTCCTTGGGGTTGGCGATATAGTCGTCGAACTCCTTGGGAATATGCCGCCAGAGGGTATGCACGATGCCCAGCGCGGTGTAGCAATCGCGAATCTCCGGCACCAGCACCCGCACCGCGCGCACGTCGTAGATCTGGCTGAACTGCAGGCCCTTGCGCTGCATCTTGCGCCAGATCGAATAAATGTGCTTCGCCCGTCCGCTGATATCGGCCTTGACGCCGGTGGCCAGCAGCTCGTTCTGCAGCTGGTTCATCACGTCGCTAATGAACCGCTCGCGGTCCAGGCGCCGCTCGTGGAGCAGCTTGGCGATCTGCTTGTACTGGTCCGGCTCCAGGTAGCGGAACGAAAGGTCTTCCAGCTCCCACTTGATATGGCCGATGCCCAGCCGATGGGCCAACGGCGCGTAGATGTCGAAAACCTCGCGCGCCACCCGCAGGCGCTTGTCATCGTCGGCGGCCTTGACCGCGCGGATGGCACAGGTCCGCTCGGCCAGCTTGATCAGGGCCACGCGTACATCGTCGACCATTGCCACGAGCATCTTGCGCAAGTTCTCGACCTGCGCCTGCGAGCCGAGCACCAGCGACTGGCGCGGGTTGAGGCTGGCACTGATGGCAGCCATGCGCAGCACGCCGTCGATCAGCTTGGCCACCACCGGACCAAAGCGCTGGCCGACTTCGGCCAGGGTCACCTTGCCTTCGCGAACGGCACGGTAGACCACCGCGGCCACCAAGGAGTCCTGGTCGAGCTTGAGGTCGGCGAGGATTTCGGCGATTTCCAGGCCAGCCTGGAAGCTCGACGTGCCGTCGGCCCAGGAATGCTTGGCCGGATTGCCCTTCTTCTCGACTTCATGGGCGAAATCGCAGGCTTGCTTGAGCGCATCGCGATCGAGCGCCGAATCGACGCTCACCACATGATCGAGCCATGCTTCGAGATTGATACTGCCGTCGGTGTTGACCGGCTGGTGTACTCTCACCTGTACCATCTTTCTTTACCTTTCCATACAGCACGCCTCGCAGGGCATGCTGGCAATCATCGTGCGTCCTCCGTTCCCTGGAGGCCACACCAAGGGGCCAGCCTGGCTAGCCCGCTTCGAATAACGCCATGGCCTCGACATGCGCCGTCTGAGGAAACATGTCGAGAATCCCGGCCCTTTTTAACCGGTATCCCTGGTCCAGCAACACCTGGGTATCTCTTGCCAGCGTAGCTGGATTGCAAGAGACGTAGACCAGTCGCTCGGCCTTGAGCCGAGCAATGTGCCGTACCACCTCGAGGGCCCCGTCGCGTGGGGGGTCCAAGAGTACCGCAGAAAAGCCTCCGGCAGCCCATGGGGCGTCCGCCAGAGGCTGTGACAGATCAGCCTGGAAGAACCGGGCATTGTCCACCCGGTTGCGCCGGGCGTTGTCTGCCGCGCGCTCGACCATCGCCTGGACCCCTTCCACGGCCACCACCTCGCGGGCCTTGCGAGCCAGCGGCAAGGCGAAATTGCCAAGCCCGCAGAACAGGTCGAGCACGCGCTCGTCGGCGGCGGGCGCGAGCCAGTCCAGCGCCTGCGTGATCATCGCCGTGTTGACCGAAGCGTTGACCTGGACGAAATCGCCCGGCCGCCAGGCCAGCTCCAGGTCCCAGGGCTCGAGCCCGAAACCGAGCGCGTCGCCGGGTCGGTCGGCGGCCGGCTCGCCGTCACCCTGCAGCCAGAGCTGGACGCCGGCCTGTGCGCAGAAAGCGCGCAGGCGAGCCAGGTCGGTATCGGGCAGCGGCGCGACATGCCGCACCAGCAGCGCTTGGGCCGTCGCGCTGAACAGCTCGATGTGCCCCAGCGCCTGGGGCCGGTCCAGGCTGTGCAGCACGGTCGGCAGATGGCGCAGCACCGACTGCAAGGGTTGTACCAGTACCGGGCACTGCTCGATGGCGATGATCGCCTGGCTGGCCTCGGCGCGGAATCCGACGGCGAGCTGGCGGCTCTTCGGGTCCCAGCGTACCGCGACGCGGGCGCGCCGCCGGTAGCCGAACTCCGGCCCGGCCAGCGGCGCGGCCCAGTGTTGCGGAGCCACCCCCGCGACCCGCTGCAGCTGCTCGGCGAGCTGGCGCTGCTTGAGGGCCAGTTGTTCCTCGCGAGGCAGGTGCTGCAGGTTGCAGCCGCCACAGCGATCGAAATGCCGGCAAGGCGCCTGACGCCGCTGCGCGCTGGCCTGCACGACGCGCTCGACCCGCGCCTCGACCACCTTGCCCCGTGCCGCCAGCACGCGAGCCTCGACCGCCTCGCCAGCCAGCGCGCCGCTGACGAACCAGGTGCGGCCTTCGTGGAAGGCGATACCACGGCCATCAGCGGCCAGGCGCTGGATGTCCAGGCGCTGCTTCTTGCCGACCGGCAGTTGCCCGGCCCGCTCGCCACCGGCCGGCTGGAAGCGCAGGCCGCCGTTGCGTTTGTGTCTGGACATCAGTTGTGGTTATCGAACAGGCCGGTGGACAGGTAGCGGTCGCCGCGATCGCAGACGATCGCCACCATCACCGCGTTCTCGACTTCGCGCGCCAGGCGCAGCATGGCCGCCACCGCACCACCGGAGGACACGCCGCAGAAGATGCCCTCTTCGCGGGCAAGTCGGCGCGTGGTCAGCTCGGCTTCTTCCTGCGACATGTCGACTACCCGGTCTACCCGGCTGGCGTCGAAGATCTTCGGCAGGTACTGCTCGGGCCAGCGACGGATGCCCGGGATCGCCGCGCCTTCCATCGGCTGCAGGCCGACGACCTGGATCGCCGGGTTCTGCTCCTTGAGGTAGCGCGAGCAGCCCATGATGGTGCCGGTGGTGCCCATGGAGCTGATGAAATGGGTGACGCTGCCCTCGGTCTGGCGCCAGATCTCCGGCCCCGTCCCGGCATAGTGGGCCTCGGGATTGTCGCCGTTGCCGAACTGGTCGAGCACCAGGCCACGGCCCTCGGCCTGCAGCTTGTCAGCCAGGTCCCGGGCCCCTTCCATGCCCTCTTCCCTGCTGACCAGGATCAGTTCGGCGCCATAGGCGCTCATGGCGGCCTTGCGTTCGGCCGTGGAATTGTCGGGCATGATCAGGATCATCTTGTAGCCCTTGATCGCCGCGGCCATGGCCAGGGCGATACCGGTGTTGCCGGAAGTGGCCTCGATGAGCGTGTCGCCTGGCTTGATCTGCCCACGCAGCTCGGCGCGGGTGATCATCGACAGGGCCGGGCGGTCCTTGACCGAGCCGGCCGGATTGTTGCCTTCGAGCTTGAGCAGCAGGGTATTGCTGGTTTCGCCGGCGATGCGTTGCAAGCGAACCAGGGGCGTGTTGCCGACGCAATCGGCGATAGTTGGGAACTGCATGGTCATGGCGTATTTCGCAATCGGGACGGCAGGGGCGACTATCATACCGGCAAACCTTTCCCGGCCATATCACGCTTTGACGGGTTGTCATGGCGAATGCCTGCATGAGCCGCGCCGCAGCGCCTGGGCTGCCCCGGGTCGCCTGCGAGCGCCGTGGCCGCTTTCGCTCGACTCTTACCGTGCAGCCGCGCACGGGCCCTTGCCCGGCAAGGCCAGAGGCGTCGGCCAGTAGCCTGGCAGGCGCATGCACAGGCGCAGTCCGCAAGCTGCGTTTTCCGCCCACAGGCTGCCGCCCTGGCGACGGATCGCCGCCCGCGCGATGCTCAGTCCCAGGCCGAAGCCACCATGGCCCGGGCGCGAGCCTTCGAGCCGGGAGAACGGCGCGAAGATCCGCTCCAGATCGGCGGCGTCCACCCCGCCACCTTGATCTTCCAGCCAGACGAGCCAGTGGTTGCCCTGGCGGCGTCCATCGAGTACCACGGTACCGCTCGCGGGCGAATGACGGATGGCGTTGCGCAGCAGGTTCTCCAGCGCCTGAGCGAGCTGGTCGAGGTTGCCCAGCACCTGACAGCGGTTCGGCAACCGACAGTGCAGCCGCGCCCGGTCCCAGCCACTTTCGTAGCAGGCATTCTCGGCCAGCATGTCCCACAAGGGGTGCAATTCGATGGGCTCGAGCTCTAGTGGCGCGCGCTCGGCATCCTGCCAGGCCAGTTGCAAGGTGTCCTCGACCAGCCGCTGCATGGCGTCCACCTCGCGGCCAAGACGCAGGCGCAGGCCCTGCAGATCGTGCTCGCTGTCGCAGGCGATCCGCAAGCGGCTCAACGGGGTGCGCAGCTCATGGGAGAGATCGCGCAACAATTGCTGCTGCAGTGCGACGCTCCCCTGCAGGCGCTCGGCCATCTGGTCGAATGCCTTGGCCAACTCGCCCAGCTCGTCCTGCCGATCGATCAGGCGCTGGTCGAGACGCACCGACAACTGCTCGGCGCGCCAGGCACTGGCCTGCGCGCGCAAGCGGTTCAGCGGCACGATCAGCAGGCGGTACAGCCCGGCACAGAGCAGCAGGGTGAACAGGCCAGGCATCAGGCCGTTGGTCAGGATCTGCCAGAACAGCCGATACCGTCCAGGGTTGAAGCGTTGCGGCAGTTCGATGACCAGCATGCCCTGCCCTGGCGCATGGGGAAACGGCAGGCCCAGCCAGGGCTGCCCGACCGTGCGCCGGCTCATGGGCCAATCGACATGGCGCAGGCGCGTCAGGCGCTTGCGGGCCTCGGCATCCAGCGGCCGGCTGCCCAGCGACATCAACCTGTCGTCGACCACCCCCACCCAGCCCGTCTCGCGCCGGTGCATCTCGGCCAGCCAATGGTCCACGCCACTGCGCCCGCCAGCCTGCCAGGCTCGCTCGGCTTCGCCGGCGTAGCCGCGCAGTACCTGCCGAGCCTCTGCCGACAGATAGGCGCTACGCGTTTCCATGTGCCGGCCCCAGGTGTAGCTCAGGCCGATCATCGACAGGCAGAAGCCGGTGAGCAGGATCGACAGCTTCCAGAACAGCGAGTGACGGTCGGGCACCTCAACCCGCCTCGCCGGCGCCGAGCACATAACCCTTGCCCCAGACCGTGCGCAGCTGACGCTCGTGGTAACCGATGGCCTTGAGCTTGCGGCGGATCTGGCTGACATGCATGTCCAGGCTGCGGTCATGCCGGGCGTAGCCACGTTGCAGCACCTGCTGATAGAGAAAGGCCTTGCTCAGCACTTCGTCCTGGCTGCGATAGAGGGTCTCGAGCAGGCGGAATTCGCTAGGTGTCAGGCCAGCCCAGTGTCCGCCGAGGCAGACATCGTTGGCCTGGTCGTCGAAGCGCAACTGCCCCTGGATCGGCTCGCGGGCCTTTTGATGACGCCGCTCGAAGGCGACGCGGCGCAAGATGGCCTCGATGCGTACCCGCAGTTCGGCCATGCTGAACGGCTTGGGCAGATAGTCATCGGCTCCGCGCTGGAACCCGGTGATCCGGTCAGTCTCGGCGCCCAGGGCGGAGATCAGGATCACCGGCGTGGCGCTATGCCGGCGCAAGCGCGCCAGCGCATCGAGACCGTTCAGGCCAGGCAGCAGGATGTCCAGCAATACCAGGTCGAAGCTCTTGCGCCCTGCCGTCTCGAGCCCCTCCAGGCCGTTGCGGCACCAGGTGACCTGAAAGCCGCCGCGCTGCAACTCTTCGTGCAGGTAGGCGCCGAGCACGGGGTCGTCCTCGATGGCAAGAATACGGGATGAACCAAAGGTTTCGGGATTCATTGTCGACTGCTAGCCATTCTCAATCGCGCGATTATCGGGCAATCGCTGCGCCACAGGCAACCGATGCCTTCCGATGCTGGCCGGACGTGTTGGCGATACCGACGCATGGCACATCAGACCTTGCAAAAAGTGTGCATTAGCCGTGCTGGCGGGGTAACGTGCGCCCAAGGTTCGCCTGCCAAGGCGGCGAGGCAGGCGTGTGACAGGAGACCGTTGTGCTTGATCGACTGGGAATCAGAAGTCGGGTGTTGCTGCTGGCATTGGTGCCAGCCGGCCTGATGGCGCTGGTATTGGGCAGCTATTTCACCTGGCTGCAGCAGAACGAGTTGCGCACCCAGCTGCTGCAGCGCGGCAAGATGATCGCCGAACACCTGGCGCCGCTCGCCGCGCCGTCCCTGGCTCGGCATTCCGCGCGGCAGCTCGAGCGTATCGCTGCCGAAGCCCTGGAGCAGGCCGACGTGCGTTCGGTGAGCTTCCTGGCGGCTGACCGCAGCCGCCTGGCACATGCCGGCCCGAGCATGCTCAACCAGCCGCCGAGCAGCACCGGTGGCGGTACCTCGATGTTGCAACGCAGCGGCAACGATGCCACCCGCTACCTGCTGCCGGTGCTCGGTCGCCACCGCGACCTGGCGGCCGACACGGTGCCCGGCGAAAGCGAGCGTCTGCTGGGCTGGGTGGAAGTGGAACTGTCCCATGACGGCACCTTGCTGCGCGGCTATCGCAACCTGTTCACCAGCCTGCTGCTGATCCTGGCCTGCCTGTTCCTGACCACGCTGCTCGCCTTGCGCATGAGCCGCGCGATCAACGCACCGATCAGTCGTATCAAGCATGCCGTGACGCAGCTCAAGGACGGTCACCTGGAAGAGCGTCTGCCGGTGCTCGGCAGCCGCGAGCTGGACGAGCTGGCCGCCGGTATCAACCGCATGGCCCAGACCCTGCAGAGCGCCCACGAGGAGCTGCAACACAGCATCGACCAGGCGACCGAGGACGTTCGGCAGAACCTGGAGACCATCGAGATCCAGAACATCGAACTGGACATGGCGCGCAAGGAGGCACTGGAAGCCAGCCGCATCAAGTCGGAATTCCTGGCCAACATGAGCCACGAGATCCGCACCCCGCTCAATGGCATCCTCGGTTTTACCCACCTGCTGCAGAAAAGCGAGCTCAGCCCGCGCCAGCTCGACTACCTGGGCACCATCGAGAAGTCCGCCGGAAACCTGCTGGGGATCATCAACGAGATCCTCGACTTCTCCAAGATCGAGGCCGGCAAACTGGTGCTCGACAGCATTCCCTTCAACCTGCGCGACGTGATCCAGGACACCCTGACGATCCTTGCACCCGCGGCACATGCCAAGCAGCTGGAGATGGTCAGCCTGATCTATCGCGACACGCCGCTGTCGCTGGTCGGCGATCCCCTGCGCCTGAAGCAGATCCTGACCAACCTGGTCAGCAACGCGATCAAGTTCACCCGTGAAGGCCACATCGTGGTACGGGCCATGCTCGAGGACGAACAGCCAGACAGCGTCCAGCTGCGCATCAGTATCCAGGACAGCGGTATCGGACTGTCGCCCGACGACTTGCGCACCTTGTTCCAGGCGTTCAGCCAGGCGGACAATTCGCTTTCCCGCCAGCCCGGCGGGACTGGCTTGGGGCTGGTGATCTCGAAGCGACTGATCGAGCAGATGGGCGGTGAGATCGGGGTCGACAGTACCCCTGGCGAGGGTTCGCAGTTCTGGATCAGCCTGACCCTGCCCAAGGCTCAGGACGATGCCGAGGACCTGCCGCTGCAACCTCTGGTCGGCCGCCGCGTGGCGTTGATCGACCAGCATGAGCTGGCGCGCCAGGCACTCGAGCACCAGCTCGAGGGGTGCGGGCTGGCAGTCAGCCCGTTCTCCTCGCTGGAGCAGCTGGTACAGGCCGTGCAGGCTGCTGGCCAGGCGGGTCAGCCATTCGACTTCGCCGTACTGGGTGTCAGCCTGGACAAACTGTCGCCGCCGCAGCTGGGCGAGCATGCGCAGCGCCTGGAGAGCCTGGGCTGCCAGCCCGTGGTGCTCTGCCCCACCACCGAACAGACCCAGTACCATGCCTATCTGGCCGATGGCCTTGGCTCGTTGCTCGCCAAGCCGGTATGCACGCGCAAGCTCAGGCGATTGCTGCTGGAACTGGTCCAGCCACGACGTCCCGCTCGCGGGCTGGCCAAGCAGGAAAGCGAGCGGGTGCCAAGGATCCTTTGCGTGGACGACAACCCGGCCAATCTGTTGCTGGTGCAGACCCTGCTGGAGGATCTCGGTGCGCTGGTACTGGCCGTGGACACTGGTCAGGCGGCGCTCCAGGCGGTACAGGAAGGCACCTTCGACCTGGTGCTGATGGACGTGCAGATGCCCGGCATGGATGGCCGGGCCTGCACCCAGCAGATCCGCCGCTGGGAGGCTGCCCAAGGCAAGCACCCCTTGCCGATCGTGGCGCTGACGGCCCATGCCATGGCCAACGAGAAACGTGCCTTGCTGCAAGCAGGCATGGATGACTATCTGACCAAGCCGATCAGTGATCGACAACTGGCCCAGGTCGTCCTCAAATGGACCGGGCTCGATATAGGACTGCCGCGCCAGGGCATCGCCGACGAGCGCCTGCCGGCCAGCCACGAACTCAAGGTACTCGATGCGCAGGAAGGCCTGCGACTGGCTGCCGGCAAGCCGGACTTGGCGGCGGACATGCTGGCCATGCTGCTGGCTTCGCTGGAAAGCGATCGCGAGGCGATCCGCGTGGCCCGTGAAGCCGCCGACCGCAGCGCGATCATCGAGCATGTGCACCGTCTCAACGGCGCCTCACGCTACTGCGGTGTGCCGCAGCTGCGAGCGGCCTGCCAGCGCAGCGAAACCCTGCTCAAGCAGGACCATCCGCACGCCATGCAGGCCCTGGACGAGCTGGACCAGGCCATCGTCCGCCTGGCTGTCCAGGCCAGGTCGAGCGCCTGATCTGCCTGGGCCGGCGCACCGGCGCAGGTCAATGCGCGTACTTGCCGGCCTGGCTACACTGGGTTTCCCCATGACAGGAAGACCACGCCATGCGCATTCTGTTGTACAGCAGCCAGCTCCATGACCAGGACAGTTTCAGCAAGGCTGCCGCTAGCGGCAGTTTCGACCTGCATTTCCAGCCCGCTCGGCTGACCACCGATACGGTGGTCCTGGCCCATGGGTTCGAGGTGGTCTGCGCATTCATCAACGACGAGCTGGATGCCAGCGTGCTCGAGCGGCTGGCCCAGGGCGGTACAAGACTGATCGCCCTGCGCTCGGCCGGCTACAACCATGTCGACCTGAGCGCTGCCCAACGCCTGGGCCTGGACGTGGTCCGGGTGCCGGCCTACTCGCCGCATGCGGTGGCCGAGCATGCCGTGGCCCTGGTGCTGGCCCTCAACCGCCGACTGCACCGAGCCTACAACCGCACCCGCGACGGCGACTTCACCCTGCACGGGCTGACCGGCTTCGACCTGTACGGCAAGTGCGTCGGCGTGGTCGGCACCGGGCAGATCGGCGCGACGTTCGCGCGCATCATGGCCGGCTTCGGCTGCCGGCTGCTGGCCTGCGACCCGTATCCTGATCCCGAGCTGCTGGCACTTGGCGTACGGTACGTGGAGCTGGAGCAACTGCTGCGCGAAGCCCGGGTGATCAGCCTGCATTGCCCGCTGACCGAGCAGACCCACCATCTGATCAATGCACGCAGCCTGGCCGAGCTGCAGCCTGGCGCGATGCTGATCAATACCGGCCGAGGCGCGCTGGTCGATACTCCGGCGTTGATCGATGCGCTGAAGACTGGCCGATTGGGTTACCTCGGGCTGGATGTCTATGAGGAAGAGGCTCGCCTGTTCTTCGAGGACCGCTCGGACCTGCCCTTGCAGGACGACGTGCTGGCCCGCCTGCTGACCTTCCCCAACGTGATCGTCACGGCCCACCAAGCTTTCCTGACGGGCGAGGCGCTGGACGCCATCGCGCGTACCACCCTGGACAACGTGCTCGCCTGGTCGGCCGGGCAGCCGCGCAACCTGGTCGCGGGCTAGCAGTCGATACACAGGGTGCCGGCGCTCGTGAATTAAACCGCGACTGGCCCTACAATACGCGGCAATTCTGGAGGACCTATGGTCGAGCACGATTTCCGCTACACCCTGTTCAATCCGCAGCACACCCTGATCGAATGCCGCGCCCTGGTGCCGGGTCGCTACCAGGTCACCGGCAACGGCGGCGCCATCCAGCGAGGCGATGTCCTGCTGGTCACCCTCAAGGGCAGCCGCGAGCTGTCCATGCGCCTGGTCGTGGAAAGCGTTCGGCACCTGATCAACCCAAGCGGCCAGTGGGTCGCCGTGGCCAGCGGGCCTGTATTCAACGAACTGGAGATTCGCCAGTGGCAAGTCAAGTGCGACCGCTGCCAGAGCGTGCTCGACTTCGAGTTCGCGGTGGATGCCAAGCTCGGCGCCAAGGCTCGCCAGTCGGCAGCGAGCGCGCGCATCGCCGAACTGGGCTGGGCCAGCCAGGGTGAGCGCCATCTGTGCCCGGACTGCCAGGAGCCAGCCTGATGAGACACGCCCTGGCCGGTACGCTCATCGCCTGTGCCCTGCTTGGCTGCGCCGAGCGCGGAGCGCAGCTGGAGCAGGAACGCAGCTACGTGCTGGAGTGGATCGGCGAACGCCCGCTGATCGACGACAGTCACCTGACCCTGACCTTGGGGTCGGACAACCGGGCCTACGGCAATGCCGGCTGCAACCACTGGTTCGCACCGTATGCGCTCGATGGCGAACGCATCACCTTCGGCGCTCCGGGAAAGACCCGCAAGCTCTGCGCGCCGGCGATCATGGAGCAGGAACAGCGCTTCATCGAAGCCTTGCCCAAGCTCCAGCGCTGGGATGTCTCGGCCGAAGGCCAGGTACGCTTCTGGCCGGCCGAGGGCAAGCCGCTGCGGTTCTGGGCGGAGTAGCCGCAAGCCAGTGCGTGCCAAATCTCATTAAGGCAAGTCGATAATCAACTTTCATGCACTGAATCACTGCCTGAAACGCAGCGCCCCAGACACTGCGCTCAGCTTGCAGCGTAGGGCTTGGGGCTTGCGACCCGCCGCTTACCGAAGCGCCTTGATTTTCTGCTGCAAGCCTTCGAGCGTCTGCTCGCCGAGCAACTGCTCGCGCACCTTGCCCTTGTCGTCGATGATGTAGGTCACCGGCAGGGCCTCGCTGCGTGGCAGGTCGTAGCGCTCGGCCGGATCCTGGGCCAGGACGGTGAACTCGATGCCCAGGGTTTCGCTGGCCTGCCTGAGTTCGTCGCCCTGCAGGCCATCGAAATTGACCCCGACCACCTTGATCCCTTCGGACTGCCATTGCTTGGCGGCGGCGTTGAGCTGGGGTACCTCCGTGCGGCATGGGCCGCACCACTCCGCCCAGTAGTTGAGCACCAGCCAATGCCCGTCGATCTGCTCGGCCTGCACCGCCTTGCCGTGCTGATCCACCCCGTAGTCGGCACCGCAACCACCGAGCAGCAGGCTCATGCTGATGGCCAGTGCCGCCGCCAAACGTCTTGTCATGGGACATCCTCGTGAAGTTTTCAAGCGAGCGATCGAGTCGCTGCGGTTAGAATAGCTGCCACACCCTGCTGGATGCGACCTGTCATGACCGAACTGATCTTCTATCATAACCCGCGCTGCTCCAAATCCCGCGCAGCCCTGGAACTGCTCGAGCAACGCGGCCTGGCACCGACCGTGGTGCGCTACCTCGAGACCCCCCCGGACGCAGCCACCCTCCAGGGGCTGCTCGGCAAGCTGGGTATCGGCGCGCGTCAGTTGCTGCGTACGGGCGAAGAAGAATACCAGGCCCTGGGCCTGGCCGATCCAGCGCTGACCGAGGCACGACTGGTCGAAGCCATGGCCAGCCATCCGAAACTGATCGAGCGGCCCGTGCTGGTGGTCGGCGACAAGGCGGTGATCGGCCGGCCACCGGAAAAGGTCCTGGAGCTGCTGCCATGAGCGCGCCGTATATCCTGGTCCTGTACTACAGCCGGCACGGCTCGACCAGCGAAATGGCCCGGCACATTGCCCGCGGCGTCGAGCTCGGCGGCCTGGAAGCCCGCCTGCGCACCGTCCCGGCGATTTCCACCGAATGCGAAGCCGTGGCGCCGGACATCCCGGCCAGCGGCGCGCTGTACGCCACGCTCGACGACCTGCGCAACTGCGCCGGCCTGGCCTTGGGTAGCCCTACCCGTTTCGGCAACATGGCCGCACCGCTGAAGTACTTCCTCGACGGCACCAGCAGCCTCTGGCTGGGCGGCGAACTGGTCGGCAAGCCGGCCGCGGTCTTCACGTCCACCGCCAGCCTGCACGGCGGACAGGAAACCACCCTGCTGTCCATGCTCTTGCCTTTGATGCACCACGGCATGCTGGTGCTGGGGTTGCCGTACAGCGAAGCGGCCTTGCTCAACACCCGTGGCGGAGGCACGCCCTACGGTGCCAGCCATCACGCTGGGGCGGATGGCAAGCGCGACCTGGATGCCGAGGAAATCGCCCTGTGTCGTGCGCTTGGCCAGCGCCTGGCGAATACTGCCAAGCGGCTTGACGGCCTGAGCGGCTGATTCGCGAGTCTTGAAACCAGTGGTGTGATTCAATGGACCGGCCGCGATCGGCCCGCAAGGGCCGCAGGTTCAGCAGCGTGACCTGGCAGACCCATCGCTGGGTGTCGCAGGGTCGTTCCTACGAACTGCCGTGACTGCCAGGCATCAGTGATTCACCGTATGGGCTAGCATCACCGAAAGCTGGCACAACGGTCGGCCGCTTTGCTCGTGCCACTGGTTGAACGCCTCTTGCACCAACGCCAGGTCGCGCTGGCTGGTGGGCTGCTTGTCGACCACACCCTGGGCGACCAGCGCGGCGGCCACGTCCCCAGTGGGCACGAAGGTATCCTTGCCGGCCATGCGCAAGAAGCGGGGCGCCGACAGGCCGCCGAGCTGGTTGCCGTGTCGGGTCAGGTACTTCCACAGGCCGACGATATCGGTCACCGGCCAGTCGGCGATGAAGGCGGCGAAGCTACCGTGGTCCTTCTGCACGTCGAGGATCATCTGCGCATTGCGCGGTACGCTCTTGAGCTTGCCGAGATGACGAATGATGCGGGCGTCCTGCATCAAGCGCTCAAGGTGCTCGGCACTCATGAGCACGACCTTTTCCGGATCGAACCCGAAGAACACCTGTTCGAAGGCCGGCCACTTGGCATCCACCAGGCTGTGCTTGAGTCCGGCGCGAAACACCCGCAGAGCCAGGGTCGACAGGTAGCGGTCGTCGCCGATGGCGCGCAACTGCGCCGCGGACCTGGGTTGCGGCAGCCTGGCTTCCAGCGCTGCCGCCGAGCCGAAGCGGTTCAGGCAGTATTCATGCAGCCACTTGTAGTCACGCATCGGATCAGATGTTCACTACGTCGAGAAAACGGGGGGTGGCGCTCTCGTCGATGCGCAGGCTGGCGAAATCGAACAGGTTGCGATCGGCCAGCTGAGACGGCACCACGTTCTGCAGGGCGCGGAAGATGTTGTCGGTGCGCCCGGGATGCTTGCGCTCCCATTCCACCAGCATTTCCTTGACCACCTGGCGCTGCAGGTTTTCCTGCGAGCCGCACAGGTTGCACGGGATGATCGGGAACTGGCGCATGTCCGAATAGGCCTGGATGTCCTTTTCGCTGCAATAGGCCAGCGGACGGATCACCACGTTGCGACCATCGTCGGCACGCAGCTTGGGCGGCATGGCCTTCATGGTGCCGTTGAAGAACATGTTGAGGTAGAAGGTCTCGACGATGTCATCGCGGTGGTGCCCCAGCGCCATCTTCGTCGCGCCGATCTCGTCGGCGAAGGTGTACAGGGTACCGCGACGCAGGCGCGAGCACAGCGAACAGGTGGTCTTGCCTTCCGGGATCAGCTCCTTGACCACCGAGTAGGTGTCCTTCTCGACGATGTGGTACTCGATGCCAAGGGTTTCGAGATAGGCCGGCAGCACATGCTCAGGGAAGCCCGGCTGCTTCTGGTCCATGTTCACCGCGACGATCTCGAACTTGATCGGGGCCACCTTCTGCAGATGCAGCAGGACATCGAGCATGGTGTAGCTGTCCTTGCCGCCGGACAGGCAGACCATGACCTTGTCGCCATCCTCGATCATGTTGTAGTCGGTGATGGCTTCGCCGGCGAGACGCCGCAGGCGTTTCTGCAGTTTGTTCTGATTGACCGAAAGGGTGCCCATAGCGCTTGCGTCCGCGAGGTGTGACAAAAGCCGGCTATTTTACGCACAAACCACGCCCTCGCGTAGGGCCTTCCGATAAAGACCGCCGGGTAATCACGGCGCTGGCGGCGAGCACCATTTGCTCTAAAAAGCGGCGTACCGGTCGGCGGACGCTTCCTATACTGCCTCATGAGGCCCAGGCGCCCTTGCGCTCGACATCCCATTCGCACCTGCAGCCGCTACCGCCCCACCGGGGCCGTCTGGCAACCAAGACAGGAGTGGCCGGCATGATCCATCATGTTCTGGGCTTGTTCACTCATCCCGATCAGGAGTGGCGAGAGATCCGTGGCGAGGAGCAAAGCATTGGCCACATGTACCTGACTCATACCCTGATCCTGGCGGCGATCCCAGCTGTGTCGGCGTTCATCGGCACCACGCAGGTCGGCTGGGTGATCGCCGATCGAGCCGCGGTGATGCTGACTCTGGAAAGCGCCTTCTGGATGAGCTTGATGTCCTACCTGGCCATGCTCGCTGGCGTCGCGGTGATGGGAGCATTCATTCACTGGATGGCCGGAACCTATGATGCGACGCCCTCGCTGGCGCGCTGCGTCGCGTTCGCCACCTATACCGCCACGCCGTTGTTCATCGGTGGCCTGGCCGCCCTGTACCCGCATCTCTGGCTGGGCATGCTGGTTGGCACCGCGGCGGTCTGCTACACCATCTACCTGCTTTATGTGGGGCTGCCCACCTTCATGAACCTGCCTGCCGACGAAGGTTTCCTGTTCTCCAGCTCCGTACTGGCCGTGGGCCTGGTGGTGCTGGTGGCGATCATGGCGAGCAGCGTGATCATCTGGGGACTGGGTGTGGGGCCTGTGTACGTCGGCTAGCGAACCAGTGCCTTCGCGCCAGCGGCGCAAGCGAGCGGTGTCCTGGCGCTTCGCTGACCGCTGGCGCGGTGAAGATGGCTGGCTTGCGGCATAATGATGGGCGAGGAGTTCCAAGCCATGCCCGATTTGCTCATGCAACGCGTCGAGACCTGTTACCAGCAGGCCGAGGCCTTCTTCAAGCGCCCTTTCCCCCGTCCCGAGGTCAGCTTCAAGCTACGCGGCCAGAAAGCCGGGGTGGCCCACCTGCAGCGCAACCTGCTGCGTTTCAACCTGCAACTGTACCGGGAAAACACCGAGGACTTCTTGCGCCAGACCGTCGCCCATGAAGTGGCACACCTGGTCGCACACCAGCTGTTCGGCGGTCGTATCCAGCCACACGGCGAGCAATGGCAGCTGATCATGCGTGGCGTCTACGAGCTGCCGCCCAAGCGCTGCCATGACTACGAGGTCAAGCGTCGCCTCGTCACCCGCTACATCTACCGCTGCCCTTGCCCACAGAGCGACTTTGCCTTCACCGGGCAGCGACACAAGCTGGTGCGCCAGGGTCGACGCTACATCTGCCGCACCTGCAAGCAGCTGCTCAAGTACAGTGGCGAGACGCGCGTGGAATGAAACGACGCAGGCGCCTGCACAGCCGAGGCGGCCGGCGCCCAGCAGATCCCTCGAACGACAAAGGCGACCGCAAGGTCGCCTTTGTCTGTACGCCAGGATCGTTTGGCAGGATCAGCGTGCCGGGCCTTCGGCGACGCCCAGGTCGTCGGTCGGTCGCGTGTCGGCCAGCGGCGAACCACCGGAGGCCAGTTCGGCCTGCAGGGTGTCGTTGTCCATTTCCTTGACCCACTTGGCGACCACCACGGTGGCCACGGCATTGCCGATCAGGTTGGTCAGGGCACGGGCTTCGGACATGAAGCGGTCGATACCGAGGATCAGCGCGAGGCCAGCGACCGGCAGGTGGCCGACCGCCGACAGGGTCGCGGCCAGGACGATGAAGCCCGAACCGGTGACGCCCGCGGCGCCTTTGGAAGCGACCAGCAGCACCAGCAGCAAGGTGATCTGGTGAGTGATGTCCATCGTGGTGTCGGTAGCCTGGGCGATGAACACCGCGGCCATGGTCAGGTAGATCGAAGTGCCGTCGAGGTTGAAGGAATAGCCGGTGGGGATCACCAGGCCGACCACGGACTTCTTGGCGCCCAGGCGCTCCATCTTGGCCAGCATGCGTGGCAGCGCCGATTCCGAGGACGAGGTACCGAGCACGATCAGCAGCTCCTCACGGATGTAGCGGATCAGCTTCAGCACGCTGAAACCGTGGGCACGGCAGATGCTGCCCAGCACCACCAGCACGAACAGCACGCAGGTGATGTAGAAGCACGCCATCAGGTAGCCCAGCTGCACCAGCGAGCCGACGCCGTACTGGCCGATGGTGAAGGCCATGGCACCGAACGCGCCCAGCGGCGCCAGCTTCATGATCATGTTGATGATGTTGAACATCACATGGGCGAAGCGATCGATCATGTCCAGCAATGGCTTGCCGTAGCTGCCCAGCCGGTGCAGGGCGAAGCCGAACAGCACGGAGAACATCAGCACCTGAAGAATGTCGCCGTTGGCGAAGGCGCCGACCACCGTATTGGGGATCACGTTGAGCAGGAAGCCGACAGTGGTCTGCTGCGCGCCGGCGGCGGCGTAGGCGGCCACGCTGCTGGCGTTGAGCGTGCTGACATCGACGTGCATGCCGGCGCCCGGCTTGACCACGTTGACCACGACCAGGCCGATGATCAGGGCGATGGTGGAAACGATCTCGAAGTACAACAGCGCGTAGCCGCCGGTCTTGCCGACCGATTTCATGCTCTGCATGCCGGCGATGCCGCTGACCACGGTGCAGAAGATGATCGGGGCGATGACCATCTTGATGAGTTTGACGAAGCCGTCACCCAGCGGTTTCAGGGCGACGCCGGTTTCGGGATAGTAATGACCGAGCAGGATGCCGATGGTGATGGCGACCAACACCTGGACATACAGAGACTTGTAGAGCGGCTGACGTGTCGTCATGGCTGATTCTTCCTCGAGTGTGTTCCGCGGCCCTTCCCAGGACATGGATCACCTTGCGCTAACCCTCCTGCACCTGGAGGGATTTGTTGTCTGGAACTGCAGGTTGCAGAACTCTGACGCAAGCTTGAGCAAGGACAGTGCCAATTGCCCAAAACCGGTGCAAACACTGGATTTGGCTGGTCGAACTGCTCGTTGAAAGTGCACGCCATCAGGTCCACATGGCGGTTTTCCGCCTTCGGCATCGACGATCCGGCCCTTCGCGGCGGAAACCCGCCTCGCCGCTGTCGCGCGGCGAGCTCTTCGGTTCGACTGCTTTCAGCAAGGCTCGCTCATGCGCCCGCAACGAGCCTCAGGCCTGGTCCTGGCTGAAGAGGATGCGAAACGCCGCGCCACCAAGCGGCGAGTCGCCCAGCTCCAGGTGAGCGTCATAGCTTTCCAGGATGTCCTTGACCACCGCTAGGCCGATGCCTTGCCCTGGATGCTGTCGGTCAAGGCGCTCGCCACGGTGCAGGATACGCTCGCGTTGCTCGAAGGGTACACCGGGGCCGTCGTCTTCGATGCACAACTGCAAACGCCCCGCCGATACGAGCAGGCTGACCCTGACCTTGCCGAGACAGAGGCGATAAGCGTTTTCCAACAGGTTGCCAAGCAGCTCCAGCAACGCACCCTGTTCCATCGGTACCTGGGCCTGGGCCGCCACGTCCAGCTCGACCTCCACCTGCTTGTCCCGGTAGACCTTGGCCAAGGTCTCGCACACCCCTTGCAGGACCGGTCGAAGCGACACCTGGTGACGGACCAGGCCGCTCTTGCGCAAGCTGGCCCGCTGCAACTGGTAGTCGATCTGCTGACTCATGCGCTCGATCTGCGTCTGTAGCACCTGGGCCTGCTCCCGCTCGCCGGGCGTCTTGCCCAGGTTGTCACCAACCCCCTGCAACACCGCCAGCGGTGTCTTGAGGCTGTGGGCCAGGTCGTCCAGCGAATCACGGTAACGCTGGCGTTGTTCCCGCTCGCTGTGCAGCAGCCGGTTCAGCGAGCCGGTCAGGCGCAGCAACTCCCGCGGATGGTCGCCACTGAGGCTTTGCCGCTGGCCGCTTTCGACCTCGTCGAGCTCCCGACTCAGGCGCCGCAACGAACGCAATCCCCAGGTCAGGCCCACCCAGAGCAGCACCAGCAGCACGGACAAGGCGGCGGCGAAGCCCAGGTAGAGCTTCTCGCGAAGCCCGTCGAGGGTTTGCCGGTATTCGCGCACCGGCTGGAGGGCGACGATGCTGTAGGCCGCGGCCTTGCCGCCGAGCAGCTTGACCTCGACGTCATAGACGAAGAAGTCTTCGCCATCTGCCTGGTCGATACGGGCGAACTCGGTGCCACGACCATCGTAGCGAGGCTGGTAGCTGATGTGCCTGCCCACGGTGGCGCGAGACTGCCACACCAGCCGCCCCTGACGATCATAGATATAGCCGAGCAGGCCGGCGTAAGGCAGATCGTAGCGTTCGTCGGGCAACAGCTCGGGCATCTGCAGGCGGCCATTTTCGATACGCGCCGCGGAAATCAGCGTGGTGACGTCGGAGGCCAGGCGCTGCTGGATCGAATCCTCGAGAGCGAGACTGAAGGTTTTCTGCAAGGCCGGCAGCAGGGCGAGCATGAACAGCAGCGCCAGTACCGTCGCGGCAGCCATCAGGCGCAGGCGTAGCGAGCCGATCATCGGCAGCGCTCGGTGAACAGGTAGCCCAGGCCTCGGATCGTATCGATCGGCCGAAAGCCATTCGTGCCGGCCAGCTTGCGGCGCAGCCGCCCGACCAGCACTTCGATCACGTTCGGATCGCGCTCCTCGTCGTCGGGGTACAACTGCTCGATGAGTCGCTCCTTGGCCACGACCTGCTGGTGATGGCGCATCAGGTATTCGAGGATGCGGTATTCGTAGGCGGTCAGCGCCAGCGGTCGCTCGTCCAGCGTGGCCTGCTTGCGATTGAGGTCCAGCACCAGCGGCCCCGCGGCGATGGTCGCCTGGGTAAAGCCGCTGCAGCGACGTAGCAAGGCGTTCAGGCGCGCCTCGAGCTCCTCGAACTGGAAAGGCTTGACCAGGTAGTCATCGGCTCCGGCTGCCAGCCCCTCGACCTTGTCCTGCCAGTTGCCGCGCGCGGTGAGGATGAGGATTGGAAAGCTCCGGCCATGGCCGCGGATTCGGCCGATCAGCTCGAGCCCGCTCATGCCGGGCAGGCCAAGATCGATGATCGCCAGGTCGTGGTTGTAGTGCATGCTCTGGTACAGCGCCTCCTCGGCGTCGGCGACCGCTTGGACCAGGTGGCCGCTTTCGCCCAGGCGCGTACGGAGGTGGTGGCGCAGCAGCGCCTCGTCCTCGACCACCAGCAACTTCATGAAGATCTCCCCGTCCCCAGGACACAGGCTGCCATGGGCGACAAACATACCAGCGAAGCAGGTGTTGGCAGACACCTGCTTCGCTGGCAGCCAGTATCAGAATTTGTAGTTGGCCGAGAGGTAGGTCTGGGCGCTGCTGTTCAGCCTCAGGGTACCGGCCTTCGCCTGGCCATGCCTGGCCAGCTCGGTGCTGGCATTGCTGCGCAGGTAGCGGTAGCCAAGCTCCACCGAGGCCTTGTCGGTGAGCGGCTGCAGGACGCCGAACTGAGCGCCGTACAGGTAGCCCCGGCCAGTATCGCGGCTGAACCCGGACGATTCCTGGGCCAGCTTGGTCAGGCCCAGGCTCGCGCCCCCGAACAGCTTGGTGGTATCGCCCAGCGGCAGGAACAGGTCGTAGCTGCCCAGCAGGTTTTCCTGGCGCAGCTTGATCCCGCTGTGCTGGCCGGAGGTATTGTCATAGGTGACATAGTAGCGGCCCTGGTCGTTGATCCGGCCGGCACGCAGGCCCCAGGTCGAGTCCTTGCCGATGATGCCGTCGGTATTCAGGTGGCCGGTGTTGCGCTGGAGCAGCCCGGACTTGCGTATCTTGTCGCTGGCCTGGCCGTAGCTCAGGCCGACGAAGGTATCGCTGGCCTGCGCGGCCAGGCTGACGCTGCCGATTGCCAAGGTGGCGATGAGGGTGCCGAGTGTCTTCATGCTGCGCTACTCCTTGAGGATGTGTTTCGTCGATATGCCCGCTACAGTAAGCGGAGCGCGCTGAACCGCCGCTGAACCCTTACTGAACCAGCGCTGAACGAAGTCCGAACTCGGCCCGCCGGGAGTGACCCACATGCGTGTCCTGCTTGCCCTGGCGCTGCTCTGCAGCGCCTCCCTGGTTCAGGCGGCTGTCCAGACCCGCGAGATCCTTTACCGGGACGCCGCTGGGCAGCGCCTGGTCGGCTACCATGCCTACGACGACGCGTTCGACGGCAAGCGCCCGGGCATCCTCGTGGTACATGAATGGTGGGGGCTGAACGACTATGCCAAGCGCCGCGCCCGTGATCTGGCCGCGCTCGGCTACAGTGCCCTGGCCATCGACATGTACGGCGACGGCAAGCACACCGAACACCCCAAGGATGCGCAGGCCTTCATGGCCGCCGCGCTGAGGGATCCGCAAACGGCCGAGCGGCGCTTCGCTGCCGGCCTCGAGCTGCTGGGCATCCAGCCCCTCACCGACAAGACCAGGCTCGCGGCGATCGGCTACTGCTTCGGTGGCAAGGTGGTGCTGGACGCCGCCCGCCGTGGCGAGCCGCTGGCCGGCGTGGTGAGCTTCCATGGCGCGCTGGCAACGCAGACGCCGGCTACGCCAGGCAGCGTCAAGGCCAAGGTGCTGGTCGAGCATGGTGCCGCCGACAGCATGGTCGACGAGCGCCAGGTGCAGGCCTTCAAGCAGGAGATGAGCGATGCGGGGGCCAGCTTCGACTTCGTCAGCATTCCCGGAGCCCGGCATGGCTTCAGCAATCCCGATGCCGACCGGCTTGGCCATGGCGCCCATGGCGGGCCGGACATCGCCTACAGCAAGACCGCCGATGAAAGCTCCTGGGCCGACATGCGGGCGTTCCTCGACAAACTGTTCAGGTAACGGCCACCGAGGTGCCGCTAGGCAGGTTCCCCTGGCGTGTCGACGGCTGGCACAATGGTCCGCATGAACAGACTTCCCGCCTGCTGCGCCCCGCTCCAGTACCACTGGCCCCTGCCCTTGCCGCTCCCCGGTGCCGTGCTGGTGAGTTGTGCCTTCGACCCATCCCGCCTGGCAGGCGACGACTTCCAGCGGGCCGGCATCGAGCAGAGCCCTGGCCTGCAACGCTCGGTGGCCAAGCGCCAGGCCGAATACCTGGCCGGCCGGGTCTGCGCCAGGGCAGCGCTGGAGCGCCTGGATGGTCGCGAGTACGTCCCGGCGACCCACGATGACCGCTCGCCAATCTGGCCGAGCGGCATCCACGGCTCGATCACCCATGGCAAGGGCTGGGCCGCCGCCGTGGTGGCCGCCGCCGATGCCTGCGGTGGCCTGGGCCTGGACCAGGAAAGCCTGCTGGACGATGAACGCGCCGAGCGGCTGGCAGGCGAAATCCTCACGCCCGCCGAGCTGGGGCGCCTGGACCGCAGCCAGCCGGGCCTGGCGGTGACCTTGACCTTCTCGCTCAAGGAAAGTCTGTTCAAGACGCTCTATCCACTGACACGCAAGCGTTTCTGGTTCGAGCATGCCGAACTGCTCGAGTGGTCCAGCCAAGGCCAGGCCCGCCTGCGGCTGCTGACCGATCTTTCGCCAGACTGGCGCAGCGGACGGGAACTGGAGGGGCAGTTCCGGGTGGCCGATGGGCAGCTGCTGAGCCTGGTCAGCGTCTGAGTCCAATCAAGCCTTGGACCACTCGTCGAACAGTAGCCGCTGCTGCCGGGTTCGCTGGCCCAGGTAAAAAGTGACCGCTCACGGCCGTACGCTGGAGCTTTCACAGTGCCGGGACAGGTCCTTCGTCAGCTGGAAAAAAATCGCTGACGAATGGCAATTCGGTCCTAGGACGCACCCTGCAAGGGGTGGCCCGGCATGCTCACAAACTACGCACAAGTTATCCACAGAAGGCTGCCTTGCATTAGGCACTCGACCGCACTATCTTGTACCGCCATCAGGGCGGACCAACTACATGTTGGGTTTCGAGAGACTTTCCAAGCACAAGTGATGCAGGAAACTCAAGCCTGAAATAGCGCTTTTTCTGCATGAACTTTACGCGAATTCGCCAGACAAACCGCTCCTGCAAGGCAAGTGTCACCAGCCCGGGTTGGGCTGGTCGCGACAGGGGAACCGCGCTGCCGGCGCGATGACCTGCGACAACGGGTCCCGTGCTTTGAGCCCGGGATTTTGACTTCGGCCAGGGAGCGGCAAGCAATTGCCCTTTTTATCCTGATCTGTCCCGAAGTCGGTGAGCACGCCCGAACGAACGCACCTGTGTCGTGCGTTGGCGGTCGGGCCGTCGAGCAGTGGACAGGACAGCGGGCGCCTTGGTGGCGCTTGAACAAACATTGAGAATGTGGAGACACACCCCCCATGCAAACCGACACAACTCGCGAGAACCCGCAGGCCAAGGCGCCGCAGGCCGCCGACTCGAGCCAGGACCTGGCTGCGACCGCTCCCGGCCAACTGCGTGTGATCAAGCGCAACGGCACGGTCGTCGCCTATACCGACGACAAGATCACCGTGGCCATCACCAAGGCGTTCCTCGCAGTTGAAGGCGGCACCGCTGCCGCCTCGTCGCGCATCCACGACACCGTCGCGCGTCTGACCGAGCAGGTCACCGCCACCTTCAAGCGTCGCATGCCATCGGGCGGCACCATCCACATCGAGGAAATCCAGGACCAGGTCGAACTGGCCCTGATGCGTGCCGGCGAGCAGAAGGTCGCGCGCGACTACGTGATCTACCGCGAGCAGCGCGCCAAGGAGCGTGCCAGCCGTGCCGGCAGCGGCGCCGTGGTCGAGCCGCACCCGAGCATCCGCATCACCCTGGCCGACGGCAGCCTGGCGCCGCTGGACATGGCGCGCCTGAACACCATCATCAGCGAAGCCTGCGAAGGCCTGGCCGAAGTCGATGGCCAGCTGATCCAGCGCGATACCCTGAAGAACCTTTATGACGGCGTGTCCATCAAGGACGTCAACACCGCGCTGGTGATGACTGCCCGTACCCTGGTCGAGCGCGAGCCGAACTACTCGTTCGTCACCGCCCGTCTGCTGATGGATACCCTGCGCGCCGAAGGCCTGGGCTTCCTCGGCGTGGCCGAGAGCGCCACCCACCACGAGATGGCCGAGCTGTACGCCAAGGCCCTGCCAGCCTACGTCGCCAAGGGCGTGGAATTCGAGCTGCTCGATCCAGCCCTGCAGGGTTACGACCTGGAGCGCCTGGGCCAGGCGATCGATCACGAGCGCGACCAGCAGTTCACCTACCTGGGCCTGCAGACCCTGTACGACCGCTACTTCATCCACAAGGACGGCGTGCGCTTCGAACTGCCGCAGGTGTTCTTCATGCGCGTGGCCATGGGCCTGGCGCTGGAAGAGAAGGACAAGGAAGCCCGCGCGATCGAGTTCTACAACCTGCTGTCGTCGTTCGACTACATGGCCTCGACCCCGACCCTGTTCAATGCCGGCACCCTGCGCCCGCAGCTGTCGAGCTGCTACCTGACCACCGTGCCGGACGACCTGTCGGGCATCTACCACGCGATCCACGACAACGCCATGCTGTCGAAATTCGCCGGTGGCCTGGGCAACGACTGGACTCCGGTCCGCGCGCTGGGCTCCTACATCAAGGGCACCAACGGCAAGTCTCAGGGCGTGGTGCCGTTCCTCAAGGTGGTCAACGACACCGCGGTGGCGGTCAACCAGGGCGGCAAGCGCAAGGGCGCGGTCTGCGCGTACCTGGAAACCTGGCACCTGGATATCGAAGAGTTCATCGAGCTGCGCAAGAACACCGGTGACGATCGTCGTCGTACCCACGACATGAACACCGCCAACTGGATCCCCGACCTGTTCATGAAGCGTGTCTTCGACGACGGCAAGTGGACCCTGTTCTCGCCGTCGGAAGTGCCGGACCTGCACGACCTGACCGGCAAGGCCTTCGAAGAGCGCTACGAGTACTACGAAGCCCTGACCGAGTACAACAAGATCAAGGTGTTCAAGACCATCCAGGCCAAGGACCTGTGGCGCAAGATGCTCTCGATGCTGTTCGAGACCGGCCACCCGTGGCTGACCTTCAAGGACCCGTGCAACCTGCGCTCGCCGCAGCAGCACGTGGGCGTCGTGCACAGCTCCAACCTGTGCACCGAGATCACCCTGAACACCAACAAGGACGAGATCGCCGTCTGCAACCTGGGCTCGATCAACCTGCCGAACCACATCGTCGACGGCAAGCTGGACACCGCCAAGCTGCAGCGCACCGTCAACACTGCCGTGCGCATGCTCGACAACGTGATCGACATCAACTACTACTCGGTCCCGCAGGCGCGCAACTCTAACTTCAAGCACCGTCCGGTCGGTCTGGGCATCATGGGCTTCCAGGACGCGCTGTACCTGCAGCACATCCCGTACGGTTCGGATGCCGCCGTGGAGTTCGCCGACAAGTCGATGGAAGCGGTCAGTTACTACGCCATCCAGGCCTCCTGCGACCTGGCCGACGAGCGCGGTGCCTACGAGACGTTCCAGGGCTCGCTGTGGTCCAAGGGCATCCTGCCACTGGATTCGCAACAGATCCTGATCGAAGCCCGTGGCGCCAAGTACATCGACGTCAACCTGGACGAGACCCTCGACTGGGCGCCGGTACGCGAGCGCGTCAAGAAAGGCATCCGCAACTCGAACATCATGGCCATCGCGCCGACCGCGACCATCGCCAACATTACCGGCGTGTCGCAGTCGATCGAGCCGACGTACCAGAACCTGTACGTCAAGTCGAACCTGTCGGGCGAGTTCACCGTGATCAACCCGTACCTGGTCCGTGACCTCAAGGCTCGCGGCTTGTGGGACTCGGTGATGATCAACGACCTGAAGTACTACGATGGCTCCGTGCAGCAGATCGAGCGCATTCCGCAAGAGCTCAAGGCCTTGTACGCCACCGCGTTCGAGGTCGAGACCAAGTGGATCGTCGACGCCGCCTCCCGTCGCCAGAAGTGGATCGACCAGGCCCAGTCGCTGAACCTGTACATCGCCGGCGCCTCGGGCAAGAAGCTCGACGTGACCTACCGCATGGCCTGGTACCGTGGCCTGAAGACCACCTACTACCTCCGTGCCCTGGCCGCGACCAGCACCGAAAAGTCGACCATCAACACCGGCAAGCTCAACGCCGTGTCCAGCGGTGGCGACAGCGCCCCGGTCCAGGCCGCCGGCCCGGCCCCGGTGCCGAAGGCCTGCGCGATCGACGAGCCGGATTGCGAGGCTTGCCAGTAACACTGCCTAGCGAAGCGGGAGAAAGGCCTGTTTGGCTTTTTCCTGCAGCGCTGGAAGACAGATATGCTTTCATCAGGCAATAAAAAACCCAACGCAGTTATAGCTGCGCTGGGTTTGGAATCTCCCGCGAACAATAGCATCGTTCAAAGGGAGGCTAGATCTGGCAGATCTATCGAGCGCGAATCTTCGTGCCTGTCAGGACTGGTGTCATGCACCCTACTCCATTACCTGTTCATTGCTTTCTTGCTGATATCTGCCGCGCTTGAACAAACGAGACAGGTCGACCTAAGCTATATGGCTTAAATCTGTAGGAAACTTCTGTTTTTGGGCTGCATCCATGCTGCCCGGCACACCACTTGGTACGCTCGCGGTTTCGTTTGCACAAGGAACTTGCACATGGCGGACCTCGCCAAGGTGGGGGATCCCGTCTCCTGTCCCGTTTGTGGCATCACACGTATTGCCAATGGCTCCCACAACACCTTCCTGGATCATCAGCCGGTAGCATTGGTTGGCGTCAGCCGTACTGCCTGCTCGTGCTCATCGGTCATCATCTCCGGGCTGGCCTGGTTTCACATCAACGATCATCTCGCCGCCGTCCATGGCAGCATGACAGCCAACGGCGGCGTCGTCCTTGCCGCTTCCTCTGCCTCGACAGGCGCACCCGGCAAATGTATCCGGGGCATTCGCTGCAGCCAGGCGCAATCCCGACCATGGCTTCTATGAAGGCGTGAATTTCGGCTTTCAACCTAGCCCCGGTCAGCCTCATGCCAAAGGGGGCATGGCCTTCATTGCAGAGCCGCAGACGCCTTGGGTGTTCGCCAAGTCCTGCTCGGTGCCAAGAGGAACGACCCAGACCGGCACGGCAGTGGAGCCTGCGCGAAACTTTGGCCAGATTGCACTGCTAGCTCCGAGCCTGGAGCAGAACGGCACGGCAGGTGGGTCGAATGACGACAAGCGTGTCACGGGTATCCTGCAACCGGTGGCGGGGAGTTCGATGGCTGCCAGCCTGTCCATGTGGTCATGGGCAATTCGGGCTGCAGGGCCAGCAGGGATAGGGGCGGCAGCTACCGGGGCTGGAAGCATGGCTGTTGGCAGCGCCACCTTGCCGGTCCTGGCTACTTTGGTTGGCGTCATGCTGCCTGACAGTGTTGCCGACGGACGTCTGTACCAAGATCAGCAGATCGACCCGGCACGGCTGGCCGAGGCAGCCACACGCGTGCGATTCCAGTTCCGTCGCGACGAGGCAGGCACTGTTCAGCTCTACGGCATCCATACCAGCGCCAACGCCGGTGATGACCGAGTACCGACCATCCAGGCCGAATGGGATACTGACAAGCGTACGATGGAGGCCCATCTGGATGGACTGACCCTCACTTGGACGCCCAACAACGGACCAATCATCACAGCACCGACTTCCTACCCGGATGCCCCCGAAAGGCTTCCTACTGTTCTGGTTCACCCTATTGCGCAAGATCGGGACTCGCAGATAACCCATTATCCGGGAAGTGATGTCAAGGACATCACCTGGCAGGACATCATTGTCTCGTTTCCGATCGACTCGGGCATGCCACCTCTTTATCTGGTGTTTGCCAAACCAGCGGTAAAGCCGCTTGAAGTGGACATCTATGGAGCGTTCAGCGGACGTTTACGGAATGGGCTGCATTTGGATCACATGCCCTCCCAGGCCGCAGTGAAACGATACTTGAAAAAAATCGCAGTCATTGACGACCAAGAAATGGAAACGCTCATGAAAGCGGTAGCCAGCATTGCCATTCCTGCCATTGTTCACCAAAAATACAGCGAGACTTATGGGTGGCGGAACACAAAAGGCAAGCAGATGCTGGACGCTGAAGATTTGCGTCAAGCAGTCGAAAGCAACTTCGACGCCATCAAGCCCTACATGCTGGAGGAGGGTTTTGAAGACGCATCTCTCGAAGAGGCACGCAGGAGAGTGCACCAGATCAACGAAGAACAGGGGTGGTACTGATGGATGCTGCGACGATCAACAGATGGATAGACAGTATCGGACATACATACGATGTGCTGGTGGTCAACGGGCTGATACCTAACCTGCCTTTGACGCCAATGCTTGGCAGCCCGGACAGCGAGGACCTGCTTCAAAAACCAACGCCCGGCATAACACTTTGGTTTTGCGCAGAGACCAAACGGCTGGAACAGGTGATGATAACCTTGGCGCAGACAGTTGGTCAGCCAGTTTACACGGGGGAGTTGCCAATTCCATTTACACACGGCATGGATCAGCAGACAGTGCGTCGTTTACTAGGCGTGCCGACGGAAATAAAAAAGCCTGTGAAACTTCCGGGTGGGCTAGGCATGCGAGGGGGGGCAGACACGTACCATGCGCATCGTAAAAGACATGCGCCTATCAACATCAGTCTTGGTTACTTGGAGAACCTGAGCGTAAACAATATCAGCTTTTCCTTGTTAACAAAAAGCCAAGGACGTTAAGCAACCCTTGTAACCTGTCAGGACGCTCAGCAAGAAGAGATTCGTAAAGATTATAATTCTTTGATGTCGGACCAGTCACCTCGGTCATTCTTGCCAGACTTTGGTTGCCGAGGTGCTTACCCGTTCCTTGACTGCCCTGGTCTGGGAAAGCCTGGAGTTGAACATCTTCAACAAAGGTTCCGGCTCACCGACGCCTATGCCATCGACCCGACGGTCAGCCTTGTAAATGAAGCGTTGAGCGCCTGCCGCCGCTCAGGCTGAACTGACGCTTTGCTACCGCTCTCGCCCGGCACTTGCACGATGCTTCGTGTCAAAAATGGCCGGAGCTCAAGCCGCTGACCATTCGTCTGACCGGCCAAGAACGTCAGAACAACGTCGTATCCTGCTTCTGGAGCCGGCAGAATTTGACCTGAAGCTGAGTGTCTTCACCTTGCCCCTTGCGTCATAACACTATATCATGTGCCATAAAATTAGAATCAACACTACATATGCTACTTCTGCCTTTCGTGACGCCTTGACAACCCTTACTGACGGGTGCCGGGAATCTTTCCAAAAAGAGATCGGAGATGCGACATGACTGCCCTGAAAAGCTGTTTTCCGCTACAATGCAGCCCCTCAAAAACCGGCCTCGATCACCGGCCACTTCCGATGACCGGATTCTGCCCTCTACGCCCCAAAGCTAGCGCGCTAACGAAGCCAGTAGCCTGAGCACCACGGCTCGATGGCCAACTCAATCAGAATTCAGGATCTCGCCGGACACCTCGCAAGTAGAGGCTTTGCCTGCGGGATCCCAGTATCACATCATCTTGAAATTCACGGTCGCCCCTGAGGCGGCCCTTATGCGGAGCCAAATACCATGCTGAGCTGGGACGAATTCGACAAGGACGAAAACGAAGCCACCACCAAGGGCACAAGTACCCCTCAAGCCAGCCAGCCGAGCATGGACAAGCTCGACAGCGCCGGCGATGCCGCCGCCCAGGAAGCCCGCGCCGCCACCGCCGCCGACTCCGACGCGGTCAAGCGCGCCAAGGCCGCCCTGGACGAACTCGACATCGCCGAAGGTCTGGCCGAGCTGGAAGGCTCCTCGGCGCGGGTACGCGTCGACGAGAAGCGCATGATCAACTGCCGTGCCGATCTCAACCAGCTGGTGCCTTTCAAGTACGACTGGGCCTGGCAGAAGTACCTCGACGGCTGCGCCAACCACTGGATGCCGCAGGAGGTCAACATGACCGCCGACATCGCCCTGTGGAAGAGCCAGGACGGCCTGACCGAGGACGAGCGCCGCATCGTCATGCGTAACCTGGGCTTCTTCTCCACCGCCGACTCGCTGGTGGCCAACAACCTGGCGCTGGCCGTGTACCGCCTGATCACCAACCCGGAGTGCCGCCAGTACATCCTGCGCCAGGCCTTCGAAGAGGCGATCCACACCCACGCCTACCAGTACTGCATCGAGTCGCTGGGCATGGATGAAGGCGAGATCTTCAACATGTACCACGAGATTCCCTCGGTCGCGAAGAAGGCCGCCTGGGGCCTGAAGTACACCCGCGCCATCTCCGACCCGGAATTCGACACCGGCACCGTCGAGACCGACAAGGAGCTGCTGCGCAACCTGATCGCCTACTACTGCGTGCTCGAAGGCATCTTCTTCTACTGCGGCTTCACCCAGATCCTCTCCATGGGCCGGCGCAACAAGATGACCGGCGTCGCCGAGCAGTTCCAGTACATCCTGCGTGACGAGTCAATGCACCTGAATTTCGGCATCGACGTGATCAACCAGATCAAGATCGAGAACCCGCACCTGTGGGACGCCGAGATGAAGGAAGAGGCGACCCAGATGATCCTGCAGGGCACCCAGCTGGAGATCGAATACGCACGCGACACCATGCCGCGCGGCGTGCTGGGCATGAACGCGGCGATGATGGAGGACTACCTCAAGTTCATCGCCAACCGCCGCCTGACCCAGATCGGCCTGAAGGAAGAGTACCCAGGGACCACCAACCCGTTCCCGTGGATGAGCGAGATCATGGACTTGAAGAAAGAGAAGAACTTCTTCGAGACCCGAGTGATCGAGTATCAGACCGGTGGGGCGTTGAGCTGGGATTGAGGTAAGGGCTTCTCAGGCTTCGTAAGCTGGGAAGTCTTTCAGACGTCCGGGACGGGTCGCGTGCCTGGCGTCCGATACGAAGAAAGCCACCTGAGCCGCAAGGGCAAGGGTGGCTTTTTGCATGGGGCGACGTTTCACAAGCCCCGCTACGCTGGCCTGTCCGGAGACACTGGCGTCGAAGAGGCCCCCTCAGCAACGAGTCTGTTCATGGAACGAAAGACACCTCCATCCTCCACGTCCGATTGGGTCCTGCGTAGCACGACGCCTGGCAGCAGGACGCCGTGTACGATCTGGCCATGGCCCTGCGCGCCGTTGCCGGCAAGCCACGGGGCCGCAAGCGTCTGGACTACCGCGCTGCCGAACGCGCCCGGGCCTTCATCATGGAGCACCTTCACACGGGGATCACGCTGGAGCTGCTCGAGCAGGCCAGCAGCCGCGAGCAGTGGAGCCTGTCGCGGGATTTCCGGGCGCTCTACGGCACCAGCCCCTACCGCTTCGTCACATTGCGGCGACTGGACACGTTTCGCCGGTTGATCCTGGATGGCTTCACGCTGGCCGATGCCGCCCTCGCCGCCGGCTTTCACGATCAGAGCCACATGACCCGGCACTTCACGCGCACCTATGGTGCGGCCGCTGCGGTGGCTGGGACGGCTGCACGCGTACCGCCAGGTTGCAGGATCGTACAAGAACAGCACGCTTCCCGTTGGATAGGCTGATCGCTCCCATCAGAGAGGATCCCTCATGTCTGCCCTGCATCTACCGTCCACCTCGCACCCTGTGAACCTGGCTCAAAAAGCGTCGTCGATCGACCAACTGTGGAGTCCAAGGGTCGTCGCGGAAATGAACGACTACCAATTCAAGGTCGTGCGCATCGAAGGTGAGTTCATCTGGCACTCACATCCCGAAACCGATGAGGCCTTTCTGGTGCTCGAAGGCCTTTTGCGCATCGACCTGCCAGAGGGCTGTGTCCATGTGAAACCAGGCGAGCTGTACGTGGTGCCACGGGGTGTCGTGCACAGGACCGCAGCGCAGACGCAGACGACCCTCATGATGATCGAACCGCGTGGTGTGCTGAACACCGGTCATGAAGGCGGAGCGCGAACGGCAGAAAATGACGTCTGGATCTAGGCGCAGACCGGCGGACAATTCCTTTTGCAGGCCAGCGCAGGCCTTGGAAAGGCGGGGGGGGGGCGGGGGGGGGGCCCCGGGGGGGGGGGGGGGGGGGGGGGGGGCCCCGGGGGGGGGCGGGATAT
>NZ_JADNYP010000010.1 GCF_015680705.1 Pseudomonas fulva | reverse complement strand
GGTCCTCTTGGCACTGCGAAGGCGCGTGACGTTCTCGCCCGTCTGCTTGGCAAACTCATGCGGTGTCACATGGTCCTCGCGGTTCGCCTCCAGAAATCGACTCCACCAGGTCATGATCATCCGGCGCTCTTCGAGAAACTCGGCCTTGTGGGTATAAGCCGCCCGCACGTTATTGCGTTCCTTGTGGCTCATCTGGCGCTCGATCGCTATCTCTGACCACAGCCCCGACTCGACCAGCGCACTGCACGCCATGGCTCGGAATCCGTGGCCGCAGATATCCACCTTGGTGTCGTAGCCCATCGTCCTGAGCGCGGCATTCACCGTGTTCTCGGACATCGGTTTCCACGGTTTGGCATCTCCCGCGAACACCAGCTCGAACATGCCGGTGATCGCGTGGATTTGCTCAAGCAAGGCCGCTGCCTGCGGCGATAAGGGTACAACGTGGATGTCCCCGGCCATCTTTGTACCCCTTGTGGAAAAGGGCACACCATCCAGCGCTGGGCGGGTATCGGGGATCTCCCAGATGCCGCGCTGGAGGTCGAACTCGCCCCAGCGGGCAAAACGCAGTTCACTGGAGCGTACGAACACGTGCAGCGACAGCATCACGGTAAGGCGTGTGAGTGGACGACCTTTGTAGTCGTCGATGCGTGCTTGTAGCTCTGGCAGCCGCGATAAGGGTAGTGCGGGTCGATGTGTAACCCGTGGTGCTTTGATCGAGCCATCGAGGTCGTGAGCCGGGTTCGCGGTGATCAGCCGCAGCCGTTTGGCTTCGCGCATGATGCTTTGAAGGTGGTTCTTGATCCTAAGCGCCACGTCGATGGTGCCGCGTTTCGTCACGGCTTCTAGAGGCTGCATGAGGTCGTGGGTATCGAGCTCGACGATTGCCCTGGCACCGAGCAAAGGGAATACATGAGTCTTCAACCGACTGAGTACAGTCTTGGCGTGGCCCGGCGCCCACTTGGGCACCATCCCGGCATACCAATCGAGCGCGACGCTTTCGAAGGTACGGCCATTGATAACGGCTTGCACCTTGGCCTGCTGCTTGGATTGGATGGGGTCAATGCCGTTGGCGAGCTGCTGTTTGAGCTCGAAGCGCTTGTGGCGAGCGTCAGCCAGCCCGACCACCGGGTAATTGCCGAGTGAGGTCAGGCCCTCGCGACCATCGGGCTTCACGTACCTGAACCGCCAGCCTTTACGACCGTTGGGCTTCACGAGCAGGTAAAGGCCATCGCCGTCAAAAAGCTTGTACTCACGTTCGCGAGCCTTTGCAGTGCGGCAGGCGTTGTCGGTAAGGGGAGCCGTTGTGCGAGCCATAAGGGTACTTTCCAATGTCGAATTGGTAGGTATCCTTAAAAGTACCCTTATTAGCGCTGGCTACCCTCGGAATCCGACGGAACGCCAAAACGAAAAAACCCGCCAGAAGGCGGGTTTTTCGGGGGTTCCAGAGATTTTGAAAGCTTTCTATGGAACCTTGAATGGTGCCGGCACCAGGAGTCGAACCCGGGACCTACTGATTACAAGTCAGTTGCTCTACCAGCTGAGCTATACCGGCATAGGGGCGTCATTATAGCGATCGGTTGGCCGCTGTAAACCACTTCCGTGTTTTTAGTTGATCCTGGCCTAAGTCACCGATCTGCCAGGGGATTTTCTACCAGTCGGAAGCCATCGGGTCGTTGTCGAGCTTCATCGGCTTGCCGGGGTTGAAGAACAGCTTGGCATTGTCGCAGCCGTCCTTGCGGCAGCGTTCGGTGACAGGCTGCGTGGGCAGGCCGTGGTCGCCGCCCAGTTGCATGGCTGGCGTGTCCCAGGCGTCCGTGGCCTGCTGGGGATCGGGATGGGTGCAGCCGACGAGGAGTGAGGCGCAGGCAAGGGCGAGCAGAGCAGATCCAGACTTTGACACAGGACAGTACCGTTCGTGACGAATGATCATTGGGAGAGGATGGCCATGATATCGCTGGAGCGGCTGGCAAACCTATGCGGCAAATGTATGAGGGTGCGTCCAATCATGGCGGGAGTTTTCGGATGGTCGATGAACCCTTTGGTGCTATTGGCGTACAAGCTTATTCACAAGGCGTGTGCCAGTTTCCCGCGTGCTCGCTACCGTTCGGCGCATTCTTCCAAGGTTGCCCAAGGCCCTGTTTTCATTGATGTCGAAGAATCGAAAGGGCCAGCGAAGCGGTTCGTCGGCTGCGTTTGCAAGCCGATTGAACCCATTCCATCAAAAGCTTGTACACAGAGTTATCCACAGGTTTTCAAATTCGTCGTTCGCCCAGGATGAGCAGGTTCCGCGGCGTCAGGGCGTGTTCGCAGAACGTGCCGACCGCTACGTCGTAGCCCTGCTCGCCCAGCAGCAGCGCGCGATCGAGCACCAGCCAGAGTTCCAGGGGGCGGCGGAACAGGTGGCGGACCAGCTCCAGGTTGCGGACTTCGGCGAGCCGTTGCCAGCCTTTGGCTTCGAGGTCGAGCCAATCCACCGTGCCGCTCAGGGGCACCTGCTTGAGCGCGGCCAGGTCGCGGCAGTATTGCTCGAAGGGCTTGTGCAGCCAGGCTACCGGCAACGATGGCGTGGACAGGTATTGGTCGCTGTGCCGCTGGCGACGTTGCAGCAGGTCGAAAGCCAGGCGGCGAGCCATGGACAGGTCGCGCTGGCGTCTGGCACGGGCGCCTGAGGTCACTGCTTCGTTGAGCGCAAGGCCTAGGTCGTCGAGCGAGAGCTGCAGGCTCGAGGCGCGTGCGGCGGTGGATAACGGCTGGTAATGGGTGCCCTGGATGCGGTTGTAGCAGCACGGCGCCACGGCCACCTGGTGGCAGCCTTGCTGGCTGGCCAACCGCAGCAGGTGCACGTGCAGGTCACCACAGGCATGCAGGGCGACGGCACTGGTGGCGCTGCCCAGATGCCTGGCGCTGCCAGGCGCCAGCACATCCTGGCACACGTGTGTCGCGGGCAGGCGATGGTGGTCGCTCAAGGCCTGGCCAGCGCGCACCAGATCGGAATCGTGCTCCAGGCAGGTCAAGCGCTGGCCAGGCTGCAACAGGCGGCGCCCGAGATGACCCTTGCCCGAGCACCAGTCGAGCCAGTGGGTCGCGGCTTGGCGGTAGGCCAGGCGCCGGCCGAAGGCTTCGATCTGCTGCCATTTGCGGCCTGGCACGCCAACATCCAGGCGGTGTCCGGCTGGGTGCAGGCCCACGTCGGGGAGTTCGCCGAGGGATGCGAGCGTCACGGCCTGAGCGGCCAGCGCGGGGAAGGGGGCCGGCGCCTGCAGGCGCTGCGGGTCGGCCTGGGCCGCCTCGGCCTCTGCAAGCGAGCGGGTGCGTAGCCAGTTGGCCAGTGGCGCATGCTCGAGCGTCCACCGCGGTTGTGGCTCGACGAACGGCCGGGGTCGCCACAAAGACTGGTGCTGGCGCAGAAACAGGTCCAGCGCCTGGAAGCGTTCGAGCAGCTGGTCGCCTTGCAGGTAGGGGATGGCGGTCATGGGATCGTCACGAAGAAACGGGGCTGTCGCCAGCCCCGTCGAGGTCAGCGGCCCTGGCTGGCGTCGACGCGCAGCCAGCGCTCGAGCAGCTTGAAGCCCTGCACCAGCAGGAAGGAAATCAGCAGGTAGAACAGGCCGGCAGCGAAGAAGATCTCCACCGGCAGGTAGGTCCGGGCAATGATGGTCCGCGCCATGCCGGTAAGTTCCAGCAGGGTCACGGTACTGGCCAGGGCGCTGGCCTTGAGCATCAGGATCACTTCGTTGCTGTAGGCGGGCAGGCCGATGCGGGCCGCGCGCGGCAGCATGATATGGACCAGGGTCCTGGCCCGCGACATGCCCAGTGCCCGGGCCGCCTCGATTTCCCCCTTGGGAATCGCCTGCAGGGCGCCACGCAGGATCTCCGCGATATAGGCAGCGGTATGCAAGGTCATGGTCAGTACCGTGCACCAGAACGGGTCGCGCAGGTACGGCCACAGCGAACTGCTGCGTACCGCGTCGAACTGCGCCAGCCCGTAGTACACCAGGAACAGTTGCACCAGCAGCGGTGTGCCGCGGAAGAAGAAGATGTAGCCATAGGGCACGGCGCGCACGTACCAGCTGCGCGAGGCGCGCGCGATGCCCAGCGGGATGGCCAGGATCAACCCGGCGATCACGGCGATGGCCACCAGCTCCAGGGTCAGGGTCGCGCCCTGGGCCAGGCGTGGCAGCCACTTGATGATGACTTCCCAGTTCATTTGCCGGCCCCCGCGAAGCCGCGCGCGGCGCGTTTTTCCATGAAGTGCATGCCGGTCATGGCAATGATGGTCAGGCCCAGGTAGATGAACGCGGCAACCATGTAGAAGGTGAACGGCTCCTTGCTGACGGTCACGGCGATCTGCGAGTGGCGCATGATTTCCTCCAGGCCGATCACCGAAACCAGCGCGGTATCTTTCATCAGGATCATGAACAGGTTGCCCAGGCCCGGCAGGGCCACCCGCCACATCTGCGGCAGGATGATCCGCGCAAGGATGCGTCCCTTGGACAGGCCGAGCGCCAGGCCCGCCTCGCGGTGGCCCTTGGGAATGGCCAGGATCGCGCCGCGGAACACTTCCGTGGCGTAGGCGCCGAAGCACAGCCCCAGGGCGATCACGCCGGCGGCGAAGGCATCGAGCTCCAGGCCCGGCATGCCGAGGGCTTCGCCGAGGCGATTCATCAGGCTGACCGTGCCGAAATAGATGAGCAGGACCCAGAGCAGTTCGGGCACGCCACGAACCAGGGTCGAGTAGCTGCCGCCAAGCCATTGCAAAGGCTTGATCGGCGAGGTCTTGGCCAAGGCGCCAAGCAGGCCCAGGACCAGCCCGAGCAGCAGCGCGCAAAGCGCCAGTTTTACGGTCATCAGGGTGCCGGCCGCCAGGGCCGGACCGAATCCGTGCAGATCGATAGTCATTGGCAGGTGCATTCAAGGGACCGGCATCGCGCCAGGCGATGCCGGTCGGGGCGTATCAATAGATGCTGAACGGGAAGTACTTGTCGTTGATCTTCTTGTACGTGCCGTCGGCGAGGATTTCCTTCAGGGCGGCGTTCAGCTCGTTGCGCAGCTTGTCGTCACCCTTGCGCACGGCGATGCCGATCTTGTCGCTGTCGACCACCGGCTCGCCCTTGAACTCGTAGTTCTGGCCATCCTTGCTCTTGAGCCATTCGTAGTTGACGTACTTGTCGGCGAGAATGCCGTCGATGCGACCGGCGACCAAGTCCAGGTAGGCGTTTTCCTGGGTGTCGTAGAGCTTGATGTCGATGTCGCTGCCGTAGTTGTCTTCAAGCCAGGTGCCGGCCAGGGTGGCGCGCTGGGTGCCGATCGACTTGCCCTTGAGCGAGTCCTTGTCGGTCTTGAAGTCGACGTTCTTCGGAGCGATGAACTGCAGCTTGTTGGAGTAGTACGGCTCGGTGAAATCCACCGCCTGCTTGCGCTCGTCGGTGATCGACAGGGAGGACACCAGGAAGTCGAACTTCTTGGCGTTCAGGGCCGGGATGATGCCGTCCCAGTCGGAGGTGACCACGTCGCACTCGACCTTCATCTTGGCGCACAGGGCGTCGCCGATGTCCCGGTCGAAGCCGACCACGTTGCCGCTGGCGTCCTTGTTGTTGAACGGCGGGTAGGCCGCCTCGATACCCATGCGCAGTTTTTCCGCGGCCAGGGCATTGGCGGAAAACACCAGCGTGGCGGCAGCGGCCAGGAAGAGTTTCTTGTAGTTCTGCATGTGTTGCTCCGTTAGCGGTGGCTGGACATGAATTGCTTGCAGCGCGCCGAGATGGGACTCTCGAACACCTGCCGTGGCGACCCCTGTTCTTCGATCAGGCCCTGGTGGAGGAACACCACCTCGCTGGAGACCTGGCGGGCGAAGCCCATTTCGTGGGTGACCAGCAACATGGTACGACCTTCTTCGGCCAGTGCGCGGATGACGTTTAGCACTTCCTGGACCATTTCCGGATCGAGCGCCGAGGTCGGCTCGTCGAACAGGATGACTTTCGGCTTCATGGCCAGGGTACGGGCAATGGCGGCACGCTGCTGCTGGCCACCGGACAGCTGGGCGGGGTAGGCGTGGCGCTTGTCGTGGATGCCGACCTTGGCCAGCAGCGCCTCGGCATGCTCGATCGCCTCGGCCTTGCTCTGGCCCAGCACGCGGCGCGGCGCCTCGATGATGTTGTCGAGCACCGACATATGTGGCCACAGATTGAAGTTCTGGAAGACGAAACCGATTTCGCTGCGCAGGCGATTGATCTGGCGATTGTCGGCCGCGACCAGTTCGCCATTGCTGGCAGGCTTGAGCTTGAGCTCCTCGCCGGCTACTAGGATCTGCCCCTTGTGCGGGTTTTCCAGCAGATTGATGCAACGCAACAGGGTCGATTTGCCGGAGCCGGATGAACCCAGGATCGAGATCACGTCACCGTCGCGTGCGGTCAGCGAAATGCCCTTGAGTATCTCCTGCTCGCCGTAGCGCTTGTGCAGGTTGCGGATTTCCAGCGCGGGCGTGGCCTGGGCCATGTGCGTTCCTCATGTGTTCAGGTGCGTTCCCAGCTGTTGGCGGCCTTCCTGGCGAGCGCCAAGCTAGCATAGCGGCTTCATGACAGCTATGGGGTGACGGACAGCTTCGCCGAGCATCGAGGCAGTTTGTCGCATCGCTGCAGCGCGCTGTCGCGCGAATGTCTGCCGCTCGGTTCATCCATGGCGAAGCTTCACGAAAAAAGGCGCGATGGTGCCACTTTTGGGTGGCGGAGGGAAGCCGCCGGCCATCGGTAACACCTCTGATATCCATTGAGGAAAATGGGTTGCACTTTTGGTTGCTCCTTTTTATGCCCCCAATTCATGCACAGGTGTTACCAAGGCGCACCTTTGGTGCGTTTGTAAGTGAGTATTTCTGTAATCCCGACAAAAGACGCGGTATTGGTGACCTTTCGGTCAAATCATGACCAAAGGGCCTGTAGGCCTTGCTGCACAAGGTTGTGCGGAATTTCGGACAGCGTGGTTCGTCGGCTGGCGCGCTTATTGCGAGGAGCAGGCCATCGGATGCGTCAGCGCCCATGAGCGGCCTGTCGGGTCCTGCTTTTCTGCACAAGTCCACTCCTTGCAAAGGTAGGTTTATGAGCGGTACCAACAATTCCAATGACCTCGCTCAGGGGCTCAAGCAACGGCATGTGACCATGCTGTCCATCGCCGGCGTGATTGGCGCCGGTCTGTTCGTCGGCTCCGGCCATGCCATCGCCGAGGCCGGCCCCGCAGTCCTGCTGGCCTATGCCGCTGCCGGTACGCTGGTCGTGCTGGTGATGCGCATGCTGGCGGAAATGGCCATCGCCTCGCCGGACACCGGCTCGTTCTCGACCTATGCCGATCGTGCGATCGGGCACTGGGCGGGCTTCACCATCGGCTGGCTGTACTGGTGGTTCTGGGTGCTGGTGATCCCGCTGGAGGCCAACGCCGCTGCCGCGATCCTGCATGCCTGGTTCCCAGCGGTCGACCTGTGGGTGTTTTCCCTGGTCATCACCCTGGCGCTGACCCTGACCAACCTGTTCAGCGTCAAGAACTACGGCGAGTTCGAATTCTGGTTCGCCCTGCTCAAGGTGCTGGCCATCGTCGCGTTCATCTTCGTCGGTTGCGCGGCCATGTTCGGCCTGGTACCAGGCAGCCAGGTCAGCGGTGCGAGCCACCTGTTCGATACCCAAGGCTTCATGCCCAACGGCCTGGGCGCCGTGCTCGCTGCCATGCTGACCACCATGTTCTCGTTCATGGGCACCGAGATCGTCACCATCGCCGCCGCCGAATCCAAGGACCCGGGCAAGCAGATCACCAGGGCCACCAACTCGGTGATCTGGCGTATCTGCCTGTTCTACTTGGTGTCGATCTTCCTGGTCGTTGCCCTGGTACCCTGGAACAGCCCCGAACTGGCCGCGCTCGGTTCGTACCAGGCCGTGCTCGGCCTGGTCGGTGTGCCCAACGCCAAGCTGATCGTCGATATCGTCGTCCTGGTGGCGGTCACCAGCTGCCTGAACTCGGCCCTGTACACCGCTTCGCGCATGCTCTTCTCGCTGAGCAAGCGCGGCGATGCGCCTGCCCTGGCCCAGCGCACGAGCAAGGCCGGCACGCCGCATTGGGCCGTCCTGCTGTCCACCGCCGCTGCCTTCCTGACCGTGTTCGCCAACTTCGTCGCACCGGCCGCGGTGTTCGAGTTCCTGCTGGCGAGCTCGGGGGCCATCGCCTTGCTGGTGTACCTGGTGATCGCCGTCTCGCAGCTGCGCATGCGTCGTCAGCGCGAAGCCCGTGGCGAGAAGATCGCCTTCCGGATGTGGCTGTTCCCCGGCCTGACCTGGGCCACCATTGCCTTCATCATCGCTGTGTTGGCAGTGATGGCGGTTCGTCCGGACCACCGCGCCGAGATCGTCGCCACCGCGTTGCTGAGCATCGGCGTGGTCGCCGCCGGCCTGCTGGTCCAGCGCAAGCGCAAGTCGCATGCCGTCACTGGCGCACAGGTGGTGCTGGATAACTGACCGATCCTGGCGGACGAAAAAAGGCCTCGCTCCCGACCTGGGGGCGAGGCCTTTTTCTGCAGCTTGGGACTTCAGCCAAACTGCTTCTGCTGTTGCTGCTGCTTGGCCACGAGCTCGGAGGCCGAGATGTAGGCCTGCTGGAACTCGTCACTTTCCAGCCAGGCCATGGTGACGTCCTCGTCGGCGCCGTCGAGCCATTGGCGGTAGGCGGTGAACACCAGGACGATATAGTCAGTGGCATGCTCTTCCTTGTGGCCCTTGAGTACCAGCGCCAGCAACGGGTCTACCAGGAACACCGAGATCATCGGTACCAGGCCGCCTTCCTGGGCCTGTTTCATGCGCGCGAACAGATCGTTGTAGCTGCCCGAGTCCATGGCCTTGCTGAAGACCTGCTCGACGCTGGTGCTCTCGCCGCTCATGGCCTTGACCGCCTGCCCGCTGCGCACCATGCGGTTCTGCTTGGCCTTGGTGGCGGCGCGCTTGGCGCGTTTCTGTTGCTTGGTGTTGGAGGCCATGCGGGGCGGGTCCTTGGGCAGTCTGAAAGGAGCCAAGCTTGAGGCTTGGAGTCACATGCTTCAAGTCTCGAGCTACAAGTGAAAGCAGTCCAACGTCGCGACAGGCAGCTCATTGCACGCTCGTGTCCGGCGCGGATCGCTTTGCTTGTGGCTTGTGGCTTTGCGCGGCACAAACAAAAAACCCCTGAACCTTTCGATTCAGGGGTTTCGATGTTTGGTGCCCAGAGACGGAGTCGAACCGCCGACACGAGGATTTTCAATCCTCTGCTCTACCGACTGAGCTATCTGGGCAACGGGGCGCATTAAAAAGCTTTTTCAGGTTTCGGTCAAGCGTCTTTTGAAAATTTTTTAAATTAATTCCGTCGCTTACGTTTTTCGGGGCTCATTCGCTAGGCGGTACGTAGCCTTCGGCCTTGGCGTAGTCCTCGCCAGAGAAGTACTTGTCCATCTCGCCCTGGAGGAACTTGCGGTCCTCGGCGTTCATCATGTTCAGGCGCTTCTCGTTGATCAGCATGGTCTGCTCCTTCTGCCAGTCGGCCCAGGCCTTCTGCGAGATGTGCTCGAAGATGTCCTGGCCCTTGGCGCCGGGGTAGGGCGGGCGCTCCAGGCCTGGCAGTTCTTCTTTGTACTTGCGGCACAACACGGTGCGGGTCATTGCGGCTCTCCTGCGGTGATTTGCTCGGCCGCGCGTTCGAGCAGTTTCTTGACCGGGGCGGCCAGGCCCAGGCGCGGCGGGGTGGCCAGGTTATACCAGAGCCAGTCGGCCTCGGCCATGCGCGGCTCGGCCCCGTCGACGTGGACCAGCCAGGGCTCGATGGCCAACTGGAAGTGGCTGAAGGTGTGCGTCAGCCCGTCCAGCGGCTGCCGCCCGGCCAGGCGCAGGCCGTGCTGGTAGGCCAGGTCCTCGAGCTGGCCCAGGCTGTCGAGTTCCGGCAGGCTCCACAAGCCGCCCCAGAGCCCCGTGGACGGGCGTCGGTAGAGCAGGATCTCGCCTTGCTCGTTGGCCAGCAGCGGCATCAGCGTGCGCCGCTGTGGCAGCGTCTTGCGCGGCTTGGGTTCGGGGTAGCGGGTCTCGAGGCCGAGCAGGTGCGCTTCGCATCCTTGCTGAAGGGGGCAGATCAGGCAACTCGGCTTGCTGCGCGTACACAAGGTCGCGCCCAGGTCCATCATCGCCTGGGTATAGTCGTTGACCCGGGTCAGCGGCGTGAAGCGTTCCGCCGCCGCCCACAGGGCATTGGCCACCTTGGGCTCGCCAGGGTAGCCCGGCTGCGCGATGAAGCGGGCCAGCACGCGCTTGACGTTGCCGTCGAGGATCGGGGCTCGCAGGCCCATGCTGATGCTGGCGATGGCGCCAGCGGTGGAGCGGCCGATGCCGGGCAGCTCGATCAGCTCGGCGACACTGCGCGGAAACTCTCCACCGTGCTGCTCGACCACGATCTTCGCGGCCTTCTGCAAGTTGCGCGCCCGGGTGTAGTAGCCCAGCCCGGTCCACAGGTGCAACACTTCGTCCTCGGGCGCCGCGGCAAGATCCGTGACGGTGGGCAGGGCCTGCATGAAGCGGTCGAAGTAGTTGAGCACGGTGCTCACCTGAGTCTGCTGCAGCATGATTTCCGAAACCCATACACGGTACGGGTTGATGCCCTGTTGCCAGGGCAGGTCATGACGGCCATGACGGTCGAACCAATCCAGCACGGCGCTGGAGAACTGCTGGGGATTCATCGTTTGAACAAGCCCTTGAGCGCGTCTTTGAGCTCGGGACTGACCTTGTCACCCAGCTTTTCGTCGATCTTCTCGTTGAGTTTTTCGTTGAGGCGGTTGCCGGCCAGCTTGGCGGCGACCTTGCCCAGACCATCCTGGTCCAGGCGGCAGGCCTTGGCGCCCAGTTCCAGCGGGCCACGGCAGCGGAGTGGTAGCTCGACCCCGACGTAGCGTTCGTTGACCTGGCAGGCCGGGTCCGGCATGGCGCGCTGGTCACCCTCGACCAGGATGCCGACCCGATAGTCCATGCCGAGTACGCGCAAGTCCAGGTCGCCGTTGCCATTGACTGCCAGGCCAGGGATGCGCGCCTTGAGGTCCGGGTTGCTGGCCACGCCGTTGCGTACCACCAAGGTCCCGCGCAGTGCTTCGAACGGTGTGTCCTTGCCACGCGGCTCGCCGCTGAGCTGCTTGCGGTTGAGCGTGGCAATGGCCCGGCACAGCTGCTGCTCGAGATTGGCGTTGACCAGCACGCCGTCGTCGATGGTGAAGCTGGCATTGCCGTTGAGCGTGTCGATCAGGGCCTTCTGGCTGTTGCCGCTGGCCGTCAGGTCGCCGGACAACGTCAGCAGGCCCTTGACGGGTGGCGCCTGTTGCGGATCGTCGCGCTTGATGAAGTGCTCCACCGGCACTCGGTTGATCCGGGTACTGACGCCAAGCTGTGGCACTGCCGGACGCACGTCCAGGGTGCCATTGGCGCTGAAGGTGCCATTGTAGAGGTTGCCGCGCAGGCTTTGCAGGTTGAGCAGGCCGTTCTGGCCAGACACCTGGAGGCTGGCGTCCGCGATGGCCAGCTTGTTCAGGGTCAGGCGGGTGAAGCTCAGGTCGGCCTGCAGGTCGAGCGCGCGCAGGCGGTCGATCGGCAGCAGCTTCTCATTGCTCCAGGCCACCTGCGTCGGCGTCGCCGGCAGTGGGCTGGTTCCGGCGCCCGCGGTTGCGCTGGCTTCCTGCTGACGCACCTCGGCCTGGCGGGCCGCGCCGACACTCTTGGTCTGCTCGCTCCTGGCGGGCAGGTAGTGGTCGGCGTCGAAGGCGTCATTCCTGAGCTGCAGGCGCAGGGCTTGCCTGGCGAAGTCGTCGATGGCGATGCGACCGCTGAAGGTGCTCTCGTCGAGCTTGAGCGTCAGATCCTCCAGGGCCAGGCTGCTGGCGCTGCCTTGCAGGCGCGTGACCAGTTCCAGCTTGCCGAAGGCGGCCGGGTCGCGGGTAGTCGGCAGCGGGTGGCCGATGCCCTCGAGGAAGGTGCGCAGGTCGAATTGGGCGACCGACAACCCGCCGCTGAGCTGGGGTGCCTTGTCCAGCTCGCGCACGTTCAGTTCGCCCAGGGCGCGCAACTGGTTGGCCGAGACTTTCAGGCCGCTCCAGGAGGCCACGTTGGCTGCCAGGTCGACCAGCAGCTGGCCCTGCGCCGCGAAGGTCACGGTCTTGCCGCCCAGTGGCTCGCCCGACGTTTCGCCGGAAAGGCGCATGTCCTCGAATGCATAGCGCTTGAGCTTGCGGTCCAGGCGCAGCTCGCCGGTGAGTTCGGTGCGCGCCTTGAGGTTCGGCTTGCCGACGCTGAGGAAAGCCGAGGCCTTGAGTGGAATGTTCACGCCTTCATGCACGGCATCGGTGCTCAGCTGGATGCTTTCGGCGGCGAAGGTCTGGCCGGTGCGCGCGTCGCTGTAGCGGACCCGTGCGTTGTTGATGGTCAGGCTATCGATATCCAGCTTCACCGAACGTGCCGGGCTGGCCTGCTCGCCATCCGCGGCGACGTCCTCGTCCGGCGCCGAGGCAGGGGCCGTGTCGCTCTTGCCATCGGGCAGCGGTTTGCCGATGTCTTCCCAGTTGCCATGGCCCTGTTCGTCGCGCGCCAGGATCAGGTCCAGGCCTTCGATGCGGACATCGCTCATCTGCACTTCGCGACGCAGCAGCGGCAGGACCCGCACCGAGAGGCCGAGCATCTGCAGGTCGGCGAATGGCACCTTGGGGTTCTGCAACGTGGCGACGCTGGCCTCGTGCAGCTCCAGGCCCAGCCAGGGGAACAGGCTCCAGCCGATATCGCCATCGAGGGTCAGCTCCACGTGCGCCTTTTCGCGAGCCAGTTGGCGGATCTCGTCTTTGTAGTCGTTGGGGTCGAAGAGGTGGGTCAGGGCGAAGCCCAGCGCCACGATGACCAGCAACAATCCGAGAAGTACCAGCCCCAGGATTTTGCCGAACGCTTTCATGGGCGAGTCCTTGTAGTCCGATTTCTGAAGTTGACGGCCGCTGAGTATAACGTCACGGCCTGCACTGTCTGAGTATCCGACCAATGATATCGGATATTTCCTACTCTATTTCTCGGTCCATGGCGGCAGCCAGGGCAGTCCGAGCCGTTGGCCGATTTGCAGGCTGCGAGGCTGCGCCTCCTGCTGAAGCCACTGGTGAAATTTACCGTGACACAGTAGAGCGGACCGGCGTGCGCGCTGGTACTCTTGCGCCGCTTCGCAGCGACTGCGGCCTATTGTCGCGGACGATTGGAAAAGACTGACCATTGCCTTCGCACAGGCCAGGGAAAGCCGGGCATCCGACCCTCGAAGCGTGCCTTTACCTACATAGGAACCATCATGAACAAGCATATCGAGGCAGGGGTGCCGGCGAAACAGCCAGGCTTCCTGTCCAAGGAGCGCATCATTGCTCGTCCCGGCTTCAACCGCTGGCTGGTCCCGCCGGCGGCCCTGGCCATCCACCTGTGCATCGGCATGGCCTACGGCTTCTCGGTGTTCTGGCTGCCGCTGTCGCAGGCGATCGGCATCGACGCCCCGGTGGCCTGCGCACCGGACATGAGCTTCGTGGCTCGTCTGTCGAGCAGCGACTGTGACTGGCCGATCTCGATGCTCAGCTGGATCTACACCCTGTTCTTCGTCTTCCTCGGCTGCTCGGCCGCCGTGCTCGGTGGCTGGCTGGAGCATGCCGGCCCGCGCAAGGCTGGCCTGGTCTCGGCCTTGTGCTGGTGCGGTGGCCTGCTGATCTCGGCGATCGGCGTGAAGACCCATCAGCTGTGGCTGATGTGGCTGGGCTCGGGCGTGATTGGCGGTATCGGCCTGGGCCTGGGCTACATCTCGCCGGTCTCGACCTTGATCAAGTGGTTCCCGGACAAGCGTGGCATGGCGACTGGCATGGCCATCATGGGCTTTGGTGGCGGTGCCATGGTCGGTGCTCCGCTGGCGACCGCGCTGATGGGGCATTTCGCTTCCGCCGAAAGCGTCGGCGTGTGGCAGAGCTTCGTGGTCATGGCGCTGATCTACCTGGTGTTCATGACTGCCGGTGCCCTGGCCTATCGCGTACCGCCGACCGGTTGGAAGCCGGCAGGCTGGATGGTACCGCAGAAGAAATCCGCCAGCGGCATGATCACCGACCGGCACGTGCACGTCAGCGTGGCCTGGAAGACGCCACAGTTCGTGCTGATCTGGCTGGTGCTGTGCCTGAACGTTTCGGCCGGTATCGGTATCCTCGGCATGGCTTCGCCGCTGCTGCAGGAAGTCTTCGCCGGCAAGCTGCTGGGCAACGAGCTGAGCTTCGGCGAGCTCAACGCCGCCCAGCTGGCACAGATCGCGGCCATTGCCGCCGGCTTCACCGGTTTGCTCAGCCTGTTCAACATCGGCGGGCGGTTCTTCTGGGCGTCCTTCTCCGACTACATCGGTCGCAAGAACACCTATTTCGCCTTCTTCGCCATCGGCGTGGCGCTCTACGGCCTGGTGCCGAACATGGGCCACATCGGCAACGTCGCGCTGTTCGTGGCAGCGTTCTGCATCATCCTGTCGATGTACGGTGGCGGTTTCTCCACGGTGCCTGCCTACTTGGCGGACCTGTTCGGCACGCAGATGGTCGGTGCCATCCACGGTCGCCTGCTGACCGCCTGGGCCGCTGCCGGCGTGCTCGGCCCGGTGCTGATCACCTACCTGCGCGAATACCAGCTGGCGGCTGGGGTCGAGCGTGCGGCGGCCTACGACATGACCTTGTACATCCTGGCTGGCCTGCTGGTGCTGGGCTTCATCTGCAACGCCCTGGTCCGGCCGGTCGCCGACAAGTACTTCATGACCGATGCCGAGCTTGCCGCCGAGCGTGCCCTGAGCCATGACAAGGGAGCCAACGGCAGCCAGGTCCTGGAGTGGAAAGCCGCCCCTGGCAGCAAGCCGCTGGTGGTGTTCGCCTGGCTGGTGGTGGGGATTCCGCTGGCCTGGGGGATCTGGGTGACCTTGCAGAAGACGGCGGTGCTGTTCAATTGATGCGTCAGCGCGGCGATGAACAGTCGCCCGCCGATTCCTGGAGCCTGCGGCCCATCGCGGCCGCACGCACACCTGGGCCGCGCCACGCGTGCCTGGAACAAATTTCCCCGCTACCTGTCATCCGCGTTCCAAGCCGCGCGCTTCTGGGCCTATAATGTCGGCCTTTTCGCCCAATGATTCTGCGGAGCTGGTGATGGTCGAACGTAAGGCTTCCGTCGAGCGCAATACCCTGGAAACCCAGGTGAAGGCCTCGATCAACCTCGATGGCAGTGGCAAGGCCCGATTCGATATCGGCGTGCCTTTCCTGGAACACATGCTCGACCAGATCGCCCGGCACGGGTTGATCGATCTGGACATCGAGTGCAAGGGCGACCTGCACATCGACGATCACCATACCGTCGAAGACGTCGGCATCACCCTGGGCCAGGCATTCGCCCAGGCCATTGGCGACAAGAAGGGCATCCGCCGCTACGGACATGCCTACGTGCCGCTGGACGAGGCGCTGTCGCGCGTGGTCATCGATTTTTCCGGGCGCCCTGGCTTGCAGATGCACGTACCCTACACCCGCGCTTCGGTCGGTGGTTTCGATGTGGACCTGTTCCAGGAATTCTTCCAGGGCTTCGTCAACCATGCCCTGGTGACCCTGCATATCGACAATCTCCGTGGGCACAACACCCACCACCAGATCGAGACGGTGTTCAAGGCCTTCGGCCGCGCGCTGCGCATGGCGGTGGAACTGGATGAACGCATGGCCGGGCAGATGCCCTCCACCAAGGGTTGCCTGTAATGCAGACAGTAGCCGTCATCGACTATGGCATGGGCAACCTCCACTCGGTGGCCAAGGCCCTGGAGCATGTAGGCGCCGGCAAGGTGCTGGTCAGCAGCGACGCCGCGGTGATCCGCGAAGCCGACCGCGTGGTGTTTCCTGGCGTCGGCGCGATCCGTGACTGCATGGCCGAGATCCGTCGCCTGGGCTTCGACAGCCTGGTTCGCGAAGTCAGCCAGGACCGTCCGTTCCTCGGCATCTGCGTGGGCATGCAGGCCTTGCTCTATCACAGCGAGGAAAACGCCGGCGTCGACTGCATCGGTCTGTTCCCCGGGCAGGTACGCTTCTTCGGCAAGGACCTGCGCGAGGACGACCAGCACCTGAAGGTCCCGCACATGGGCTGGAACCAGGTGAGCCAGTCCGTCGACCACCCGCTCTGGCACGACATTCCCGATCAGGCACGCTTCTACTTCGTGCATAGCTACTACATCGATGCCGGCAAGCCGGGGCAGGTGGTGGGGCGCGGCCGCTATGGCGTCGACTTCGCCGCCGCGCTGGCCGACGGCTCGCGCTTCGCCGTGCAGTTCCATCCAGAGAAGAGCCACACCCACGGCCTGCAGCTGCTGCAGAACTTCATTGCCTGGGACGGGCGCTGGTAATGGGCCGGCCTGGCCCCAAGGCTGCCCGAATGACCCTGGCGCCAGAGCAGGAGCGCGAGGCGCTCGATACCCTCAAGCGCTTTCTCGAAGAGCGTTTCGAGCTGCGACTGGGGTCGTTCGAGGTGGCCGAGGTGCTCGAGCTGTTCAGCAAGGAAATCGCTCCGCACTATTACAACCGGGCGATCGCCGACGTGCAGGTACACCTCAAGGAGCGCTTCGAGAGCATCGAAAGCGACCTGTGGGCGCTCGAGAAGAGTCATTGACCGAGCAGGCGCGACACGGCTTGATCGCCTGACGAACATTTGATGCGCATGCATGCAGCCAGTGGCTTGCAGCTTGCCGCCTGAACCGACGAAGGACACAGCATGCTGATTATTCCTGCTATCGATCTAAAGGATGGCGCCTGCGTACGCCTGCGCCAGGGCCGCATGGAAGACTCCACGGTGTTTTCCGATGACCCGGTGAGCATGGCCGCCAAGTGGGTCGAAGGCGGCTGCCGCCGGTTGCACCTGGTCGACCTGAACGGCGCCTTCGAAGGCCAGCCGGTCAATGGCGAAGTGGTGACCGCCATCGCCAGGCGCTACCCGGACCTGCCGATCCAGATCGGTGGTGGCATCCGCTCGCTGGAAACCATCGAGCATTACGTCAAGGCCGGGGTCAGCTACGTGATCATCGGAACCAAGGCGGTCAAGCAGCCAGAATTCGTCGCCGAAGCCTGCAAGGCGTTCCCTGGCAAGGTCATCGTCGGTCTGGACGCCAAGGACGGTTTCGTCGCCACCGATGGCTGGGCCGAGGTCAGCTCCGTGCAGGTGATCGACCTGGCCAGGCGTTTCGAGGCCGATGGGGTATCGGCCATCGTCTATACCGACATCGCCAAGGACGGCATGATGCAAGGCTGCAACGTGCCCTTCACCAAGGCCCTGGCCGAAGCCACTTCGATTCCGGTGATCGCCTCTGGCGGCATCCACGATCTTGGTGATATCAGGGCACTGCTCGAAGCCAGGGCGCCTGGCATCATCGGCGCGATCACTGGCCGCGCCATCTACGAAGGCACCCTTGACGTCGCCGAGGCCCAGGCTTTCTGCGACACCTACGCGTAAGCGGCAAGCCACAAGCTAAAAGCGAGACCGCACCGCTTGTCCTTGCACTGCAAGCCAGGCAATGCATGATCGCTTGCAGCTTGAAACCCGCCAACGGAGAAGTTCATGGCTTTAGCAAAACGTATCATCCCTTGCCTGGACGTGGACAACGGCCGGGTGGTCAAGGGTGTCAAGTTCGAGAATATCCGCGATGCCGGCGACCCGGTGGAAATCGCTCGGCGCTACGATGAGCAAGGCGCCGACGAAATCACCTTCCTCGACATCACCGCCAGCGTCGATGGTCGGGATACCACCTTGCACACGGTCGAGCGCATGGCCAGCCAGGTGTTCATTCCCCTGACCGTGGGCGGCGGGGTGCGCACCGTGCAGGACATCCGCAACCTGCTCAATGCCGGTGCCGACAAGGTGTCGATCAATACGGCGGCGGTGTTCGATCCAGCGTTCGTAGGCGAGGCCGCCGACCGTTTCGGTTCGCAGTGCATCGTCGTCGCCATCGATGCGAAGAAGGTCTCGGCACCGGGCCAGGCGCCTCGCTGGGAGATCTTCACCCATGGCGGTCGCAAGCCGACCGGGCTGGACGCGGTCGAGTGGGCACGCAAGATGGAAGGCCTGGGCGCTGGCGAGATCCTGCTGACCAGCATGGACCAGGACGGCATGAAAAGCGGCTTCGACCTGGGCGTGACCCGCGCGATCAGCGATGCGCTGGGGATTCCGGTCATCGCCTCCGGTGGCGTGGGCAACCTCCAGCATCTGGCGGACGGAATCCTCGAGGGGCATGCCAGCGCGGTATTGGCCGCGAGCATCTTCCATTTCGGCGAATACACGGTGCCTGAAGCCAAGGCCTACATGGCCCAGCGCGGTATCGTGGTTCGCTGAGCCGCAGCCGGGCCGCGCGGCGGCCCGGCTTCAGCCGTGGTTGCGTCCCAGCAGCGCGTGGTACAGCTCGCTGTCCCCCAGGATGCCCACCACTGAATTGCCTTCCTGCAGCACCAGCTTGTTGCCGGTCTGATAGCGGATCTGCAGCGCTTCGCGCATGCCGATATCGGCGTTCACCAGGGTAGGCTTGCGATCCAGGGTCTCGACTGCCTGGCCGGGTTTCCAGTCCTGCAGGTCCAGCCCGTTGATGCCCTGGCGCGCACCCTTGATGGTGTTGCCCTCGGCCAGGTCCAGCCAGGAATCAACGCCCGGGTCCAGGCATACCGAGCCGTTGATGCGCTTGCACTTGTCCAGGCTGCGCATGAGGCTGCGACCGCATAGCACGTTGAGCGGATTGGTGTGGGCGACGAAGGTCCGGACATAGTCGTCGGCGGGGTTGAGCACGATCTCCTCGGGCTTGCTGTACTGGATGATCCGGCCGTCCTTCATGATGGCGATGCGGCTACCGAGCTTCAACGCTTCGTCCAGGTCATGGCTGACGAAGACGATGGTCTTGCTCAACTTGCGTTGCAGCTCCAGCAGCTCGTCCTGCAGGCCCTGGCGGATCAATGGGTCCAGCGCCGAGAAAGGCTCGTCCATCAGCAGGATATCGGCGTCCATGGCCAGCGCGCGGGCCAGTCCGACCCGTTGCTGCATGCCGCCGGAAAGCTCGTCGGGCTTCTTGTTGCGCCATTGGCTCAGGCCTACCAGCTCGAGCTTCTCGTCCACCAGCTTGCGCCGTTCCTTTTCCGGGCGCCCTTGCATTTCCAGGCCGAAGCTGATGTTTTCGCGCACGGTCAACCAGGGCATCAAGGCGAACTTCTGGAACACCATGGCGATGCGCTTGGTGCGCATCATCTTCAGTTCGGCGGGGCTGCAGTGGGCGATATCGATCGCCGTGCCGTCATGCTCGACGAACAGCTTGCCGCGGCTGACGGTGTTGAGGCCGTTGATGCAGCGCAGCAGGCTCGACTTGCCCGAGCCCGACAGCCCCATCAGCACGCAGATCTCGCCTTTGTCGATGTCCAGGTTGGCTTTTTCCACACCGACGACCAGGCCGGTCTGCTTGAGGATCTGCTCGCGGGTCATGCCTTGGTCAAGCAGGGCGAGGGCCTCGCGCGGGCGGTTGGAGAAGATCACGTCGACGTCTTCGAAACGAATGATGTTCATGCCTCGCTCCTCGCTGGCAGCTCCGGTTGCTTGCAGATACGGTCGAGCATGATCGCCAGCAGCACGATGGCCAGGCCGGCTTCGAAGCCCAGGGAGATGTCGGCGGTATTGAGCGCGTTGACCACGGGTTTGCCCAGCCCGTCGGCACCGACCAGGGCGGCGATCACCACCATCGACAGCGACAGCATGATGCACTGGGTCACGCCAGCGGCGATGCTCGGCATGGCGTGGGGCAGCTCGATGCGCGTCAGCAGCTGGCGGCGCGAACAGCCGAAGGCCTTGCCGGCGTCGAGCAGTTCCTGGGGCACGTCGCAGATACCCAGGTAGGTCAGGCGGATCGGCGCGGCGATGGCGAACACCACGGTGGAGATCAGTCCCGGCACCACGCCCAGGCCGAACAACGTCAGGGTGGGGATCAGGTAGACGAAGGTCGGCACGGTCTGCATCAGGTCGAGGACCGGGCGCATGGCGGTGTAGAACATTGGCTTGTGCGCGGCGACGATGCCCAGCGGCACGCCGATGGCGACGCAGACCACCGTGGCGAAGGTGACCTGGGCCAGGGTCTCCATGGTTTCCTGCCAGTAGCCCAGGTTGAGGATCAGCAGGAACGAAAGGGCGCAAAAGGCAGTAAGGGTCCACTTGCGCTGGATCAGGTGCGCAAGCCCCGCGAACAGGACGATGAGGGCGAACGGGTTGAACCAGGTCAGGGCGCTGGTGACGCCATGGATCATGAATTCCAGGCCCTGGGCAATGGCGTCGAAGTAGTTGGCGCCGTTCTGGGTCAACCATTCCACGAACGAGGCGATGTACTGCCCCAACGGTATTTTCTGATCGATAAGCATGATAGCGAGCTTCCACCTGCAGGGATTGAAGTCGGCCTGTGCCGGCCAAGGCGCCGGCACAGGGGCGTGCTTGCTGCTACTGCGTCAGTCTGGCCCTGGCTGCCTCCAGCCCCGGTTCGCCATCCACGGTCTTCACGCCGGCCAGCCAGCTGTCGAGCACCTGCGGGTTGGCCTTCAGCCAGGCCCTGGCGGCAGCTTCAGGCTTCATCTTGTCGTCCAGCACATTGCCCATCAGCGTGCTTTCCATGTCCAGGGTGAACGACAGGTTCTTCAGCAACCGGCCGACGTTGCTGCACTGCTCGACATAACCCTTGCGGGTGTTGGTGAGGACCGTCGCCTTGCCATAGTCGGGGCCGAAGAACGCATCCCCGCCCGACAGGTACTTCATGTCGAACCGCTTGTTCATCGGATGCGGTTCCCAGCCAAGGAACACCACGGCTTCGCCGCGCTTGGCGGCCCGGTCGACCTGCGAAAGCATGCCGGCCTCGCTGGATTGCACCAGCTTGAAACCCGCGTCCTTCAGGCCGAACGCATTCTTGTCGATCATGCTCTGGATGGTGCGGTTGCCGTCGTTGCCCGGCTCGATGCCATAGATCTTGCCAGCGAGCTCCTGCTTGAACCTGGCGATATCGGCGAAATCCTTGAGTCCCTTGTCGTACAGCGCCTTGGGAACGGCCAGGGTGTACTTGGCGTTTTCCAGGTTGGCGCGCACCGTCTCGACGGTGCCGGCATCGCGGTACTGCTTGATGTCGTTTTCCATGGTCGGCATCCAGTTGCCGAGGAACACGTCGAGGTCCTTACCAGCGGCCAGCGACTTGTAGGTCACCGGGACCGAGATCATGGTGGTGCGGGTCTTGTAGCCGAGCGCCTGGAGGACCGTGCTGGTCACGGCCGTGGTGACGGTGATGTCGGTCCAGCCAACGTCCGAGAAACGGACGGTCCGGCATTGTTCGGGCTCAGCGGCCTGGGCCAGCAACGGAGCTGCGCACAGCGCCACCAGCAACAGCGGGGTCGGGCATTTCATGAAAGGTGGACTCCTGTGTTCTTGTCTTCGGGTGTCCCGGGTCGCCGTGCTTTCTATGGCAGCGGTCGGCCTTGGTCGCCTGGCGGCAACGGACGGGGCCGTGCGGTCGTGAGTCGCTTTCGATCATCCACCAGTGCTGGTCGATCGCCTACTGGTGGGGTCGTATCCAGTACAGCATGGGTCGCATCTGGTGAGGACGATGTCGCATATGGGTTGTTCGCCATCGGCGTGCATCGTTTTGCGTCATCCGGCAGCCGGGAAACGCCCTGGGCGCAGCCGTTGGCATGCGGCGCCGACGGACAAAAGTACGTCGCTTGCAGACGTCGTGGGAACGCTCAAAAGCCCGATGATGCCGGCCTTCAAGGCGGCTCCGTGCCTGAGCCTGGCACATCCGCCACCTGTGCAATGTCGCAGGCAGACAAGCCCATCAAGAGGTGATTCGACAATGGCCATCAGCGTGTTCGACCTGTTCAAGATAGGTGTCGGGCCCTCCAGCTCGCATACCGTCGGCCCCATGCGTGCCGCCGCTTTGTTCGTCCAGGGCCTGCGCGAGCGCGGCGAGCTGGAGCAAGTCGAGCGCGTCGAAGTGCGCCTGTACGGCTCGCTATCGGCGACCGGCATCGGTCATGGCACCGACAATGCCACCCTGATGGGGCTGATGGGGGAATGGCCGGATGCGATCGACCCTACCCGGATCGTTCCGCGCATTGCTGACGTGCGCGAAACCAATGTCCTGCTCCTGGACGGTCGACGTGGCATCGAGTTCGTCTGGGCTCGCGACATGCGCTTGCTCGACGAGAACCTGCCCTATCATCCCAACGCCATGACCTTGGTGGCCGAGGGCAGGGATGGCGAGTTGCACCGTGATACCTACTACTCGGTCGGTGGCGGTTTCGTGGTCGATGCCGCCCAGGCCGCGAGCGGCGTGCTGGATGCCGACGATACCGTCTTGCCCTATGACTTCGACAGTGCAGCCGAGCTGCTGCGGTTGTGCAAGCAAAACGACCTGAGCGTGTCGCAACTGATGATGGCCAACGAGAAGGCCTGGCGCAGCGAAGAGGAAATCCGCGCCGGCCTGCTCAAGCTGTGGGAGGCCATGCAGGCGTGCGTGAGCAATGGCCTGAAGCACGAAGGCACCTTGCCCGGCGGGCTCAACGTGCGCCGTCGGGCAGCCAGACTGCACCGTAGCCTGCAGGAGCTGGGCAAGCCCAACGTGATCGGTTCGACCCTCAATGCCATGGAGTGGGTCAACCTGTTCGCCCTGGCGGTGAACGAAGAGAATGCCGCCGGCGGTCGCATGGTGACGGCACCGACCAATGGCGCCGCGGGCATCATTCCGGCGGTGCTGCACTATTTCATGCGCTTTAGCGACATGGTCGACGAATCCCAGGTGGTCGATTTCTTCCTCGGCGCGGCGGCGGTAGGCATCCTGTGCAAGAAGAACGCCTCGATCTCCGGCGCCGAGGTGGGTTGTCAGGGCGAGGTCGGCTCGGCTTGCGCCATGGCGGCGGCGGGCTTGGCCCAAGTCCTCGGCGCAACGCCGGAGCAATTGGAAAATGCCGCCGAGATTGCGCTCGAGCACAATCTTGGGCTGACCTGCGACCCGGTCGGCGGCCTGGTCCAGGTGCCATGCATCGAGCGCAATGCGATCGCCGCGGTCAAGGCGATCAATGCGGTACAGATGGCCCTGCGCGGGGACGGCGAGCATTTCATTTCCCTCGACCAGGTGATCCGTACCATGCGCGACACCGGTGCGGACATGCACGACAAGTACAAGGAAACCTCCCGCGGCGGGCTGGCGGTGAACGCCATCGAGTGCTGAGCGCCACGCGCTATTCCAAGGCTTGTTGGCCACGGCGTGCCATATTCCGGTGCGCCGTCCTTGCCGTCGTTTCGCACCGGGTCGCCTATACTTCGCAACAGTGGTGACACTTTGCACATGTCGTTCGTTGGTACGTTTCCTACAAGTGCTACCGAAATGCCCACGAGACGGAAGCAAGCGCGCTGGCACGCGCCTTAGCGCTGAACGAAAGTCCCCATGGCAGTTCCGAAATGCCTCGCCATGAGGGTCGTTTTTGGGCTTTGTTGCATGACCGTTCAATTTCGGGCACGACAATTGCGTAGTGTTCGACAAAGCCCCGCAGACGAATCGGGGCCATGACAAGAAACAGTGCCCGCCTGAGGCACGCCCTGCATTGTGTGAGGAGAACTCGCGATGACTTCGTATACCTCCGGAAACCCGCAACAGAATCGCACTGCGCCCCAGTCCATCGGTTTTCTCCTGCTGGACAACTTCACTCTCATTTCCCTCGCTTCCGCTGTCGAGCCACTGCGCATGGCCAACCAGTTGTCCGGGCGAGAACTGTATCGCTGGCATACGTTGACCCTCGATGGCGGTCAGGTCTGGGCCAGCGACGGCTTGCGGATCACCCCTGACGCTGCCATGCACGGCGCGCCGCCCACGGATACCGTCATCGTCTGTGGCGGCGTGGGTATCCAGCGCGCCGTCACCCGTGACCATGTCACCTGGCTGCAGACCCAGGCGCGCCAGTCGCGTCGGCTGGGCGCGGTGTGCACCGGCAGTTGGGCGCTGGCCTGCGCCGGGCTGCTCGACGGTTTCGATTGCAGCGTGCACTGGGAGTGCTTGGCCGCGATGCAGGAGGCCTTCCCACGGGTGAACATGAGCACGCGGCTGTTCACCCTCGATCGCAACCGCTTCACCAGCTCCGGCGGGACCGCGCCGCTGGACATGATGCTGCACCTGATCAGCCGCGACCACGGGCGTGAACTGTCGGCGGCGATCTCCGAAATGTTCGTCTACGAACGCATCCGCAACGAGCAGGACCATCAGCGTGTGCCGCTCAAGCACATGCTTGGCACCAACCAGCCCAAGCTGCAGGAAATCGTCGCGCTGATGGAAGCCAACCTCGAGGAACCGATCGATCTGGATGAGCTGGCCGTGTACGTCTCGGTCTCGCGTCGCCAGCTCGAGCGGCTGTTCCAGAAGTACCTGCACTGCTCGCCGTCGCGCTACTACCTCAAGCTGCGCCTGATTCGCGCCCGGCAATTGCTCAAGCAGACCCCGATGTCGATCATCGAGGTGGCCTCGGTCTGCGGTTTCGTGTCCACGCCGCACTTCTCCAAGTGCTACCGCGAATACTTCGGCATCCCGCCACGTGACGAGCGCGTCGGCTCGAACACTACCCAGCAGGTGGCAATGATGCCGATCCCGCAGGCCATGGTGCTTTCGCCGCATGGCGGGCCGCTGGCCTCGCTGAGCCAGGCGCGCAACGAATCGACGTTTGCCAGTGTGAGGTTGTAGGGACGGTTGTCTTCGAGCCTGCTCAGAAAACCTCCAAGGCCCGTCGGTCTTCCCGAGGACACCGCGCGAACCGCGCCCGGTAACAGCGGGTGAAATACGATGCAGACTCGAAGCCGCAAGCGATCGCCACCTCCAGTACGCCCATGTCGGTCTGACGCAGCAGCTGTCGTGCCTTGTCCAGGCGCAAGCGCAGGTAGAAGCCACTGGGCGTGTCGTCCAGGTGCAAGCGAAACAGCCGCTCGAGCTGTCGCCGCGTCACCTGCACCGTTTCGGCCAGCCTCTGGCTGCTGATCGGCTGCTCGGTGTTGCGCTCCATTTCCCCGATCACCTTCACCAGCTTCTTGTTGCGCAGACCATAACGAGTCGCGATCTGCATGCGCTGGTGGTCCTGGCGGGGCCGAATGCGGCCCAGCACGAACTGTTCGGAAACCTGCACTGCCAGCTCGCTGCCATGGGCCTGACCGATCAGGTCCAGCATCAGGTCGATGGAGGCGGTACCGCCAGCGCAGGTGATCCGCCGACGGTCGATCTCGAACAGCTCCTGGGTGGCCTGCAGCCGCGGATAACGCTCCTTGAAGGCCTCGAGCGCTTCCCAATGCAGGGTGGCCCGGTAGCCGTCGAGCAACCCTGCTTCGGCCAGCAGCATGGCGCCAGTGTCGATACCACCGAGCACCACGCCGTCGTGATCCAGGCGCCGCAGGGTCTGCTGCAGCAGTGGCCCGAAGCCGGCCAGCGGCTCGAAACCGGCCACGACCAGCAACATCTGTCCACGGCCGACTTCCCCTGGCACACCGTCGGCATTCACGGACATGCCATTGCTCGCCTGCACCGCGCCGCCGTCGAGACTCAGCACTCGCCAGCGGTAGAGCGGCCCACGAAAGCGGTTGGCCACTCGCAATGGCTCGATGGCGCTGATGAAGCCCAGCGCCGAGAAGCCTGGCAACAGCAGGAAATGAATGACATCGGGCATTGCTCGCTCCAGCTCGCAGAGGTCGCCTGCGTGCAAATGTGGGTCGCCAGGGTGCGAATTTCCATCCAGTCAACAGCGTAGCGTGTCCCTACGGTCCGCAGAGGCCGATCCTAACAATACGCACTGCCGTTGGAGAGCCACCATGCATAGCTTCGTCCGCCGCAGCCTGCTGTCCCTTGCCTTGAGCAGCACCCTTTGCACGTCGCTTTTCGCCGCCGAGCCCGCCGCCTGTAAGAACGTGCGCCTGGGGGTGGTCAACTGGACCGACGTCATTGCCACCAGCGCCATGGCCCAGGTACTGCTCGACGGCCTGGGCTACCAGACCAAGCAGACCAGCGCCTCGCAGCAGATCATCTTCGCCGGGATCCGCGACAACCGCCTGGACATGTTCCTGGGGTACTGGAACCCGATCATGAAGCAGACCATCACTCCGTTCATCCAGGCCAACCAGGTCAAGGTGCTCGACCAGCCCAGCCTGGCCGACGCCCGCGCCACGCTGGCGGTCCCCAGGTACCTGGCGGACAAGGGCCTGAAGACCTTCGCCGATATCCACAGGTTCGAGAAGGAACTCGATGGCAAGATCTACGGCATAGAACCGGGCTCCGGCGCCAATACCCAGATCCAGGCCATGATCGACAAGAACCAGTTCGGCCTGGGCAAGTTCCAGCTGGTGGAGTCCAGCGAGGCCGGCATGCTGGCCGCCGTCGACCGTGCCGTGCGGCGCAACAAGGCGGTGGTGTTCTTCGGTTGGACGCCCCATCCGATGAACGTCAACATCGACATGGCCTATCTGGGCGGTAGCGAGAATGCCCTGGGGCCGGACGAGGGCAGGGCCACGGTGTGGACCGTGACCGCGCCCGACTATGCCCAGCGTTGCCCCAATGCCCACCGTTTGCTGGCCAACCTGACCTTCAGCGCCGAGCAGGAGAGCCGCATGATGCAGCCGCTGCTCGACCACAAGGATGCACTGGCGTCCGCCCGTCAGTGGCTCAGGGATCACCCCGAGGACAAGGCACGCTGGCTCGAGGGGGTCACCACCTTCGACGGCAAGCCGGCAGCGGAGCATCTCGAGCTTTCCGCCAACTGACCTTTCCCCGAACGCCGACAAGCCGACTCCAGACAGCATGCGCCGCGCAGGATCCTCGTCGAGCCTGCCGGGGTCGGCTTGCCGGCGCTCGGGCCTGCACAGCTATCACGAGGAGCCATCATGAACCATGACGTCATCATTACCTGCGCCTTGACCGGCGCAGGCGACACGGTCGCCAAGAGTCACCTGGTGCCGGTCACTCCCAGGCAGATCGCCGAAGCGGCGGTGGAGGCTGCCAAGGCAGGCGCCACCGTGGTCCACTGCCATGTACGCGATCCGCAGAGCGGGCGTTTCAGCCGAGACGTGGCGCTGTATCGCGAAGTGATGGAGCGCATCCGCGAAGCCGACGTGGACATCATCGTCAACCTCACCGCCGGCATGGGCGGTGACCTGGAGATCGGTCCGGGCGAATCGCCGACGGACTTCGGCCCGGCCACCGACCTGGTCGGCCCGCTCGAGCGCCTGGCTCATGTCGAGGCCTTGCTGCCAGAAATCTGCACCCTTGATTGCGGCACGCTCAACTTCGGTGATGGCAATGCGATCTATGTTTCCACGCCGAGTCAGCTGCGCACCGGTGCCAGGCGCATTACCGAGCTGGGCGTGAAAGCCGAGCTGGAAATCTTCGACACCGGTCACTTGTGGTTCGCCAAGCAGATGATGAAGGAGGGCTTGCTGGACGATCCGTTGTTCCAACTGTGTCTGGGAATTCCATGGGGCGCGCCGGCCGACACCACGACCATGAAGGCCATGGTCGACAACCTGCCGGCAGGTGTGACCTGGGCCGGGTTCGGGATCGGCAGGATGCAAATGCCGATGGCGGCCCAGGCGGTCCTGCTGGGCGGCAACGTGCGCGTCGGTCTCGAGGACAACCTCTACCTCGATCGCGGTGTCCTGGCCAGCAACGGCCAGCTGGTCGAGCGTGCGCTGGAGATCGTCTCCCGTCTCGGCGCCCGTGTGCTCACACCGGCCCAGGGTCGGGAAAAAATGAACCTCAAGCGCCGTTGAACCCATCCAGGAGCCCGCCATGCCCTTCATCACCGAGATCAAGACCTTCGCCGCGCTGGGTAGCGGCGTCATCGGCAGCGGCTGGGTCGCCCGCGCCTTGGCCCACGGCCTCGACGTGCTCGCCTGGGATCCCGCCCCGGGTGCCGAGCAGGCCTTGCGCCAGCGTATCGCCAAGGCCTGGCCGGCGCTGCAGAGCAAAGGCCTGGCCGCCGGCGCGGCGCAGTCGCGCCTGCGCTTCGTCGATACCGTCGAGGCCTGCGTGGCAAATGCCGATTTCATCCAGGAAAGCGCACCGGAGCGCCTGGATCTCAAGCTCGACCTGCATGCCCGGATCAGTGCCGCGGCCAAGCCCGAGGCCATCATCGGTTCCAGCACCTCCGGACTGTTGCCCAGCGAATTCTACGAATCGGCCACCCACCCCGAGCGTTGCCTGGTCGGGCATCCGTTCAATCCGGTCTACCTGCTGCCACTGGTGGAAGTCGTCGGCGGCCGGCACACCGCTCCTGAAGCCATCGAAGCAGCCAAGCGCATCTATGCCGCGCTTGGCATGCGTGCGCTGCATGTGCGCAAGGAAGTTCCCGGCTTCATTGCCGACCGCCTGCTCGAGGCGCTTTGGCGCGAAGCCTTGCACCTGGTCAACGACGGCGTAGCCACTACCGGCGAGATCGATGACGCGATCCGTTTCGGTGCCGGCCTGCGCTGGTCGTTCATGGGCAGTTTCCTGACCTACACGCTCGCCGGTGGCGATGCCGGGATGCGGCACTTCATGGCCCAGTTCGGTCCGGCACTGAAACTGCCATGGACCCACCTGCAGGCGCCCGAGCTTACCGACCGGTTGATCGATGCGGTCGTGGAAGGCACTTCGGCCCAACTGGGCGAGCACAGCATCGCCGCCCTGGAGCGTTATCGCGACGACTGCCTGCTGGCGGTACTCCAGGCGATCGCGGACACCAAGGCGCGCCACGGCCTGGCTTTCAGCGAATGAGGATTTCCATATGCCAGCACTGATCAGCTATCGAACGTCCATCGAGGCACAGTGGGTCGACTACAACGGTCACCTGCGCGATGCCTACTACCTGCTGATCTTCAGCTACGCCACCGATGCGCTGATGCAACGCATCGGGCTGGACGCGGACAGCCGGGAGCGGGATGGACACACATTGTTCACCCTGGAGTGCCATCTGAACTACCTGCACGAAGTGAAGCTCGGCACCGAGGTATGGGTACAGACACAGATCGTCGGTTTCGACCGCAAGCGGCTGCATCTCTACCACAGCCTGCATCGCGAGGGCTTCGCCCAGGCGCTGGCCGCCAGCGAGCAGATGCTCCTGCATGTGCAGCTGGACGGGCCGAAATCGGCGCCATTCAGTGAGCCTGGCCAGGCTTCGCTGGAAGCGCTGGCCAGGGCGCAGCACGACCTGCCGGTTCCCCAGTACCTGGGAAGGGTGATGCGCCTGCCCGGTTGAGCCTGTCACGCCCGATCGCTGAACCACCTGCCTGTGACCAGCAAAAAAAATGACCCCGCAAAGCCGTGAGCGTACGGGGCCAAGAGCGAGCAACATCCACGTGTCGTGACAAGGGTGACCAAACCCTGAGACGTTGATGATGGCTGGCAGTGTGCGATGTTCGTCGATCACGGATTTAGCCGGGAACGACCTGTTCTTAGCCAAAGCGGCCACTCTGGCACTGCAGCCTTGCCGCAGGCGCCGGCTGGACACAGAATCGAGCGCAGATCACAGCAGCAAACAAGGACAACAGCCATGATGCATGCGGATTTGATTGACCAGGATGACCTGGTGGGCAGCCTGCGGGCCCTGGGTTTCGAGATGCCAACCGGCGCGAGCGCGGAACAGGCTTGCGAAGTAGCCGTGCGCGGCCTGACCGAGCCGAACGCACGGGCATTGCGGGGTATGGTCGAGCGGATGTATTGCGGCAGCGCCACCATTCTTCCGGCGGTTCGCCAGGCCATCGACAGGCAACTGTTGCCGGCCTTGGCGCAGTTCAACGGCAACCGCGGCTGAGGTTCGTTCGCAGCAGGCCCGAGGTTGCCGTGCAAGCCATGGCAGCCGCTGCGCCACGCCCGTTTAGCAGCGGCCGGGGCAGCCGTACCGGCTGCGCTAGGTCGCGTAGCGGCCTTCAGCATCCTTGCGAACCCTACGAATATCCCCTGCAAGCCTGTTCAGGACGCTGTCGCCTGCCCGTTCCCGAGGCCGCTGCGCGCCCTGTCGCGGCACTGCGCCCACTGACCATCGGTAGGGTGTTTGCACCGGTGGAGGAGCTGGCGCCGTCTGCACTCACTGCTGGCCGATGGACTGCAGGTATTCGGAGCGGTCGTCGCTACGCTGGGCCACGCAAGTGTTCCAGGCGGCCTCGAAGGCCTTGCTGCCCGGCTTTTCGGCAAAGGTCTCGGCCTTGCAGTCGGCATCGCGCAGTTGTGTCCATATCGACTCGGCCGCCGCCAGCCGCGCCTTCAGTGCCTTGACCTTGTCTTCCTCGTTGGCGTACTGCTCGGCAATGCGTTCGAGCAGGTCATCGAACGCCGCTTTCAGTTCCCGCTCGGCGGTCTGCTTGTTGTAGGCGGCGCAGGCATGTGCCTGCAGGTCGTTCTCGACATTGTCGCAGGGAGTGCTTTCGTCCCCGCTGGCCTGGGCGGCACATGCCACTGCCATCAGGACCAGCCATGCCATCGATTTCATCCGTCTCTCCTCGCCAGGCTGAACAATCGGCAGCGATTCTCGCTCACGCTGAAGCAGGGCGGTAGCTTGCCGTCGAAATGTTCACGAAACGACCTTTTCCAAGATTGTCGAGACTCGCTCTCATCACCACGAGCCCCGCCCGTACGCGGCTCTTCGCCCATTGACGCTTTCGGCAAACCCCCTGTCGTTTTTGCATCCTGCTCGTACGCCGCGCAGGCATATGCTGGCCTCCAAAGCGCCGACACACCTTCTGCGCAGCTCAAGCCGATAAAAGGGGACAGCCTGATGAGCCCAGCCGAATTGCACGCCGACAGCATCGTCATCGACGGTCTGATCATCGCCAAGTGGAACCGCGAACTGTTCGAGGACATGCGCAAGGGCGGGCTGACCGCGGCCAATTGCACGGTATCGGTCTGGGAAGGCTTCAAGGCGACCGTGGACAACATCGCCGCCAGCCAGAAGCTGATCCGCGAGAACAGCGACCTGGTCATGCCGGTGCGCACTACCGCCGATATCCGCAAGGCCAAGGAGCAGGGCAAGACCGGGATCCTCTTCGGGTTCCAGAATGCCCATGCCTTCGAAGACCAGATCGCCTACGTGGAGATCTTCAAGCAGCTGGGCGTGGGCATCGTGCAGATGTGCTACAACACCCAGAACCTGGTCGGCACTGGCTGCTACGAGCGTGACGGCGGTCTGTCGGGCTTCGGTCGCGAGATCGTTGCCGAGATGAACCGCGTCGGCATCATGTGCGACCTTTCGCACGTCGGCTCCAAGACCTCCGAGGAAGTCATCCTCGAGTCGAAGAAGCCGGTCTGCTACTCCCACTGCCTGCCCCTGGGCCTGAAGGATCACCCGCGCAACAAGTCCGACGAAGAACTGAAGTTCATCGCCGATCACGGCGGTTTCGTCGGCGTGACCATGTTCGCGCCGTTCCTGGCCAAGGGCATCGATTCGACCATCGACGACTACGCCGAAGCCATCGAGTACGTGATGAACATCGTCGGCGAGGACGCCATCGGGATCGGCACCGACTTCACCCAGGGGCATGGTCAGGATTTCTTCGAGTACCTGACCCATGACAAGGGCTACGCCCGGCGCCTGACCAACTTCGGCAAGATCATCAACCCGCTGGGCATCCGCACCGTCGGCGAGTTTCCCAATCTCACCGAGACCCTGCTCAAGCGTGGTCATTCGGAGCGGGTGGTGCGCAAGATCATGGGCGAGAACTGGGTCAACGTGCTGCGCGACGTCTGGGGCGAATAAAGCCGCTCTCCACGCCTTGCGCCCCGGCCGCAGATGCCGGGGCCATCAATCAAAACAATTATGGAGTTGAGTTTCCATGGCCAAGATCGCCCCGCAATTGCCAATCGAAGTCGACAGCGAGACCGGTGTCTGGACTTCCGATGCATTGCCGATGCTGTATGTACCGCGTCACTTCTTCGTCAACAACCACATGGGCATCGAAGAGGTTCTGGGTGCCGATGCCTATGCCGAGATCCTCTACAAGGCCGGCTACAAGTCCGCCTGGCACTGGTGCGAAAAGGAAGCCGAATGCCATGGCCTGGAAGGCGTGGCGGTGTTCGAGCACTACATGAAGCGCCTGTCCCAGCGCGGCTGGGGCCTGTTCGAGATCCAGGACATCGACCTGGACAAGGGTACCGCCAGCATCAAGCTCAGGCACTCGGCGTTCGTCTATGTCTACGGCAAGGTCGGCCGCAGGGTCGACTACATGTTCACCGGCTGGTTCGCCGGTGCCATGGACCAGATCCTGGCCGCCCGTGGCAGCTCGATCCGCACCGTGGCCGAGCAGGTCTACGGCGGTTCGGAAGAAGGTCACGACGACGGGCTGTTCGTCGTCAAGCCGTTGTAAGCCGGAGATTGCGTCATGGCATTCGAAGCGATGTTCCAGCCGATCCAGATCGGCAAACTGACCGTGCGCAACCGCGTGCTCAGCACCGCGCACGCCGAGGTCTACGCCACCGATGGCGGCATGACCACCGAACGTTACGTCAAGTACTACGAGGAAAAGGCCAGGGGCGGCATCGGCATGGCGATCTGTGGCGGCTCGTCCGTGGTCGCCATCGACAGCCCGCAGGAATGGTGGGCCTCGGTGAACCTGTCGACCGACCGGATCATCCCGCATTTCCAGAACCTGGCCGACGCCATGCACAAGCATGGCGCCAAGATCATGATCCAGATTACCCACATGGGCCGTCGCTCGCGCTGGGACGGCTTCAACTGGCCGACCCTGATGTCGCCGTCGGGCATCCGTGAGCCGGTGCACCGGGCCACTTGCAAGACCATCGAACCGGAAGAGATCTGGCGGATCATCGGCAACTATGCCCAGGCCGCGCGGCGAGCCAAGGAAGGTGGCCTGGATGGCGTCGAGCTGTCGGCCGTGCACCAGCACATGATCGACCAGTTCTGGAGCCCACGGGTCAACAAGCGTACCGACGAATGGGGCGGCAGCTTCGAAGGCCGCATGAAATTCGGCCTGGAAGTGCTCAAGGCCGTGCGGGCGGAGGTCGGTGACGATTTCTGCGTGGGCATGCGAATCTGCGGCGACGAGTTCCATCCGGACGGTCTCAGCCACGAAGACATGAAGGAGATCGCCAAGTATTACGATGCCACTGGCATGGTCGACTTCTTCGGCGTGATCGGCTCGGGCTGCGATACCCACAACACCCTGGCCAACGTCATCCCCAACATGAGCTACCCGCCGGAGCCGTTCCTGCACCTGGCGGCGGGCATCAAGGAAGTGGTCAAGGTCCCGGTCCTGCATGCGCAGAACATCAAGGACCCGAACCAGGCCCAGCGCATCCTGGAAGGCGGCTATGTGGACATGGTCGGCATGACCCGGGCGCACATGGCCGACCCACACCTGATCGCCAAGATCAAGATGGGCCAGGTCGACCAGATCAAGCAGTGCGTCGGCGCCAACTACTGCATCGACCGCCAGTACCAGGGCCTGGATGTATTGTGCATCCAGAACGCCGCGACCTCCCGTGAATACATGGGCGTGCCGCACATCATCGAGAAGTCCACCGGACCCAGGCGCAAGGTGGTGGTGGTCGGCGCAGGGCCTGCGGGGATGGAGGCGGCGCGGGTCGCTGCCGAGCGTGGCCATGACGTGACGCTGTTCGAGAAGAAGGAGCAGATCGGCGGGCAGATCACCATTGCCGCCAAGGCACCTCAGCGTGACCAGATCGCCGGCATCACCCGCTGGTACCAGCTGGAGCTGGCGCGCCTGAAGGTCGACCTGCGCCTGGGTACCGCGGCCGATGTCCCGACCATCCAGGACCTGCGTCCGGACATCATCGTGCTGGCGGTGGGGGGGCATCCGTTCGTCGAGCAGAACGAGCATTGGGGCGCTGCCGAAGGACTGGTGGTGAGCAGCTGGGACGTGCTCGACGGCAAGGTCGCGCCTGGCAAGAACGTGCTGGTCTACGACACCATCTGCGAGTTCACCGGCATGTCCACTGCCGACTTCCTCGCCGACAAGGGCTGCCAGGTGGAAATCGTCACCGACGACATCAAGCCCGGCGTGGCGATGGGCGGGACCACTTTCCCGACCTATTACCGCAGCCTGTATCCCAAGGAAGTGATCATGACCGGCGACATGATGCTGGAAAAGGTCTACCGCGAGGGCGACAAGCTGGTAGCGGTGCTCGAGAACGAATACACCGGCGCCAAGGAAGAGCGGGTAGTCGACCAGGTCGTGGTGGAGAACGGTGTACGCCCTGACGAAGCCTTGTACTACGCCCTCAAGGATGGGTCGCGCAACAAAGGCCAGATCGATGTGGAGGCGCTGTTCGCCATCAAGCCGCAGCCGATCCTCAGCCAGCCAGGCGAGGGCTATCTGCTGTACCGCATCGGCGACTGTGTGGCCCAGCGCAATACCCATGCGGCGATCTACGACGCCTTGCGCCTGTGCAAGGACTTTTGACGGCAGCGGTAGCGGCAAGCTGCAAGCAAAGCGCACGGTAGTGCCTTTACTTGCAGCTTCAGACTTCACCTCGGCAAGGCACTTGAAGGCCTGGTTCTGGAGAAAAGGTGAAGCCAATGCCGCTTTTGCTTTTTCTTGCCGCTTGCAGCTTATCGCTTGCAGCTTGCAATCAGTGGGAGCCCCCCATGTTGAACACCCTTGTACCCATCCTGCTGTTCGCTGCGCTTGCCCTGGCGGCGCTCGGTGCCGCACGCCGCGCGCGCATGTGGCGCCGTGGTCGTCCATCCAAGGTTAACCTGCTCGGCGGCTTGCTGGCCGTGCCCCGTCGCTACCTGGTCGACCTGCACCATGTGGTCGAGCGCGACAAGTACATGTCCAACACCCACGTCGCCACCGCTGGCGGCTTCGTGCTCTCGGCGCTGCTGGCGATCCTGGTGCATGGCTTCGGCCTGCACAGCCAGGTCCTCGGCTACGCCTTGCTGATCGCCACGGTGCTGATGTTCACCGGTGCCATGTTCGTCTACAGGCGGCGCCGCAATCCGCCGGCGCGGCTGTCGAAAGGGCCCTGGATGCGCCTGCCGAAAAGCTTGCTGGTCTTTGCCACGACCTTCTTCGTCGTGACCTTGCCGGTGGCGGGCATCCTGCCAGCCGAAACCGGGGGCTGGGTCATGGTCGGCGTATTGTGCCTGGGTGTGCTCTGGGGCGTGTCGGAAATGTTCTTCGGCATGACCTGGGGCGGGCCGATGAAGCACGCCTTCGCCGGCGCCTTGCACCTGGCCTGGCACCGCCGCGCCGAGCGCTTCGGTGGCGGCCGCTCGACCGGGCTCAAGCCGCTCGACCTGGAAGACCGGACGGCCCCGCTGGGGGTCGAGAAACCGGCGGATTTCACCTGGAACCAGCTGCTGGGCTTCGATGCCTGCGTCCAGTGCGGTCGCTGCGAAGCGATGTGCCCGGCCTTCGCCGCGGGCCAGCCGCTCAACCCGAAGAAGCTGATCCAGGACATGGTCATCGGCCTGGCCGGTGGCACCGACGCCAGGTACTTCGGCAGCCCCTACCCAGGCAAGCCGATCGGCGAGCATGGCGGTCATCCGCACCAGCCCATCGTCAATGGCCTGGTCGATGCCGAAACGCTCTGGTCCTGCACCACCTGCCGCGCCTGCGTCGAGGAGTGCCCGATGATGATCGAGCACGTCGATGCCATCGTCGACATGCGCCGTCACCTGACCCTGGAAAAGGGCGCTACCCCGAACAAGGGCGCCGAAGTGCTCGACAACCTCATCGCCACCGACAACCCGGGCGGTTTCAATCCTGGGGGACGGATGAACTGGGCGGCAGACCTGAACATGAAGGTGCTGGCCGAGGTGAAGAGTACCGAGGTGCTGTTCTGGGTGGGCGATGGGGCGTTCGACATGCGCAACCAGCGCACCCTGCGCGCGTTCGTCAAGGTCCTCAAGGCTTCCGGCGTCGACTTCGCCGTCCTCGGCCTGGAGGAGCGCGACAGTGGTGACGTGGCCCGCCGCCTGGGCGACGAGGCGACTTTCCAGCAGCTTGCCAGACGTAACATCCAGACCCTGGGCAAATACCGCTTCCAGCGCATCGTCACCTGCGATCCGCACAGCTTCCATGTGCTCAAGAACGAATATGGCGCGCTTGGCGGCCAGTATCAGGTGCAGCATCACAGCACCTATATTGCCGAGCTGATCGCGGCGAACAAGCTCAATCTTGGCCAGCACAAGGGTGGCAGCGTGACTTATCACGATCCGTGCTACCTGGGCCGCTACAACGGCGAGTACGAGGCGCCACGGGAGGTGCTCAAGGCGCTCGGCATCGAAGTGCGCGAGATGCAGCGTTCGGGCTTGCGTTCGCGCTGCTGTGGCGGCGGCGGCGGCGCGCCGATCACCGATATACCCGGCAAGCAGCGGATCCCTGACATGCGCATGGAGGACATCCGCCAGACCGAAGCCGAACTGGTGGCCGTCGGCTGCCCGCAATGCACGGCCATGCTCGAGGGCGTGGTCGAGCCGAGGCCGCAGATCAAGGACCTGGCCGAACTGGTGGCCGACGCGCTGATCGAGGAACAAGTCCCGGCGGCGGCAAAGCCGGCAGCCGCCAAACGTGAACCTGCGGAGGTGCATTGATGAGCGAGATCATCCGCCGCGATCCCCGCGCCGAGTGGATCGCCCGTAACCGACTGCATCCGCTGCATGCGGCGATGCAGACCCAGCAGAGCCGCTGGATGGGCCCCAACGGGCTGATCCGCAAGAACCCCCATGCGCTGGCCGCGGGCTTCGTCGGCCCCAACGGCATCAAGCGAATCGATCGCAGCGGCGCTCAGCAGGGTACCGGCATCGCGGGACGGCGCACGGCCGCTGCCGAAGTGCAACTGCCGCTGCACCAGGTGGCCGATCCGGCGTTCTACATCGCGGTGGTTCCGGACATGATCGGTGGCCGCCTCGGCAGTCATGACCGAGACCTGCTCGGCCTGGCCCACAGTCTGGCCGGCAGCGGCGGCGCCGTGCTGGCGGTGGTCTTCGGCGAGCACAAGGAAAGCAACTTCCAGGGTGCAGGTGTCGATCGGCTGCTGGTCATCGAAGGCGAACAGTACCAGGGCTACGCACCGGAACAGCTGGTACAGGGCCTGCATGCGGTGGACCAGCAATTCGCTCCGAAGCATTGGCTGCTGCCGGACAGTCGCACCGGTGGTGGTGAGCTCGGTCGGCGCCTGGCCGCAGCCCTGGGCGAACGCCCGGCGACCCGCGTCTGGCAGATCAAGGACGGCCAGTGTGTTGGCCGTGCCGGTGCCGGCCAGCAGGATTTGCAGCGTAGCCTGCCACGTCTGGTCCTGGCCGCCGCCGAGTGCGCCGACCCGGTCAGCGAAACCCGCCACGAGGCGTTGCCGGTCGAGTTATCGACGAGCGTGGCGCGCAGCTTGTCGCGGATCGAAGACCTCGGTCCGGTTGCGGTGGATCCGGCTGCCATCGCCATGGCCGAATCGGAATTCATCGTCTCCGGCGGCAATGGGGTCAAGGACTGGGACCTGTTCCATCGGGCCACGGCTGCCCTGGGCGCCACCGAAGGTGCTTCGCGGGTAGCGGTGGACGACGGTTTCATGCCGCGCAACCGGCAGGTCGGCGCCACCGGCACCTGGGTCACGGCACGTGTCTATGTGGCCGTGGGCATCTCCGGGGCCATTCAGCATTTGCAAGGCATCGCTGCCTGCGACAAGGTGGTGGCGATCAACATGGACCCTGGTTGCGACATGATCAAGCGGGCGGACCTGTCGATCATCGGCGACAGTTCGGCGGTTCTCCAGGCGCTGATCGAGGCTGTGGAAGAGCTGCGCAACGCCGACCAGCGCGATGCGGCATGAGGATGAAGCGATGAGTACGAAAGTCATCAGCCTGGTTTCCGTCGGTTCTCATCCGACATCGGGGCGCACCCGGCGCGCCGAGCAGGATTCGCGCGCCGTGGAACTTGGCTTGCAGCTGGCCGGCGGCGACCTGCAGGTGGTACATGCTGGCGACCCGCGCGAAGAGGCCCTGCGCGGTTATCTCGGCATGGGCCTGGATCATCTGGATGTGCTCGAGCAACCGGCCGGTGCCGACGTGCTCGGCGTGCTGACCGATTACCTGCGCGATGCCGGTGCGCAGCTGGTACTGACCGGCAGCCAGGCCGAGACGGGGGAGGGCTCGGGCATGCTGCCGTTCCTGCTGGCCGAGCGACTAGGTTGGCCGCTGGTGGTCGGGTTGGCCGAGGTCGAGTCGATCGACAACGGTACCGCCCAGGTCCTGCAAGCCTTGCCGCGCGGCCAGCGGCGCCGGCTCAAGGTGCGCCTGCCGGTGCTGGCCACCGTGGACAACGCGGCACCCAGGCCTCGCCAGAGCGCTTTCGGTCCGGCACGTCGTGGCGTGCTGGCTGCCCGCTCGGTGGAGGTCGTCGAGGACAGCTTGCTGGCCGAGGCCGAACTGCAACCTGCCAAGCCGCGCCCAAAACGACTCAAGGTGATCAAGGCCAAGAGCGGCGCGGACCGGATGAAGGCCGCCACCGCCAAGGCCAGCGGCGGCGGTGGCAAGGTGATGAAGGATGTCTCGGCGCAGGAAGCGGCGCAGGCCATCCTCAAGCTGCTGTGCGAAGAAGGGGTTCTGCGCTGAACCTGCATCAGCGCCTGCCTGTTCATGGATGATGCCTGGCCATCGGCCAACTTCGAAGGCGAGCCTGCTGGCGACCTTTGTCCGAAACCGGGCACGGGTCGCCAGGCTTCGCGGCGCCGCTTGCGCAGGCTCGGCGGTCGTTGGGGTGATCTTCCTGCCGCTCACCTGACCTTTTATCAGTTTGCCCTACCTGTCGTTTCTACCAGTTCAAAGTCGCTCTCCCACCGGCTACGGTAGTTCCTGACCGTGGAAGAGGGATATGCCGGTGAACTGCATCCATTTGCTCAATACCGATATGCAGGCTTCGTTCCTGGGCGGGCTCGCCTTTCCCGCCAGAGCCTATTCACCCTATGGCGCCCAGTCTGCTGCCAAGGGTCCGCTGCTCGCCTTCGCAGGCCAACCGGTCGACCCGCTGACCGGCTGCTACCACTTGGGCAGCGGTCACCGTACCTATAACCCGGTACTCATGCGTTTCCACACAGCCGACCGGCTCAGCCCGTTTGGCAAGGGTGGTATCAACGCCTATGCCTATTGCCGAAACGATCCGGTCAATCTGGTGGACCCCAATGGGCAGTTTCCGAGCATCATCGCGCCGATCAGGAGCATCGTCACAGGCATCCTGAACCTGGCGATCAGCGTGGTGAAAGGCATGCGCAACTACAGGCTCGAGCGTGACTTCGCAGTCGCTCCAGGCTTGGCGGCGAGCCGATCGGGGGAGCTGACGTACGGGACGGTCGAAGCCGCGGTGATGCCATGGACAACGCAGGAGAAGGTCTTGTCGGGTATTGGCGCCGTCACTGCGTCGGTGAGCATCGGCACCGGTACCGGACGCCTTCTTTCGCCGCAGACGGAAGCCTTGGCCTGGGTCGACATGGCCGTAGGAACGGTCGCGACGGCAGTGTCTGCCTACGAGCTCTACGGGCTCGCCACCACGCCCGTCACCCGGCGCTATCCCATCGCCCAGGTCGGCATCGAGATTCGCCGGGGGGCAACCCCGCCACGGGAAACGCCAGTGTAGGCGCCTCATGCTCCCGGTGCGTTTGGGAGCACGAAGCGCCGAGGGTCACTGCGCCTTGACTTCCTTGAGATAGGGTGCCGGCTCAGCCCCGAGGTTGTTCAGCATGCGCTGGCTGTACCAGTCGATGAAGTTCACCACGCCGAACTCATAGGTCTTGGAGTAGGGGCCTGGCTGGTAGGCGGTAGAGTTGATCCCGCGCTGGTTCTCTTCGGCCAGGCGGCGGTCCTGGTCGTTGGTGGCATCCCAGACCTTGCGCATGTTCGCCGGGTCATAGTCGACACCTTCCACGGCGTCCTTGTGTACCAGCCATTTGGTGGTGACCATCGACTCCTGGGCGCTGATCGGCCAGACGGTGAAGACGATCATGTGGTCGCCCATGCAGTGGTTCCAGGCATGTGGCAGGTGCAGGATGCGCATCGAACCCAGGTCGGGGTTCTTGATCCGGCCCATCAGCTTCTGGCAAGCCTGCTTGCCGTCCATGGTCATCGATACGGTGCCCTTGAGCAGCGGCATGCGCACGATGCGGTTGCGCAGGCCATGGCTCTTGTGCAAGTAGGGGATCTTCTCGGCTTCCCAGGCAGCGGCGCAGGCGGCCACGTGGTCCTTGAACGCCTGGTCGGCACGCGGATCGTTGGTGTCGTCCCACTCCAGCAGACTCTGCAGCAGCTCCGGGTGCGAACCGTTGCAGTGGTAGCACTCGCGGTTGTTTTCCAGCACCAGCTTCCAGTTGGCCTTTTCCATCAAGGTGGTCTGCACCGCCACCTTGGTGTTTTCCATGTCGTACGGTTCCATGTAGTGCTCGAGCGTGGCCAGGAACTCGTCGATCGCGGGCGGGTTTTCCGCCAGGCTGATGAAGATGTAGCCACCGGCGACTTTCACGTTGACCGGCTTGAGGCCGTACTTGGCCATGTCGAAGTCGGCACCCATCTCGGTACCGGCGAACAGCAGGCGGCCATCGAGTTCGTAGGTCCACTGGTGGTACGGGCAGACCAGCTTGGCCACCTTGCCCTTGTCACTGACGCACAGGCGCGAGCCACGATGCCGGCAGACGTTGTGGAAGGCATGGACCTTGCCCTCGGTGCCGCGTACCACGAGGATCGGGTTCTTGCCGATCTGCAAGGTGATGTAGTTGCCCTTGGCCGGGATCTCGCAGGTCATGCCGGCGATCAACCATTCCTTGTGGAAGATCTCCTGCATGTCGATCTGGAACAGACGCTCGTCGGTGTAGAACGGCTGGGGCAGCGAGAAGGTACGCTCGCGGGTCTGCAGCATCTCGGCGGTAGCCTTGCGTGCAGGTTCCAGTGGATCGCCCAGGCTCAGGGTTGCGGTGACGTCCATCGTTTTGGTCCTCTTGGCCGCTGGCGGCCGGCGAAAGGTGGCTAATCGTTCTTGTAGTGCCGCAAGGCTGCCTGCATCAGACAGCGTGTTCATTTGCGGTGGAGTGTGCGTTCGCGGCCTGCGCGATCCATATCCATGGACGACATGGCCGAATCCGTTCCCGACGCGCCAGCCCTTGTCTGGCAAGGCTGGTCGCGATAAGCACGCCGATGTCGCGGACAGGAATGTACGCCGTGCCTGGCTTGAGCATTATCCGTCCCATGAAAATGCCGCCGTGGCTGCTGGAGACGAACATGTCCAATCCCTTCCTCAATCCGGTCACTACCCAGACCTGGGCCAATGGCCGGCACATCGTGCGCTGCGTCAAGGTCATCCAGGAGACCTGGGACGTGCGCACCTTCTGCTTCATGGCCGACCAGCCGATCATGTTCTTCTTCAAGCCAGGCCAGTTCGTGACCCTGGAGCTCGAGATAGAAGGGCAGCCGGTGATGCGTTCCTACACCATCTCCAGCTCGCCATCGGTGCCCTACAGCTTCTCCGTCACCATCAAGCGCGTTCCGGGCGGCAAGGTCTCCAACTGGCTGCACGACACCTTGCACGAAGGGCAGGAACTGGCCGTGCATGGGCCGGTAGGTCTGTTCAACGCCATCGACTTCCCGGCGCCGAAAGTGCTCTATCTCAGCGGCGGGGTCGGCATCACCCCGGTAATGTCGATGGCGCGCTGGTTCTACGATACCAATGCCAATGTCGACATGGTCTTCGTGCACAGCGCGCGCTCGCCCAAGGACATCATCTACCATCGCGAACTCGAGCAGATGGCCTCGCGCATTCCCAACTTCGGTTTGCACATCATCTGCGAGAAGCACGGGCTGGGCGAGCCATGGGCCGGTTACCGGGGCTACCTGAACCAGCGGCTGCTGGAGCTGATGGCGCCTGATTTCCTCGAGCGCGAGATCTTCTGCTGTGGCCCGACGCCGTACATGAACGCGGTCAAGCGCTTGCTCGAGGAAGCAGGCTTCGACATGCAGCGCTATCACGAGGAATCGTTCGGCGCGACCCCGGCCGAGGCCAAGGCCGATGCCGTCGAGCATGCCGAGCAGGCCGCCGAGGCGCCGGAGGTGGCGGCTGCCGATCTCAACCTGGTCGAGTTCGTCGACAGCGGCAAGAGCATCCGCATCGCCCCTGGCGAGACCGTGCACGCCGCCGCCGCCAAGGTCGGCCTGATGATCCCCAAGGCCTGCGGCATGGGTATCTGCGGGACCTGCAAGGTGCTCAAGCTGGGCGGTGAGGTGGCGATGGAGCACAATGGCGGCATTACCGAGGAGGACGAGGCCGAAGGCTACATCCTGTCGTGTTGCAGCGTGCCGAAGGGCGATGTACGGATCGAGTATTGAGGCCAGCCGCTGTCGCGACGCCAGGGTACCGCCCTGGACCGCGCATAGCGGCCCAGGGCCTGCCCTCGACCAGTCACAGGCTCAAGTACGAAACCGCGCCACCAGGCCGTTCAGGTCTACCGCCAGGCGCGTCAGCTCGGCACTCGCCGCGCTGGTCTGATGGGCGCCGGTTGCCGACTGCACCGACAGGTCGTTGATGTTCACCAGGTTGCGATCGACTTCACGTGCCACCTGGGCCTGCTCTTCGGCGGCGCTGGCGATCACCAGGTTGCGCTCGTTGATCTGTTCCACGGCACTGGCGATGCTGTCCAGCGCCGTGCCTGCGCCACGCGCCATGTTCAGGGTCGACTCGGCGCGTTCGGTACTGGTGCGCATGGCTTCCACCGCGTCCCCGGTGCCGCTCTGGATGCTGCCGATCATCCGCTCGATCTCGCTGGTCGACTGCTGGGTGCGGTGGGCTAGGGCACGCACCTCGTCGGCCACCACGGCGAAGCCGCGGCCCGCTTCCCCGGCCCTGGCGGCCTCGATGGCCGCGTTGAGCGCCAGCAGGTTGGTCTGGTCGGCCAGCCCGCGAATCACATCCAACACCTTGCCAATGTCCCGTGATTGTCCGGCGAGCTCGACGATCAGGCGCTCGGCTGTCTGCACGTCACTACTCATGCGCTCGATGGCGCCGACGGTCTCCAGCACCAGGTCACGTCCGTCGATGGCCGAGCGGGTCGCTTCACTGGAGGCGTCCGAGGTGCTGGCGGCATTGCGGGCCACTTCCTCGACCGCGCTGGTCATCTGGTTGACGGCGGTGGCTGCCTGCTGGATTTCGTTGTTCTGCTGCTGCAGGCCCTTGGCGCTCTCATCGGTCACGCAGTTGAGCTCTTCGGCGGCCGATGCCAGTTGCGTGGCCGAGCCGTTGATCAGCTGCACGGTTTCGCGCAGCTTGTCTTGCATGCGACCGGTAGCCTGCAGCAGGCGGGCCGCCTCGTCGCGCCCCTCGGCACGCACACGGTGGGTAAGGTCTCCCTCGGCGATCCGTTCGGCGGCCACCAATGCCTGGTTGATTGGCTGGACGATGCTACGGGTCAGCAGCAAGGCGCAGACCAGGGTCATGACGCCAGCGGCGACCAGCAGGCCGATCACCAGGATCAATGCTCCGTCGTACTGGTCCGCGGCGCGCTGGTTGGTGCGGCGACTCTGCTCGGTATTGAAGCGCACCAGTGCCTCGGTCACTTCGTTGACCTGTTCGGAATTGCTCAACAGCGGGCCATTGAGCAGGTCGCGCAGCGCATCCAGCTGCCCTGCCTGAGCCAGGCTGCGCATGCGTGCCTCGAGTTGACGATACTGGCCGAGCAGGCTGCCGTACTGGTCGAAGGTGGCCTGTTCGTTCGGGTCTTCGACCAATGTCTGGTAGGTCGCCTGGGCCTTGTCGATCTGCGCGTTGCGCTCATCGAGCATGCGCAGGATGTCCTGCCGGGCCTCGGGAGACTGCTCGACCAGCAGGCGGTAGGAGAGAGCGCGCATGCGCAGGTTCAGCGCCGTCAGCTCGTCGAGCGTCTTGATGCTGGGCATGCTGATGGTCTCGATCGCCAGGCCTGCCTGGCGGATATGGCTCATTTGCACGAGGGAGAACACGCCAAGGCCGAGCAGCATCAGGCCGATCAAGGTGAAGCCGAGCAGGGCGCGCGTGGCGATGGTGGCATTGCGTAGGAACATGGTACGTATCCGGGCAGGGAGTGGTTGCGCATCCGTGCGACAAGACAGGACCTGGAGTGGCTATCGGTCGGAACCCGGAGGTCTTGAGTGGGCGGCTGAAAAAACGGCGGATCTGGCGCGATTCCGGACAGGCGGGCAGCCCGGCCTGGAACAAGCCGTGCCGAGCCGGGTCAATGGGGCGGACGTAACCCTTGTTACCGATATTTAATGGCGGCGGCGTGCACTTTTCTTTATCGTGTGCGCCCCTTGCAACGACCGAGACAGCACAATGTTGGAAGCATCCCTGAATCAACTCGAACAACTGGTCAACGACCTTCTGCAGCAGAACGCCCGTCTGGCCGAACAGAACGCCCAGCTCGGCCAGGAACTGGCCCAGGCCAAGGAAGAGAACGACAGCCTGCAACTGAACCTGATGGAGCAGGAAGAGAAGCAGGGCAGTGCCGCGGCGCGTATCCAGGCGCTGCTCGAACGCGCCAGCGCAGGTACCGTCGGCGCATGAGTTCGATCAATGTCGTGTCGATCCTTGGCCACGACTATTCGATCAAGGCGCCGGTCGGCCAGGAGCGCACGCTGGACCAGGCGGTGCAGCTGCTCCAGGCCTCGCTGAAGGAAACCAAGCGCCTGTATCCGACTCTGATCGGCGACAAGCTGCTGGTACTGGCCGCCCTGAATCTCTGCTCGAGGCAGATCGAGCTGCAGGATGAGCACGCCAGGACGCTCGATCGCTGCCAGGCACAGGTCAGCGCGACGGTCGAATCGATCAGCCGTACGCTGGCGCAACAGCGGGACGACCGGTTGCCAGGTTGAACCGGCCGGCCGTCCCGCCAGCTCCCGGCAGGGCTTCAGGCAGTCATGGCCTGACGGATGTCGGCCGCCAGCTCGCGTACCCGGGCCTGCCGGGTATCCCAGGAGCACATGAAGCGAGCGCCTCCGCTGCCGATGAAGGTGTAGAAGCGCCAGCCCTGGTCTCGCAGCCGTTGCAGGACGGGCTCCGGCATGCGCAGGAAGACCCCGTTGGCCTCGACCGGGAACATCGCTTCGACGCCCGGGATGTCACCCACCAGGCTCGCTAGCAGCTGCGCGCACTGGTTGGCATGGGCGGCGTGGCGCAACCAGGCGCCATCTTCGAGCAGGCCCACCCAAGGGGCGGACAGGAAGCGCATCTTCGAGGCCAGCTGCCCGGCCTGCTTGCAGCGGTAGTCGAAGTCGGCGGCCAGCTCATGGTTGAAGAACAGGATCGCCTCGCCGACCGCCATGCCGTTCTTGGTGCCGCCGAAGCACAGCACATCGACCCCGGACTTCCAGGTCAGCTGCGCGGGTGAGCAGCCCAGGAAGGCGCAGGCATTGGCGAACCGGGCGCCATCCATGTGCAGGTTCAAGCCCAGCTCCTTGCAGGTGGCGCTGATCGCCGCGAGCTCGTCGGGACGATAGACCGTGCCCACCTCGGTGGCCTGGGTGAGGGTCACCACGCGCGGCTTGGGGTAGTGGATGTCCTGGCGCTTGAGTGCCACCTCGCGGATCGACCGAGGGGTCAGCTTGCCGTTGACGCTGGCGGCGGTGAGCAGCTTGGAACCGTTGGAAAAGAATTCCGGGGCACCGCATTCGTCGGTCTCGACATGGGCGGTTTCCGAGCAGATCACGCTGTGGTAGCTCTGGCACAGCGAAGCCAGGGCCAGCGAGTTGGCGGCGGTGCCGTTGAAGGCGAAGAACACTTCGCAATCGGTCTCGAACAGCTGGCGAAAGTGATCGGCCGCGCGCTGCGTCCACTGGTCGTCGCCATAGGCACGTTCGTGGCCCAGGTTGGCCTGCTCCATCGCCGCCCAGGCTTCGGGGCAGATACCGGAATAGTTGTCGCTGGCGAATTGTTGCGTCTGATCGGTCATAGGCACGTCCTAGGCTCGGTATGAAAGATGTCTGCATGAGCGCCGCACGAATGAGGTGGGAGGCCTCGGCAGTGTACTGGAGTGCAAGCGCAACCTGAGCCTCATTTCAGCGTGGTAGAGAAACAGGTACAGGTGCCGTGTGGCTGACCCAACGGACCGCGTCTGCACACGGGGCGGTACAGACATGGAGCTATTGGCGGTGGCCATGACAGAACACGCGTCTCGCATCAGTGAGCGTGATCGGCGAATCAACCAGACGACAGCCGATAAAGTAGGCAGGAACTTATTTCGAGATGTTCTTGTTTAAGAGACAAAACGACGAGTGGTATGGAGCTGGGGAGTTTTTAAGAATTTTCCTCAAGTGCCTTGAGAATTTCCCTAAAGACAAATTAAAAGTTATGGTTATCAGCCGCTGATTTATGCTGTTTAGTGAGTGCGCGCTATTTGACATATTGATTGTTGGCAACAAGTATCAAACGGCCGATATCGGCAACTCACAACCGCAATTCCTTTTAATGGGAGAGTTCCTATGATCAAGGCAAATGAAGTGGTTGAGTTTTATGAAGTGCAACCGACCGTGAGCGAGGCTCGCACCGTGCATGCGAATCGCTTCATCAGTCTGATGGAAACGAGCAAGGAAACGGTGATGCACACGTATGACAAACTGGCCTACTTGGCAGGTATCAAGTCTGCTCCCTTGCAGGATCAGTACCGTACCCTGGATACCTCAAGTTTGCAGTCGCTCTTGCGCAGTGCGAAACAGGCGGGGTTCAACGCGCACGTCATTAGTCTCTGAAACGGTCGCCAGGCATTGTCGATGCCTGCACCTTTTGAAAGGTACGTCATGCCATGAACACGCATGCTCTGAATGCGCAAATGACCATCGACGGGTTGCAGTGGATTGATCGCTGGCGCCTCAATAACGGGCGTGCGGAATCCTTTGTCGTTCCCTTCTCCACGACGCGTCCCATCAATATCGTGACCCATGGAGAACAGCCTTTTGACTATGGGCAATATGGTATTCATTTGAGTCAGCAGGACGTGTTGACGTTCCTGGGCGATGCGCGCAGGCGTATACGTGCCAGGTTCATCGACTGCCGAAAAGACTCCCCGACGCTTGGCGTTTCCCTGGATCTCGCGTTCGCGCCTTCGTCCAGCAGAACACTGATCATCCCACCGGGAGTGGCCCACACCTTCAGTGGACTCGAAGGGGTTTCAACCCTCGATGCATATGGCCTTTTCTTGCCGCCTATCGAAGACTTGCTGGCGCCGACGGTGGGGTGGATCCCCGAAAACGACATCATCAATCTGCCGTTGGAGACGGATCCGAAGACCATCGAACCTGTCGTGGCCATGAGCGAACCTGCCTCAAATCAAGTGTATTACCGGCTGGCGTCGCTGCAAGCCGCTGCCTTGTCCGTAGGGAACGTTTCACACGGGGAAACTCGAACCTTCGTCTTGGATACCGGCGAGCAGGTGCAACTGCTGTTGCAACCGGAGGCCGAGCCCTCCGAGGCGTCTTCACCGCTGCCGTCCTCTCGCTTGAAAGGCGTACGGTTCGAACGGCATGGCGCTGTCAGGACGGGCGAGGACAGTCGCATCATTCCAATTGCTGGCCCTTCGCCGTTTTACATCGTCGACCACGGTTCGGCGTCTTATGATTTCGAGTCGTTCGGTGTACACCTGGGACAGGAAGATCACCTGACCTTCATGGGGCCTGGCGATCGTGTGATCAGACTCAAGCTGGTCGACATGAGGCAAGGGTCTGACACGCTCCATCACGAAGAGTGGCATGCGTTCACCTGTGATCCTCAGATGGAGTTGGTCATTCCGTGCGGCGTGGCCCATGCGTTATTCGACATGGAACAGATCTTCACCCTCAACAGGCCGGTATTTTACCTCGATGCCTCCATGGCCTATATCCCCGGGCACGATGTCATCGATTGGCCATTGACCGACACCCGCTATCCTTCCTTCAAGGTCAATGAAATACCCGCGCCCTTGGCGTACCTGGAGGCGCTCGTCGGTCAGCAACAGCAGGCCATGGAAAGCATCTCGACTGGAGAAACCCCCAAGGCCGTCATCGTCACCGATGAATCCACGGGGCAGCAGGTCAAGGTACTCCTGACGCGAGCAATGCCCTCGGCACCGACTTCGGCGCCATGAGTCGAACGCTGTCGCTCTTGTTGCTTCTGGTGCTGTGTGCAGACGCATTGCTGATGTTCTTGGTGCCGGTCATGGTCTATGCCTACACCACAAGCCTGGCCTGGTCAGGCATGGCGTATGCCATGGCATGGCTTCCGCGCATCATGGTCACCCCACTGGTGGGCGTCTCGATCGATCGTTGGGGCGTCCGGCGCGTGTCGGTGGCGTCTGACCTCGTCAAGTGCGGGGGCTGCCTGTTGGCCGTCCTGGCATTGCGGCATGAGCCGACAGCGCCCGTGGTGGCGTTATGCAGTGGCCTGCTTGGAGGGCTGGTCGCCATTGGCAACGCACAAAGCCTGATCGCTTACGAAAAAATGATCGCCCTGGTCAGCCGTGACGTGGATCGCGACGTCAATCTCCTTTGTCGCCTCGATCAGTCGGCCATGATCATCGGGCCGCTTGCAGGCTTTGTCGGTTACACGGCAGGCGCCCTAGCGCTGCTGATGGTTGCCGCCGTCATGTATGCCATCAACGCGGCCTGCTATGGCTTCAGTCGCGTTGTGCCACGCCAAGCTGCCCACGTTGAAGACAAGGCGGTATGGCCTACGAGCGACAACATGAAGTTCATCTTCTTCACGCCTGTGCTGTTGAGCTCGGTCATGCTGGCGTGTGGCAACAACGCGTTCGACGGACTGGTCGAGGCGGGTGCGGCCACGGTGATCGATCGTGTGATGCAGCTGCCCGTCCACTATTTTGCCTTCGTGGATATCTGCGCAGGCATCTGTGGCGTGGCTGCCACGTTGCTCTATCCCAGGCTGTCTTTGGTCATGCCGCCTCTGCGACTGTTCACGGTGGCCGCAGGGGTCACGGCCTTGGCAGGCACGCTCATGGTCTTTGTCCAGGCCTACCTGCTTGGCTTTCTCGCGCTCTATGCCCTGAACATCGGCGGTAAGGTCTTCATGATCAATTTTTGTCGCAGCCTTCGGATTCGTGTCGTCCCGGTGGAGCGTCTGGCAAGCGTGTCTTCGGTGATGGTGCTGTTGAACCAAGCCGTATTGCCGGTGGTGGGCTTGACACTTTACTGGGTCGGCGAGCATCCCCAATGGCTGTCCGCGCTCATGCTGGCTGCGCTCGCGCTGACCTTGCTGGCGACCGGCCGGGTCCGTCATCACGCACGTGCGCGACCGGTGCCCAGTGGCGAGCGTTCCCACTAGTGTTTGAGGCTTTGGTGGCAATGTCGTAAACGCGCCATTGCGAGGCGTGCGCAGGCATCTGCACCCCACCTCCCGGCCATACCATCGCCGCAAAGGGTCGCAGTACCCTCCATGACAAGAATCGATCGCTGCCGGGAGATACAAGATGTTCAGCAAGCAAGACCAGATCCAAGGTTATGACGACGCACTGCTGGCGGCGATCAATGCCGAAGAGCAACGCCAGGAAGATCACATCGAGCTGATCGCTTCGGAGAACTACACCAGCAAGCGCGTGATGCAGGCCCAGGGCAGCGGTCTGACCAACAAGTACGCCGAAGGGTATCCGGCCAAGCGCTACTATGGCGGCTGCGAGCATGTCGACAAGGTCGAGCAGCTGGCCATCGATCGCGCCAAGCAGCTGTTCGGGGCCGACTATGCCAACGTCCAGCCGCACTCCGGCTCCTCGGCCAATGGCGCCGTCTACCTGGCCCTGCTGCAAGCCGGCGATACCATCCTGGGCATGAGCCTGGCCCATGGCGGCCACCTGACCCATGGGGCCAAGGTGTCCTCTTCGGGCAAGCTGTACAACGCCGTGCAGTACGGCATCGACACCGATACCGGCCTGATCGACTATGACGAAGTCGAGCGCCTGGCTGTCGAGCACAAGCCGAAGATGATCGTCGCCGGCTTCTCGGCCTATTCCAAGACCCTCGACTTCCCGCGCTTCCGCGAAATCGCCGACAAGGTCGGTGCGCTGCTGTTCGTCGACATGGCCCACGTGGCGGGCCTGGTCGCCGCCGGCCTGTACCCGAACCCGCTGCCCTATGCCGACGTGGTCACCACCACCACCCATAAGACCCTGCGCGGTCCGCGTGGCGGCCTGATCCTGGCCAAGGCCAACCCGGAGATCGAGAAGAAGCTCAACGCCGCGGTATTCCCGGGTGCCCAGGGCGGCCCGCTGATGCACGTCATCGCCGCCAAGGCGGTGTGCTTCAAGGAAGCGCTGGAACCTGAGTTCAAGGCCTACCAGAAGCAGGTCATCGAGAACGCCCAGGCCATGGCCCAGGTCTTCGTCGATCGCGGCTACGACGTGGTTTCCGGTGGTACCGACAACCACCTGTTCCTGGTCAGCCTGATCCGCCAGGGCCTGACCGGCAAGGACGCCGACGCCGCCCTGGGCCGCGCGCACATCACCGTCAACAAGAACGCCGTGCCGAACGATCCACAGTCGCCGTTCGTCACCTCTGGTCTGCGTATCGGCACGCCCGCTGTCACCACCCGCGGCTTCAAGGTCGCCCAGTGCGTGGCGCTGGCCGGCTGGATCTGCGACATCCTCGACAACCTCGGCGACGCCGACGTCGAAGCCGACGTGGCGCGGAACGTCGCAGCCCTGTGTGCAGATTTCCCGGTTTACCGCTGAGTGGGAGCAACCACCATGAAACGCTTTTCGGGCTTCGGCCTTCTCAAACACTCCCTCAGCCACCACGAGAACTGGCAGCGCATGTGGCGCACGCCGACGCCGAAGAAAGTCTACGACGTGGTCATCGTCGGCGGTGGCGGCCATGGCCTGGCCACGGCCTACTACCTGGCCAAGGAGCACGGCATCACCAACGTCGCGGTGGTCGAGAAGGGCTGGCTGGGCGGCGGCAACACCGCTCGCAACACCACCATCGTGCGCTCCAACTACCTCTGGGACGAGTCGGCGCGCCTGTACGAACATGCCATGAAGCTGTGGGAGGGGCTGTCCCAGGACCTGAACTACAACGTCATGTTCTCCCAGCGCGGCGTCTACAACCTGTGCCACACCTTGCAGGACATGCGTGACTCCGAACGCCGCGTGAGCGCCAACCGACTCAATGGCGTGGATGGCGAACTGCTGAACACCGAGCAGGTGGCGGCCGAGATTCCCTACCTGGACTGTTCGAAGAACACCCGCTATCCGATCCTCGGCGCCACCGTCCAGCGTCGCGGCGGCGTGGCCCGTCACGATGCCGTGGCCTGGGGCTTCGCCCGCGCTGCCGACGCCTTGGGCGTGGACCTGATCCAGCAGACCGAAGTGATCGGCTTTCGCAAGGAGAACGGCGCGGTCATCGGCGTGGAAACCAACAAGGGTTTCATCGGCGCCAAGCGCGTCGGCGTGGTCACTGCCGGCAACTCCGGGCACATGGCGCGCCTGGCCGGCTTCCGCCTGCCACTGGAATCGCATCCGCTGCAGGCACTGGTTTCCGAGCCGATCAAGCCGATCATCGACAGCGTGATCATGTCCAACGCGGTACACGGCTACATCAGCCAGTCGGACAAGGGCGACCTGGTCATCGGCGCTGGCATCGACGGCTATGTGGGCTATGGCCAACGGGGTTCCTACCCGGTCATCGAGCACACCATCCAGGCCATCGTGGAGATGTTCCCGATCCTCTCGCGCGTGCGCATGAATCGTCAGTGGGGCGGCATCGTCGATACCTGCCCGGACGCCTGCCCGATCATCTCCAAGACGCCGGTCAAGAATCTGTTCTTCAACTGCGGCTGGGGTACCGGCGGCTTCAAGGCCACGCCGGGTTCGGGCAACATCTTCGCGGCCAGCCTGGCCAAGGGCGAGATGCACCCGATCGCCAAGCCGTTCTCCATCGAGCGGTTCCACAATGGCGCGCTGATCGATGAACACGGCGCCGCTGCCGTCGCCCACTAACCGGAGACAACGTCATGTTGCATATTTTCTGTCCCCACTGCGGCGAGCTGCGCTCCGAGGAAGAATTCCACCCTTCGGGCCAGGCGCACATCGCTCGTCCACTGGATCCGGCTGCCTGCTCCGACGCGGAGTGGGGCGAGTACATGTTCTTCCGTGACAACCCGCGTGGCATCCATCATGAGCTTTGGGACCACGTCGCCGGCTGCCGCCAGTACTTCAACGTCACCCGCAACACCGAGACCTACGAGATCCTGGAAACCTACAAGATTGGCGAGAAGCCAAGAATGGCCGCTCGCGAACACACACCCGCGCACTCGGCGGCCGTCAACGCACGGGGAGAAAACGTATGAGCCAGACCTATCGCCTCTCCAGTGGTGGCCGCATCGACCGCAGCAAGGTCCTGAACTTCACCTTCAACGGCAAGACCTACCAGGGTTATGCCGGCGATTCCCTGGCCGCCGCGCTGCTGGCCAACGGTGTCGACATCGTCGGACGCAGCTTCAAGTACTCGCGTGCGCGCGGGATCATCGCCGCCGGCTCCGAAGAGCCGAACGCGATCCTGCAGCTTGGCTCGAGCGAGTCGACCCAGGTGCCCAACGTGCGTGCTACCCAGCAGGCGCTGTATTCCGGCCTGGTCGCCACGAGCACCAACGGCTGGCCGAACGTCAACAACGATGTCATGGGCATCATTGGCAAGGTCGGCGGCAACATGATGCCGCCAGGGTTCTACTACAAGACCTTCATGTACCCCAAGTCGTTCTGGATGACCTACGAGAAGTACATCCGCAAGGCGGCCGGCCTGGGCCGTTCGCCGCTGCAGAACGACCCTGACAGCTACGACTACATGAACCAGCACTGCGACGTGCTGGTCGTCGGCGGTGGCCCCGCTGGCCTGGCGGCTGCCCTGGCAGCCGGTCGCAGCGGCGCGCGGGTGATCCTGGCAGACGAACAGGAAGAGTTCGGCGGCAGCCTGCTCGACACCCGTGAAACCCTCGATGGCAAGCCGGCCGCCGACTGGGTCGCGGCCACCGTCGCCGAGCTGCAGGCGCTGCCCGAGGTGACCTTGCTGCCGCGCGCCACGGTCAACGGCTACCACGACCACAACTTCCTGACCATCCACGAACGTCTGACCGACCACCTCGGCGACCGTGCGCCTATCGGCCAGGTTCGCCACCGCGTCCACCGCGTCCGCGCCAAGCGCGTGGTACTGGCTGCCGGGGCCCAGGAGCGTCCGCTGGTCTACGGCAACAACGATCTGCCAGGCAACATGGTGGCCGGAGCGATTTCCACCTATGTGCGTCGTTATGGCGTGGCGCCTGGCCGCAAGCTGGTGCTGTCGACCACCAACGATCATGCCTACCGCGCCGCGCTGGACTGGCACGACGCCGGCCTGCAGGTGGTGGCCATCGCCGATGCGCGTCACAACCCGCGTGGCTCGCTGGTCGAGGAAGCACGCGCCAAGGGCATCCGCATCCTGACCTCCAGCGCGGTGGTCGAGACCCGTGGCGGCAAGCATGTCAGCGCTGCCCGAGTGGCGGCCATCGACGTACCGGCGCACAAGGTCACCAGCCCGGGCGAATGGCTCGAGTGCGACCTGGTCGGCACCTCCGGCGGCTACAGCCCGGTGGTTCACCTGGCCTCGCACTTGGGCGGGCGTCCTGTCTGGCGTGAAGACATCCTTGGTTTCGTACCGGGCGATGCGCCGCAGAAACGTGTCTGCGTCGGTGGCGTCAATGGCGTCTATGCCTTGGGTGACGTGCTGGCCGACGGTTTCGAAGGCGGCGCCCGCGCGGCCAACGAAGCCGGCTTCAAGGCCAGTGTCGGTACGCTGCCCAAGGCCATCGCGCGCAAGGAAGAGGCCACCGTCGGTCTGTTCCAGGTGCCGCACGACAAGGGCACCGCGCGGGCGCCCAAGCAGTTCGTCGACCAGCAGAACGACGTCACCGCCGCGGCCATCGAGCTGGCCACCCGCGAAGGTTTCGAGTCGGTCGAGCACGTCAAGCGCTATACCGCACTGGGCTTCGGCACCGACCAGGGCAAGCTGGGCAACATCAACGGCCTGGCCATCGCCGCCCGTTCGCTGGGAATCACCATCGCGCAGATGGGCACCACCATGTTCCGCCCCAACTACACGCCGGTGGCCTTCGGCGCCGTGGCTGGCCGGCATTGCGGCCACCTGTTCGAGCCCGTGCGCTTCACCGCCCTGCATGCCTGGCACTTGAAGAACGGCGCCGAGTTCGAGGATGTCGGCCAGTGGAAGCGTCCGTGGTACTTCCCCAAGCCTGGCGAAGACATCCATGCCGCCGTGGCCCGCGAATGCAAGGCCGTGCGGGACAGCGTCGGCCTGCTCGACGCCTCGACCCTCGGCAAGATCGACATCCAGGGCCCGGATGCGCGTGAGTTCCTCAACCGCGTGTACACCAACGCCTGGACCAAGCTCGACGTAGGCAAGGCTCGCTATGGCCTGATGTGCAAGGAAGACGGCATGGTCTTCGACGACGGCGTGACCGCCTGCGTCGGCGACAACCACTTCATCATGACCACCACCACCGGCGGCGCCGCGCGTGTCCTGCAGTGGCTGGAGCTGTACCACCAGACCGAGTGGCCGGAACTGAAGGTCTACTTCACTTCGGTCACCGACCACTGGGCGACCCTGACGCTGTCCGGCCCCAACAGCCGCAAGCTGCTGGCCGAAGTCACCGACATCGACCTGGACAAGGAAGCCTTCCCGTTCATGACCTGGAAGGAAGGCCTGGTCGCCGACGTGCCGGCGCGCGTGTTCCGTATCTCGTTCACCGGCGAGCTGTCGTATGAGGTCAACATCCAGGCCAACTACGCCATGGGCGTGCTGGAGAAGATCGTCGAGGCCGGCAAGAAGTACAACCTGACCCCATATGGCACCGAGACCATGCATGTGCTGCGCGCCGAGAAGGGCTTCATCATCGTCGGACAGGACACCGACGGCTCGATGACCCCGGACGACCTGAACATGAGCTGGTGCGTCGGTCGCAACAAGCCGTTCTCCTGGATCGGCCTGCGCGGCATGAACCGCGAGGACTGCGTACGCGAGAACCGCAAGCAACTGGTCGGCATCAAGCCGCTGGACCCGACCAAGTGGCTGGCCGAAGGCGCTCAGCTGATCTTCGACCCGAACCAGCCGATCCCGCAGGACATGGTCGGCCATATCACCTCCAGCTATGCCCACAACTCGCTGGGGTATTCCTTCGCGATGGGCGTGGTCAAGGGCGGGCTCAAGCGCATGGGTGAGCGTATCTGGGTATCGCAATCCGACGGTAGCGTGACCGAAGCGCAAATCGTGCCTTCGGTCTTCTTCGATCCGAAGGGTGAACGGCAGAACGTCTAAGGCTCAGGCCGGATACGCCGGAAGGGAGCCCCGGCATGGCGGGAGCGGCGCACGGCCCTCCCGGCCATCCTCGGCCTGCCGCTCGCAGGTCTTTGCGGTCAACAGAATTCAAGGCGGATAAGTAATGAGCACCATCAACGTTTATCAGCAGAACCCCAGCGCCAACGTCAAGGCCGAGAGCCCGCTGCATCACGCGGACCTTGCCAGCCTGGTCGGCAAGGGTCGCAAGAGCGCCGGCGTGACCCTGCGCGAAAAGAAATTCCTCGGTCACCTGACTCTTCGTGGCGATGGCCACGATCCAGCCTTCGCCTCAGGGGTGAAGAAGGCCCTGGGCCTGGAACTGCCGGTCGCCCTGACCGTGGTCGCCGATGGCCAGACCTCCCTGCAATGGGTAGGTCCGGACGAATGGCTGCTGATCGTGCCAGGCGGGCAAGAGTTCGAAGTCGAGCAGAAACTGCGCGCCGCGCTCGAGGGGCTGCATATCCAGGTGGTCAACGTCAGCGGTGGGCAGACCCTGCTGGAGTTGCGCGGCCCGAATGTGCGCGAGGTGCTGATGAAGTCCACCAGCTACGATGTGCATCCCAACAACTTCCCGGTCGGCAAGGCGGTCGGTACCGTGTTCGCCAAGTCGCAGCTGGTGATCCGGCGCACCGCCGAAGACACCTGGGAGCTGGTGATCCGTCGCAGCTTCGCCGACTATTGGTGGCTGTGGCTGCAGGATGCCTCGGCCGAATATGGCCTGAGCGTCGAAGCCTAGGAGAACGATCGATGAGCCGAGCACCGGACACCTGGATCCTGACCGCCGACTGCCCGAGCAAGCTCGGTACCGTCGATGTGGTGACACGCTTTCTGCACGAGCAGCAATGCTACGTGACCGAGCATCACTCGTTCGATGATCGGTTGTCCGGCCGCTTCTTCATTCGTGTCGAGTTCCGCCAGCCCGAGGCGTTCGACGAGACCGCGTTTCGCGCCGGCCTTGCCGAGCGCAGCGAGGGTTTCGGCATGGCGTTCGAGCTGACCGCCCCCAATCACCGCCCCAAGGTGGTGATCATGGTGTCCAAGGCCGACCATTGCCTCAATGACCTGCTCTATCGTCAGCGTATCGGCCAATTGGCCATGGACGTGGTCGCGGTGATTTCCAATCACCCTGATCTGGAACCCCTGGCTCAGTGGCACAAGATCCCCTATCACCATTTCCCGCTCGATCCCAAGGACAAGCCGGCCCAGGAAAGCAAGGTGTTGCAGGTGATCGAGGACACCGGCGCCGAACTGGTGATCCTCGCCCGCTACATGCAGGTGCTGTCGCCAGAGCTGTGCCGGCGCCTGGACGGCTGGGCCATCAACATTCATCACTCGCTGCTGCCGGGCTTCAAGGGTGCCAAGCCCTACCACCAGGCTTACAACAAGGGCGTGAAGATGGTCGGCGCCACCGCGCATTACATCAACAACGACCTGGACGAAGGACCGATCATCGCCCAGGGCGTCGAGACCGTGGATCACAGCCATTACCCCGAGGACCTGATCGCCAAGGGGCGCGATATCGAGTGCCTGACCCTGGCGCGAGCGGTGGGGTATCACATTGAGAAGCGCGTGTTCCTCAATGCCAATCGGACGGTGGTGCTGTAGGGACAGTGCCGGGTCTGCATCGAGGGTGAGGGGCCACGTGTGGCTTGCAGGGCAGAGGTGCGGGCTGGCTGATAGAAGTTGTACCGACGCTATCGCGGGCAAGCCCGCTCCCCCATCTGTAGCAATACCGAGGTGGTGCAGGCAGGCGCGATCTTCCGTGGCAGCGGCTGTCTTTTCCTGGTCTGGCGGGATGACTGCGTTGTGGGTGGGCCCTGCGGGCCCAATCGCGGCACAGGGGCCGCTCCTACATGGGCCGTGCTGGCCTGCCGCTACGGTGGGTGTAGGAGCGGCCCCTGTGCCGCGATTGGGCCTGAAAGGCCCACAACGCAGTCAACGCATCAGGCCATGCTTGAAAGCAAGGCAAGGCTTTCGTACCAACGCCCGCACACACACGCAGGCCAACCTTCTCCCACCGACGACTGACGCTCCAAAGCAAGTCACTGTCGTTCCCAGTCACCGTACCTCCTTCCGACAAGACCACAATGGATCGCACCAAATGCGCGGCCCTGTACGCCTTTGCGCCGTGGCAGGCCTCCTTCCACGGCATCCGCAACATCTGTCGCCCTGGAAGGGCGGCGCTTCAACCACCGCTGCATAACTAGAATTCAAGCGAGGTAAGAGCATGTCAGGCAATCGTGGAGTGGTGTATCTCGGCGCCGGCAAGGTCGAGGTGCAGAAGATCGACTACCCGAAAATGCAGGACCCGCGTGGCAGGAAGATCGAACACGGGGTGATCCTCAAGGTAGTCTCCACCAACATCTGCGGCTCTGACCAGCATATGGTCCGTGGTCGCACCACCGCCCAGGTCGGCCTGGTCCTAGGCCATGAAATCACTGGCGAAATCGTCGAGAAAGGCAGCGACGTCGAGCGCATGCAGATCGGCGATCTGGTGTCGGTGCCGTTCAACGTCGCCTGTGGTCGGTGCCGTTCCTGCAAGGAAATGCACACCGGCGTCTGCCTGACCGTCAACCCGGCCCGTGCCGGCGGTGCCTACGGTTACGTCGACATGGGTGACTGGACCGGTGGCCAGGCCGAATACGTGCTGGTACCGTACGCCGACTTCAACCTGCTGAAACTGCCCGAGCGCGACAAGGCCATGGAGAAGATCCGTGACCTGACCTGCCTGTCCGACATTCTGCCAACCGGCTACCACGGTGCCGTGACCGCCGGCGTTGGCCCGGGCAGTACCGTCTACGTCGCCGGTGCCGGCCCGGTCGGCCTGGCCGCCGCCGCTTCGGCCCGCCTGCTGGGCGCGGCTTGCGTCATCGTTGGCGACCTCAACCCGGCCCGCCTGGCCCACGCCAAGTCGCAGGGCTTCGAAGTGGTCGACCTGTCCAAGGACACCCCGCTGCACGAGCAGATCGTCGACATCCTCGGCGAGCCGGAAGTGGACTGTGCGGTCGACGCCGTTGGCTTCGAAGCCCGTGGCCATGGCCATGAAGGCGCCAAGCACGAGGCGCCAGCCACCGTGCTGAACTCGCTGATGCAGGTCACCCGCGTGGCCGGCAGCATCGGTATTCCAGGCCTGTACGTGACCGAAGACCCAGGCGCGGTGGACGCCGCGGCGAAGATCGGCGCGTTGAGCATCCGCTTCGGCCTGGGCTGGGCCAAGTCGCATAGCTTCCACACCGGTCAGACTCCGACCATGAAGTACAACCGCCAGTTGATGCAGGCGATCATGTGGGACCGAATCAACATCGCCGAGGTGGTCGGCGTGCAGGTGATCAACCTGGATCAGGCGCCGGAAGGGTATGGCGAGTTCGATGCAGGGGTACCGAAGAAGTTCGTGATCGACCCGCACAAGATGTGGGGTGCGGCGTAACGAGCGCCTAGTCAACGAGCCCCTCGAAGCGAGGGGCTCGTTTTCCATCCGCCGACGGGCTTCAACTGCCAGGTCCGAGCTGTACACTCTGCTCATGCCCAGCGGATATCCACTCGCGCCAGGGCCGAAGCCATCGCCGTTAACCAAGCGTCGAGCGGCGCAAGACCAGGCTCGGGTCGTGACCATGGGCTGGGAAGGCATGCGCGTCCTTTTCGCCCCCTTGCTGCACGGCCGGTACCGCGTCCTTGTCATGCGTGGCGAGCGGACCCGTCTCGCCAGTGTCGCTCACATGCAGTTCCGCGAGCGGTATTTCTGCATGGTGAAGGAGCGCGCGGTATTGGTCGCTTTGTCGGACGGTGACGAGCTTTCCAGCCTGATAGAAAAACTGCACCGGATCGGAATTTCTCATCATGTCTTGTCCCTCCAGTGAATAAGCATGCGGTGCTGCACCCGTGTCTTGGTTCGCTAGGAGTCAGGCAGCTGGCAGAGCTGTTGGCTTAGCGTTATGAGATGAGACGAACAGGAGCAGGTCAGGCGGTAGCCGCGTATTCGGCGGCTACTCGCTTCGAATGCTCCGCCTCAGCGAAGGCCATCCTCAGGGTTGTGAGTGCCGTTAATACAATAGAGATGATGTTCGATGCTTCACGCTGATGTGCTGGAGCATGATCGAACCTATTAGCCCCCACGCAGCACGGCTTGTATGTCGCTGATCGTCCGAGTGATGGACGCCGGAACAGGCATTTCCCGAGCTTGTAATCTGTTCCTGACGCGAAGGTTTCTGCGTAATTGGGCTCTCAGTTCAGTCATATTTTCATTCAGCTCGTCTTGGATTAACCGCTCGCTCCTGACGCGACTCTGCTGTGCTGCCGAACGAGGCGGGTTAGCGAAGTACTTAGGTGGGTCTTCCTTGGGCTTTTCCCAAGTCGATCCCGCTGAGTACTCTGGAACAATCAAGCGACGTTCGTTAGGTCCGGGCAGCTGGGTGTAAGGGGGCAAAGCAGCGTCATAGAGGGGTGGAGATAACCTCTTGGACAGATCCAGTTCAGCATAAGCGGGAGGTGCGCCTGTATGGCCAGATAAAACTGACAAGAATCGTCTGTGTGGATGAGTGAAGGCATCCGCTGGCCTGGAGCGAGAGAGCCTGAACCTGCTGGCAAGTAAAGAGGTTGCCACGTGTCCGCTAGGGTCTGAAAAATTGATAGGGTCGCCAAGGCAGTAGCTGTATGAATTGATGCCGCCTTCTTGGAATGGGCTCAGGTTATCGGATGATTGAAAACGCATCAGGACAGGATTGAAGGCGCGAGCCCCATTGCCGAGCATATAGTATCCCAGGATGGGCATTCTTCGCTCCCCGTTGAAACTGATCAGGGATGTTTCCTCGTGCTGTTCGTGCACGTAGCCATAGGCAGTATAATTTTTAGGTATCCGCCTGTGCTGGTGGTTGGTTTGTATGACAGAGTTGCTGCTGTTGATGACCAATAGTTTGGCATGCCCGGTGTCGTCTAGCTCGGCTAAAAGCGCCTCCAGGCCGCGCATGATGCTATGTTTGCTTTGGGATTGATGCACGGTAATGAGTTGAACGCCTTCATAGAAATAGATTTCATTACTTTCTGTGTTTGCCATGGGGCGACTCCTTGGCGCTTGATGCGCTCTAGGAATGAAGCGGAGACTAAATTCAAACTTGAGCTTCTCCTTTATACAGGTGCTTTGCAACTGGTAGAAATATCAGTCGTTTAGTTGGTTTGAAGAGAAGGTTGAGATGAGAGAGTTCTGGGCGTTGCCGGATTCGGAATTTAGGAGTGTCGTGAGCTGCTTGTCTAGGCTTTGTAAGAAAAGCACCTGCGCGACAATGCTGCGCTGAAACAGGCTCGGCGTGTTCATTTGCAACCTGTAAACTAAGCTTGCTCGCCTGTTTTCGCCTTGCCTGATCGCCGCTCGGCGAATTTTCATACACGCCCCTATCGACGGATGGGGTGAACAATCATTTCGTGATTGAGTCATACGCCTCGTTTACTTGGCCGTTACGGCCGATAGAGGTCTTACGATGAAAGCCTTCATCCCGGCAGCTCTGATGAGCATGGTTGCAAGTTCAGTCTTTGCCTTCGATCCAAACGATGCGCTACAGGTCGTCTCCAGCATGCAGAACCAGAGCGGCCACGAAGCCTCGGTCCAGACACCGCTGGCCTCGGCGCGATTGCTCAATGTGCTTGGCAGCGAGCTCAAGGTCACGCCTGAACAGGCGCTGGGTGGTGCGAGTGCGATGCTTGGCATGGCACGCAACAACCTGGACGAGACCCAGTACAACCAGCTCATCGAGGCGGCCCCTGGACTGGACATGCTCGCCACCGTCAACGCCTTCGGTGGGCTACGAGGGTTGGACGAGCTGCTCGGCCAGAACAGCCAGCGACGGTTGCCCCTCGCCAACGCCTTGGGCAATGTCGGGGACCTCGATGATCTGGTCAGCGCCTTCAAGGCGCTGGAGATGGATGGGGCAATGATCGACCAATTCGCACCGCTGCTCCTGCAGTACCTGGCGCAGCAGGGCATTGCCGGTTCGCTGCTGCAGAGCCTGGGGGCCTTGTGGTCCGCGCCGGCTGCCGGGCCATCGGTTTGAGCGTCGTCTGACGCCTGGCCTTCTGGACGGGCAACGACTCAACGCAGCTCTGCGCGCAATCGCTCGATCCGCAGGTCTTTCTCTTGCCACAGGCCATTCACCCAGTCCTGCACGGCCTGGCGAAACACCGGATCGCTCTCGTAGTCGCCGGCCCACAGGCTCGGATCGAGTTCACGCACCTGGATGTCCACGATCACCTTGGGGATGGCACCCCTGAGCAGATCCCAGAACCCCGGCGCACGATCGCCTGGATAGACGATGGTCACATCGAGCAAGGCATCGAGCTGTTCGCCCAGCGCGGCCAGCACGAAGGCGACGCCACCGGCCTTTGGCTTGAGCAGGTGGCGGTAGGGCGACTGCTGGACCTTGCGCTTGGTTTCGGTGAAGCGCGTGCCTTCGAGATAGTTGACCACGGTGACCGGCTGGCGCTTGAACAGTTCGCACGCGGCCTTGGTGATTTCCAGGTCCTTGCCCTTGAGATGCGGGTGTTTGTCCAGAAAGGCCTTGCTGTAGCGTTTCATGAAGGGGTAGTCCAGACCCCACCAGGCCAGGCCGAGCAAGGGGACCCAGATCAGTTCCTTCTTCAGGAAGAACTTGAAGAACGGCACGCGTCGGTTGAGGCTTTCCATCAGCGCGGGGATGTCGACCCAGCTTTGATGATTGCTGACTGCCAGGTAGGAAGTATCCAGGCGCAGCTTCTCGACACCACGGATGTCCCAGCGCGTCGGGATGCACCAGGCAAAGATCAGCCGGTCGATCGCGGCCCAGGTTTGCGCGACCCACATGACCGCGCGCGAGGCCAGGTCCCGGCCGCGAGACGGCAGGACCAGCTTGAGCAGGGCGAAGACCAGCAGCGGGCAGATCAGCACGAGGGTATTGAGCAACAGCAGGAGGGTGACGAAGATGCCGGTGAACAGGCGACGCATAGGGGACTCTTGTTGTAGGACGTTAGCGATCGGCCATGATAAGCATCGCCCGGCGGCACGCCAAATAGGCCGAGCCGGACGGTAGAAACAAATGTTTCACATTGTGATCGATAAGCTCGGCATCGTTCGCCCTGCGTTCGCTGGCAACGGCTGCCGACAAGCTTGCTGCGTGCGCCCGAAAACTTGCCGCTGCCGCTGACGTCCAACCCCTGTCTTGTCTCAAGGAAGCGTATCTCGTGAAAGCAATGTTCGCTCTGTTGTCACTGTTGGCCCTACCGGTCATGGCTGCCGATCCGACCCTTTATGGGCGTTACGAATACATTGGCCTGCCGGAGATCGGCCAGACGCTGAAGGCGAAGATGGATACCGGTGCCTTGACCGCGTCGCTGTCGGCAAAGGACATCGAGCGCTTCACCCGTGAGGGTGAAGATTGGGTTCGTTTCCGGCTGGCCACTCGGGACGCCGATGGCAAGGTCTACGAGCACAGGCTGGCACGCATCAGCAAGATCAAGAGCCGGGCCGACGAGGACGAAGAAGGCGAGGCCGCCGAAGCGGCGAAGCGGCCGGTGGTCGAGCTGGAGCTGTGCCTGGGGGACGTGAAGCGCACGGTCGAGGTGAACTTGACCGACCGCAGCAGCTTCAATTATCCGCTACTGATCGGCGCCAAGGCGCTGCGCGAGTTCAAGGCGGCGGTGGACCCGGCGCGGCGATATACGGCGGACAAGCCGGATTGTTGAGAACGCCGCCGCAAAGGCGCCTTGATTGCCCGTTGCAAGGCGGGCCCTAGGTGGGTGGTACGCAAGGGCAATGTTCGGGTTGTCGGCGCGACTCAGCGGCTGCTTCGCGCCCATCGCGTCACTGCGACCGCCTACGCCCGGTCGTACGGCTTCCAGCCTGCTTCCGGCGCCTGCTCAGGGCGCTGCCAACTGCCATTGGGCCGCCTAGACAACCGGCGCCGTCGCCACCAGCGAAGGGCGTTCGGATACCTGCGCATACCACTGCGCCAGCCCCGGCTGGCGTTCGCGCCAACCGAAATCGGGTTGGCGCAGGTCCAGGTAGCCTAACGCGCAGGCAACACCAATGGCGGCAATATCGAAGGCCGACGCCAGTTCCGCCAGGTGCTCGCGCTCCAGATCGGCCAGACCCCGACGAATCTTCTCGCCCTGTGCTTCGACCCAGCCAGCCCAGCGTTTGTCTTCAGGGCGCAGGAAGGTCTCGTAACGGGTCGAGACCGCCGCATCCGTCAGCGCGTCGGCCTGGGACGCCAGGGTCAGGCGCCGTCAGCGCGCCAGGCCCTCGCGCGGAATCAATGGGTTGCCTACATGTTGCAGATCCAGGTATTCGCAGATCACCCGGCTGTCGTGCAGCACGGTGCCGTCAGCCAGTCGCAAGGCCGGGATCTTGCCGATCGGGTTGTCTCGATTCAATCGCTCGTCGCCACGGACGGGGCTGATATTGACCGGCTGCAGGGTGACACGGTCCTGTTGGCCGGTCTCGTACAGCACGACCATGACCTTGCGCACGAAGGGCGACAAGGGCGAATGGAACAGCGTCATGCAGGTCATGCCCGGTTCCTCAGTTGCCTTGCAGGCTTGGCGGCAGGCAGATGCCGGTGCCGCCGATACCGCAGTAGCCATTGGGGTTCTTGGCCAGGTACTGCTGGTGATAGGCCTCGGCGAAGTACACTGTCGGCGCCTGGTCGATCTCGGTGGTGATCTGGCCGAAGCCGGCCTTGTCCAGCTCTGCCTGGTACTCGGCCTTGCTGGCCTGGGCCTGCTCCAGCTGCTCGGGGCTGGTGCAGTAGATCACCGAGCGGTACTGGGTGCCGACATCGTTGCCTTGGCGCATGCCTTGGGTCGGGTTGTGCAGCTCCCAGAACATGGCCAGTAGTTCACGGTAGCTGACCTTGTCCTTGTCGAAGACCACCAGCACGACTTCGGCGTGCCCGGTCAGGCCCGAGCAGACTTCTTCGTAGGTGGGGTTGGGGGTGAAGCCGCCGGCATAGCCGACCACTGTGCTCACTACGCCTTCGCGCTGCCAGAAGCGACGCTCGGCGCCCCAGAAGCAGCCCAGGCCGAAGATGGCGAAATCGACGTTCTGGAAGAAAGGGCCAAGCAGGGGCGTGTCTTCGAACACGAAGTGCTTCTCAGGCAGGACCATCGGTGTCTCGCGGCCAGGCAGGGCCTGTTCCGCGGTAGGCAGGACGTTTTTGTTCACCAGGATTTCCGAACGCAGGACCATGGCCGTACCTCTGTAGTCGGGTCGATAGGATTAGACCGCTAGTGTGCCCCAGTGTCGCGCTGCTGTCAGGTCGCCGGGCCGCGTGGATAGCGCCTGAGCCTGTCGATCAGTTCGCGTCCGGGGATCGGCCGGTCGAACAGATAGCCCTGGCCCACGTCGCAGCGATGGCGACGCAGGAAGGCCAGTTGCTCGGCCGTCTCGATGCCTTCGGCGACCACCTTGAGCTTGAGGTTGTGCGCCATGGCGATCACCGCCGAGGTGATTTCCATGTCGTCCTGGTTGTCCGGGATTTCGCTGATGAAGCTGCGATCGATCTTGATGATGTCGATCGGGAATTTCTTCAGGTAGCTCAGGGATGAATAGCCGGTGCCGAAATCGTCCATCGCCAAGGTAAGGCCCAACTGCTTGAGCTCCTCGAGCTGGCGGCGGGTATCCTCGGTGGCTTCGAGCAGCAGTCCTTCGGTCAGTTCCAGCTCCAGCAGGTGGGGGGGGAGTGCCTCCTCGGCAAGGATGGTGCCGATCGAAGTCACCAGTTCCGGGTCGGAAAACTGCTTGGGCGACAGGTTGATCGCCACGTGCAGGTTGCCCAGGCCGGCTGCGCCGAGCTGCTTGCTCATGGCGCAGGACTGGCGGAGCACCCACTTGCCGATGGGAATGATCAGCCCGGTTTCCTCGGCCACGCTGATGAACTGGTCTGGCCGGATCATGCCGCGCTCCGGGTGATTCCAGCGCAGCAGCGCCTCGAGGCCAAGCAGTCGACCGCTGCGCAGGCACAGCTTGGGCTGGTAGAACACCTCGAGCTCGTCCTGGGTCAGCGCCCGGCGCAGGTTGTTCTCGACGAACAGCTTGTAGCTGGCTTCGGCATTGAGCACCTCGGTGAATACCTGGACCTGGTGCTTGCCGTTGGCCTTGGCCTTGTGCAGCGCCAGGCCGGCGTTCTTCATCAGGCTTTGCGGGTCACGGCCATGCAGGGGGGCGCAGGCCAGGCCCACCGAGGCGGTGACGTTGATCAACTGGTTGTCGACGAACATCGGCTTGTCGAGCGTGCGCAGCAGCTGCTGGGCGATCTGTTGGCCATGCTCGAGCACGGTATCGTCGAGCAGCACGGCGAACTCGTTGCTGGCGAAGCGCGCCAGGATGCCGCCTGGCTCGAGGCTGTTGCGCAGGCGCCGGGCCAGGCTGACCAGCAGCTTGTCGCCAGTCTGGTGGCCAAGGCTGTCATTGATCCGCTTGAAGTTGTCGATATCGACCAGCAGCAGGCAGATCGGTCGCTCGCCGTCCTGGGCGAAGCGCTCGTCGAGGCTACGGATGAAGGACGGCCGGTTGCCCAGGTTGGTGAGGTTGTCGGTATAGGCCAGGCGCTCTATGCGCTGCTGGGCCAGTTTGCTCTGGGTGATGTCCTCGTAGACGCCGATATAGTGGGTCAGCTCGCGATTGTCGCCGTAGACCTTGGAGATCGACAGCTGCCCCCAGTACGGCTCGAGGTTCTTGCGCCGGCTCTTGAATTCACCTTGCCAGCTGTTGCCCATGGCCAGGCTGGAAGGCGAGTCGAACAACAGCTCGCTGAGGTTTTCCAGCGCCGGCAGTTCGGCCAGGTGATGGCCCTGGACTTCCTCGGTGCTGTACTGGGTGATGGCGGTGAAACTGGGGTTGACGTACTCCACCACACCGTCGCGGTTGACCAGCAGGAAGGCGCTGGCGCTCTGTTCCACCGCGCGTTGGAACAGATGCAGGGCACTGGCTGCCGCACGGCGGTTGTGACTGGTGATGACCTGGGCGAACTGATCGGCCAGCTCACCGGCGAAAGCGATCTCGTCGGATTGCCAGGCGCGCGGCACGCCCGTCTGCTCCAGGCACAGCACCCCCACCACTTGCCCGTCGACACGGATGCCCGCGTCGAGCAAGGCGGTGTTTTCGCAGGTAAAGAGGCTGTCGGCCAGATCGCGGGTGCGTGGGTCATGACTGGCATTGTGCGCATCGATGGCACGGCTGTCGTGCAGTGCATTGAGGTAGTCGGGGAAGCGGCTGACATCGAGCGGATCGGGCAGGCGATGCTGCTGGGTGTCCCGGCTCCAGGACGAGATCGGCTCGAGGCGCTGGCCATGGAGATGCCAGAGGCTGGCACAGTCGACCCGGTAGATCTCGCAGGCGCTGCGAGTGATCAGCTCGGCGGCCTCGCTGAGGGAATTGCTGGCGCTGTAGCGCTGACGAACCAGGCGCAGGATGAGGTCCTGCTGCGCGCGCATCCGCTCCAGGTGCTCGAGCTGCTCCTGCTGCACGTTCTGGTTCATCTGCAAGGCGAGCTGCAGGCGATTGTTGCGGGTTTCCAGGTCGCTGGCGTCCGGTTCGGGGGCCTCGCCCGACTGATCGTCGAGGACCATCAGGTAGCCACGCAGCAGTTGCCGGGCGTGCTGCCTGTAGGCCTCGCCAACCTCCAGCACGCGCATGGGCGCCGCACCGACGTGCAAGGCGTAGCGCACTCGGTAGTAAGGTCGATGGGCCAGCTGCAGCTGGATCTCGTCATGCAGCCGGTAACGCGCCTCCGGCTCCATCAGGCTGGCGAAGGGCGACCCGACCAGCGCGCACAATTCGGCGGCGGGCTGGCCGAACTGCCGCTCGCAGGCCGGGTCGAGATAGAGCAGGGCCCAGCTCGCCTCGTTGAGCCGCTCGAAACGCAGCATCCCGAGCCGCGAAGGCACGGGAAGCTGCGTGACGACCTCGGCCACCATACGGCTGGCGGCATCGGGTTGGCTTTTCATCGAAGGCTCGCTTGAAGAGGGTGGCGCGACCTGGACGGCCGCGCCTCTGGCAAGGTTGCATCAAGTGCCCGAGCCTGGCAAGCGGCCGTGGCGGACACCTGAACCAGATATTCATTGGCCAGAGAATAGTGCGCGATCAGGCTCGCCAGGCAAGTCGTCAAGACGCGAGCCTGGTCGCTCGCAAAGGAAGGACTGCCTCTCCCGCAACGAGAGAGGCAGCGAACGGCATTACAGCAACAGCGTGCGGATGTCCGCCAGCAGATCGCCCAGGCGCTTGGTGAAGCGCGCGGCGGCGGCGCCGTTGATCACGCGGTGATCGTACGACAGCGACAGCGGCAGCATCAGCCTGGGCTGGAAGGCCTTGCCATCCCAGACCGGCGCCATGGCCGCCTTGGACACGCCCAGGATCGCCACTTCCGGCGCGTTGACGATCGGCGTGAAGCCGGTGCCGCCAATGTGGCCGAGGCTGGAGATGGTGAAGCAGGCGCCCTGCATGTCGTCGGCGGCCAGTTTCTTGGTACGGGCCTTCTCGGCCAGCGCCGCGGCTTCGCCAGCCAGCTGCAGCAGGCTCTTCTGGTCGACGTTCTTGATCACCGGCACCAGCAGGCCATCCGGCGTGTCCACGGCGAAGCCGATGTGCACGTACTTCTTGCGGATGATCGCCTTGCCGCTGGGCGCCAGCGAACTGTTGAAGTCCGGCAGCTCCTTGAGCAGGTGGGCACAAGCCTTGAGCAGCAAGGGCAGCACGGTCAGCTTGACGCCAGCCTTTTCGGCCACTGCCTTCTGCGCGACGCGGAAGGCTTCCAGCTCGGTGATGTCGGCCGAGTCGAACTGGGTCACGTGCGGCACGTTCAGCCAGCTGCGGTGCAGGTTGGTGGCGCCAACCTGCATCAGGCGGGTCAGGGCGACTTCCTCGACTTCGCCGAAGCGGCTGAAGTCGACCGCCGGAATCGGCGGGATGCCGGCGCCACCGGTCGCGCCGGCGGCTGCCGCTGGCGCTTCCTTGGCCTTCTGCATCATGGCCTTGACGTACGCCTGCACATCTTCCTTGAGGATACGGCCGTGCGGCCCGGAGGCCGTCACGGCGCCCAGGTCGACACCGAACTCGCGGGCCAGCTGGCGCACGGCCGGGCCGGCATGGACCTTGGCGTTGCCGGCGGGTGCCGGTGCGCTGGCGGCTGCTTCGGCCGGTTTCTCGGGCGCCGGGGCAGGCGTGGCAGCCTTTTCAGGCGCGGCGGCGGCCGCAGCTGGAGCCGCCTCGGACTTGGCCGGTGCCGGTGCCGGCGCGGCAGCCCCCGCGACCTTGAGCTTGAGGATCAGGTCCCCGGTGCCGACTTCGTCGTCGAGCTTGGCGATCACTTCCTCGACCACGCCTGCGGCCGGGGAAGGAATCTCCATGGATGCCTTGTCGGACTCCAGGGTGATCAGCGACTGGTCGGCCTCGACGCTGTCGCCAGCCTTGACCAGCACTTCGATGATCTTGGCCTTGCCCGACGAACCGATGTCCGGCACGTGGATATCCTGCACGCTGGCGGAGGCGGCCGGTGCCGGGGTGGCCTCGGCGGGCGTGGGGGCGGCTGCCGGTTTGTCCTCGGCGGCCGGGGCGGCGGCGGGCTTGTCTTGCTGGGCCGCGGCCTCGGGCGCCGCGGTGGCGCCCTCGACTTCCAGTTCCAGCAGTTCGTCGCCTTCCTTGAGGGTGTCGCCCAGTTTGACCTTCAGCGATTTGACCACGCCGGCCTTGGGCGCCGGAATTTCCATGGAAGCCTTGTCGGATTCCAGGGTCAGCAGGCTCTGGTCGGCCTCGATGCGGTCGCCGACCTTGACGAACAGCTCGATGACTTCACCTTCACCGCTGCCGATGTCAGGTACGCGAATGAGTTCGCTCACTTAAAAATACTCCTCAGCAGTCCAGTGGGTTGCGCTTGTCCGGGTCGATGCCGAACTTGACGATGGCGTCGGCCACCACCTTCGGTTCGATTTCGCCACGGTCGGCCAAGGCTTCCAGGGCTGCAAGCACCACGAAGTGACGATCGACTTCGAAGAAGTGACGCAGTTTCTTGCGGCTGTCGCTGCGACCGAAGCCGTCGGTGCCCAGCACCTTGAACTCCTTGGTCGGCACCCACTGGCGGATCTGCTCGGCGAACAGCTTCATGTAATCGGTGGAGGCGATGACCGGGCCCTTGCGCCCGCCCAGGCACTGCTCGACATAGGTCTGCTGTGGCTTCTGGCCTGGCTTGAGGCGGTTGCGGCGTTCCACGGCCAGGCCGTCGCGACGCAGCTCGTTGAAGCTGGTGACGCTCCAGACATCGGCGCCGATGTTGAACTCTTCGCGCAGGATCTTCGCCGCTTCGCGGACTTCGCGCAGGATCGTGCCCGAACCCAGCAGCTGCACATGGTGCGCCGCTTCGTGGGTGTCTTCCTCGAGCAGGTACATGCCCTTGACGATGCCTTGCTCGACGCCGGCCGGCATGGCTGGCTGCTGGTAGGCCTCGTTCATCACGGTGATGTAATAGAAGATGTCCTGCTGCTCTTCGGTCATCTTCTTCATGCCGTCCTGGATGATCACCGCCAGCTCGTAGCCGTAGGTCGGATCATAGGTGCGGCAGTTCGGGATGGTGCCTGCCAGCATGTGGCTGTGACCGTCCTCGTGCTGCAAGCCTTCGCCGTTGAGGGTGGTACGGCCAGCGGTGCCGCCGATCAGGAAGCCCCGGGTACGGCTGTCGCCGGCAGCCCAGGCCAGGTCGCCGATACGCTGGAAGCCGAACATCGAGTAGAAGATGTAGAACGGCAGCATCGGCTGGTTGTGGTTGCTGTACGAGGTGCCGGCGGCGATGAACGACGACATGGCGCCAGCCTCGTTGATGCCTTCCTCGAGGATCTGGCCTTTCTTGTCCTCGCGGTAGAACATGACCTGGTCCTTGTCGACCGGATCGTACAGTTGGCCTACGGACGAGTAGATGCCCAGCTGGCGGAACATGCCTTCCATGCCGAAGGTGCGCGCTTCGTCAGGAATGATCGGCACGATGCGCTGGCCGATGTCCTTGTCCTTGACCAGCTGCGCCAGGATGCGCACGAAGGCCATGGTGGTGGAGATTTCACGGTCGCCCGAACCGTCGAGGATGGCCTTGAGGGTTTCGAGCGGCGGGGTCGGGATGCTGAAGCTCTTGGCCCGGCGCTGCGGCACGAAGCCACCCAGCGCCTCGCGACGCTTGGCCAGGTACTTGGCTTCGGCGCTGTCGGGCTCGGGGCGGAAGAACGGCAGGTTCTCCAGGTCGGCATCCTTGACTGGGATGTCGAAGCGGTCGCGGAATTTGCGCAGGCTGTCGACGTCGACCTTCTTGGTGTTGTGCGCGGTGTTCTTGGCTTCGCCGGCACCGGTGCCGTAACCCTTGATGGTCTTGGCCAGGATGACGGTCGGCTGGTCTTTGTGGTTGACCGCCTGATGATAGGCCGCATAGACCTTGTATGGGTCATGGCCGCCACGGTTGAGCTTCCACACTTCCTCGTCGGACAGGTCTTGGACCATGGCCTTGAGTTCGGGCGTGTTGAAGAAGTGCTCACGGACGAACGCGCCGTCCTTGGCCTTGTAGTTCTGGTACTCGCCGTCGATGACTTCGTCCATGCGCCGCTGCAGGGCGCCGTTGGTGTCCTTGGCGAACAGCGGGTCCCAGAAGCGGCCCCAGACCACCTTGTTGACGTTCCAGCCACCACCACGGAACACGCCTTCGAGTTCCTGGATGATCTTGCCGTTGCCGCGCACCGGGCCATCCAGGCGCTGCAGGTTGCAGTTGATCACGAAGATCAGGTTGTCCAGCTTCTCGCGGCCGGCCAGGGCGATGGCGCCGAGCGATTCCGGCTCGTCGCACTCGCCGTCGCCCATGAAGCACCAGACCTTCTGCTTGCCGGCCGGGATGAAGCCGCGCGCTTCCAGGTATTTCATGAAGCGCGCCTGGTAGATCGCCTGGATCGGGCCCAGGCCCATGGACACGGTCGGGAACTGCCAGAAATCGGGCATCAGCCAGGGGTGCGGGTAGGAGGACAGGCCGTTGCCGTCCACTTCCTGGCGGAAGTTGTTCATCTGGTCTTCGCTGATGCGGCCTTCGAGGAAGGCGCGGGCGTAGATGCCGGGCGAGGCATGGCCCTGGAAGAAGATCAGGTCGCCGCCATGCTCTTCGGTGGGCGCCTGGAAGAAGTAGTTGAAACCGATGTCGTACAGCGTCGCGCTGGAGGCGAAGCTCGAGATGTGGCCACCCAGGTCCGAATCCTTCAGGTTGGTGCGCATGACCATGGCCAGGGCGTTCCAACGCACCATCGAACGGATGCGGCGTTCCATGAACAGGTCGCCAGGCATGCGCGCTTCGTGGGTGACAGGGATGGTGTTGCGGTATGGCGTGGTGATCGCATACGGCAGCTGAGAGCCACTACGGGTGGCCAGCTCGCCCATGCGGGTCATCAGATAGTGAGCGCGGTCTTCGCCTTCCTTGTCGATGACCGACTCCAAGGCGTCCAGCCATTCCTGGGTTTCGACGGGATCGAGGTCTTGCATGGCTTGCTCCAGGGCGGAAAGGCAACCAGAATCGATTGCCTGAGTTTGCGACTGGCCTTTTGGGCAGACGTCGTGAATTCTTGGATTACCGGACAGTCATCCGGCGCCGTGTAGTTTTACTACAAATGTCTTGGCATTTCATGCTTTTGCGCTGAAAGGGCAGTAGTAAAACTACATTGAGACGGCTCATGGCCGGTTGGCGGGTTGTGGGGAGAAACGATACCGTCGGTTGAAAACAGCTTGGTGTACAGTTTAATTCGATGAATCGTGCCAATATTTTCGTATTTCCAGCCATTTCAAACTTTTGTATGACAGTCCAACCGTGGTCCGGCTTCCCCTCGACCGCATTCCTGCCCCCTTCCAACGTCGATCTAGGATAGCCCATGCGCCTGCCTTTGCCGCCTGAACCGCCCGCTGCCTTGCAACCACTGGTCGCTCGCAATGCGCGATCGTTGGCCGATGCATTGGGCGCTCATCCCGATCTACCCGATTGGAGCCGCGCACAGCGAGATCAGTTCGATCAGGTTGCCGCCGCCAGTGATTTCGTCCTCGACCAGGCCTTGCGCGAGCCGGGCCTGCTGACGCAACTGCTGGCCAGTGGCGAGATGGAGCGCGCACTGCTGGCCGGCGAGCTGCGCGCGCGGGTGGCCGCGGCGGCCCAGGCCGCGCAGAACGAGGATGAGCTGGCACGCAACCTGCGGCGCGAGCGCAACCGGCAGCAGATACGGATCATCTGGCGCGACATTACCCGACAGGCGGCGCTGGGTGAAACCTGCCGTGATCTGTCCGATCTTGCCGATGCCTGCATCGACCAGGCCTACCAGTGGCTGTATCCGCGCCATTGCCAGCAGTTCGGCACGCCGATCGGGCGGCGCAGCGGCGAACCCCAGCACATGGTGGTGCTGGGCATGGGCAAGCTCGGCGCGATCGAACTCAACCTGTCCTCGGACATCGACCTGATCTTCGCCTTCCCCGAAGGGGGCGAGACCGAAGGGGTCAAGCGTTCGCTGGACAACCAGGAATTCTTCACGCGGCTGGGGCAGCGGTTGATCAAGGCACTGGACCCGGTGACCGTCGATGGCTTCGTGTTCCGGGTCGACATGCGCCTGCGGCCCTACGGCTCGGCCGGCGCCCTGGTGCTGAGCTTCAGCGCCCTGGAGCAGTATTACCAGGACCAGGGACGCGACTGGGAGCGCTATGCCATGATCAAGGCGCGCGTGGTGGCCGGGGACCAGATCGCCGGCGCCCAGTTGCAGGACATGCTGCGGCCGTTCGTCTACCGGCGCTACCTGGATTTTTCCGCGATCGAGGCGCTGCGCACCATGAAGCAGCTGATCCAGCAGGAAGTGCGGCGCAAAGGCATGGCCGACAACATCAAGCTGGGCGTCGGCGGCATCCGCGAGGTCGAGTTCATCGCCCAGGCTTTCCAGCTGATTCATGGCGGGCGCGACCTGAGCCTGCAGCAACGACCGCTGCTCAAGGTCCTGGCCACGCTCGAAGACCAGGGCTACCTGCCAGGCGCCGCGGTAGCGGAGCTGCGCGAAGGCTACCAGTTCCTGCGGTATACCGAGCATGCGATCCAGGCGATCGCCGACCGCCAGACCCAGATGCTGCCCGACGACGAGCTTGATCGCGCCCGCGTGGCCTACATGCTGGGCTTCGCCGACTGGCAGGCTTTCCACGACCAGCTCATGCACTGGCGCGGGCGGATCGACTGGCATTTCCGGCAGGTCATAGCCGATCCTGACGAGAGCGAGAGTGAGGGCGAACTGATGGTCGGCGGTGAATGGTCACCGCTGTGGGAGCAGGCCCAGGACGAAGAAGCCGCCTGTCGGCAGCTGCAGGAAGCCGGTTTCGGCCAGCCCGGCGAAGCCTTGCGGCGGCTGGCCGGGCTGCGGGCCAGCCCGTCGCTGCGCTCGATGCAGCGTATCGGGCGCGAGCGGTTGGACGCGTTCATTCCACGGCTGCTGGCCCAGGCGGTCGAGCATGACAGTCCGGACCTGGTGCTCGAGCGCGTGCTGCCGCTGGTCGAGGCCGTGGCCCGGCGCTCGGCCTACTTGGTCCTGCTGACGGAGAACCCTGGCGCCCTGCGCCGGCTGCTCACGTTATGCGCGGCCAGCCCGTGGATCGCCGAGCAGATCGCGCGTTTCCCGTTGCTGCTCGACGAACTGCTCAACGAAGGGCGGCTGTTCAGCCCGCCGCTGGCGCCGGAGCTGGCCTCCGAGCTGCGCGAGCGGCTGACGCGGATTCCCGAGGACGACCTGGAACAGCAGATGGAAGCCTTGCGCCACTTCAAGCTGGCGCACAACCTGCGGGTGGCCGCGTCCGAGATCACCGGTCACCTGCCGTTGATGAAGGTCAGCGACTACCTGACCTGGCTCGCCGAGGCGATCCTCGATCAGGTGCTGGCCCTGGCCTGGCGCCAGACGGTTGCCCGGCATGGCCAGCCCAGGCGCAGTGATGGCAGCCTGTGCGATCCCGGCTTCATCATCGTCGGCTATGGCAAGGTGGGTGGCCTCGAACTGGGGCACGGTTCGGACCTGGACCTGGTGTTCATCCACGATGCCGATCCAAACGCCGAGACCGACGGCGCCAAGCCGATCGACGGTGCGCAGTTCTTCACCCGGCTGGGCCAGCGCATCATCCACCTGCTGACCACCCAGACCGCCTCTGGGCAACTGTACGACGTGGACATGCGCCTGCGGCCGTCCGGCGCTTCCGGCCTGTTGGTCAGCTCGCTTGGCGCCTTCGAGCGCTACCAGCGCAACGAAGCCTGGACCTGGGAGCACCAGGCCCTGGTCCGGGCGCGCGTGCTGGTAGGCTGCAAACAGGTGGCCACGGCCTTCGAGCAGGTACGCGCCCAGGTGCTTGGCCAGGCGCGCGAGCTGGACAAGCTGCGCGCCGAAGTGAGCGAGATGCGCGGCAAGATGCGCGACAACCTGGGCACCCGGCTCACGGCTGCCGGGACGGCTGGCAATGCCTTCGAGCCGGGCATGCCTTTCGACATCAAGCAGGACGCTGGCGGAATCGTCGATATCGAGTTCATGGTCCAGTACGCCGCCCTAGCCTGGTCCCACATGCATCCAACCCTGCTGCGCTGGACCGACAACATTCGCATTCTCGAGGAGCTCGAGCACGCTGGCCTGATGCCGGCCAGCGATGCCGTGCTGCTGCGCGAGGTGTACAAGGCGTTCCGCTCGGCCTCGCATCGCCAGGCCTTGCAGAAACAGGCCGGCATCATCGATGCCGCGCAGTTCGCCGACGAGCGTCGCGAAGTCCGGCGGATCTGGGCACAGCTCGGGCTGGTCTGAACTTCACAGGGGCGCCGGGCAAGCGCCTGACGCGCTCGGCTGACCGGTTACCGGAGCTCGGTGGTACACTGCTCGGCAAATGGCCTGAATATAGAGGGAAAGCTGGGCGGTCGTGATCGTCTGGCCTGCGCGGTTGGTCGTAGACGCGGGGATCGCCAGGTGCGGGCCGAAAGCGTCGATGGGCACCCACGAGCCTCCCGGGCGGGCAGCCATGCCCGCTCGTCTTCCAACGTTCGCGCAAGGTCCGCAAGCTTTCCCCAGCTTTACTGGAAATAGCATGAGAATTCTGATCATCGGCCCCAGCTGGGTGGGCGACATGGTAATGGCGCAAACCCTGTTCCATTGCCTGAAACAGCGTCAACCCGAGTGCGTCATCGACGTGCTGGCGCCCGAATGGAGCCGGCCGATCCTCGAGCGCATGCCGCAAGTGCGTCAGGCCTTGAGCTTTCCGCTCGGCCACGGCGCGCTGGAGCTTGCCACGCGCCGGCGCATCGGCAAGTCCCTGGCGGGGCAGTACGACCAGGCGATCGTGCTACCCAATTCGCTGAAGTCGGCCATGGTGCCGTTCTTCGCCGGTATTCCCAAGCGTACCGGCTGGCGCGGTGAAATGCGCTATGGGCTGCTCAACGATGTGCGCAAGCTGGACAAGGCGCGCTACCCGCTGATGATCGAGCGCTTCATGGCGCTGGCCTACGAGCCGGGTACCGAGCTGGTCCAGCCCTATCCGCGCCCCCGGCTGCGCATCGAGCCGGCGAGTCGCGAGGCGGCACTGGGCAAGTTCGGCCTGGTTCTGGATCGGCCCGTGCTGGCTCTGTGCCCTGGTGCGGAATTCGGCGAATCCAAGCGCTGGCCGGCCGAGCACTATGCTCAGGTCGCCGAGGCCTCGATCCGCCAGGGCTGGCAGGTCTGGCTGTTCGGCTCGAAGAAGGACCAGCCGGTAGGCGAGTCGATCCGTGACCGGCTCATTCCCGGTTTTCGCGAAGAATCCATCAACCTGTCCGGCGAAACGTCCCTGGCCGAAGCCATCGACCTGCTGTCCTGCGCTGCTGCCGTGGTGTCCAACGATTCGGGTCTGATGCATGTGGCTGCCGCGCTCGACCGGCCACTGGTCGCGGTCTACGGCTCGACCTCGCCAGGCTTCACCCCGCCCTTGGCCCAGCAGGTCGAGGTGGTACGCCTAGGGATCGAATGCAGTCCGTGCTTCGACCGCACTTGCCGCTTCGGCCACTACAACTGCCTGCGCCTGCTCGAACCCGAGGCGGTCATCGCTGCCTTGCGGCGGCTGGAAGGCCCGGAGCTGATCGATGTGCTGGCCGAGGTCGACTAAGTGCGGGTATTGATCATCAAGACCTCATCGCTTGGGGACGTCATCCATACCTTGCCGGCGCTGACCGATGCCGCCCATGCGCTGCCCGGTATCCGCTTCGACTGGGTCGTGGAAGAAGGCTTTGCCGAGATTCCCGCCTGGCATCCGGCGGTCGACCGGGTCATCCCGGTGAACATCCGGCGTTGGCGCAAGCATCCCTGGCAGGCCTGGCGCAGTGGTGAATGGCAACGATTCAAGAAGCGCTTGCGCGAGGTCGACTATGACCTGGTCATCGATGCCCAGGGGCTGCTCAAGTCGGCCTGGCTGACCCGCTACGTCAAGGCCCCGGTGGCCGGGCTGGATCGTTATTCGGCGCGCGAGGGCTGGGCCAGCCGTTTCTACGACCGTCGGCTGTCGGTCGCCCTCGGCCAGCATGCGGTCGAGCGGGTGCGCCAGCTGTTCGCCATGGCCTTGGCCTATGACCTGCCGGAGGGGCTGGGCCGGTATGGCCTGGACCTGGGGCGGCTGCAACTGGCGCCGACCGCCCCCTACGTGGTGTTGCTGCATGGCACGACCTGGGCGACCAAGCATTGGCCCGAAGTCTATTGGCGCGCACTGGCCGAGCGCCTGGCACGGATGGGCCTGCAGGTCTGCCTGCCGTGGGGCAGCCCGGCCGAGCAGGCGCGCGCCGAGCGCATCGCCCAGGGGCTGAAGCACTGCCAGGTGCTGCCGAAGCTGAACCTTGCCGGTGTCGCCCGGGTGCTGGCGGGGGCCAAGGCTTGCGTGGCGGTCGATACTGGCCTGGGCCACCTGGCCGCCGCGCTGGATGTGCCGACCCTGTCGTTGTTCGGGCCGACCAACCCCGGGCTGACGGGTGCCTACGGACGTGCCCAGGTCCACCTGGCCAGCGACTGGCCCTGCGCCCCATGCATGCAGAGAAAATGCACCTACAAGCCGAGCGCCGAAGACGTGCGCCGGTTCGATGTCGAGCGCGAGTGGCCGCTGTGCTTCACTCGCCTGGACCCCGAGCGTGTGGCGAGCCGCCTGGGCGCGCTGCTGCTGGCTGAGGATGTTCGTTGATGCAACTGGCTTTCGTGCTCTACAAGTATTTTCCATTTGGCGGCCTGCAGCGCGATTTCATGCGCATCGCCCTGGAGTGCCAGCAGCGCGGCCATCAGATCCGTGTCTATACGCTGATCTGGGAAGGCGAGGTGCCGCCGGGCTTCGAGGTGCTCATCGCTCCGGTCAAAGCACTGTTCAACCACCGGCGCAACGAGAAGCTCAGTGCCTGGATGGCCGCCGACCTTGCCCGACGACCGGTCGACCGGCTGATCGGCTTCAACAAGATGCCAGGGCTGGACGTCTACTACGCCGCCGACGGCTGCTTCGAGGACAAGGCCCAGACCCTGCGCGGTGGCTTGTATCGCCGCTGGGGCCGCTATCGGCACTTCGCCGACTACGAGCGGGCCGTGTTCGCCGCGGATGCCGGGACCGAGATACTGATGATTTCCGAGGTGCAGCAACCGCTGTTCATCAAGCACTACGCCACGCCCCTGGAACGCTTCCACCTGTTGCCGCCGGGCATCTCCCCGGACCGTCGACGCCCGGCCAATGCCGACTGCGTGCGTGACGGGTTCCGTCGGGAGTTCGGCCTGGGCGAAGATGACCTGCTGGTGGTGCAGATCGGTTCCGGCTTCAAGACCAAGGGCGTCGACCGCAGCCTCAAGGCCCTGGCCGCCCTGCCGCCGGCATTGCGCAAGCGTACCCGGCTGATGGTGATCGGCCAGGACGATCCCAAGGTGTTCCAGTTGCAGAGCGCTGGCCTCGGTCTCGGCGAGCATGTGCAGTTCCTCAAGGGTCGCAGCGACATCCCGCGCTTTTTGCTCGGCGCCGACCTGTTGATCCATCCGGCCTACAACGAAAACACCGGAACCGTGCTGCTCGAGGCGCTGGTCGCCGGGCTGCCGGTGCTGGTATCGAAGGTGTGCGGTTACGCCCATTACATCGCCGAGGCCGACAGCGGCCTGGTGCTGGACGATCCGTTCGAACAGTCGCAGCTCGACGCTTGCCTGCGGCGCATGCTCGAGGACGACCAGGCCCGTGCCATGTGGTCGCGCAACGGTCTGGCCTTCGCCGAGGTGGCCGATCTCTACAGCATGCCCCAGCGTGCCGCCGACGTGATCGTCGGCCAGGAGCCCTCATGAAACTGAAACTGGCCGAACCGTTCAAGCGCCTGTGGGCCAGGCGTGACCCTTTCGAAGCCGTCGAGAGCCTGCAGGGCCAGGTGTACCGCGAGCTGGAAGGGCGGCGCACGCTGCGTACCGAAGTCGCCGGCAAGGGCTACTTCGTCAAGATCCATCGCGGCATCGGCTGGGGCGAAATCTTCAAGAACCTGTTCAGCGCCAAGCTGCCGGTGCTTGGCGCCGGCCAGGAGTGGCGTGCCATCGAGCGCCTGCACCAGGCAGGCGTGCCGACCATGACCGCCGTGGCCTATGGCGAGCGCGGCAGCAACCCGGCGACACAGCATTCGTTCATCGTGACCGAAGAACTGGCGCCGACCATCAGCCTCGAGGACTTCAGTCTCGACTGGCTGCGCCAGCCGCCCCAGCCACGCCTCAAGCGGGCATTGATCGACGAAGTGGCCAGAATGACCGGGACCATGCACCGCGCTGGCGTCAACCACCGCGACTGCTACATCTGCCACTTCCTGCTGCACACCGACCGTCCAGTGACCGCCAATGACCTGAAGCTGTCGCTGATCGACCTGCATCGCGCCCAGACCCGGCCGGCCATCACCCGGCGCTGGCGCGACAAGGACCTGGCAGCGCTGTACTTCTCCGCCCTGGACATCGGGCTCACGCGGCGCGACAAGTTGCGCTTCCTGCGCGGCTACTTCCAGCGCCCGCTGCGCCAGGTCCTGGCCGACGAGGCGCCCCTGCTCGCCGCACTGGAGGGCAAAGCACGCAAACTCTATGCGCGCAAGCAACGCTATGGAGACGCGCTCTGATGGCAGGTTGGACACTGGCGCCGGGCTACCAGGCCCTGGCGGCCGACTTTGGCAGCATCGACGCGGTATTCGCCCTGCGCGGCGAGCACCTGACCCGCGACCCGCTGAGCGAGGTGATCCGCGTCCAGCGAGACGGGGTCCACTACTACGTCAAGCGCTACACCGGCGCCGGCAAGGGGCTGCGCCGCTACCTGGGCCGGCCACGGATCAAGGCCGAGTGGCAGAACCTCAAGCAGTTCGCCAAGTGGGGCATTCCCACCGCCGAAGTGATCGCCTGGGGCCTGGAGCGCAAGGGCCTGGCATTCGGTCGCGGAGCGATGGTCACCCGGGAATTGCCAGGTACCGAGGATTTGTCGGTCCTGGCCGAGCGCCACGACCCGCGGCTGCTCGACCGCGCCTGGGTAGACCATGTCAGCCGCCAGCTGGCACGGCATACCCGGACCATGCACAAACATCATTTCACCCACAACGACCTGAAGTGGCGCAACCTGCTGGTCGACGACCAGGCGACGATCTACTTCATCGACTGTCCGACCGGCGATTTCTGGCGCGGTTTCATGCTGCGCCATCGGGTCATCAAGGACCTGGCCTGCCTGGACAAGGTGGCCAAATACCATCTTTCCGCGACCCAGCGCCTTCGCTTCTACCTGCAGTATCGTGGGCACGAGCGGCTCAATGCAGCGGACAAGCGCCGCGTGCGTCGGGTGGTGGGTTTCTTCGAGGGACGGGAATGACCGATTACCTGGCCAACGCCGAAATGGCCTTGCTGCAACGCCATGGCCTGGACGATTTCGAAGCGCTCTGGGCGCTGCAGCTCGACGCCGTCGACGAGCCCAACACCGGCCGCGGGGGCTGGAGCAGCGTCTATCGACTGGAGCTGGAGGGCAAGGGCTACTACCTCAAGCGGCAAGCCAACTACCTGACCCGGACCCTGCACCGGCCGCTCGGCGAGCCGACCCTGGCACGCGAGTTCCGCAACATCAGCCGTTACCAGAAGCTGCGCATACCCGCCTTGCAGGCAGTGTTCTACGGCGAACGCAAGGCCAGGGGAGAGCACCGGGCCATCCTCATGACCCGCGCGCTGGACGACTGGAACGACCTGGACAGCCTGCTCGAACGCTGGCCCCAGCTCGATCCCGTGCGCCGCCAGGGGATCGTCCAGGCCTGTGGTGGCCTGGCCAGGACCTTGCACGCAGCCGGCCAGCTGCACGGCTGTTTCTACCCCAAGCACATCTTCCTGCGTGCGCGCAGCGATGGTTGGCAGGCGCAGCTGATTGACCTGGAAAAGACCCGGCCGCTGCTGTTCGGCATGCGCGACCGCTTGAAGGACCTGGAACCGCTGCTGCGTCGGGCTCCGGCCTGGCAGGCCGCGGATGTCCGTACGTTGCTGGCTGCCTATCTCGGGCAGCCGGCAGACAGTGCGCTGGTCGAGACCTGGCAGCAACGCCTGGCGAGCCGGCGCCGTGACAAGGAGGCTCGCTGATGCGTCTGCCTGATCTGAAGAACGCCGGGCGCAATCCCGACGTGCCGTTGTCGCTGACCCTGGCCGATGCCGCTGGCAGCGCCGACTTGCAACTGCTCAACCTGCTGCGTGTACTGCCGGGGCAGCGTTATGTCGGCGCGGGGATCTGGCGCGGGACCCCGGTGCTGGCCAAGCTGTTGGTGGGCAGCAGCGCCGCGCGCCACTTCCAGCGCGAGCTCGACGGGGTACGCCTGCTGGCTACCCAGGGCCTGACCACGCCGAGGTTGCTCGCCGATGGCCTGGTGGAAGGCGAGGGCGGCTGGCTGCTGTTCGAATACCTGGAGAATGCCCAGAGCCTGGGCGCCGCCTGGGCCGAAGTCGAGTCGCTGCCACCTCTGGCCGAAGCACAGCAGCAAGTGCTCGGCCAAGCCCTGGAGGCCGTCGCGCACTTGCATGCCAAGGGCCTCTGGCAGGAGGACCTGCACCTGGACAACCTGCTCCGCCAAGGCGACCAGCTTTACCTCATCGATGGCGCGGGCATTAGGGCCGAGACGCCTGGCCAGCCGCTTTCCCGTCAGCGCGTGCTGGAAAACCTCGGGGTCTTCTTCGCCCAGCTGCCCAAGCCTCTGGAGCCGTTCATCGAGGAGCTGCTGGTGCATTACCTGCTGGCCAACGCCGAGCATGCGCTACCCATGGAGGCCTTGCAGAAGCAGGTGGACAAGGTACGTACCTGGCGCCTGAAGGACTATCTCGACAAGGCCGGACGCGATTGCACGCTATTCAGCGTCGAACGTGGCCTGTCCGGCCTGCGCGCGATCGTGCGCGGCGAGGCGCAGGCAATGCTGCCAGTCCTGGAGCAGGCCGACGAGCTGATCGAGCAGGGCCATCTATACAAGACGGGTGGCGCGGCCAGTGTCGCCTGCGTCGAAGTCGCCGGTCGCCGGTTGGTGATCAAGCGCTACAACATCAAGGACGCCGCGCACTGGCTCAAGCGCTTCTGGCGTCCGAGCCGGGCCTGGCACTCGTGGATCGAGGGGCACCGCCTGGCGTTTCTCGGAATCGCCACGCCCATGCCGCTGGCCGTGCTCGAGCAGCGGGTCGTCGGCTTGCGTGGTCGCGCCTACCTGGTGACCGAGCACGCCGACGGGCCGGATCTGATCGAAAGCTTCGCGCCATACCTCGACAGCGGCGAGGTACCCGAGCAGCAGTTGCAGGCGCTGGTCCGGCTGATGGAGCGGCTGATCCACGAGCGCATCAGCCATGGCGACTTCAAGGGTCACAACCTGTTCTGGCAGGAGGACCAATGGTCGCTGATAGATCTCGACGCGATGAGCCAGCACGGCACTCAGCTCAGCTTCGCACCGGCCTATGCCCGCGACCGGGCACGCCTGCTGCGCAACTGGCCGAGTGAGAGCGTCCTGCACCAGCGCCTGGATCAGCTGTTGCCAAGGTTGGGCTGATAGTCTTCAGGCAGCGCCAGCCAGTCGCTGCTGCGTCCGGCCTGGCGCACGCGTATCCGCCATTCACGCTCCTGCCAGCGCAAGACGGCCCAGGCGACTGTCGCATCGGGGCGTTGCGCGGGTATCAGCAAGTGATAGTGGTTTGCTAGCAGGTGCTTGCGCAAGCCTACCCGACGTTTGCCGGCTTGCAGGTACAGCTGGTTGGCGTAGCGGTAAAGCCCGTTGCCATCGGCTGATGGCGTGCCGCTTGCCGGTTCGGTCAGTGCACAGTCGTCGAGCAGTTGGGCGAGGTCCGGCAGACCGTCGTACCACAGCACCGGCGAGTCGACGATCCAGTTGCCATCGGCGCGGCGCTTGATCGGTACCTGCAAGTAGGCGTCCGGTTGCTGGGGATCGACCGCTCGCCAGCGACGTCCGTCGAAGCGGACCTGGTAGAAACGTTCGGCGTTGTCCTTGATGTAGTAGTGGGAGAGCCCCTGGTACGGCGACGGCATCTCGTAGACGCCCTCGCCATGAAGACCACCCAGGCGATAGCGCAGCTTGCCGACTTCCGGAGCCACCTGGTAATGATTGGGCAGCGAACCCGGCGGGTTGGGCGGCATATGGCGTATGGCCTTGCGAGTGATCGCCGAGCCGGCGATGGTACCGACGCCATCGGCGGCATGGGCCAGAGCCTCGATGGCTTGGGAAAGCGCGCCCAGGCGATCATCCTCTTGCAGCTCCTCGAGGCTGTCGAGCGTGGCGACAGCCGCCCTGCCGAACGCCAGAGCGGCCAGGGTGCGTTGCGGCAGCCACACGCTGACCAGGTCCAGCAGTATCCAGAACGTCTGCAGGGCCGTTTCGCCAAGCAGTTCCAGGCTCGTATTGCTACTGGCATCGACCTTTTCCAGCAACGCCTGAACCTGTGCCAGGTAGCAGGCATCGAACAGATTGCCTGCGATCAAGGGGCGTTGCAGGTGTGCGGCCAGGCGCCCTCTGGTCAGCAGCCTTTCGACCTGCTGTTCGGGTAGCAGCGGCAGGCGCTCCTTGACGTAGCGGCGCAATTCGACGCTTTCGCGCAAGGCGCGCAGCAGATGCCTGGGGTTGCGGTAATGGCGCCAGGGACGGCTGTCTGGCGCATTTGCCGCGTAGAGCAGGAAGTAGGGGCTCGAATCCAGGGAGCTGACCAGCAGTACACCTTGGAGGGTGTGGCCATCGACCAGTAGCTGGCTGACGACGATCCGTCGTCCTTCGACCAATGGTCGGTGCGCATTGTCCGGGTAGTCGAGCACGCTGCGGGTCCAGGCATAGCCTTGCCCTGGCCAAGTCTCCAGATAATGGCCGGCATGCAGGGCCTTTGCCGCTTCGCTGCGCATGCGTGCGCGATTGATCCGGCCATGGGCCCATTGCCGCCATTTGCCGTTGGCGGACTCGAGCAGGTGCCAGCGCAGGAAGGCCGGATAACTGTTGCCGGCATTGAGCTCGCGGATCAGGCGCTTGACCAGTGCTGCATCGAGCCCCGCAGGAGCCGGGCGGCCGTCGGCGCGATGTAGCCGGGCCGTCAGCCAGTAGTCGGTATCGAACCAGGCGATGTTCAGCAGGGCCAGTTCCTCGAGCTTGTAGGTGACCGGGACCAGTTCGATGGTGTCGCCGACCTGGGGCCGATTGGCTATCGGTATGTAGCTGCTCGGCATCAGGGGATTGAAGACCGGACCGACCTGCCTGGCCATGGTGACGCTAAGGCGCAGCTGTCGTACGTCGAGCTCCAGGCCCGTGGCATGGAGCAGGCGCGCTTGCAGACGTTGGCGGGTCCAGTCCAGCAGGCGGTTACGCTGGTGAAACTCTTCGAGTGTAGGAATTCCAGGCGCCGCGGCCTGCTCGATGGCGACGACCAGTTCCTGCAACGTTTGCATGATATGGCTCAAGGCTTGCTGGGACGCGTTGCGCAGCCAGGCAGGGAGGTGTTTTTCCAGCAGCAGTGCATAGCGAGTCGCCAGCGCGCCTTTGCTGGAAAACACCTGGTCGAGCTGGAGCTGCGCCTGCAGGGCCGCATCGAAGGCCGGGATATCCGCTTGCAGGCCGCTGTTCCAGGCTTGCTGCCAGGCTAGCGCGAGCCTGTGACGATGGGCGTTGCGCACCGCATCGACCTGGGCGTGCACGAAGTCATCGGTATACCAGTCGTAGCGCAGGCGTTCGGCCTGGCAGGCTCGGCGCTGGGCTTGCGGGTCGACCAGCAATTCGACCAGCGGGCGACTCTGGAGCGGGTCCTCCAGGCGTTCGCAGAGTTCCAGATGCAAGTCGGCAAGGCTGGCGAAGGCTTCGATACCATGGGCAAGGCTGCACAGCAGGGCCTTGCCGACCGGTTCCCCGGGCTCGACCATACGCCCTTCGGGGCCCCGCTCCACCAGCACCAGCGAACCAGGCAGGTACAAGCGCCAGCTGGGGTCGCTGCCGTCGAGCAAGGGTCGGTACACCTGGGGTCGCGCGTCGCTCGGCAGGTGTTGCCGCTGCCAGGGCTGGCCACGTTCGATGCAAATGCGCAGCAGTTCGGCCTCCGCCTGCTCCAGCGTCTGGTCGAACAGGCGCAGGCGGATTTCCGCATCCAGCTGCTCGCGCCGCAGCACGACCAGGCGCGAGCGTCGGGTCAGGCCACGGCTGTCGCGCTCCAGCCAGTAGTCGACGAAACGGCGATGATAGGTCTGCCTCGCCTGCTGGCAAAATCTTTCGATGGCTTGGGCGAAGCCGGCCGGCAGGCTGATCCGTTCCCGCGCTACCTGGCCAGCGGCAGGCGCGGTGAAAGGCTGCTCGCCAGCCAGGCGCTGGCCGACCCTTGTCAGCAGGCTCTGGCCATCGAGCAGCAGATCGGCCGCTTTCAGCTCGGGCCTGGAGAGCACCTGTTGCACATGCAGATCCAGCGACTGTTCGATGCCGGCTGGCAGTTCCAACAGCGTGGCCGCTTGTAGGTCGAGCGCTTCGAGGCTTTGCAGTGGCGTCATGGTTCATGTCCCGGGTGATGAGGACATGCCATGCTGTCGAGCAGCGCTATGCCCGGGTAACAGTTATCTACTGCCTAAAGGCCATGCCTGTGCAGGTTGCGTCGTCGCCACTGGCGCAGTCGCTGTTCCAGTTGCAGGGGGCTGTCGAGCTGTTGCCGACGGGCCTGGCTGAGCAGGATCAAGGCCAGTTCTGCGGTGACCTGCGCATCGGCGCTGGCATGATGACGCTCATGGACCTCCAGGCCGAACCGGGCGATCCAGTCGTCCAGGCCCGGTTCGCGCAAGAGCGTGTCGGGGTTGAGCATCGGCGCCAGTTCGGCCACGTCCAGAAACGGATGACGCAGGCGATAGCCAAGGCTCTCCTTCAGCGCCTTGGCCAGCATGTGCTGGTCGAATGGCGCGTGGAAGGCCAGCACCGGGCTGGCGCCGATGAACTCCAGCAACTCGAGCAGGGCTTCGCGTGGGTCGCAGCCGGCTGCCAGGGCACCTGGGCCCAGGCCATGGATCAGCACGCTGGAAGTGGTCTTGCGGCCAGGACGGAGCAAGGTCCGTTCGAACTGCTGCCCAAGATCGATGGCGCCATCTTCGATCACCACCGCGCCGATGGACAGCACCACGTCGCGGCTGAGATTCAGGCCGCTGGTTTCCAGGTCCAGCACCACCCAGCGCTGTTCGCGCAGGCTTTCGACCCCGAGCGGTCGCGGCGCAGGCAAGCGTTCGAGGCGCTGGCGCAAGTGCGCATCCAAGTTGGGCGCGGCAGGCCGCAGCCAGTCGAGCAGGCTCATAGCTGGTACCGCAGCGCCAGGCTGGCTTGCAGGCGTTGTGCCTGACGCAGAGACTCGCGCAGGATGCGTCGATCCAGATGGTTGAGGCTGTCGGGGTCGAGCCGGTTGGAATAAGGCTGATTCTCTCGACTCTGGCGCTGGTGCTGCTGCATGCGTGTCTGCTGGATGAAGTGGTAGGCCTCCTCATAGGCGGCGCCATCGAGCGGCTCCAGTACTCCCTTGGCCACCAGTTGGCGCAGGCGCTCCAGGGTGTTGCTCGCACCGATGTCGTTGGCCAGCGCCAGCAGGCGCGCACCGTCGACGAACGGCGTCAGGCCCTGGACCTTCAGGTCCAGCGTCGCGGTGCGGTCGTTGCCCTGGCGCGTCAGCACGAACTCGCGCCAGCGTCCTACCGGCGGGCGCTGGCGCAGGGCGTTCTCGGCCATCATGCGTTGGAACAGGCGGTTATCTGCGACCTGGTCGAGCATGGCCTGGCGTAGACCTTCGCAAGCCGATTCCTGGCCCCAGACCACGCGCAGGTCGAAGTAGATGCTCGAACCGAGCAGGTTTTCCGGCGTGGCTTGGCGGATGAACCCGGCGAAGCGCTGGGCCCATTCCGCGCGCGACAGGCACAGTTGCGGGTTGCCTGCCATCACGTTGCCCTCGCATAGCCGGAAGCCGCATTGCGCCAGGCACTGGTTGATGGACTGCGCCAGTGGCAGCAGGCGCACGCGGATGGCCTCGGCCTCGGCCGCGTCCTGGGCCTCGAAAAGAATGCCGTTGTCCTGGTCGGTGTGCAGGGTCTGTTCGCGCCGTCCTTCACTGCCGAAGCACAGCCAGCTGAAGGCGATGCCCGGATCGCCGCGTTCGGCCAGGACCAGTTCGATGACTCGGCAGACCGTGTGATCGTTGAGCAAGGTGATGATCTGGGTAATCTGAGTCGAAGAAGCCCCATGGGCCAGCATGCGCTCGACCAGCAGGCCGATCTCGCCGCGCAGCGCCACCAGCGTATCGAGCCGTGGCGCATGGCGGATCGTGCGTGCCAGGTGCACCAGGTCGACCCGCTGCAGGGAAAACAGGTCACGCTCGGAAACCACCCCGCACAGTCGCTGATTTTCCACCAGGCAGACATGGGCGATGTGCCGCTCGGTCATGGCCATGGCAGCGTCGAAGGCGGTCGCCGAAGGGGCCAGGTAGAATGGCGATGCGGTCATGTACTGGCCGACCGGAGCATCCAGTTGCGCACTCGGTTCGGCGATCACTTCGCGCAGGTCGCGCAGGGTGAAGATGCCAATGGGGAAGCGCTGCGGATCGACGATCACGATGCTGCCGACCTGCTGTTCGTGCATGGCGCGCACGGCGTCGCGCAGCGGGGTCGCCGGTGTGCAGGTGATGGGGTGGCGCATGGCCAGCTCACCCAGGGGCGCATTGAGCGAGTATTGGGTGCCAAGGGTCTCGACCGCGCGTCGCCGGACCTGCTGGTTGATCTGGTCGAGCAAACTGCTGACGCCACGCAGGGCGAAATCGCGGAATACGTCCGACAGCGAGAACAGCTTGATGAACGCCGTCTTGTCCAGCTGCAGGCAGAACGTATCCTCGGCGGCCAGGTGCTCGGTGCGCGTGGCGCGCTCGCCGAGCAGCGCGGCTAGCGGAAAACACTCGCCGGTGGTGATTTCGAAGGTGGTTTCCATCCCTGCTCGGGTCATCTGCTGGCGCTCGCCTATCACCCGGCCTTGCTTGACGATGTAGAAGTGTTCGACCGGCCCGTCCGATGGCTTGAGAATGCTTTCGCCGGCGGCATGGAAACGCAGCTGGCACTGCTCGACCAGATAGGCCAGGTGTGCCTGCTGCATCTGGTTGAACGGGGGAAAGCGCTGCAGGAACTGCATGGTGCCCTGGATATTCTGCAGTACGGCGGTCTTGCCCGCCTGGCTGTAGGCGTCCTGTCTGCTCATGGAACTACCGCATGTAGAGGTCTGCATCTGGACGCGCACGGCGTCTTGTGGTGCATCAATGGTGAGAGGCGGGCCTGGTCCTGCCCATTGGACGTAAGTCTAGGCTTGTACGAAAGGCGCCCGCGCGCGCGATCATGCGGCCTGGCCCAGCCGGTGGATGTGTCAAATATCCGACGAAAGGCAGTTTGCGCAACGGTGTTTTGCGGTCTGAACTTGCTAAAGGGAATTTTTTTGACGAGTGGACCATGGTTGAGCTTGATGAAATCCTCAGCGATGCCGAGCGCGAAGCCCTGGCTACGGTTTCGGCGCCACCGGCCCCGGCGCAACAGGTGCTGGTGGTAGATGACAATGTGGTCAATCGCACAGCGTTGTGCCTCTACCTCAAGACCAAGGGAATCGACTGTCTGGAGGCCAATGGTGCCCAGGCGGCGCTCGACGCCCTGCGTCGCGAACCGGGGATCGGGTTGATGATCACCGACTTGCGCATGGTGCCCAAGGACGGTCTGGAGCTGATCCGGCAGATTCGCGAGTCGGAGCGGGCCGCGCTTTCCATCATCGTGGTCTCGGGTGATACCGACGTGAAGGAAGCCGTGGATGTCATGCGCCTGGGCGTGGTGGACTTCCTGCTCAAGCCGGTCGACCTGGACAGGTTGCTTGAGCTGGTGAGAAAGGAATTGCGGCTGGCGTAGTAGGGCAGTGGGCATGGGATTCCAGGACCGCCAGGCGGCCCCGGAATCACCGATCGCGATCAGCGCTGGCGTGCCTTGAACTCGCGCCGCCGCCGGTGCAGGACCGGTTCGGTATAACCGTTGGGCTGCCGGGCGCCTTCGAGCACCAGTTCCACGGCTGCCTGGAAGGCGATGTTCTCTGCGAAGTCCGGCGCCATCGGACGATAGTCTGGGTCATCGGCATTTTGCCGGTCGACCACTTGCGCCATCCGCTCGAAGCTTTCCATGACCTGGGCCTGACTGATGATCCCGTGGCGCAGCCAGTTGGCCAGCAGCTGGCTGGAAATGCGCAAGGTCGCCCGGTCCTCCATCAGTCCTACATCGTTGATGTCGGGTACCTTGGAGCAGCCTATGCCTTGGTCGATCCAGCGCACCACGTAGCCAAGGATGCCTTGGGCATTGTTGTCCAGCTCGTTGCCGATCTCCTCGGGCGACCAGTCGGGGGTGGTCGCCAGCGGGATGCTCAGGAGGTCATCCAGCGCGGCCGGGACGCGCCTGGCCAGTTCGGCCTGACGTTGCGGCACGTCTACCTTGTGATAGTGCAAGGCATGCAGCACGGCCGCGGTCGGCGAAGGCACCCAGGCGGTGTTGGCGCCGGCCAGCGGGTGCGCGATCTTCTGCTCGAGCATGGCCGCCATCAGGTCGGGCATGGCCCACATGCCCTTGCCGATCTGGGCGCGTCCCGGCAGGCCGGTGGCCAGGCCGACATCGACGTTGTTGTTCTCGTAGGCGCCGATCCAGCGTTCATGCTTCATGGCGCCCTTGCGTACCATGGCCCCGGCCTCCATCGAGGTATGGATTTCATCACCGGTGCGGTCGAGGAAACCGGTGTTGATGAACACTACCCGCTCGGACGCGGCCTTGATGCAAGCTTTGAGATTGACGGTGGTCCGCCGTTCTTCATCCATGATTCCAATCTTCAGGGTATTGCGCGGCATGCCCAGCAGGTCTTCGACGCGGCTGAAGATCTCCACGGCGAAGCCGACCTCCTCTGGGCCATGCATCTTGGGCTTGACGATGTAGACGCTTGCGCTGCGGCTATTGCGTCGAGCGGTATTGCCCTTGAGGTCATGCAGGGCGATCAGCCCGGTGAACAGCGCGTCCTGGATACCCTCGGGAAGCTCATTGCCCTGTGCATCGAGGATTGCCGGGTTGCTCATGAGGTGGCCGACATTGCGTACGAACAGCAACGCGCGGCCGTGTAGCGTCAGCTCCGATCCATCCATGCCGGTATACCGACGATCCGCGTTGAGTGTCCGGGTGAAGGTCCGGCCCGCCTTGCTCACCGGCTCAGCCAGGTCGCCTTTCATCAGGCCTAGCCAGTTGCGATAGACCAGGACCTTGTCTTCGGCATCCACGGCCGCGACCGAGTCTTCGCAGTCCATGATGGTGGTCAGGGCCGATTCGAGCAGGATGTCCTCGATGCCAGCGGCGTCGATCCCACCTACGAGCGTGTCGGCATCGATCTGCAGCTCGAAATGCAGACCATTGTGCTTGAGCAGGATGGCTGTCGGTGTGTCCGCGTCGCCTCGGTAGCCGACCAGCTGAGCGGCTTGGCGCAGCGCACTCGTGCTGCCGTCCCTCAGCGCCACGACCAGCTTGCCCTGGTCGATGCGATAACCGCTGGCCTCGGCGTGGCTGCCAACTTCCAGCGGTGCGGCCTGGTCGAGGAACGCACGGCCGAAGGCAATGACCTTGTCGCCGCGCACCCTGTTGTAGTCGCGGCCCCGTTCGGCGCCACCTTCCTCGGCGATGGCATCGGTGCCATAGAGCGCGTCATACAGCGACCCCCAGCGGGCATTGGCGGCATTCAAGGCGAAGCGGGCATTCATGACCGGGACCACCAGTTGCGGGCCTGCCATCCGTGCCACTTCCTCGTCGACATCGGCAGTGGTGACCTGGAAATCCTCCACCGGCGGCAGCAGATAGCCGATCTGTTCGAGAAAAGCCTTGTACGCCACTGGATCATGAGCCTCGCCCTGGCGTGCCCGATGCCAGGCATCGATCCTGGCCTGCAGTTCGTCGCGCTTGGCGAGCAGGGCCTTGTTGCGCGGAGCGAGGTCGTCGAAAAGCTGTTGCGCATCGGCCCAGAAGCGGTCGGCAACGATGCCCGTACCGGGGATGGCTTCCTGCTCGATGAAGTCATGCAGGACCTTGGCGACCTGAAGGTCGCCGACTTGAACGTATTCAGTCATTGCTTGGCTCACTCTGCTCAGCTGCTTGGCTCTTGTATTTGGTCTTGGGTGTCGCCTGCCGGATGAAGGGTGGCCAAGGGCGGGCGACGTGGAGCATCCGGACATCCTGTAGTGCTCGAAAAAAGATACTACATGAAGCGCGCGAGCCATGGCATAAGACTAAAGCGCCGGTGCCTGGCCCGAGGGTCGCACCTGGAAGAGGCATCGGAAGGTTATCCCGGATTCTCGTGAATCGACCTGTGGATAAGCTGGGGGCCTACCGCTGTAAGGCAGACATAGCAAGGGGTGTAGAGGTTTGTACGAAAAGTGATCAGATGCAGGGCGCGTGCGCAAGGTTTCGGGAAGAAGCTGTGGATAACCTTTGGGGGAGCATGCCGCAGACCTGGTCGGCCACAGGCTGCGGCAACATGTGCAGCATTTTGATCAGGCGCGCTTGCGCAAGCTTTTCCAGATATCGACGCTGTAGACCACCAGGCCGGCCCAGATGAACATGAAAGCCACCAGGCTGCTGGCAGACAGGTGCTCATCGAACAGCCACAGCGCCTGCAACAGCACCAAGGTGGGAGCCAGGTATTGCAGAAAGCCCAAGGTGGTGTACGGCAAGTGGCGGGCAGCCGCGTTGAAGCACACCAGAGGTATCAGGGTCACCGGCCCCGCGGCGATCAGCCACCAGGCTTCGCTGCTGCCGTAGAAGCTGGCCTGGGCGGTGCTTGCCGCTGGATGCAGCAACAACCAGGCGCAGGCCAGCGGGACCAGCATCCAGGTTTCCACCACCAGCCCCGGCAGGGCGGCCACCGGCGCCTGCTTGCGAATCAGGCCGTAGAAGCCGAAGCTCAAGGCGAGCACCAGCGAGACCCAGGGCAGGCTGCCCGCCTGCCATACCTGTTGCACCACCCCGAGCACGGCCAGCAGCACGGCCAGCCATTGCAGCCGGCGCAGGCGCTCGCCGAGCAGCAGCATGCCCAGCAGCACGTTGACCAACGGATTGATGTAGTAGCCAAGGCTGGCTTCGAGCATGCGCCCGTTGTTCACTGCCCACACATAGGTCAGCCAGTTGCCGGCGATCAGGCTGCCGCTCAGCGCCAGGATGGCCAGGCGGCGGGGGTGCTCGCGCAGCTCGCGCCACCAGCCAGGGTGTTTCCAGGCGGCCAGCAGCAGCGAGCCGAAAAGCGCTGACCAGAGCACGCGATGGACGATGATCTCCGTCGCCGGCACGCTCTGGATCGCCTTGAAGTAGAGAGGGAACGAGCCCCATATGATGTAGGCCGCAAGGCCCAGGAGATACCCGCGGCGCGGGTTTGCAGCATGCATGCAGATTCCTTGCTCGAATGACGAATGAAGCCGGGGGCTATTCTAGCCAGGGACGTGCGGTCCCGCAGGGGCTGACGAAAAGGATCAGGACGCAGCCCAGGCCGTGTTGGAAACAGGCGCGTGCGCCGGCCTGGTCGCGCCGCGTGTCTTTCGCAAACCCTAGAACAATCTCAGCGCAGGCTCCTGCAAGGCTGCGATCTGTTCACGCAAGGCCAGGATCTGATCGCCCCAGTAGCGGGGCTGGCCGAACCAGGGGAAGCTGCGGGGAAACGCCGGGTCGTCCCAGCGACGTGCCAGCCAGGCGCTGTAGTGCAACTGGCGCAGGGCACGCAAGGGTTCGATCAGGCCAAGCTGGCGCGGGTCGAAGTCATGGAACTCGCTGTAGCCATCGATCAGTTCGGCCAGCTGGGCCAGGCGTTCTCCGCGACTGCCGGCCAGCATCATCCACAGGTCCTGTACCGCGGGGCCGGTACGGCAGTCGTCGAGGTCGACGACATGGAAGCATTCGTCGCGGTACATCAGGTTGCCAGGATGGCAATCGCCGTGCAGGCGGATGACTTGATGGGGTATGGCCGCGTAGGCCGCTTCGACCCGTTCGAGCAGATCCCGGGCCACGGACTCGAAGGCCGGCAACAGCTCGCCAGGCACGAAATCGCCGGCCAGCAGGGTTTCCAGCGAAGCATGGCCGAAATTGGCCACGGTCAGCGCTTCGCGGTGCTCGAAGGGACGCGCCGCGCCGACCGCGTGCAGACGGCCGAGCAATTGGCCGAGGCGATAGAGCTGCTCGAGATCGCCGGGTTCCGGCGCATGCCCGCCCCGTCGCGGGAACAAGGCGAAGCGAAAGCCCTGGTGCTCGAACAGGGTCTGTTGCGCGTGCCGAATCGGCGCCACCAGGGGAACCTCGCAATCGGCCAGCTCCGCACTGAAGGCATGCTCCTCGAGAATCGCCGCGTCGCTCCAGCGTCCGGGACGGTAGAACTTGGCGATCAGCGGCGGGCCGTCATCCAGGCCAACCTGGTAGACACGGTTCTCGTAGCTGTTGAGCGCCAGCACGCGGGCGTCGCTGAGAAAACCCAGGCTCTCGACCGCGTCCAGGACCAGGTCGGGGGTGAGAGTATCGAAAGGGTGGGACATGCTGACTCCGGGTTAGGCTACGTGCGGCCATGGTAGCGCATCGCGCGTCGTGCGACGGACCGCCTGCGACCTGGCAGCGCCCTCCGGGTTCACACGGGCACGCCAAGCAGCACCTGGGCGGGGTGGAACTGCACGCGCAGTTCGTCGCCCGGGCCAAGCTGCCGTTCGGCCAGCCAGCGGGCCTCGGCGAAGGCGCACAAGGTCTGACCGTTTTCCAGGAGCACCCCGACCTCGCTCGCATCGGCAGGGTCGGCAAGAATGGTCTGGAGCTTGGCGCGCAGGCAGTTGCAGTGCGGGTCGGGCTGTTCGTCATCGCCCAGCAGCCTGACCCAGCCAGCCTTGAACAACGCCACCACGTTGCTTCCCACGGTCAGCTCCAGGCGTTCGGTGCTGTCGTGGGTGATCGATGCCGTGATCGCCAGCCCACCCGCCAGGCTCAGGTGTATACGGTCATGTCGTCCTTCGCGCTGCAGGCCGCTGACCTGTGCCGGTAGCTGGTTGCGCGCGCTGGTTCGCAGCATCAGGCGCCCGAGCACGTCCAGGTCGCCAGCCTGCTCGGCGGCTTCGAGCACCTGGGCCTGCAAGGTTTGCAGGCGCTGGTAGAGCCGCACCATGCGCTCGCCTTCGGCAGACAGCCGGGCGCCGCCACCGCCGCGTCCCCCGGTGCTGCGTTCGACCAGCGGGCGGCCAGCCAGGTTGTTGAGCTCGTCGATGGCGTCCCAGGCCGTCTTATAGCTGATGCCGGCCGCCTTGGCCGCCTGGGTGATAGAGCCCTGCTCGGCGACATGCTGCAGCAAGGCGATGCGTTGCGGACGATGAGTGATGAGCTGGGTCAGCAGGACAGGCAATGGCATGGCGAGGGCTGCGCTACGAACGAAGCTGCGAAAGTGACGCCAGTTGCCTGGCCAAGTCAACACTGGCCGGGCTTGGCCGTGCGGGCCAGGCAATACACATCCACCCGGCGCGCACCGGCCTGGCGCAGCAGGGCAGCCAGCGCCTGGGCCGTGGCGCCGGTGGTCAGCACGTCATCGACCAGCGCCAGGTGCAGGCCTTGCACGACGGCAGCCTGGCGCAGGCCGAAAGCGTGGCGCAGATTGCGCCGCCGGCTGGCAGCACTGAGCGACTGTTGTGCTGGCGTATTGCGGGTACGCTGCAGCAAGCCGTCTTCGCAGCGGATCGACAGCTGGCGTGACAGCCAGCGGGCCAGCATGGCTGCCTGGTTGAAGCCGCGCAGGCGCAGCCGACGCCGGGCAAGCGGGACAGGCAACAGCAGGTCAGGTCGCGGCAAGCCTTGGGTGAACCGATACGACAGCGCCTGGCCAAGCTGGGCGGCGAGCAGGTGACCGACGGGCCATTGCGCATTGTGCTTGAAGCGGGTGATCAAGGTATCGACCGGGAATCCATAGTGCCAAAGCGCTTCGACCCGCTGATAGGCCGGCCGACGCCGGTGGCAGGTTGCGCAGGCCAGGCCATCGAGGGGCAGCGGCAGGGCACAGATCCGGCAGCGGGCGTCCAGCCAGGGCAACTCGGCCTCGCAATCCATGCACAGCGGCAGAGGCTGCTGCGCATCACGGTCGCATAACAGACAGCTTTGGTTGATATTTGCACACTTGTAAACCAGGTTTTTCATAGCGAGTTGACAGTTCATGAGGCTTCCGTAAATATGCCGATCATCCCGTGATGCGCTGGTGGGCTTGCTGTCCCGGCGCCTGTCAAAGCCTAAACAAGGAAACGCCGATGAGCGCCAGCGCAACTGCAACAACACGTCACGACTGGACCTTGGCCGAGGTCAAGGCACTGTTCCTGCAACCGTTCAACGACCTGCTGTTCCAGGCCCAGAGCGTGCACCGCGCGCATTTCGATGCCAACCGCGTGCAGGTCTCGACCCTGCTGTCGATCAAGACCGGCGCCTGCCCGGAAGACTGCAAGTACTGTCCGCAATCGGGCCACTACAACACCGGGCTGGAAAAACAGAAGCTGATGGAAGTGCAGAAGGTGCTCGAGGAAGCTGCGCGGGCCAAGGCCATCGGTTCGACCCGCTTCTGCATGGGCGCGGCCTGGAAGCACCCATCGGCCAAGGACATGCCCTATGTGCTGCAGATGGTTCAGGGGGTCAAGGCCATGGGCCTGGAGACCTGCATGACCCTTGGCCGCCTGGACCGCGAGCAGACCCAGGCGCTGGCCGAGGCCGGGCTGGACTACTACAACCACAACCTCGATACCTCGCCGGAGTTCTACGGCAGCATCATCACCACGCGCACCTACGCCGAACGCCTACAGACGCTGGCCTACGTGCGCGATGCCGGGATGAAGATCTGTTCGGGCGGCATCCTCGGCATGGGCGAGTCGCTCGACGACCGAGCGGGCCTGCTGATCCAGCTGGCCAACCTGCCCGAGCACCCCGAGTCGGTGCCGATCAACATGCTGGTCAAGGTCGCCGGTACGCCGCTGGCCGACGAGGACGATGTCGATCCGTTCGACTTCATCCGCATGCTGGCCGTGGCACGCATCCTCATGCCCAAGTCCCATGTGCGGCTGTCGGCCGGCCGCGAGCAGATGAACGAGCAGATGCAGGCGCTGGCCTTCCTGGCGGGCGCCAATTCGATCTTCTATGGCGAGAAGCTGTTGACCACTGGCAACCCGCAGGCCGACAAGGACATGCAGCTGTTCGCCCGGCTCGGCATCCAGCCTGAGGCCCGTGAGGAGCATGCCGACGAGGTGCACCAGGCGGCGATCGAACAGGCACTGGTCGAGCAGCGCAACAGCGAGCTGTTCCACGACGCAGCGTCGGCCTGAGCATGGCCTTCGACCTGACCTCGCGGCTGGCGCAGCGGCGCGCGGAAGGCCTCTACCGGCAGCGGCCGTTGCTGCAAAGCCCACAGGGGCCACACGTCGTGGTCGACGGCCAGCCGTTGCTGGCGTTCTGCAGCAACGACTACCTGGGCCTGGCCAATCATCCCGAGGTGATCGCCGCCTGGCGCGACGCAGCACAGACCTGGGGCGTTGGCGCCGGGGCCTCGCACCTGGTCGTCGGCCACAGCACACCGCATCATGCCGTGGAGCAGGCGCTGGCGGAACTGACGGGGCGTCCCAGGGCACTGTTGTTCTCCACCGGCTACATGGCCAACCTCGGGGTCATCACCGCACTGGCCGGCAAAGGCGACACGGTGCTGCAGGACCGGCTCAACCATGCCTCGCTGCTCGATGGCGGGCTGCTCAGCGGGGCGCGTTTCAGCCGCTACCTGCACAACGATGCGCATAGTCTGGCCACGCGCCTGGCCAAGGCCAATGGCGACACCCTGGTGGTGACCGATGGCGTGTTCAGCATGGATGGCGACCTGGCCGACCTGCCGGCGCTGAGCCAGGTGGCCCGGCGGCACGCCGCCTGGCTGGTGGTCGACGATGCTCACGGTTTCGGTACCCTGGGCATCCAGGGCGGCGGTATCGTCGAGCACTTTGGCCTGGGCCTGGATGAAGTCCCGGTATTGATCGGTACGCTCGGCAAGGCTTGCGGCACGGCGGGCGCCTTCGTCGCCGGCAGCGAGGAGTTGATCGAGGCCTTGATCCAGTTCGCCCGCCCCTACATCTACACCACCGGTCAGCCCCCGGCGCTCGCCTGCGCCACGCTCAAGAGCCTCGAACTGCTGCGTCGCGAGCACTGGCGCCGCGAGCATCTGGCGGCGCTGATCACGCAGTTTCGCGAAGGCGCCCAGCGCATTGGCCTGCGCCTGATGGACAGCCCGACGGCCATCCAGCCGATCCTGATCGGCGACAGCGCGCGGGCCTTGCATCTGTCGCAGCGCCTGCGCGAGCGTGGCCTGCTGGTCACCGCCATCCGTCCGCCGACCGTGGCCATGGGCAGTGCGCGCTTGCGCGTGACGCTCAGCGCGGCGCACAGCGCGGCGCAGGTCCGGCTATTGTTGAATGCATTGGACGAATGTCATGCATAGCCGGAGCCTGCCAATGCGCAATCGACTGATCCTTCTGCCTGGCTGGGGGCTGGGTACCGCCTCGCTGGAACCTCTGGCTGCCAGCCTGCGTGCCCAGGACCCGCGCCTGCAGGTGGAGCTGGCGGCGCTTCCCGAACTGGCCGAGGCCGACTGGCGAGCCTGGGTCGATCATCTGGACCGCAAGCTGCCGACCGATGCCTGGCTGGGAGGCTGGTCGCTGGGCGGGATGCTGGCCAGCCAGTTGGCGGCCAGGCGTGGCGACCACTGCTGCGGCCTGCTCACCCTGGCCAGCAACCCGAGTTTCGTCAGCCGTCCGGACTGGCCCCAGGGCATGGCGGCCGACACCTTCGCAACCTTCCTCGATGGCTGCCGCAGCCATACCCAGGTCACCCTCAGGCGCTTTCGCACGCTATGCAGCGAAGGCGCGCGCGAGCCGCGCGGCGTGCTGCGCCAGTTGAGCATCGGTGTTCCGGATACCGACCCGCTGTACCTGGCCAATGGCCTGGAGGTGCTCAAGCAACTGGATACCCGCGCCGCGCTGCAGGCCTATGACGGCCCCCAGCTGCACCTGTTCGCGGGGGGCGATGGCCTGGTGCCCGCCGAGGCGGCCCAAGCCCTGAGCGACATGCTGCCGGATGTCGAGGTGGGCCTGGTGGAAGACTGCAGCCATGCCTTCCTGGTGGAATATCCACAGGATCTGGCCGTGAGCATCAAGAATTTCCTGCATGAGAGTGGCGATGACTGATCTTTCCTGGCCGAACCAGGCCACCGGCCTGCCGGACAAGCGCCAGGTGGCGGCTTCGTTTTCCCGGGCCGCGACCACCTATGACAGCGTCGCTGCCTTGCAGCGGGCAGTCGGCGAGCACCTGCTCGGGCAATTGCCAGCCGACCTGGCGGTTTCGCGCTGGCTTGACCTGGGCAGCGGCACCGGTCACTTCAGCCGCCGCTTGAGCGAACGTTTCGGCGGCTCCCAGGGGATCGCCCTGGATATCGCCGAGGGCATGCTCCAGCACGCCCGGCGCGAGGGTGGCGCTTCGTTTCACGTGGTCGGGGATGCCGAACGCCTGCCCCTTGCCGATGACAGCGTGGACCTGGTGTTTTCCAGTCTGGCGGTGCAATGGTGCAGCCGCCTCGACCAGGTCCTGGCGCAGGTACGTCGGGTCCTGCGCCCGGGCGGCGTGCTGGCATTGAGCAGCCTGTGCGTCGGTACGCTCGAGGAGCTGCGGGCCAGCTGGCAGCAGGTCGATGGCATGGTGCATGTCAATCGCTTCCGGCAGTTCGAGGCGTATCAGCAGCATTGCCATGCCAGCGGCCTGCAGCTCCTTGGTCTGCATCGCCAGGCGCAGGTGTTGCATTACCCGGATGTACGCAGCCTGACCCATGAACTCAAGGCGCTTGGCGCGCACAACCTCAACCCGGGACGGCCCGGCGGACTGACCGGCAGGGCTCGCATGCAGGGCCTGCTTCAGGCCTACGAGGGCTGGCGCCAGCCTGCCGGCCTGCCAGCGACCTACCAGGTGGTCTATGGTGTGTTGCGCAAGCCACGAGCAGGAGACGCATGAGATGAGCCGGGCCTATTTCATTGCCGGGACCGATACCGACGTCGGCAAGACCACCATTGCCGCCGGACTGCTGCATGCCGCGCGGTCGATGGGCCAGGCCACGCTCGGCGCCAAGCCGGTGGCCTCCGGCTGCCTGGTGACCAGCAAGGGACTGCGCAATCCGGATGCGCTGGCCTTGATCGAGCAGAGCAGCATCAAGCTACCCTACGATCAGGTCAATCCATTCGCCTTCGAGCCTGCGATCGCCCCCCACCTGGCGGCCCGCGAAGCCGGGGTGGCGCTTTCGGTGCAGTCGCTGCTGGCGTCGATGCGCCAGGTCCTTGCCCATCAAGCGGACTTCACCCTGGTGGAAGGCGCCGGTGGCTGGCGTGTGCCACTGTCCGAGCATGCCAACCTGTCGGACCTGGCCATTGCCTTGAAGCTGCCAGTGATCCTGGTGGTCGGCGTGCGTCTGGGCTGCATCAACCATGCGTTGCTCAGTGCCGAGGCCATCGGTCGCGATGGCCTGCAGCTGGCCGGCTGGGTCGCCAACATCGTCGAGCCGCGCACCTCGCGTCTCGAGCAGAACCTGGCCAGCCTGGCCGAGCGCCTGCCAGCGCCTTGCCTGGGGCGCGTGCCGAGGTTGAAGATGGCCGACGCGCAAAGCGTGGCTCATTACCTGCAACTGGACCTTCTGGACTAGCACATGGCCTGCGCGACGACGCGTCCAGGCCATGACCGGGCGGTCATTCCGGTCGTGGCCAAAATGGCCCTTTTCGTGGCAGCAAAGCCCTGCCTGACCCTCCTTGACAAGCACCTGGGCTAAACGTAAGTTTCAAACAACTGTTTGACCTGTGGCCGACGCATGCTGGTCGGCGTCATCCTGGTCGCCCCATCCGGACTCCAGCAGAGGTTCCTCGCCATGCCTGATTACAAAGCCCCCTTGCGTGACATTCGCTTCGTGCGTGACGAGTTGCTTGGCTATGACGCGCACTACCAGAGCCTGCCAGGCTGCGAGGAGGCCACGCCGGACATGGTCGACGCGATCCTCGAGGAGGGCGCGAAGTTCTGTGAGCAGGTCCTGGCGCCCCTGAACCGGGTCGGCGACCTGGAAGGCTGCACCTGGAGCGAAGAGGGGGTACGCACGCCCAGTGGCTTCAAGGAGGCCTACAAACAGTTCGTCGAGGGCGGCTGGCCGAGCCTGGCACACGACATGGACCATGGCGGGCAGGGCCTGCCCGAGTCCCTGGGCCTGGCGATCAGCGAAATGGTCGGCGAGGCGAACTGGTCGTGGGGCATGTACCCAGGCCTGTCCCATGGCGCCATGAACACCTTGTCCGCCCATGGCACCGCCGAACAGCAGCACACCTACCTGAGCAAGCTGGTCACCGGCGAGTGGACCGGCACGATGTGCCTGACCGAGCCTCATTGTGGTACCGACCTGGGCATGCTGCGTACCCGGGCCGAGCCCCAGGCCGATGGTTCTTACAGGATTTCCGGCACGAAGATCTTCATCTCCGCCGGCGAGCATGACATGGCCGACAACATCGTGCATATCGTCCTGGCTCGTCTGCCCGACGCACCTGCCGGAACCAAGGGCATCTCGCTGTTCATCGTGCCGAAGTTCCTGCCGGACGCCGCCGGCAACATCGGCCAGCGCAACGCGGTGAACTGCGGCTCGATCGAGCACAAGATGGGCATCCACGGCAACGCCACCTGCGTGATGAACTTCGACGCAGCCACCGGCTACCTGATCGGCCCGGCGAACAAGGGGCTCAACTGCATGTTCACCTTCATGAACACGGCGCGTCTGGGCACCGCATTGCAGGGCCTGGCCCATGCCGAAGTGGCATTCCAGGGGGCCTTGAAATATGCCCGCGAGCGTCTGCAGATGCGTTCGCTCACCGGCCCCAAGGCGCCGGAGAAGGCAGCCGACCCGATCATCGTCCACCCGGACGTGCGCCGCATGCTGCTGACCATCAAGGCCTTCGCCGAAGGCAACCGGGCCATGGTCTACTTCACCGCCAAGCAGGTGGATATCGCCAAGTACAGCCAGGACGAGGAGGCCCGCAAGAAGGCCGATGCGCTGCTGGCCTTCATGACCCCGATCGCCAAGGCGTTCATGACCGAAGTGGGCTTCGAGGCCGCCAACCATGGCGTGCAGGTCTATGGTGGGCATGGCTTCATCGCCGAATGGGGCATGGAGCAGAACGTGCGTGACAGCCGTATCTCCATGCTGTACGAGGGCACCACCGGGATCCAGGCCCTGGACCTGCTCGGTCGCAAGGTGTTGATGACCCAGGGCGAAGCGCTCAAGGGTTTCACCAAGATCGTCCACAAATTCTGTCAGGCCCAGGAAGGCAATCAGGCCTTGAAGGAGTTCGTCGAGCCCCTGGCCCAGCTCAACAGGGAATGGGGCGAGCTGACCATGAAGATCGGCATGGCCGCCATGAAGGATCGCGAGGAGGTTGGAGCCGCCTCGGTGGACTACCTGATGTACTCGGGCTATGCGTGCCTGGCCTATTTCTGGGCGGACATCGCGCGCGTGGCGGCCCAGAAGCTGGCCGAAGGCACCAGCGAGCAGGCGTTCTACACCGCCAAGCTGCACACTGCGCGCTTCTACTATCAGCGCATCCTGCCGCGCACCCGCGCGCACGTGGCAGCGATTCTTTCCGGCGCAGCCAACCTGATGGCGATGGACGAAGAGCATTTCGGCTTGCCCGTCTGAGGGCAGGCTAAAACCTAGAAGCTAAAAGCGAAGGCGGTGGAGTGAAAAGCTCGCCGCCTTTTTTCCTTCCTGCGCGCTTGCCTACCTGGCGTGCTCATTTGACCGAGGTTGTCATGGCTGACTACAAAGCTCCCCTGCGCGACATGCGCTTCGTTCTCGATGAAGTCTTCGCGGTATCGCGCCTGTGGTCGCAGTGGCCTGGGCTGGCCGAGCAGGTCGATGCCGACATGGCCATGGCGGTACTGGAAGAGGCAGGCAAGCTCGCCGCCAGGACCATCGCGCCGTTGAGCCGCGCCGCCGATGAACAAGGGTGCCACTGGCAGGATGGCGAGGTGCGCACGCCGGCCGGTTTCCTTGACGCCTACAAGGCGTATGCCGAGGGTGGCTGGGTAGGGGTTGGTGGCGACCCGGAACATGGTGGCATGGGCATGCCCAAGGCGATCTCGGCTCAGGTCGAGGAGATGGTCAATGCCGCGAGCCTGTCGTTCGGGCTCTATCCGATGCTGACGGCAGGTGCCTGCCTGTCGATCAACGCTCACGCCAGCGAAGCGCTCAGGCGCAAGTACCTGCCGAGCATGTATGACGGCACCTGGGCCGGCTCGATGTGCCTCACCGAACCCCATGCCGGCACCGACCTTGGCATCATCCGCACCCGTGCCGAGCCACAGGCCGATGGCGGCTACAGGATCAGCGGGACGAAGATCTTCATCACCGGCGGCGAACATGACCTGACCGAAAACATCATCCACCTGGTGCTGGCCAAGCTGCCCGATGCTCCGGCTGGAGCCAAGGGCATCTCGCTGTTCCTAGTGCCCAAGTTCCTGGTCGAGGACGACGGCAGCCTGGGCGCGCGCAATGCGCTGCAATGCGGTTCGATCGAACACAAGATGGGCATTCAGGCTTCGGCTACCTGCGTGATGAACTTCGACGGCGCCACGGGCTACCTGGTTGGCGAGCCGAACAAGGGCCTGGCAGCCATGTTCACCATGATGAACTACGAGCGGCTGGGTGTCGGCATCCAGGGGCTGGCCTCGGCCGAGCGCTCTTACCAGAACGCGGTGGCGTATGCCAAGGAGCGCCTGCAAGGCCGTGCGGCAAGCGGCGCGCAGGCTGTCGACAAGGTGGCCGACCCGATCCTCGTGCATCCCGACGTCCGGCGCATGTTGTTGACGATGAAAGCACTGATCGAGGCCGGGCGCGCCTTTTCCACCTATGTGGCCTTGCAGCTCGACAGCGCCAAGTTCAGCGCCGACCCTGCCACACGCAGGCGCAGCGAGGACCTGGTCGCCTTGCTGACACCGGTCGCCAAGGCCTTCCTGACCGATCTGGGCCTGGAGTGCACGATTCATGGCCAGCAGATATTCGGCGGGCATGGCTACATTCGCGAATGGGGTCAGGAGCAGCTGGTGCGCGACGTACGCATCACCCAGATCTATGAAGGCACCAATGGCATCCAGGCCCTGGACCTGATGGGACGCAAGGTGGTCGGTAGTGGTGGCGCTTTCTATCGGCTGTTCAGCGACGAGGTCCGGGCGTTCATGGCCGATGCCGAAAGCGGGCTCGAAGAGTTCGTGACACCGCTGGGTAGGGCGCTGGACCAGCTCGACGATCTCACCGGCTGGGTGCTGGAGCAAGCCAAGGTGCGTCCAGAGGAAATCGGCGCGGCTTCGGTGGAATATCTGCATGCCTTCGGCTATGTGGCTTATGCCTACATGTGGGCATTGATGGCACGCGCCGCCCTGGCCGGTACGGGCGACGAAGCCTTCCACGGCGCCAAGCTGGGCACGGCACGCTTCTATTACGCCCGCCTGCTGCCGCGCCTGCAGTCGTTGGTAATGTCGGTAAAGGCCGGGAGCCAGAGCCTTTATCTGCTCGATGAAACCCAGTTCTAAGCCTTGGGCATGACAGGCGATAGTACGAAGTGTCTGGGAATGAAACTGATTTGTAAGCATTTTCTTACATCACGCGGTGGCTTTTCTCCACTTTCCTAAGATTGGATCCACGGTTAATCTTTCTTACATGGACGACGCGCAGGAAGCGCTCAGGACTTGAAGGAATTTCTGCCAGGATGGCAGGGCGCAAGGGAAAGCAAGGGAACTCACAGGATGGCCTGCCAGGGAGGCGGGGCGAAAAGGATGTCAGGGAAACAGTCTGGAATACCCCGCCTCGGCGGGGTTTCCTTTTTGCGCGTTCTTCAGCCAAGGCTTTCCAGTGGTGGGGCGCCAAGCTGGCGAGGGTCGCTTTCCTCCTCGAGCAGTGTGCGCAACAGATCCACCGAGGCCTGCTGGCGCTGTGCGTCACGGAACACCAGGCCGACCTTCAGGGCTACACGTGGCTCGCTCAACGGTTTCCACAACAGTGCCTGCTCGTCTTCGGCAGCTTCCTTGGCCCGCCCCGGCAGGATGGTGGCCAGCGAAGTGTGCGCCAGACTGTCGAGAATGCCGACCATGTTGTTCATCTCGGCCTGGACCTGCGGACGCCGACCGAGGCTGGCCAACTCGGCCTGCCAGATCTGACGGATCTGGAATTCCTCGCCCAGCATCAGCATGGGCAGCTCGGCCGCCTGGCGCAGCGAGACCTTCTTGAAGTCCTTCAACGGATGATTGTCCGGAATGACCAGCTGCAACTCGTCTTCGTAGAGCGGCAAGCCATGCAGGCCTGGCTGCCGTGGCGAGAGGTAGCTGATGCCGATGTCCAGGCTACCGTTGAGCAGCCGCCGCTCGATTTCCAAGCCCGACAGCTCGTAGATCTGCACGACCAGATGCGGCTGCGCCTTGCGCAGGCGCTCCAGCAGGCGCGGCACCAGGCTTGGGCGCACGGTCTGCAGCACGCCGATGGCCAGCGTCCGCAACGACTGCCCCTTGAAGCCGCGCATGGCTTCGCGCGCACGCTGCAGCCCATCGAGCAGCGGCACGGCATGGTTGTACAGGGTATGCGCGGCCAGGGTCGGCAGCAGGCGCTTGTTGCTGCGCTCGAACAAGTTCAGGTCAAGGCCATGCTCGAGCTGGCGGATCTGTTGCGACAGCGCCGGTTGCGAGAGCGAAAGCCGCTCGGCCGCGCGCCCGACATGACCTTCTTCATAGACCGCGACGAAATAGCGCAGTTGGCGGAAATCCATAAGTACTACTTATCGAAAAAGCTCGAAAAACGAAATGGTCGAAGGACCGCGAAGTGCCTAGTCTATCCGGCATTACAGCGGTTCGCAGTCTCCTGAAGCGACTCGAACCGATTCGGATGAAAGTGATTTTGGATAGGCCAGGCAAAAAAACCGCATCGCAGCGGACTTGCCGTCCGGCACATGACCGACCCTGACCTTCTCGACCGTGATTCGCTGGAGCCTTCATGAACCTGTTCAAGCTGCGCCGTGGGGCTCCTGCCGCCGACGAGCGCATCAGCGTGCCGGCTGCTCAGGCCGCCACGCCTGGTGCCTCGCGCCAGTGGCTGATGCCCGGCGAGCGGCATAGCGAGCAGGTCTTCGTGCGCGGCCAAGGCTCCTGGCTATGGGACAGCGAAGGTCATGCGTACCTGGATTTCAACCAGGGCGGTGGCATCAACAGCCTGGGCCACAGCCCGCAGGTACTTGCCAAGGCACTGGCCGAGCAGGCTCGGGCATTGATACATCCTGGCGCCGGTTATCATGCCCAGGGCCTGCTGGAACTGGTGGAACAGTTGTGTCGCAACACCGGCAGCGACCAGGCATACCTGCTCAACAGCGGTGCGGAGGCGTGCGAAAGCGCGATCAAGCTGGCGCGCAAGTGGGGTCAGCGGCATCGTAACGGTGCCGGTCACATCATCACCGCCAGCCATGCATGCCACGGCCTCAGCCTGGCTACCCTGGCGGCCTCCGATTCGTCGCCCCGCAATCAGCATGGGTCAACAGCGCCTGGTTTCAGCAGGGTGCCATTCAACGATCTGGCCGCCTTGCATGCTGCCGTGGACTCGCACACCGTCGCGATCATGCTCGAACCGATCCAGAGCGAGGCAGGTGTGATCCCGGCGACTCGCGACTATCTCAAAGGCGTGGAGCAATTGTGCCGGGAGCTGGGCATCCTGCTGATCCTGGATGAGGTGCAGACGGGCATCGGTCGCTGCGGTGCGTTGCTGGCCGAACAACTCTATGGTGTGCGCGCCGATATCCTGACCCTGGGCAAGGGGCTTGGCGCAGGCGTGCCGCTGGCGGCCTTGCTGGCGCGTGGCAGTGCCTGCTGCGCCGCGCCTGGTGACCTGGGTGGCAGTCATCACGGCAATGCACTGATGAGCGCTGCGGGCAGTGCCGTGTTGGCCAACGTGCTCGAACCGGGTTTCTTCGAGCGTGTCCAGGATACCGGTCGCCATATGCGTGATGGCTTGAGCCGTCTGGCCGGGCGCTATGGCCAGGGCGAGGTGCGTGGTCAAGGCTTGCTGTGGGGGCTGCAATTGCACGATGAGCTGGCCGTCGAGCTGGTGCAGGCTGCCTCGCAAGAGCGCCTGTTGCTCGCTGCGCCGCAAGCGGATGTGCTGCGCTTCTCTCCATCGCTGACCGTGAGCAAGGGCAACATCGACGAGATGCTGACACGCCTTGCGCGCGCCTTCGCCCGCGTGCATGCACATCCCGGCAACAGCGGTAAAGCCTCTGCTTGAAAATATTTCTTACGAATTCAAAGAACCGTCTCGCGTTCCTGCGCATCGCCCCTGGCCGGTATCAGTTGGCCTGGGGCGTTTTTTTATGCCGGCCGGCTGTCGGAACCTCTGTTCAGGGCCCGCAGTCTGTTGTTTTAACTTAGCCAAGGAGCCGCGACATGGACCTGATCCGAATTCTCATCGCCATCATCCTGCCGCCGCTGGGGGTATTCCTGCAGGTCGGCTTCGGCGGTGCGTTCTGGTTGAACATCCTGCTCACCCTGCTGGGCTACATTCCTGGCATCGTGCATGCGGTATACATCATCGCCAAGCGTTAGGCTTTGGCACGAAGCGACTGCGCGGCGAGCAGGTTGCGTTGAAAACAAGGTTGGCAACGCGCAAATCCTACTGCGATGAATTCACAGGTTGTCGAAGCCGAGCGCGACAGCCTGTTCATTCGATCCGCTTGATCATAAGTCTGTCGACGAAATGCCGAAGCGTCTGTTTAGGCTGATCGCGATTGTAAACGCCCCATTTTGGATAGTTGCCGCGCTGTTCGTCGAGTGTCCTGCAGAGCAGTGTGTCATCCAGCATGGCCTCGTTGTTCCTGTTGCGCGAAAACGTCTGCCTTTGTTCATTCAGGTATAGACAGAGGGTGCCCTTGTTCTTGTCCCTGGACAATCCGGCTCGTACCCGGATGTCGAACCATTGGTCGCTCTTGACATGCCCTTGCCAAACGACGATCCATTCCTGTCGTTCGTTCGAGTGGATCATCGACAATACGTTGCGGTTGACGGTGAACAGGAAAGGGTAGTTCTGAATGCCTTCCTGGTATGACTTCCACTGGAAAATGACGAAGTCGCCATGCTCCAGGCTGCGGGTATCGGGAAGCCGGCTGCTCCAGGAAAACTCGTAGGTTTGTCCTTCCAGCCAGGATTCGTAGGAGCTTCCTCGCCAGACGATGCCGTTCGATTCGCAACGATAATTCTCTTCGTCGGAAGGTTTTTCGAACAGCCAGACCTTTCCTCGTTGCGCGTCCTGAACAACCCGGATGCTCGAGGCGCTGTTGCCTGTTCCGCCGTTTTCCACTCGGCGAAAGATTTCCAACGGGTTTTTTTGCTCGTCGTCGATCTGAGTGCCTTCCGGTACTGTCGTGCCGAGCCAAAACAGGAAGTTGTCTGGATTACTCATGGGCTGCCGTCTCCAAGCTGGTGGGCTGGTGCATCAATCTAGGCGGGCCAGGCCACGATGGAAACTGGCAAGAATGATGGTTTTGCAGCATGCCGGCAGAGGCAGGATGGGCGACACTGATCGTCAGCGCCTGCGTGCCAATATATCGCTGTAGAACCTGCATTCGTTTTCCAAGGCATGTGCCAGATTCGCGGACTTGCGAAAACCATGTCGCTCATCGGCATAGAAATGCCCTTCGGCCTGCACGCCATTGGCTTGCAGGGCGGCAAGCATCGCCCGGGTCTGCTGTGGTACCACCACGGCATCGAGTTCGCCTTGGAAGAAGATGACGGGTGCCTCGATCCTTGCGGCATGCAGCAGGGGCGTGCGTGCCCGGTAGCGCTCGATGTCAGTGCCTGGATCGCCGATCAGCCAGTCCAGGTAATCGGCCTCGAACTTGTGGGTCGCTCGCGCCAAGGCCAGAGGATCGCTGACACCATAGAGGCTCGCGCCGGCGCGAAACACATCATGGAAGGCCAGCGCGCAAAGCGTGGTGTAGCCACCGGCGCTGCCACCACGGATGAACGCCTTGGCTGGATCGACCAATCCCTGTTCGGCCAGGTAGGCGACCGCCGCGCAGGCATCCTCAACATCCACCTGTCCCCAGCGCAGGTGCAATGCCTGGCGGTAGGCACGACCGTAACCGGTGCTGCCACGGTAGTTGAGATCGGCCACGGCAAAGCCACGCTGGGTCCAGTACTGGATGCGCGGGTCGAACACCGGGTAGCAGGCCGAGGTCGGGCCGCCATGGATGAACACCACCAGTGGCGGCAGCGCCTCGCCTGAGCGGGCTGGATAGAAGAAACCGTGGGCCTGGCCGTCCCCGCTGGGATAGTGGAGCGGCCGCGGCTTGGCGATGTCCTCGATGGGCAGCGCCAGGCTTGCGCCGGCAAGGACATCGACCACGCCGTCATTGCGACCGATGGCGATGACGGCCGCCGGACGGGAGGTCGACGCGGCGATGGCATAGACATGCGTATCGTCCATGGCCAGGCTGCGCAGGCGGCTGTACTCGGCGGCCAGGCGCTGCGCGGCCGGTCCCTGGCGCAGGGCGAGCACGCCGAAGCCGTCCTCGAACCAGCTGGCCAGGTAAGCATCAGGCCCCAGCGCCAGCCAGGTGCTCGCACCGAGTTGCCAGGGCGCCGAGGCATGGTCGGCCGCCTCGGCTGGCAAGGCTTGCCAGTACCCATCGATCTCGCCCCACGGCTGCCAGTAGCCATTTCGGTCCGATAGGCAATACAGGCGCCCGTGCGGATCGAAACGCGGCTGCTGCAGCGATTGCTCGATGTCTCCAAGACCCGCGATGCAACGAGCGGGTTGCCAGCCGTCAGCGCCGCGCTGCCGACACATCAATCGCGTGACCGTCCATGGTTGGGCCGGGCGGTCCCACTCGATCCAGGCCAGCCGCTGGCCGTCGGCGCTGAGCGTGGGCGCGGCGTAGAAGTCCGCGCCCTCGGCCAGCACGATGCGCTGGCCGGCGCTGATCGCCACCAGGCGGTGGACGACCTGGTCGGCATGCTCTTCCTCTACCGCCAGTACCTGCCCCGCATGCCAGTGCAGGTCGCCATGGCGTCGTCGCGGATCCTGGGTGAGCGGGCGCGGCGCGCCACCCTCCAGGCGCTGGGTATAGATCTGCTGGTCGGCTTCGTTGACGAACAGCACGCCGTCGCCACCCACGGCAAAACTGCCACCACCATATTCGTACACTCGGCTGCGCACACTGAAGCCATCGGGCGTCAGGCAACGGGCCTGTCGCTCATGCCAGCGCCAGATCCGGCAAGCGCCGTCGGCGGGCCGATACTCGTTCCAGAACACGCCGCAGGCGTCGACCTTGAGTTCGGCGAAATCGGTGCCGGCAGCCACGGCCTGGGCGGCGCTGAATACTTCAGCCACGAGCGATGACCTTGGAGTTGCGCTCGTTGCGGAAGGTGAGTCGTTCGATGGCCACTTGGGCATGTTCTGCTTCCTCCCGAGCCTTGAGAATGAGGCCGTGATCGGCGGACTTGGCGCATACCGGGTCGGCATTGGCGGCATTCCCGGTCAGCATGAAAGCCTGGCAGCGACAGCCGCCGAAGTCTTTCTCCTTCTCGTCGCAGGAGCGACAGGGTTCAGGCATCCATTCGTAGCCCCGGAAGCGATTGAAGCCGAACGAGTCGTACCAGATATGTCGCAGATCATGCTCGCGCACGTTGGGAAAGGTCACCGGCAACTGGCGGGCGCCGTGGCATGGCAGTGCGGTACCGTCGGGCGTGATGGTAAGGAACAGACTGCCCCAGCCGTTCATGCAGGCTTTCGGTCGTTGCTCGTAGTAGTCCGGGGTGACGAAGATCAGCTTGCAGGGATTGCCGGAGGCCTTGAGTCGGGCGCGGTACTCGTTGGTGATTCGCTCGGCCCGCTCCAGCTGCTCGCGTGTGGGTAGCAGCCCGAGCCGGTTGAGGTGCGCCCAGCCGTAGAACTGGCAGGTGGCCAGCTCGACGAAGTCCGCTTCCAGGGCGATGCACAGCTCGATGATCCGATCGATGCGGTCGATGTTGTGCCGATGGGTGACGAAGTTCAGTACCATCGGATAGCCGTGGGCCTTGACCGCCCGGGCCATTGCCAGCTTCTGCGCGAAGGCTTTGCGCGAGCCGGCCAGCAGGTTGTTGACCTGTTCATCGCTGGCCTGGAAGCTGATCTGGATATGATCGAGCCCGGCGTCGCGGAAAGTGGCGATCTTGCGCTCGGTCAGGCCGATGCCGGAGGTGATCAGGTTGGTGTAGTAGCCCAGCCTGCGCGCTTCGCCGATCAGTTCCGCCAGATCCTGGCGGACCAGCGGTTCGCCACCGGAAAAGCCCAGCTGCGCCGCGCCCAGCTCGCGTGCCTCGGCCATGACCCGGAACCACTGCTGCGTGCTCAGTTCCTGGCCCTGGGTGGCAAAATCCAGGGGATTGGAGCAGTACGGGCACTGCAGCGGACAGCGATAGGTCAGCTCGGCCAGCAGCCACAAGGGGAGGCCGATCTCGGACCTGGCTTGCGCGTCAGGCATAGACGATCCAGTGTTCGGCATGGGCCACCTCCATGAACTGCTCGATGTCTTCGGCGACCTGCGGGACATCGGGAAACTGGTCGGTCAGCTCGCCGATGATCGCGGCAACGCTTCGCTGGCCATCGATCAGCCCGCCGATCAGCGCGGCGCTCTCGTTGAGCTTGATCATCCCTTCGGGATAAAGCAGCACATGGCCTTTCTGCGCCGGCTCGTATTGAAAACGGTAGCCGGGGCGCCACATGGGCACTTGCTCGCGGTCGAAACTCATGGACGGATTCCCTTGTGCCAGACCCGCTCGCGGGTGACGCTGTGATAGGGCGCGCGCCCCAGTTCGTAGGCCATGCTCATGGCGTCGAGCATGCTCCAGAGGATGTCCAGCTTGAATTGCAGGATCTCCAGCATGCGCGCCTGGCCTTCGGCCGTGGTGTAGTGCCGCAGGGTGATCGCCAGACCGTGCTCCACGTCGCGCCGCGCCTGTCCCAGCCGGGTCCGGAAGTATTCGTAGCCGGCCGGATCGATCCAGGGGTAATGCCGCGGCCAGCTGTCCAGGCGGGATTGGTGGATCTGTGGCGCGAACAGTTCGGTCAGCGAGCTGCTGGCAGCCTCCTGCCAGCTTGCCCGGCGAGCGAAATTGACATAGGCGTCCACGGCAAAGCGTACACCGGGCAGCACCAGTTCTTGCGAACGCAACTGGTCCGGGTCGAGGCCGACGGCCTGGCCCAGACGCAGCCAGGCTTCGATGCCGCCGTCCTCGCCGGGCGCGCCGTCATGGTCGAGCAGACGCTGGATCCACTCGCGGCGCACTTCCCGGTCGGGGCAGTTGGCCAGGATCGCCGCGTCCTTGAGCGGAATGTTGACCTGATAGTAGAAGCGGTTGGCGACCCAGCCCTGGATCTGCTCGCGGGTGGCGCGACCTTCGTACATCGCCACATGGTAAGGGTGGTGGATATGGTAATAGGCGCTCTTGGCGCGCAGGGCCTGTTCGAATTCGGCAGGGGACATCGGCTTGGCTCCGCTCATCGAATCCTCCTACAGCTCGATGCTCATGCCATCGTAGGCGACTTCGATGCCGCGCCGATGGACCTCGGCCCGTTCCGGCGAGTCTTCGTCGAGAATCGGGTTGGTATTGTTGATGTGGATGAGGATTTTGCGCTGACGGGCGAACGGCTCCAGTACCTCGAGCATGCCGCCTGGCCCGTTCTGCGCCAGATGGCCCATTTCGCGGCCAGTGCGCGTGCCGACTCCGCGCCGCTGCATTTCATCGTCTTCCCACAGCGTACCGTCGACCAGCAGGCAATCGGCTGCTCGCATGAGCGCCAGCAGCGAGTCATCGACCTGGCCCAGGCCGGGGGCATAGAACAGCTTGCCACCGGTGCGCAGGTCTTCGACCAGCAGGCCCAGGTTATCGCCGGGATGCGGGTCGAATCGGTGCGGCGAGTAGGGCGGCGCGGCGCTGCGCAGTGGCAACGGGGTGAAGCGCAGGTCCGGGCAGGCGGGGATGACGAAGCAGTCGTGTAGCTCGATGCGGTTCCAGCGCAGGCCACCGTTCCAATGTTCGAGCATGTTGAACAGCGGAAAACCCGTGCTCAGGTCCTGATGAACCATTTCGGTGCACCAGACCTGATGCGGGCAGCCTTCGCGCAGGCTGAGCAGCCCGGTGGTATGGTCGATCTGGCTGTCGAGCAGGAGGATGGCATCGATGCCGCTGTCGCGCAGCGCGCGGGCCGGCTGCATGGGCGCGAAGGCTTGCAGCTGCGCGCGGATATCCGGCGAGGCATTGCAGAGAATCCAGTGCTCGCCGTCGTCGGACAGGGCAATCGATGACTGGGTACGCGGCGTGGCACGCAGGGTGCCTTCACGCAGCCCATTGCAGTTGCCGCAGTTGCAGTTCCATTGGGGAAAACCGCCTCCGGCGGCGGAACCGAGAATCTGGATGTACATGGCCTCTCCGTTGCGGAAAATGAAAACGCCTCGGCAGGCCGAGGCGTCCGAACGCGAACAGACTCAGCGGCTTGCGAAATACATGGTCACTTCAAAGCCGATACGCAGGTCAGTGTATGCAGGTTTGGTCCACATGGGCTTACTCCTTCCGTTTAGGTTCCGAGGGGGTCCGCTAGGTCTTTGGTGCTGGCTGCTGGGAGAGGTTCCTTTAGAGCGTAGGAGAATTCCTACAAAATGCTGCCGGATTTCATGAGCGCAGAGCAGCCCACGAGTCGAAGTGTCCGTAGCGGCCGCGGTCCGGCGCTGGTCTTTCTCGGGGCCAGCAGGCCATGGCGTTCGCGCCCTCTGATCCCTGGGCATGGGCCCTCTACCAAGGACGACTACGGCATCCTCTCGGCCGGCAACGCTGCGGTGGCCAGGCAGACCCAGCCGTGCCTGGCCTCGCGGACCTCTTGCAACGTAGCGTCCAGGTCGGCTTGCCGAAGCTCGCGGATCGCCCTGCGCAAGCCTTGCAGCCCGCCGACACGCCTGGCCAGGTGAGCTTGCCAGGTCCACTCCGCCTGTTCGGCATTGTCCAGCGTGGTCTGCTCGAACTGCTCGGCCAGTGCCTGGCTGACAGCTGGGTGAATGTGTACCTCGCTCTCGAGCAGTTCGCGCAAGTGGCCAAGGATGCAAGCCGGACTGGCATGGGGCGATTGCACGCCGAACAGCAGTCCGCCGTGACCGTGCAACTGACGAAACCCGCTGAACACCGCATAGCCCAGCTGCAATTCGACCCTCAGTCGCTGGTAGACCGGCCCTTGCAGCAAGCGTGCGAGCAGTCGGCCCTCGGCCTCCCTGCTTCCAGGCAGTGGGCAGAAAAGCAGCAGGGCATGTTCGCTGCTCACCCCCGGCAGGTGATGCCAGTGCAGACCGCGACCGAGAGCCGTGCAGGCGGACGATGCAGGTTGGCCGGCAAGCATCCGCAGGGCAGTGCTCAAGGCGGCTTGCGCGGATGGGCTGAAGCCGCTTGCCAGGCCTTGCCAGCGCGCTTGCTGCCAGGCCAGTTCGAGCATTGCCTGGTCGGCCGCCGCGCCGCTCGGCGAAGCTGCCGCGGATTCGCCCAGCAGGATGCCAGGCAGCTGCGCGAGCAGCGCACGGATCGGCATCGAAGGGGGCGGCGCTGGCGGTAAGGCTTGCCAAGCGTCCGGGCCAGGCGCATTCACGATCGCAAGCGCCTCGGCGACCGCACGGATCACAGCCGGCGCGCGTCCCATGCAGCGTAGCTGCCAATACCTGCCACAGGCTTCGAAGCGCAGGTGCAGCGCCACGCGTCGGGCGCGCGCCTGCAACGGCTGCAGGCTTTGCTCTAGCACCCGCGACAGAGGCGCGTACGCAGGCGAGCGAATTTGCCAGCGCAGGTACAGCGCAGCGAATCCGCGGCAGGCCGGCAACTCATGGTCGACTGCCAGGCCTTGCGGCAGCGCGCCGGGCTGGAGGTCCGGCAAGGGTTGCAGCAAGGGTTCGCCTGGTGGCAACTGCCAGTGCCTTCGGGACGCACCAGGCAGATCGGCGAGCAACGCACGTAGCGCCTCCCGTCCTTGCGCATCCAAGGCCTGCCAAGGCTTGCCGACACTGTCGCGCTGCGCCAGCTCCAAGGCATTGGCCGCCAATGCGCGGCTCGCTTGCAGAAGGGCGAATTCGGCATGCAATGCTGCATCTTGCCCGGCTTGGCTGATCGAGCCCAGCCAGTCGTGAAGCAGTGCCTGAACCTCGTTTGCCGAGGCCTGCCGGCTCAACCGCACACGCACTTGCCAAAGCAGCTGGCCGGCATGGCTGTAGAGCGTTTCGAACTCGCAGCCTCGCAGCCAACCGCGTCGACGAAGCGCGTCGAGCCAGCCTCCGGGACGGCTGTCGGACAGCCAGGCGAGCAACCATTCCAGTGCCTGGTCCGCCCCATCGGGCAAGCCTTGATGGCAGAACCACAGGTCCATTCCATCCGTTGACGACACGAAGCCGGAGCGTTGGCTTGCCATCGCCGGTGGCGCTGCGCGCCTGTGCCTGGTGCCTTGGGCGAACAGGCTGCCGAAGGTTTTGCCCAGAATCTGCAAGGCATCGAGCGATTGTGGCCCGCACAGGCTGAGGGTGATGCCGGCTCCCCGGTAGAACTGCCGGTGGAACTGCCGCAGGGCCTGCTGGAAAGCTGGGTTGCGCAGGGGCAGGGTATGCCGGTTGCCGGCATGGAAGGCTGCCAGCGGATGGCCCGGTGCCGCTGTCCGCAGGACCTTGAAGCGTCGTTGCGCCTCGCTGTCGCGCGACCAGGCGATGAACTCGGCATGGATCACTTCTCGCTCGCCAACCTGTCGCTCGAGCGTCAGGTCCGGTTCGGCCAGCATCTGGCACAGACGCTCGAGGCTGCCGGCCAGCGCTGGCGGGGGCACTTCGAAGAAAAAGTCCGTGGCCCGTTCACCGGTGCTGGCATTGAGCTGGCCGCCCACGCCCTGGACATGTCGCATCAGCCCGTCCTGCAAGGGAAAACGGGCGGTGCCGAGAAAGAAGAGGTGTTCGAGAAAGTGCGCCAGCCCTGGCCAGGCCGCTGGCGCGTCGTGGCTGCCGGCCTCCACCCGCAGCGCCGCGGCGCAACGCTTCAGGCGCGACGCCTGGCGCAGGGTCAGGTGCAGGCCGTTGTCCAGGATCAGGTGGCGGGTTGCGTCAGGCATGGCAGCTCCGGCAAGGCGAACCACCATGCTAGCGGAAAACTCAGGTGCGGCGCGATCCACCATGCAGGTCGCGACGCAGGTCGCTCAGGTAGGGAAATGCCGCTCGTCCTTGTTGCACGCGGCGCTGTTCCAGATCGGCCAGCAACTGGCATTCATCGTGCCCGGCCATGGCCAACAGGCTCCCATCGGGCCCGACGATGCTGCTCTGGCCGCAATACCGGAGGTCCTGCTCGGCGCCGCAGTAGTTGGCATAGACCAGGTAGCACTGGTTCTCCTGGGCACGGGCACGCACGGTCACCTGGCAGATGAAGTCATACGGCGTCATGTTCGCCGTGGGCACCAGGATCAGTTCGGCCCCATCCAGCGCCAGGCGCCGGGCGTTTTCCGGAAACTCGATGTCGTAGCAGATCAGCAGCCCCAGCTTCCAGCCATCGAGCTCCACCACCGGGAAATGGTCGGCGCCGGCGCTGAACAGGCTGCGGTCCAGCTCGCCGAACAGGTGGGTCTTGCGGTAGTTGCACAGGCTGCGCCCGTGGGCGTCGATCAGTTGCACACTGTTATGGACCGCCCCGTCCTCCGCCCGCTCTGGATAGCCGTAGACGATTGCGATGCCATGGGCCTGGGCAATCTTCCCGACGGCCATGGCCGAGGCGCCATCGACCGCTTCGGCCAGGCGCTCCACCGCCGCCAGGCCAATGTTGTAGCCGGTCAGGAACATTTCCGGGCAGACCAGCAGGTGGGCGCCACGCTGCGCGGCGATACTGGCTTGCTGCTGCAGTCGCTGCAGATTGCCAGGTACATCCAGCGGGCCAGGTTCTCCCTGGAACACGGCAAGGCGCATGGGCATCTCCTTTCAGTCAGGCAAGGCGATCGGGCCGATAGCGTCGAACACATCGCCAGGACCAGGGTTGTCGGGGTGAGTCTTGCCACCGAAGTGGTTCATGATACCCCACACCGCGTTGAGCGATGTCTGGACCGCTCCTTCCACCCAGGCCGGTGTCCATGACACGTCGTCGCCGGCCAGAAAGATGCCACGTTGTTCGGCCGGCATGGCCTGCTGCATGAAATGCGCGTACATGCGCTGGTTGTAGCGATAGTGGCCGGGCAGGGCACCTTTGAATGCGCCAAGGAAGTAAGGGTCGGCTTCCCAGGAAACGGTGATCGGATCGCCAATGATATGCCCAGCGATATCGGTCTTCGGATAGATCTTTCTCAGCGCGTCGAGGGCCAGCTGCACGCGCTTTTCCACCGGGTGCGGCAGCATCTTCAGGGCATCGCTCATCCAGGCGTATGACAGGCAGATCACTCCCGGCTTGTCATCGCCATTGTCGAACAGATAGGTACCACGGGTCAGTCGGTCGGTCAGGGTCATGCTCAGCAGGTCGCGGCCGGTCTGCGGGTCCTTGTCCTTCCAGAAAGGACGGTCGACCATGACGAAGGTCTTCGACGACTGCATGTAGCGGGTCCGATCCAGGGCCATCCACAGCTTCTGGGAAAACAGCGCTTCCTCACAGTCGATCTGCGTGGTCAGGAGCCAGCTCTGGCAGGTCACCAGGACCGCGGCATACTCGCGGGTATCGCCCCAGTTATCGGTCACTGCCAGACGCCCCTCGGCGGCCCGGGCGATGCGCCTGACCCCGGTGCGCGGCGCGCCGCCATGCAGCGAACGCAGGCTGGTGCCGGCCGGCCAATGCTGGCAACGCTCCGGCGCGTGGCGCCAGATGCCCTGCGGTACCTGCTCCACGCCACCGACCACCAGGTGCTGGTGGTCGTCGCAGTTGGTCATCACCACGCGGAAGATCTCCAGCATCGAATTGGGGAAGTCCGAATCCCAGCCGCCCGTGCCGAAGCCGACCTGGCCGAATACCTCGCGATGCAGGAAGCTCAGCTTGGCGAAGGATTTGGAGGTGGCGACGAAATCATAGAAGGTGCGGTCGTCCCACAATGGCACCAAGCTGTTCCACAGCTGCTTCAGGCGAGGCACGTCGCGGTCGCGGATAGCTTGCTGGATATCGCTGAACTGCGCCCGCTCCTCCAGCGCATCGGCCCAGGCCTGGGCGACTTCGTGGAACAAGGCTGGCAGGTCGCTCGGTCGTTCGGCATAGAAAGTCTGCCCCTCCAGGTCGATCACCGTGCTGCTCGAGGCAGCGCTCAACGGGTTGGGAAATGGCCGGGTCTGCAGGCCCAGCTTGTCGACATAATGGTAGAAGGCAGTGGAGGAGGCCGGAAAACGCATCCCGCCCAGCTCGGCAACGATCCCGTCGGTGCCATTGAACGCTTGAGAACGCAGCCGTCCACCCAATTTGGAAGCCTCGTAGACCACGGGCTTGAGGCCCAGCTTCATGAGCTCGTAGGCGGCCACCAGCCCGGCGATCCCGGCCCCGACGATCGCCACCTCCTCACCATGCCGCTGCGCCGGGATGCTGCCCAAGCCGGCCGGATGCTCCAGCCAGTCGTCGAAGGCGAATGGAAAGTCCGGACCGAACACGGTGACTGGCGGCTTGCCATCGATGGGGTGACGGTTGTTCTTCTTCATGTCTTGACCTTGCCAGTGGTGGGAGGCTGGACAGCCTGAGTATAGGTAATCACTGGTAGTCAGTTTGCGCAGTAGGCGTTTCGGAGTTAAGACGAAGAGTATTGGCGATATGGGCTGGTTTTCGTCGCTTTGCTAGATGCATGGGCAGTTATGACGAAATCAGTCAGCGAGGTGTCTGCCGATGCCCAACGGTCATGCCGGCGAACAGGCTACCTGCGGTCCACCTTGCTGCTGAGGATGATCGAGGTGGTGGTCCTTTCCACTCCCTCGACGCTGCCGATCTGGTCGAGCAGTTGATCCAGCTGCTCGGGCGAGTCGCCGCGCAGCCAGGCCACGTAGTCATATTCGCCACTCACCGCGCACAGCTGCCGGACCTGGCCCATGGCGCTGAGTCTTCGTACCACGTCCTTGCCTGATCGTGGTCGCACGCTGATGCCGACATACGCTTGCAAGCCACCATCGATCAGCGCCTGTCCAAGGCGTACGCCGTAGCCGATGATCACATTGCCCTTCTCCAGCCGGGCAAGGCGGGCATCGACGGTGGTGCGTGCGATGCCGAGCTGGCGCGCGAGGCTGGCGACGCTTTCGCGAGCGTTGATGCGTAGCAGGTCGATCAGTTGGCGATCGATTTCATCGAGAGTGGGTGGGCGCGAATCTGGCATGTGCGAGCTCGGCGGAGGGACTGGCTAGGGTAGCCAGCCTGCATCTGCCGATGCAAGGGGCGTCGTGGGCGCTTCCCTAGGGTTGGGAAATCCTGAATGCCGCGAACACCGTGATTGCACAACGGCTTCGAACGACGACTGCGAGAAACCGTGACGCTAGCGCAAAGGCATGAAAGATAGGGTTCGGAACGTGGCTGTCAGACCAGGCGAAGGATCGAAGGATCCAGGTAGGAAAATGGTGGGCCCTCCCGGGCTCGAACCGGGGACCGAACGATTATGAGTCGTGTGCTCTAACCGACTGAGCTAAGGGCCCTTTGCTGCAGGTGACTCGACCAGCCGGACCCAGGATCCGGTGGTCGGGCGATTATAACGACGGTTTGCGGTGTGTGCCATCCGAAAGATCGGAAAGTGCTATACGAAGAAACTTCGTGGCGAATTCCTCGGCAGGCATCGGCAGGCTGACGATGTAGCCCTGGATCTGCTCACAGCCTTCGGCGGCCAAGAACTGCTGCTGCGCCTGGTTTTCCACGCCTTCGGCGATGATCGTCAGTTGCATGCTGCGACCCAGAGCGATGATGGCGCGCGCGATGGCGGCATCGTGTGGATCGTCAGGCAGGCCGCGAATGAAGGATTGGTCGATCTTGAGGATATCCAGGGGCAGCCGCTTGAGGTAGCTGAGCGAGGAATAGCCGGTGCCGAAATCGTCGATGGCCAACTGCACGCCAAGGTTCTTGAGCTGGTGCAGGACGGCCAGCGCCTCCTCGGCCTGGCTCATGATGAAGTTTTCGGTGATCTCCAGCTGCAAATCGCCTGCCTGGAGCTGGTAGCGCCGCAGCAGGTGCTCGATACGCTTGGCCAGGTTGGGCTGGCGCAACTGGGCCCCGGCAAGGTTGATCGACAGCGGTCCGAACGCCTGGTAATGCGCTTTCCAGTAGTCCATCTGTTGGCAGGCCTGCTCCAGCACCCAGTCGCCCAACTGCAGGATGGTGCCGTTTTCCTCGGCCAAGGTGATGAAATGCTCTGGTGGCACGTCCCCGAGGGTCGGATGGGTCCAGCGTACCAGCGCTTCGGCGCCGACCAGGCCGCCGCTCTTGAGGCTGCGCTTGGGCTGGTAGCACAGGCTCAGTTCGTTGCGTTCGATGGCTCGGCGCAGTTCGTGCTCCAAGGCGATGCGCTCGCTGGCCTGGACAGTCAGGTCGCGTGTATACACCTCCACCCGATTGCGGCCCTTGGCCTTGGAGCGGTACATCGCCGCGTCGGCGTTGCGGATCAGCGAAGCGACGTCGGTACCATCCTGTGGATACAGGCTGATGCCGATGCTGGCACTGGTGAAGAACTCATGTTCGCCAGCCTGGAATGGTGCATGGAAGCAGGCCAGGACCTTGCTGGCGATCACCCCGGCATCGCTGGCCTTGTGCAACCCCGGCAACAGGATGATGAATTCGTCGCCGCCCAGCCTGGCCACGGTATCAAGGTCGCGTACCTGTTCCTTGAGGCGTTGGGCGATGCCTTGGAGCAACAGGTCGCCAACGGGGTGTCCCAGGCTGTCGTTGATGTGCTTGAAACGGTCCAGGTCAAGGAACAGTACGGCTCCCTGGCGATTGGCATCCTGGGGCCCGGACAGCACTGCCTGCAGGCGCTTTTCGAACAGTGAGCGATTGGGCAGGCCGGTCAGCGAATCATGGTGGGCCTGGTAGTCGAGCTTGGCCTGGGCATGCTTGATGCTGGAGATATCGGCGAATACCGCGACGAAATGCTTGAGTTCGCCATCGCCGTTGCGCACGGCGCTGATGGTCAGCCAGCTTGGGTAGATTTCGCCGCTCTTGCGCTTGTTGCAGATCTCGCCCTGCCAATGGCCCGCGGCGCTCAGCTGATGCCACATGGCTGCATAGAAAGCGCTGTCGTGCTGGCCAGAGGCGAGCAGACGGGGCGTCTGCCCCAGCGCCTCGAGTTCGCTGTAGCCCGTGATCTCGCTGAAGGCGCGATTGACCGCACTGATGCGCTGGTCGGTGTCGGTGATCAGCACGCCTTCGGCCGTGTTCTCGAATACCGTGGCAGCCAGTTGCAGTTTTTCCTGCATCAGGTGACGCTCGGTGATGTCTCGAGCAATGGTCAGCATGTAGTCGACGCCCCCGATCGGCAATGGCCTGGCCGACACCTCACAGAGCCGGACCAAGCCGTCGCTGCGACGGATCAGGCAGGTGAAGTCACGCACATAGCCGTCCCGCTTGAGCAGCTCGACCAGGCGCTTGCGTTCGGCAGGGTCGGCCCAGATATCCAGGTCCAGCGAGGTCTGGTTGCGCGATGGATGGAAATCGTAGCCGGTCAGGCGGCGGAAACCTTCGTTCACTTCGATCAACAGACCGTCTTCCTGGCGAGACAGCAGCAGGCCATCGGGCGAGGCGTGGAAAGCCTTGGCGAACTTTTCCTCGGAGGTTTGCAGCTGCTGCTGGGTCTCCTTCAACTGACTGATATCGCGCACTGCTACCACCAGTGTCCGGCTACTGTCCAATTCGAAGATGCCTGCCGAGGTCAGACCGGTGAACACTTGGCCATTGCTGCGTCGGAAAGTCATTTCCAGGTTGCGCACGCCGCCGCTGCTCAGACGCTCGAGCAGCGCCGGCCCGGCGCCCTCCAGGCCCCACAGTCCCAGTTCGGTCGCGGTGCGCCCGATGACTTGGGCAGGCTTCAGGCCGATCTGCTCCTGGAAAGCCTGGTTGACTTCGAGCAGGCAACCGTCGCTGTGCCGGGCGAGCACGAGGATGTCCGGGCATTGCTCGAACACCGAGGAAAACTTCTGCTCGGAAAGACGCAATGCATGTTCCGTGCGCTTGGTTTCGCTGATATCGATCATCAATCCACGCATCACGGGCTTGTGACCGTGCTCGATCATGCTGACGATGGTGCGTACCCACAGGCAGTGCCCGTCGGCACGAATGACGCGATATTCAAGGCTATGGTCACGACCGGCTGTTCCGTCCTTGTAGAAAGCCAATGCCCATTGCGCATCCTCTGGATGAAGAATGTCGCGCCAGAATCCCGGCTTGAGCCATTCATTCAGCGCATAGCCAAGCAGCCCTTCGGCATGTGGCGAGACGTAGGTGAAGGTGAAGTCGATGGCATCGGCCTCCCAGGCGATCGCCGAAAGGCTTTCGATCAGGCTGCGATAGTGATACTCGCTACTGCGTAGCTCCTGCTCGAGGGTGATGCGTCGGGAAATCTCCGAACTCAGCCGACGGTTGATGCGGATCACCGCGGTCAGGATGGCCATCAGCAACAGGATGGCGGGCAGGCCATACATCAGCGCGTCGTTCCACAGGCGCTGGTGCCCGGCGACGTCGCCGACCCAGCGTTGCTGGATGGCGGCCATCTCGTTGCCGTCGATGTCAGCGAAGACCTTGTCCAGGATCGTCACCAGGATCTTCTGCTCTGCAGGCGTGGCCATCGCCAGTTGGTAGCGATACGGGGTAGCTCCGCTGACATGCGAATGCTCCAGTCCAAGCTGGCGCAAGCCCCAGACGCTCGAGGCGAGGTCGCCGACCATCGCGTCGACTTGCCTGGTTTCCACGGCATGCAGTGCGACATCGACCGTTGGCAGTACCAGCAGGTTGAGATCGGGGTGGTGGGTGCGCAGAAGTTCATGAGGCGCGTGGTTTTCCACCACGGCGATCTTCAGCCCATAAAGATCATCCAGCTTTCGCGGTTGCGGCCCGCTGTCGTGGGCCAGAATGACGATCGGAAAATCCAGGTAGGGACGGGTGAAGGTCAGGTAGCGGCGTCGCTCGGGCGTGGACATGATGCCGGGCAGCAGGTCCACGCGGTTGTGCTGCGCTTGCTCGACCACTTGCGACCAGTTGTCGATTGGCATGGGTTCGAGCACCACGCCCAGGCGCTTCTCGATCAAGGCGATGTAATCGGCGGCCAGTCCCTGGTAGCTGCCATTCCTGTCACGGTATTCGAACGGTGGCCAGGAGGCATCTACACCCAGGCGCAGCTTCGGATGAGCGCTGAGCCAGGCTTGTTCTTCTGCAGTCAGGGTAAGCGCGCCGGCAGTGGTCGTCCAGATGAGCAGGAGCGACAATAGAAGGGCCGGCAGGAAGGGCATCATCGGCCTCTCGATCAGTGGGACTGATTCGAGTGTAGACGGGCATTGTAAAGGCTGGGCAACGGCAAGCCCAAATGAAGGCATTTTGTCATCAAAGAAAACCCCGGCCGGGGCCGGGGTTCTTCGTCACTCGTCGAGGAAGGAGCGCAGATGCTCGCTTCGGGTCGGATGGCGCAGCTTGCGCAGCGCCTTGGCCTCGATCTGACGGATTCGCTCGCGGGTCACATCGAACTGCTTGCCGACTTCTTCGAGGGTATGGTCGGTGTTCATGTCGATGCCGAAACGCATGCGCAACACCTTGGCTTCGCGTGCGGTGAGGCCGGACAGCACGTCACGGGTGGCTTCCTTGAGACTTTCCACCGTTGCCACGTCGATCGGGGACTGCATGGTGGAGTCCTCGATGAAGTCGCCCAGGTGGGAATCCTCGTCGTCACCGATCGGCGTTTCCATGGAGATCGGCTCCTTGGCGATCTTCAATACCTTGCGGATCTTGTCCTCGGGCATTTCCATGCGTTCGCCAAGCTCCTCCGGGGTCGGTTCGCGGCCCATTTCCTGGAGCATCTGCCGGGAAATGCGGTTGAGCTTGTTGATCGTCTCGATCATGTGCACCGGAATACGAATGGTACGTGCCTGATCGGCGATCGAGCGGGTGATCGCCTGACGAATCCACCAGGTGGCATAGGTCGAGAACTTGTAGCCACGGCGGTATTCGAACTTGTCCACCGCCTTCATCAGGCCAATGTTGCCTTCCTGGATCAGGTCGAGGAACTGCAGGCCACGGTTGGTGTACTTCTTGGCGATGGAGATGACCAGGCGCAGGTTGGCCTCGACCATTTCCTTCTTCGCGCGGCGCGCCTTGGCCTCGCCGATCGACATGCGGCGGTTGATCTCCTTGATCTCGGCGACGGTCAGACCGGTTTCGGCCTCAAGGTCGATCAGCTTCTGCTGGCAGGCGACGATGGCAGCGTCCTTCTCGCCCAAGGCTGCCGCCCACTTGGTATTACGACGGGAAAGATCGCCGCTCCAGGTCTGGTCCACCTCGTTGCCCGGGAACAGGCGCAGGAAGTCGGCGCGTGGCATGCGGGCATCACGGACGCACAACTGCATGATCGCGCGTTCCTGGGCACGCAGGCGATCCAGCGCGCCACGAACGCGCTCGACCAGAACCTCGAACTGCTTGGGCACCAGCTTGATCGGCATGAACAGCTCGGCCAGCGCGGAAAGCTCGGCCACGCCTTGCTCGCTGCCGCGACCCTGCTTCTTGAGGACCTTGTTGGTGACTTCGAGCTGCTCGGCCACCGCGCCGAAACGCTGGCGAGCGATCTCCGGGTCCGGACCGCTCTCGCCTTCTTCCTCGGTGTCGTCACCGCTGGCTTCGGCATCTTCGTCCTCGTCCTCGTCTTCCTTGGCGGCCGCGGGCTTGGCGCCAAGCTGCGGCGCATCTTCGGTGGGCGTGGCGATGCTGTCGTCAGGGTCGATGTAGCCGCTGAGGACGTCCGACAGACGGCCACCTTCGGTGGTGACGCGGTCGTACTCGGAGAGGATGTAGTCGACGGTACCCGGGAAGTGGGCAATGGCGCCCATCACTTCGCGGATGCCTTCCTCGATGCGCTTGGCGATCTCGATCTCGCCTTCGCGGGTCAGCAGCTCGACGGTACCCATCTCGCGCATGTACATGCGTACCGGGTCGGTCGTGCGGCCGATATCGGTTTCAACGGCTGCCAACGCGGCGGCGGCTTCCTCGGCCGCGGCTTCGTCGGTGTCGGCCTCGGCCAACAGAAGGGCATCCGCATCCGGAGCACTCTCGAATACGTTGATCCCCATGTCGTTGATCATGCGGATGATGTCTTCCACCTGCTCCGGATCTGAAATATCCTCGGGCAGGTGGTCGTTGACCTCCGCGTAAGTCAGGTAGCCCTGCTCACGACCGCGGGTGATCAACTCTTTGATACGAGACTGCTGTTGCGCTTTTCCGGACATAACACCCTATCCACTGAAGGTCTTGGCGGGCAAAAAACAAGCCGAGGATTATACCCGAGCATGGACCTCACGCGCCAGATGAGGTCGGGGTTTGTGCGGGAACATTCCTGCTCAGCAGGTCGCGCAGCTGGCTTTTTTCCTCTGCGCTCAACTCGCTTTGACGTGCTTTCCTGAGCAGATGTTCCAAAGAGCGCTCGCGCTGGCGAGCGGACAACCTAGTTATGGTGTCGAAAAATTGCTGTTCAAGGTTGTCGGCGTCGATCAGCCATTCCTTCTCCGCCAATGCCTGCAGCAGTCGGCCCTGTTCCGTGCCGTGCCAACGCGCGATCAACTGTAGAGAGCGTAGCCCAGGATTCTTCTGCAAGGCCTCGAGCAAGGCCACCAGCAGCTGGGCATAGAGATGGTCTTCGTCGGCAAGACGGCTTGCGTCCTCGACCTTCGTGGCCAACTGCGGATGATGCAGCAAGCTGCGCAGGGCAGCCAGGGTAGGAGGTTCCACCGGGGCGGGCACGCGAGGGGCGGGCTGCTCTTGCTGGCCATCGCGGCGCCAGGGCTTGCCACCTTTCTTGTCCCAGGGCTTGCCCTCCCAAGGCTTCCTGGCGCCCTTGCCAGACGTCCACGGCTGGGCTGGGGCGAGGTGATCGTGGCCGCCGGTGTACATGGCCTGGTGATCGAAGGCATGGCCGGACAGGGCATCGTAGTCCAGGCCTGGGTCATAGTCCGGCACGCTTTCGGCGGGCCTGGCCTGCGCCAGTTCCTGCATCTGCTGCGGGTCCAGCCCGGTGATTTCCTTGAGCCGATTGCGCATCAAGGCGCGCAGATTGGCGCCGGGAATCTTTTCGATCAACGGCGCGGCAAGCGTCACCATGTGCGCCTTGCCTTCCAGCGAGCGCGGATCAGCCTCGTTGCTCAGCTGCTCGAAGAAGTAGTCCGCCAGGGGCTGAGCGTGCTGGTTGATGCGTGCACGGAAGGCATCGGTGCCTTCGCTGCGAACCAGGGTATCCGGGTCCTCGCCCTCGGGCAGGAACAGAAAGCGCGCCCGGCGCCCATCCTGCAGGCTCGACAGGGTCGACTCCAGGGCGCGCCAGGCCGCCTTGCGGCCAGCCTGGTCGCCGTCGAAGCAGAACAGCACGTGCGGCACCACGCGGAACAGACGCTTGAGGTGCTCCTCGCTGGTCGCGGTGCCGAGGGTCGCGACAGCATTGCGCAAGCCCTGCTGGGCCAGCGCGATGACGTCCATGTAGCCCTCGACGACGATGATTTCCTCGAGGTTGCGGTTGAACTTGCGCGCCTCGTACAACCCGTAGAGTTCCTGGCCCTTGTGGAATACCGGGGTCTCCGGGGAGTTCAGGTACTTGGGCTTGTCGTCGCCCAGCACGCGTCCGCCGAAGGCAATGACTCGCCCACGAGTATCACGGATCGGGAACATCACCCGGTCACGGAAGCGGTCGTAGCGCTTGCCGCTTTCGGCGTTCTCGATCAGCAGGCCAGCATCGATCATGGCCTTCTGCTGCAGGCTGTCGCTGGCCAGGTGCTTGCCCAGATTGTCCCAGCCAGGCGGCGCGAAGCCCAGGCCGAAGTCGCGGGCGATTTCGCCGGAAAGGCCGCGGCCCTTGAGATAGTCGACCGCCGCCTTGCGCGCCGGGTGGCTGCGCAGGGCCTGGCGATAGAATTCGGCGGCCGCGCTGAGCAATGGGTAGAGCGGCGAGTCGACCGGTTGGCGGGGCTTCTGGCCGCGCCGGTTGTCCTCGCGAGGTACTTCCATGCCCGCGGCCCTGGCCAGTTCCTCGACCGCCTGGGGGAAGTCCAGGTTGTCGTGGTCCATGATGAAGCCGAGCGCGTTGCCACCGGCCCCGCAGCCGAAGCAGTAGTAGAACTGCTTGTCGGGGCTGACGGTGAAGGAGGGGGTCTTCTCCTTGTGGAACGGGCAGCACGCCGAATGATTCTTGCCGGATTTCTTCAGTTGGATGCGGGAAGACACCACATCGACGATGTCGGTGCGGTTGAGCAAGTCATCGATGAAGCTTTGGGGAATCAGCCCGGCCATGGCAGTCTCGTCATCTGGCAACTGGCAAGTCTAATCGTCCAGGCGCGCTTTGGCGGCAAGTGGCGATATACGGGAGTTCGAAGGTGTGGCTGCGTCGGCCAGGCAGGCCCGCTGGTGATCAAGCGCGTGTCGGCTCATGCCAGCTTGACGGGAAAGGCAGGTTGCCCGTGGGCTTTTGGCCGGGCGCCCAGGGCGCATGGCCAAGGGACTGGAGCGACATCTGCCATCGGCCCGGCACGAGGCCGGGCGGGGCAGAAGCCTTGCGATGAACGCCTGTAATCAGTACAGACGAACGGCGCGGCGCTGTTCGCGCTGGACTTTCTTGGCGTGACGCTTGACGGCTGCAGCAGCCTTGCGCTTGCGCTCGGAAGTCGGCTTCTCGTAAAACTCGCGGCTACGAACTTCAGCCAGTACACCGGCTTTTTCGCAGGAGCGCTTGAAACGACGCAGAGCTACGTCGAAGGGTTCGTTCTCTTTAACTTTGACGGCTGGCATCCAGGGCTACCTTAATTCATTACCGGGGTGGACGTACTCCTGAACAAAGGTGCGCTGGAGAACGTCGGTTTTCAAGGGTTGCGGATGTTAACCGTTAGCCAGCCGGAATGCAAAGCCTCTGATCGAAAACCGCTGGTCGGCATCCAGTGCGAAGACTATCATGCGCGCCTTCGAATTGAGCCCCCGAAAGGCACGAACCCATGCTAGTACTGGGATTGGAAACATCCTGCGACGAAACCGGCGTCGCCTTGTATGACAGCGAGCGCGGCCTGCTCGCCGATGCGCTGTTCAGCCAGATCGACCTGCACCGCGTCTACGGCGGGGTGGTGCCCGAGCTGGCCTCGCGCGACCATGTCAAGCGCATGCTGCCGCTGATCCGCGAAGTGCTCGAGCAGGCTGGCCGAGCGCCCGCCGACATCGAGGCGATCGCCTACACCGCCGGGCCTGGCCTGGTCGGTGCGCTGCTGGTGGGCGCCTCCTGCGCCCAGGCCCTGGCCTTTGCCTGGAATATCCCCGCCATCGGCGTGCACCACATGGAAGGCCATCTGCTGGCACCGATGCTCGAAGAGCAGCCGCCGCAGTTCCCGTTCGTCGCCTTGCTGGTGTCGGGTGGGCATACCCAGCTGGTGCGGGTCGATGGCATCGGCCGCTACGAACTGCTGGGCGAAAGCCTGGATGACGCAGCTGGCGAAGCCTTCGACAAGACCGCCAAGCTGATCGGCCTGAACTACCCGGGCGGGCCGGAAATCGCCCGCCTGGCCGAGCAGGGCACCCCTGGGCGCTTCGTCTTTCCCCGGCCCATGACCGATCGTCCTGGCCTGGCCTTCAGTTTCAGCGGGCTCAAGACCTTCGCCTTGAATACCTGGCAGCAATGTCGGGATGCCGGCGACGATGGCGAGCAGACACGCTGCGACCTGTCGCTGGCTTTCCAGCAGGCGGTGGTCGAAACGCTGACCATCAAGTGCAAGCGGGCCCTCAAGCAGACCGGACTCAAGCGACTGGTCATCGCTGGCGGGGTGAGCGCCAACAAGGCGCTGCGTGCTTCCCTGGAGCAGATGCTGGCTGGAATCAAGGGCCAGGTGTTCTATGCACGGCCCAAGTTCTGTACCGACAACGGGGCGATGATCGCCTATGCCGGTTGCCAGCGGCTGCTGGCCGGACAGCGCCAGGACCTGGCGATCAGCGTGCAGGCACGCTGGCCGATGGAGCAGTTGCCCGCCATCTGATCCCGGCCGTTTCAGTCCGCGCGTTCAGAAGTGTCGTTCGCGGCCTGCAAAAAGGTCGCGTAGATTGCTGCGATGACGCCAGACGATCATTACAGTGAGCACGGCCATTGGCAGCAGTGCTTCGGGTTCGCGCCAGGCCAGCAGCGGCAAGGTCAGTGGCGTGGCGATCAACGCGGCCAGCGAACTGGTGCGGGTGAGATAAAGTGTCAGCAGCCAGGTGGCGATGGCCAGCAGGGCTGCCGGCCAGTAGAGTCCCATGAGCATGCCGGCGGCGGTAGCCACGCCCTTGCCACCTTTGAAGCGAAAATACAGGGGAAACAGGTGGCCGAGCACGGCGCAGATCCCGATCCAGGCCTGATCCTGCAGGTCCAGGCCGGCCTGGCGCGCCACCAGCACGGGCAACAGCCCCTTGCACAGGTCGCCCAGCAGCGTCAGGATCGCCAGTCTGCGCCCGGCCAGGCGCAGCATGTTGGTGGCCCCGGCATTGCCCGAGCCGCTGGAGCGCGGGTCCGGGCTGCCATTGAGGCGGCTCAGGACGATGGCGAAGGACAGCGAGCCGAGCAGGTAGGCGAGCAGCGCCAGTGACCAAAACATGCTAACTATTCCGGGCGAGGACGCCCTGATTCTAACGGCGCCAGTCGCCCTTGTCGTGCTGTGGAGAGAAGTGCTTGGACAGAGTGTTCATCGAAGGCCTGGAAGTCGATACCGTGATCGGCGCCTATGACTGGGAACGCGACATTCGCCAGTGCCTGCGCCTGGACCTGAGTTGCGCCTGGGACAACCGGCCAGCCGCCGCCGGCGACGATCTCGCGCTCGCGCTGGACTATGCCAGCGTGTCGGCACGCATCCAGGCCTTTGCCGAGCAGGCGCGCTTCGAGCTGGTCGAGACGTTCGCCGAGCGGCTGGCCGCCGTCCTGATGGAAGAGTTCCGCATCCCCTGGTTGCGTCTGCGGCTGACCAAGCCCGGCGCGGTTCCCGCGGCGCGTGGTGGGGTCGGCGTGGAGATCGAGCGCGGATGTCTCTGAGTACGGTTTACCTGGGGCTGGGCAGCAATATCGATCGCCAGGCGCATCTGTGCGCTGGCCTCGAAGCGCTGTCGGGGCTGCTCGAGGACATGCGCTGCTCGCCGGTGTTCGAAAGCCAGGCGGTCGGCATCAAGAGCGGACCGTTCTACAACCTGGTGGTCACCGGCCGGACCCGATTGCCCTTGCTGGAGCTGGACCGCCGCCTGAAGTTCATCGAGGCGGACAATGGCCGCTACGCGCCGGAGCGCAAGGGACTGCCGCTGGATATCGACGTGCTGATGTTCGACGACCTGCTGGGCACCTTCGACGGGTTGGTGCTGCCTCGAGCGGAAATCCTGAAGAACGCCTTCGTGCTTTGGCCCTTATCCCTGGTTGCGCCTGACCTGGTCCACCCTGGAGAGGGCAAGCGCATGGCCCAGCTCTGGCAGGAGGCACGCATCGATCAGGCGCTGGCACCAGTGCCATTCGAATGGCGGGGACAGCAGCTGACCCGAGCCTGATCCCAGCCAGTCAGGACTTGCCCAACGGCTTCGTCGCCTCGTCGGGCAGGCGCGCCTGCACATAGGCTTCCAGAGCCTTGAGCCGCCGTGCCCTGAGTGCCTCGCCCAGAGCCTGGCCTTTCAAGCCAAGCTCCACCAGGGCCTTGGCCTGTACCGACTTGGCCATGGCAGCCGCACCGCGCAAATAGGCGCCCTCGGGATAATCCCAGGGCCCAGGCGCCTGCTCTGCATATGCATCCATTTCGCAAACGGCGAGGAAATCTTCGAACCGCTGTGGTCGGCGATAGATGTCGAACGTCTGCAGCAGCTCCAGCAAAGCAGGCGCATCCAGTTGCAAGGCAAGGTGAGCCCAACCATGAAACTCAGCGGCCAGCAACGCCAGTTCCTGACATTCGCGTGGCGCCTTGAAGCGCTGGTTGATTGCCGTCACGACTTGGCTGGCAGGCCGTGGCGGCAGGTCATGCGCTGCCGGCGCCTGCTGCGCGGCGGTACTGGCCTGCCCCAGCGGGTTCAACAGGCAGGCCCAGCGTACCTGTAGCGGCTGGTCATGGCGGGCTGCCTGTTCGAGCATCGCCAGGGCATGGGCTCCGCGGCTCGGGGCGTGCTCCGGAGAAGAGGGCTGCTCGAGGACGAACAGCGCATCGAGCTCCGGCAACAGTTGCGCCAGCGCGGCGCAGGCGCGCAACACCTCGATGAATACCTGGGGGCTGGCCTCCATCAAGGCACGTTCGATTTCCTTCCAGCTACGCTCGGCCGTGAGCGCATGCAGCTCGCCCGAATCGGCGATGCTGCGCATCAAGGCCAGCGTTTCGTCAGCGACGCGAAAGCCCAGCGGCGCATAGCGGGCGGCAAAGCGGGCGACTCGTAGGACCCTGAGGGGATCTTCGGCGAATGCCGGGGATACATGGCGCAGAATACGCCGATCGAGGTCTGCCTTGCCATGATAGGGATCGTAGAGGTTACCGTTCTCGTCCTCGGCCATGGCGTTGATGGTCAGGTCGCGTCGGGCCAGGTCCTGCTCCAGTGTCACCTCGGGGCTGGCATGGAAGACGAAGCCACCGTAGCCACGTCCACTCTTGCGCTCGGTACGCGCCAGGGCGTACTCCTCGCCGCTGCGTGGATGAAGGAAGACCGGGAAGTCGGCACCGACCGGCCGATAGCCGAGCGCTTGCATCTGTTCGGCCGTGGCGCCGACCACCAGCCAGTCGATGTCATTGACCGGACGCTCCAGCAGGCGGTCGCGCACAGCGCCGCCGACTTTGTAGATCTGCATGGTGAATCCTCCGTTGCTGGGGACAGGATACCCTGTCGCCAGCAACGGAGGGTGCTCAGTGGTGCGGTACCACCGAGCCGGGACGAACCAGCTCGCCGGGATCATGCTCACCCGTACGTGGCGGGACATGATGGGTCTTGACCACCTTGTCGCCCTGGACGGTTTCCAGATGGATGTCGAAACCCCAGAGCCTGTGCAAGTGCTTCATGACCTCCTCGGTCGACTCGCCCAAAGGCTTGCGGTTGTGCTGCTGGTGGCGCAGGGTCAGCGAGCGGTCGCCACGACGGTCTATGCTCCAGATCTGCACGTTCGGTTCGCGATTGCCCAGGTTGTACTGGGCCGCCAGGTTCTCGCGGATGATGCGGTAGCCATCGTCATCGTGGATCGCCGGTACCAGCAGGTCGTCGCGCTGGTCATCGTCGAGAATGGTGAACAGCTTGAGATCACGGATCACCTTCGGCGAGAGGTACTGGAGGATGAAGCTTTCGTCCTTGAAGCTGCTCATGGCGAACTTCAGGGTCGATAGCCAGTCGCTGCCGGCGATGTCGGGGAACCAGCGGCGATCTTCCTCGGTAGGGTGCTCGCACATGCGGCGGATGTCGGTGTACATCGCGAAACCCAGCGCATAGGGGTTGATGCCATTGTAGTAGGGGCTGTCGAAGCCAGGCTGGAAGACCACGCTGGTGTGCGATTGCAGGAACTCCATCATGAAGCCGTCGGTGACCAGGCCTTCGTCGTACAGGTCGTTCATCAAGGTGTAGTGCCAGAACGTTGCCCAGCCTTCGTTCATCACCTGGGTCTGGCGCTGCGGATAGAAATACTGGGCGATCTTGCGCACGATCCGCACCACTTCCCGTTGCCAAGGCTCCAGCAGCGGGGCGTGCTTCTCGATGAAGTAGAGGATGTTCTCCTGCGGCTCGGCCGGGAAGCGTGCGTCGTCCCGCTCGTTGACCTTGTCGGTGCTTTTCGGAATGGTGCGCCACAGGTCGTTGATCTGCCGCTGCAGATGCTCTTCACGATCCTTCTGGCGCTGCCGCTCTTCTTCGGCGGAGATGGGATAAGGGCGCTTGTAGCGGTCCACGCCATAGTTCATCAGTGCATGGCAGGAGTCGATCAGGTCCTCGACGGCATCGATGCCGTGGCGCTCCTCGCATTGGGCGATGTACTGCTTGGCGAACACCAGGTAGTCGATGATCGAGCTGGCATCGGTCCAGGTGCGGAACAGGTAGTTGCCCTTGAAGAAGCTGTTGTGGCCGTAACAGGCGTGGGCGATCACCAGCGCCTGCATGCACATGGTGTTCTCTTCCATGAGATAGGCGATGCACGGATCGGAGTTGATCACGATTTCATAGGCCAGGCCCATCTGGCCACGGCTGTAGGACTTCTCGGTACTCAGGAACTGCTTGCCATAGGACCAGTGATGATAACCCAGCGGCATGCCCACGGAGGCGTAGGCATCCATCATCTGCTCGGCGGTGATCACCTCGATCTGGTTGGGGTAGGTATCCAGGGCGTAGCGTTCGGCCAGGCGGCTGATTTCCCGGTCATAGGTCCGGATCAGCTCGAAGGTCCATTCGGAGCCGGTGGAAATGGGCTGGCGTCTCTGTTCTCTGGCGCTCATGTGGATAACCTGCGCTGGAAGAGTTCACGGAAGACCGGGTAGATATCGCCGGCCGAGACCAACTGCTGCTGGGCGAAGCTGTCGGCGAACGCTTCGCCGATGCGCTCGTATTCGTACCACAGGGCCTGATGCTCGCGGGGCGTGATTTCCACGTAAGTGTAGTACTGCACATGCGGCATGATCTGTTTGGAGAGTATTTCGCGGCATACCGGCGAATCATCGTTCCAGTTGTCCCCGTCGGAAGCCTGGGCCGCGTAGATGTTCCACTCGTTGGCCGAGTATCGCTCGCTCATGATCTCCTGCATCAGCTTGAGCGCACTGGAGACGATGGTCCCGCCGGTTTCCCGGGAGTAGAAGAATTCTTCCTCGTCCACTTCGCGGGCGCTGGTGTGGTGGCGGATGAACACCACCTCGATGCGCTCGTAGTTACGCTTGAGAAACAGGTACAGGAGGATGAAGAAGCGCTTGGCGATGTCCTTGGTGGCCTGGGTCATGGAGCCGGAAACGTCCATCAGGCAGAACATGACCGCCTTGGAGCTTGGGTTGGGCTGCTTGACCAGCAGGTTGTACTTGAGATCGAAGGTATCGAGGAAGGGCAGTCGGTTGATGCGCACGCTCAGGCGGGCGATCTCGGCCTCGACCTGCTGGATGTCGGTGAAGTTGTCCGGCTCCTCGACCTTCAGGCGCGCCAGTTCGGCCTGAGCTTCGCGCAGCAGGGCGCGACTGCTGCCGGTGAGGGCGATACGCCGCGCATGGGCCGAGCGCAGGGTTCGGACGATATTGATGCGCGAGGGATTGCCCTCGCTGCTGATCCCGGCACGAACGGTCTTGAAGGTATCGGTACCGGTCAGGTGCCGCTTGACCAGGTTGGGCAGTTCCAGGTCCTCGAACATGAATTCGAGAAATTCCTCCTGGGTGATCTGGAAGACGAAATCGTCCATGCCTTCCCCGGCGTTGCCAGCCTTGCCGCGCCCGCTTCCGCCACCGCCGCCGCCCTGCGGACGCGGGATGCGTTCGCCGCTGACGAACTCCTTGTTCCCTGGATGGACGATGGTCTGCTTGCCGCCACGACCATGATGCAGCACCGGCTCGTCGATGTCGCGACCCGGAATGCTGATCTGCTCGCCATGCTCCATGTCGGTGATGGAACGGCGGCTCACGGCTTCTTCCACGGCCTTCTTGATGTGCTCACGGTAACGCCGCAGAAATCGCTGGCGGTTGACCGTGCTCTTGTTCTTGCCATTCAGGCGTCGGTCGATCACGTAACTCATGGTCCCTCCGGTGACTGGATGCAGCGCAAGCTTCAAGCTGCAAGCTGCAAGAAAAAGCAGCCACCGCTACCGCAATCCGTAACGCGGGCCAGAACACTGGCACTGGACGGCTTGTGGCTTGCGGCTTCAGTGCAGTTGCCAGCTGCAAGCTGCAAGGAAAGCAGGCACCGCTGCCGCAAGGTGCAGCGCAGCCCGTTGGCGGCGCTGGACAACTTGCGGCCTGCGGCTTGCCACTTGCCGCTTATTGCGATTTCCTGACTCGCAGGTACCATTCCGACAGCAGGCGAACCTGCTTGTCGGTGTAGCCACGTTCCACCATCCGGGTAACGAAGTCGTTGTGCTTCTGCTGGTCTTCCTTGCTGGCCTTGGCGTTGAAGCTGATGACCGGCAGCAGGTCCTCGGTATTGGAGAACATCTTCTTCTCGATCACCACGCGCAGTTTTTCGTAGCTCAGCCAGCTCGGGTTCTTGCCGTTGTTGTTGGCGCGGGCACGCAGCACGAAGTTGACGATCTCGTTGCGGAAGTCCTTCGGATTGCTGATGCCGGCCGGTTTCTCGATCTTCTCCAGTTCTTCATTGAGGGCGATACGATTGAGGATCTCGCCGGTTTCCGGGTCCCGGTATTCCTGGTCCTGGATCCAGAAGTCGGCGTACAGCACGTAGCGGTCGAAGATGTTCTGCCCGTACTCGCTATAGGATTCGAGGTAGGCCGTCTGGATTTCCTTGCCGATGAACTCGATGTAGCGTGGCGCGAGGTATTCCTTGAGGTAGCGCAGGTAGCGTTCGCGAACCTCGGCCGGGAACTGCTCCTGTTCGATCTGCTGTTCGAGCACGTAGAGCAGGTGGACCGGGTTGGCAGCGACTTCGTGCGGGTCGAAGTTGAACACCTTGGACAGGATCTTGAAGGCGAAGCGGGTCGACAGGCCGTTCATGCCTTCGTCGACACCGGCGGCATCGCGGTATTCCTGAATCGACTTGGCCTTGGGGTCGGTGTCCTTGAGGTTCTCGCCATCATAGACGCGCATCTTCGAATAGATGTTGGAGTTCTCCGGCTCCTTCAGGCGCGAAAGCACGGTGAACTGCGCCAGCATCTTGAGCGTGTCCGGCGCGCAGTGGGCCTTGGACAGCGAGCTGTTGACCAGCAGCTTGTCGTAGATCTTGATCTCGTCGCTGACGCGCAGGCAGTAGGGCACCTTGACGATGTAGATCCGGTCGATGAAGGCTTCGTTGTTCTTGTTGTTGCGGAAGCTGTGCCACTCCGACTCGTTGGAGTGCGCCAGCAGGATCCCGGAGTAAGGGATGGCGCCGAGGCCCTCGGTACTGTTGTAGTTGCCTTCCTGGGTGGCGGTGAGCAGTGGGTGCAGGACTTTGATCGGCGCCTTGAACATCTCGACGAATTCCATCAGACCCTGGTTGGCCCGGCACAGCGCGCCCGAGTAGCTGTAGGCATCGGCGTCGTTCTGCGGGAATTCCTCGAGCTTGCGGATATCCACCTTGCCTACCAGGGCCGAGATGTCCTGGTTGTTCTCGTCCCCCGGTTCGGTCTTGGCTATGGCGATCTGGTTGAGGATCGAAGGATAGAGCTTGACGACCCGGAACTTGCTGATGTCGCCGCCGAACTCCTGCAGCCGCTTGGTGGCCCAGGGCGACATGATGGTGTTGAGATAGCGGCGCGAGATGCCGTAGTCCTCTTCCAGGATCGCGCCGTCCTCGGCCGCGTTGAACAGGCCCAGCGGCGACTCGAAGACTGGCGAGCCCTTGATGGCGTAGAAGGGTACCTTCTCCATCAATTGCTTGAGCTTTTCCGCCAGCGATGACTTGCCGCCGCCCACCGGACCCAGGAGGTAGAGGATCTGCTTCTTCTCCTCGAGGCCCTGGGCAGCGTGCCGGAAGTACGACACGATCTGTTCGATGCATTCTTCCATGCCATGGAAGTCGGCGAAGGCTGGATAGCGGCGTATCACCTTGTTCGAAAAGATTCGCGACAACCTGGGGTCGGTCGAGGTATCGACCAGTTCGGGCTCGCCGATGGCCATCAACAGGCGTTCTGACGCCGAAGCGTAGGCACTGCGGTCCGCCTTGCAGAGTTCGAGATACTCCTGCAACGAGAGTTCTTCCTGGCGCGTTGACTCGAAACGTTGTTGGAAGTGGCTAAAAATACTCATGACGTCACCTCGCTCGATACGTGGAGCCGACGCCGGATCATTCAGCTGATGCTGGCATGCAGACGGCTTTGCCGCCTGCTGTAAACCCCCCAGAACACCCGTGGAAACCTTACCGATGACCCGCGCGCCGGTGTACCGGCTCTCCCCTTTCTTGGATGGCCTGGGCTTAAGGATAGTTGGTTATCGCAGAGGTCAAGGGCGCAAGGCCCGCGGGTTACACGCAAGCGGTCTTCAGCTGCGGTTGCAGCCCGCGAAGGACGCGGGCTGCAGGGGAAATGAAAAATTTATTCGGAGCGCTCCTGGGCGGTTTCCGCGGGGTAGGTGGCGCGCCAGAGTTCGAAGCCGCCATCGAGGCTGTAGACGTCGGAGAAGCCCTGGTTGACCAGGTAGGCCGCGGCGCTCTGGCTGGAATTGCCGTGATAGCAGACCACCAGGGTGGGCGCGTCGAGGTCCGCGTTGCGGATGAAATCGCCCACCGAGTGGTTGTCCAGGTGGGCCGAGCCGCTGATGTGCCCGGCGGCAAAAGCTTGTGGGTCGCGAATGTCGACCACGACCGCGCCTTGCTCGCGCAGGGTCCGGGCCTGTTCGGGGGAGATACGCTTGAATTCGCTCATGAGGGGGTTCCTTCAGGATGACGCTTTCGGGCTGGTGGTTGGCGTCGATGGGCGCGGGGTGCCATGTTCGGTGCATTCGCAGCGGTGGTACTCGCCCGTATCGACATTGTAGAGCGTCATGGCGCCACCCCAGACGCAGCCGGTGTCGAGGGCGACGACGCCAGGTTCGGCAACCCGGCCTTCCAGGGCGGCCCAGTGACCGAAGATGATCTTCACGTGGCGTGCCCGGCGCCCGCTGTGGGCGAACCAGGGCTTGTAGCCTTTCGGTGCGCTCCCGAGCCCTTCCTTGCTCTTGAGGTCGAGCTTGCCTTCGATGGTGCAGAAGCGCATGCGGGTGAAGTAGTTGGTGATCACTCGCAGACGTTCGATGCCGGTCAGGTGCTTGCTCCACTTGTTCGGCTCGTTGCCATACATGCCGTCCAGGTAGGGCTTGAGGCGCGTGTCATCGCGCAGCACCTGCTCGACCTCGGCGGCCAGTTCCAATGCCTTGCCCAGCGTCCACTGCGGCGGGATACCGGCATGCACCATGGCCACGCCCAGAGCCTCGTCGTAATGCAGCAACTTCTGTTGGCGCAGCCAGTCGAGCAACAGGTGGGCATCCGGCGCCTCGAGCACCTCGCGTAGCGTGTCGCCTTTCTTGAGACGCTCGACGTCATGCCAGGCCGCCAGCAGATGCAGGTCGTGGTTGCCCAGCACGCATACCAGCGAGTGCCGGATGGAGTAGAGATAGCGCAAGGTTTCCAGCGACTCCGGCCCACGATTGACCAGGTCGCCGACGAGCCACAGACGGTCCACCGCTGGATCGAAGCGGACCCGTTCCAGCAAGCACTTGAGCGGTTGCAGGCAACCTTGCAGGTCGCCGACCGCATAGACCGCCATCAGTGCAGGGCTCCGGGAACGGCCAGCCGGAATGGCGCGATGGTGGCGGCGAAGCGCTGACCATCCTCGGCCTGCATTTCATAGCTGCCTTGCATGACGCCCACGTGGGTGGCGAGGATGGCACCGCTGGTGTAGGTATGGCTGCCGCCAGGCTCTATGACCGGCTGCTGGCCGACCACGCCCTCGCCACGCACTTCCTCGACCTCGCCATTGCCATTGGTGATCAGCCAATGACGTGACATCAGGCGCACCTTGAGCGAGCCGCGGTTGTTGATCGTGATGGTATAGGCGAAGGCGTAGCGATCGTGGTCGGGATCGGATTGTTCGTTGAGATAGTGGGTCACGACGCTGACGTCGATCTGATAGCGAGGATCGGACATGCAAGGGGCCTTGGACAAGCGGACGCGGATACGGCTGTTTCCGCAGTCTAGGTCATTGGCGGGGGGATAGGCCAGCGGTGGCGGCAAACAAGCGAGGCAATGGACAGGCAGCGACAGCGGCGTGCCGTTCGATCCTCGCTGCCGACCATGCCTGCGGCAGCGAGGGTGCGAACGATCAGGCCAGGCTGGAACGCTCGGCCAGCTGGTCGGCCAGGCGCACGAAGGCCGCCAGGTCGAGCTGTTCGGGCCGCAGGCTGCCATCGACGCCTGCCGCCTCGATGGCTTGGCCGTCGAGCAGGCCCTTGAGGGTGTTGCGCAGGGTCTTGCGCCGCTGGTTGAAGGCCTCGCGGACGATGCGTTCCAGCAGGGCGGGGTCCTTGGCCGGGTGGGGCAAGGTTTCATGCGGCACCAGGCGGACGATGGCAGAATCGACCTTCGGTGGCGGGTTGAACGCACCGGGCCCGACATTGAACAGGTGGTCGACGCGACAGTGGTACTGCACCATGATCGACAGGCGACCCCAGTCCCCTCCACCGGGCCCGGCGGCCAGGCGCTCGACCACTTCCTTCTGCAGCATGAAATGCATGTCGCGGATCAGCGAGGCGTGCTGCAGGAGATGGAAGATCAGCGGCGTGGAGATGTTGTAGGGCAGGTTGCCGACCACCTTGAGGCTGCGCGGCGCAACGCCGAGCTGGTTGAAGTCGAACTTCAACGCATCGCCCTGATGCAGGCGGAAGTTGTCACGCAGGCCGAACCGGTGTTGCAGGACAGGCACCAGGTCCTTGTCCAACTCCACGACGTCCAGCTGTGCGCCGCTGCCAAGCAGGCCTTCGGTCAGGGCGCCCTGGCCTGGCCCGATTTCCAGCAGATGTTCGCCGGGCTTGGCATTGATCGCCCGCAGGATACGGTCGATGATCCCGGCGTCGTGCAGGAAGTTCTGCCCGAAACGCTTGCGCGCCCGGTGTTGGTAGTGCTCGTTCATTGATCAGCTCTCGGCCATCTGGTAGGCGGTTTCCAGCGCGACCTGCAGGCTGCCGGTGTCGATCCTGCCACTGCCGGCCAGGTCGAGCGCGGTGCCGTGATCGACCGAGGTGCGGATGATCGGCAGGCCCAGGGTCACATTGACCGCGGCGCCGAAGCCTTTGTACTTGAGTACGGGCAGACCTTGGTCATGGTACATCGCCAGCACCGCGTCGCAGTGCTCCAGGTATTTGGGGGTGAACAGGGTATCGGCCGGCAGGGGACCGCGCAGGTCGATGCCTTCGGTGCGCAGGCGTTCCAGGGTCGGCTCGATGATGTCGATTTCCTCGCGGCCCAGGTGTCCGCTCTCGCCGGCATGCGGGTTGAGGCCGCAGACCAGGATGCGCGGCTGGGCGATGCCGAACTTGCCCCGCAGGTCGGCATGCAGGATGCGCGTCACGCGTTCCAGTCGCTCTGCCGTGATGGCCTCGGCGACCTCGCGCAAGGGCAGGTGAGTCGTCACCAGCGCCACGCGCAACCCGCGGGTCGCCAGCATCATCACCACTTGCTCGGTGTGGGTCAGCTCGGCAAGGAATTCGGTATGGCCGCAGAACGCGATGCCGCTTTCGTTGATCACACCCTTGTGCACGGGGGCGGTGATCATCCCGGCAAAATGACCATCCAGGCAGCCTTGCCCGGCGCGGGTCAAGGTTTCCAGGACGAAGCGGCCATTGGCCTTGTCCAGTTGCCCAGGCACCACCTTGGCGGCCAGTGGCGTATCCCAGACATACAGGCTGCCTGCCGGTGCCGGCCGTTCGGGCCAGGCAGCCGGGCCGACCGGCAGCAGCCCGATCGCCAAGCCCAGCTGCGCGGCCCGCTCGGCGAGCAGGTCACGGCTGGTGATGGCGATCAGGACATGGGGTTGGGCCTGGCGGGCCAGCAGCAGGCACAGGTCTGGACCTATGCCGGCTGGCTCGCCGGGAGTAACGGCGAAGCGCAGGGCCTTCACTGGGCGGCCTGGTCGGCGCCAGGCAGCTTGATCTCGACGTAGGCTTCGTCGCGGATCTGGCGTAGCCAGCTCTGCAGCTCTTCGTCGTACTTGCGATTGCGCAATACGTTGAGGGCTTGCTGTTCGCGTGCCTGCTCGGTGCTGTCGGTGGCACGGCGGCCCAGCACTTCCAGCACGTGCCAGCCGTACTGGGTGCGGAACGGACGGGTCACTTCGCCCTGCGCGGCGTTGGCCATCTGCTCGCGGAACTCCGGCACCAGGCTGTTGGGATCGACCCAGTTCAGATCGCCGCCATTGAGCGCCGAGCCTGGGTCTTCCGAGAAGCTCTTGGCCAGTTCGGCGAAGTCCTCGCCGTTCCTGATGCGCTCGTAGAGGCGCTCGGCGAGCTGCTTGGTCGCCTCGTCGCTGCGGATCTCGCTGGGCTTGATCAGGATGTGGCGAACGTGGACTTCGTCACGCAGCACGTTGGTCGCGCCACCACGCTTCTCCTCGAGCTTGAGGATGATGAAACCATTGGGGATGCGGATCGGCTGGGTGATGTCGCCCGGCGTCATGCTGCTGAGCAGCTTGGCGAAGTCCGGTGGCAGCTGGCCGGCCTTGCGCCAGCCCATCTCGCCGCCTTCGAGGGCGTTCTCGCTGGCCGAGCGGGCGATGGCCAGTTGGCCGAAGTCGGCGCCCTGCCTGAGTTGCTGATAAACCTCGCCCGCTTGCCGCGCCGCCGCCTTGATGGTGTCCGAGTTGGCGCTTTCCGGCGTCGGGATGAGGATGTTGGCCAGGCGGAACTCCTCCGACAGCTGCATCTTGCCCAGGTCCGAGGCGAGGAAGTTCTTCACCTCCTGTTCCGAGACCTGGATGCGCTCGGCCACGCGACGCTGGCGCACCCGGCTGATGATCATCTCGCGCTTGACCTGCTCGCGGGCATCGTCGAACGACAGGCCATCGTGGGCCAGCGCGGCGCGGAACTGTTCCAGGGACATGCCGTTGCGCTGGGCAATGGTGGCCATGGCCTGGTTGAGTTCCTCATCGGTGATGCGGATGCCGGAGCGTTCGCCGATCTGCAGTTGCAGGTTCTCGACGATCAGGCGTTCGAGCACCTGCTGCTGCAGGGCACCGGCTGGTGGTGCGCCACCGCCGCGCTTGGCGATGGTCTGCTGCACCTCGCGGGTACGCTGGTCCAGCTGGCTTTGCATGACCACGTCGTTGTCGACGATGGCTACCACGCGGTCCAGCGGTTGCACCGCGGCATGCACCGCGCCACTCAGCATTGCGACGCCCAGCAGCGCTGGGCGCAGTCGATCAATAAGCTTGCTCTTCACGTTCGCGGTAACCTTGAATGCCTTGGTCGAGGAAGGATTCGACCTTGTTGCCCACGACGCCGCCGAGGCCCTTGAGCACGATCTGCAGGAAGACGCCATGGTCGCCTTTCTCGTTCTGCGGGACAGCCTGGCTGAAGTCGTCGTAGTCGATCCAGTAACGGTTGATCAGGCGCAGCTTCCAGCAGCAGTTGTCGTACTCGAAGCCACCGAAGGCTTCCAGGGTACGGTTGCGGTTGTAGTCGTGCTGCCAGCGAGCGATCGCGGTCCACTGGGGTACGATCGGCCACATGACCGAGAAGTCATGCTGCTGGATCTTGTAGTAGTCCTTGATGTAGTTCGGGTCGCCCGGGGTGCCGTAGTCGCCACCATTGACTTTCCATCTACCCGTCAGCGAATCGTAGATGACCATGTCGTTGCGGTAGCGATAGCCGAGGTTGACCACCTTGTTGGGGTTGTCTTCGGGCTGGTAGTGGAACATCGCGCTGCCCGAGCGGGTGCTATGGCTATCCGGGTCCCAATTGAAGTCGGAGCTGAAGCGCCAGTCACGGTTGAAGGCATATTCGTACTCCAGGGCATATGGCGAGACGTCCGATCTGGCGCCATGTCGGTCGCGGTAGTCGATGCCGGGCAGCTGGACCTTGCGATCCTTGAAGTACAAAGCCTGGCCGAAGCTGACGCGCTGGCGCTGGAAGCCGTTGTCCTCGATCCAGCGACTGGTCACGCCCAGCGACAGCTTGTTCTCGTCGCCGATGCGGTCGACGCCGGAGAAGCGGTTGTCGCGGAACAGCGAGGCGTAGCTGAAGGTGTATTCACTGGTGTCGAAGACCGGAATGTCCTTCTGGTCCTTGTACGGGACATACAGATAGAACATTCGCGGCTCGAGGGTCTGGCGATAGTTGGTACCGAACAGCTGGGTGTTGCGGTCGAAGTACAAGCCGCTGTCGACGCTAAAGATCGGCACGTTGCGTGTCACGCTGCTGCTGTAGCTGCCATAGGCCGGATCGGCAGCCTCCGCGATCGCCTGCGCCTTGCCCTGGCTGTCCAGGTCAAGGTCGTAGTTGGTATAGACGTACTTCAGCTTCGGCGTGACGAAGCCGTAGCTGGACTGCATCGGCAGGCTGATGGCTGGCGCCACGTTCAGGCGCGTGCCATTGGCGCGTGCGATGCCAGTAACGCCTTCGTCGATACGGCGGCCGCCGATGACGTTGCCTGCTGCATCTCGTACGTAACCGAGGGAACCATCCGGCAGGCCATCCTCGTTGAATACCAGATCGTCCTTGAGGTCACGCTCGAAGCGTACTGCCTCGGTCTCGTAGCTGAGGTCCAGCCCGCCTGGATGGTAGGGCAGCATTCCATCGAAGGTGATCTGCGGCAGCCTGTCGTACGGTGTGATCTGCGAAATGGTGGCCATTTCATAGGCGTGCAGGTTGAGTCGAGCGGTGTAGGAGTCGCCGCGCCAGGTAAGTGCGCCTTGCTGGTCCAGCGCATCCTTGTCTTCCACCCCGATCTGATCGGACTCCAGGTCTTGGAAGTAGAACGGGTCGCTGATGTCGGTGTAGTTCACCTCGGTCATCAGGCGTTCGTCCAGGCCGCCCTTGTGCTGCCAGTTGACCATCCAGCGCTGATCCTCGTAGTCAGTCTGGTCCTTGCGGTCGTCGTTCCTGTCGTTCAGGTAGGCACCACCGAGCTGGCCCTCGCTGGACTGGGTCAGGTAGCGGAACTCGCCTTCCATCAGCAGCCCGCGCTTGGTCATGTAGCGCGGGTACAGGGTGGCGTCGTAGTTGGGCGCCAGGTTGAAGTAGTACGGCGTGACCAGCATGAAGCCGGTGTCGCTGCTGGTGCTGAACGACGGCGGCAGGAAGCCGGACTGACGACGATCGTCGATCGGGAAGTAGATATAGGGTGTGTAGAACACCGGAATATTCTTGACCCGCAGGGTGACGTTGGTCGCGGTGCCGAAGCCGGTGGCCGGGTTCAGCGTGATGTTGTTGCCCTTGAGCTGCCAGGCGTTGCTGTTCGGCTCGCAGGTGGTGTAGGTACCGTCCTTGAGGCGAATGATCGCGTTCTCGGCGCGCTTGGCGTACAGGGCGCTGCCGCGGATGCGCGACTTGTGCATCACGTACTCGGCGTTGTCGACCTGCGCCTCGCCGGTATCGAGCTGGATCTCGGCCTGGTCGCCGACGACCAGCGAACCGTTGTCGCGCAGCTTGACGTTGCCCTTGAGCTCGCCGCGGTTCTCGGCCTGGTACAGGTTGGCCTCGTCGGCCTCGACCTGCATGCTGCCCTGGCGCATGACCACGTCGCCGGCGAGGGTGGCGATCTGCTGCTCCTGCTGGTAGCGCGATACCTTGGCGTTCAGGTAGGTCGGCGACTCGTCCTTGGGCGTGCTGTCGTTCATGCCGGGGCGCACGGGCTCGATGTAGGCACCGCCGCAATACGGGCCGGTCTCGGCTAGCTGGGCCGGGGTGAGCTTCTCGCGTGGCACCCAGTCCAGGTGGCTGTAGTCTTCGCTGCGCGATTTCAGGCCACGGCCCTTGCTTTCGGTGACCAGCACCGGACGCGGTTCGGCCTCGCCGGGGGCTGCGCTGTCGGCCGAGGCGGCCGCCGAGCCGCCGCTCGATGCCGCGGCGGCACCTTCGTGCACCGGGCGCGGGGGCAGGTTGCCGACGGCGTTCTTGGGCTTGCAGTCCCAGCCTCCGGAGGCGGACACTTGGCAGTCGAACTGCTCGGCAGCCACCACGTACGGCGTGGCCAGAGGTTGCAGCGCCAGCAGGCCGCCAGTCACCAGCAACGGGAACTTTCTACGAAACGCGGGGGATTTCAATGCCATCTTATTAGTCCGGGCTTCCTGCGTGCCATCTGCCCGCGTGTGGGGCCGCACGCCTCTCGATGGTCTGAAAAAGATGCTGGATAATAAAGCATGACCCGCTTGACGGCTAGGGCCGTCGGAGACCCACGCAATGCCCGATCATGATGTACGCCTGCAACAACTGACTCACTGGCTCGACGACCAACTGCGCCTGCTGTACGTACGGCAAGGCTGGGGCGCGGTGCCCCGGGGCGAGCTGAGCCCGGCCAGCAGCGACGCCAGTTTCCGTCGCTACTTCCGCTGGCACGCCGAGGGGCGCAGCTTCGTGGTCATGGACGCGCTGCCACCGCAGGAGAATTGCCGACCGTTCGTCGAGATCGATCATCTGCTGGCCAGTGCCGGGGTGAACGTGCCGGCCATTCATGCCCAGGACCTGGAACGCGGCTTCCTGCTGCTGGGCGACCTGGGGCGCCAGACTTACCTGGAAGTCATCGACCCGGACAACGCCGACGCGCTGTTCGCCGATGCCATCGATGCCCTGCTGGCATTTCAGCGGCTGCCCCTCGATGGGCCGCTGCCAAGCTACGACGTGGCATTGCTGCGGCGCGAGCTCGAGCTGTTCCCCGAGTGGTATGTGGGCCGCGAACTGGGCCTGGTGCTGGATGCGTCGCAGCAGGTTGCCTGGCGCCGCATCAGCGCACTGCTGATCGACAGCGCCCTGGCCCAGCCCAAGGTGCTGGTTCATCGCGATTTCATGCCACGTAACCTGATGCATGGCAGCCCCAATCCTGGTGTGCTGGACTTCCAGGATGCGGTCTACGGGCCAGTCACCTACGACATCACCTGCCTGTTCAAGGACGCCTTCCTCAGCTGGCCGCAGGCGCGGGTCGAAGGCTGGCTGCGCGACTACTGGACCAAGGCCCAGGCCGCCGGCATCCCGGTGCAGGCCGAGTTCGAGACATTCCTGCGCGCCAGCGACCTGATGGGCGTGCAACGCCATCTCAAGGTGATCGGCATCTTCGCCCGGATCTGTCATCGTGACGGCAAGCCGCGCTACCTGGGCGACGTGCCGCGCTTCTTCGCCTATATCGAGGAGGTGCTGGGCCGGCACGCCGATCTGGCCGAGCTCGGCCAGCTGATCGCCGAACTGCACGCGGCGGCGGGGAAGCGCCCATGAGGGCGATGATCCTCGCCGCCGGCAAGGGCGAGCGCATGCGGCCGCTGACCTTGCACACGCCCAAGCCGCTGGTGCCGGTGGCAGGCGTGCCGCTGATCGAGTATCACCTGCGCGGCCTGGCTGCGGCGGGCTTCGACGAAGTGGTGATCAACCACGCATGGCTCGGCCAGCAGATCGAGGATCATCTCGGTGACGGTAGACGTTGGGGGTTGCGGATCCGCTATTCGCCGGAGAGCGAACCGCTGGAAACCGGCGGCGGCATCTTCCAGGCCCTGCCATTGCTCGGCCAGGCGCCGTTCCTGCTGGTCAACGGCGATGTCTGGACTGATTACGACTTCAACCGTCTGCGCAGGCCGCTGTCGGGGCTGGCGCATCTGGTCCTGGTGGATAATCCGGCGCATCACGCCCAAGGCGACTTCCACCTGCGCGAGGGCAAGGTCGTCGATGCCGCCGGGCAGGCCGGCAGCCTGACCTTCAGTGGCCTGTCGTTGCTTGATCCGGGGCTGTTCGGGCAGTGCACGGCCGGTGCGTTCAAGCTGGCGCCACTGCTGCGCGCGGCGATGGCCGAAGGCAAGGTGAGCGGCGAGCGCCACGATGGCCGCTGGGTGGATGTCGGCACCCTGGAGCGCCTGGCCGAGGCCGAGCGCTTGCTGACGGGGAGCGCCTAGCATGTGGTGGCCAGGCACGCTGCTTGGCGCTGGGGCCGGCTTCGCCATCGCCAGCATCCCTGGCGCGTTGCTCGGGGCCTTGCTTGGCCAGGCCCTGGACCGGCGTCTGCGCGTGCAGGGTTGGAGCGACCTGCGCGAGCGCCTGGCCGGGCGCGCCCCACTGGCTGACGATGAGCTGCTGTTCGTGCTGCTCGGACGCCTCGCCAAGAGCGACGGACGGGTCAGCGAAGCGCACATCCGCCAGGCTCGCCAGGAGATGGCCCGGCTGGACATGGACGAGCCGGGCCGCCGCAAGGCGATCGCGGCCTTCAACCGTGGCAAGCAGGGCAAGGACCGTCTAGCCCATCACCTGCGCCACCTGCGCCAGCAGCCGCATGCGGCCGAGGGCACGGTGCGTGCCTGCTGGCGGATGATCTGGGCTGATGGCTCGGCTGGCCAGCGCGAGCGCGACCTGCTGCTCGACTGGGGGCAGCAGCTGGGCCTGCAGCGGGTCCAGGTGCAGCGGCTGGCGCGCGAGTACGAGCCCCACAGGCCCGAGCTGAAGCCGGGCACCAGCCTGACCTATGTGACAGCGCTGCGCCTGCTAGGCATATCGGAAGAGTCCAGCGCCCTGCAGGTCAAACAAGCCTATCGACGCCTGCTCAGCCAGCATCATCCGGACAAACTGGTCGGTAGCGGTGCCAGCGAGGCCCGCGTGCGCGAGGCGACAGAGCGCACGCGGGACCTGCACCAGGCCTACGCGCTGGTGCGTACGCGGCGCGGCTTCTGAGCGCTGCCTTCAGTTGCTGCCCTGCGGGCTCAGCCAGCCGCGCACGCGACGCAGCAGCTGTTCCTGCTCGGCTGCCGTGTTGCCTGGCATGGCGATCAGCAGCAGTTGACGATACTGACTGTCCTTCTGCCGCTTGCTGGCCTGCAGGCGCTGCTGGGCGGCGCGGCGGTCCTGCTCGCGGGTGGCATAGTAGATATCGGCGGTCGGCACCTTGAGCGTCGGCGCCAGGGCTTCGAGGTCATGTTCGACCCGGGCCGGTGTCTGGGCCGAGATCATCACCAGCTTGCGCACCTGCGCCGGCTGTCGTTCGCTCAGGTAGCGGGCCGCCCAGTATGCCCCGCTGCCATGGCCCAGCAGCACGATACTGCGTGTGCCTTGTTGCTCGGCGAACGCCAGCGCCGCATCGAGACGGGCGAAGATGCGCGCGGCATCGGCCTGGTCACTGCTATCGCTGGCGTCCACCGCATCGGTGCTGTCGGCGACGTCGGCCTGCGCGGCGGTCGCCTGGGCGACATTGGCATTGGCATCGGCGGGCGTGTCCTTGGCCGGAGCGCTTTCCCCGGGCGCGGCGGCCGACGTGGTGGGCGTCGGCGCGCGTGCCTGGGGCGCGTCAGCCAGCAGGTCGGGCAGCGACAGGCTCAAGGTATGCCAGCCGACATCGGGAAACTTGCGTCGCAACGGACCGACGGTGGTTGGCCAGTCGGCCGTTTCCCCGGCACCTGGCACGATAACCAGCACCCCTTGTGGCTCGCTGGTATTGGCAGGTTTCCACAGGGCAAGGAAGCTTTCCTCGCCCGCCTGGAGCATCTGCTGCTCGGCCTTGGGCAGCAGGCGCTCCAGTGCCTGGGCCTGCGTCTGGCTGCGCTCGGGCAGAGGTGGCTGGAGCGCCTGCGGGGCAGGAGGCGCCTCGGCTGCTGGCGGTTGCTCCTGGGCCGCCTGGAGTGGCGGAGAAATCATTGCGCAGACGCAGAAGAAAGCCTGCGCCGTGCGATAGAGTGTGGACATGGAGCTCCCCAGAGCCGGAATGTTACCGGTAGCCTAATCGTATTTCCCATCGTCGGCCACGCTGGATGGCCGCGTTTGCCAGGATGAGCATATAGATGAAGCGAGTGCGTTGCCTGTGGCTCATCGGCTGGTTGTGCCTGCCCCTGGCCGCCTTGGCCAAGACCGAGGCGCCACCTTCGGTGGCGCTGGAACCTGCGCAGCAGCGATGGCTCGACGCGCACCGTCACCTGCGCGTCGGGTTGGTGCTGCAAGCACCCTATGCCCAGCTCGACCGTCGCCTGCAGCAGTTGTATGGCGCCAACGTGGAACTGGTCAGCTGGCTTGCGCAAGCGCTGCGGCTGGACCTGAGCTGGCGCAACTTCCCCGACCAGGCGGCGCTGGAGCGCGCCTTGCAGGCGGGCGAGATCGACTTCGCGCCTGGCTTGACGCAGACTCCGGCCAGCCTGCGGCTCTGGTCGTTCAGCGATCCTTACATGCGCGTGCCGCGATTGGTGGTCACACGGCGCAGCGGCACGCTGACGGTGGATCTGGAAAGGCTCGGCGCCGATCAGCGCGTGGCCGTGCGCACGCCCGGCACGCTGGCCGACCATCTCCATGGCAATTACCCCAACCTCCACCTGCACGGCGTGGCCGACGAGCGCCAAGCCCTGCAATCGGTATCAAGTGGGCAGGCGAGCTATGCCGTGCTCGACGAAGCCCAGCTGGGTCGATTGTCACGCGAGAACGACTTCGCCGACCTGGCAGTGGTCGGCGATCTGGGATTGCCCCGGTTGTTGCGCCTGGGTTCACGGCGCGACTGGCCGGTACTGGCCGAGGTTCTGGAGCGGGGTTTGCAAGCCATGCCCAGCAAAGTGCTTGAGCAGATTCACCAGCGCTGGCTGCGGCCGCAACATCCGCGACCAGGAGAATCGAGCGGCCTGTGGCGGAACCTGGCGTTGCTGCTGGGCATGCTGCTGCTAGGCGCGTTGGTCACGCTGTCCTGGCAACGCCGGCAGCTTCGCCAGGTCGAGCGGCATCTGCTGGCCACGCGCGAGCAGCTGGTCGAGCGGCAAGCACGCGAGCAAGCGCTGCGCCTGAGCCAGTTTTCCATCGACCAGAACACGGTCGGTATCTTCTGGGTCAACTGGGACAGCCATGTGCGCTATGCCAACCGGGCGGCCGAACACATGCTCGGCTATGCCGAAGGAGAGCTGCTGGACCGGCCGTTCAGGGACTTCGATGCCGGCCTGGACATGGACCGCTGGGTCGAATTGTGGAATCGGGCGCGCAGCGAGAGTGGGCGCGCCGAACATTTCGAAAGTCAGTGTCGCCGGATCGACGGCCAGCGCCTGCCAGTCGACCTGTCGTTGAGTTTCCTGCGCTTTCGCGACGCCGAATACCTGGTGGTGTTCATGACCGATGTCAGCGAACGGCGCCAGGCGATGGAAGCCGTGCGGGAAAGCGAGGCAAGGCTCAAGGGCATCGCTGGCAACGTGCCGGGGCTGGTGTTCCGGCTGGAGCCGTCCCCGGTCGAAGGCGACCTGGAGTTCTCCTACGTCAGTGCCGGCAGCGAAGCGCTGGTCGGCTATGCGCCAGCAGCCATCCAGCATCCGGACATGGGCCTGCGCAACCTGGTCCACCCCCAGGACCGGGCGGACTACCACAAGGTCCAGGATCTTGCCTTGGCCACTGGCCAGGACTGGGCCTGGCAGGGGCGCATCCTGACCCGCCAGGGCGAACAGCGCTGGGCCGACATCAAGGCCAGCAGCCGCCGACTGGCCGACGGCCGGGTGGTCTGGGACGGGATCGTCTGGGACATCACCCAAGGCAAGCGCGCGGAGTTGGCGTTGGCGCGTTCCCAGGAACAGCTGCGCGAGCTGTCGGCGCACCTGGAGAGCGTGCGCGAGGAAGAAAAGGCGCGGATCGCCCGGGAAGTGCATGACGAGCTGGGGCAGATGCTGACCGTGCTCAAGCTCGAAGTCTCGATGTGCGAGCTGGCCTATGCCGGGCTCGATCCGGGGCTGCACGAGCGGCTGGGCAGCATGAAGCGGCTGATCGCCCAGCTGTTCCAGCTGGTGCGCGATGTGGCGACGGCCTTGCGCCCACCTATCCTGGATGCCGGCATCGCCTCGGCCATCGAATGGCAGGCGCGGCAATTCGAGGCGCGCACGCAGATCCCTTGTCTGGTGCAAGTACCTGACAATCTGCCAGCATTGAGCGATGCCAAGGCCACCGGGCTGTTCCGGATCCTGCAGGAGGCGCTGACCAATGTCATGCGCCATGCTCGGGCGCATACGGTGCAGATCGAACTGGCACGCCGGGACGGTCTTCTGCGGATGACGGTGATCGACGATGGCGTGGGCTTCAGCGCCACCCAGGCGCGACCGACCTCCTTCGGCCTGGTTGGCGTGCGTGAGCGGGTGCTGATGCTCGGTGGCAGCATGCTGCTGGAAAGCGAGCCGGGCGAGGGCACCAGCCTGAGCGTGGCGATACCCCTGGAACAGGAGAAAGGATCTTGATTCGAGTGCTGGTGGCCGAAGACCATACGATCGTTCGCGAAGGCATCAAGCAATTGATCGGCCTGGCGAAGGACATGCAGGTGGTGGGTGAGGCGGGCAATGGCGAGCAGGTGCTCGAAGCCTTGCGCCATACAGCCTGCGAAGTGGTGCTGCTGGACATCTCCATGCCCGGTGTGAGCGGCCTGGAAGCAATCCCGCGCATCCGCGCGCTGAACCATCCGCCAGCGATCTTGATGCTGTCCATGCACGACGAGGCGCAGATGGCGGCGCGGGCGCTCAAGGCCGGAGCGGCAGGTTATGCGACGAAAGACAGCGACCCGGCGCTGCTGCTCACGGCGATCCGCCGCGTGGCCGGCGGCGGGCGCTACATCGATCCGGCCCTGGCGGACCGCATGGTCTTCGAAGTCGGGCTGACCGAGACCCGGCCTTTGCACACGTTGCTTTCGGAGCGCGAATTCTCGGTCTTCGAGCGTCTTGCCCAGGGCGCCAACGTCAACGACATCGCCCAGCAACTGGCGCTGAGCAGCAAGACCATCAGCACCCACAAGGCGCGGCTGATGCAGAAGCTGAAGGTCAACTCGCTGGCGGAACTGGTCAAGTATGCCATGGAGAACAGGCTGGTCTGAGCTGCAAGCTGCAAGCTGCAAGCGGGACTGTGTCGCTTTGCACGATCTTGCTTGCGGCCTGCCGCGCTTGCCTGAAAGCGACATGGCTGTAGGGCGATTCCTACAGAAAATCTTCCAGCGGGATGAGGGTATTCTCTCAGGCGCACCGATTTTCCCTTCCCAGCAGCTTCTCTAGTCTTTGCCTACCGCAGTCACCCAACAAGAAGGTACAGGTATGAGCGAGGCGATTTCCAAGGCCGCGGGCGGCGAGACGCTGGTCAGCTTTCGTGGTGTGCAGAAGAGCTATGATGGCGAATCGCTGATCGTCAAGGACCTCAACCTGGACATCCGCAAGGGTGAGTTCCTGACCTTGCTCGGACCTTCGGGGTCCGGCAAGACCACCAGCCTGATGATGCTGGCCGGCTTCGAGACGCCGACCGCCGGCGAGATCCAGTTGGCCGGCCGCTCGATCAACAACGTGCCGCCGCACAAGCGCGACATTGGCATGGTGTTCCAGAACTATGCCTTGTTTCCGCACATGACGGTCGCGGAAAACCTGGCGTTTCCCCTGACCGTCCGTGGCTTGGGCAAGGCCGATATCGACGAGCGGGTCAAGCGGGTGCTGGGCATGGTCCAGCTCGACGCCTTCGCCAGGCGCTATCCCGGGCAGCTGTCCGGTGGCCAGCAGCAGCGCGTCGCCCTGGCCCGGGCGCTGGTCTTCGAACCGCAGCTGGTACTGATGGACGAGCCACTGGGTGCGCTCGACAAGCAGCTGCGCGAGCACATGCAGATGGAGATCAAGCATATCCATCAGCGACTGGGCGTGACGGTGGTCTACGTGACCCATGACCAGGGCGAGGCGCTGACCATGTCCGACCGGGTCGCGGTATTCCACCAGGGCGAGATACAGCAGATCGCCGACCCCCGCACCTTGTATGAAGAGCCGGGCAACACCTTCGTCGCCAACTTCATCGGCGAGAACAACCGCCTCAACGGCACCTTGCTGGCCCAGGCCGGCGACCGCTGTCAGGTGCAGCTGGCCCGTGGCGAGCGGGTCGAGGCCCTGGCCATCAACGTCGGCGAGGCCGGTGACCCGGTGACGGTTTCGATCAGGCCCGAACGGGTACGCCTCAACGGTCACGGCGAGCACTGCGCCAACCGTTTCTCGGGACGGGTAGCCGAATTCATCTATCTGGGCGACCACGTACGTGTGCGCCTGGAAGTCTGTGGCAAGGCCGACTTCTTCGTGAAGCAGCCGATCGCCGAGCTGGACCCGGCATTGGCCGTGGGCGACGTGGTACCGCTTGGCTGGGAGGTGGAGCATGCCCGCGCGCTCGATCCGATCGCCGAGGCCCACTGAAGGCCTGCTTCACCAACCCCTGTAGCGTGGAGAAAACAATAATGCACAAGCAGCTGAAAATGACCGCCCTGGCCCTCGGCCTGCTCGCCGCCGGCCAAGCCGTGGCGGCGGACCTCACCGTGGTGTCGTTCGGTGGGGCGAACAAGGCAGCCCAGGTCAAGGCCTTCTACGAACCTTGGGAAAAGGCCGGTAATGGCAAGATCGTCGCCGGCGAATACAACGGCGAAATGGCCAGGATCAAGGCCATGGTCGACACCAACAGCGTGTCCTGGAACCTGGTGGAAGTCGAATCGCCGGAGCTGGCGCGGGGATGTGACGAGGGCTTGTTCGAAGAGCTCGATCCAGCCCTCTTCGGCGATGAAGCCGACTATGTGCCTGGTGCCATCCAGCCTTGCGGGGTCGGCTTCTTCGTCTGGTCGACGGTGCTGGCCTACAACGCCGACAAGCTCAAGAGCGCGCCCACCAGCTGGGCGGATTTCTGGGATACGCAGAAATTCCCTGGCAAGCGTGGCCTGCGCAAGGGCGCCAAATACACCCTGGAGTTCGCCCTGATGGCCGATGGCGTGGCCCCGAAGGAAGTCTACAAGGTGCTAGCGACCAAGGAGGGGCAGGATCGCGCCTTCAAGAAACTCGACGAGCTCAAGCCGAACATCCAGTGGTGGGAGGCCGGTGCCCAGCCGCCGCAATACCTGGCCTCGGGGGATGTGGTCATGAGCTCGGCGTACAACGGCCGCATCGCTGCCGTGCAGAAGGAGAGCAATCTCAAGGTGGTGTGGAACGGCGGCATCTATGACTTCGACGCCTGGGCCATTCCCAAGGGCGCCAAGCAGGCCGAGCAGGCGCGCAAGTTCATCGCCTACACGGTCGAGCCGCAGCAGCAGAAGGTCTACTCCGAGAACATCGCCTATGGGCCGGCCAACACCAAGGCGGTGGCGCTGTTGTCCGACCAGGTCAAGCAGGACATGCCGACCACGCCGCAGAACATCGCCAACCAGGTACAGATCGACGTGACGTTCTGGGCTGACAACAGCGAGCAGCTGGAACAACGCTTCAACGCCTGGGCCGCGCGCAAGTAAGCCGTCCCGAGGGAGCCTCGGCCCGTGTCAGGCGACCGGGCCGGGGTCTTCTGTTCTTCAGTATTCGGAGTTCGCCATGGCCATCGCAGTGCCCCTCAACGAAGGCGCAGGTCCCAACCTCAAGCAGCGGCTCAAGCGCGCCGAGCGGGTCAACCGCTGGAAGGCCCAGGCCCTTATCGCGCCCCTGGCGCTGTTCCTGTTGCTGGTGTTCCTGGTGCCGATCGCCGCGCTGTTGTACAAGAGCGTCGGCAACCCGGAAGTGGTCGCCGGCCTGCCACGCACGGTCGAAATCGTGGCGCAGTGGGATGGCAAGGGCCTGCCCGACGAGCAGGCCTACCGGGCCCTCGGCCAGGACCTGGCCGAGGCTCGCCGCAACCAGACCCTGGGCGATCTTTCCAAGCGCCTGAACATGGAGCTGGCCGGCTATCGCAGCCTGCTGGCCAAGACCGCGCGGGCACTGCCGTTCAAGAGCGAGCCGAGCGCCTACAAGGAAGCCCTGCAGACGCTGGACGAGCGCTGGGGCGATCCTGCCTACTGGCAGGCCATCCGCCGCAATACCAGCAGCGTCACCCCGTTCTACCTGCTGGCGTCGCTCGACCATCGCATCGATGACCTGGGCGAGCTGGCCAGGGCCACGCCCGACCAGGCCATCTACCTGGACATCTTCACCCGCACCCTGTGGATGGGCGCGGTGATCACCGGAATCTGCCTGCTGCTGGCCTACCCGCTGGCGTACCTGCTGGCCAACCTGCCGACCCGCCAGGGCAACCTGCTGATGATCCTGGTATTGCTACCGTTCTGGACTTCGATCCTGGTACGGGTGGCAGCCTGGATCGTGTTGCTGCAGTCGGGCGGCCTGATCAACAGCGCCCTGCTGGCCCTGGGCATCATCGACCAGCCGCTGGAGCTGGTGTTCAACCGTACCGGTGTCTATATCTCGATGGTGCATATCCTTCTGCCGTTCATGATCCTGCCGCTGTACAGCGTCATGAAGGGCATCTCGCCAAGCTACATGCGCGCGGCCATCTCGCTGGGCTGCCACCCGTTCGCCAGCTTCTGGCGGGTCTACTTCCCGCAGACCTACGCCGGCATCGGCGCCGGTTGCCTGCTGGTGTTCATCTTGGCCATCGGCTACTACATCACCCCGGCGCTGCTCGGCAGCCCGAACGACCAGATGGTCAGCTACTTCGTCGCCTTCTACACCAACACCAGCATCAACTGGGGCATGGCCACTGCCTTGGGTGGGCTGCTGCTGCTGGCGACCGTGCTGCTTTACCTGATCTATAGCTGGCTGGTCGGTGCCAGCCGCCTGCGCCTGAGCTGAGGAGCCGTCGCCATGTCCAGTCCATACATGTCGCCCATCGAGCGGGCCTGGTTCTACGGCCTGCGCATCCTCTGCGGCCTGGTACTGCTGTTCCTGGTACTGCCGGTGCTGGTGATCGTGCCGCTGTCGTTCAACAGCGGCAGCTTCCTGGTCTATCCACTGCAAGGCTTCTCGCTGCAGTGGTACCAGGACTTCTTCGGCTCCGCGGAATGGATGCGGGCATTGAAGAACAGCATCATCGTCGCCCCGGCGGCCACCGTGCTGGCCATGGTGTTCGGCACCCTGGCCGCCATCGGCCTGACCCGCGGCGAGTTCCCCGGCAAGTCGTTGGTGATGGCGCTGGTCATCTCGCCGATGGTGGTCCCGGTGGTGATCATCGGGGTGGCCAGCTACCTGTTCTTCGCGCCGCTGGGGCTGGGCAACAGCTTCGCTTCGCTGATCCTGGTGCATGCCGTGCTCGGCGTGCCATTCGTCATCATCACCGTGTCGGCCACCTTGCAGGGCTTCAACTACAACCTGGTGCGCGCGGCGGCCAGCCTCGGTGCTTCGCCGTTGCTGGCGTTTCGCCGGGTGACCTTGCCACTGATCGCGCCTGGGGTGATCTCCGGGGCGCTGTTCGCCTTCGCCACGTCCTTCGACGAAGTGGTGGTGACGCTGTTCCTCGCCGGCCCCGAGCAGGCTACCTTGCCACGGCAGATGTTCAGCGGAATTCGCGAGAACCTCAGCCCGACCATCGCCGCGGCGGCGACCTTGTTGATCGCGTTCTCGGTAGTGCTGCTGCTGACCCTGGAGTGGCTGCGCGGGCGCAGCGAGAAACTGCGCACGCAGCAGCCTGGCTGAAGGCGATGGAAGGGGCCCGTGCCGCCAAGGCGGCGCGGGCCCATGCCCTATTGCAATGGGTTGATGCCAATCAGCCCGGATCCATTCGGCTGGGGTACAATGCGCCTCACCGTGATTTCCAAAGGTGCGCCATGCAGCCCTACGCTATTGCCCCCTCCATCCTCTCCGCCGACTTCGCCCGCCTGGGCGAGGACGTCGACAAGGTACTGGCCGCCGGGGCCGACATCGTCCATTTCGACGTGATGGACAACCACTACGTGCCCAACCTGACCATCGGCCCGATGGTCTGCAGCGCGCTGCGCAAGTACGGAGTCACCGCGCCGATCGACGTGCACCTGATGGTCAGCCCGGTCGATCGCATCATCGGCGACTTCGTCGAGGCAGGCGCCACCTACATCACCTTCCATCCGGAAGCGACCCAGCATGTCGATCGCTCCTTGCAGCTGATCCGCGACGGTGGCTGCAAGGCGGGCCTGGTCTTCAACCCGGCGACCGGCCTGGACGTGCTCAAGTACGTCATGGACAAGGTCGACATGGTCCTGCTGATGAGCGTCAACCCAGGCTTCGGCGGACAGAAGTTCATTCCCGGTACCCTGGACAAGCTGCGCGAGGCCCGTGCGTTGATCGATGCCAGCGGACGTGACATCCGCCTGGAAATCGACGGCGGGGTCAACGTTCACAACATCCGCAAGATCGCCGCTGCCGGTGCCGATACCTTCGTGGCCGGCTCGGCGATCTTCAATGCCCCGGACTACCAGGCCGTGATTGCCCAGATGCGCGACGAACTGGCCCAGGCCCGTCCATGAGCGGCTTCGAGCAGCTGTTCCCGGGGACGCTGCCGAAGCTGGTGATGTTCGATCTGGACGGCACCTTGATCGACTCGGTGCCGGATCTGGCCGCCGCGGTGGACAAGATGCTGCTCGCCATGGGGCGTCCTGCCGCCGGCCTGGACGCGGTGCGTCACTGGGTCGGCAACGGTGCCCTGGTGCTGGTGCGTCGCGCGCTGGCCGGTGGCCTGGAGCACGCGCAAGTCGACGATGCCCTTGCCGAGCAGGGCCTGGAGCTGTTCATGCAGGCCTATGCCGAGCACCATGAGCTGACTACTCTCTATCCCGGCGTGGCCGATACGCTGCGCTGGCTGGGCGAGCAGGGCGTGGAAATGGCCCTGATCACCAACAAGCCCGAGCGCTTCGTCGGGCCTTTGCTCGACCAGATGAAGATCGGCCGATATTTTCGCTGGATCATCGGCGGGGACACCCTGGCGCAGAAGAAGCCCGACCCGGCCGCCTTGCTGCTGGTGATGAAGATGGCTGGTGTCGACGCCTCGCAGTCGCTGTTCGTCGGTGACTCGCGCAGCGACGTGCTGGCTGCCAAGGCCGCTGGAGTGAAATGCGTGGGCCTGAGCTATGGCTACAACCATGGCCGGCCGATCGACGAAGAATCGCCCAGCCTGGTCATCGACGACCTGCGCGCGCTGGTGCCCGGTTGCTTAGTCACCGACACTGGGATAACGTTGGCGCATCTTCAAGCCTCACAAGACAGAGAGTCCAACGTGGCGGTCACCGGCAAATTCTGGATGAAGGTCATCAAGGCCCTGGCCCGTTGGCGCTGGCGAGCCTGACTCCTGCCCGCCGGCGCCGAGCCGGCCCGTCCGTTTGCCCGACTTCTACTGCTTGCCACGAGGCTACCCATGACCCGCGAAGAATTCCTGCGCCTGGCCGCTGCCGGCTACAACCGCATTCCCCTCGCCTGCGAAATCCTGGCCGATTTCGACACGCCGCTGTCGATCTACCTCAAGCTGGCCGACCAGCCCAACACCTACCTGCTCGAATCCGTCCAGGGTGGCGAGAAGTGGGGTCGTTACTCGATGATCGGCCTGCCGTCGCGTACCGTGCTGCGCGTGCATGACCATCACGTCAGCATCCTGCAGGATGGCGAGCAGATCGAGAGCCACGACGTGGAAGACCCGCTGGCCTTCGTCGAAAGCTTCAAGGACCGCTACAAGGTCGCCGACATCCCCGGCCTGCCACGCTTCAACGGTGGCCTGGTGGGCTATTTCGGCTATGACTGCGTGCGCTATGTCGAGACCCGTCTGGGCAAGTGCCCGAATCCGGATCCGCTGGGCGTACCGGACATCCTGCTGATGGTTTCCGACGCCGTGGTAGTGTTCGACAACCTGGCGGGCAAGATGCACGCCATCGTGCTGGTCGACCCGAGCCAGGCACAGGCGTTCGAGCAGGGACAGGCGCGGCTGCAGGGCCTGCTGGCCCAGCTGCGCGAGCCGATCGCAGCGCGCCCCGGCCTGGAGCTGGGCGGGCCGCAGGCTGCCGAGCCAGCCTTCCGCTCCAGCTATACTCGCGACGACTACGAGCGGGCAGTCGACACCATCAAGGAGTACATCCTGGCCGGCGACTGCATGCAGGTGGTGCCATCCCAGCGCATGTCGATCGACTTCGAGGCCGCGCCGATCGACCTGTACCGGGCGCTGCGCTGTTTCAATCCGACGCCGTACATGTACTTCTTCAACTTCGGTGACTTCCATGTGGTCGGCAGCTCGCCGGAAGTGCTGGTGCGGGTCGAGGACAACCTGGTCACCGTGCGACCGATCGCCGGCACTCGCCCACGTGGCGCGACCGAAGAAGCCGACCGCGCCCTGGAGCAGGACCTGCTGTCGGACCAGAAGGAAATCGCTGAGCACCTGATGCTCATCGACCTGGGCCGCAACGACACCGGCCGGGTTTCCGAGACCGGCAGCGTGCGTCTGACCGAGAAGATGGTAATCGAGCGTTATTCCAACGTGATGCACATCGTGTCCAACGTCACCGGCCAGTTGCGCCACGGACTGACCGCCATGGACGCGTTGCGGGCGATCCTGCCGGCCGGCACGCTGTCCGGGGCGCCGAAGATCCGCGCCATGGAGATCATCGACGAGCTCGAGCCGGTCAAGCGTGGCGTCTATGGCGGCGCGGTCGGCTACCTGGCGTGGAATGGCAACATGGACACCGCCATCGCCATCCGTACCGCGGTGATCAAGGATGGCGAGCTGCACGTGCAGGCGGGCGGCGGCATCGTCGCCGACTCGGTGCCGGCGCTGGAGTGGGAGGAAACCATCAACAAGCGCCGTGCCATGTTCCGTGCCGTGGCCCTCGCCGAACAGAGCTTGCGCAAGCCCTGATCGCTGTGCTGCCCAGGTCCGGCTGCCGACCAAGCGGGCCGGGCCTGGCCGGAGCGGCGCTCGTCAGTCATGGCCTGGCATCAGAAATCCAGGCCAAGCGCCAGGTTCACACCCTGTTGGGTGAAGTCGCCGCTGTTGCGCCACGTGTAGTTGGCGCGCAGGTGCAGCCCTTGTGCAAACTCATGGCTGAGCCCGAGGCTGGCCCGCGTCAGGTTGCTGTCGGGGGTGTAGCCGACGAGGGTGAAGCGGTTGTCGGGCAAGGCCGCCAGGTTGAGCGTGAGGTCCCGACGTTCATCCTCGAACTCGTGCTCGCGAGCCACTTCGGCAAACAGCTTCGTCTTAGGTTGCAACATCATGCTGGCTTGCAGGCCAACCCCAGCGCGCCGGGAAGTGCGCTTCTGCTCATCGACCCGCAGCGCGGTCGAGCGGTCGCTGTCCTCGCGGTAGCCATCGACTTCGATCCTGGCGTAATCGGCGCTGATGAACGGCGAAAGCTGCCAGGCTCTATCGTCCGTGGCCAGGTCGAACCCCAGCCGACCAGAAGCGGCCCAGGCTTGACCATCGGTATCGCCTTTTTCCATACGCTCGGCGACCCCAAGGGCGAAGGTCCGCTTGAGATCGTCATAAGCCAGATGCCCGCCAGTCAGCGCCGCGTCAGCCCACCAGCGTCCCTGGCGATACTGGGCGAACAGCGTGGCCAGGTAGCTGTCGAGCGTGTAGCGCGAATCGTGCTCGCCCATTTCCAGTTTCTGCCGGGCAGCACTGGCCGCCGCACCGAGCCGCCATGACTGGTTGATCCGGTAGCTGGTGCCCAGGGTCAGGTTGTAGCCGTGTCCATCGCCTGCGGCCGCGCCGGCCTGGCTATCGAAATCGAGCCTCTGGCCGCCTGCCGCGACGATCGCCTGCCATTGGCCGACTGGCTGCCAAGGTGCCTGCCACTGATTGCGCAGTTCATCCTGATGGGCGCGCAGGCTCGCCTGGGCCATTTCCGGAAGGAGTGTGAGTTCCCATGGCGCGGACAGGATCGAGTAGGCATAGTCGGCGATCAGCTGCTGCCCGGCGATGGTCGGATGCACCGCATCGTTGAACAGTAGACGGCTCGGGTCGGGTGAGCTGCCTGCGATCCCGAACACCGGATTGCTTGCACAGTTGGTACCGCTGTAGCAGGTACCTACCAGGTCCTGATCGGTCGCCAGGCCGAATTGCGCCGGGCTGGCCACGGCTTCCTGGAACAGCGCCGGCACGTTCAGCGGGATGATCTGGGCGTCGATCTGGCCCAGCTGGTTCAGCAGAGACTGATTGAACACGCTGGACAGGCGCGACACCGTGCCTTGCAGCGGCGAGCCGCTGAAGTTGGGCGTCTGACCCAGGTCCGGCAACAGCCAGACCATGATATAGCGCGCCCCGCCCTGTTGCAGCGCCTGGGCGCTGGACGCCAGGCGCGCGCCTGCCGCAGCTGCATCGCCAGGGCTGTTGACCCGGCCCTGGAGAAAGTCGTTGCCACCGCCGGTGAGGTAATAGAGGGCATTGGGATCGGCGAGTCGGCCATTGGCGAGATAGCCGGAACGCTCGCGCAGCCGCTGGCCATTGGGCAAATCCACCGCAGAAGTGCCAGTGATCGAATCGAGGATCTGATCGGTGCGGTAACCACCGACTGCCCAGTTGTTGCCGTCCGGCAAGCCGAGCAGGGCATTGCTCGGTGAAGTCGAGGGCCCCAGTTCGCCAGCCCCGACTCCTAGCCGCGCGCCGAGGATCATCGGCGAAACGGGCGCATAGGCGCCGCTGGCGTCCCGATTGGTGAAGCGGGTGCCATCCGGGAAGTTCGCCGGGTCCGGGAACTGGCCAGCATCGCTCAGGCTGTCGCCGAAAACGATCATGGTCGAGTAGGGGGAGGGGGCGGCGATGGCCTGGCCGATGGACAGCGTCAGTACGCCCAGTAAGGCGCGCAGGAAGGGTGGCTTGCGCATAGGAGGCAGATCCTTTTGTCGGTCTTATAGAAATCCTTGGAAGACATTAGCTGGTGGCTGGATGCCTTGCCGGCTGGGAACGGCCGTGACATTTGTCCAGCATCCTGGCGCTCGGTCATGTCGATACGCTGAAAGCGCCGTATGCGAACCTCGTCATGAGCCAGCCACTTGCCGCTTGAGAGTGAGGCAGGTGCGTGGGGTTGGATAGGGAAAATTTCCCAAGCCGATCAAGAAAGTTCCTGCTGAATGCGGGGGTAAGCTAGTCTGTGCTCTTCTGGCCCTTAATTGACTCACATACAGTACATGCTGTGGGTGGATAGCTGAGAAACAAATTGTGTTGCGAACGATAGCTCAGATCTTTTTTATGATAATAAAAGAAAAATTCTCACATTTACCATTGCTCATGATCGAATGGAATTTGGCCTGTCTTCTTAATTGAGGCTGTCGGGTCTGCAGCTTTATACAGAGGAGGCTTATCATGCTGCTATGTCTGCTAGGGTGGCGAGTCAAGTGAGCAAAATATATGAGATAAGTAATCGAAAGGCTTCTTCAGGGCAGGTAGGTAATATTCGAAGACTCATGGCCGAGGTGGAGCCGGAGTACGTCGAATTGGCGTGGTTTGTTACTGGGTCTGTATCAGAGAAGATTATTACCAAGAGTTTCTGAGAATCAAAGTCGACAATTTACAAGCCAGTGTATCTGATGCTTCGTGATCATCCGGCAACGGTGCTAGGCTATTATTTCAGTAGCGCTGCTATTGAGCAAATCTGGCATGGCACGAGTAAATAAAAATGATGACCGCTTCATCTAGATGTCTCTAGATGGCAGTGATACCAGTCGGTCGCTGTTCGGTGGGCATGATGATATGATTTGACCGAGAGATGAGTTATTAGGTGTGAGTTCTTCTACCATGTGGTAAATCGGATTCTGATTTTCTCGAAATTCAAGATTACGAGAACTTTCCATTTTAAGTGATCTATCGTCGATACAATGGCTCACAGTCGTTGTCCAATCGAATGTTTTCTTGCAAAATTTAAGCAGCGCGCTCATATCAAATCCTGTCCATCCGGCCATCAGGGATCCGACAGGCCTTCAAAAAAGTGATCGACGCTCGCTTCGACAGAACGCTATACTCGGGCGAGATCAAGCAGGCACGGCACCCCGCCATGTCTGCACACCCTCGATGGTTAGGTAGCATGACCTGTAACGTAACGACCTTTTTCCCCCAGTGGTGGCGCTTCCAATAGGAAGCGGCAAGTCGTTGCGGTTTGAAACCGGACCCTGCCGCCGTCATCGGCAAGCAGGTTTCAGGATTCAGATAGCTCACCGGTGCGGCGGCTCCAACCCCCAGGAGAACGCCCCATGCCAACATATCTCCCCTTGTCCTGCAGAACCCCTGGAACCTGCCTCTATTTCAGTGGCTGGTATACCGGGCCTGCCCATCCGGCCCGATCTACCGCGGGAGACATGCACGCGCTTCAGGCAGATGCTTCGGGCCTACCATCCCATGAACTCGAGTGCACAGGTGCAACATGTTGCTGATGATCGACAATTATGACTCCTTTACCTACAACGTCGTGCAGTACCTCGGCGAGCTGGGGGCCGAGGTCAAGGTCATCCGCAATGACGAGATGACCATCGCCCAGATCGAGGCGCTCGCTCCTGAGCGCATCGTCGTTTCGCCCGGTCCTTGCACGCCGAGCGAGGCAGGGGTGTCGATCGAGGCCATTCTGCACTTCGCCGGCAAGCTGCCGATCCTCGGCGTGTGTCTTGGCCACCAGTCCATCGGCCAGGCCTTCGGTGGCGAGGTGGTGCGTGCGCGGCAGGTCATGCATGGCAAGACCAGCCCGGTCCACCACCGTGACCTCGGCGTGTTCGCCACACTCAACAATCCCGTGACCGTCACTCGTTACCATTCGTTGGTGGTCAAGCGGGAAACCTTGCCTGACTGCCTGGAAGTCACTGCCTGGACTGCCCATGAAGACGGCGCGGTCGACGAGATCATGGGTTTGCGCCACAAGACCCTGAATATCGAAGGTGTGCAGTTCCATCCGGAGTCGATCCTCACCGAACAAGGCCACGAGCTGTTCGCCAACTTCCTCAAGCAGACCGGCGGCCGCCGCTAAGGAAAGTCCATGGATATCAAGAACGCGCTGAGCCGGATCGTCGGCCAACTGGACCTGACCACCGAGGAAATGCGCGATGTCATGCGTCAGATCATGACCGGGCAATGCAGCGAGGCGCAGATCGGTGCCTTCCTGATGGGCATGCGCATGAAAAGCGAAAGCATCGACGAGATCGTCGGTGCGGTCTCGGTGATGCGCGAGCTCGCCGACAAGGTTGAGCTCGACAGTCTCGACGGGGTGGTCGATATCGTCGGCACCGGCGGGGATGGCGCCAACATCTTCAACGTGTCCACTGCCTCGGCGTTCGTGCTTGCCGCCGCCGGCTGCCCGGTGGCCAAGCATGGAAATCGAGCGGTTTCCGGCAAGAGTGGCAGCGCCGACCTGCTGGAGGCCGCTGGCATCTACCTGAACCTGACGCCCGTGCAGGTGGCCCGTTGTATCGATAGCCTGGGCATCGGCTTCATGTTCGCGCAGGGCCATCATCGCGCGATGAAGCATGCCGCCGGTCCACGCCGGGACCTGGGGCTGCGCACCTTGTTCAACATGCTTGGTCCGCTGACCAATCCAGCCGGCGTACGGCATCAGGTCGTCGGGGTCTTCAACCAGGCACTGTGCCGGCCATTGGCCGAGGTGTTGCAGCGACTGGGTAGCAAACATGTGCTGGTGGTGCACTCCAAGGATGGCCTGGACGAGTTCAGCCTGGCCGCGCCCACTTTCGTGGCGGAACTGAACAAAGGCGAAATCAGCGAGTACTGGGTCGAGCCGGAAGATCTCGGGATCAAGAGCCAGAGCCTGCATGGACTTGCGGTGGACGACCCGCAGGCTTCGTTGGCGCTGATCCGCGACGCGCTTGGTCGACGCAAGACCGAGAACGGCCAGAAGGCAGCGGAGATGATCGTGCTCAATGCCGGCGCTGCGCTGTACGCTGCCGATCATGCCACGACCCTGAAGGCTGGCGTCGACCTGGCCCACGATGTCCTGCATACCGGCCTGGCCTGGGAAAAGCTGCAGGAGCTGGGTGCCTTTACCGCGGTATTCAAACAGGAGAACGAAGGATGAGCGTACCGACGGTGCTGGAAAAGATTCTTGCCCGCAAGGTCGAGGAAGTGACCGAGCGTCGTGGGCGGATCGGCCTGGATGAACTGGAGCGCCTGGCCCGGGCGGCCGATGCTCCGCGCGGCTTTGCCAAGGCGCTGATCGAGCAGGCTGCGCGCAAGCAGCCGGCCGTGATCGCCGAAATCAAGAAGGCCTCACCAAGCAAGGGCGTGATCCGCGAGCACTTCGAGCCGGCGCAGATCGCTGTCAGCTACGAGAAGGGAGGCGCCACCTGCCTTTCGGTGCTGACCGACGTGGATTATTTCCAGGGCGGCGATGCCTACCTGCAGCAGGCGCGCACGGCCTGCAACCTGCCTGTGATCCGCAAGGACTTCCTGATCGACCCGTACCAGGTGGTCGAGGCCCGCGCGCTAGGTGCCGATTGCGTACTGCTGATCGTGGCTGCGCTGGACGACACGCGCATGGCGGAGCTGGCGGCGACGGCCAAGCAGGTCGGCCTCGACGTACTGGTCGAGGTCCACGATGGCGAGGAACTGGAGCGAGCGCTCAAGACACTCGATACGCCACTGGTGGGCGTCAACAATCGCAACCTGCACACGTTCGATGTCAGCCTGGAAACCACTCTCGACCTGTTGCCACGCATCCCTCGAGACCGTCTGGCCATCACCGAGAGTGGCATCCTCAACCGCGCCGATGTCGAGCTGATGGAAATCAACAACGTGTATTCGTTCCTGGTCGGCGAGGCCTTCATGCGCGCCGAGCAACCGGGGCAGGAATTGCAGCGCCTGTTCTTCCCCGGGCGACCGATACACGGCACTGGGCAATCGCTGGACTGAATGCGCTTTCCAAGCCGGCCGATGCCGGCTTTTTCATGGTCAAGGAGATAGGATGGACGATCAGGTGCTTTCGCTCAGCGTGCAGGCCGGGTTGCACGCCGAACAGGAATTGCTGGCCGCTGTCTGCCGGGGCGAGCGCGACGCCGGTGTATTGTTCTGGCGACCCACGGACCGGGCGTTGGTCATGCCCAGGCGCATGAGCCGCCTCGCCCGGTTCGAGACGGCATGTGCCGAACTGGCCGCCACAGGCTGGCCGATACTGCTACGCGAAACAGGCGGCGAGCCGGTGCCTCAATCCCCGGCGACCATCAACCTGGCGCTGGTCTACGTGGCGCCCCGTAGTGAAGGCGACCACGGGCGTATCGAGAGAGCTTACGAACGTCTTTGCCTGCCATTGTGCCAGGTACTGGAAGAGTGGGGCGGGCTGGCTTCGGTCGGTGAAGTGGACGGCGCCTTCTGTGATGGTCGCTACAACGTCAACCTCGATGGCCGCAAGCTGGTGGGCACGGCTCAGCGCTGGCGCCAGGCCATGGGTGGCAAGCGATCAGTGGTGCTGGTGCATGGCGCAATGCTGCTCGATGACGAGCGAGAGGCGATGGTCGCGGCGGTAAACCGCTTCAACCAGTGCTGCGCCCTTGAGCAGCGTTGTCGTGCCGACAGCCATGTCGCCTTGCACGAACTGGCACCCCAGGCGCCGTGGCAGGTTCGCCTCGGACAGGTCTACGAACAGGTGCTCGAAGCGCTGCCACGGCACTGAAAGCGTGCAGGCGGCATGAGAACTACGGCCGAGCCTCCTCAGCGGGTGCCGAACACCACCATGGTCTTGCCCCTGACCTGTACCAGGCTGCGTTGCTCCAGGTCCTTGAGCACCCGGCCGACCATTTCCCGCGAGCAGCCAACGATACGGCCGATTTCCTGCCGGGTGATCTTGATCTGCATGCCGTCGGGGTGAGTCATGGCGTCAGGCTGCTTGCACAGCTCCAGCAGGCATCGCGCCACTCGCCCAGTGACATCGAAGAAGGCCAGGTCACCGACCTTGCGCGTGGTATCACGCAGGCGCCGGGCCATCTGGCCACCCAAGGCATAGAGAATGTCCGGGTCCTGGCTGACCAGCTCGCGAAACTTGTCGTAGCCGATTTCCGCCACTTCGCAGTCGGTCTTGGCCCGCACCCAGGCGCTGCGGTGACGTGCCTGGCCAGGATGTTCGAACAGGCCCAGCTCGCCGAGGAAATCCCCTTCGTTGAGGTAGGCGATGATCATCTCGTCGCCGTCCTCATGTTCGATCAGGATGGTCACCGAACCTTTGACGATGAACGACAGGGTCTCGGCCGGATCGCCAGCGCAAAGAATGTTGCTCCTGGCCGTGTAGCGACGACGTTGGCAATGAACCAGCAGCTTTTCGATGTTCTTGATCCTGGGGGCGAGAGCGGAAGCAACCATCATGAAATCCTGTTCAGGCGATGCACTTGGCGTTGTCATGGGCAGCCTGGCGTCGAGCGCCAGTGAATTGGCGTCAGCTTATCAGACACTTTCGGCTCTATCGGCATGCAGGCGACATGTCTTTAGCTTTTCCGCCGAACGCACAACGTCTAAGCTGGCAGTCTTTTGCCAGTTAGGAGTCCGGATAATGAAGGCACGCATTCAGTGGGCCGGTGAAGCCATGTTTCTCGGCGAGTCGGGAAGCGGTCATGTCGTGGTCATGGACGGCCCGCCCGAGGCCGGCGGCCGCAACCTGGGCGTGCGTCCGATGGAAATGCTACTGCTGGGGCTGGGCGGGTGCAGCAGCTTCGACGTCGTGAGCATTCTCAGGAAGTCGCGCCAGGCGGTGGAAAGCTGTGAAGCGTTCCTCGAGGCCGAGCGCGCCGGGGAGGATCCCAAGGTGTTCACCCGGATCCATCTGAACTTCGTGGTCAAGGGCCATGGTCTGAAGGAGCCCCAGGTCAAGCGCGCCGTGGAACTGTCAGCCGAGAAATATTGCTCTGCCTCGATCATGCTCGACCGCGCAGGCGTGGAGATCACCCACGGCTACGAGATCGTCGAACTCGGCTGAGCGATTGGCGCAGGAGCAGCCGATGGCCGCTCCTGCCGGGTGTCAGATCCGATAGGTACTCTTGGTCATGACCTTGGCCAGCAGGCTCATTCCCAGGCGCACCGGCGCCGGGAAGCGATAGCCACCGGCATCCAGGGCCGACTCGGCATGCTGTGCTTCGTCCGTGCGCATCTGCTCGAGGATGGCGCGTGACTTCTCGTCCTCGACCGGAAGCTGCTGGAGATGTTCGTCGAGGTGCTTGCAGACCTGCCGCTCGGTCGCTGCGACGAAGCCCAGGCTGACCTTGTCGCTGACCAGCCCGGCGAAGGCGCCGATGCCGAACGACATGCCGTAGAACAGTGGGTTGAGCACGCTCGTATGGCTGCCCAACTGGCGAATGCGCTGTTCGCACCAAGCCAGGTGGTCGACTTCTTCCTCGGCGGCATGTTCCATGGCCTTGCGCACTTGGGGCAGCCTGGCGGTCAGGGCTTGCCCTTGGTAGAGCGCCTGGGCACAGACCTCGCCGGTATGGTTGATGCGCATCAGACCGGCTACATGGCGGGCCTGCGGCTCGTCGAGCTCGACGTCCGGCTGGACGATCGCGGGCGAGGGACGGGACGGTTGGCCGCTGAAGGGCAGCAAGGTGCGCAGGGCAGTATCGGCCTGCAGCAACAAGCGGTCGAGCGGCGAGTAGTGACGTTCGGTTGCCATCGGGCACCTCCGCAAGAGTGTGCCCGACAGTGTAACCCAATCGGTCCGGCGCCGGGCTGCCCTGGATCAGCCCGGAGGCCAGTGCATCTGGCGCTGGCCGAGCACGTGCATGTGGATGTGATAGACAGTCTGGCCGCCTAGGTCGTTGCAGTTCATGACCACCCGGAAGCCATCCTCGCAACCGAGTTCCTTGGCCAGGCGCTGGGCAGTGAAGAGGATGTGGCCGGCCAGCCCCTTGTCTTCTTCGGTCAGGTCATTGAGGGTACGGATCGGCTTTTTCGGGATGACCAGGAAGTGCACGGGTGCCTGGGGGGCGATATCGTGAAAGGCCAGGACCTGATCGTCCTCGTAGATGATCTTCGCCGGAATCTCCCGGTTGATGATCTTGGTGAAGATAGTCTCCACAGTACTTGCTCCATGTGAGGGTCAGGACCGAGTGTACCCAGCGTGGTCGCGCTCGCCCAGTGCCTGGTCGGTAGTCACGGGCATGTAACGGCGGTGGATCGCGCCGGCAAGCTTGCGCGTCAGCCAGCGCGGCAACCAGCGCGGCGCCGCGGCCAGCCAGCGATTGCGCCACCCGGGCTGGATCAGGGCGTGGCCCTTCTCGAGCGCGCGGACTGTGTACAGCGCCACTTCCTCGGCGCTCATGCAGTAGCGGCTGGCCTCGAGCCTGGGAATACGACGCCTGCTGGAGCGGATCGGGCCCGGACACAGCACTGAAACCTTGATTCCCGCGCGCTTGAGTTCTTCGCGCAACGCCTCGGAAAAGCTGACCACATAAGCCTTGCTGGCGGCGTAGCTGGCCATCCAGGGGCCAGGGGCACAAGCGGCCAGAGCGGCCACGTTGAGGATCTGCCCACCTCCCTGGACGGCCATCAGGTTACCGATGGCATGACACAGGCGTGACAAGGTCATGATGTTGACTTCGAGCAGGTCCTGCTCGTCGGCCCATTCCTGGGCCAGGAAGGGGCCATGAGAACGCAGGCCTGCACAGTTGACCAGCAGGTCGATCTGCCGCTCGCCTTCCTCGAGCTCGAGCACGAAACCGGAAACCCGCAGGGGTTCGCTGAGGTCGCAGGCGCGCAACAACACCTCGACGCCGAATCGCTGGGCGAGCTCCAGGGCGATGGGTTCGAGTGCCTCGCGCCGCCGTGCCACCAGGATCAGGCTGCGTCCCCGTCGCGCCAGTGCTTCGGCCAGAGCCAGGCCCAGGCCGCTGGACGCACCGGTGATCAAGGCGTAACGGGTCATGCGCTGCTCCTGGGCGGCAAAGGTGGGCGCCTAGTGTACAGCGAGGCCGGACGTCCTGGCGCCCTTCGCACGAGCGGGCGCCATTGCCGCGACGGCTGTGCGCAGCCGTCCGGCGAGGCAGGCACCGATAGGCTCAGAAAGGCTTGACCACCACCAGGATCACGATGGCCAGCAGGATGACCACCGGAATCTCGTTGAACCAGCGGTAGTACACGTGGCTGCGCTTGTTCTGGCCATTGGCAAAGCGCTTGCGCTGCGCGCCACATACGTGGTGGTAGCCGGTCAGCAGGATGACCAGGGCCAGCTTGGCGTGCAGCCAGCCCTGGCTGAGAAAGCCGGGACTGAGGGTGACCAGCCAGATGCCGAACACATAGGTGGCGATCATGGCCGGGTTCATGATGCCGCGATACAGCTTGCGCTCCATGATCACGAAGCGCTCATGGCTCACGCTGTCCTGGCTCTGGGCGTGGTAGACGAACAGCCGGGGGAGGTAGAACAGGCCGGCGAACCAGCACACCAGGCTGACGATGTGCAGGGCCTTGATCCATAGGTAGAGCATCGGGTTGCTTCCTTCAGGTTTTTCACGGTCGTCAGATAGTAGAGACCAGGCGCCCGCGCGGCTATCACAACAGTTGTGACGGGCGGCCGGCGTCCCTATCATCGTCGGTTTACCAGTCGCTTCGTTGATAGGGGGCATGCGTCATGATCAAGGTCGGTATCGTCGGCGGCACGGGTTATACCGGGGTCGAGCTGTTGCGTCTGCTGGCACAGCATCCACAGGCCGAGGTGGCAGTCATCACTTCGCGCTCCGAAGCCGGCGTGGCTGTCGACGACATGTACCCCAACCTGCGCGGGCACTATGACGGCCTGAAGTTCAGCGTGCCTGACAGCCAAGCGCTTGGTGCCTGCGACGTGGTGTTCTTCGCCACGCCGCATGGTGTGGCCCATGCCTTGGCCGGCGAGCTACTGGCGGCCGGCACCAGGATCATCGATCTTTCCGCCGACTTCCGGCTGCAGGATGCGATCGAGTGGGGCAAGTGGTACGGCCAGCCTCACGGCGCCCCGGAACTGCTCAAGGATGCGGTCTATGGGCTGCCGGAAGTCAACCGCGAGAAAATCCGTCAGGCGCGGCTGATTGCCGTACCGGGTTGCTATCCGACCGCCACCCAGCTGGGCTTGCTGCCTTTGCTGGAGGCTGGCGTGGCTGATCCGGCACGACTGATCGCCGACTGCAAGTCCGGGGTCAGCGGCGCCGGTCGCGGCGCTTCGGTCGGCTCGCTGTTCTGCGAGGCCGGCGAAAGCATGAAGGCCTATGCGGTCAAGGGGCACCGGCATTTGCCAGAAATCAGCCAGGGGCTGCGCCTGGCTGCCGGAGGCGAGATCGGCCTGACCTTCGTGCCGCACCTCACCCCCATGATCCGCGGGATCCATGCGACCTTGTACGCCACTGTCGCCGACAGATCGGTAGACCTTCAGGCGCTGTTCGAGAAGCGTTACGCGAACGAGCCGTTCGTCGATGTCATGCCGGCCGGCAGCCACCCGGAAACCCGCAGCGTGCGTGGCGCCAACGTCTGCCGCCTTGCTGTGCACCGGCCAGAGGGCGGTGACCTGGTCGTGGTCCTGTCGGTGATCGACAACCTGGTCAAGGGCGCGTCCGGGCAGGCGGTCCAGAACCTCAACATCCTCTTCGGCCTGGACGAACGCATGGGCTTGTCCCACGCGGGTCTGCTGCCCTGAGAGGAAAGACTGGCAAGCGCAAGCCGCAAGCTCAAAACCAATGGCGATCAGCTTGCAGCTTGCCACTCCCATAGTTGACCAATTTTCTAGGTGAAGCGGATAATACGCGCCATCACGGTTTACAACGGCATTGCGCCGGGAGAGTCTGCATGAGCGTCGAAACCTTCATCCCCACGATGCTGGAGTTCACCCCAGGGGCAGCGAAAAAGGTCAAGACCCTGGTCACCGAAGAAGGCAATGACCGCCTCAAGCTGCGGGTGTTCGTGACCGGGGGCGGCTGTTCGGGTTTCCAGTATGGCTTCACGTTCGATGAGGACGTGGCCGAGGACGATACCGTGGTCGAGCGCGAAGGCGTGGCCCTGGTGGTCGATCCGATGAGCTTCCAGTATCTGGCTGGCGCCGAGGTGGATTACCAGGAGGGTCTGGAGGGCTCGCGATTCGTCATCAAGAACCCTAACGCCACCACCACCTGTGGTTGTGGTTCTTCCTTCTCGATCTGAGTCGTCGAGCGAAACGGGACGCCGCGCATATAGCGCGGCGTCTTACATTGCGCAGCCTGCTCAGGCCGGGTAGATGGCACCAAGGATGCGCAAGCCACTGGCGGCGGTCACGCTAGGGCGATTGGCCGCGATGCCTTCCAGGCAGCAGTGGGCGAGCCAGGCGAAGGCCATGGCCTCGATCCAGTCAGGGTCGATACCGTAGGCCGCCGTGCTCTGGACACTGATGCCAGGCAGCAAGGCCGCCAGGCGGCGCATCAACACGGTATTGTGCGCGCCGCCACCACATACCAGCAAGCATTCGGCGGTTCGCTGGGCCTTGAGCAGCGAGTCGACGATGCTCCGGGCGCTCAGCTCGAGCAGCGTGGCTTGTACATCTTCGTCCCGGCAGTTCGGCAGGTTGCCCAAGTGACGGTCCAGCCAGGCGAGGTTGAAGACTTCGCGCCCCGTGCTCTTGGGGCCGCTTCCGGCGAAAAACGGGTCGCCCAGCAGGGCGGCAAGCAGGCTCGTGCAGACCTCGCCGCTAGCTGCCCAGGCGCCTCCATCGTCATACCGACGCCCCAGCTTGCGTTCGATCCAGGCATCGAGCAACACATTGCCCGGACCGCAATCGAACCCGCGAACCGGCAGGTCCCGTTCGATCAGGCTGAGATTGCTGAAGCCGCCAATGTTGAGCACGGCCACGCGCAGGCCCACATGAGCGAACAGCGCTTCGTGGAAGGCAGGAACCAAGGGAGCCCCTTGGCCGCCGGCAGCGACGTCCCTGCGCCTGAAGTCGCTCACCACGTCGATCCCGGTCCGCTCGGCCAACAGGGCCGGGTTGCCGATCTGCACGGTGAAGCCGCGAGCAGGCTCATGACGCACGGTCTGTCCATGACTGCCGATGGCTCGTACCGCCTGCGCCGCCACCTGCTCGCGCGTCAGCAGCGCATCGATGCCTTCGGCGGCAAGGCTCGCCCAGCGGTTTTCCGCCAAGGCCGCGCGGGCGATCTCGTCGGGACCGCTCGCGCAGAGTTGCAAAAGCTCCCGGCGCAGGTCGGCGGGCATGGGAACGTAGTGGGTAGCGAGCAGCCGAAGCTGCTCGCCTTGCTCGATCAGGGCAATGTCCAGGCCGTCGAGGCTGGTGCCTGACATCACCCCAAGGTAGAGCGCCATGCGTCAGCGCTTGTTCGAGGCGAGCAGGGTGGCCTTTTCCTGATCCATGCGGGCGATCAGTGGCTTGCTCTGCTGCAGGAAGCGCTGGCGCTCGCTCTTGGCGATCGGGTCGGCCATGGGCACCTTCTGGCTAAGTGGATCGACATGCACCCCGTTGACCTGGAACTCGTAATGCAGGTGTGGCCCGGTGGACAGTCCGGTGGTGCCGATATAGCCGATGATCTGCCCTTGCTTGACGTTGCTGCCGGTCTTGATGCCCTTGGCGAAGCCCTGCATGTGTCCATAGAGGGTCTGATAGGTATTGCCGTGCTTGATGATCACGGTGTTGCCGTAGCCGCCGCGACGACCGGCCAGCAGTACCTTGCCATCACCGGCGGCCTTGATCGGCGTGCCGCGCGGCGCGGCGTAGTCCACGCCTTTGTGCGCCCGGATCTTGTTCAGGATCGGGTGCTTGCGTCCAGCCGAGAAGCGCGAGCTGATGCGCGCGAAATCGACCGGGGTGCGAATGAAGGCCTTGCGCAGACTGTTGCCGTCGGCGGTGTAGTAACTGGTATTGCCCTGCTTGTTGGTATAGCGCACGGCGGTATAGGTCTTGCCACGGTTGGTGAAACGGGCCGACAGGATATTGCCGGTACCGACCACCTTGCCGTCCATGACCTTCTGCTCGAAGACCACATCGAATTCATCGCCTGGGCGGATGTCCTGAGCGAAGTCGATGTCGTAGCCCAGCACGCGCGCCAGGTCCATGGTCAGGCTGTGGGACAGGCCGGCGCGCTGCGCCGAGGCCGACAGCGAACTCTTGATGACGCCGTGGGCGTAGGCAGTGCGCACGACCGGCTTGCTGATTTCACGATCGAAGGTGTAGCCCTTGTCCGTGCGCGTCAGGCGAATGCTTTCCAGGCTGCTCACCTTCGAATGCAGGCTGGCCAGTCGGCCCTGGTCGTCCAGTTCGAACTGCAACACCTGGCCATGCTTGAGCTGGGCGAACTGGCTGGCCTGCTTGTTGCTCGCCAGGACTTCGTGGACCGCATTGGCCGGCAATCCGACCTTGGCGAAGAGCGTGGAAAGCGTATCGCCTCTGGCGACAGTCACTTGCCGATGGCCCGACGGCGTCTCGGTCTTGTCGACAGCGGCAGCGTTTTGCTGCTCGACGGCCGGGGTCGGTTCCTCGACCTGGGCGAAGGGTGAGCCAGCCTGGTCCTGGCCCCGGGTCAGCGGGGCGGCGCGAGATTCGTCCGTGAGCTGGGAGGCAGGACTTTCGAGTTCGAGGTTGAGGTTGGTGCGCTTGGCCTCGACATCGCTGGAAGGGAAGACCAGCAAGGCGAGGCTGAGCAGCGCGGCGATACCGCTGGCGGCCAGGATATGGCTCTTGGGATAGAACGGCGGCGCTTTAGGCGTGTCGTTGGGCATGGGAATGACTTTGAAAAGGTGAAATGGAATAGATGAATGACATGATGAAGATGAAATAACTGTATAAAATATAACCAAATCCGTTTCGGCGCAAGGGCGACAGACGCTCGCAGGAGGCCTGCGAGTCACATGCCCTGCCAAACTTGTTTTTGATGGCCGATCTTGTATGGTTGGCTCCCTTTGAATCTGAGCCTTGCGGGTCTTTGTATGAAGTCGGTTGAAGAGCAGCTGGCGCTTATCAAGCGCGGTGCGGAAGAGGTGCTGGTCGAGTCGGAGCTGGCAGAGAAACTCAAGCGTGGCCAGCCGCTGCGCATCAAGGCGGGCTTCGACCCGACGGCCCCTGACCTGCACCTGGGACACACGGTACTGATCAACAAGCTGCGCCAGTTCCAGGAGCTGGGTCACCAGGTGGTTTTCCTGATCGGTGACTTCACCGGGATGATTGGTGATCCGAGTGGCAAGAGCGCCACCCGTCCGCCGCTGACTCGCGAGCAGGTGCTGGAGAATGCTGAGACCTACAAGCAGCAGGTGTTCAAGATTCTCGACCCGGCCAGGACCGAAGTGGCGTTCAACTCCACCTGGATGGACCAGCTTTCGCCAGCGGACTTCATCCGCCTGGCTTCCCAGTACACCGTGGCTCGGATGCTCGAGCGCGATGATTTCAACAAGCGCTACGGCAGCAATCAGCCGATCGCGATTCATGAGTTTCTCTACCCGCTGGTCCAGGGTTACGACTCCGTTGCGCTGAAGGCGGACGTCGAGCTCGGCGGTACCGACCAGAAGTTCAACCTGCTGATGGGGCGCGAACTGCAGCGTGCCTATGGGCAGCAGGCGCAGAATATCGTCACCATGCCCTTGCTCGAGGGGCTCGATGGCGTGAAGAAGATGTCCAAGTCGCTGGGTAACTACGTAGGCATCCAGGAAGCGCCGGGCGTGATGTATGGCAAGCTGGTCTCCATTCCCGATACCTTGATGTGGCGTTATTTCGAGCTGCTCAGCTTCCGCTCGATGGAAGAGATCGACGAGCTGCGCGCGGATGTCGAGAAGGGCGCCAATCCTCGGGACATCAAGATCAAGCTTGCCGAAGAGATCGTCGCACGTTTTCATGGTGAGGAGGCTGCGGCCAACGCTCATCGTGCTGCCGGGAACCGCATGAAGGACGGCGAGCTGCCCGAGGACCTGCCCGAAGTAGAGTTGGTGGCGGACGAGGACATGCCGATCGCCGCCGTGCTTAACAAGGCGGGCCTGGTCAAGAACTCCGCCGCGGCCCGCGATCTGCTCGGTGCGGGCAGCGTCAAGGTAGATGGCGAAGTGGTCGATCGCGGTTTCATCTTTGCGCTCGGCAAGACTCATGTGTGCCAGGCTGGCAAGAAAGCCTTTGCGCGCATCGCCCTGAAGCGATCCTGAGTCTGGCGCGGTTGATCTGACGGGGAGAGGTGTTGCCTTTTCCCTTCAGTTCGACGATATGAAACCTTCTTGAAATAAAA
>NZ_JADNYP010000001.1 GCF_015680705.1 Pseudomonas fulva | reverse complement strand
GCTAGAGGCGGATGCTGGTGGATCGTAATAGATCATAATATAGCCTGCAAGCCTCGGATTTACTAGCTTATAGGAGATCCTTGACGGCTCATGGTGTTCCATGGAAATACATCAAATAAGCGCATGGGGTGCAAGGGGTCGAGTGTTCGAATCACTCCGTCCAGACCATATTCCTCAATGACTTAGGCCATTTCCGCAAGGGATGGCCTTTTTCATGTGCGTGACTTTTGCGTGACTTCTCCAATTGTTACGCCTGCTCCCTCTTCAGAATTGTCAGAACCGGCCCGCGCGAACCGGTTGCTGATACCATGTTTGCAGCCTCGATCAGATGGCCGAGTTCGGCGCCTGAATAATGACTGGTGATACTGCCGTTCTTGTGATCCAGCAGCGCCTTTCGGTCTTCCTTACACAGGTCACTGGAAGCCTTTCGGCTGAAGACGTGCTCAAGTCCTGAACTCGGTTAGAGATGTACTGGGGAGGACGAGCTGGCGCTGGTGTTCCGGCCGGGCTCATCCAGCTCATTCATTCAGCTGGGCTGCCAGCAATGCGCGGTCCTTGGACAGCGGCCTCAGCACGCCAGGGCTACTGCCGATCTTGATGAACAAAAAGTATCGGCCCTCACTGTTGTGCAGAATGCGGTAGACATCAGCTGTCGTGTCGGTGCTTGGCGCGGTCAGTTTGTCAACGATCAATGTGTAGTCATCGACTCCCAGTCCATGCAAGGCTTCCTGCAGCTCTGCATCAATCTTTGAGCGCCACTTTTTCCCGTTGTGTCGATGCGCCCAGACGGCCAGTGCGATTAACGGTATCGGCATTATACCGACGGTGAAAATCGTGAGTAATACCTGCATGATCCCTCTGTACCAGCCAAGAAAACCGGTATTAATACTTGTGAAGCTCGGAAGCTGCAAGGACTGGATGGGAAGATGTCCTAGGCCGAAGCCGCCCATAGCGGTGTCGGATCGGTTTGCGTGGACTTTGTTCCAACAGTGCCTCCTGATAGAGCTGGTGAGGTCGACCTTGCCTTCGTCGACAGGGTGGGGCTGCGCTAGCGGCTCACCTCCTGCTCCGGCCTGATGAGCAGCGACACGCTGTCCAGCCATGGCCGGCATTTTCCATTCCACCACTTCTGGTACCCGACGACATCCGGGACATTCGCTCGATCACGCTGCTCTTCGTTCTCGTGTTCGAAGCGCTCCCGATCCGTGCTGCAGATGCTTGGCTTTCTCACATCGTGCCGAGACCGGAGCGACGTGGCTGTTCGATCGTTGTAGAGGTGCTGGCTCCATTTTGGGTCAGGCTCGCATGGGGTGCAGTCCTGAGAGTAAATTTTCAGGACGAGCCAGGTTTCGGACTGGTGTGAAGAAGTTCGTTACAGTTTTAAGGATTAAGATTAAATAAGGAAATATCCTTTTTGTGCGACGGATTTTCCTTGTTAGCTGTAGTCCGTTTCCGAAAGTTATCTCCGGGCCTTTTGGGCTGTTGCATGCGAGTGGATCTGAGCCTAGTCTCGCCTTCATCTTTCATGGCAGGCAGGTGTATGAAAATGAATCCAGGTGAATGCAGTGCGGGACGAGGCATCGATCACCGTCACGGCATTTGCATGAGGCGCTTAATGACGTTCGTATGTGGCGCGTCCTAATTAAAGAAACTTCAAGGTTCATCCGTAACCTTACTGAATCGCTCAGGAAGACCGTCATGCAAAAAGTAAGGCGCGCAAATAGATGAGGTTCATCGGGGAATATGCCGATGCACGGCGTGAATTGAGTGTTCTTGTTCGCAGGGCTGATGCATGAAGCAATCTATAGCGATGCATGGGCCGGCCACATTGAGTGCTGCGTTGAAGCGCGGGCTGCTCGAAGTAACTGTTCAGGCCGCGTCGATGCCAGCCGAGTCTCTGTTTGGCTTTGCCGAACGTCGCAATCCAAAGCGAGCCTTTCTGTTCGTTTCGCGAGTGTTGGGCAAGCATGTTCCCGTCAGGCCATCAGTCATGCAGTTCACCTACAAAACGCTCGCGGCCAAGATCCCGGCGGACTTGCCGGGCCCGGTCCTGATGGTCGGCATGGCCGAGACCGCGGTAGGGCTGGGTGCCGGCGTGCATCGCGCGTACAGCGAAACTCGCGCAGACACCCTGTACATCGTGAGTACCCGCCATCCAGTCGGCCACCGGGTGCTTGCACGATTCGAGGAAGAGCATAGCCATGCCGATCTGCATCTGATCCACGAGCCGAGCGAACCGGGGTTGGCTGAAATGATGCGAGGCGCGAGGTCGCTCGTCATGATTGATGACGAAGTGTCGACCGGGCGGACCTTGCTCAATTTGCATCGAGCTCTGGCTGGGGCGGGCCTTGGTCGTATCGAGCGCGTTGTCACCTGCGTTCTGACGGACTGGTCGGGTGGTGCGGTGGCGAACAGCCTCGATGGGCGAGCCGAACAGGTATCTCTGCTCAGCGGTACATATACCTTCACCGAAGATCCGCAGGCACCGCTTCCCCCTATGCCTGGCACCGGTACTGTTGCGGTTGGCGAATGGACAGTGGACCCGGCAAACGACTGGGGACGGTTGGGTACGCGAGGGGTCGCTGACGTACTCGGGAAAGACGTCACGGTCAGGCCGGGAGAGCGTGTGATCGTCCTGGGTACGGGTGAATTCCTGTGGAAACCGTTTCTGCTGGCCGAGCGTCTCGAGCGCGAAGGGGCAATGGTTCACTTCAGTTCGACGACCCGCTCGCCTGTCGCCATCGGCCATTGCATCGAGCACGCCTTGAGTTTCCCTGACAACTACGGGTTGGGCATCGTCAATTTCCTCTACAACCTCGTCCCCGGCCAATATGACCGGGTATTGATCTGCAGCGAGACGGAAGCCCAGGCAGTGCCCAGGGCATTGGTCGACGCCTTGAAGGCGGAGGTCATCGTCGATGGCAAGTGATCGCCCACTGGTGTTGATGGACCTGGATGACACGCTCTTCCAGACCGCTCGGAAAATGTCCTTGGACAGCCCACGCCATCCAGCCTCCTACGATGTGCATGGGGATGTGAGTGGGTACCAGAGCGAGGTGCAGAAAGCGATTCTGGAATGGCTGCTCGCGACCACGGACGTGGTGCCAGTCACGGCGCGTAGTACCGAGGCGTTCAATCGCGTGAAGCTGGGTTTCTCCGGCCCGGCTATCTGCTGCCACGGAGGAGTGATCTTGAACCCGGATCGCTCGATGGATGCCGGTTGGCATGACGCCATGTGCCGTGCGCTCGTGGGGTTCCAGGAGCGACTGCCTTCGCTCTGCGAAGCGGCACTGCATATCGGCCAAGCCCATGGCGTTTCGCTCCGGGGCTGGACAGTGGGGGAAGCGGGCCAGCATCTCTATGTGGTGGTCAAACACAATGATTGCCAAGACGCCGACCTGCTGATGGTGCTCGGCCAGCTACGTGGGTCTGGCCTGCTCGACGGTATGTACGCCCACAGCAACGGCAACAACCTCGCCTTGTTGCCGGCGGGTCTGTCCAAGCGCGTCGCCGTCGAACGTTTTCTTCGACACGACCGCGAAAGGAACGGTATCAGGCCGGTGATGGGCTTTGGTGACAGCATGACCGATCTTGGCTTCATGACCCTTTGCGATTTCTGGTCGACCCCCGCTGGCAGCCAGCTTGCCGTAGCGTTGGAGGCGCATCCCGATGCTTGATCCAGCACTTTCGACCCTGACCCTGGGCAGTGGCAGCTATCTTGCCGATGACGTCCACTTCCTGCTGCGCCCGGTGAACATCGAGCCGACCGATGTCCAGGAGAAGGAGCGACTGATCCAGACTCGCCAGAGACATTACTCGGAAATGATCAGCCGGGAAGAGGCGCCCTCTGCAACGCACATGGGCCTGTTCGAATGCGCGATGAGGCAGAACGGCTCGCGAATGGCTACGGATGTGCAGGCCCTGGCCTTGGCACTGACCGAGCGATACCAGGCGTCTGCCATCGCGCTGGTATCGTTCGTTCGTGCTGGCCTGCCGCTGGGGGTTCTGCTGCGTCGTGCACTGGTCGATCTAGGCAGCCACGCCTACCACTATGGCATCAGCATCATCCGGGATCGCGGCATCGACCAGGTCGCCCTCGAGGCGGTCATCGAAGCCCACGGAGCCGAGAATATCGTGTTCGTCGATGGTTGGACGGGCAAGGGCGCCATTGCAGGCGAGATCCAGCGCAGCCTGGCCGGCGACGGCCGATTCCAGCAGCCGCCACGGCTCGTCGTACTTGCCGATCCATGCGGGCGAGCCTGGATGGCCGCATCCGCCGAAGACTGGATCATCCCTTGCGGCATCCTGGGGGCGACCGTGTCCGGCCTCGTATCCCGCTCCATCTGGCCTCGCGACGGCGGCCTGCATGGCTGCGTCGTTCTCGAACATTTGCAACCGCATGACGTTACGCGTCGCTTCGTCGAACGAATCGAGTCAGCCCGAGCCGCTGTCCGAGCCAGCCCGGCATGCCCTTGGAGCGATGTCGAGGCGACAGGGCTGCAACGGTGCGCCGCGGATACCATAGCCGGGTTGGCTGATCGATTCGGCCTGTCGAATCCGAACCGTATCAAGCCAGGCATAGCCGAGGCGACCCGCGCGGTGCTGCGCCGGGTACCCGACCAGGTCCTCGTTCGCAGTCTCGATGACGCCGATGTCCAGTTGCTCGTCCATCTTGCCGGTCGCGCAGGTGTCGAGGTCATGGAAGCCGATGCCGAGCTGGGACCGTATCGAGCGGTCACGATCATCAAGGAAGCCGGTTGATGGAGCGGATCTCGCCGTGGGCGCTCGGCGCCACCCTCTACCTGCCAGCGACTCGTGTCGACATCACTGACGTCATACGTGGCGCAAAAGTGCCAGGTCTTCGCTCTCTGGTCATTTGCCTGGAAGATGCGGTTGCCTGCGCTGATGTCGACCAAGGGCTGCGAACCTTGCGCTCGGTGCTTGCCGGCGTCGGGCAGCAGCAACGACGCCAGGCCCCGCTGGTTTTCATTCGCCCCCGTGATGCGGAAATGGCGGCGATGCTCAATGACTGGCCTGAGATCGGCGCTGCATGCGGGTTCGTTGTGCCGAAGCTGTCGCTGGCCACGCTGGCCGGGTGGGCGCGCGCCGTTTCCAATCCCGACTTGTTGGTGATGCCGACCCTCGAAACCCAAGACGTCTATAACCCGAGCGCGATGGTCGAGCTCGGCGTCGCTATGCGATCCGAGTTCGGTGATCGCATCCTTGCGTTGAGGATCGGTGGCAACGATCTGCTGGGCTGCCTGGGCTTGCGGCGCGATCCGGGCGCCACGCTCTATGAGACACCGATGGGGTATGTCATTGCGATGCTGGTCGGCGTCCTCGGGGTTCAAGGCTTTGCTTTGACTGCTCCGGTTTTCGAACAACTGGCGACCCCCCAACTGCTCGACAAAGAGCTTAGGACGGATGTAGCTCACGGATTGGTGGGCAAGACTGCGATCCACCCGTCGCAGGTCGCGCAAATCCATGAGGCCTTCCGGGTTTCGATAGAGGACCTCGACTGCGCCAACCGAATACTCAACGCATCGGCTCCGGCGGTTTTCAAGCATGGGAGCGCGATGGTCGAGCCGGCGACTCATCGCCAGTGGGCGCTGAATATTCTCGAACGCGCCAAATGGCACGGGACCAGGCCATTGGAGGTTGACCGTATGGAGTCCGTGCGCCTGGTCGAGGCTGGTCGATGAACCAGAGGGCGATGAACAAGTTGAAAGCGGCCAGTTGCCCTGAGCGATCCGACCGCAGTGCCAGGCCAAGAAACCCGCGAGTCTCGAAGTATGCCGGCGAAGCTGACACGCACGCAGTTCGATGAGAGCGGTGGAACACAACCAGAAGCAATGCAGCGACAAGGAGCGTAAACGTGGCACTTACCCTTTCCAAGAACCAGTCCATTTCCTTGGAGAAAACCGCTGGTACAAACCTGAGCGCGGTTACCTTGGGGCTTGGCTGGGACCCTGAGAAGACCGGTTTGCTAGGCAGGCTGTTCGGTGGCGGGGGCAGCGTCGACCTCGATGCCTCCTGCATCATGTTCGATGCCGCCTTGCAACCGGTCGATCTCGTCTGGTTTCGCCAGCTCAGGTCGCGTGATGGCTCCATCGAACACTCGGGAGACAACCGCACCGGCGAGGGCGAGGGTGACGACGAATCGATTTTCGTGAGCCTGACTAAGGTGCCGTCGTCTGTCCAGCATCTTGTATTCACGACGAACAGCTTTACCGGCCAGACCTTCGAGAAGATTCAAAACGCTTATTGCCGGATCCTCAACACAGCGAATGGACAGGAGCTTGCTCGTTTCAACTTGTCGGAGCAAGGCGACCACACGGGCGTCGTGATGGCCAAGCTGAGCCGTGGGGCGACTGGCTGGGAGTTCCAGGCAATCGGCAAACCTACCAACGGTCGCACCGCAGACGACCTGGTGAGCCTCGCGGTCCGGGCCATCAAGCCATGAAGGCGCTCGTTCCTGGTGGCAATGCCTCGCTGGAAACCACTCTCCTGCGGGTAGAGGTTGGCTATTCACCCATCCCTGGCGTAGAGATCGATGTCTCGGCATTTGCGCTTGCCGGCACGGGTAAAGTTCGCGGCGACCACGACATGTGTTTCTACGGACAGCCGCAGATCCTGGGCGGTTCGCTGGAAATGGCCGAGTCGGCCAGCGGACGTGCTGCCTTCGCCATCGATCTCGATCGGCTCGATGCGGCGATCGAGAAGATAGCACTCAGCGCGACCATCCATGAGAACAGGGCGAGCTTCGAGCGCGTGTCGACGCTCACAGTGACGGTGGCCGGGGAGCTGGAGGCTCGAATCGCCACCGCCGGGATGCAGGAGACGGCGCTGATTCTAGGCGAGTTCTATCGGCGCCAGGGAGCATGGAAGTTCCGTTGTGTCGGGCAAGGGTTCGCTGGCGGTCTCGCGCCTCTGGCGATGCACTTCGGGGTCGAGATTGCTGCTCCGACGCCAGCGACAAATGCATCGTCGACCCAAGCGATGCCTGCCGTAACATCGACACCGCCTCGCAGGTCGCCGGTCAGCTTGAGCAAGGTGACCCTGGACAAGAGCCGATCTTCGATCAGCCTCGAGAAATCCGATCAGGGTTTCGGCGAAATCCGGGTCAACCTCGACTGGAACCAGGGCAAGTCCAGCTTCTTCGGATTTACCAAGGCCATCGACCTGGACGTCGGCTGTCTGTACGAACTTCAGAACGGCGAAAAGGGCGTCGTCCAGGCACTGGGCAATGCATTCGGCTCCTTCCATGCGAAACCCTACGTGCAGTTGATGGGAGACGATCGAACCGGGTCGATGTCCGGTGGCGAATGGATCCACATCAATGGGGCGCGCTGGGACTCGATCAAACGCATTCTGGTGTATGCGTTCATTTACAAAGGTGTGCCCAACTGGCGGGCCACCGATGGTGTCGTGACCATCTTCGTGCCGGAGCAACCGGACATCGAAGTTCGTCTGAACGAGGAGGGCGGCAACTTGGGCTGTTGCGCCATCGCGCTTCTTGAGAATGACCATGGGGCCGTAAAGGTCACTCGCAAGGTGGACTTCCATCGCTCTCAAGAGCCCATGGACAGGGACTACGGTTGGGGTATGCGCTGGAGCGTCGGCTCCAAATAATCAATACGCAGGGGCGAGGCCCCGTTCGAGGTATTCACTAATGTTGGCATGGCTTAAGACCAATGCTTCGAAAGCGCGCGAAGCATTGAGCACGGAAGTTTCGAAACACAAGAATCGCAAGTTCATGGAAGCTATTTCCAATGCCAGTGCCCTGGTGGCGATGGCAAGTAACGGTGCGGGTCCGGAAGAAACGCAGAAAATGGCGGCGTTCATGAAAACATCGCCTGAACTGAAAGTCTTCAGCATCAAGGACGTCTTGGCCGTTTTCAACGAGGCTGTTTCCAAGTTTGAATTCGATCCCCAGATCGGCCAGGCAGAAGCGCTCAAGGTGATCAGTCGCATCAAGCACGACGAGGGTGCGGCTCGCCTTCTCGTACGCGTCACATGTGCGATCGGCGCTTGCGATGGCGATTTCGACCAACAGGAAAAGGCGGCTTGTCGCCTGATCTGCCTGGAGCTTGGTCTCCCATCGGCTGATTTCGATCTCTGAGGTGTGGAACCATGGAAGTTAACTCTCTGGGCTTTCCCCCGCTGACCATGGCTGTCTTCGCCGGCATCGCCCTAGGCGCCTTGCTGCTGGACATGCTTACCCACCGCGGCGACAAGCCGGTATCACTGGCGAAGGCCTCGATCTGGTCGGTGTTCTGGGTCGCCATCTCCCTTGGCTTTGCAGGCTTTCTCTATGTCCAGCACGGGGCCCAGGTCGCCAGCCTGTTCGTTACCGGCTACGCACTTGAAAAGGTGCTGAGCGTCGACAACCTGTTCGTGTTCATGGCGATCTTCGCCTGGTTCAAGGTGCCCGAAGGCCTGCGTCACAGGATCCTCTATTGGGGGATCATCGGCGCCATCGTATTCCGTGCCATCTTCGTCGCGATCGGTACGGGGCTGCTGGCGCTCGGTCCTTGGGTCGAGATTGCATTCGCGATCATCGTGGCCTGGACGGCGGTCATGATGCTGCGCAGTGGCGATGGCGAAGAGAAGGAAGAAGACTATTCCAAACACATGGCCTACCGTTTCGCCAAGAAACTCTTTCCGGTATGGCCAAAGCTGTATGGCAACCAGTTCTTCGTTCGGCGGCAGACGCTGGAAGTCGAGCTGCGAAAACCCGAGCACAAGGGAATCAGCCTTGCCGGCAAGGGTGGCCTGTTCGCAACACCGCTTTTCCTGTGCCTGGCCGTTGTCGAGGTTTCCGACGTGCTGTTCGCCTTCGACTCGGTACCGGCTGTCATTGCCGTGAGCCGGGAACCGCTGATCGTCTACTCGGCGATGCTGTTCGCAATCCTGGGCCTGCGCACCTTGTATTTCGTGCTCGAGGCCATGAAGCGCTACCTGGTGCATCTGGAAAAAGCCGTCATCGCATTGCTGTTCTTCATCGCGCTCAAACTCGGACTCAACGCCACGGATCACCTGATTCAACATGGCCACACCATCGATCCCAATACCAGCTTGTTGATCGTATTGGCCGTGCTGGCGCTCGGTGTCCTCGCCAGCGTCCTCTTCCCAGCCAAGCGAGACGCTCAGGCAGAAGCCAATTGATCAATCGAAACGTCAACAAGGAGTTAAGCAATGGCATTGTCCCTGCAAAAAGGCGGTAACCTGTCGCTGACCAAAACCGATCCATCCCTGTCCAAGATCATCGTCGGTCTGGGCTGGGACCCACGGGCGACGGATGGCACCGAGTTCGATCTGGATGCGAGCGCCTTCCTTTTGAACGGTGCTGGCAAGGTTCGCAGCGAGTCGGACTTCATTTTCTACAACCAGCTCAAGAGCATCGATGGTTCGGTCGAACATACCGGGGACAACCGCACCGGCGTTGGCGATGGTGACGACGAGATCATCAAGGTCGACCTGGAGCGCGTACCGACTGATGTCGAGAAAGTGGCCTTCACGGTCACCATTCACGATGCGGACCTTCGTCGCCAGAACTTCGGCCAGGTCAGCGGCGCCTACATCCGCATCGTCAACGAAACCAATGGCAATGAAGTCGTTCGCTACGACCTCGCGGAGGATGCCTCGACGGAAACGGCCATGATTTTCGCCGAGCTGTATCGCAACAACGGTGAATGGAAGTTCCGTGCAATTGGCCAAGGGTATACCGGTGGCCTCAAGGCTCTGGCTGAAGGCTACGGCTTGAACTTCTAATTTCTCCGCAACGGGTTAAGGATTGAATCATGGCAGTCAGCCTCTCCAAAGGCGGTAACGTCTCGCTTTCGAAAGAAGCCCCCGGCCTCGCCGAGGTAATCGTAGGGCTGGGGTGGGATCCACGCATCACCGACGGCATCGAATTCGACCTCGATGCCTCGGTCTTTGTCACCGGTGAAAACGGCAAGGTCCTGAGCGATGCCGACTTCATCTTCTACAACAATACGAAGTCTTCCGACGGCGCTGTCGAGCACTTGGGAGACAATCGCTCCGGTCAAGGCGAGGGCGATGACGAACAGGTGAACATCAAGCTGACATGCTTGAGCATGGAGGTCAAGAAACTGGTTTTCGCTGTGACTATTCACGACGCCGAAATCCGCGGGCAGAATTTTGGCCAAGTGAGCAACGCCTATATCCGTGTGCAAAACAAGGCAGATGGCAGGGAACTGGCGCGCTATGATCTAAGCGAAGATGCCTCGACTGAAACGGCCATGATCTTCGGCGAGCTGTATCGTCATGGCGAAGAATTCAAGTTCAAGGCAATCGGTCAAGGTTTTGCTGGTGGCCTGAAGCCGCTGGCGGAAGCACACGGTGTAAGCATCGGTTAGAACTTCCATGAAAGCCGCCGGGCGCTGCCGTGCCCAGCGGCTCCATGCGGCATCTCTATCTCGCAATACTGCCGCCTTCTTGTACGCATGATGACCAAGCGCAACACAGGCTGCCCGAAGCTGGTGAGGGGAGCTATCGCCTATGTGCTGAGCATTCGCTCACGTTAGCGATTCGGCTACAAACTCTCCTTGAATGACGCGTACGGTGATGGGCAAACGTAATGAAAAATCCATCATGAGTCTAGTAGCGTACAGTTGATTGAAACTGTAAGTCGCCTAGTTTGAAAAGGGCCTCCTCAGCTGAAGAGGCGCCCATTCGCTGGTTCAGATTCCTAGGCTTCTACCTTCTTGTCTGCCATGGTTTTCCCAATGCCACTCTGCATCAACGCCTGACTTGGCAACGTCCGGGTTGGCCTTGAGGTATGCGGCAGAGTTGAAATTTGGATCAATGACTTTTCCCTTGTACTGGACTTGCGCGACAAAAGAGCTCGGAATTTCACGTCCGCAGTACATGTTTTTTGTGGGTTTGCCAGTCATTATGTTAGTGACGTGCTTGAAATTTATTGTTCCGTAGAAGGGGTCGGAAGATAGAGGAGAGTAATAAGAGCAGTTTTCGAAGTAGTAGTGAGTGACCTGAGACCATCTGGTTTTGCTTTCGTCAATCTGTTTGCTTCCGCCGTGCAGCAAGTTGGCGCTCCAGATCAGCGCTTGACCCTTTTTGGCTGTGAAATGTTCAGGCGCGATTTCATAGTGCTCGACAAGCTGGCGCCAAAGCGGCTCGTACATTTTTTGATGCGGATGCTGGGCCATCTCGGTGGCACAAATGCCAAGGTATTCGTTGGTGTAGATCGGCCATTTGTGAGTACCGGGATAGTAAACGAGCGGGCCGCTTTCCATGGTGATATCCTCCAGCGCAACCCAGACCCCGCACATAAAACGTTCTGGTATCGAGCTGAAGTGGATCGCATCGGTGTGGAAATGCTGTTGTGTGCCAACTGGGAAATTAAGCGTCTGAAAAGGCCATGCTCGACGCCCATATAGCGTAGAGAGCAGTTCAAGTATTTTTGTATTTGTTGCTATTTTATGAACGTTTTCATTGAACTTCCATGCGTCTTGGACTCGCAAGGAAATCTCGTTTTCGTATCCGTATTTTCGCCAGCCGTCCCAGTCATATTCTCCCATTAGATCTGTCTTGATGCTTTCGGCCATCGCTGAAAAATTCGCATCGGGAAAATCTATGACTGCGTACCCTCGGGTATTTAGCTCTAATGCGACTCTTAAAGTTTCGGCGTCAACAGATTCAGTGTTGAAGAATTTGCTAAAGAAGGGTGACTCAACTTTTGGCACTCCTGGAAGAATGTTGTTTTTTTCTTGCATGGCGCTTTTCCGTTGTCCTCAGGTGAATTGATCGTGCAGTGTCGCATGCTTGGCTTCTGTGCTGGTGGTCAGAAACAAGTTGGAGAATTATAAATCGAATGTGACAAAAAAATCGGGATTTTTATTAACGAGCCCGGCTGTTCAGCGAAGGACGGCCGCAAAGCTCTAGCGTGAGCAATCGACATTCATCGTCAACCCACCCTTGGTTCGTCTTCCGAGCGCGTGGTCGCTGGTGGTTGCGCCGCCCTCTTGGCCTGCTCGAGATGAGACTCGGGTAGCTTTGACGACTGTCGATTCGATGCACCAAGTGTCCAGGTCGATCAGGTTTTGTGCGTTGAGCTTGATGTGAGGTCGCTTGAGCCGCTGGTTGAACGTGCCGTGTTTCTTCAGTCCTGGAAGCGTTGATGGAGCGTGTACCAAGGACCGACTCGCTTGGGCATGTTCCGTCAGGCCCTTACCGAACATAGCAACCAAGAGGCGCTGTTGAGCTGCAGACGGTCATCGGTTCGGGGGCGCCCGGTGCGGCGAAATGAAGTGGAGAGGTCCGCAATCACTTTCCAGTCCGCAGGGGAAAGTCCGTACTGTCTGGGCATGACAGGAGTCCTGTGCCGAAAGGGAGAAGCGCTACGAAAACCGGGGAGTGCTCGGGCATCGAGGAATTTCAAGGATTTTTATACAGAGCCTGGAGGTTACCTAAGAGCGCACGCGATACCTATGAAAACCGCTGATGCTGGTGGCTAGGCTTTGTACGAAAAGTGCCTGCGCGACAATCAGGCTACGTTGAAAACAGGCTCGGAAGGCTCATTTACAACCCGTAAACTCCGCTTGCTCGCCTGTTTTCGCCTTGCCTGATCGCCGCTCGGCGACTTTTCGTACACAGCCTAGCGGCTGCGGCACGGCGCCGTTCAGCGCGCTGCCACTCTGGTCCAGATACTCTCGCTGTTGCCCGAAGCCCCGCAGCTACCTGCGCCGCCAAGGTGCTCTGCGATCTGCTCGCGCGGGCTGATGCTCGAGCGACAGAACCGGCGAAGGTGTGTATGGCTGGCGGAGCAGTGCGAGCAAGAGCATGCGCGCTATGGTCAAGAAGCATGGATCGTCGAAAAGTTAGGTGTGACGGGCATGTTGTAATGGGAGAAAAATTAACGCACTCAGTGGCGAATCGCCAGCAACTCTGTGATACAGTCGCCGGCTAATTCTAAAAACGCTAGGGCACGGTACAGAGGATCGGGGATGAGGTTTAGGGACGATATCAACGGGCTGCGTGCGGTAGCCGTCATCGCTGTGGTTTTGTTTCATTTCAAATCATCCCTCCTGCCTGCAGGGTTTGCCGGTGTGGATGTGTTCTTTGTCATCTCTGGCTATTTGATGACGAGCGCGATTTTTCCGAAAGTCGTTTCTGGTTCCTTTTTTTTACGAGACTTCTATGTCAGTCGTGTGAGGCGGTTGGTTCCGGCTTTAGTCGCCTTGTGCGCGGTGTTGCTGTTCTGGGGTTACTTTAGTCTATTGCCGATTGATTACAAGCAGCTCGGTAAGCATGTGGTGGGCGCGCTCTTCTTTTTTTCGAATTTTATTTTCCATGGTGAGTCAGGGTATTTCGATTCTTCTTCCCATTTGAAATGGCTGCTGCACACTTGGTCGCTGTCGGTTGAGTGGCAGTTTTACATGATCTACCCCTTGCTGATAATGGGGGTTGTGAAGCTGTTTGGGGCAAGATGTGGAAAAGGCTCGATAGCGTTGCTGGCGGCGCTTTCCTTTGTCTTTGCCGTATGGGCTTCCTATGCCCTGGAGGGGTTTGCATATTATATGCTGCCGACCAGAGCGTGGGAAATGATGGCGGGTGGCCTGGTCTTTCTTTATCCGAGCAAGATGCGGGGTGCGGCCAAGGCCTCGGCAGCGCTGTTGGGACTGTTGTCGATCCTTTGCTCCTTTCTCTTCCTGGACAGTAACATGGCTTGGCCGGGGCTGTGGACATTGGTGCCTGTCATCGGTACCTGCTTGGTCATCGCCGCAGGTTGCACCGGTTCGATACTCTCCGAAAATGCCGTTGTTTCGTGGTTGGGGAAGACTTCGTATTCGACGTACCTGTGGCATTGGCCCATCTGTGTTTACCTGTATGGCAACGGCTTGTCCCAGAACGCGCAGGCCGTTGCATTCGGTATCGTCCTGTCGTTCGTCTGTGGATTCGTGTCGTATGTCATGGTGGAGAACGTCGCCGTCCAGCGCCGCGCCGCGGCAGGCAGAAGCCATTTTTCATCGAGGCTGAAACTGCCAGTTGCGGTATTTGCCTTCCTTTTTGTGTTTGTGTCTGGCTGCGTGGTGGTACAGAGCAACGGGGCTGTTTCCAGAATGGCAGGGGAAATCAAATCCTTGTCGGAAATCACTAATGTCTATGAGTACTTCGATTTCAAGAAGGCAATTCGTTATGGTACCTGTCACTCAGTGATCAAGGAAGTCAGTCTGGCGCACTGCATCGAGCACAGGCGCAAGATGATCTTCATCTGGGGTGACTCGTACGCGGCCGCTCTTTATCAAGGTCTATTGAGCGCGCGTAACGCCGCCCATGATGATTACGGCATCTCTCAAATGACTGATGGCAACGGCCCTCCTTTTTTCAACGTGCCGGGTCGAACGGATGAGGGAAAATCCGTTTCGCAGGCAAATGTTGATAGGCTTGAAGCGGTAGCTGAGCATAGACCTGATGTCGTGGTCATTACCTGGCTGGTCTTTGGTAGCAACGCACCTCATGACAAGGCTCAGGCCTTGGCCATGCTTGGATCCACGGTGCAAAGAATCAAAGCAGTCTCACCACTCACCGAAGTGGTAGTGGTCGGTCCGGTTCCTCATTGGAATGGGAACCTGAGTTCCAAGGTCATTAGTTACTGGAAGCGATATAAAAAGGTGCCCCCTGAATATATGTCGTATGGTCTGAATGGTGATATCGCTCCATGGGATGATTATCTCAAATTGCACGTTCCTTCGACGGGTGCCTTCTATGTGTCCGCCCTGGAAGTCTTGTGTGAGCCTTCGGGTTGTTTGACCAGAATCGGTAATGACATCGCCAACCTGCCTGCCGTCGACTTCGGGCATCTTTCGAAGCAGGGTTCGGTCTACCTGGTCGATAAAATACAGTCTGAGATATTCTTGGAGTAATGCAACGTCTTTCGTTTATAGGAACGATCTCTGAACCCCGCGAAAGCCGTGTGATCGAGATCCTGTCCTGGCCTTCAAATGGTCGACCGAGGATATCCTTGCCTCAGTCGCTCGCGCAGCACGAGCGCTGGGTAAATGACATTCAGCGGTACTTCTGGAACACCACACTAGGCTTTGTACGAGAAGTGCCTGCGTGACGATCAGGCCACGTTGAAAACAGGCTCGGAATGCTCATTTACAACCAGTAAAGTCGAGCGCAACCCCGGCCGTTCCTCGCCTGTTTTCGTCTTGCCTGATTGCCGCTCGGCAACTTTTCGTACAAAGCCTAGGTTGAAGCGCCTATAGCTGACACGCATCGCCGAAGCCTCGCCACAAGTGAACGGGGTTTGTTCAAACCTTTCGTCACTGCGGGCGGGGTTGCCACAGGTTGATCGGGAGGCCACCTTGATGCCCCTGTGTCCTATCGGCGGTGCGGTTACCAGAGCCATGCCGAAACCAGAGTATCTGTGGGACTCATCCAGGCCCAGAACCCATTCGCGCGAGGCGCCGAGGCGCGCCTCCAGTTGCGAGATGGCTTCATCGGCGGCGGCTTCGCGTGTGTCTTCGACGGTCAATCCACGGTATTCGGTCATCGAGATCTCGCCAAGGCAGGGCTGGCCGTCGTTGGTTCATGGTACAGGCTGTCGCGTGGGTATGCCCCCTCGTCGCTGTGCGCCATCGTACCGGCAGGCAAGGGATCAGGACCTGCTCTCTCAGGATTGCCGGCGTCCTTTCGCGAACCTGCGACCTTCAGGACCCCTCAAAGCAGCATCGGTGGCAGAATTCCTTGCCTGATCACTTTGGAGACCCTCATGCTTCGTGCATTCGAACAGCGACTCGACCCTTTCCCGCCCGACGAAGTACCGCCACCTCCGGAGGGCCTGGCACGGTTCATGTGGGCCTGCACACGGGGCGCCCGTGGCTATATCCTGGCCTTCGCGTTGCTCAGCGCCGGCGTTTCGCTCTATGAAGCGTGGCTGTTTTCCTTCCTCGGCCAGGTCGTCGACCTGCTATCCACCTGGCAGGCCGGTGGAGATGCGGCCTTGCAGGAGAGCCGGGTACTGTGGGGCATCGGTATCGTGCTGCTGGCTAGCGTCGGGCTGGTAGCGCTGCGCACCATGGTGCAGCACCAGGTACTGGCTATCAATCTGCCGCTGCGGCTGCGCTGGGACTTCCATCGCCTGATGCTGCGCCAGAGCTTGTCGTTCTTTTCCGACGAGTTTTCCGGCCGGGTCACCACCAAGGTGATGCAGACGGCGCTGGCGGTGCGCGAGGTGCTGTTCACCATCATTGAAATCGTGCCAGGCATCGGCGTGTATTTCATCGCGATCATCGCCCTGGCTGGCGGTTTCGCCCTGAAACTCATGCTGCCGTTCATTGCCTGGCTGGTGTTGTTCGGCCTGGCCATGCTGTATTTCGTGCCGCGCCTGGGCAAGGTCGGGCAGGAACAGGCCCATGCCCGCTCGTCGATGACCGGGCGCGTTTCGGACGCCTATACCAACATCACCACGGTCAAGCTGTTCTCGCACTCCAAGCGCGAGGCACATTTCGCCCGCGCGGCGATGGAAGATTTCAAGCAGACCGGCTTTCGCCAGATGCGCCTGGTCAGTCAGTTCGAAATCGTCAACCAGGCCCTGGTGGTCGGGCTGATCCTGGGCGCCGGTGGCTATGCGCTGTGGCTGTGGCACCAGGGGCAGGTCGGCACCGGCGCGGTGGCGGCCATCACGGCCATGGCGCTGCGTATCAACGGCATGTCCCACTGGATCATGTGGCAGATGACCTCGCTGTTCGAGAACATCGGCACCGTGCAGGACGGCATGGCCACCTTGACCCGTGGTCCGAAGGTGCAGGATGCGCCGAATGCCGGCGTGCTGGAAACTTCGGGTGGCGAAGTGACCTTCGACAAGGTGAGCTTCAACTACAACGGTGAACGCCAGGTGCTCGACGACCTGAGCCTGAGCATTCGGCCGGGCGAGAAGATCGGCCTGGTGGGCCGCTCGGGTGCTGGCAAGTCCACGCTGATCAATCTGCTGCTGCGGTTCTACGATGTGGACAGCGGTGAGATCCGCATCGACGGGCAGAACATCGCCATGGTCACGCAGGATAGCCTGCGCAGCGCCATCGGCATGGTCACCCAGGACACTTCACTGTTGCACCGTTCCATTCGCGACAACATCGCCTATGGCCGTCCCGACGCCACCGAGGCGCAAATCCGTAGCGCCGCGGCCATGGCCCAGGCTGACGGATTCATCAGCCAGCTGAGCGACAAGCAGGGCAACAGTGGCTACGACACCTTGGTCGGCGAACGCGGCATCAAGCTTTCGGGCGGCCAGCGCCAACGCATCGCCATCGCCCGGGTGATGCTCAAGAATGCCCCGATCCTGCTACTCGACGAGGCCACCAGCGCATTGGATTCGGAAGTCGAGGTAGCGATCCAGGAAAGCCTCGATGAAATGATGGAGGGCAAGACTGTCATCGCCATTGCCCATCGGTTGTCGACCATTGCGGCCATGGATCGCCTGATCGTCATGGATGCCGGGCGCATCATCGAGCAGGGCACGCATGCCGAACTGCTGGCGCGCAACGGTACTTATGCGCGTCTGTGGCAGCACCAGAGCGGCGGCTTCCTGGGCGAAGATCAAGGCGTGGTCGAGACCATCGAATAAGCACCCAAGGGAGGGCCAACCAAGGTTGGCCTTCGTTGCCGTGACAGTAGAATTTACACCACCCCTGTATTGCTGTCCGCATGTTGGTGCTTGCCTGTTCCGATCTCGTTGACGAAAGGAGCGCTGGTCATCCAGAAGACAAGGCATGCACTGGTTCTGTCTGATGGCGAGTATTGGCGCACAACGCAAAGGGCCGGCGAATGCTGGCGCGCCAGGAGTTGGCCTGGGAATCTTTCAAGCAACTCGTCGGGACTTGTCGATAACGTCTGAGCAAACCGGCCGTGCCTGGATTCTCACTAGGACACAGAATGTCCTGTGTCATTTGAGAAGAGGTTACAGATCATGGCTAACAATCAAGATCAGACCAACAATCAAGGCGGTAATGCGCAGAACAATCCGGGCAACTTCGCCAACGACCGGGAAAAGGCGTCCATGGCGGGCCAGAAGGGCGGTCAGGCTTCGGGTGGCAACTTCGCCAACGATCCGCAACGCGCCTCCGAGGCCGGACACAAGGGCGGACAGATGTCCGGTGGCAATTTCAAGAATGACCCTGAGCGTGCGTCCGAAGCCGGGCACAAGGGAGGGCAGGCATCTGGAGGCAACTTCAAGAACGATCCTGAGCGTGCCTCGGAGGCTGGTCACAAAGGCGGGCAGGCCTCGGGCGGAAACTTCGCCAACGACCGTGAGAAAGCGTCCGAAGCCGGTCGGGTAGGCGGACAGCATAGCCACGGCGGTGGCCGTCAGAGCGATGACAACCGTTAAGCAGCTGTAAGGAGAAAGGCCAGTGCACCTGCCTGCACTGGCCTTTTCTTTGTGCTTCGCGGACCAAGGCCGCATGTGGTTTCCTGACTCGGCCTGGAGTAGATCAGACAGTCCGTTGAGACCAAGGACCCCGCGCCACGACGAGGTCCGCTCAGTCTTGATTCAGATGGCGCCATCCCCCGGATTCGGCCCTTCCTCGTCTTCTACCTCATCTTCATGGGTGTTCGGCTCTGCTTCGTTGTCGGCGGGATGCCGGCGATCGACGGACGGGTGCAGATCTTCCTGCGAATTCGGATCGAATCCGGTTTCGTTGTCGGTACCGCTCGAAACGCCTTTCTGCGAGATATTGCCGGGTGCGTTGGGATTGATTTCCATGAAAGCTCTCCGTTGTGAAGCGCGGGGTGTCCGCACCTGAACAGTGAGAAACGTCGAGCTGCCAGAAGTGCCTTCGCGTTGACCGGCGGTGGCCGTCCAGGTGTTTCCCGAGTGAAGGATGCGCCTCGCGCTTTCGACACTGGCCACTGCCGTGTAGGATGGTGCCAGGCTGATGCTGCCTGCCGCTCGCGCCTCGAGGAGGACGGTGAAAGCATCGTTCTGCGAACCCAGACACAGTTCTCTTGAATGTCGAGGTTGGGTAATGCGAGCGCCGGACGCTTCGACTCAGGAGTGATGATGCCGACGATCGACCAGGCCAAGCGCATGGCCAAGCACCTGCGCGTCTCGCTGGAGGCGCGCGGACAAGCTGTTTCCCATGGCACCGCGCTCGAATTGATAGCGCACCAACTGGGCTACAAGGACTGGAATACCGCCTGCGCCCTGCTGCCGCCCGAGCCTGCCATGAGCTTTGCCAAGGCCATACCGATTTTGCGGATGTTCGACGAAGCCAAGGCACGCGAGTTCTATCTCGACTTCCTGGGTTTCGAGGTCGAGTTCGAACATCGATTCGAAGCAGGCCTGCCGCTTTATCTGGGGATCAACCGTGGCGGCCTGCAGCTGCATCTGTCCGAACACCATGGCGATGCCAGCCCGGGAACGACGATCTTCGTCCCGATGCGCCATGTCCAGGTGCTGCGCGATGAGCTACGAGCCAAGCACTACGGTTATGGCCGGCCCGAGATCGTCGAGCAGGGTTGGGGCAAGGTGCTCGAAGTGTACGATCCGTTCGGGAATCGGCTTCGCTTCTGCCAGTACCAGGACTGACGACCAGCATTCTGCCGGCTCGGAGCTCACGCCAAGCTGCCGGCAGGGGTGGGCCTACACTCGATGACCTGCCCGATGCCTGGCCGGAGCGTCAGACGCTGACCATGGTGGACGATGTCCATTGGCAACGCGTCGGCCGCCAGTTGGAGATGCAACTGGCGCGCTCGAAGCTCGACCGTGAGGCTGCGGCCATGGATGCAGACCTTCATGGCGACCCCGTCGAGGGCGGGCGGCACGGCAGGGCGCAGGTACAAGCCGTCGGCGCTGGGGTACAAACCCAGGTAATGTCTTTGCAACACGTCGATCGCGCCACCCATCGCGGCCAGATGGACCCCCTCCCGCGTGCCGCTGTCGGCCGGTGCATCCAGGTCGGTACGAATGCAGTCACAGAAGTACCTCCAGGATGCCTCCGGGTCCAGATGGGCCAGCGCGCCAGCGCAAACCAGCTTGGACAGGCTCGACTCATGGGTGATCCGCGCCAGGTGAAACGCCGCGGTCCTACGCATGGCCGCGTCGTCGAATCCATAGCCCATTCGTTCGCAGAGTCGTCGCAGTTCGATCGGCGGGAACAGATGCAACAGCGTCAGCACATCGGCTTGCTTGGACAACTGGTAGCGATCAGTGCAGTCATGTCGCGCCTCCAGCAGCCAGTCCAGCCGTGGCGAGCGATCGGGGTGCCAGCCGGCCGGGGAGGCGAGCAACCGCTCGTATCCATCGAACTGGTTCAGGATGCCGTCTTGCACGAAGGACAGGTACATGCGCTCGGCGATCGCTGTCCAGCCTCCGGGTTCCTCCTCGCCAAGCGCCAGGCGCTGCACCAGGCCGATCCTCGAATGGTCCGGCAGTTGATCGAGCAGGTCGCGGGCCTGGAACAGTACCCAGGCTGCCATCACATTGGTGTAGGCATTGTTGTCCAGGCCCGGCTGGGCATGGCCTGGGTAGCCATTGTGATATTCATCCGGCCCGATCACGCCACGGATCATGTAGCGGCCGGTCGACGGGTCGAAGACCGCGATGCTGGCCCAGAAACGTGCGACCTCAATCATCAGTTCGGCACCCACCCGGCCCAGCCAGGCCGCGTCTCCGGTGATCTGGTAGTGCTGCCAGGCATCGTAGGCAACGGCGCTGCCGACATGCCGCTGCAAATAGGTGGGATCTTCCATCCAGCGCCCGGAGAGCGGGTTGAGCCGCAGCGGCGGCGTCTGCTCCGTACCGCTGCGCGCGCTGCGCCAAGGAAACATGGCGCCTCGATATCCGGCGGCGCGGGCGCTGCGCCTGGCAGTCTCGAGATGGCGGTGACGGTAAGCGAGCAGTTGCTCGCTGAGCCTGGCGAAACGGCTGGCCAGGAAGGGCAGGACGAACATTTCGTCCCAGAAGATCTGTCCGAAGTAACCCTCTTGCCAGCCCCGTGATGGAAAGCCCTGGTCATACTGCCCCTGGGCGATGGGGCTGCTCTGCAGCACATGCCACATGCCCAGGCGAAGCGGGCTGGCCAGCGACGGGTCATGCACGGTGATGTCAGCGGCCTCCCAGAGCGTGCGCCAGCACTGCTCGTGGGCGCGGCGCAACGCGGCGAAGGCCGCCTCCGGCATGCATGCGGCGGCCGAAGCCAGTGGACGCGGGATCTGCTCACCGAGCAAGACGCGCACGCGCTTTTCCACCACCAGGGACGCGCCGTCCGTCAGCCAGGTCGCGTCCTGGATCGTCATTCCAGCCTTCATCCGGGTCGCCCAGCCAATGGCAGGTTGCGTGACCAACTGGCAGAGCACTGCCACTTCGTCTCCCGATTCGGGAAGACGCGCCAGTACGCCGGCAAATCCGCTGCGATCATGCACCCATTCCCGTATGTCGAGACGCTTGCCCTCATAGGCCTGTTCCCGCTCGATCAGGTCATTGCCGATGGTACTGTCGAGAATTGCGCGCACATGGAGCCGATCGGGCAGGTCCTCGCCGCTCAACTCCCAGCGCAGGACCGCCAGGGTGGGGTCGGCGAGGCTGACGAAGCGTTCTTCTTCGAGCACGCAGCAGCAATCGCCGATTTGCAGACGCAAGGTTCTGCGCAGCACCGATGAGTGCAGGTCGACTGTTTGCTGGTAGCCCTGCGCCTGGCCGCCAAACCAATGCTGGCCATCGACGGAGAAACTCAGGCCAAAGGGGTCGGGCAGATTCACCAGCGATTCGATACGGGTCGGCCGGCCATTCACCTGCCGCAGCGCATCGTCATACCAGCCTGCGCGATAGAGTCCCGCATAATGCGCGGTGCGATCCGCTGAAAACAACGCTTCCGGAGCGCTTGCGCGCCACGAGAGCACCCCATTGCCCAGAGACAGGAGTGCTTCACGGCGTCGCTCGTCCTCGCCGTCATAGTGATCGAAGGTGACTTCGGCCATGCAACTTCCTCACCTGTTGGCAGATGGCGGGCGCGTGCCCTTCGATTTGCGCCGGGGATGGATAGGCCGGTTGTGAACCATAGCCGCCGACGCTCAGGTCGGATGCCGCGACGGCGCGACAGGCTGCCTCCAGCGGCGTGAAACCTTGCACCAGACAAACGGCCAGCACGCCACTGAAGGCGTCGCCCGCGCCCGTGCTGTCGACCACCGTCATGCCAGCGCCAGGAACGTGGTAGACACCGTCCTCGTGCGCCAGCACGGCACCGCCATCGGCGAGTTTCACGCAGGCGATGTGCACCCCACGACGGGATAGTTCCCGGACCGCCCGCGCAGCCTGCTCGAGGGTCTCGACATGTGTACCTAGCAGGCCCGAGGTTTCCTCGCAGTTGGGCGTGATGGCGGCGAGGCCATCGAGCCAGCCAAGGTCGACCCGCTGGGCGAAGGATGGGTCGAGCAGCACCGGCATGCCGGCACGCCTGGCTTGTGCGAGTGCGCGGCTGGCTACCGCGGCTGGAATCTCGCAGTCGACGGTCAGCCAGGAGGGACGCGAAGCCTGGGCGATGCGTTCGAGTACATCGGCGATCGCGGCTTCATCCCAGTCGTCGTTGGCATTGCTTGCCAGGACGATGTGCTTCTTGCCTTGCGGTGGCACCATGATCATCGACACCGCCGTGCCAGCGCTGGTCGAGCGGGAAACACCCTTGAGATTCACTCCCACTTGGCGCAGCGGCGCCAGCGCCTGCTCGGCCAGGTCATCCGCGCCAACCCTGCCGAGCAGATGACAGTCGAGACCGTACAACCTGCCCAGAAAGGCTCGGTTTGCAGCCTTGCCGCCGCCGAGCCGACACAAATCATGCGCCAGCGAAGTTTCGACCGTTCCCGGCGGATCATCGACCCTCACCTGGAAATCGGCGTTGATGCTACCGAGGGATAACAGGGTGGCGACCATGAAGCACGACTCCAGCATGGGTGTCTCAATCCAGACAGGCATGCAACGTCGATGGTTCTATGCGCGCGACGGACAGCGCAGGCCGGGCGCTCCCTTTGGCTTTGCAGCCTCGAGCTCGCATTCACGATCTTCCTACCCTTGTTTGCCGGCAAGGTTGCTGCAGCCCTCCAAAACCAGGTAGTGGCAATCTGATTACCCGTAGGCTACAACTTGGCTGTTTGCTAGCGAATAGCCAGCAGCCCGACTACAGGGAGAAGTCAGATGCGTAGGGGAAATGCGCTTGCGTTCAGCCTGCTGTTCGGCGTTTGCGCGGTTCAAGCCGGACCCAGCGGCCTATCCGACGATGAAATAGCCAGACGTATCATTGCCGAGTCCATCGCTTCCTACCCTGGACCGTGCGCCTGCCCCTTCAACACGACCAGAAACGGCAGCGCTTGTGGGAGGCGAAGTGCCTACAGCAAGCCCGGCGGCCACTCACCTGTGTGCTATCGCGATGACGTGACGCCGGAGGACATCGCGCGCTACAGGAAACGCTTGGCCGGAAACTGAAGCGCGATCATTGCGCAAGGCGCGTCCATGCGCCGTTGCCTTTCAAAAACTGTACCTGGCGGTCAACATCAGGTTGCGCGGCGCGCCATAGGTGTCACCGCCATAGTCGACCGAACTGGAAATGGACGCGTAGTACTTGCGATCGAAGATGTTGTTGGCGTTCAACTGCAGATCCAGGTTGCGATTGACCCGGTAGCCGGCCATCAGGTCGGCTACCGCGTAGGCGCCTTGTTCGAGCCGGTAGCTGCTGCCATCGGGGAGCGCCACATCATTGTACAGACGGCTCTGCCAGGAGAGATTGCCACCCACTCGCAGTTTCTCCAGCGGGCCTTGGAAGCGGTAGACGGTGGACAGCTTGAACAGGTGCTCCGGCAGGTCGGTGTCGAAGCGCTGGTTGACGTTCCGCGGGTTGGCATCATCCTCGAGGGTATGCACGCGCGCATAGGTATAACCGGCGCCGACCTGCCAGTTCGGGGTCAATGCGCCTTGCAGTTCGAGGTCGATGCCTTGGCTGCGAATCTTGCCGGACGCTTCGTAGCAACTGGCTTGCGGGCAGTCCGGCAGGAAGACCTGGACCGCGCGGTTTTCCTGGTCAACGCGAAACACCGCCAGGCTCGCATTGAGCGCGCCGCCGAAGTATTCGCCCTTGATGCCCACCTCATGGTTCTTGCCGACGATCGGCCGGACCGGGGCGCCGCTGGTATCGAGCTCGCTTTGCGGGTTGAAGATATCGCTGTAGCTGACGTAGACCGAATGACGGTCATCCAGGTCATAGACGAGGCCGGCGTAACGGGTGACGTTGCGCGTCACCTTGTAATCGCCGGTGCCGTCGCGATTGTCGTAGTCGTACCAGTCCAGGCGTCCCCCAAGGATCAGCTTGAGCGGGTCGGCCAGGCTCAGGCGGGTGGTGGCGTATACGCCTTGCTGGGTAGTGACTGCACGGCTATCGCCGCTATGCACGAATTCCGGCTTGCCGGCCTCGATCGGCCAGTTTCGGTCGTAGGGGCTATAGGCATGGGTGGTCATGTCGAAGCGGCGCTCGCTGGCGCCCACGACCAGCTCATGGGTGCGGCCGAATGCCTGGAACGGCCCACTGGCGAAGCCGTCGATGCCCGCCTGGTTTTCATCGTAGGCGGCCTGATAGACGGTCCGGGCCAAGGTGCGATCGACCCAGCGCGACTGGTATGAGCCGGAGAACAGCGCGTTCTGTTCGGCATAATTGGCGTTGAGCTGAAGCTTCCAGCCATTGGCCAGATGATGACGAAGCTCGGCGAAGACAGTATTGATCTCCTGGTCCTTGTTTTCCCATGTCGTCCCGGGGTTGTACGAACGCGGCAGGTCGAGATGGTGCCCATCGAGGCCGATCAGCGAGGCACCCCAGAAATAATTGGTCTTGTCCTTCTGGTGCGAGAGTCCGAGGGTCAAGGTGGTGTCATCGTCCAGATCTGCTTCGGTGATGGCGTACAACAGGCCATGGTCCTCGGCGGCATGGTCGACGAAACTGTCGGCATCACGGTAGGAAGCGACCACGCGACCGCGCCAGGAGGCGTTGTCGTTGAGCGGGCTCGAGGCGTCAAGCTCGCCACGATAGTCATCCCAGCCGCCTGCCGCGCCGGTCAGGGTGACCTGCTGCTCGGCCAGCGGACGCTTGCGCACCAGGTTGACGGCTGCCGAAGGGTTTCCCGAGCCGGTGATCAGCCCGGTGGCGCCTCGCACGATCTCGACCCGATCGAACATCGCCAGGTTCGGCTGGGCGCCCACCGTCCAGCCTTGGTAGCCGCTGGGAATGCCGTCATACATGAGGTTGTCGATATCGAAGCCGCGCGCCGAATAAGTCTGGCGGCCGGGCCCGCTGGACAAATCCAGGAACAGACCAGGAGTTGCCTTGACCACATCATTGATGCTCGTCATGGCCTGGTCATCCATCCGCTGGCGGGTGATGACGGTAACGGCCTGGGGCGTCTCGCGTAGGCTCATCGGCAATTTGGTAGCGGTCGACATGGCGCCGGTGGTGTAAGACTGCGAGCCTTCCGTGGTGCTGCCCAACCCTTCGCTGGCGATTTCGGTGGCGCTCAACTCTATGGTTGCAACGGCAGGCCCGTCTCGGTTCTCGCTGCGCTCATTGGCCCATGTGGGGGCGAAGGTCGTCATGCAGACGGCCAGGGCCAGAAGATCGCGTGACGAACTGAAGCGAGGCAGCGGCGATGGGCATGACATGTACAATTCCTATCTCTATGAATGCTTATGATAATTGTTAGCATTTATTTTGCCGGAATTTCTTGTCACAAAAAAGCCCATCAGCTTCCTGGAAATCAACTTGAACGTTTCAGCTCCGGGTGTCGTCGGTAAATGAACAGCGCCAGGTCATTCAGCTGACCGTTCGGCTCGTTACCAAGGCATCAGGAGGTCCGCCATGAAATACCGTGCATTGGGCAATACCGGACTATTCGTTTCAGAACTCGTCATCGGCAGCGTGCCCTTTGGCGGCCGTGGTTCGTTCGAGAAAACCGGCAGCGTGAACGTCGCCCAGGCGACCCGCATGTTCGACATGGCCTTCGAGGCCGGCGTGAACCTGGTCGATACGGCCGATCTCTACTCCCACGGCCTGGCCGAGGAAATCGTCGGCAAGGCCCTTGGCAAGCGCCGCGAGTCGATCATCCTGGCGTCGAAGGCGCGCAGCCCGATGGGCGAGAATCCCAACGACAGCGGCGCGTCGCGCTACCACCTGATCCGCGCCTGCGAGGCCAGCCTCAAGCGCCTGGGCACCGACCACATCGACCTCTACCAGATCCATAACTGGGATGGCATGACACCGGTGGAAGAGACGCTGGCAGCGCTGGATCACCTGGTCCAGAGTGGCAAGATCCGCTACATCGGCACGTCCAACTACAGTGCCTGGCAAATGATGAAGACGCTCGGCAGCGCGCGTCTGAACGGCTGGCAGCAGCCGGTTTCCCAGCAGATCTACTACACGCCCGAATCCCGCGAGGCCGAGTACGAACTGCTGCCCATGGCCTTGGACCAAGGCTTCGCCACGCTGGTCTGGGGCCCGCTGGGCGAGGGCTTGCTGACCGGCAAGGTCCGCCGCGGCCAGCAGACCCCGCGCGGGACCCGCCAGGGCAACGACTGGCCGGAGCCCTACGTGCATGACCGCGAGCGCGCCTACGACATCATCGAAACCCTGATTCAGGTCGGAGAGCGTCACGGCTGTTCGCCGTCGCGGGTCTGCCTGGCCTGGCTCAAGGACCGTCCGGGCATCACCAGCGTGATCACCGCCGGACGTTCCGAGCAGCAGTTGCAGGACAACCTCAAGGCCGTCGAGCTGCAGCTGCTCGATGAGGACCTCCGGCAGATCGAGCAGGCGACCCGCCTGGCGCCGCTGTATCCCTACTGGCACCGGATCGCGGCGGGCATGGATCGCATCGATCCGGCCGAAGCGCCTTTCATCGAGCTGTATCGCCAGACCATGGAGCACCACGGCAAGTAGCCGATCGCCCGAGGCGCTGGCCCCGACCCGGTCGCGCTCGGGCGGCGAACGGGGCCCGGCGCCTGGGTCGTGCCGCCTGCCAGCCTGATGGCCTAGTCGAAAATGCCTTTCCTGGCCCTGCGACGCAGGTCGGGCCAGCGTTACCGTTCGCCTGTCGCTCGCATACCGCAGCGATCCAATCGACTGGCACAGGAGCCCAGGCATGTCCCAACGTCTCGACTACTTCAAACTCTCCCCCGATGCCGCTGGCAAATACATGGAGCTGGCCCAGCTGCTGAAGAAGAAACCGTTTCTCGCCGAAGTCGGCCATCTGGTCACGCTGCGTGCCTCGCAGCTCAACGGCTGCGCCTTTTGCGTCGACATGCATGTCAAGGAGGCGAAGATCCATGGCGAGCGTGAACTGCGCCTGCACCATGTCACGGTCTGGCGCGAATCGACGCTGTTCTCGGCCCGTGAACGCGCCGCGCTGGAGTGGACCGAGGCCTTGACCCGCCTCGAGCCCCACGGCGTATCGGACGACCTCTACCAGCGCATGCGCGAGTCGCTGTCGGACACCGAGCTGGCCGATCTTTCGTTTCTGGTCATCTCGATCAACGCCTGGAACCGTCTGAGCGTGGCGTTCCAGGCCGTGCCTGGCTCGGCGGACAAGCTCTACGGGCTGGACCGGGCCGATCTGCACTGAGCGCAACCTGCGCCGACGCGCTCGTTGCCTGGCGCCGCCTCAATCCAGCAGCGCGGCGATGCGCGTGGCAAGTTCCGCCGCTGACTCCGCATCCTTCACATTGGTGAAGCCCATCAACAGCCCCTGCCGCGCCGGCGCCTGCTGGTACCAGCTGGAAAGCGCCTGTGGAGCCAGGCCAGCCTGGCGCGCACGGCTGGCAAGCAGGTTGTCCTGCAAGCCTGCCGCCAGGCTCGCCAGCACATGCATGCCGCCGGCGCGCAGTTCGAGGCTCAGCCTGTCCCCCAGGCGAGCGGCAATGGCATCGCTGAGCAGGGCACGGCGACAGGCGTACAGACTGCGCATCTTCTTCAGGTGACGGGCAAAATGCCCTTCCTCGATGAAGGTCGCGGTAGTGCGCTGCAACAGGTGCGGGCAATGGTTGTGCAGGACATCGGCCGTGCGGGCGAAGCGTGCGACCTGCTCCGGTGGCGCCACCAGGTAGGCCAGGCGCAGGCCAGGGACCAGCACCTTGCTGAAGGTTCCGGTATAGAGCACGCGCCCATGAGTATCGAGGCTCTTCAAGGCCGGCAACGGTCGGCCCACGTAGCGGTACTCGCTGTCGTAGTCGTCTTCGATGATCCAGCTGCGCTGGTCGTAGGCCCAGGCCAGCAAGGCCTGCCTGCGAGGCAGCGACATGGACACGCCCAGCGGGCTCTGGTGCGAAGGCGTGACGACGGCAAAGCGTGCCTGGGGTGCACGGTAGGTCCCGACTTCCACGCGCAGTCCGTGCGCATCCACTGGCACCGGCACCAGCTCCAGGGCGCTCTGTTCGAAGAACCGTCGAGCCAGGAAGTAGCCCGGGTCTTCGAACCATCCCTGGTCGCCACCGTTCAGCACGCTGCGCGCGATCAGTTCCAGGCAGGCACGATAGCCGGCGCAGATGAACACCTGTTCGGGGGCGCAGGCGATGCCGCGCGATATGCCAAGGTAACGAGCCACGGCCACCCGTAGCGGTTCATCCCCTTGTGGGTCCGGATAGACCATGCCCTCCAGGCCGCTTTGCTGGACCACGCGACTGGCCAGGCGTGTCCAGGTCTTGCGCGGGAATGCATCGAGCGCCGGCAGCCCCATCTGCAAGGGCATCGGCGCAGCCCCGGTATGCGTCGCCGTGTAACAGGGCAGCGGTGCCGTGGCCGCTGGCGGCATGACCGCGGCCTTCGACAAGTGCGGGCATACTACGGTGCCGGCCGAACCACGGGCTTGCAGATAGCCTTCGCCGATCAATAGCTGGTAGGCCGTCTCCACCGTGCCGCGTGCCAGGTTCAGCTCGGCGGCCAGCGCTCGCACCGAGGGCACGCGATCGCCTGGCTTGAGCTGGCCGGCGATGATGGCGTCGCGGTAGCGTTGGTAGAGTTGCCGGTAGACCGGCAGGGTGGCGTTACGATCCGGTGTGCTGCGGGCGAGCATGACGACTTTCCTCCAGGTAGCCGCCAGATGGTAGCTCACGTACACAGGCGATCGCGCCTGCGCGACGCCCACGCCCATGACCCATGCATTCCGAGCGTTCCTGGCCCTGTGTCGAAAAGCTGCGACGTCCTATGGTGCGGGCTCATTCCGCCAAGGGCACCGACCATGAAGCTCCAGCCACGCTTTTGCTACCTGATAAAGCACGCCGACCTGCTCGGCGCTTTCGAACTGATGCGCCTGTTACGTCCCTTGCTGGTGGACGCCTGCGCATTCGCCACCCAGGTGCAACGCCAGTCCCAACAGCACTACCGGTTGCTCGGGGCCTGGCTCGACACCGAACTGGTCGGCCTGGTCGGCTTTCGCATGCTAGAGAACCTGCTTCATGGGCGGTTCGTCTATGTCGATGACCTGGTGGTTGCCCAGTCGCAGCGCCACGCCGGGATTGGAGCACAGTTGCTCGACCAGGTCCGCCGCGAAGCGATACGCAGCGCAGCGCAGCACCTGGTGCTCGATACCGGCTTGCACATGCCGCTCGCGCAACGGTTCTACTTCCGTGAGGGCCTGCTCGCCAAGGGTATGCATTTCGTCCAGCCGCTGCCGGAGGGGACGTGCCATGCGTGAGGTCCTGCTGATCAATGCCAGTCCGCGGCCAGCATCATCGCTTGGCTATCGCCTGGCTGAAGAGCTGCTCGACGCCCTGCAGCGTCGCAAGCCTGGCCTGATCCTGACGAGGCGGGACCTGCAAGGCGATGCCCTGAGACCGCTGGACAGGCTCTACGCCGATGCGCTCACCCAAAGGCTTCCCGACAGCGATCCGGTATTGGAGTTGTCGCAACGTCTGATCGGCGAGCTCGAGCGCAGCGATGCACTGGTGATTGCAACGCCCATGCACAACTTCACGCTACCGGCCGCTCTCAAGCTCTGGATCGATCTGGTGGTGCGGATTGGCCGTACCTTCGCGGCCACGCCCGACGGTAAGGTCGGACTGCTGGCGGACCGTCCGGTGCATGTGCTCGTCAGTTCGGGTGGCTTCCATCGCGGCCCCCGGGCTCGCCAGCCGGATTTCCTCACGCCCTACCTGCGCCATGTACTGGCGACCATCGGCTTGTTCGACGTGCAGTTCGTCTACCTGCAAGGCCTGGTGGCCCCAGAGCAGACGGCGCTGGCCGAAGTCGAGGCGGCGCGTCGATGCCTGCTGCTCGAACCGCTGTTCGCCGGAGTTGTTTCGACCTGACGGTTGCCTTGCGGCCTGGCTCCGGGCCGGACATGGACATCAGCTAGCTGGCTTTCGCGGCAGGGACGATGGGCCACCGGATGCGGCTCGAACATTTGTCAAAAAAGGTAACAGTCCCGGCCAGCTGCCGGCTTGGTCCGAGACGTCAACCTGTCTAATCTCCGCCGTTCGAAATTCGTCATGGGGAGCGCACACGTGAAACCAACCATACGCCGCCGGCAGCTGCTTCAAGGCATCCTTGGATGCACCTCGCTCCTGGCTCTGCCGAGCTGGGCAGCCGACCCGCTGGAGCAGCGGCTGCAACGGCTCGAGCGGTCTGCGGACCGTACGCTGGGCCTGTGGGCGCTGGACACGGGGACCGGCAAGCGCCTGGCTTATCGTGCCGAAGAGCGCTTCGCCTTGTGCAGCACCTTCAAGGTGGTCCTCGCCGGGGCCATCCTGCACCAGGCCCAGGGCGACCCGGGCTTGCTGCAACGCAGGCTCGTCTATGGGCGCGACAAACTGGTGGTGTATTCGCCCGTCACGCAAAAGCACGTCGGCGCAGGCATGACCGTCGCTGAACTGTGCGCGGCCGCAGTGCAGTACAGCGACAATACCGCAGGCAACCTGTTGCTCGAGCAGGTCGGTGGCCCGGCCGGCCTGACCGCTTTCGCCCGCAGGCTGGGCGACCCGGTCTTGCGCCTCGATCGCTACGAGCCGGAGCTCAACAGCGCGCTACCCGGGGACCCTCGCGATACTTCTTCGCCGCTGGCCATGGGCGCTACCCTCGAGCGCCTGCTGTTGACCGATGGCCTGCCGATCGCGGCCCAGCAGCAGCTGCAGGCCTGGCTCAAGGGCAATACCACGGGCGCTACCCGGATTCGCGCCGGGCTGCCCGAGGGCTGGACCGTGGGGGACAAGACCGGGTCTGGCGACTACGGCGTGGCCAACGATGTCGGCATCGTCTGGCCGCCAGGGCGGGCGCCGTGGATCCTGGCGGTATATAGCCGTGGTCGGGAAAAGGCCGCGCCGGCGAACAGCGAACTGATCGCCGCGGCGACCCGCGTGGTGGTCGAGACGTGGATGGCCTAGTCGTTCGACCTCGACCCAGACACACCGGGTGAATGGAACACTTGGGCATGCCAGGCGCACATGCCTGTCGGGCAGTCCAGCGAAGCTTGCGCACGACTGCCAGGCTCGACCGTGAGGCAGGTGTTCATCCTGCCGATCACCCGCGCTGCCAGACATCGCCTTGCTCGCTGACGACCCAAGGCTTCGCATCGGCCCGGACAAGTACTCCACCGACCCAGCGCTGCCTTGGACTGTGATCGAGCCAGTGCGCCTGTCCTGCGAGGATCTTTTCGGCAAGTGCCGTCAGCCGCAAGGGCCGTTGCAACCAGCTGTCGCCGCGACCCTCCAGCAGCAGCGGGTGGACCGCATCGACCAGCGGTCGCAGCAGGACATCGAACATCAGGTCACCCAGGTAGGGCAGGGGTTCGTCATGCATGTTCAGCTGCGCGAACACGCGTCCGGCGGGCAGTTCGCCGTGGCTGGCCAGGACATTCAGGAGCAGACGCTCGGTAAGGCTCAAGCCGTCGCGCGCTCCCGGCAATTCCTGCAGTTGTCGCGCCAGGGCATTGCGCAACAGGGGCAGCGCCGTGTGCGGCTGGGCTGCCAGGCAAGCCCAGGCGCTGGGTTGCGGCGCGGTGTAGGCAGCCCATGCCTTGCGCGCCAGGGCCACGGCTGGCTCGCCCAATGGACGTCGTTGCGGCCAAAGCCAGGCCAGCAGGTCTGGAGCCAGCTGGCCAATGCCGATGAAACGTTCGACACCGGGGACTGCGCTGATCTCGATCAGCTCGAGCCGACGGGGCAGGCTGGGGAGGCTCGCCAGAAAGCGCACCAGAAACAGCTGGTCATAGGCATCCGCCTCGCACCAGAGCACCACCTCGCTGTCACCGCCCAGTCGCGCCAATGCTGATCGCTGCGCGGTCTGGCGCCGTTCGATGTCCTGGATGTCGAGATCGAAGGCCTGTCGCAGATAGTCGGCCCGTACCTGCCAGTATCGCTCGTCGGGCAATGCCGGTACGGGCCCGATGACCATCGGATCGTCGAACATGTGGAACGAGCCGCTGAAGCCGGCGGTGCGCAGGTTGTGCTCGATGTCGTTGCCACAGCGCCAATGCTGCACGCTTGCCGCGTCATCGGCAGCGAAGCCGGGATGACGCGCCGCGAACGCGACGGCATCGACATGGGCCTTGAGCCTGGGCCAACTGGCAAAGCCGGACTCGCGTGCCACCAGCCACTGGACGTCTGCCAGGCGGTAGTCGGGGCCGGCCAGGCCGAGTTTTCGCAGCTGTTCGCGGGTGGCGTCGGCTTCACCCTGCCTGAGTTCGCTGAGCAGGCGTTTGGCACGCTTGCGCAGGATGGGCAGGTCGGGCAGGCCGTGGTATCGGGAATCGTGCTTGGCGATCATGCCAACTCCTTGGGAGGCTCGGTCCGCCGACAAGCCGGAGTTGGAATGGAAATGTCGATGGATGTGGCTTGGGCAACCCCTTTGCGCGGACCGCAGGCGCAGCTCACGCCCAACGGCGACTCTAACGGCTGTCAGGCGCTGTTGCAATGGTTGGCCCGCGGGGTAGCCGAGCCCAGGGCCTGCCCATGCGGGCAGGCGCCTCGATGCTCAGAAGAAGTACCTGACCGACGCGCCCAGAGTGGTGGACGGTTGTGGCACGATCACCAGCCCGGTACTGGTACCGTACGCCACTTCGCTGCCGTAGCGATGGGGCTGGAAGGTACCGTACAGGCTGAATTGATAGTCGCTGTAGTCGTAGGTGGCCCGCAGGTCGTAACGGGTATAGGGCGGCATTTGCTTTTTCTCGGTGCCGATGTAGTAGGGGATACCCGCCAGGTGGTAGGCATCGGCGTTGAGCGTCAGCTGGCCGCCCAGCAATGCGTCGCGATACTGCACGCCCGCCTTGTAGGTATGCTCGGGCACGACCAGCCTGGCACCGGTACCTGGCGCCGGATTGTTGATCACCGCATCGATGATCCTTGCGTAGCTCGCATACGCGCTGACGGTGGACGTGGCTTGGTAGTTGAAGCTGGTCTCCGCGCCTCGGCGAGTGGTATCGCCGACCTGCTCGTATACGCCTGGCGAAGTCTGCACCGTCTCGCTGTCGTTCTCGATGTAATAGAACTCGGTAGTGGTGGTGAGCCGATCGCTCGGTCGTGCGGTGAAACCGACATCGTAGGACTTGACCTTGCTTTGGCGAACGCTGCCGTTGACCTGGCCGCCGGATCGGCTTGGAGGCAGTGCGCTGGCACTTCCGGAACTGATGTACTCTGCCGCTGGCGAGCGAAAGCCCTGGGCAACGTTGGCGAACAGTTCGAGCTGCTCGATCGGCGTCCACACCAGGCCGAATTTCGGTGTGGTCACCGAACTGTGGTAGCCGGTATCGGCATCGCGGAACTTGAGGTTGTCGATGTCGTAGTCGAAACGGTCGTAACGGATGCCACCGAGCACCTTCAGCGCGTCGAACGGTTTGTACTGGCCTTGGGCGAAGACGCCATAGGTGATCAGGTCCATGTCGAAGTCATAGTAGAAGTTCGGTGTCGGCTGGAAGTTGCGGTACTGCTGGCGATAGGCATCGCCCTTGTCGCGGCGTGCCTCGGTGCCAATCATCAGCGCGGCAGTGTCTTCGTGGACGAAATTGTAGGCCAGGCGGCCACCATAGATGTCACGCTCATCCTTTCCGTAGTTGTGGGTATCGCTGCCATTGGCGATGCCGCGGACCCGCCTGAAGTCCTCGTAGTAGGCGGTGTAGTACAGGCCAGCCTCGCCGTCCGCCGGCGCGCGATTGAAGACATAGGTGTTACGGTTGGCATTGCCGAAACCATAAAGGTTGTCGGTATCGCGGCGGCTGATCTGGCCAGCCCTGAGCGCAGGCAGGTTGAGGTAACCGTCGTTCTTGAAGTCCGACTGGTAATGGCTGAAGCGGGCAGAGTACTTGGCATCGTCAACGACCTTGGTCAGTTTCCAGAAGTAGTTGTCACGGTCGGTTTGGGCCGCTTTGCGATAGCCGTTGGTCTTGTAGATGTCGGCCACGAACAGCGATTCGAACCCCTCCTGTGCGCCACCGAGCACCAGGTTGGCGCGACGACCATCGAAACTGGCGATGTCCAGGCCTATGCTCGAGGCCACGTCGCCGCCATCGAGCGTCTCGATGTTCACCGAGCCTGCGCGGTTCTGGTCGCCGTACAGTGCCGATACCGGTCCCTTGATGACGTCGACACGCTTGATCATCTGCGGGGTGAGCCACTCCAGGAACACCGGGCCGTGACCTGCCCCACCCTGACTCGATGGAATGTTCTGCGGCACGCCATCGACATAGACCGCCACGTCCGCGCCGTGGGTGCCATTGGTCGCGAAGCCGCGCATGCGAAAACCGTTGCCCGTATCGCCCTGGTCGATATTGTTGGCCACCACGCCAGGAACACGGCGATATATGTTGGAAATATCCCGGTCCACATTGAGCGTACGGATGTCTTCGTCCGTAAGCGTGGACACAGCCGCTGGCAGGCTTTGCGGCGCGTTGCTGAGCCTACCGCGCGCCAGCGGCCTGATCGGTTCTGCAGCGCTTCGCTGGCCAACGACTTCCATGGCGTCCAGTTCGGTGGCATGCGTTCGCTCGGCTTCGGAGGCCGAAAACGCTGTACCGGACAGGACGCTGCTGGCCACGGCTGCCCCTGTTAGCACCCAGCGCCTGCCGCGCTGTGCAAATTCGTACATGAAATCCTCTTCCTTTAAGTTGTTATAACATAACATTTTATACGCCAGCGGCAGTCCTTCTACAAGCGGCGCGGTAGCCAAGGCAGTACAAAGAAGGAGCGACCGTACAACATTCCAGGCCGCCGGTCCGGATCGCCCCGGGCACCTGGCGCGGGGGCTCGCGTTCCTTTGACGGCAGGCGCATGGTGGCACTCACTCCTGGATTGAAAAAAAGACGTAGGAGAGTGGCATGAAACTTCGCGGTCCTACCTTTTGGCGGTGGACAGACCCCACGCTGCATCACCGCGTACACGCCGAAACCCTCGAGGACGGCACCAAGATCGATGTCCAGGTCCGGCTGTCACGCATCGGCAGCACCCAGCTGTTCATCGGCATCTACGCACACACGGGCGCACACCTGTACGAGGAGGCGTTCGATTCGCGCCCTGGCGAGTCGATGAACAGGGCTCTGGCCTGGGGCGTCGGCCGTGCGCGTCACCTGGCCGCCGGAGGCCTGCCGGTTTCACGCAGGCTTGCCGGTTGCGCCGGTTAGGCGGGCCAGTCAGGCATTGACCTGGCGATTGGACGCCAGGCCATGCGCAGCATCACCGGGCGGCCGCAGCGCTTCATATCGTCTCGCCCATGCCCTGCGCCATCCATAGTTGCTGGAACGGCCCGCCGCCTTGGCGCAGCGTATCGGGCGGGCCATCCTCGACGATCTGGCCGTCCTGCAGCACGACGATCCGGTCGAACCGTGCCAAGGTCGAAAGCCGGTGCGCCACGGCCAGCACGGTGCGTCCTTGCATCAGTTGCTCCAGGGCCAGCTGGATCTTGGCCTCGGATTCGGAATCGAGCGCGGAGGTGGCTTCGTCGAGGATCAGGATCGGTGCGTCCTTCAAGAAGGCCCGAGCCAGTCCCAGGCGTTGGCGCTGGCCACCGGACAGCATCAGGCCGCGTTCGCCAACCCGGGTATCGAAGCCCTCTGGCAGTGCGCGGATGAATTCCTCGCAGTGGGCATGGCGCGCCGCTTGAATGATCTGCTCACGGCTCGCGGCAGGCTGGCCATAGCCAATGTTTTCCAGGATGCTGCGGTTGAACAACGCCGGTTCCTGCGGCACCACGGCAATCTGCCGGCGCAGGCTGTCCTGGTTGACGGTGCGGATATCGCGACCGTCGATCAGTACCACGCCGCCATGCACATCGTCCAGCCGCTGGGCCAGGCTCAGCAAGGTCGACTTGCCGGCACCGGAGCGGCCGACGATGCCGACCTTCTGCCCGGCCGGTATGTCCAGGAACAGGTGCTTGAACACCTTGTGTCCGTTGGCATGGCTATAGCTGACGTCGATCAGGCGTATGCTTCCCCGACTTTGCGCCAGCTCCAGCGGACTGTCGCTCAGGCCATGGGGCTGGACGATGATCTGCAAGGTTTCGGCGATCACGCCCATCTGCTGGGAGGTGTCGACCAGCGCCAGCGCCAAGTCGCGCGAGCCGTGAAGGATGCGGAAGGTGAGGGCGCTGACCATCACCACGTCGCCCGGCGTGATCAGGCCGTTGCGCCAGTGCAGGATGGCCCAGCCAAGCATTCCGCCAGCCAGTACCGAGAGACAGATGTCATGCAGCATCCGGGCCTTTTCCAGATACAGCCAGCTGCGCCGCTGGGCCTTGGCTTCCCTGCCGATCGCCTGCTCCAGGCGCCGGCGCTCCCGCTCCCGCGCCGAGAACGCCTTGATGGTCCAGACGTTGGAGACCTGGTCGACGATCTCGCCGCCCACACGGGCCGACTGTGCAGCGAAAGCGATGTGCCGGCTACGGCCACGGACACCCATGACCGTGATCAGCGAAGCCACCACCAGCACGCTGACGATCAGGGCCAGGCCCATCGCCACGTCGACAGTCAGCAACACCACCACCGCGCCGATGAAGTCGACGCAAGGCGGTATGATCTTCCACGCCAGGCCGCCATAGATCGAGCCGGCCGCGGCGCCTGCCGAGGAAATCCGATTGGCCAGGGAACCGGCGAAGTGCTGAGTGAAGAAGCGCATCGGATGGCCGGTGAGGTGGTTGAACAGGTCGATGCGCAGATCCGCGCAGCTGGCTACCACCGTCCGGCAGCCCAGGTAGCCGCCACAGCGCCAGAACAGGTTCTCGACCACGATCAGCGCAATGAACAGGCCGAAGGGCTGCCAGACACGTCCCGCTCCTTGCGCTCCTTCGGCCATGGCGTCAACCAGCAGCTTCATGCCGTACTGCACGGCGACGGCGCAACTGGTGGCGCCAATGATGAGCATGAACAAGGTCCCGAAATGCCAGGGACGCCGGCGCACGTAACGCCACAGAAAGGCCGTCGACGTGTTCGGTAGCGGCAGGGTAGCTTGCGTTCTGGCAGTCATGGTCGAAACCCTGCCATGCCAGAAGAAATGTCCAGGCAAGCTGTCGAAAAGCGCTCGGACAGGTGCTGCTGCGCCATGGTGCCTCCAGAGCCCATCGAGATATGGGCACGACTTGAACGACATGCGCCTGAAGTGCCAGAACTTCGAGGCGCTCGGCGAACACGGGCAAGGATCCGCAGATGCCGCATGCGCGCCTTGCATGGACTTCGAAAGGGGCGAGGCCGCCGCCGTTCAGTAGCGCTGCGGCACAAGCCGATGAAGGGCAGCGCCGGCCTGCCAAGGCTATCGATGGCCATCCGTCGACTCGGGCAACCTTTGTCGGGGCGCCCAGGTCACTGCTTGATGACCAACTTGGGAAGGTGCTCAGTCATGGGCCAGCAACCGTACAGCAAACCCTTTGCGCTTCCGGACGCCGCCTCGGCCGAGGCGCAGCATGCGGACATCGATTGCTTGGTGGTCGGCGCCGGTCCCGGCGGATTGACGACCGCCGTCTACCTGAGCCGCTTCCACCGCCGCGTGCTGGTCGCCGACGGAGGGCGCAGCCGCGCCAGTCTGATCCCGGTTTCGCATAATTACCCGGGTTTCCCGCCTGGGATCTCTGGCGCCGAGCTGCTCGCCCGACTACGCGAGCAGGCGGTCGGTTACGGTGCCACCGTCGAAGCCGGACGCGTGGAGTCATTGCGCAAACAGGGCAGCGGTTTTCTGGCAACCCTCAATGGGCGCGCGCTAAGCGCGCGTCGTGTCGTCCTGGCGACGGGCATCGTCGATACCTTGCCGCAAATGGACCAGCCCTACGACGCGATCGCCCGGGCCATCGTCCGCCTGTGCGCCATCTGCGACGGGTACGAAGTCAATGGTGACAACGTGGCCATCTATGGGGAGGTCCATTGCGCCATCGGCCACGCGATGTTCCTGCGCAACTTCACCGATCGGGTCACCGTAGTGGCGGCCACCGACGAGGTGGCCAGCGACGAGGCCGCCTGTGCGGCTCGTGATGCCGGCATCGCGCTCGTCCATGACCAGGTCGTGGATATCCGAGTCGAGGACGACCAGGTGCGGCTGACCACGCGCAAGGGCCAGAGCCACGGCTTCGATATCGTCTACCCCTGCCTCGGCTCGCGGACCTGTTCCGAGCTCGCAGTCCGGCTGGGTGCCAGGACGAATGAGCAGGGTGCCTTGCAGGTCGATGCCCACCAGCGCACCACGGTGGCCGGCCTGTATGCCGTTGGCGACGTGGTCGATTCGCTCAAGCAGATAAGCGTTGCCGTCGGACAGGCCGCCGTCTGTGCGACGGCGGTGCATGGCAGCTTGGAAATGCGCCTGTGGGAGCGTGCGCGGGACGAGTTCTCGCCATAGCTACACGGTGAGCGCGCACCGGCCGCACGGCCCTGTCAGCCGCAAGATGCGCAGTATCTGATACACGGCGCGCTATCGTGGTCCTGGAGCAGGCCGGGAACCATGCGGCCGGCGGTTCGCCGAACGACAGGCGCAAGTCATTGGACTGCATCGGCGGTGGCTTTTAAGCTGACGCGTCCAAGGCCCGGAAAATCTCGTTCATGCATACCATCCTTGTCGTCGTCGTTCCGATCTTCGCGCTCATCCTGGTGGGTTTCCTCTGCAGGAAAACCGGCAAGCTCGGCCCCAGAGCCGCCTCGGAGATCAACTTGATGGTGGTCTGGCTGTGCCTGCCGGCGCTGCTGTTCAAGGTTACCGCCACGGCTACCTGGCAGGAGATCTGGCAACCGGGTTTCATCCTGTCGTTCGGGCTCGGGGCACTGGCGGTGTTCTGCTGCATCGTCATCTGGCGAATGCTCGCTGGCCACGGCCTGGTCGCCGCCAGCCTCGATGGGCTCAGCGCCGGCTACGCCAATACCGGCTACATCGGCATTCCACTGTGTGTATTGCTCTACGGCCAGCCCGGCCTCCAGCCGGCGCTGGTGTCCAGCCTCATCGTGGTCTGCGTGCTGTTCGCCATTGCCGTGATCTGCATCGAAATCGGCCAGCAGCAGGAGCGGCACGTCGGCCGGGCGATCGCCGTGGTGCTGCGCGCGCTGGCGAAGAACCCGCTGGTCATAGCGCCACTGGCAGGCGCTGCCTGGGGGGCCAGCGGGCTTGGCCTTTCGCTTGCGGTCGTCCACTTTCTCGATATGCTGGCGGCGGCGACCACCCCCTGCGCGCTGGTATCGCTGGGGCTGTTCCTCGCTCACAAGGCACCCGCCGGACAGAGCAGCGCATGGCCACTGGTGGCGATGAAGCTCATCGGTCAGCCGCTGATCACCTGGGTCCTCGCGTTCAAGGTCTTCGCCTTGCAGCCGCTGTGGGCGACCTCGGCAGTGCTGCTCAGCGCCCTGCCGACCGGCACCGGCCCCTTCATGCTGGCTGAATACTACAAGCGCGAAGCCGGGGTGGCCTCCAGGGTCATTCTGGTCTCGACCCTGGGCTCGCTGGTCACGCTGGGCGGGCTGCTGTACTACTTCGGCATGTCCGCCTGAGCGAGCTGTAGCGGCTGGCCGGGCGGTGCAGGGGAGCCTTAGGCCTTGTCCGAAAGTGCCTGCGCGACGATCAGGCCACGTTGAAAACAGGCTCGGAATGCGCATTTACACCCAGTAAAGTCGAGCGCGACCCCGGCCGTTCCTCGCCTGTTTTCGCCTTGCCTGATCGCCGCTCGGCGACTTTTCGTACAAAGCCTCAGCGCCGGGTCCGCCGCTCATAGGCCGCCAGAACGATCCGCTCCGATTGCACCAGATAGTCCTCGAGCATGCGCATGGCTTCTTCGGCGCGGCCCTCCTCGACACAGCGCAGAATGGCCGCGTTCATGTCCAGGTAGGGCAGGTGCAGGAACTGCGGATCGCCGAGCACGCCGAAGGCCAGCCGCAGCTCCGCCGCGATCTGCCCGTAGAACGCCAGCAGACGCGGACTGTCGGCAAGTTCGACGATGGCTTTGTGAAAGCGCATGTTCGCGGTCCCGACGCCGACCCAGTCCGTCGCTTCCCTTGCGCGCATCCCAGCCTCGACGGCCTCGCGCATCTTCAACGTGCCCGGATGCAGGGGAAAGCCCTGGGCGATGGCCTTGCATTCTATGAAGCGACGCACCCGGTAGATATCGATGATCGAGGCCATGTCGGGTTCGGCCACGGTCACCCCACGATTGGGTTCGTGCTTGAGCAAGCCTTCCCGGGTGAGCACTCGGAACGCCTCGCGCAGGGTGTTGCGCGAGATTTGCAGGCTCTCGGCCAAGGCCGCTTCGGACAGCCTCTGGCCGGGCGCCAGTTCGCCTTCGACCAGCATCCGGCGCAGTTCATGGGTGATGGACTCGTTCAGGGAACGGGGATGAGCGGTGCACGGGTCGTTCATTGGCGATCCAGGCTGAGAATGACACCGGCATGTTCTCCGAGCGCAGCGGGTGTGGCAAGAAACAATCGCCCGTGTGCTCCATCAAGTAGCACGGGTGGGTGAAAGGGTAACAATTCGGTGCAAATGTCTCATTCATCAAATAAAGATTGTTGAACAATTGAATCGCTATCGTTCCTCGTTTCAGCCAGTATTCTTGCCTTGTGGCACACATGTTGCTGAACGCCAAGACCACTCATTGCAGGAACGATGCTGTGAAACAGACTGCTTGCGAGTTCACCCGGGCCCGGCGTTCATCCTTGATCGCGGCGATCTTCATGATGGCCACCTCCGCTATCGGTCCGGGCTTCCTGACCCAGACCGCCACGTTCACCGCCACCTTGGGCGCTGCCTTCGCCTTCGGCATCCTGGCTTCGATCCTGATCGACTTCGTCGTGCAGCTGAACGTCTGGCGTATCGTGACCCTGACCCGCATGCGTGCTTCGGATTTGGCGAACACGGCCATACCAGGCAGCGGCTATGTGCTGGCGGTGCTGGTGATCTTCGGCGGCCTGGTGTTCAGCCTGGGCAACATCGCCGGGGCCGGCCTGGGCCTCAACGCGCTGACCGGTCTGGACCCGAAGTGGGGCGGCGCATTGAGCGCACTGGTGGCGATCGGCATCTTTTCTTCGCAGCGTGCTGGTGTCGCCATGGACCGCATCATGATCGTGCTCGGTACCCTTAAGATCGGTCTGATCGTCTTCGCCGCCTTCGCCTCTCACCCGCCGTTGGGCGAGGCGCTGCGTCAGGCGGTCTGGCCTGACTTCGTCGACTTCGCTTCGATTACCACGATCGTCGGCGGCACCGTCGGCGGCTACATCACCTATGCCGGGGCGCACCGCCTGCTCGATCGTGGCACGGTGGGCGTGGAGAACATCGAGGTGGTGTCCCGGGCAGCGCTGACCGGGATCCTGGTAACGGGCATTGCGCGCTACGTGCTGTTCCTGGCGATCCTTGGCGTCGTGGCCAGCGGTGTGGTCATCGACGTGTCCGGCCAGGCGGCCAATCCGGCCGCCCAGGCCTTTGGCGCGGCAGCCGGCCAGGCCGGCCTGATGGCGTTCGGCCTGGTGCTATGGGCAGCCGGGATCAGCAGCGTGATCGGGGCCTCTTACACGTCCATGTCCTTCATCACGGTGTTTTCCAGACGTATCACCGAGCGTGCCCGCCATCTGGCCACGGTCGGCTTCATCCTCACGGCGCTGCTCCTGTATGTGCTGGCTGGCAAGCCGCCGGCGGCGCTGCTGGTCTTCGCCGGTGGCTTCAACGGGCTTATTCTGCCGTTGGGTCTGAGCATCTTCATGTATGTCGGCTGGCGCCGTTCGGACCTGATGGACGGCTACCACTATCCACGCTGGCTGCTGGTGCTCGGCATCCTCACCTGCGTGCTGTCCTGGTACATGGCGTACAGGTCGGCCGGCGCCATCTTCGCCTTCATCAATGCAGCCTGACTGCCATGGAGAACACTTCAATGCATGCCATCGATCTGAACAGCGACCTGGGTGAAAGCTTCGGCGCCTGGTCCATGGGCGATGACGCGGCGATGCTCGAGATCGTCACCAGCGCCAATGTCGCCTGTGGTTTCCATGCCGGTGACCCCCTGGGCATCCTGCGCACGCTCGAGGCGGCGGCCGCGCGCGGTGTCGTCGTCGGCGCCCATGTGGCCTATCCCGATCTGGTCGGTTTCGGTCGTCGCAACATGGCCGTCGCGCCCGAGCAACTGAGCGCCGACGTGGTCTATCAGATAGGCGCGCTGCAAGGACTGGCGCGTACAGCGGGCACCGAGGTTCGCTACGTCAAGCCACATGGAGCGCTGTATAACACCATCGCCAGCGACAAGGCCCAGGCAGCGGCGGTCATCGAGGCCGTGCTGCGGGTCGATCCGCAGCTGAAGCTGGTATGCCTGGCCAGTTCCCCGTTGATCGGCTGGGCACGCGAGGCCGGCCTGCACTGCGTGGCCGAGGCTTTCGCCGATCGGGCCTACACCGCCCAGGGCACCCTGGTCTCGCGTAATCGCCCCGGCGCCGTGCTGCACGATCCACGACTGATCGCCCGGCGCATGCTGCGCCTGGTCCGCGAGGGCGTGGTCGAAAGCGAGGACGGGCAGGTCATCGAGCTGCAAGCGGATTCGATCTGCGTGCATGGCGACAGCCCGGACGCGGTCGACATTGCCCGCACGGTCAGGCACTGCCTGCTCGAGGCTGGCGCCACCCTGCGCAGCTTCGCCTGAGGAACGAGCATGGACAAGACCTTGCTGCAAGCCCGTCAAGCCGCTGCCGCGGCGCGTGCCCGTCATCGCCAGGGACTGGTGTCACCGACCGCGGGTCATGCGCCTGGGCTGACCCAGTGCAACATGATCTGCCTGCCGCGTGACTGGGCCTACGATTTCCTGCTGTTCGCCCAGCGCAACCCGCAGGCCTGCCCGGTACTGGACGTGACCGAGCCGGGTGAGTGGGCCACCCATCTCGCCGCTGACGCCGACCTGCGCACCGACTTGCCGCTGTACCGGATCTGGCGCGATGGCCAGCTGGTCGAGGAGGTCAGCGATGTGCGCGCGGCATGGGACGAACACCCGGACCTGGTGAGCTTCCTGATCGGTTGCAGCTTCACCTTCGAGGCCGACCTGCTGGACGCTGGCATCGATGTGCGGCATATCAGCGAAGGCCGCAACGTCCCGATGTATCGCACCAACCGCGCTTGCCGGCCGGCGGGGCGGTTGCATGGCGACATGGTGGTGTCGATGCGGCCCATTGCGGCCGATCGGGTGGCCGATGCGGCTCGAATCACATCGCGCTACCCAGGCGTGCATGGCGCCCCGGTGCATGTCGCGGAGCCGGGCTTGCTCGGTATCGCCGACCTGTCCCGGCCCGATTTCGGCGAGGCGGTCACCATCAGGCCGGGCGAGGTTCCGGTGTTTTGGGCCTGCGGTGTCACCCCGCAAGCCGCGGTCATGGCCTCTGGCGTACCGTTCGCGATTTCCCATGCCCCGGGCCATATGTTCATTACCGACGTGCCCGACAGCCATTACCACGTATAGGAGTGGATCATGCGTTTCTTTCCGGTCGGTCTGGATGCGCTGCTGGTCGAGCTGGCGAACCTGGAGCAGACCCTGGACCTGTTCGACGCCCTGCAGCGCTCGCCCATCCCTGGCGTACGGGAAATGGTGCCGGCAGCGCGCACGCTGCTCGTGCACTTCTGCCCCGTTTTCCTTGGTCGAGAAGCCCTGGCCGCACGGATCGCGGCGTGCGACGTGCGCGGCAGGCAGCGCCAGGCCGGCAAGCGGGTCGAGATTGCGGTGCATTACGACGGCCAAGACCTTGCCGAAGTGGCGCGCATGCTAGGCATCGAGACCGACGAAGTCATCAGTCGCCACACGGCTTCGGACTATGATGTCGCGTTCTGCGGCTTCGCGCCGGGATTTGCCTACCTCAGCGGCGGGGCCGGCTTCGTCGTGCCCCGGCGCAGCACGCCGCGCACGCGCATCCCCGCCGGTGCCGTGGCCCTGGCCGGCGAATTCAGCGGCATCTATCCGCAGGCCAGCCCTGGCGGCTGGCAGATCATCGGCGCGACCGACGCGCGCCTGTGGGACCTGCAGCGCGATGAGCCGGCGCTCTTGCAGCCAGGTTATCGCGTGCGCTTCGTCGATGCCGGCCCACGGCCAACGGGTGCTGTCTCGGTAGCCGTGCCCGAACGCCGAATGACCGAGCCCGGTGGCGGCGCCTGCCTGGAAATCATTGCCCCAGGCCTGCAGACACTGCTGCAGGATCTTGGCCGGCCTGGCCACGCCGGCCAAGGTGTCTCGGCGTCCGGCGCGATGGACCGGGGCGCACTGCGCGCTGCCAACCGCGCGGTGGGCAATCGCGCGACCGATGCCTGCCTGGAGGTGCTGATGGGCGGCTTGAGCTTCGTCTGTCACGGGCGCACGGTGGCAGCGGTCACTGGCGCCGAAACCGTGGTCCAGGTGCGCAGTGCCACAGGCCAGGTGCTACATCCTGCCTGCCATGCGCCGTTCAGCCTGGAGGAGGGCGACCTGGTCAGCCTCGAGGCACCATCCGCGGGGCTGCGCAACTACCTGGCGATCCGTGGTGGTTTCATTCGCGAGCCGGTGCTGGGCAGCCTGTCCACCGACACGTTGGCGCAGGTCGGCCCGGCACCTGTGCGCGCCGGTGAGCGGCTCGGCTTTCATTGCCGCGTGGGCGGTGCCGCGGTGTCGACCAGCGAGCAACCGGCCTTCGCCATGCCCCGCGCCGGCCAGGTCGTGACTCTGGACGTGATTCCAGGCCCGCGCACTGACTGGTTCACCGCGCAGGCCCAGGCGCTGCTGGCGCAACAGACCTGGCAGGTGACGGCCCAGTCCAACCGTATCGGGATCCGCCTGGCCGGCGAGCGACCGCTGGAACGGGCCAGGCACGACGAGCTGCCCAGCGAGGGCACGGTGGCCGGCGCCATCCAGGTACCCCCCAGTGGCCAACCGGTGTTGTTCCTGGCCGATCATCCGTTGACCGGCGGTTATCCGGTGATCGGTGTAGTCGCGCCCCATCACCTGGACCTGGCCGGCCAGGTCCCGGTCAACGCCTGCATTCGCTTCAATCCGCTGGGTGCCTTCGAGCCCGTGCATCCAGCCCCTGCCGACGAGAATCGAAACTGATGAAAAAGGTCCTGATCGCCAACCGTGGCGAAATCGCCGTACGCATCGCCCGTGCCTGTCGAGACCATGGCGTGGCCTCTGTCGCTGTCTACGCCGACGCCGATGTCGAGGCCCTGCACGTCCGCCAGGCCGACGAAGCCTATGCCCTCGATGGCCAGCGGCCTGCCGACAGCTACCTGGACATCGGCAAGCTGCTCGATGTCGCCAGACGATCGGGAGCCGATGCCGTGCACCCCGGCTATGGCTTCCTGTCCGAGCGCGCTGATTTCGCTCGGGCGGTGATCGATGCCGGCCTGCTCTGGATCGGTCCTGATCCGGCGACCATCGATGCCTTGGGCGACAAGGTGCAGGCTCGGCGTATCGCCTTGAAGGTAGGCGCGCCACTGGTGGCCGGAACCCAGGATCCGGTGAAGGACGCCAGCGAAGTTCTGGCATTCGCCGAGCAACATGGCCTGCCGATTGCCATCAAGGCGGCATTCGGCGGCGGTGGCCGCGGCCTGAAAGTCGCCTGGCGAATGGACGAAGTGAGCGAGCTGTACCAGTCGGCGGTGCGCGAAGCCACGGCGGCGTTCGGTCGCGGGGAGTGTTTCGTCGAACGCTTCCTCGATCGCCCGCGTCACATCGAGGCGCAGGTCATCGCCGATCGCCACGGTCGGGTGGTAGTGGTCGGTACCCGCGATTGTTCGCTCCAGCGCCGCAACCAGAAGCTCATCGAGGAGGCGCCAGCGCCGTATCTCGATGACGCCCTGCGCCAGCGCATCCATGATTCGGCCCGCGACATCTGTACCGAGGCCGGTTACGTCGGCGCGGGTACCGTGGAGTTCCTGCTCAGCCGCGATGGCACCTTGTCGTTCCTGGAGGTCAATACCCGTCTGCAGGTGGAGCATCCGGTCACCGAGGAAACCAGCGGGATCGACCTGGTGATCGAGCAGCTTCGGGTCGCCCAGGGCCTGCCCTTGTCTTTCCAAGGCACCCCGACGCCGCGTGGCCACAGCTTCGAATTTCGCATCAACGCCGAGGATGCCGGTAACGGTTTCCTGCCTACGCCAGGCACCCTTGAGCGCTTCCAGGCACCGAGCGGTCCAGGCGTGCGCCTGGACACCGGCGTCGACGAAGGCTCGCCTGTCTCGCCCAGTTTCGACTCGATGATCGCCAAGCTGATCGTCACGGGCAGCACTCGTGAACAAGCCATCCGCCGCGCGCGCCGCGCCCTGGCGGAGTTTCGCATCGAAGGCGTGGCGACCGTGCTGCCGTTCCACCGCGCGGTCATGGAGCACGCCGACTTCACCGCCGAGGACAGGTTCGCGGTCCATACCCGCTGGATCGAGACCGACTTCGCCGAACAGGTCGAAATCGCCCCGCGCAGCGCAGCGTTGGCCGACCCTGGGGTCGTGCGCACCTTCGTCGAGATCGATGGCAAGCGCCACCAGCTTGGGTTGCCGACGGCCCTGCTTTCGGGCCTGACCCTGGACTTTGCGGCGGCACCGCAAGGCGCTGCCGTGCCTGCGCCAGTAGCCGATCCGCGGACAGTGTGCACACCGATCGCCGGCAATCTGCACGCCTGGCTGGTCGAGGAGGGCGCCACGGTGGAAGCGGGCCAGGTCATCGCGGTGATGGAGGCGATGAAGATGGAGACACCGCTGCTGGCGTCCTGCGCGGGGAGGTTGCGCATGCTCGAACAGCCTGGCCGCTACTACGAGGCGCGTACCCCGATCGGGCATATCGACAGCGACTGAGTCTGCACGGCCCCGGCGCGCTTGGTGCCGGGGCCTCGACGATGCGCCGGCCCCGGCTTGCCTGGTGTGGTCCCGCTAGGCCACTGGGTCCGGCTTGCATTGCTGCTCAGGCACCGCCGAGCGCGAGCGCCAGGCCAGGCACACGACCATCACCAGTCCCAACCCGGCCATCATGGCACCTGCCAGGGGTATCGCGGCATAGCCCAGTCCGGCATCGATCACTGCGCCACCGAGCACGGCGCCGATCGCATTGCCCAGGTTGAAGGCCCCGATGTTGACCGCCGAGGCCAGGTTCGGCGCGGCCTTGGCCGCTTCCATGACGCGCATCTGCAAGGGCGGTACCAGGGCAAAGCTCGCCGCGCCCCAGACCAGGATCGCCAGGGCGGTCGGCAGTGGCCAGCGCATCAGCACCGAGAAAGCCAGCAATACCGCGATCAGCGTCACCAGCGAGACGACCAAGGTGCGATCGACCGAACGATCCGCGGCCTTGCCACCCCACATGTTGCCTAGCGTCAGGCCGACACCGAACAGCACCAGCATGGCGGTGATGAAGGGAGTGGAGGCGTGAGTCTGGCTATGCAGGATGGGTGCGATATAGGTGAAGACGGTGAACATTGCTCCCGAGCCGACGACCGTCAGGGCCAGTGCAGCCAGCACGGGTGCGCGCCCCAGGACACGGATTTCCGCCAGCGCGCCATCGTTGCGAGGCATCGGCAGGTCGGGCAGGGCGTACCAGAGCGAGGCCATGGCCAGGACGCCGAAGCCGGCAATACCGGCAAACGCGGTGCGCCAGCCGAGCCATTCACCGAACCAGGTGGCCAGCGGCACCCCGCCAATGGTCGCCAGCGTCAGCCCCATGAACATCGTGGCCACGGCGCCAGCCTGCCGCTCGGGGGGCACGACGTTGGCGGCAACGATGGCCCCTACGCCGAAGAACGCGCCATGGTTGAGGGAGGTGATCACGCGGGCGATGAGCAGACTCTGGTAGTCGGTGGCCAAGGCCGACATCAGGTTGCCCAGGGTGAAGATGGCCATCAGGCCGATCAGCAGGTAGCGCCGCGCTACCTTGACCGTGGCCAGGGTCATCAGCGGGGCACCGATCAGCACGCCCACGGCGTAGGCGCTGACCAGCAGTCCCGCTGCCGGAATGGATACGCCAAGATCCTCGGCAATGCCCGGTAGCATGCCCATGGGGGCGAATTCGGTGACGCCAATGCCAAAGGCACCGATGGCGAGTGCTGCAAGGGGTGGATTGATACGCATGGAAAACTCCTGATCTGTGCCGCAGATGCTACGATGCGCCTGGCATGTGCGGTAGTCGGTCTTTACGCCATACACTTTTGCGTTGGAGGCACGAATGGAGTTACGGGGGCGCGTCGGTGAAATGGAGGTGTTCGCCAAGGTGATGCAACAGGGCAGCCTCTCCGCCGCGGCCAGGGCCTTGGGCCTGACACCCTCGGCGGTCAGCCGCATCGTCGCCCGGCTCGAGCAGCGGCTGGGCGCACGCCTGTTGCTGCGTACCACGCGGGCACTGACGCTGACCGCCGAGGGCGAGGCCTACCTGCGCGGTGCGCGGCGCATCCTCGCCGACATGGCCGAAGTCGAGCAGGGCATTGCCGACCAGGGCGTGCCCAGGGGCCGCCTGCGAGTCAGCGCCGCGCTCGGCCACGGGCGCTTGACGGTAGTGCCCCTGGTGGCGGCCTTCACCGCTCGCTATCCGCAGGTGCTCGTGGACCTTGCGTTGGGAGACGAGATCGTCGATGTCCTCGCCGGCCAGGCAGATGTCGCGCTGCGCTTCGGCCACCTGCCGGACAGTCCGCTGACTGCCCGGCGCCTGGGCGATACCGCGCAGGTGATCGTCGCGGCGCCAGACTACCTGGAACGTCACGGCACGCCTCGTGTGCCCGAGGATCTGGCTCGGCACAACTGCCTGCGCTTCAACTTCCGCCGGGCCGTATCCGACTGGCCGTTTCGCCGCGAAGGGCAGGCATTCTCGGTGAAAGTCACCGGCTCGATCGAATGCAGCAGCGGCGAGGCGCTCGCCCAGCTGGCCCGACTCGGTGCCGGCATCGCGCGCATCGGCACCTTCACGGTGGCTGACGACATTCACCGCGGCCGGCTGGTGCCGCTGCTCGAGGACTTTAACCCTGGCGATCACGAGCCGATCCATGCGGTGTTCGTGGGCGGCCCGGCCATGCCGGCGCGGGTGCGGGTGTTCGTCGACTTTCTGCTCGAGCATCATCGGTTGCAAGGCGCGCGGCCGGCCTGAGCGAGGCGCGTGGCGCTAGTCGGGCTTGCGTCATGCCCTGCGCGGCACCAGATGTTCTACCATAGGGGGCCGAGCTTCGTGAAAGCAGGTTGCCAGCAGAGCGACCTGCCCCTTTGGGCCAGAATGCCACGTCAGGACTGCCATGCTGCCATCACCTCCGTCCCCCTACACAGCCAAGCGGGTCAGGCTGCATGCCCTGCGCGGGCGCATCGGTCTGGGCGTGGTCGCCGGTTTGTCCGTGCTGGCTGGAATGACCGACGCCATCGGTTTCCTGGCGGCCGGCGACTTCGTGTCGTTCATGAGCGGCAACACTACCCGGCTCGCCGTGGCGATCGGGCAAGGCGACCTGACCACCTTGTTGCGCCTGTCGCTGCTCATCGCAAGCTTCGTCCTGGGCAATGCGCTTGGCGTGGTGGTGGCCCGGCGCTTCAGGCGCAAGGCGGCGGTGCTGCTGGTCCTGGTAGCGCTCCTGCTCGCCATGGCGGCGCTGCCCGTGCCGTGGATCACGCCAGCGCTGGTGAGCGCCGTGCTGGCCATGGGCATGCTCAATGCAGTCGTCGAGCAGGTCAACGGCTTGCCCATCGGGCTGACCTACGTGACCGGAGCCTTGTCTCGATTTGGCCGGGGGCTGGGCCGCTGGCTGCTAGGTGACCGTCGGGCCGGCTGGAGAGTCCAGCTGATTCCCTGGACAGGCATGCTGGCCGGTGCCAGCGCCGGCGTCCTCCTGCAACTGCACCTGGGCCTCGCCGCCCTGGCAGTGTGCGCGGCCCTCAGCCTGCTGCTGGCCAGCGCCACCGCGTTCATCCCGCGCGCCTGGCAACTGGGCTACACGCTGCGCTGACAGGTTGGCGCACAAGGCTCGTCTCAGCCTTCGGCCAGCCCATGGCGTGCGATGCCATGCTGGCGCAGCTTGCGATACAAGGTATTGCGACTGACACCCAGCCGAGCAGCGACGCGGCCGATATGCCAGCGCTCCTGTTCGATCAACTCAAGCAGGGTCTGCCGTTCGGAGCGGCCCAGAGGATCCTCTTCCGAGCTGGTCATGGGGTCCTGCCCGGGTAGCACTTGCGCCACGTCCTCCAGGCTGACACGTCCTTCCCAGGCAAGCGCTGTCAGGGTGCGCAGGCAGGTACGCAACTGACGAACATTGCCTGGCCAGGCGTAGGCAAGCAGCCGCTCCTTCACGCCTGGCTCCAGGACGATGTCCAACCCGGCTGCCTCTTCGCATAACAGCCGATCGAACAGGCTGCCTTTGTCCGAGCGTGCGCGCAGCGGCGGAAGCTGTACGGTGAACCCGCACAGCCGATAATACAGGTCGTCGCGAAAACGCCCTTCAGCGACCCGTTCGCGCAGGTCCTGGTGGCTGGCGCTGATGATCCGCACATCCAGCGCACGCGCCGCCGCGCCGCCCAGGGGCACGACCTGACGCTCTTCGAGCACGCGCAGCAGGCGCGTCTGCAAGGCCAGCGGCATATCGCCGATTTCGTCCAGCAACAGCGTGCCGCGATGGGCCTGCTCGAGCTTGCCGACCATGCCTTCCTTGCGTGCACCGGTAAAACTGCCACCTCGATAGCCGAACAATTCGCTTTCGATCAGCGTTTCGGGGATGGCCGCGCAGTTGATCGCCACGAACGGCTGGCCGGCGCGCGAACTGGCGCGGTGCAAGGCGGCGGCGAAGACTTCCTTGCCAGTGCCGGTCTCGCCATGCAGGAACACCGGGACATCTCGTTCCAATACCCGTGCTGCCTGGCTGAGGCTGCGCTGCAAGCGCGGATCCTCGAGGCAGGCATGCGGGTCGACGATCGTTGGTTCGGCCATCACCGGACTTGGCGCAGGACGCGCGGGCAGGCGCAGTTGCGCGTAGAACAGGCGCCCATCGACCAATCGCAGCGGCCAGCAGACGCCCGGCTGCGCGCTGGCCTGGCCAAGCACCTGCTCCAACGGGGTTTCCAGCAGCATCGCCAAGCGTTGGCCCAACAGTTGGGCGCGTGTCTGGCCCAGCAGCTCCAGCGCCGCCTGGTTCACCGAACAGATGCGCGCGGCTTCGTCGAAAGCCAGCAGGCCTTCGCCCAGCAGCCCGACGAAGCGCGCCTCGGGGTGCAAGCGCAGCAGGTAACGATGGGTGTCATGCCCGAGAAAGAAGCAGTTCTCGATCAGCTTCGCCGACAGGTTGGTCAGGGCCATGGCCTGGAAGCGTCGGTGCAGGCTGTGGTCTTCGCCGCTGGAAGAGAGGTTGAGCACCGCCAGCAGCTCCCCGTGCGGATCGAAGATCGGGCTGGCCGAACAACTCAGGCCGGCGTGCCGGCCACGGAAGTGCTCCTCCCGGCGAATGGTCACGTGCTGGCGCTCGACCAGGCAGGTACCGACGCCATTGGTGCCCTCGCGCTCCTCGCTCCACATCGCGCCGAGCCAGAGCCCGGCACGCCGGAACGTAGCGCGTTCGGCCTGGTTGTGGACGCTGTCGATCACCACGCCATGGGCGTCGGTCAGCAGCACCACCTGGCCATCGCCACCGAGCTGCTGGTGCAGGCTGCTCATCTGCCAGCGGGCCACCTTGATGATGTGTTCCAGAGGTGCCCGATGGTCCTGCAGGCGTGGATGTTCGAGCACGTCGGGTGCCTGGCGGCTGGCCGGGTCGAGGTGATGCTGGTCGAGGCAACGGCGCCAGGAGCGGGTGATGGCCGGATCGGCGCTCGGGCCGTGCAGCGCATGCGCACCTTGCACGGCTTGCAGCACCTGGCGCGCATGGGTACTGATCGAGGCAGGCGTCATCGTTGTTGTTCTCCACTGCGATCGTGACTCCAGCTAGCCTAGATCAAGACCGGGGCCGTGTGTCTCGTGCTGGGTGACACTTTGTCATCCAAGCGGCCAGCGGCGTGACAGATCGAAGCGCTGACAGCCGCCCGGCAAGCATCCTGTAGAGCAACGCGATGGCTCTGCGACGGGGTTTGGGGAAACCTGGCCCGGCCTTTGCTCAAGGCTCAGGGCCACAACAACAAGAATTGGGAGAAGCCCCATGAACGTCGCGATCGAAACACCCCTGCAGACCCCTACGGCCCAGCTCACGGCCTGGGTCGAGCGCTTGTCCGCGCAGCTTGCCCAAGGCGACCTGGACGCTACGCTCGAACTCTTCGCCCAAGAATGCTACTGGCGTGACCTGCTGCTGTTCAGCTGGAACCTGGTGACCCTCGAAGGCAAGCCGGCCATCCGTGACATGCTCGAAACCCGCCTCGAGCAGACTCGTCCCGAGCGATGGCGAGTGGAAGGTGAGGCGACGCTGGAAGACGGTGTGCTCGAAGGCTGGATCAGCCTGGAAACCGACGTGGCACGTGGCAAAGGCTACGTGCGGCTCAAGGATGGCCTGTGCTGGACGCTGCTCACCGCCATGCGCGAGCTCAAAGGTTTCGAGGAACCCAGCGGCCGCCGCCGTCCGTTGGGCGCCAACCACGGCCATGGCCATGCCGACAAGCGCAACTGGCTGGAACGCCGGCGTGACGAAGAAGCCTCGCTGGGTATCACCACCCAGCCTTACTGCCTGATCGTCGGCGGCGGGCAGGGTGGCCTGGGCCTTGCCGCGCGCCTCAAGCGCCTGGGGGTCCCGACCCTGATCATCGACAAGGCCGAGCGTCCCGGCGACCAGTGGCGGGGCCGCTACAAGTCGCTGTGCCTGCACGACCCGGTCTGGTACGACCACATGCCCTACCTGCCATTTCCCGAGCATTGGCCGGTCTTCACGCCCAAGGACCAGATCGGTGACTGGCTGGAGATGTATGCCAAGGTCATGGAGCTCAACTACTGGGCGCGTACCGAATGCATCGGCGCGCGTTTCGACGAGCAGGCCGGCAGCTGGACGGTAGAGGTCGAGCGCAACGGCGAGCGCCTGATGCTGCAACCGACCCAGCTGATCCTGGCCACCGGCATGTCCGGCGTGCCCAACGTACCGCAGTATCCAGGCGCCGAGACCTTCAAGGGTCAGCAGCATCACTCCAGCGGCCATCCTGGCGGTGACGCCTGGCGTGGCAAGCGCGCCGTGGTCATCGGTGCCAACAACTCGGCGCATGACATCTGTGCGGACCTGGTCGAGAACGGCGCCGAGGTGACCATGGTGCAGCGTTCCTCGACCCATATCGTGCGCTCGGACAGCCTGATGGAGCTGGTCTTCGGCGGGCTGTATTCGGAGGAGGCCGTCGAGCGTGGCCTGACCACCGACAAGGCGGACATGCTCTTCGCCTCGATCCCCTACAAAGTCATGCCAAGCTTTCATCGGCCGCTGTTCGACGCCATCAAGGCGCGCGACAAAGCCTTCTACGAGCGCCTGGGGCAGGCCGGTTTCATGCTCGACTTCGGTGACGACGAGTCAGGCCTGTTCATGAAGTACGTGCGCCGGGGCTCAGGCTATTACATCGATGTCGGTGCCTCGGAGCTGATCGCCAACGGCACGATCAGACTCAGGAGCGCGCCGGGGCTCGGCGTCGAGCGCATCGAGGCGGACGCCGTGGTGCTCAACGATGGCAGTCGCCTGCCGGCCGACCTGATCGTCTATGCCACCGGCTACGGCTCGATGAACGGCTGGGCGGCGAAGCTGATTTCCCAAGAGGTCGCCGACAAGGTCGGGCGCTGCTGGGGGCTGGGCTCCGGCACGACCAAGGACCCGGGCCCCTACGAGGGCGAACTGCGCAACATGTGGAAGCCGACCCGGCAGCCGAACCTCTGGTTCCACGGCGGCAACCTGCATCAGTCGCGGCATTACTCGCTGTACCTGGCGCTGCAGCTCAAGGCACGCTTCGAGGGGCTGTCCACGCCCGTCTACCGTCTGGCCGAGACCCATCACAGCGGCTGAACACAGCACCGCCCGGCATCGGCCGGGCGGGGTGCAGGCATTCAGGGACTGGCGACCAGGCGGTGCTGTCGGCAGCGGCAGGCCCGCTTGAACGACGACGCAAAGAGGTCGCCAGGCTCGCCAGCCAGCCCCGGACGGCTGCCCATCGCGCTGCAGCGCGTGCCCATAACGGCTGCGGCTTGGGTCCGGGCAGCCCTGGGACACTCGCCCCACGGCTTTTTCACCTGTGTTTCACGCGGCTTGGATGCCCGCGGTTCCAAGATGCTGGCCTTACGCAAGCACCTGTCCTGGAACTCTGCACCATGAATCAGCCTCGATCCCGTCGGAAGAATGCTTGGGCATTGGCAATCGTCTGTTCGACGCTGGGGCTGCTTGCCGGTTGCCAGACGACTGCCCAGCGCATGCTGGCCGAGGGCTACCCGCCGCTTTATGCCAGGGGCTACCAGGACGGCTGCGGCAGCGGGCGCCAGGCGGCCGGGGCACTGGCAGAGTTTCGCAAGGATGTGACGACCTATCTGGGCGACGTGCGTTATGCCAGCGGTTGGGACGATGGCTTCCGCCAGTGCCAGGCAGGTGCCTACAGCGACCTCCAGCGGCGCCTGAGCATTGACAGCCCGGCCGATCGAGACTGGAAGCACAGCAAGAACCAGGCATGGGCCAGGAAGCCGGGCCACTTGCCGAAGGCACCGTGAGCGGCGAGGGCCGGACTGGCCGCCAGGGGCGTCACGCCAGTCCCGCGTAGCCAGGCACGCCAGTCAGTGCGCGCCGGCCGCCTTGCTCAGGTCACCCTCGGCCCATTCGGTGTAGACACAGGCATCGGCCACCGCCCAGCGGACCTTGACCGGATCGCCCGGCTGCATCGACATGCCAGCGGCCGAGAGGGCCTTGACCGTCAGCGGCGTACCGTTGGCGGTGAGCACATGGCAGGTCTGGCTTTCTCCGAGGAACAGCACTTCGCTGACCTTGGCGCCGACCTCGTTCCAGCCGGCCGGCAACGGCTCGCGGGCAGCCTGCTCGAGGGGCAGGGCCAGGGCTTTTTCCGGACGGACCATGATCAGCGCATCCTGGCCGGCGGCCAGCCCGGACGTCAGGCGCAGCGCCAGCGGCTGGCCCTCGAAGCTGCCTGAGCCGTTGCCATGGGCGGCGATACGCAGGAAGTTGGAGTTGCCGAGGAACGAGGCGACGAAGGCGTTCGGCGGATTCTGGTAGAGGTCGTAGCCACTGCCCAGGCCGACGATCCTGCCATGACTGAAGATGGCGATGCGCTGGGACAGGCGCATGGCTTCTTCCTGGTCATGGGTGACGTAGACGATGGTGATGCCCAGGCGCCGGTGCAGGTGGCGCAGTTCGTCCTGCAGGTCTTCGCGCAATTTCTTGTCCAAGGCCCCGAGCGGTTCGTCCATCAGCAGGATGCGAGGCTCGTAGACCAGTGCCCGGGCGATCGCCACGCGCTGCTGCTGGCCTCCGGACATCTGCGCAGGCTTGCGATGGGCGAATTGCTCCAGCTGCACCAGCTTGAGCATGGCGTCGACCCGCTTGGTCGTCTCAGCCGCACTGAGCTTGCGGATGGCCAGTGGGAAGGCGATGTTGTCGCGCACGTTCAGGTGCGGGAATAGCGAATAGCGCTGGAAAACCATGCCGATGTCGCGCTTGTGGGGTGGCACGTTCACCAGCGACTGGCCGTCCACCAGGATCTGGCCACTGCTTGGCGTCTCGAAACCGGCCAGCATCGACAAGGTGGTGGACTTGCCCGAACCGCTGGAGCCGAGGAAGGTCAGGAATTCGCCGTCGCGTACCTCGAGATCGAGGTTGTCCACGGCGGTGAAGTCGCCGTAGTGCTTGTTCAGGCCGCGCAGGCTGACCAGAGTCTTGCCGTGCGCGTTGTCTTTGAGGACTGCACTCATCGTTGTTGTCTCCGCGCGCTCAGGCGTTGGCTTCGGTGCGCCGACGCAAGGCGGCGGCAATGAACATCACAAGCAAGGAAAGGCCGATCAGCAGCGTCGAGGCCACGGCGATCACCGGGCTGAGGTCCTGGCGCAAGGTCGTCCACATTTTCACCGGCAGGGTCTGCAGGTCTGGACTGGCCATCATCACGCTCAGCACCACCTCGTCCCACGAGACCAGGAAAGCGAACAGGCCACCGGCGATCATGCCCGGGCGAATCGCCGGGAAGGTGACCTTGAAGATCGCTTGCAGGCGCGAGGCGCCGCAGATCACCGCGGCATCCTCGATCGACTGGTCGAACAGCTTCAGCGAGTTGATGATCGAGATGATGGTGAAGGGCAGTGCGACGATCACGTGGCTGACCACGAAGGCGAACAGCGTGCCGGTATGGCCGAGCTTGAGGAACAGCGCATAGACCGCCACCGCGATGATCACCAACGGCACGATCATCGGCATGGTGAACAGCCCGTAGAGCATCTCGCGGCCGGGAAAGCGCCCACGCACCAGGGCGAACGCCGTGGGCAGCCCCAGCAGCACGGCGGCGATGGTGGTGAGCACGGCGACCTTGAGGCTGGCCAGCGCGGCGTCCATCCATTCAGGGTTGGAGAAGAACTGGCCATACCACTTGAAGGTCCAGCCTGGCGGCGGGAACACCAGCCACTGGGACGAGCCGAACGACAACAGGACGATGAACACCACCGGAAGCAGCAGGAAAGCCGCGATGACGCCAGTGGTCAGGTACAGGCCGGTGCGCAGTGGGCGCCCCATGGCATTGGGGGACAGAAGCATGGCGGATTACCTCGCATTGCCGACCGGGGATTCCGGCTGCAGCTTCAGGTACAGGTAGAACAGCACCAGGGTGATCACCACCAGCAGCGCGGCGGCGGCGCTGGCCAGGCCCCAGTTGAGGAACGACTGCACCTGCTGGATGATGAATTCGGGCAACATCATGTTCTGCGCGCCGCCGAGCAGCGCCGGAGTGACGTAGTAGCCGAGCGACATCACGAACACCATCAGCGCGCCGGAGAACAACCCTGAGCGGCACAGTGGCAGGAATACCTTCCAGAAGTTGCTCCAGGGGCTCGCACCGCAGATCGAACCGGCCTGCAGCACCATCGGGTCGATGGCATGCATGGTCGCCTGCAACGGCAGCACGATGAACGGGATCATGATGTAGCTCATGCCGATCACCACCCCAGTGAGGTTGTGCACCATTTCCAGTGGGGCATCGATGATGCCAAGGGCCATCAGGGCCTTGTTGATCACCCCCGAACCCTGCAGCAGCACCAGCCACGAGTAGGTGCGCGCCAGCAGGCTGGTCCACATCGAAAGCAGCACGATGTTCAGCAGCCAGCGACCCCAGCCGTGCGGCACCAGGGTGATCGCCCAGGCCAATGGAAAGCCCAGCAGCACACTGATCAGGGTGACCACGCCGGCTACCGAGAAGGTGTTGAACAGCACCCGCGCATAGGCCGAGTTGGCGAACAGCTGCTCATAGTTGCCAAGGCCCGGCACTGGCTCCAGCACGCCACGCAGCAGCAACCCGATCAGCGGGGCGAAGAAGAACAGTCCGAGGAACAACAGGGCCGGCAGCAGGTTGCGGCTGCCGCGCCAGCGCTGGCCAAGGGACGGGCGGCGCGCGGCCGCCTCCGGTGCGCCGGTGCCGGGGCCGGCACCTTGCGCGTTGTGCAGGGCGTTGATGGCGACTTTCATTTGACCAGCCACTCGTTCCAGCGTGCCGCGATGGCCTGGCCGTTCTTCGCCCAGTAGGCAAAGTCCAGGGTGACCTGGTCAGCGGCGTAGGCCGTCGGCAGGTTCGGCGCCAGGTCGGAGTCGAGCTTGTCGACGCTGTCCAGGTTGACCGGCGCGTAGGCCGTGAGGTTGGCGAACTCGGCCTGGCCCTCGGCGCCGCTGGCGTTGGCCAGGAACTTCATGGCCGCCTCCTTGTTCTTGGCGCCCTTGGGCACGACCAGGAAGTCGGCCATGACCAGGTTCTGCTTCCAGCTTACCCCGACCGGCGCGCCATCCTGTTGCAAGGCGTAGACCCGACCGTTCCAGAACTGCCCCAGCGAAGCTTCGCCCGAGGCCAGCAACTGCTGTGACTGAGCGCCCCCGCCCCACCAGACGATATCTTTCTTGATGGTGTCGAGTTTCTTGAAGGCGCGGTCCAGGTCCAGCGGATAGAGCTTGTCGGCCGGCACGCCATCAGCCAGCAGGGCCAGTTCGAGCACGCCGGGGCTTGGCCACTTGTACAGGGCGCGCTTGCCTGGATAGGTCCTGGTGTCGAACAGCGCCGACCAGTCCACCGGCTTGCTGGCGCCGAGCTTGCCCTGGTTGTAGCCGAGCACGAAGGAGAAGAAGAACGAACCGACCCCGTGGTCGGAAACGAAGCGCGGATCGATGCGATCGCGCTTGACGGTATTGAAGTCCAGCGGCTCGAGCAGGCCTTCGCTGGCAGCCCGCAAGGCGAAGTCGGCTTCCACGTCGACCACGTCCCACTGGACGTTGCCGCTTTCGACCATGGCCTTGAGCTTGCCATAGTCGGTTGGCCCGTCCTGCACGACCTTGATCCCGGTGCTCTTGGAGAAGGGTGCGGCCCATGCCTGTTTCTGGGCGTCCTGGGTGGTGCCACCCCAGCTGACGAAATTGAGACTGTCAGCGGCCAGCGTGGCCTGACAGGACAAGGTGAGCAGGCTGGCGGACAGCACTGCGCTTACACGTTTGCTCAACAGCATGGTTACACCCTCGTTGCTTTTGTTATTCGAGGCGGATGTTCTGTCACCCGCCATGTGTTCGGGGAGCAGCTTGCGACGTGTTGCATGGCCGTTCTCGCAGAGCGCTGGAACGACTGAAAAAGTCAAGGTCTACGGAATATCATATTATGGTATTCCAAGTTTTTGGCAAGTGGTATGGGGCTACCGGCCATCACTCTTTTCGGAACTGCAAGCGGCAAGCCTCGAGCGCCGAACGCGACGTTTGCACCAACAGCCTGCCGCTTGTGGCTTGCCGTTCAGGCGAACGGGATGCTCTGGACAACTTCCAGCTCATAGCCAGCCAAGCCTGCATACTTGAGCGGCGGGCCAAGGTGGCGCAGCTTGCCGACGCCCAGGTCCTGGAGAATCTGCGCGCCGGTGCCGACCTCCGAGTAGATGCGGGTCTGGCCACGCTGGTAGGGGCGTGGCGGTCGAGTCAATTGCGGTACGCGCTCGAGCAGCGCCTGGGAGGATTCGTGGTTGGCCAGTATCACCACCACGCCCGCGCCTTCGGCGGCGACGCGTTCGAGCGCGGCCCACAAGGTCCAGTTGGGCGGGCCGGCGTATTCGGCGCCGACCAGGTCGCGCAGCGGATCGATGGCATGCACGCGCACCAGGGTGGGCTGTTCGCGGCGGATATCGCCCATGACCATCGCCATGTGCACGCCGCCTTCGATCCGGTCCTCGTAGGTGACCAGGCGGAAAGTGCCATGCACGGTGGGCAGTTCACGCTCGCCGATGCGTTTGATGGTGTGCTCGGTGCTCAGGCGGTAGTGGATCAGGTCGGCGATGGTGCCGATCTTGATGCCATGGCGCGAAGCGAAGACTTCCAGATCCGGCCGTCGCGCCATGCTGCCGTCATCGTTGAGCACCTCGACGATGACCGAGGCAGGCGTGAAGCCGGCCAGACGGGCCAGGTCGCAACCTGCTTCGGTATGTCCGGCACGGGTGAGTACACCGCCTTCACGGGCACGCAAGGGGAAGATGTGGCCGGGTTGGACCAGGTCTTGCGGCCCGGCGTTCGTGGCCATGGCCGCCGCGACGGTACGCGCCCGGTCGGCGGCGGAGATGCCCGTGGTCACGCCATGGGCGGCTTCGATCGAGACGGTGAAGGCCGTGCTGAACGCACTGCCGTTGCTCGGCACCATCTGTTCCAGGCCCAGCCGCTGGCAATGCTCGTCGGTCAAGGTCAGGCAGATCAAGCCGCGCGCTTGGCGAGCCATGAAGTTGATGACACTGGCATCGCAGCATTCGGCGGCGATCAGCAGATCGCCCTCGTTTTCCCGATCTTCGTCATCCACCAGCAGGACCATCTTGCCTTGGCGATAGTCTTCGAGAATTTCTTCGATGCTGTGGAAAGCCATGCTACATACTCTCTAGGGTAATGATATTTTTGTGGTATACCATAATACACAATAAACCGAGCAGGAGAGCAGTATATGAAAGGCTATTGGATTGCCACCATCGACATCACCGATGCCGAGCAGTACCAGGAATATACCCAGCGCGCACCCGAGGTGTTTGCGGCCTTCGGCGGGAAGTTCCTGGCCCGGGGCGGGCGCAGCGAGGCGATGGAAGGACGCCCGACACCCACGCGTACGGTGATCATCGAATTCGTCAGCTACGAGCAGGCGGTGGCCTGCTATCGGTCCGCGCAGTACCAGGCAGCGTCGGAGCACCGGTTCAACGCGGCCAAGGCCCAGGTGATCATCGTCGAGGGGCTCGAGCCTGGCGGCAAGGGCTGATCGGTCGCAACGCAGGCCGACTCTCTAGACGCGGCCGGCACCGGACTATGGAGCGGCCGCAGTGCCGCGATAGGGCGCGAGGAGGCCGTTGGATCTGGCAGGTTTGCACAGAATCGCTCCTGTGCGAGCCGTGCCAACGAGGCAGAGCGGTGGGCGTCTGGCCGGTTGTGGACCCGCGTTGCAGGCCATCGCGGCCATTAGGCGCCCCGGCGGCCGACCCGACAGCGCTGTCTGGGAGCGGTCGCTCAACGAATGAAATGCACCTTACCTGAATCGTCATTGCCCATGTAGATGCCATAGACCCCCGCCTGTCGCTCGAGGATATAACGCTCGAGGATCTGCCGGATGGCAGGGTAGTAGATCTGCTCCCAGGGGATCTGCTCCGGCTCGAAGAACCGGTATTCCAGCGTTTCCGGCCCGAACGTGCCGGTTTCCTCGATCACCGTGGCGCGAAAGACGATGTATACCTCGCTGATCCTGGGCACGCTGAAGATCGAGTAGGGCGCGAAGATGTCGGCGCGCACGCCGGTTTCTTCCCAGACCTCGCGCAGGGCCGCTTGCTCGGTGGTCTCGCCTGCCTCCATGAAGCCCGCCGGCAGGGTCCAGGTGCCCGGACGTGGCGGGATGGCGCGCTGGCACAGCAGGTACTTGCCGTCGCGCTCGATGATGCACCCGGCGATGATCTTCGGGTTGACGTAATGGATGTAGCCACACCCCGCGCAATGCAGGCGTTCGTGGGTGTCGCCGGCAGGCACGCCCCGGACGAGCGCCGTGGTGCAGTGCGGGCAGTAGCGCGGGGCGGTGGGCATGTTCAGCGACCTATGCGAGGGTCCTTGAGGGCCAGGGGTTCGACGATGTCACGCACCTTGGCGTTGTCGTTCTGTTTCTGGCGCAAGTAGTCCAGAGCAACCTTGGCGGCGGCGCGTACGTGGTCGACCGAGGCCTGGTGCGCGGCCAGCGGGTCGCCGCTCTTGATCGCCTCGACGAGCTTTTCCATTTCGAGGTTGCTGGCCCCGCGGCGATTGGCCTGGGACACCGAAGTGGCGCGCAGGTAGCTGATGCGGGCCTGCAACTGACGCAGCTGGGTCGCCGCCACATGGTTGCCGGAACCTTCGAGCAGCACGTTGTAGAAGCCCTGCACCGAATCGAGCACCTGCTGCAGTTCGCCTTCTTCCAAGGCCTCGCGGTTTTCCTCGAGCGCGCGTTCCAGGGCCCGGATGTCCTTGGCCTTGGCATTGAGAGTGAACAGCTGCACGATCAGCCCTTCGAGCACGCAGCGCAGCTCGTAGATATCGCGGGCGTCCTCCAGGGTGATGATCGCCACGCGCGGCCCCTTGGCGTCGGCGAACTCCACCAGCCCTTCGGACTCCAGGTGTCGCAACGCTTCGCGAACCGAAGTGCGGCTGACACCCAGGCGGTCGCAGAGGTCACGCTCGACCAGGCGGTCGCCCGGCAGCAGGTGGAAATTCATGATCGCCCCGCGCAACTTGTCGAGCACGATTTCGCGCAGGGTAACGGGGTTGCGGTTGACCTTGAAACTGTCGTCGAGAGGCTGGCGTTTCATCGAGTGCGCTCTGAATGAGGCTGCCTACCCTGGCCATGGGAACGCCGCGAACCCGGGCGCTCCTTGCAGTGGTTCGAACAGCCCGTTGTTAACGGGTTTGCTCCGCGTCGGCTTCGGCGAACGCCTCGCGGGCCAGGCGGAAGCTGTCCACCGCCGCGGGTACGCCGCAATAGATGCCGACCTGGAGCAGGATTTCGCGAATCTGTTCACGGCTCAGGCCATTACGCAAGGCGCCGCGAATGTGCAGCTTGAGTTCGTGAGGCCGGTTGAGCGCGGAAATCATGGCCAAGTTTATCATGCTGCGCTCCTGGAGCGACAAACCGTCACGACCCCAGACGTGGCCCCAGCAGTATTCGGTGACCAGCTCCTGCAGCGGTCGATTGAAATCATCGGCGTTCTGGATCGAGCGCTCGACATAGTCCTCGCCCAGCACCTGGGTGCGGATGGCCAGGCCTTTCTCGTACTTCTCGTTGCTCATCTGCCGTGCTCCTGCAGTCAGTGAAAAAGAGGGTCGCAACCGAGGGTGATGGCCGGCGCAACCCTCGAAAGCGAATCAGCCAAGCGGTGGCAGGGCGCCGAGCTTGCCTTTGTGGTAGACCATGGGTGTGACCGGATCGGCGGGCAAGATCAGGTTCCTGACCGCGCCGACGATGATTGCATGGTCGCCGCCATCGTACTCGCGCCACAGCTCGCACTCGATCACCGCGGTGGCACCGGGCAACACCGGGTTCCCCAGTGCGCTGAGATGCCACTCGATGCCCTTGGCCTTGTCCTTGCCCTTGCCGGCGAAGGCATAGGCCTCGGCAGTCTGGCCGGCCGCCAGCAGGTGGATGGCGAAGCGCTTGCTGTCACGCAGGATCGGGTAGGTATCGGAGGCGTAGTTCGGGCAGAACAGCACCAGCGCCGGATCGATCGACAGCGCGCTGAAGGCGCTGGCGGTGATGCCGACGATGCCACCCTCGGGGTCCAGGGTGGTGACCACCGTCACGCCGGACGGGAACGAGCCCATCACGTCTTTGTAGATGCCGGGTTCGATCATTTCGCTGCACCTCTCAACGCATCACGAAGGGGTCGGGCATCGGCGCGGTGGACAGGTTGATCCACACGGTCTTCAGCTCGGTGTAGGCGAGCACCGAGTCGATGCCGCTCTCGCGGCCATAGCCGCTGTTCTTGAAGCCACCGATCGGCGCCATGGCCGAAACGGCACGGTAGGTGTTGACCCAGATGATGCCCGAGCGCACATCGCGCGCCAGGCGATGGGCGCGACCGAGATCACGGGTCCAGATACCGGCGGCCAGGCCGAACTGCGAATCGTTGGCGATCGCCAGGGCCTCTTCCTCGGTCTTGAAGCGGATCACCGCCGCGACCGGGCCGAACACTTCTTCCTGCATGATCTTCATCGAGTTGCTGTCGCACTCGAACAGGGTCGGCTCGTAGAACCAGCCGTCACCTTCGACCTCGGCACGCTTGCCGCCCATGCGCAGCTTGGCGCCTTCGGCGTTGGCCGCGGCCACCAGGCCTTCGACCACGGCCAACTGCTGGGCAGTGGCCATCGGCCCCATCTCGCTCTGGTCGTCCTGTGGGTTGCCGATGCGGATGCGCCTGGCGCGTTCGATCAGGCGCTCGACGAATTCGTCGAAGATCTCCTCCTGTACCAGCAGGCGCGAGCCGGCCACGCAGCTTTGTCCGGAGGCGGCATAGATGCCGGCTACCGCGCCGTTGATGGCGCTGTCCAGGTCGGCGTCGGCGAAGATGATGTTCGGCGACTTGCCACCCAGTTCCAATGACAGCTTGGCGAAATTCTCGGCGCTGCTGCGCACCACGTGGCGAGCAGTGGCGGCACCGCCCGTGAAGGCGATTTTGCGTACCAGCGAGTGACGGGTGAGGGCCGCGCCGGTGCTGGGGCCGAAGCCGGTGACGACATTGACCACGCCTGGCGGGAAGCCGGCTTCCAGGGCCAGGCGAGCCAGTTCGAGAATGGTCGCCGAGGCATGCTCGGAGGGCTTGAGCACGATGGTGTTGCCAGCGGCCAGGGCCGGAGCCAGCTTGATCGCGGTCAGGTACAGCGGGCTGTTCCAGGGGATGATCCCGGCCACCACGCCGATCGGCTCGTGCACGGTGTAGGCGAACAGGTCCGGCTTGTCCAGCGGCAAGGTGCCGCCTTCGAGCTTGTCGGCAAGCCCTGCGGTGTAGTGGAAGAATTCTGGCAGGTAGCCGACCTGGCCGCGCGTCTCGCGGATCAGCTTGCCGTTGTCGCGGCTCTCGAGCTGGGCCAGGTGTTCCTTGTTCTCGGCGATCAGGTCGCCCAGGCGACGCAGCAGCTTGCCGCGTACGGTGGCGGTCAGCCCGCGCCAGGCCTTGCTCTCGAAGGCACGCTGGGCCGACTGCACGGCCAGCTCGACATCGGCTTCGTCGGCATCGGGCAATTGCGCCCAGGCTTGTGCGGTGGCCGGGTCGAGGCTGTCGAAGGTCTTGCCGCTCTGTGCATCCTGCCATTGGCCGTCGATGCACATCTGGAAACGAACGAGGGTCATGCCACAATCCCCTTGGCGGATTCGGTGAGGGTGCGGGCGTGGCCAAGGAAGTCCAGGAGCATCCTGTTGACTTCGCGCGGCGCTTCCACCGGCATCATGTGTCGTTGCTCGGCCAGTACCACGCTGCGCGCACCAGGAATGCGCGCGGCGAGCTGGCGGGCCATGGTCGGCGTCGAGCCCTGGTCGAGCTCCCCGGTGGCGATCAGGGTCGGCACCTGGATGCTGCCCAGCTCGTCGGCACGATACATGTCCTGGGTGGCGAACAGCGAGTAGGTCGTGTGGTAGCCCTGCGGGTCGTTGCCGGCCAGCACCTGGCGAATGGCAGCGACCTGCGCCGGGTTGGCGGCCTTGTATTCACGGCTGAACCAGCGCTCCAGGGCAGCGTCGACGTTGGCGTCGGGGCCCAGCTCGGCAGCCTGGGCGGCGCGGGCGATGACGCCGGCGCTCTGCTCGGGCGTGCGATTGAACACGCTGTTGAGCACCACCAGCGCGGCCAGGCGCTGTGGGTAGTGCAGGGCGAAGGCGCGCGCGACCAGGCCGCCCATGGAGAAGCCGATCACCGTGGCCTGCCTGACCTGCAGGTGATCGAGCAGCTCCACCAGCTGGGCGGCATAGCCTGCCAGGTCGGTACCGACGTCCGGGCGCGGGCTCTGGCCATGACCGAGCATGTCGTAGGCGATGACGCGGTAGTCGTTGGCCAGGCCGACGAACTGCCCGCCCCACATTTCCTTGTTCAGGCCCACGCCGTGGATCAGCACCACGGGTTGGCCCTGGCCGAGGCTCAGGTAACTGGTCCCGGCCGGTGTACGTTCAGCAGCAGGCTGAATCATGGACGGCGCTCCTTGATGAGCGGGCGGCGCGTATGGCGCGCCCGGCCCGTCTGGTTGTCGTTATTGAGCGTTGGCTTTTTCAGCCGCCAGTTCTTCCAGGTCGATGTAGCGGTTGCCGATGCGCGGATGCAGGCGGCCGCCGTCGGAGGCGCCCAGGACAACGACGATCTCGTCGGCGCGCGGAGCATCTTCGATCTGCATTTCCAGGGTGATGTAGTGCGAGCGCAGGCCTTCGTCGTCCTTCTGCATCATCGGGATCTGAATCGAGGTGCCAGGGCCGCCGCGCTTGTTGGTGAAGCTCAGGTAGCTCTTGGCCTGGACCGCTTCACGATAGTGGTTGCCGAAGCGCAGAGTATGGATCACGGCCGAGGCATGCTCGATCTCGCCGTCGGCACCGACCACGGCCGCCTTGCCATAAGCCTCGATCTTGTCGGCGCCGCCGATCGCGGCAGTCAGGCGCTCGACCATCAGCGCGCCCAGCTCGGAGCAGTTGGCACGGATTTCCGGCTTGAGGTCCTCGACAAAACCGCGGCCCGCCCAAGGGTTCTTGATCACGACGGCCAGGCCGACCATGGTCACCGGCTTGTCGGTGGCCTTGCCACCTTCGATGCGGGTTTCTTCGGAGTAGGTGACGATCTTGCGGATTTCGAAACTCATGAGCGGCTCCAATGAGGTTGTTCGGATCTTGTTGTCTGATGGTATACCATAATACTGGCAGTGCAAGAGGGGTGCGTGAAAAATCCTTGGCGGGGAGGGTAAGCGCATCACGAGCGCATTCGCCGGCCAGCGCGGCCGGTTTGGCGCCCTGGCGGCCGCCAGCTGTGGGAGCGGCAATCGCCGGGGCCCGGCTCGGCCGCGCAGCAACCTCGGGATCCAGCCGGCGACAAGGGCGTGAACAGGCTCAAGGGACGGTCGTCTCTACCGTCCGAGTCGCGCCAGCGCCCGGTCTGGTGACGCGTAGCCCGGCCTGCCGAAGGGACCGGCCCCTGGCCGGTCCTCGCGCACTCAGCTGAACGCCGGCACCACTTCCTTGATGAACAGCTCCAGCGACTTCTTCTTCTGGGCATGCGGCAGGCTGTTGTCGCACCAGAAACTGAACTCGTCGACGCCCAGCTCCTGGTAGTACCTGATCCGCGCGATGATTTCCTCCGGCGTGCCGATCATGGTGTTCTTGCGAATGTTCTCCAGCTCGAACGCTGGGACTTCGGCGAACTTGGACTCAGGGCTGGGTTCGAGGAAACCATTGACCGGCGTGGTCTTGTTGCCGAACCAGGCATCGAAGGTGCGATAGAAGCGCGAGATCGCCTGTGCGCCGACCTTCCAGCCTTCCGGCTCGGACGGGCTGTGTACGTGGGTATGACGCAACACCATCAGCTGCGGGCGTGACACGTCAGGGTTGTTGTCCAGCGCGGCCTGGAACTTGTTCCTCAGGTCCAGGACTTCCTCGTCGCCTTTCATCAGCGGGGTGACCATGACATTGCAGCCGTTCTTCACCGCGAAATTGTGCGAGTCAGGGTCGCGCGCGGCGATCCACATCGGCGGCAGGTCCTTCTGCATCGGCTTCGGCACGCTGGTGGACGTCGGGAACTTGTACACCTCGCCCTCGAAGGCGTAGTCGCCTTTCCACAGTTCGCGCACCGCCGGGACCATCTCGCGCAGCGCCTTGCCGCCGTCGGTGGCCGGCATGCCGCCAGCCATGCGGTCGAATTCGAACTGGTAGGCGCCACGGGCCAGGCCTACTTCCATGCGACCATTGCTGATCACGTCGAGCAGGGCGCATTCACCCGCGACGCGAATCGGGTTCCAGAAGGGCGCGATGATGGTGCCGGCGCCCAGGCGGATCTTCTCGGTGCGCGCGGCCAGGTAGGCCAGCAGTGGCATGGGGCTTGGCGAGATGGTGTATTCCATGGCGTGGTGTTCGCCGATCCACACGGTGCTGAAACCGCCGCTTTCGGCCATCAGGGTCAGTTCGGTCAGGTCTTCGAACAGCTGGCGGTGGCTGACCTGTTCATCCCAACGTTCCATGTGCACGAACAACGAAAATTTCATGGGGCATTCCTCGGTACTTGTAATTGTCGCCCGGCAGGGCAGGGGCGTCGCGACGGGTGCGCCTGGCACCCGTGCCAGGGAGCGTTCAGGCCAGGGCCGGCAGGCTGGCCATCTTGCCGCGGCAATAGACCATGGGGCTTGGCGCTTCGACTGGAACGATCAGGTTCTGCACCTTGCCGACCATGATCGCGTGATCGCCGCCTTCGTATTCACGCCATAGCTCGCATTCGATGATCGCCGTGGCGTTGGCCAGCAGCGGGTTGCCACGTTCGCTCAAGCTCCACTCGATGCCTTGCGCCTTGTCCTTGCCCTTTCGTGCGAAGGCATAGGCTTCGGCCTGTTGCTCGCCGGACAGCAAGTGGATGGCGAAGCGCTTGTTGCGGATCAGCACGGGGTAGGAGTCGGAACTGTAGTTGGGGCAGAACAGGACCAGAGGCGGATCCATCGAAAGCGAAGAGAAGGCGCTGGCGGTAAGGCCGACGATCGAACCATCGTCGTCCAGGGTGGTGATGACCGTGACGCCGGACGGGAACGAGCCCAGGACGTTCTTGTAGACGGTTGCGTCGATCATGGCGGGATCCTCGTATGGGTCGCGTTTTTATAGTTGATGTGTCTGATGGTATACCGTAATACTCGATTTGCAAGCAGAATTTTCAGGCTATCAGAAAACACGATGAGCGGCTGGAGGCCGCGTAATACAAGGCTTGTGTGGGATGAAGTGATTACTGGTAGCTTGGCGGAAACGGATCAGCTAGCGATCTTTCCTACGGATCAGTGTTGTCAAAACTTTGGAATACCATAATATGGTCCTCAGCTGAGAGGCCGCCCTGAGCGGTTTCCTTACAAAGATAAAAACGACCTTTCGAGCTGAAACCTATGTCCCAACCGTCGTCGCAACACCAGTTTGTCGAAAACCACACGGTCGATTACGTTCCACCTGCCGAGCGCCATGGGAAGGCGCGCGACCTGTTCACCCTCTGGTTCAGCACCAATATCGCGCCTCTGCCGATCGTTACCGGCGCGATGGTGGTCCAGGTATTCCACCTGAACCTGTTGTGGGGGCTGGTCGCCATCGTCATGGGTCATCTGATCGGGGGCGTGGTCATCGCTCTGGCCTCTGCGCAGGGACCGCAGCTGGGCATTCCGCAGATGGTCCAGAGCCGCGGGCAGTTCGGTCGCTACGGCGCCTTGCTGATCGTCTTCTTCACGGCGCTGATCTATGTCGGTTTCTTCATCTCCAACATCGTCCTGGCGGGCAAGAGCATCCATGGCATCGCCCCGAGCGTGCCGATGCCCGGCGCCATCGTCCTCGGCGCGCTGAGCGCGACCGCCATCGGCGTGATCGGCTACCGTTTCATTCACACCCTCAATCGTATCGGTACCTGGGTCATGGGCTCGGCGCTGCTGGCCGGTTTCGTGATGATGTTCGCCCAGGAGCTGCCCGCCGATTTCTTCAGCCGTGGCGCGTTCAACCTCTCCGGCTTCATCGCCACTGTATCGCTGGGCACCATCTGGCAGATCAGCTTCTCGCCCTATACCTCCGACTACTCGCGTTATCTGCCGCGTGAAGTGGGCATCGCCAGGCCGTTCTGGGCCACCTACTTCGGTGCTACCCTAGGTACGATCCTGTGCTTCAGCTTCGGTGCGGTGGCCGTGCTGTGCGTGCCGCAAGGTACCGACGCGATGGATGCCGTCAAGCAGGCCACTGGTTGGCTGGGGCCGATCCTGATGGTGCTGTTCCTGCTCAATATCATCAGCCACAACGCCCTCAACCTGTACGGCGCGGTGCTGTCGATCGTCACCGCGATCCAGACCTTCTTTGCCCAGTGGACCCCAAGCGTCAAGGTGCGGGTGATGCTCGCCTCGGTGATCCTGCTCGGCTGCGGCCTGGTCGCGCTCAACGCCTCGGCCGACTTCATCGGCCAGTTCATCGGCCTGATCCTGGCGCTGTTGCTGGTCCTGGTGCCATGGGCCTCGATCAACCTGATCGACTTCTACCTGATCAAGAAGGGCCAGTACGACATCGCCTCGATCTTCCGTGCCGACGGCGGGATCTACGGTCGCTTCAACCACCACGCGATCATTGCCTATGCCTGCGGCATCCTCGTGCAGTTGCCGTTCGCCAACACCGCGCTGTACGTCGGGCCGTACTCGAACCTGGTCGAAGGGGCTGACCTGTCGTGGCTGTTCGGGCTGCTGGTGACCTGCCCGCTGTACTATTGCCTGGCAACACGCGGGCAGAGCCAGAAAGCCGCTTGCGTGGCCAGCGTAAGCGAGTGATCGGCAGCACACAGGCTGGCTGGCCTTGCGAAACGGCTCCGCTGCGTCGATCCGTTTCGCCTGGGCCAACCTCGGACCTTGCCTGACCTCCTCCAGCATGCCCTCCAGCACCGAGCCCCTGTGCCCGCTAGCCGGCGCGCTGGCGTCGATACGCGCCAGGCTGCACGCCCACGGCCTTGGCAAACGCCCGCGTGAAGGCGGCGACCGACTGATAGCCCACTTCGGCGGCTGCCTGCTCCACCGTCCTGCCGCCGCGCAACGCCTGGCAGGCGTGGCGGATGCGCAAGGCCAGCAGTACCTGCCCAGGGGATTGTCCCGCCAACTCGGTGAATCGCTTGATGAAGGCCGAGCGAGACAGTCCGGTACAGGCTGCCATCGACTCCATGGGCCAGGGCGCGCCTGGACGTTCGATCAACCGCTCCAGCAGCCCCGCGAACGCTTCGTGTCGGGCCAGGGCCAGCAGTCCGCCGAGCATCGCTTCGTCATGCACTTGCTGACGCAGTACATAAAGGAAGAGCAACTGGGTAAGGCGCTCGAGCAATGTCCGTGATGGCTGCCCGCTTCGGCACTCGTCGAGGATCAGTTCGAACAGCGCTCGGGCTGCCCTGACATCAGGATTCCCTGCGCGCAGGATGATCCAGTCGCCGAGTCCCTCGATGACCAGCGAAGACAAGCCCGGCTGGAAGTCGAAGAAGCCGCAGACCAGGCCGACCCCGTCGCCCGCGGCAGGGTCCAGTGGCTGCATGGCCGGGCGAGGCTGGGCGCAGGCTTGCGCCCGCTGCGGATCGCCAGACAGCCGATACGCCACGTCGCGCAACAGGAAGACCGCGTCACCGCTCTCCAGGGCAATGGCTTGGCGATGATCATCGAGGTGCAGCCAGCAGCGCCCTTGCACCACCAGATGGAAACTGGCCCTGCCCATGCCGTGGGTGGTCGCATGCCAGCCTCCGCAGTAGCGGCCCACGTGGAACAGGCTCGCATCCAGCTCGAGATTCTCTAATAACCAATCAATCAGCTGGCAGGAAGAAATCATCTAATGCAAAGACTCATGAGCAAGGAAAAGCGACTGAAGAATATGGAGGGTACTTCTTATAACCGGGAAACTATAGAGATCCACGTCAAGGAGAGCACTACATGTCCCGGATCACTCTACATACCCTGCAAAGCGCCCCGGAAGCGGCCCGTCCGTTTCTCGAGAACGCCCAGAAGAACTCCGGCTTCATTCCCAACCTGCTGGGCATTCTGGCCAATGCCCCGGCAGCTCTGGAGACCTATGTCACTGTCTCGGCCCTCAACGGCAAGTCCGAGCTGAGCCTGGCCGAGCGTGAAGTGGTGCAACTGATCGCCGCCACCGGCCACGGCTGCGATTTCTGCGTCGCCGGCCATACCGCCGTGGCCCTGAACAAGGCCAGGCTACCCCAGGAAGTGGTCGATGCCCTGCGCGCCCGTGGCGAACTGCCAGATGCGCGTTACGAAGCCCTGGCCGAATTCGCCCGCCAGGTGATCGCCACGCGCGGCAACGTCAGCGAAGCCACCTATCAGGCGTTTCGTCAGGCCGGCTATAGCGAAGGCAATGCCCTGGAGGTGATTCTCGGGGTAAGCCTGGCGACCCTGTGCAATTTTGCTAATGTGTTCGCCCAGACCCCGCTCAACGACGAGCTGGCCCGCTATCGCTGGGAGCCTTCGGCTTGACCGGACACGGTGCCGGCCTGGCCGGCGCAATCGAAAGGAGCAGCAACATGCTTGATTCCGCATTTCGTCAATGGCTGGATGCCAATGCCGAGGCGATCGACCAGGGTGATTACGACCCGCAACATGTCCTGGCCCATATCGCCGATTCGCAACTGCTGCGTATCGGCGTGGCACCTTCATTGGGCGGGGCCGGCGGGGATACCGGCGAGGCGGTGGAGGCCATCGCCGCCATCGCCAGCCGCTCCCTGGCCAGCGCTTTCGTCTGCTGGGGGCAGCGGGCTTTCATCGAATACCTCCTGCACAGTCCGAACCAGGCACTGCGCGAGCGGCTGCTCCCAGACCTGCTGAGCGGCGCGCTAGCCGGCGCCACTGGCTTGTCCAACGCCATGAAATACTTGTCGGGCATCGAATCGTTGCAGCTGCGTGCCAGCGCCGAGCCGGATGGCTGGTCGCTGCAAGGACGCCTGCACTGGGTCACCAACCTGCGCAAGGGCAACTTCGTGGTGGCGGCTGCCATCGAGGCCGCCGAGGACGGCGCGCCTTTCGTGCTGGCCATTCCCTCCGACGCCCAGGGTCTGGAGCGCTCCGATGATCTCCTGCTGATGGGATTGCAGTCGAGCAATACGGCTGCCTTGGCGTTCCATGACGTGAAGCTGGGCCGCCAGTGGCTGCTGCATGACAATGCTCGCCAGTTCCTGCCCCAGGTACGACCGGCGTTCCTGGCCTTGCAGTGCGGCATGGCCATCGGCCTGGCCCGGCGGGCCCTCGATGAAACCCAATGGCATTTGCAGGGGCGCGCCTCGTTCATCGAGCAAGCCCAGCGCGTGCTGGCCGACCGCTTGGAGAATACCGTCGGCGAGCTCAAGCGGGGCCTGGCCGATGGGCGCTTTCTGGAGCGCCCGGCTGCGTTGTTCAAGCTGCGCATCATCCTGGCCGAATGCGCCGCCGATGCCGTGCAGTTCGAGCTGCAGGCCAGTGGTGGCAAAGCCTACCTGAGCGCCTATGGCGAAGGCTTCGCTCGCCGCTGGCGCGAGTCGGCCTTCGTGCCGATCGTCACGCCAAGCCTGGTGCAGTTGCGCGCCGAGTTGCACCGCCAGGCGGGCACGGCATGAGGCAGGCGATGCTCGAAGCGCGCCAGGTCAGCCTGGGCTACCCTCGTGGCCAGGATTGGCAGCCGGTGCTGGAGGCCTTCGACCTGCAGCTGGCGCCGGGCGAGGTGGTCAGCATCCTCGGCCCCAGCGGGGTAGGCAAGTCGAGCCTGCTGCGGGTGCTGGCGGGCCTGCAGCCAGCCGCCAGCGGCAGCGTGTCGCTGCATGGCGAACCCTTGCAGGGGCCGCATCCGCGCCTGGCCGTCGCCTTCCAGGATCCAAGCCTGTTGCCCTGGCTGAGCCTGGAGGGCAACGTCGCCTTCGGACTGGATTTCGCCCGCCAGCCGAAGCTGTCGAGCGCCGAGCGTCGCAGCCGGATCGAGCATGCCATCGAGGCTGTCGGTCTGGCTCATGCCAGGCAGCAGTACCCGGCTCAACTATCCGGCGGCATGGCCCAGCGCACGGCCCTGGCCCGTTGCCTGGCACGTCGCCCGCAAGTGCTGTTGCTCGACGAGCCGTTCGGAGCGCTTGACGAGGTGACTCGCGCCGACATGCAACAGCTGCTGCTCAGGCTGATCGAGACCCACGATACGGCAGCCGTCCTGATCACCCATGACATCGACGAAGCCTTGCTGTTGTCTGATCGGGTCCTGCTGCTGGGCAACCGGCCGGCCAGCATCCTTGGCCAGTGGTCGATCGACCTGCCGCAGCCGCGCGCGCAGCGGGTCGAGGAGCTCGGCGCCTTGCGCATCGAGATCCTCAAGACCTTGCGCCAGGCCAGCCGCGCTGCCGAACCCCACCATTCCCCTGTGCCGTTACCGTCGGAGACTGTCCATGTGCATGGATGACTGCTGTTCTTCTTCCCGCCGCGATTTCCTCAAGGCCAGTGCCCTTTTCACCGCCGCCGGCGCCTTGCCGCTGCTGGCCAGCCTGCAGGCACGCGCGGCCGCCGAGCCGGACGCGCCAGTGCGTATCGGCTACCTGCCGATCACCGATGCGACCCCGTTGCTGGTGGCCCACAACAATGGCCTGTTCGAGGCCGAGGGCATCAAGGCCGAGCGCCCGGTACTGCTGCGCAGCTGGGCGCAAGTGATCGAGGCGTTCATTTCTGGCCAGGTCAATGTCATACACTTGTTGTCGCCGATGACCGTCTGGGCGCGCTACGGCAGCAAGGTGCCAGCCAAGGTGGTGGCCTGGAATCACGTCGGCGGCTCTGGGCTCACCGTTGCCCCGGACATCGACGACCTCCGGCAGCTTGGCGGCAAGACCGTGGCCATTCCGTTCTGGTACTCGATCCACAACGTGGTGCTGCAACAGATGCTGGCCGACAGCGGGCTTGCCCCTGTGTCCAGGCCTGCTGGCGCCGCGCTGGCAGTCAACGAGGTCAACCTGCTGGTGCTACCGCCCTCGGACATGCCGCCCGCCCTGGCCAGCAAGCGCATCGCTGGCTATATCGTCGCCGAGCCGTTCAATGCCCTGGCCGAGAACCTCAAGGTCGGCCGCGTGCAGCGCTTTACCGGCGACGTCTGGCGCAACCATGCCTGCTGCGTGGTGTTCATGCACGAGCGTGACCTCAATGACCGTCCCGACTGGTCGCAGAAAGTGGTCAACGCCATCGTCAAGGCTCAGCAATGGACTCGCCAGCATCGCGCCGAGGCTGCGGCGCTGCTGTCCAAGGCCGGTCCGAACAGGTACACCCCGCATGAGCCGGCTGTGTTGAACAAGGTCCTGGCGCCAGCGGCCGGAGACCGTGCCGGCTACGTCGCCAGCGGCGCGATCCAGCACCAGCAATGGGATGAAAAACGTATCGACTTCCAGCCCTATCCGTTCCCCAGCTATACCGAAGAGCTGGTCAAGCGCCTGAAAAATACCCTGATCGAAGGGCCGAGCGATTTCCTGGCGGCGCTGGATCCGGCGCAAACCGCCCGCGACCTGGTGGATGATCGTTTCGTGCGCAATGCCATCGCCGCCGTCGGTGGTCCCTCGGTGTTCGGCATCGCCGACAGTTTCGAGCGTAGCGAGGAGTTCGCGGTCTGATGCGTCGACATGTCGTACACGCTGTCCTGGGATCGGCCGGCCTGGCGGGCCTGCTGCTGCTCTGGTGGGCCGGGGTGCAGACGTTTGGCGAGGCCGACGGCCTGTCGGCGCGCTTCTCGCCCCAGGCGACCCTGGCCAGCCTGCTGGAGCTGCTCGGCGATGCCGAGGTCTATGGGCATATCGGGGTCAGCCTCAAGCGCATCCTGGTGGGATTGGCCTTGGCGCTGCTGATCGGCGTGCCGCTGGGACTGCTGGTGGGCAGCTACCGTTACCTGGAGGCGGCGACCACCCCGGCGTTCCAGTTCCTGCGCATGATCTCGCCACTGTCCTGGATGCCGGTTGTGGTCATGCTGATGGGGGTGGGCGACCAGCCGATCTACTTCCTGCTGGCCTTCGCCGCCTTGTGGCCGATTCTGCTCAATACGGCTGCCGGGGTGCGCCAGCTCGATCCGCGCTGGCTGCAACTGTCACGCAGCCTGAGCGCCACCCGCTGGGAAACCCTGCGCAAGGTGATCATCCCTGGCGTGATCGGTCACGTGCTGACCGGTGTGCGCCTGGCCATCGGCATCCTGTGGATCGTCCTGGTGCCCTGCGAAATGCTCGGGGTCAGTGCCGGGCTGGGCTATTTCATCCTCGATACCCGTGATCGGCTGGCCTATTCGGAGCTGATGGCGATGGTGCTGCTGATCGGCGTGCTGGGCTTCATGCTCGATGCGCTGGCACGTGCGCTGCACCGCCGCTGGGTCCACGCTTGATCGACGACCTGCCTGCCGGGGCCGCCCGGCCCTGCAGGACCACGGTCAGTGCACGACCTGACGCAGCCTGACGCACTCCTGCGCTTGCCACTCCAGTTCGTCCAGGTGCTGGTCGCGCAGCACTTCCGCCTCGATCATCGCTTCTTCCCCATGCTGGTTGAGCAAATAGGTATGGATCTGCCGGATTTCGAGGGTCTGGTAGATCGAGGCGATGTCGAGGCGGCCGATCAAGGCATTGCTCGCCAGACCGGTGCTGCTCATCAACACTTGCGGTCCATAGGCTGCCACCACCTGCATGCCCATGGCCTCGAACCAGGGAACCTGGCCGGCGAAGGCATTCAGTTCGACGCAGGCGAATCGCCCGCGCAGGTCGTCCAGCAGCGCCTGGGCAATACCCTGGCGACGGTGGCCGGGTGACACGATCAGGATCGTCAGCGCGCACGACCGGTCATCATCCTCGCCGGGCAGTGCCAGGGCGAAACCGAGCAGCTGGTCGGGCGCATCTCCATTCAGCGCCAGCGTCACCTGCACCTTCAGGCCGCGCGTTGCGTCCAGTGCCTGCAGGTAGTGGTGCACCTCCAGGCCGACCCCGTACTGGTAGAGAGGGTAGAGCAGATTGTCGGGGCGGATCGCCACGCTGCTCAGCTCGCCCACATGGTCGATCACCAGCTGGCGGATCTGGTTCTGGAAGGATTCAGGCGGCATGCCGTCGAGACGGCTCAAGATGAACATGGTTGGGCTCCGGCGGATTTGCGACATCCCGCGAGTGAGCGGGACGCCATATTCTAGCGCAGCGCGCAGCGGCGAAGGGGAGCCGCAAGGCACAAGCTGACCGGAGTGGTCGTTTCGCTTGCTGCCCATTGCGCTGGAGGGTCAGGGCGTCTGGCACGGGTAACAAGGGTCTCGCCAGCCAGCAGGCAAGACTTCGCCAGGCTTGCCAAACCCGGCCAGGCGGCATGATGCCAGAGATGGGTGTTGGTGTGGTGCGCGAGATTCCCGGGCCGCTTCTCTCAGAACCAGCGATCGTTGCGCTTGCGGCCGCGGGTCAGCGCCGGCAGGATCAGCCCGGCCAGCAGGCCGGCACCGGCGATGCTGCCGCCATAGACCATGTAGCGCATCATCACCTGCTTGTTCTCGTCGCCCAGGCGGGCCTGGGTATCGCGCAGGTTGGACTGGGCCTGCTCGAGCTGCTGGCTGAGGTCCTTGTTGCGCGCTTCGAGTTCGGTGATCAGCGACTTGCGCGAATCGAGCGTTTCCTGCATGCCTTGCACACGGTTCTTCCAGTTGTCATCGATGGTCTTGAGCTGGTCGCTCAGCTGGGTCACCTGGGCGTCGAGCTGCGGCAGTCGCTCGTACTGGCCAGGTACCGACTGCAGGTCGCTGGTGGGAATCCATACGACATCGCCGCTCTGGCCGCGAACCTGGCTGTAGTTGCCCTGGGTACCGATCAGCGTCACCTTCTGCCCGGATTTGAGCGTACCGACGATACGGTGGCCATCGGTGGGGCCGCTGCGCACGTAGGTGCTCAAGCTGTCGCTGACCCAGCGTGCGTCGCTGGCAGCGTCTTCGGCATGGGCGGGCGTGGCGATCGCCAGCACGGCGCCGATCAGGCCGCCACGCAGGGCGGCGAGGACAGTGAGGGAGCGGGATTCAGGCATGTTGGTCTTCGCATGTTACAGGACGGATGTAGGCCCGATGACCAGGCCGGCGAACCGGTCGGTGGTTTGACCGTCAGCCAGAGACCGTTTTTATCGATGCAGGTTCACTGCACGGTGTAGGAAATCGCCAGATCCGCGCGAGTCTTTCCGGCGTAGACGCTCGTATTGGCAGCGGGCCTGGACGCTGCCGGATCGCCATGCCGTCGTCAAATGCACCAGCGCGAGCCCGCTCACCGCTCGCGCATGAAGAACCCCGCGACGTACCGGCGGAAAGTCTCCAGGCTCTTGAAGTCGGCATAGCGCTTGAAATGCTCGATGTCCGGCTCTGGGCCGATCGGCTCTTCGAGCAACGACACCGAAAGCACTCGGTCGAGATCGGAGGTCAGGACCAGCTCATCCATCACCGCGCCGCCGATCACCGGCCGACGCATGTGTACCTTGACCCCCTTCGAGGCCATCCAGTCGATCAGCGAGACAAGGGCCTTGAGCGGTTCGCGCTCTTCGTCGCGGTAGACCGGGAACAGATGCCGACGCGACAGTACTGGCACGCTGGCGACATTGATCAGCTGATAGAACTGGCTGCCCGCGGTGGCAGGTGAATACAACGCCAGCGCCAGCAGCGGCCCCTTAGTCAGGGCGCCACCCCAGACCAGGTGGTGCCCCTGGAAGTCGAAACCCTCTTCGCCGCGCGTGGTGACCACCTTGCGCGCCTGGATGCGCTCGACGCAGTCGAGCAGCAGTCCGTGGCGCCTGTGCTTGCCGAACACGGTGGCTTCGCGCAGGCGCGCCTTGAGCATCATCAGGTGCTTCATGTCCAGGCGGGTTTCCAGGTAGTTGCTGGCCGGCACGCGTTCGAACAACGGATAGCGAGCGGCCACGCCGCGCAGTTGCGCGAACTGGCTGGTCAGATCCTTTTTCAGATGGGTGGCGTAGAGATTCAGTCCACTGGCCTCGATCCAGGTCAGCAGCAGCGAGAGCAGCCGTTGCTGCTCGCGCCGATCGCCACCGTCAGTGGGCGCCGCGGCTGCGTTGGCATCGGCCGTGCGGCGGAAGTCGCCAAGCAGGCGCAGGGGAGTATCCGGTGGCAGCCAGGCTGCCGGAGCGCCTGGTTGCTGTTCGCGCTCGGCGGCTTCGCGCTCGTCCTTGGTGAACGGGCAGCCGCTGGCATGCTCGGCGGTGCCGGGGTTGTTCTTCAGGAACAGCGTCCCGGTACTGCCATTGAGCGTGACATTGAGCACGGGCGGCTCATCCGGGCGACAGTCGCAGGCGAGCCAATGGCCTTCGCTGCGGACCTTCATCAGCAACTGGTTGGCTTGCATGACCCGAGGCCCGGAAAGCGTACCCCGGGCGAAGCCGGCAAGAAGCTCCTCTTCGGCCAGGGTGAGGCTTCGTACCAGGTCGGCGTTCTTTTCTATGATCCGCATGCCATCGTCCATCCCAGTCGTCCGGCGTTCCTCTCAGTAAATAGGTTCGAGGGGCAGCCCGCAAGCCGCAGCCGCAAGCTGCAAGCCGCGAGCGGCAAGCAAGAGTGGCCCGAGCCGGGATAAGCGTCTGCGATGAGTTTGCCGTCGCGACGCTGTGCTGCCTTTACCTGCAGCTTGCAGCGCGCCGCTCAACTTCCCCGTCATGCCGCCGATACAGCGGCAATCGCACCTGATTCCAAACCATGACGACCACGACTGCCTTCAAGGATGACTCATCGGCGGCTTGCGGCACGCTGCGCCGCACTGTCGACCGGATACTGCCCATTGGCCTGGCGCTCACGGGCATCGGCCTGTCGATCGCGCTTGGCTGGCTGGATGTGCAGCGCCAGGAAAGCGAGCAGGTCGCGCGAATCACCGCCCACCTGTCGGGCATTCGCGCCGGCCTCGAAGCGCAGCTGCGCGCGGCCTTTGGCGAGACGGAGGGGATCGCCCAGCTCATCGTGGCCGATGGGCAGATCAGCAGTGGTCATTTTCGCGGCATGGTTCGCGAGGCGCTGGGTTCGGCGCCTTACCTGCGCCATGTGTCGATGGCGCCGGATGACGTGGTCAGCGATGTCTACCCGCTCGATGGCAACCGGGACATCATCGGCATGGATTACCGGCGCCTGCCCGACCAGTACCCGATGCTGCGCTGGGCGCGCGAACGGCGCCAGGCGGTGCTGGCCGGCCCGGTAGAGCTGCGCCAGGGCGGGCGGGCGCTGATCTATCGCCGGCCGGTATTCGTCGATGGCAAGCGGGGCGTGAAGTTCTACTGGGGCAACCTGTCCATCGTCGCCGATATCGAACTGTTGCTGCGCGGCGCGGGGCTGATGCCGGGCAGCGAGTCGAGCCTGGCGCTGCGCGGTGGCGATGGCAAGGGCGAGCAGGGCGCGCTGATCTGGGGCGATGGCCGCTTGTTCGAGGACCCCAAGGTGAGCGTCATGGTGGATGTTCCAGGCGGCTCATGGCAGCTGGTGGCCACGCCTCGGCAAGGTTGGGCGGCCTTCAGCCTGCTGCGCTCCCCGCTGTTCTTCCTAGCCCTGGGCAGCACGGCGCTGTTCAGCCTGTTCGTTGCCCAGCTCAATCGCAGCAGCCGCCTGGTCGAGCAGCGCAACCGCGAGCTGCGCCAGTCCCAGGCCGAACTGGAGCGGCTGGCGCACTATGACGTGGTGACCGGCCTGCCCAACCGGGTATTGTTGCAACGCCGGTTGACCCAGGCGCTGGAGCAGGGCAGCGCATTGGCCGTACTGCTACTGGATCTGGATGGTTTCAAGCAGGTCAACGACAGTCTCGGACACGCCGTGGGCGATCTGTTGCTGCAGCAGGCCGCGGCGCGTTTCCTCTCGGCGCTCACGGCCGACGACTGTGCCTGTCGACTCGGCGGCGACGAGTTCGTGTTCGTCCTGCTCGGCGACCCGCCGCAGGTGCAAAGGCAGTTGCATGAGCTGCTCGAGTGCTTGCAGCGGCCGTTCGAGCTCGCGGGCAATGCCGTGCTGGTCACCGGCAGCCTCGGTATCGCCTGGAGCCCGCGACATGGCGTGGACAGCGACAACCTGTTGCGTCATGCCGATACCGCCATGTATGCCACCAAGGAGGCGGGGCGCAACGGCTGGCGCGTCTATCATCCGGACATGACTGCGCGCCTGTGCCAGCGCCTGGCATTGGAGCGCGACTTGCGTCGGGCGCTGGACGCCGACGAGTTCGAACTCTGGTACCAGCCCAAGGTGAACCTGTTCAGCGGTCGCCTGGAAGGTGCCGAGGCGCTGCTGCGCTGGCGCGATCCAAGCCACGGCCTGATCCCGCCGGGTCAGTTCATCCCGCTGGCCGAGCGTACCGGGCTGATCATTCCGTTGGGTGAGCGGGTCCTTGACCTGGCCTGCGCGCAACTGGCGACGTGGCGTGGCGACGGACGCTTGCCAGGCCCGCTGGCGATCAACGTCGCGGCGCTGCAGATCGAGCGCAGCGACTATGTCGCCAGTCTGGTCGGGGCGCTGCGGCGGTACGACCTGCCAGCCGACCTGCTGGAAGTGGAGATCACCGAAAGCCTGCTGATGGAAAGCCAGCAACAGGCCTGCCAGGTGCTGGCTCGGCTGCAAGAGCTCGGTGTGGCCACGGCCGTGGATGATTTCGGTACCGGTTATTCATCGCTGGCCTACCTGCGCACGCTGCCGATCGATCATCTGAAGATCGATCGCGCCTTCATCAAGGATTTGCCAGGTGACGACGATGCCGTGGCGGTGGCCCGGGCGATCATCGACCTGGGGCATGCCCTGGGTTTCCGCATCACCGCCGAAGGTATCGAGACCCAGAGGCAGTACGATTTCCTGCGCAATGCCGGTTGCGACCAGGGCCAAGGCTACCTGGTCGCCCGGCCAATGCCTGCGGCGGCCTTCGAGCAATGGCTGGATGGCCAGGCTGAGTGCGGCTGGCACGGCTTGCGCTAGCGTTCACGGATCGAGCTCGGGTAGCAGCAGCGCAGGTCGCGCCAACGCCAAGGCTCGAAAGGCCGGGTCGGCATGCATGCGCCGCAGGCGCAGCCAGAGTTCGCGGTGAGCCTGCTCGGGATGATCGAGGAACCTCTCGGTGTCCAGCAAGGCCCGAAGATCCCGTCGATACTGCAACGGCAGGCTGGTCCAGGCAGGCCAGTCCGAGGCAGTGGCGTATTCGAGCAATTCCTCGTAGTCCATGTGCGCCACCAGCAAGTCCACGCCATGTTGGGCATGATAGTCATGGATCTGCTCGTGGACCTGCGGCGACAACCAGGGGCTCTCCAGTCGCAGCGCCTGGCCGGTCTGCTCTGGCAGGTGCAGGTCCGCTGGCAGTTGCTGGAACTGGTTTTCGCCCAGATCTAGCACCAGCGGTTCGCGCAGCGTCGCCAGGCCTCGTGGCAGTTGGCTCAGGCTGCAGCCGGACAGATGCACGCTGTGCAGTTGCGACAATGCGCCCAGATCCGGTGCGACCAGCAGCGGGTTGTCGGACAGGTCCAGCACCCGCAGGTGGGTGAAGCGTTCCAGACTCGCCTGGGCGGCGGCGTCCCAGGTGATGCGATTGCCTTGCAGGTCCAGCCAGAACAGCCCGGCTGGGTTGTCGATGACCGGTAGCTGGGCGAAGCGACAGCGATCGAGGTGCAGGTATTCGAGTGCCGGGAAGCGCCCCAGGAACGCCGCTGGGAGCTGGGTCAGCTGACCGTTCAGCCTCAGGTTCAGCGCGCGTACGTGAGTGAACTCTGGCGGCAGCGGCAGCGAGGCCAGGTCCTGGTCCTGCACGTCGAGGCCCTCCAGCGTAAGGGCTGGCACGGGCTGGCCATCGAACATGTTGATCGTGTCGTCGCGGCGCCAGGCATTGATGATCGCCTGCGTCATGCGCTGCCGACGGTCGCTTTCTGCGGCCCACTGGGCCAGCGTTTCGCGCAGTTGGCGCAGGCGTTGCTCCAAATGGCGCAACTCGACTTCGGCGGTGCGCAATTCACGCTGCCAACGCGCCAGGTCCTGCTGGAATTCCAGATCGGAGGCGGCCGGGAAAAGTCGCTGGTAACGGGCCCGCAATGACCCGCGTGGCGACGCGATGAGCGGATAGTCGGTCGGCCCGCCACCGCGCAGCAGGCCGCGCGGGCGTGGCATCGAGGGCCTGCCAAGCCGCCATGCCCAGGCCTCTCGGGCACGCTCGGCCTGCGCCTGCAATTGCGCGCGTAGCTCGTCGGCACCGCCTGCTCGCCACGCTTCGCGTTGTGCCGCGGGCAGCGCGCGCAGGACGGCCTGGCAGAGATCCTTGTCGGTGGCAGCGGCGGCTGGGCGCTCGCCCAGGTCCGGCTCGTAGCCGCGCGGCGTGCGCAACACGATGCGTAGCTGGGAGGCATGGCGTGGGCCAGCGCTGGCCAGCGTCGCTCCTTGTGGACTGTCGGCGCGCAGTTCCAGGCGCAAGTCGTCGGGCCAGACGGTGAGCCGTTCGAGGCCAGCGAACACCAGGCGCTCGCTGCAAGGGTTGGCCAGAAGCGGCTGGTGCAAGCCTTCGAGTGCGCGTACCAGCGGCAAGGCTTCATGCACCCGCGCCACCTGCTGGACGAGGAACGTCGGCAGCACGCCGTGCGCTTGCCAGGCCATGCGCTGGGTTGGCGTGAGTGGCAGCAACAGGCGGCGAGCCAGCGGTGCGCTCAGGCGCGGATAGTCCTGGCACAGACGGCGGACTGCCTCATCTGTCGGCATGCCGTCCTGGTAGGCCTGGCTGAACGCGCCAGTGAAATCTTCCCCAGCTGCCTGCGCCACGCGTGCCTGTGCCTGGCGTGCGGCTGCCAGCCGTTCCAGGGTGTCGAGCAGCAGCGGCGCGGGCGGTTCGCCACGCAGGTGAACGCGACGCAAAGACGCCCTGCCAATCCCGCTGATCTTCTCGGCCAGTTGTACGTCGGTCGCCGGCGTCTGGGCGAACGTCCCGCCCAGGCGGCTGACCAGTTGCGTCAGGTTCCAGTCCAGCGGCTGCTCGTGCTCGGCCCGCCAGGCACCTTGGCCGTTATGTTCCAGCGCTGGTTGGTAGGCTCGAGGCTCGCTGGGATGGACGATGCACCATTGCCCGCTGCGCGTGTCCAGGCGCTGCTCGTACAAATGGCCGTCCATGCGGATGTAGGTCTTGTCCTGATAGCGATACTGGCCTTGAGGAGTGGCTTGCAGATCGGCTGGCAAGCGCATGTCGCTGCGGTAACTGGCGAGCTCCGGTCGCCACAGGCGCTGACTGTCGTCGCTCAGTCGCACCTCTTCGAGCGATTCCATCAGCTGGCTGTTGAACAGCCGTGGCACGACCTTGCCAGCCAGGTGCAACCCACCCAGCAGGGCCAGGTTCAGGCCCACGGCCGCGAAGTGCCGCAAGGCCATGTCACGGTCACCCACGCTCCACGCGGCATGGCCTTCGCAGACTTCATCGAGTAGCTGGAACGCCGTGACCGCAAGCATCAGCGAGCCTACGCTGGGAACGAAGAACCCAGCTAGCGTCAGCACATCCAGACCAAGGTCCCGCCAGCCAGCCAGGCGTCGTCGACGTGCCTGTTCGTCGGCGTCGGCGGTAGGCACGGCGAGCAGCCGCGCCTCGTGCTGGAGTCGCGCCAGATGGTCATCCTGCCAGTGCTCGAACAACGTTGGCCCGAGCGGCAGCCTTTGCACATGGAGGTCGCCATCGAGGTTCTGCAACAGGATTCGATTGAAGTCGGCGCGCTGTTCGAGAGCGACGTGGGCGAGCATCGCCTGGCGCCGCGTGGCTTGACGCACATCGTCTCGCAGCGCCTGTAGCACGGCCTGCCAGCTGTCGAACTGACGCAGTTCGACCTCGCTGCCAGGCAAGTACAGCAACAGCACGGCATCGACCTGGATGAGCGTAGCCTCATGCAGCCGGATGTCGAACAGGCTCAACTGCCAGCAGCGCTGCGATCCACCCTCGATCAGCTCCAGCAGCGCATCCCTGGCCCTGCCGCCGATTCGATGACGCAGATAGGCCAGTTCGGCGGCCACACGCAGTCGGGCGCGGTGGACGGCCAGCGCCTGGCGACGAACGTCTGGCCCAGTGTCAGGTGCTTCGAACACCTCGCGCAGGTGGGCCTGGTACTGTCGGCCCAGGTCCAGCTCGCGGCAGCCCTGCGCGAACGCGGCGGGCGTCAGGGGCAGGGCAGTGACCCGGTAGGCTTCCGAAGGCAGGTCGATGTCGGCCGCGGGCAGATCGGGGCTGACAAGGATCGAGCCACGCATCACGATGGGTATCACGTCGATATCGGCGCGTCTGGCCACTGCGCTGTCGTCGGCAAAGCTGACGTCATCGGCGAAATTCTGCAGCGCGGCCTGCAGCAGGCTTTGCCGCTCATGCTGCTTGAGCCAACGTCCAGTCTGCCAGTGCCAGCTCTGGCGGACCCACAGCAGCTCGCAGTCCTGCAGCGGGGCTTGCAAGCCGTGTCGCTCCAGCAGGTGTTGCGCGAGCAAAGGTTCGGCGAATGCCCTGATCTGCTTCAAGCCGCGTAGCGAACGGGCCAGGCGCTGCTGGGAGCGTTGCAGCACGGCTTGCGCCTGCAACACGGCTGCGCGCAGATCGGGCGCGGCATTGGCGAACCAGTCGGCCTCCTGTCCGGGCAGGCCCTGGGCAGGCGCATGCTGCTCAAGCAGGGCGTACCAGTGTTCAGGTGTGGCGTGCCGGCTCCAGGCGGGCAGGCGTTGCTCGATCAGATCATGATGGGGATTGAGTTCAGGCAGTTGCGACATGATGCTGGCTCCTTGGTCGGGAAGCACAGCAAGCCGCAGCTTGGCGATGCACGGGTCACAACTATGCGCCGCCTGGGTGCGGCGCGAACATGCCCAGCCCCGGCGGCGCCGCCAGGGCCGGGCCTGGGCGTTCAGCGTTCGGCGCTGGGGGCATTGATGGGCGCGCGGGCGCGGCCTTGCGGCCGGCCACGCTTGGCTGCGAGCATGGCATAGCTGATCGAAGGTATCCCGTGGAGGAAGTGTTCGACCAGGTGCTTGAGCGATTCACCCGGTGCCAGGTAGGCGTCGCCGAAGTCCTTCGAGCCCAGTGCGCTGGGGTGTGCCACGACCTCCAGCACGCCGCCGCGGGGGGCCAGGCCCGCCTTGAGATCCGCCGGGGTGCAGACGTAGTCGGCGGTAGCGCCACAGAGCTGGCGCAGGCGCCAGTTGAACAGCACCTTGAACAGCCGCTTGGCCGGGCCGATGTTGCCTCCCAGGTTGCGAGCCAGGCGCACCGGCACGCCTTTCTTGCGGGCGAAGCGCGCGACGATCATGCCGACCGGCCAGATGTTGTGCACATGCTGGTGCGAGTCGAGATGGCTGGGCTTGAGCCCATGGCGCAGACAATGCTGCCACTGCGCTTCCAGTTCCTGCTCGATCGCCGCCTGCTCGCTGCGCGATAGGCGCAAGGCGCTGCGCCGGATGCGCAGCTCGAACTCGCCCTGGGGCGTGCACAAGCGCGGCTCGGCGAGTATCGCCTGGCTGAGCGGGCGGCCGTAGGTCAGGTTGAAGTGCAGGCCAATGCGCCCGCGTAGCGCCGGTTGCTGGGCCAGCACGCAGGCGGCGGGGAAGGCCGGCATGTTGGCCATGGCCGTCGCCGAGCCGATCAGGCCGGTCTGGAAAGCACGCAGGATCACGGCATTGGTGGGCGCATCCAGCCCGAAATCGTCAGCGTTGACTATGACTTGGGACGGCATTCGGGCTCTCCTTGGTGGTGGCGGCTGGGGTGGTGGCGGGCGTGTGGTCCTGGTTTCGTTTCAGGCGTGGCTTGAGCCAGCGCCAGCAGCGCAGCGCGGCGCCAAGCGCCAGGCCGTCGGGACGCCAGCTGTAGCAGCTCAGGCGCCATTGCTCGATGTCGCCGGTCATGCGTTCGTGCAGCTGGTGGCTGGAGTTCTCGAGGCTGACACGCGAGGCGTCGACCCAATCCCAGCCAGCCTCCAGGCCCCAGTGGATCCATTCCTCGAGCAGCACCCGGCCACTGCCCAGGTCGCGGTGTTCTGGCAGGAACGCCAGGTTGTAGTCGTAGACCCGGCCGCGCTCGATCAGCCCCAGGCGATAGCTGATGCAGCGGCCATCGAGCTCCAGCAGCACCAGGCAGACCAACCCTTCGGCCGCCAGGGCGGTGAACGCCTGGTACATCCATTGGCGGCGCGTCTGGCCGGAAAAGATGCCCACCTCGTCGTCACCCTTCCAGCTCGCCGCCTCGACCGCACTGACCGCGTCGAGCAGGGCCTGGATGTCGTGCGGGCTCGCCAGCACCCGGCGTACCGTCGCCCCGCAGGCGGCGATGCGCTTGCGCGCGCGACGCAGCTTGTAGCGTGGGTCGCCGCTCACTTCCTGGCGATCGGCCTCGCTGATCCGGTGTACCGGCACCCGGCAGCTCAGGCGCCGCTCGAAGGTCGAGCTGCGCGTGGCCCAGCTGGCCAGCCAGCTGGCGTGCGGCGTGCCGTCCGGCAGTTCGCTCAAGCGCAGCATGGCATGTGGCAGGCGCCGGCGAATCGCCTGCAGCACGGTCCCGGCCAGTGCCGGCGGCAGGTCGACCAGCATGGCGATGCGATCGCTCAATGGGTGGCCCAGATGCTGCACCACCGGCACGCGCAAGGGACCGAAGCGTTCATGCTCGCGCACCAGTGGCAGGCACAGGTTCAGCCGGCCCTGCTGGCGCCCGAGCAGGATCTGCAGGCGCTGCCCAGGCTGCAGGGCGTCTTCGGCGGCGCGCAACCAGCCCAGGTGATTGAATGGCGTGCTGCCGGGCAGGCGCTGGCGCAACTGCTCGTATTCGGTGGCGGGGAAGGTGTCGTCGTGCAGTGAATCGCACCAGCTCAGTTGCAACTCCATGGTCACACCTCCCCAGGGGCATCGGCCCGGACCGCAGCGGATTGCGACAGGCGCAGCCGGGTCCCTCGATAGCGGGTTTCAAGCGAGACTGTCCAACGACCGAACAGGCGGTACACATTCATGATTCGTCCTTGCTCCTTGTAGCCCATGCGCAGGCAGGCCTGCTGCGCCAGGGTGTCTCGTGGTTGGCAAACGGTGGTGGCGCTGTGGCAACCCTGGGCGGCCATCGCCTTGGCCAGTGCCAGGTGCAGCGTCATGGCCAGGCGGGTGTCGCGGTAGGGCGCGATCACCTCGCTGGCGAATTCGAAATACGCGCCTGGACCGGCCGCGAACCAGCAGCCACTGCCATGGCGATCGTGATAGTGCCGGGTGCTGCCCCAGCTCATGGCCACGGCGTCGCCGCTGGCGTCCACGCACATGACGCCGGTGTACCCCTCGGCAGCCAGGTGTCGGATCTGCGTCATGCGCTGGGGGAAATGTCGCTGCAGCGGCCCCAGGTTGTGCGCGGCGATGGCTTCCACATGCACGCTCGGGTCCGGCGCCTGCGCCTGGCCCGGCGCGTCGCGCAGTTCACGTTGCAGCCAGATCAGCCGCTGATGTTCGAAGACGTGGCGCCACAGCCTGCACGCCAGGGCGACGAAGCGGCCAGGCCTGTGGCTGGGCGAACCAAGCGTGATGGTCATGATGCCTCCTGTGGGACGCAGGCCGATGGACAGGCTCATGGCACGCTCCAGGCAAAGGCGAACACGGTCTGTCCAGGCAACTGGAAGCGCATCTGGCCGGCACTACAGTCGAAGCCGGCTTGCCGAGGCTGGTCGTGCGGACCGAACAGCTCCAGGCGGGCCGCGCCGCAGTCCACGCCCCGCAGGCTGACATGCTGCAGTCGATCGGCCTTGTTCACGCCCAGCAGCACGCGCTGAGCGCCCTCGGCCATGGCCAACGCATCGAGCTCGAAGGCGTCGTTGTCCAGCGCCAGCACCTGTTCCAGCCAATGGCGGGCGATGAACTGCTGGGCACGACCGGCCGGCTTGAGTTCGAAGCGATCTACGCCGGTGACGCTGAGCATGCCCTTCGGCCAGCCGGGCTCATCGGCCACATGGAACCAGTTGAGCATGTCGAGCAGGCCGTCGGCCGAGGCGTTGATCACCACCGAGGTCCACCACAGCGCGCCATAGTGGGTGTTCTGGTCATACGGGCTGAGGCTGGCGCCGCTGGACATGTTGGTCTGGTCCAGCAGCAACGCCTTGCGCGGCCTGCCGTGGTCGTCAAGGCCGACCAGGGCGGCAGCCTGGCGAACGCTGTCACGGTAGCTGCGGGTCGCCAGCAGGTCGCGGACCATCCATTCGTGCCAGGCCAGCGCGTCGATGTACTGGCCATGCTCCTGCAGCAGGCGTCGCGCCCAGTCGATGCCGCGGCGGCTATCGGCGTTCTCGGCGAACGGCCCGCCGAGCAAGCGCGAGGAGGCTGGCATGGCGATGCGCACGCCGGCCTGGTAGGCGCCCGGCGTAGTGCGCACCCGCTCGGCCATGATCTGGAAATAGCGGCTGAAACTCGCATAGTCCCGGTAGTTGAGGTTAGGTTCATCGGCGAAGGCCAGGTAATGCACGCCTTGCCCGCCGAGCATCCGGGTCGCCGCCAGCCAGGCATCCAGGCCGCCCAGGGTCGTGCGGTCGGCCTCCAGTTCGGCGACCCGGCCACGGGCGGCGAGCAGCGTGATGTCGTGATCGATGCCGTAGAGGTCCTGGTACAGGCGGCGCCAGAGATTCTCGTACAGCGGGCGCTCGGCCATGATGTCGACCAGGCTGTAGAAACCGCCTGCCTGGGGCGAGAGCGCCGAGAGGGGCGCCTGGGCGCTGGCCGGAAGGGTATGGTAGGGCAATGCGACCCCCAGGTCGGGGGTGCGGCCGAGCACCTTGTCGCCCACCACCAGGGTGGCCTGGCCATCGGCCAACGGCAGCTCGGCGAGCTGGCTGGCGCTTTGCGCGAACAGGTTGTCCGTGCCATCGAGCCAGAAGGCAGCCTTGCCGTTGCCCTGCAGGGTCAGGCGCCAGGTCTCGTCCTGGCCGCTGAGCGGAAGCGGCAGCCGGTCGAAGCGCCAGTAGGCCGAATGATCGGTCAGCGGCAGGCGCAGCGTCCGCCGGTCGCTCAGGCGCTCCACCTGCAGGCGCCGCACACCGTCGTGGTACTTGCCGCCCAGTATCGCCCGCTGATTGGCCTTGACCCGGAAGTACAGGGTCAGGTCGGACTGCGGCTCGGCGGCGAAGTGGACCTTGGCCGGCGCGAGCAGCGCCTGGGTGGCGTCGCTGTGCTCGACCTGGAAGCGCCGGAAGCTGTAGCCGGGAATCTCCAGGCGATACGGACCCCCGCCTGGAGCCAGTGGCCAGCTCAGCTCGCCCTCGAGCTGATCGGCGGCGATGCTGCGCTCGGCCTGCAGGCGACCTTGGCCATCGAGCAGGTAGATGCGCTCCGGGTTGGCCGCCGCTTGCCAGGCCGGCTGCCAGCGAATGCGCAGTTCATCCCCGGTGCTTGGCGACAGGTACAGGCTGGCATCGCGGATACCGTCCCAATGCACCTCGGCGGCCGACACCGGCAGGACCAGCGCGCCGATCAGCAACAGCGGCTTCATGCCGGCCTGCCTTGCAGCATTTGCCGCAATGGTGCGTAGTCGCTCGGCAGCACGAACAAGGTCTGCCATACCGAGACCTGGCTCAGCCGGCAATACACCGCGAGCATCCAGGCGGTGACCAGCAGGTAGCAGGCCGAGGTCGCGATGGCCGCGCCAAGGATGCCATAGGTCGGAATGAGGATGACGTTGAGCAGCAGGTTCAGCGCCGCTGCCGTGCCCATGATCTTCGACACCGCGCCGGGACGGTTCTTGCCCAGCAGGTCCAGGCGCAGGATGCTGGTGTAGCACATGGCGAACATCCCCGGCAGCAGGGCCAGCAGAGCCGGGTAGGCAGGGGCGAATTCCGCGCCGAACAAGGTGACGATCAGCCATTTGCCGATCACCGCCATGCACAGGCAGGCACCCAGCATTACCGTGCCGGTCAGGCGTAGCGCGATGGGCGTGAGTTTCTGCATGGCCTCGTCCTGTTGCAGTAGGCGTTTCATCAACGGCGTGGTGACCGCTTCAGGGACGATCAGCAACAGTTCGGCGGCAGCGCTGGCCATGGCGTAGTGACCCACCGCGGTGCTGCCCAGCAGCGCGCCGATGAACAGATAGTCCGAGCGCAGGATCACCTGCTGGAAGAGTACGTCGGGATGGCTGCGAGCACTGTAGGTGAGCAGCTCGCGCTGGCCCAGGCGATCCCAGCGCAGACGGATCGAGTGGTCACGCGACAGCCACCACAGGCCCAGCAGCAGCACCACCGCCAACCCCATCAGCCAACTGATCAGCGCCGCTTCCAGGGCCTGGCTCTGCCACATCCAGAACATCCCCAGAAACAGCAGCAGCGGCGCCAGCGACTCGGTCAGGCGCAAAGCATTGAATCCATCGACGTTACCGCTAGCGTTATGCAGGTTGAGCAGGCCGCTCTTGAGCACGGTCATCGGAACGGCGATCAGCAACAGCCAGGCCAGCAGGCCCAGTTGCACGGTGACCTCCAGGTCAGGCGCGAAATGACGCACCATCGCCACGCAGAAGACGGTCAGCAGCAACGCCAGCAGGCAGCCATAGACCAGCACCTGGGTGAGCAACAGGCCCATCGAGCGCTGCTGGGCCGCCTGGTAGCTGATGGCGCTGTTGAGCCCGCCGCTGGTGACCGCGCTGATCATTTCCGGCAGCGAGCTGAGCAGGGCGAACAGGCCCCGTTCGCTTGGGCCGAGGATGCGTGCCAGCAGCACGTTGCGCAGCAGGCGCAAGGCGATCATCGCCAGCTTGGTGCCCATGCTCAGCACCAAATGACGAATGTACGTGTTGCGACTCATGCGCGGCCTCCTCGGCTGATGCGCCAGGCCAGCAGTGCTGGGCGGCTGGCATTGTGCTGGCTGACGCCGATGCGTGGCAGGGCCAGTGGATCGTCATCGGCCTGGCAGACGCCAGGCCGGGTACTCAGTGCCCAGGGATAGGCATGTCGGGCCACGCTGTCGCGCACGCGCGCATCATGGTCGCCGTTGGGGTAGCAGTACACCGGCAGCGGGTTGCGGCAGCCGCTGAGCAGGGCGTCATGGCTACGCTGCAGCTCCTGGTGCAAGCTCTCGTCGTCGAGGAACGGCAGCAGCGCATGGCTGGCGCCGTGAGGGCCGAAGCGCACCAGGCCGGAAGCTTCCAGTTCGCGTACCTGCTGCCAGTCCATCGCCTGGGGCAGCGACTCGGTCGGGCAGGCATCGGTCAGCAGGTGCAGCGCCTGCGGGCTGAGGGACTTGAGGCTTTGCAGGAAGCGCGCCAGGGTCAGGCTGCGCGCCACCGGGTGGGCATTGAGGAAGTAGCTCACCGGCATCGGCCGGCCGAGCTTGCGCAACTGTTCGATCAGCCGGTAGCGCGGCGCCTCGCCGTGGCTGCCCCACAAGGTTTCGCCGACGCTTTCCCACCAGAAGCGCTGGCGGCTGCCTATGTAGTCGGTCGACAGGAAGATGCTGGCTGGCACCTGGTGCTTGACCAGCAGCGGGAAGGCATTGAGGGCGTTGTCGCGCCAGCCGTCGTCGAAGGTCAGCGCCACCCGCGGGCGACCTTTGCAGGCAGGTTTCCCGCGGCTTTCGAGCAGCTCCATGAGGCTCATGCAGTCGAAGTGCCGGGACAGCCATTGCAGCAGGCCGTCGAAGGTCTCCTGACCTATGCACAGCTCGTTGCGGTGAGGCAGGGCGGCACTGGCATCGTCGGGCAGGACACGGTGCAACATGAGGATCACGCCGTTGCCATGGAGCTTGTCGCGGCCATACGGCGAGTTGAAGTACAACCACCCGCTGGCCTGCTTGATGAAGGTCTTGATCGGCATTTCCTGGCCTCAGCGGTTCTGGTCCGGGTTCCATTGGCTGTAGCTGTGTCCCCGCAGGAACTGCCACAGGCCCATGCTCATGCCGGCCAGGGTGACCAGCATGAACGCCGCGAGGCGGAACGGCTTGGGCAGGCGACGGCGGACGTCGAGCAGGCCGGCGACGGCCACGGCATAGCCCAGCAACTGGGCCGCCAGGGTGACGCGGAACAGGCCCGGTTCGCTGGCCAGCCACAGGTTGGCCAGCAATAGCGGCACGAGCAGGACCGGTGCCAGGCGGCGGATCAGTTTGTGGCTGATCAGGGCGATGGCATACAGCCCGTGACGCAGCGGGTTGAGCAGCTCGCGGCGGGCGGCGAGGCTCAACAGGCCGCCGACGGTCACCCGCTGGCGACGGCGGAACTGCTTGCCGGCCTCGTCGACACCCTGGTCCAGCACCACGGCTTCGGGCACGTAGACGATGCGCTTGCCGGCCGCCGGCGCGCAGGTGCTGATGAAGAAGTCGTCATTGACCTGCTTGGGAATTTCCTGGTACAGCTCGCGGCGCACGGCGAGCAAGGCCCCGTCGGCCGAAACCATGCAGCCGGTGCGGTTCTCGACCTTGCGCAGCCAGGCTTCGTAGTGGCGGTAGAGGCTGTCGCCCAGGCTCAGGCCCTTGCCGGATACCGGAATGATCATGTGTCCGGCCGAGGCGCCGACTTCGCTGTCGCCAAACGGTGCCAGCAGCAGGCCAAGGGTATTGTCGGCCCACTGGTTGTCGGCATCGGTGAATACCAGGATATCGCCACGGCAGGCGCCGACGCCGGTATTGAGCACGCCGGCCTTACCCATGCGTGGCAGGTCGAGTACCTCGACGCGCGGGTCGCCCAGGCTACGGGCCAGTTGCACGGTCCCGTCGCTGGAACCGTCGCTGACTACGATCACCTGCAGGTCGGCGGCGACATAGTCCTGGCGCAGCACGCTGCGCAGCTTGTGCACGATATGCCGCTCTTCGTTGTGCGCGGCGATCACCACGCTGACCCGCTGCGGCGATTGCCGGGGCTGGCGCGGCCTGGGGAAAAAGGGCGCGGCCAGCGTCAGCAGCAGCGGATAGCCGATCCAGGCATAGACGGGCAACAACAGGCACAACCAGAAAACGAACTCAGCCACGGGCGGGCCTCCTTGCGGTGCGATTGAACAGGCTGAGCACGCAGGCCGCTCCGGCCAGGTGCAGACGAATCCAGTGCAGGCCCCACAGCTGCAGGACGAACAACGGGGCGCGGTGCTTCAAACTCTGGCGCAGGCTCAGGACCAGCGCCGGGACGGCACCGACGGCGAGCATCAGCAGGACGGCCTGGCCGTCACCGGTGGGCAATAGCGACAGCGCCAGGGCGTCGAACAGCCAGATCAGCAGCGACAGCAACGGAAACCGCAGCAGGCGCAAGCTGGGACCGTGACTGCGCAACAGTTGCAGGTGGCTGCCCTGGCGCCACAGCTCCTTGCCGATCCATTCCGCCCAGCTGCCTTCGAAGCCCCAGTGCAACACCACGGGATGGCGCAGCACGCGCAGGCGCGCACCGGCCGCGTGCAGGCGCAAGGTGAAGTCCTTGTCCTCGCCGGTCCGCAACCGCTCATCGAAGCCACCGACCTGGTCGAACCATTCGCGGCGCATCAGCAGGTTGGGGGTGGGCAGCCAGCTGCAGTCCTGCACGGTCTGTCCGGCGCGCAAGGTCCGCCGTTGCCAGGCATAGGCGAACCAGGGCGCTTGGCGCGGGGTGTCGCAATCCAGAGCGAACACGTCGCCTTCGCCGCGGCGTTGCAGGTCGAGCAGCAGTAGCAGCCAGTTGCGCGGGACCTCGATATCGGCGTCGAGGAACGCCAGCCAGTCGCCCAGGCTGTGACGCGCGCCCTGGTTGCGCAATGCCCCGATCGGCTGGCCGGGCAGGTTGAGCACGCGTGCGCCGTGCTCACGGGCGATCTGTGGACCGTTGTCGCTGGAACCGTTGTCGACCACCACCAGTTCGCAGGCCACACCGGCCTCTTCCGCGGCTCGCCGGGCCGCCTTGAGCGTGCGGCCGATATGGCGGGCCTCGTTGAACATCGGAATCACGATACTTACCAGGCTCATCGTGTCATCTCCAACCTGCGTGCCTCGGCGGCCTGGCTGACCAGCACGCTGGAAAGCGCCAGCATCAGCCACAGGTATTTATGGTTGTAGGCGGTTAGGAACATCAGGAACGTCGCGAGGGCGAGCATGCTCATGGTCAGGTGGGTCATCAGGTCGGCCTGCTCATGGTTGCCGCAGTCCAGCCAGCAGCGGCGGGCATGCCAGAAGTTGCGCAAGGCAAGGCCGACCATGCCGACGAACAGCAGCCCGGCCGGGATCCCCGTCTCGCTGAAGACCTGCAGGTAGGTATTGTGCGCCGCACGGTACAGCTCGCCGGGCTTGTTGGTCGGGGCGAACGCCACGGCGTAGCCGGTCTGGGCGTAGTGCATCGGGAAGGTGCCGGGGCCGGTGCCGAGTACCGGACTGTGGCTGATCATCGCCTGGCCCACCAGCAGATACGAAGCGCGTCGCCCCAGCGATTCGTCCTTGTGCGCGTTGACCCCGCCCTTGAGCAGCACCAAGGACTGGATGCGCTTGACATAGCTGTCCGGCATCAAGGCGGCGCCAGCCGGTACCAGCAGGGCGATCCCGAGCATGGCGAAGCCGAGGTGCCGGGGCCTGATCCTGGTCAGTTGCTGGCGATAGTTGAACAGCACGATACCCAGGCTTGCCAGCATCACCACCAGGCCCGAACGCGATTCGGTCTTGGTGATGCCGACCAGCAGCAGCAGGCAGCAGCCGATCCAGAACAACCGCACCAGCAGCATGCGGCTCTTGAGCGCCAGCCACAGCGCCAAGGGCATGGCGATGGTGATCAGCAGGGCGAAGTTGTTCGGGTCCAGCGAGGCCGAGGCCCGCCCGCCTTGCTGGTACTTGGTCATGAACATGGCGAACAGGCAGCTGATGCAGACGCTGACCGTGACCAGCCGGGCCAGCATCGGCAGGCTCAGCTCGCGCGCCACCAGCAAGGTGATGCCGAACACGATCAGGCCGACCGTCAGTTCGCGCAGGTGGACCAGCGACATGCTCAGCATGTCGCTGGTCCACAGGCTCAACAGGTACAAGGCCATGAACGGCAGCAGCAATCGCCACTGGTTGCTGGCCAGCCGACTGGCCGGCAACTGGCGGACCGCCAGCTGCAAGGTCAGGATCAGGATCATGCCCACGCCGACCAGCTTGGCGCCGGACAGCAGCTTGTCCTTGAGGATGCCTTCCAGCGGAACCAGGGCGACGATCGCCAGCAGGCCCCAGGCCGGCTTGCGATACAGGACCAGTGCACCGGCCAGGCCCAGCACCGCGCCCGGCGCCAGGGCCGGGTAGGGACTGGCCAGCAACCCCAGGCTCAGCAGCGCCACCAGGCTGATCAGCGACAGTGGGATGATCATGCGACAGTCTCCTGTGCTGCGCGCCGGTAGACCTGGGCCCAGTGCTGCGCCAGGGTCGGCAGGTGATGGCGTTCGCGCTGGGTCCGACGGGCCTGGGCCACCAGTTCGGCAGCCTGGGCCGGGTCGTCCAGCAGCGCCTGCAGGTGGTCGGCCAGTTCCGCCACGGCCAGGGGCGTTGCCAGCAGCCCGCTGCGACCATGCTCGATGACATCGGGAATGCCACCGACCCCGAAGGCCACCACGGGCACGCCGTCCTGCATGGCCTCGAGCAGGATCATCGGCGTACCTTCGGTACGCGAACTGATCACCAGCGCATCCAGGCGGGTCATCCAGCGACGCATGTCGTTCTGGAAACCCGGCAGGCTGATGCGCTCGGTCAGCCCCGCTGCATCGATCCGCGCCTGTAGCGTCGCCCGCTCCGGCCCCTCGCCGAGCATCACCGCGCGGACCTTGGGCTGGCGCTGGCACAGCGGGATCAGCGCATCGAGGAACAGGTCCGGGCCTTTCTCGCTGCTGAGCCGGCCGACGTAGCCGACCAGCCAGTAGCCATGACCCTGGCTGCGCTCCACCGGGGTGGTGGATTGTGGCAGGCCATTGGGAATGACCTGCAGCTTGTCCTGGGCGACCCCGGCCTGGCGATGCAGCCGGGCGATGCTGTCGGCCACGCATACCACGCGGTCGACGGTCCGCGTACGGCACAATTGCAGGCTGAGCCAGGTATAGAAGCGTTGCTTGCGACTGCGTGGGGTGAAGCCATGCTGGGTGATCACCAGCGGCAGCCGACACAGGGTGGCGCCGACCCAGCCGAACACCAGGCCCTTGAAGTTGTGAGTGTTGATCAGCGGGCGCTTGTCGCGTTCGCCTCTGAGCAACCGCAACAGCACGCCAAGGCTCGGGCACGCCTGGCACTCGACCCCGGCCGCGCGAAAGCGGGCCAGCAACTCCGGCGGGGCATCGATGAACAGCACTCGATGCTGGCCTGGCGTTGCCTGGCAGTGGTCCAGGAGCATGCGCTCGGCACCGTAGAACCCGCCGCTGCTGAGCAGGTGCAAGATCATCCCCGGGCCGGCTTGGACGGCGGCGTTCAATTGCGCACCCAGTGCATCAGACGTGGCAGCGACCAGCGCGGATGCGGGTTGGCCAAGGCCGGAGCATGTTCGTTGAGCACCAGCAGTACCGGAAGCCCCAGCTGCTGGCCGATCTGCGCCGGATGCTTGAAGCGCCGGTCGAAGAATTCCCTGACGTAGACCACCGCGATCGCCAGCAGCAAGCCGGTGAGCAGGCCCAGCGGGATGATCAGGCCAGGCTTGGGAAACGCGGCGCTGGTCGGCTCGTAGGGCGCGCTGAGCACGCGGGCGTTGGACTGGCTGCCGTCGAGCAGACCCTGGCCACGGCTTTCTTCGTAGCGCTGGGCGTAGGTCGAGAAGGCCCGGTGCAAGGCTTCGATCTCGGTGTCGAGCTGGCGGGTCTGGCTCTGGGTTTCGCGCAACTGGTGGATACGCTCCTTGTAGTCGGCGATGCGCTGGCTCTTCTGCTCGATCACCTGGCGGGTCACGGACAGCTCCTGGAGCCGTTCGCGGATACGGTTGTCGACCACCTTGAGCAGCTGGTTGCGCGTGCCGGTGATCTGTTCACGCAGCAGCAGCATCGGCTCGGAGCTGGCCTGGAACACCGCCAGATCGCTGTTGTAGCGCGCCATCTGGGCGGTCAGCATTTCGCCGAGCTGCTTGATCTCGCGGTCCTCGAGTACCAGGTTGTCGGCGGTGGTGACGAAGGTGTACGGGAAGCTGTAGTCGGCCAGCTTGGCCGAGCTGGCCGCTGCCCGGCTGCTCTTGAGGTAGTCCAGCCACTGCTGGTTCTGCAGCAGCCGGTCGCGCGCGGCGTTGAGCGCCTGTTCCTCGGTGTTGATGGCGTTGAGGCGGAAGGTCATCTCTTCCTTGGGATCGGAGGAGCTGATCGCTTCGAGCAATGCCAGCCGCTGGCCTTCGAGTTCGCCCAGGCGGGTCTGGTAGTGCAGCTTCTTCTGCTGGTAGAAGGTTTCCGGCAGTTCGTTGGATTGCAGGTTCTGCCGGTTCTTCAGGAAGTTGTCCAGCAGGCGGGTGAGGAACAGCGTGCCCAGGTGGGCATCCTCGGCGGCATAGTTCAGCGAGATCACGTTGGAGCCGGGCAGGGTGGCAACGGTCAGCTTGCTGATGGCCTCTTCGGTCAGCGCATCGAGTTCGGTATCGCGGACCACGCTGTCCTCGTCGGCGAACAGCCGGCCGAGCGGCTCGATCACGTGTTCGCGCAGCGGCGTGGTAACGTGGTCGGCCAGCCAGCTCGGCTCGCCCTGGTAGTGGCCTTCCTCGCGCAGTTGCGCGATGGTCTCGCGGATCAGCGCCGGCGAACGCAGGATGTTGCTCTCGGTCTCCATGTCCGCCAGGCTTGGCGGGATGAAGGTGTCGGCCTGCTGGCCAAGGGCCGAGCTGGTGTCGCTCTGCGAGAGCTTCTTCGATTGAACGATGACCTGCGCTGGGATGTCGTAGCTCTGCTTGAGTACCAGCGGCAGGACGATGGCGAACACGGCGAACACCAGGAATATCCGCTTCACCAACTGGCGGTTGGCGAAGAAGATCCGGAAGAACTCATGCACGTAGTTCTCTTTGGGTTGGGCGATCATGAAGGTATCCCTGCTCAATTGCCGACACTGTTCTTGTTGTCGGCGCGATAGCTGAAGCCGAAGTTGACGCCCTGGAAGAGCACCACGTCGGCCAGTTGCCTGGTGAGTTCGCCGGCGCTGGCCAGCTTGGTCTTGGGTACGTAGAGCATGTCCTCGGGCTGCAGGTAGGCAATCGGCTGGCTGCCACCGGCGAGCGCTTCGTCGACGTCGTAGCGCACGGCCTGCACGTGGTTGCCGGTGCGCCGCATGATCACCACCGAGCCGAGCTTGGCCTTGAGGGTCGGCCCGCGCGCCAGGGTCAGCGCCTCGAGCACCGAGACCGGGCGCCGGATGGGGAACGAGCCGGGCTGGGCCACTTCGCCCAGTACGTAGATCTCGTTGGCCGCGGTGGCCTTGAGCAGCACGTCGACGGTCATCCGGCCGGGCAGGCTGGCGTAGCGCTGGTTGAGGTATTCGCGCAGCTGGTTCAAGGTCATCCCCTGCAGCGGCACCGAGCCGATCTCGGGGAACGTGGCGCGGCCATCGGTGCCGACGATGATGTCGCGGCTCATGCCGCTGTTGGGGTGGGTCAGGGCGCTCTTGAGGTTGGCTTCGCTGCTCATCGGCGTGAGCACGCGCACGGTCACCTGGTCACGGTTGTTCTGGAACACCCGCTTGTTGCGAAACTCCTGCTGGATCGCGGCTTCGGCCTGGCTGGTGGTCAAGCCGGCGACACGCACGCTGGAATTGGTGCTGGGCAAGGTGACGCTGCCGTCAGGCTGCACCAGCTGGCTGCCATTGAGGCCGCTGGCGGACAGGAAGTTCAGGTCGATGGTGTCGCCTGGCTGGATGGCATAGGCGCCAGTACTGGTATTGGGGAAGTGGAAGATCACTTCCAGCACGTCCTGGGGCCGCAGCACCTGTTCGCTGCGCGCCACTTCGGTGGCCTGGGCCTCGGCGGGCGGGGCGGTGAGGATCTGTACCGGGATCTCCCGGGTCTGCTGGCTGGCGCAGCCGCTGAGCGCGAGCACGCACAGGGCGATGGTCGGGTATTTCATGATGATAGTCCTGTGCGGCCTCAGAGGTTGTTGTACAGCCACTTGGGCATGTAGTACTTGCGCCTGTTGAACACGCTGCCGATCAGTCGGGCACCGGCCTGGGTCAGGCGCAGGCAGGCGGCCTGGGCCACTTCCAGGCGCGTCTGCTCGGCGCACACCACCAGGATCACGCCGTCGACCAGGGTGCCGATCACCAGACTGTCGGCGTTGACGTAGATGGCCTCCCCGTCGATCACCACGAAGCGGTAATGGCTGCTCAGCTGGCGCAGCAGGATCCGCAGCAGCTCCGGGTCGAGACGGTCGCGACCGCGCTTCCAGGTGCCGCCAGGCAGCACGTCGAAAGGCTGGTCGGGCAGGCGTACCACGCAGTCCTGGGCCAGGGGCGGCGTGTCATGGTCGAACAGCAGGTCGGTGAAACCGCGCAGCTTGCCAAGGCCCAGCTGCTGGCTGAGGCTGCCGACGCTGGAGCTGGTGTCGATCAGCAGCACGTTGCCGGCGCTCATCAGCGCCAGCTGGCTGGCGAAGGCCAGGGCGCTGGTGCTGGTGCCGCTGCCACTGTTGGCCGAGGTCAGCAGCAAGGTGCGCTGCTCCAGGTCGAGGACCGTGGCGGTCAGGTTGGTCTCGCTGGGGGTCGCGATACTCAGGCTTCTCGAAGTAGAACCGTCCATCTCAACTTGCTCCGTGGCCGCTGAAGACTTTGAAAGGGGTCTTGAAGAGGATCTTCAGGTCCAGCATCAAGCTCTGTTCGTGGATGTAGCTCAGGTCCAGCTGCACGCGCTGGTCGAAGTCGATGTCGCTGCGCCCGGAGATCTGCCACAGGCCCGTCATGCCTGGGTAGATGCTCAGCCTCGCCAGGTGGTTGTCCTTGTAGCGATAGGCATTGAAAGAGGTCGGGCGCGGTCCGACCAGGCGCATGTCGCCGGTGATCACGTTGAGCAGGTTGGGCAGCTCGTCGAGGCTGGTGCGGCGCAGCACGCTGCCGATGCGGGTCACGCGCGGGTCCTTGTCGATCTTGAAGTCGATCGAGTCGGCACCGTGCTTGTTGAGGTGGCGCACCGAGTCCTTGAGCGCCTCGGCGTTGGCGACCATGGTGCGGAACTTGAACATGCCAAAGGCACGGCCGCGATAGCCGGTGCGCTTCTGGATGAAGAACACCGGCCCCGGGCTGCTGCGCTTGACCAGCAGGGCAATGCCGAGCAACAGCGGCGAGATCGCGACGAGAATGACCAGTGCGCCGAGGCAGGACACCAGCCGGTTGGTCCGCGACAAGGTCCAGGAGCGCCCGCCTGGCCGGCCGGTGAGCCAGCCGCGGCCTTGCATGTGGATGGCCGCGTCGATGCGTTGTCGCTGGGCCGGATCCATGCGCTTGTCCTGATGCAGCGCCTCTAGCTGAACGCTTTTTGCTTGACCTGTCATATCGTTCTCCGATGATTCGCCTGCTCGCCTGCTGCCGCGCCTGTCGTCGTGGTCTGCGAGTAGTACTGTTGAAACCAAGCGACGAAACGCTTGAGCCCTTCATCCAGGGAAACCTTCGGCGCGAAGCCGGTGATCTGTTCCAGCGCACTGGCGTCGGCGCAGGTGGCCAGCACGTCACCGGGTTGCAGCGGCAGCAGCTCGATCTTCGCTCGGCGTTGCAGGTGCTCCTCGAGCAGGGCCACGTAGTCGATCAGTTCCACCGGACGCTGGCCGCCGATGTTGAACAGGCGCCATGGCGCGTGGCTGCTGGCCGGGTCCGGATGCTGGGGGTTCCAGTCCGAGCGCGGCGACGGTGGCAGCGGAATGAGTCGGACCAGGCTTTCGACGATGTCGTCGATGTAGGTGAAGTCGCGCTGGTGACGGCCCTGGTTGAACAGCTGGATCGGCCTGCCTTCGCTGATCGCACGGGCGAACAGGATCGGCGACATGTCCGGACGACCCCAGGGACCGTAGACGGTGAAGAAGCGCAGGCCGCTGCAGGCAATGCCGAACAGATGGCTGTAGCTGTGCGCCATGGCTTCGTTGGCTTTCTTGCTGGCGGCATACAGCGACAACGGGTGGTCGACCCCATCCTGGACCCGGTAGGGCGTGTTCTGGTTGGCGCCATAGACCGAGCTGGACGAGGCGTACAGCAGGTGCTGGACCGGGTTGCGGCGGCAACCTTCGAGAATGTTGAGAAAGCCGCTCAGGTTGCTGTCCACGTAGGCGTGCGGGTTCTGCAGCGAGTAGCGCACGCCGGCCTGGGCCGCCAGGTGCACCACCACGTCGGGGCGCTCGCTGGCGAACAGGCTGGCCATGCCGTCGCGGTCGGCCAGGTCCATGTGGTGCAGGGCGAATGGCCCGACCTGCTGCTCGATCCAGCGTACCCGGGCATGCTTGAGCGCCGGATCGTAGTAGTCGTTGAAATTGTCCAGCCCCACCACCTGGTGGCCGTCGCGCAACAGTCGCAGGCTGGTGTGCGCGCCGATGAACCCGGCGGCGCCCGTGACCATCACTTTCATTGTGCGTCCACCTGTGGGGCGACCTGGCGCAGGCCGATGCCGATGTAGCGCAGACCGTGCGCGGCGACGTGCTCGGGGTTGTAGAGGTTGCGACCGTCGACGATCACCCGGGCGCGCAGCTTGCTGGCCAGGGCATCGAAGTCGACCACCCGGAAGTTCTTCCATTCGGTGCAGATGACCAGGGCGTCGGCGTCCTGCAAGGTGTCGTCGCGCGTGGCGCACAGGTGCAGGTCGTCACGGTAGCCGTAGATTCGCCGGCATTCGTCCATCGCCTCGGGATCGTAGGCGCGCACGCTGGCCCCTTCGGCCCACAAGGCTTCCATCAGATAGCGGCTGGGCGCTTCGCGCATGTCGTCGGTGTTGGGCTTGAAGGCCAGGCCCCACAGGGCGATCGACTTGCCGGCCAGCTGCCCATCGAGCTGCTGGCTGAGCTTGGCGAACAGGATCTGCCGCTGACGGTCATTGACGTCGCTCACGCTCTGCAGCAGGCGCAGTGGCATGCCGCTGTGTTCGGCGGTGTGCAGCAGGGCCTTGATGTCCTTGGGGAAGCACGAGCCGCCGAAGCCGCAGCCGGGGTAGATGAAGTGATAGCCGATGCGCGGGTCCGAGCCGATGCCCTTGCGCACCGCCTCGATATCGGCGCCGAGCCGCTCGCTCAGGTTGGCCAGCTCGTTCATGAAGCTGATGCGCGTGGCCAGCATGGCATTGGCCGCGTACTTGGTCAGCTCGGCGCTGCGGTTGTCCATGAACATCAGCTTTTCATGGTTGCGGCAGAACGGCGCGTACAGCTCGGCGAGCTGCTCGCGGGCATGCTCGTCGGGAGTGCCGACGATGATCCGGTCCGGACGCATGCAGTCGGCCAGGGCGCTGCCTTCCTTGAGGAACTCCGGATTGGAGACCACCCGAACCTGCAGATGGCCCTTGCCCAGTCGGGTCAGCTCGTCACGTGCCAGGGCCGCCACTTTGTCCGCGGTGCCGACCGGCACGGTCGACTTGCAGATCAGGATGCGGTCGGCCTCCATCAGCTGGGCGATCTGCCGGGTGACCTCGAGCACATGGGTCAGGTCGGCCGAGCCGTCTTCGTCCGGCGGGGTGCCGACTGCGATGAAGATCAGCTCGGCATGGCTGACGGCATCGCTGGCCTGGGTGCTGAACAGCAGCCGCCCCTGCTTGATGTTTTCTTCCAGCATGGCCGGCAGGCCAGGCTCGCTGATTGGCGGAACTCCGAGGGTCAGCTGATTGATCTTGTGGGTGTCGACATCCACGCACAGAACCCTGTGCCCGACGTCTGCCAGTGCTGCTGCTTGTACCAGGCCTACGTAGCCGGTGCCAAATACGCTCACGTCCATGCCGGCGTGCCTCGCGTTGAAAGGTTAAAGGGATGAAACAAATGTTGTGGATTCTGTATAGCGCAGCTTTTGGAAAATGCGTCAAAGCAATGGCATGTTTCGCTGCGCTTACAGACCCACCTCCTTCGGTTCAAAGCCGGCAAACCCTTTCTAATCCGGGGGTTAGCGACGAAACTTCCTTGACGTTTCGTTGTCGAGAACCCGATGAACGGTCGTAAGTTACTGAAAATATAGGATTCGTTTGATAGAGAGCTTTGTGGAGGGAGAGGATTGTGCGCCAACATATGACTTCCTATTAGCGTCATATTTATGGCGTTTGAGCATTTTCAGGAGGTCAAAATGACTTGGGTAGCAGACGGCTCACCGTAGAAGCCAGCGAAGGTATGTTGCATATTTGAAACACTTCACCGCTTCGGACCGTCGAGCTGCCTGGAGGGCGGGGGCACCAGGCGCTGATGCGTGTCCAGCATGAAGTGGACTGCCCGGCGAGCGAAAGGCAAGCGGCAGAGGAGAGGATCGGGCGGGTCGCGCATCAAGCGCGGCGGCTTGCGCTCACGGCTGTGGCTAGCCGGTTGTGGCTTCGCGCAGCAGCTGCTCGAGGCGCCCGCGCTCCCAGATGCTGAGAAGGTCGACCGGGTCCGTACCGTAGCGTCCCCAGTCGCCCTGCGTGCCCAGGCGGCCTTCCGGGCAACGACAACTGACGCAGCGCGCCAGGCCCTGGGCGTCGACTTCCAGTGTCAGTTGCCAGTCATCGATATCGACCAGTACCCGGCCATGGGGAGCGTGCCCGCGCACCTCGAGCCGCGCCGTGCCCAGGGCGGCGTTGCGCAGGCACTGGCAGGCTTCGCGTTGGCTCAGGGTCGAGGAGCGCTCGTCGGGCATGTGGCAAAGGTTCTCGTGCGCCGGCATGGCCTGGTCTTGCTGGCTAGACGACCATCGGGCGGTTTCGCTCAGAAGTTCGCTGGCGTGTTGGCGCTGATGATTTCCGCTTCGTCGGGGCCGATGTTCTTGAACGTGTGCGGCAAGGTGGTCGGAATGTAGTAGCCATCGCCGGAACTGAGCACGCTCACCTGGCCGTCGATCCACAACTCCACCGTGCCGCGGGTGACCAGGCCGCATTCCTCACCTTCGGCATGCACGATAGGCTCGCCCGAATCGGCGCCTGGCGCATACAGCTCGCGCAGCATGCGCATCTGCCGGCCCTCGACGCTGGCGCCCACCAGCAGCATGCGCAAGCCGTTGCGCCCCAGGTCGGGCTGTTCGCCAGCGCGGAACACGTAGCGTTCCTCGCGCGCGGGCTCGTCGAAGCTGAAGAACTCCGCCAGGGACATCGGAATGCCTTCGAGCAGTTTCTTGAGCGAGCTGACCGATGGGCTGACGCGGTTCTGCTCGATCTGCGAGATCGTCGAATTGGTCAACCCACTGCGGCGGGCCAGTTCTCGTTGGGAAAGGTTGTTGCGTTCACGCACCAGCTTGAGTCGTGTCCCCGTGTCCATAGCCGCCTTTGATGAGGTGTCGAAATGATGGGCGACGCATTAAAGCACACTCTGCCTGGCAGCGCTGTGCTTGTCAGGCGCGCGGGCGCCGCGACCGCGCTGGCCACATGCTGCGCCAGACGCCGTCACGGCGTACCAGGGCATGCAGCAGCGCCGCCCCCAGGTGCACCAGCACGCTGGCCAGCAGCAGGTAGCCGGCCCAGCCATGCGCCTGGCGCAGCACGGCATAGGCGCGCAGGTCGTGCGCAACGATCGCTGGCAGTTGCAGCGGGCGCGGATAGCCGCCGGCCGAGAGCATGGCCCAGCCCAGCAGTGGCATGCCCAGCATCAGCCCATAGAGCAGCAGGTGCGAGGCCCCCGCGGCCATGCGCTGGAGCCTTGGCAGGTCGGGCGGCAGCGTTGGGTGTGGCAAGCTCAGGCGCAGGCCGATGCGCACCAGCGCCAGCACCAGCAACGCCAGGCCCGTCGCCTTGTGCAATTCGATGAGCACCCGGTGGCGGGGCGAAAGGTCGCCCACCATGCTCACGCCGATGAACAGCATGGCGATGATCAGGATCGCCATCAGCCAGTGCAGGAGCCGCGCCATGGGATGGAAGATGGCTGGTTTCATGGTTGCACTCCCATGTCGAGCGACTCGCGGCTGCGACGGTTGAAGGATTCGGAGTAGGCGGCTGAACGCGCGGCAAGGATCGGATCGGCGCTCGGTTCGATACCACTGGGCAGGATCGAGGGGTCGAAGTTCAGGTCGCGACAGGCGCCTTGCTCGGCGGCATCGACCCGTTCGATCACCAGCGTGCCAGCATCGACGCGACGTCGTTGCGCAGGCCACGGGCGGGCTGGGTCGTCCACCGCGTCGCCGGGCTCGGCCAGCACCAGGCGCAGTGTCCAGCGCAGCGGCGCCTGGGCCAGGCGCCATGCCAGGTCGTGCTGGAGGAACTGCTTGTCATCGACCTGGCTCGGCAAGGCGGCGAAGGCGGCCCGGGGTTCAAGCTGCCAGCGCACCGGATGGGCGGTACCGTTGGCATCGATCAGGCGAAAAGCGTTGATGCTGTGGTACTGGGTGCTGGCGAAGCTGTCGCTGGGCTGATGGCTTGCCGCCCACTGGCGAAACGCCGCGCTTTCCGGATGCGCGGCATAGAACGCCTGAAGTTTCGACGGGTCTGGCTTGCCAGTGCTGGGGTCCGGCGCCGCCGCCAGCACCTGATCGTAGAAGCCCTGCGGCGTGCTGACGGCCAGTACCGGCGGGTTGTTCATGCCAGTGCGCCAGACCTGGCCGTCGTCGCTGCGCAGCTCGATGGCCAGACTGCGTACGGGCACACTGGTGTCCGGCGCGGACGGGTTGGCTCCGCCGATGGCGAAGCGGCCGATCACCGGGACCCGCGCCTGGCTGAATACCCGGGCGCTCGACAGCGTGGCGGCCTGGCCGCTGGACTGGAAGTAGCCACTGACACACAGGCCCTTGGCGTGGTTCTTGCGATAGCCAGGGTGATGGCCGGCCTGGGCTTCGAAGGTATCGATGATGCGCTGGGGCGTCAGGCGTGGCTTGCCGAGCCAGCCTGCCGCATAGGCGAAGCCGGCGCCCAGCGCCAGCATCACCGCGCCTATGCCAGCCAGGCGCAGCGCCTTGGCGCTGCCTTGCACGGGTGAATTCATGTCAACGTCCGCTTCTGTAGAGGTGCCGGTACGACGAAGCAGGACAAGACTTATTCCCTGGGGGGGAATAGATTTCCTCGCCAGGCGTCTAGCCATAAACTGGAAACCCTGGCCCGGTACCTGACCATGCATGACCTGGACGAACAACAATGGCGTGAGCTACTGCAACGCCTGCGCCGCTTTGCCTTGTGGTTGACCCGTGAAACCGGCGGCGCCGACGACCTGGTGCAGGCCACCGTCGAGCGCGCCTTGAGCCGCAGCACTCAGCAGCAGGACCCCGAGACGTTGCGGGCCTGGTTGTTCACCATCCTCTATCGGCTGTTTCTCGATGGTAAGCGCCGCGAGCGCCTGCATGGGCGCTGGCTATCCTGGTTTGGCCGGGGCGAGGCGGGTGCTTCGGCGGTTGGCGACAATACCGAGGACATCGTGTTCGCCCAGGCTGACCTGCAAGCCTTCGCCCGCTTGCCGACCGAACAGCGAGCCCTGCTGTTGCTGGTCAGCGTCGAAGGCCTGAGCTACAAGCAGACGGCCGAGGCCCTGCGGATACCCATTGGTACGGTGATGTCGCGCTTGTCCCGGGCGCGCGCTGCCTTGCGTGAACTGACCGAAGGCAACCCCAGGCCTGCGGCCTTGCGGAGACTCAAATGACACGCCTGATCCCGAGCGAACACGAGCTGCATGCCTACATCGATGAGCGCCTGGCGCCCGCTCGGCGCGCCGAGGTGCAAGCCTGGCTGGCCGCCAACCCCGAGCAAGCGGCCAAGGTCGAGGCCTGGCGCGACGATGCCCGACGCCTGCGCGCGGCACTGGCCGGGTTCGGTGATCAGCCAGGGGCCGTGCACCTGGACCTGCGACAGGTGCGGCGACGCATGCGCCAGCGCAGGCAGCAGCGCCTGTCCTGGGTGGCGGGTCTGCTGCTGGCGTTGGGCCTGGGCGGGGTCGGGGGCTGGCAGGCGCGGCAGGTGACCCTGGCGGGCGGCGACCTGCCCATGGCCGATGCGGTCCAGGCGCATCGATTGTTTGCCGACAGCCAGGCCCTGGACATACAGGCCAGTGATCCGGCGCAATTGCGTGACTGGCTGGGCCGGCATTTCGACCGTGTCGGACAGCTGCCGGACCTGGCCGGCTACGGTTTCCAGCCAGTCGGGGCGCGCCTGCTGAGCAACGAGCAGGGCCCAGCGGCACTGCTGGTGTTCCAGGATCGCGCTGGCCAGCGTATCAGCCTGTTCCTGCGTTCACCGGGCGAGCACTATGCGCGCATGCCACGAGGGCAGCGGGTGGACGGGCAGTTGCAGGCACGCTATTGGTCGCACGGGGCTTACAACTTCGCCTTGGTCAGCGCCGCGCACGACGCGCGCGGCGCGAGCGTGGGCGAGGCGTTGCGCCTGGGGCTGTAGGCGACAGGCGCGCCGCTGTCGCGAGCGCCAGTGCCAGGATCCAGCGGTACGGCCACCGTGGCCGAGCGGGGGCTGCTGCGGCCCTTGCGGGCCGTGTTACGGACAGAGCGCGAACTCAGTGCAGTTCCAACCAGATCGGCGCATGGTCGGAAGGCTTTTCCATGGCGCGCAACTCGTAGTCCACGTCCGCTGCCTTGATTCGCGGCAGCAGGCCGTTGGATGCCAGGATCAGGTCGATGCGCAGGCCGCGCTTGGGCTCGTCCTCGAAGCCACGGCTTCGGTAGTCGAACCAGCTGAAGCGATCATTCACCTCGGGATGCAGGTAGCGGAAGCTGTCGGTCAGCCCCCAGCCCTTAAGGCGTGCCAGCCACTGGCGCTCCTCGGGAAGGAAGCTGCACTTGCCGGTCTTGAGCCAGCGTCGAGCGTTGTCCGGGCCGATACCGATATCGCAGTCTTCGGGCGAGATGTTCAGGTCGCCCATGACGACCAGCGGCTCGCTGGCCTCGAACCGATCTTCCAGCAAGACCTGCAGATCATGGTAGAAGCGTTGCTTGGCCGGGAACTTGGTCGGGTGGTCACGGCTTTCGCCTTGCGGGAAGTAACCGTTCATGATGGTTACCGGCTGGCCGTCGGCGTCGGCGAACGTCCCCCAGATGAAGCGGCGCTGGGCGTCTTCCTCGTCGCTGGCGAACCCCTTGTGCAGGGCCAGCGGCGCCTGGCGCGAGAGCAGGGCGACACCGTAGTGGCCTTTCTGTCCATGGAAATGCACGTGATAGCCCAGCGCTTGCACATCGGCCAGTGGAAACTGCTCGTCGCTCACCTTGGTTTCCTGCAGGCCGATGACGTCTGGCTGGTGCTTCTCGATCAGCGCGGCCAACTGGTGCGGTCGGGCGCGCAGGCCGTTGATGTTGAACGAGACGATCTTCATGGTGCGGCAATCCTGCTGAAAAAGCCGCGATGCTAGCTGACATCGCCGGTCGCCACCAGCTTGGTACCATCATTGCGTGCCAGGCGCTGAACGATTGTTCGCCGGCGAGCCTCCAAGCGATGCCACCGCCACTGCCAGGAGACCCGTTGCCATGCCCGAAGCCACCGCCGCACCTGTGCGTATCTGTCTGCTCGACAAGGGCTACCGGCGCGAGACCCGCATGCTGCTCTACCAAGCCTATCGCCAGGAGCCGACCATGGCCCATCTGCTCGAGCGTCAGCGGCCTGGCTTCGAGCGCCGCCTGCGGGTTCTGGTGCGCGAGCGCGTGCGTCAGCACTTCTACCTGCAGTTGCCGGCCATCGGCCTGCTGGTCGAGGATCGCTTGGTGGGCGCGGCGCTGATCGTGCCGCCGCAGCGGCGGCTGGAGGTCACCGACAGCTGGGTCTGGCGCCTGCGCATGGTTCTGGGCGTGGGTACCCGCTGCACCCGACGCTATCTCGATTACGAGCTGGCCTTGGCGGGTTGCCTGGCGACACCGCAGGTGCATCGCCTGCCGCTGCTTGGCGTCGATCCGCTTTACCAGGGCCAGCACCATGGCGAACGGTTGTTGCAGGCGGTGCATGACTGGTGCGCCGAGGACGAGGGCTCCAGTGGCGTGGTACTGGGCACCGCCAATCCGAATTATCTGGCGTTCTGCGAACACCAAGGCTATGAGGAGATTGGCGAGATCGTCATGGGGCCGATCCGCGAGCGGGTGTTCTTCCATGCGGCGCCCGGCCCTGCTGCCATGACGCCTGGCGCAACAGGCTTCCCCTGACATCCAGCTCTGGTAGCATGCGCGGCATGACGTATACAGGAAAGTTCCTCTGGGGCCTGGCGCTGCTGGCCACCAGTATCGCAGCGAGTGCCCAGGACCAGTTGCAGGTCACGGTCAAGCCGGCCAACAAGGCGCTCAGAACCAATGTCGAAGGCTATATCGGCAGTCTTGGCGAGCGTGACGAGCAGGCCCTGCTGCGCTTTAGTCGTGGCGCCGAGGAGCAGGCGCGCAAGGCCGCCCAGGCGCTGGGCTATTACCAGGCGCGGATCGACAGCGAGGTCGTGCCGGCGGCGGCCGGACAACCGCCACGCCTGGTCATCCGCATCGAGCCTGGCGAGCCGGTGCACCTGCGCAACGTGGATATCAGGATCGAAGGGCCGGCCAGCGAGCTGGCGCGTTTCCGGGTGCCTGATGGCCCCGCGCTGCGTCCTGGCGCGGTACTCAACCACGGCAACTACGAAGATGCCAAGCGGGTGATCCAGAACCAGGCTTCGCGCTACGGGTTCTTTTCCGGCCGCTTCAGTCGCCAGCGCCTGGCCGTCGACCCCCAGGCCGGGGTCGCTGACATCGAGCTGGTCTACCAGAGCGGGGCGCGCTATCGGCTCGGTGCCGTGTCCTTCGCTGGCGATACGCCGCTCGACCAGGACCTGCTGCAGCGCATGGTCTCGTTCAAGCCCGGGACACCGTACGACTCGGAACTGATCGCCGAGCTGAACAACGATTTGCAGTCCAGCGGATACTTCGAAGGCGTGCGGGTCGATGCCGCACCCACCGCCGCGGTCGGCGAACAGGTGCCGGTGACGGTCGCGCTCGAGACCCGCAAGCCGCGTACCCTCGGCCTGGGTCTTGGCTACTCGACCGACGTCGGCCCGCGCGGCAAGGCCAACTGGACGCGCCACTGGGTCAATCCGCAGGGCCACAGCTATGGCTGGGAAACCGAGCTCTCGGCACCGCGGCAGAACGTCGGCCTGTGGTACGACATCCCGCTCGACCCGCCCTTGACCGACAAGCTGCGGTTCGCCGGCGGCTACCAGAACGAAGAGATCGCCGGAACCGATACGCTCAGCAAGCTGCTGACTGTCGGCCCGGAGTGGCACAGCAAGCTGCCCAGCGGCTGGCAACGGGTGATCTCGCTCAAGTACCAGCGCGAAGAGTACCGTCTTGGCGACGATTCGGGCTTGAGCAACCTGCTCATGCCGGGCGTGAGCTATTCCTATCTGCGCAGCGACAACCGCATCGACCCGCATCACGGCTACCGCCTGCAGTTCCAGGTGCGTGCGGCCAAGGAGGGCCTGTTGTCCGATACCAACCTGCTGCATGCCGACGTACTGGCCAAGGGCCTGACGACGGTTGCCGAACGCCATCGCCTGCTTGGTCGGGTGCAGTTCGGCGGCAGCGCCACCAACGGCTACAAGCACAACATCCCGCCATCCTTGCGTTTCTTCGCCGGTGGCGACCAGAGCGTGCGTGGCTACGACTACCAGACGCTGTCGCCAGAGAACAGCGACGGCGACCGTATTGGCGGGCGTTACATGGTCGCCGCCAGCGCTGAATACCAGTATTCACTCACCGATAAGTGGCGCATAGCCACCTTCGTTGACCAAGGCAACGCCTTCAACGATCTGGAGCTGCCCAGCCTCAAGACCGGAGTCGGCGTCGGGGTGCGCTGGGTATCGCCAGTCGGGCCGCTGCGCCTGGATCTTGCGCGGGCGCTGGACGACGATGGCGGGTTCCGTTTGCATTTTTCCATGGGGCCTGAACTGTGAGGCGTGTGTACAAGACCGTTCTGCTGGTCCTGCTGGCAGTGTTGCTGCTCATCGTCCTAGCCCTGGGCCTGGTGCTGGGTACCCAGGCCGGTAGTCGATGGGCGCTGGGCCTGGTGCCGGGTGTCGAGGTCAGCGACTTCCAGGGACGTCTGGCTGGGCGCTGGCAGGCGAGTCATCTGCGTTGGGCGCAGGGGCAGAGCGAGGTGCAATTGCAGGCGCCGGTGCTGGCCTGGTCGCCGTCATGCCTGCTGCGCGCGACCTTGTGCATCGAGCGGCTGGAGGCCGAGCGCATCGACATGGCGTTCGCGCCAGGCGAAGCCGATCCTGACAGCGGGCCTTTGCAACTGCCCCAACTGAACCTGCCCCTGGACATCGAGCTGGGCGAGCTGCAGGTCGGCCAGCTTCGGCTCGATGGCAGCGATCTGCTGGGCGACCTGCAGCTGGCCGCCCATTGGACGCCCGAGGGCCTGCGCATCGATCGCCTGGCCTTGCAGCGCGACGACCTGCGCCTGCACCTGCAGGGGCTGGTGCAACCCCATGACGACTGGCCGCTGCAAGCCAGCGGTCAGGTGCGGCTGCCTGCGGTGGACGGACGGGACTGGCAACTGCAAGTGCAAGTCGACGGCGAGTTGCAAAAGAGCCTGACGGTGCAGGCTGACAGCAGTGGTTATCTGGACGGCCGACTCAGCGGCCAGGTCCAGGCGCTGGCCGAGCACATGCCGGCATCGCTGAAACTCCGTGCCGATGCCTTCAAGCCGAGTGGCGCACTGCCCGACACGCTGGCGCTGAACCAGCTGGAACTCAATGCCGACGGTGACCTGCGCGAAGGCTTTCAGCTCAGCGGCTCCGCTTCGCTGCCGGCCGAACAGGGAGCGATTGCGCTGGCGCTGCTCGGCAAGGTCGATACCAAGGGCGCCACGCTCTCGGCACTGGATCTGGTCGCCGGTGAGAACCAGCGGCTCAAGCTGCAGGCTACCGCGAACTGGCAGCAGGGGATGGTCGCCAACGCCAGTATCGACTGGCTGGATTTTCCCTGGTTGCGTCTTTATCCATTGGAACAAGCGCCACAGGTCAGCCTGCACCGCTTCGTCGGCCAGGTGGACTACCGCGACGGCCGGTACCAAGGGCAGTTCAAGGGCGAGTTCGATGGCCCTGCCGGTGCTTTCAGCCTGGCTGGCCCCTTCGCTGGCGACCTGACGCAGGTTCGCTTGCCGGAGCTGGCGTTGGTGGCCGGGCAGGGCAGGGCGGCGGGAAGCGTCGCCGTGCGTTTCGCCGACACCCTGGCCTGGGATGTCGACCTGCAATTGTCGGCGCTCGATCCCGCCTACTGGCTGGCCGAGCTGCCTGGCAACCTGGCCGGGCCGCTGCGCAGCAAGGGCGAGAAGAACGGCGATCAGCTCAGCCTCGAGGCGCAGCTCGACCTCAAGGGGCGCCTGCGCGGGCAGCCGGCGCAGCTCGGCGTCCAGGCCACGGGGGCCGGCCAGCGTTGGAGCGTCGGCAAGCTCGTGGTGCAGCTGGGGGACAACCGCATCAACAGTAGCGGCAGTCTTGACCAGCGCCTGGCAGGGCGTTTCGATATCAAGCTGCCGCGGCTTGGCCAGCTCTGGCCGCGGCTGCAAGGCCAGGCCAATGGCCGCCTGGATCTGGCCGGGACCCTGGACGCTCCGCAGGGCAATCTGACCCTGCACGGGCAGCAACTGGCCCAGGCGGAAAATCGCGTACAGCGCCTTGATCTGCGCGCCAGGCTCGACGCAGCCCAGCGCGCCACGCTCAGCCTGAACGCCAACGGCATACGCGCCGGCGACACCGCGCTGGGCAACCTGGCGGTCAATGGCCAGGGCGATCTTGCCCAGCAAGCGGTGCAGATCGGCCTCGATGGGCCACAGCTCAAGCTCGCCCTGGGCGTCGACGGCAAGCTCGAGCAAGGCAACTGGCGTGGTCGACTGGCCAGCGGCAGGATCGAGACTGGCGGCCAGAACTGGACGCTGCAAGCACCGGCACGCGTGCAACGTCTGGCCAGCGGCCAGCTCGATCTCGGCGCGCATTGCTGGCGTTCCGGCCAGGCCAGCCTGTGCGGGGACGACCAGCGCCTGGCGCCGCAACCGCGGCTGCGCATGCACCTGAAACAGTTTCCGCTCCAAAGCCTGGCCCAATGGCTGCCGCGTGACTTTGCCTGGCAGGGACGCCTCGATGCCGATCTGGATGTGGATATTCCGGCCAGCGGACCGAAGGGGACCGTCCGGGTCGATGCCAGTGGCGGCACGCTGCGTGTGCGTGACAAAGCGCGTGAACAGTGGCTCGACTTTCCCTACCAGACCCTGCGCCTGGCCAGCACCTTGGCGCCGCGGCAGATCGATACCCGGCTGGACTTCGTCGGCGCCCGTCTGGGCGAGTTGAACCTGGAGGCGCGCCTCGACCCGCTGGGCAAGGACAAGCCGTTGTCGGGCAGCTTCAGCCTGGCCGGGCTCGACCTGGCGGTTGCCCGGCCGTTCCTGCCGATGGTCGAAGTGCTTGCCGGCCAGTTGAATGGCAGCGGCCGCCTGTCGGGGACCTTGCTCGCGCCACAGGCCAACGGCAGCCTGGCCTTGACTGGCGGGCAGGTCAGCGGTGCCGAGCTGCCGGTGAGCCTGGAGGGGCTGACGCTGCAGGCCGCGATCGCTGGCGAACAGGTCCGGCTCAAGGGCGATTGGCGCAGCGGCCAGGGCGGCCAGGGGCAGCTCGATGGCAGCCTGACCTGGGGCCAGGCATTGTCGATGGACCTGCGCCTGCAGGGTCAGCGCCTACCGGTGACGGTCGAGCCTTATGCGACCCTGGAGGCTGCTCCGGACCTGAACATCCGCCTGCTTGGCGACAAGCTTGCGGTCACCGGCAAGATCCAGGTGCCCAAGGGCGCCATCAGCGTGCGGGAGCTGCCACCGTCCACGGTCAAGGTGTCGGAAGATACCGTCATCGTCGGCCACCAGACCGAGGAGGGCACGCCGCCGATGGCCGTGGCCATGGACATCGACGTGGAAGTGGGTCGCGAGCGATTGTCCTTCAGCGGCTTCGGCCTGACCGCCAACCTGCTCGGCCATGTCCATGTCGGCGACAACCTCGATACCCGCGGCGAGCTGAGCCTGGCCGACGGACGCTACCGCGCCTACGGACAACGCCTGACCATCCGCCGCGCCCGCCTGCTGTTCGCCGGCCCGCTCGACCAACCCTACCTGGACATCGAAGCCATTCGCCAGGTCGATGAAGTGACGGCCGGCATTCGTCTGAGCGGCAGCGCCGAGCAACCTGTCTCGGAAGTCTTTTCCGAACCTGCCATGAGCCAGGAGCAGGCGTTGTCTTACCTGGTGCTCGGTCGTCCGCTCGGTGCCTCGGGGGAAGACAACAACATGCTGGCGCAGGCGGCGCTTGGCCTTGGGCTCGCCGGCAGCGCGGGCATCACCAGCAAGCTCGCCACCGGGTTGGGCATCGAGGATTTCCAGCTCGATACCGAGGGCAGCGGCGACAGCACCAGCGTAGTGGCCAGCGGCAACCTGACCGAGCGCCTGAGCTTGCGCTACGGTGTCGGCGTGTTCGAGCCAGCCAATACCATCGCCCTGCGCTACAAGCTGAGCAAGAAGGTCTATGTGGAGGCGGCCAGCGGTATCGCCAGCTCGCTGGACATCTTCTACAAGCGGGACTTCTAGCGCGGCAAGCTACAAGCAAGAGCGGTCCGTATCGAAGGTAAGTGCGTGGAATGCATTCACTGCCGTGACGCTGCACTGCCTGTAGCTTGTGGCTTGAGGATCAAAGCGCTGGGCGTGGTGGGGCTTCCTGCCTGCGGATGTTGCCGATCTGGCGCAGGCTCAGGCCGTACCGGTCAGCCAGCAACGCGCGCGACTGACCGCAGGCACTTTCCTGCTGGATCCTCAGGTTGCGCAGCTGGCGCAGAAAATGGTCGGACTTGGGCACCTCCAGAGCCATGCCGGCGAAGCGTTTTATCAGCGCGTCCAGGGCATCTGGAGGCAGCACCTCGACCAGCCTGGTGCGGTCGCGGTGCTTGGGGATGTACTTCGGTCGTCCGCCGTAGGCACAGGTCAGTCGGTAGGCGTTCTCGATCCCTATGCACTCGATCAGTGCTTGCAGGGAGAGTGGCAGTTGGGCGACATCGATGAGCTTGAGGTCCTGCAGGTCCATGGGTAGATCTCCTTAGGCACGGTTGGCGTCGGCGCTTGAAAGTCCACGACAAGCATCCGGTCATGACGCCCCGGCGTCCGGGGCGTTCTGACCTGATTCTCGGGTAGCGCAATTGCGCTCGCTAGGCGCCAATCGAACCCAGCCTTGTAGCCTATGGTGGTCAGCCGTTGCAGGCAGCGAGAGGCCTTGTCGTAGGAAACGCCTTCGCAAATGGTGTCCAGGGGGCGGGTTTCCTGGCTGGCCTGCCGCAGGGGGCTCCCAGGTCACCACCCCCCCAATACTCAAGCTCGAAGCGTGCGACCGGCAGCCTGAGGCTTGCCGATGCGGTATGCTTCGCGGCCGAACCAAGCGACAGGAAACCCCCATGACACACATGCAGCGCCTGAAGTATTCGATCCTGATCATCCTGGTGATGTTCGCCATCATGTTCGGTCTGTCCCATCTGCAGAAGCAGGGCACGATCAGCGAACAGACCTTCCAGTACATCGCCATCGCCGTGGCGGTGGTCGTGGTGGTGATCAACGGGGTCCTGCGGCGCAAGGTCAAGCGCTGACCGAGACCGCCAGCCAGGCTGCGGCGGCGCTGCCTGGCTGGCATCACTCCAGCCGGCGGGCTGGCCTATCCGATCGAGCGCGGACAGCTCTGCCCGAGAATGCGCCGGGCCTGGGGGGCGAGGGTATAGCACTTGTCACTGCCGAGGACGATCACGCCTTCGGCGCACAAGCGCTTGAGCACTTCCCGCACGCTCAGGAACGACAATGGACTGTCCAGCCGCGTGAGTTGGGCATGCATGCCTCGTACACCGATGGCGCGTCCTTCGAGGTGGGCGTCGTGCAGCGCATCGATGATCTTCAGCCTGATCAGGCTGGTGCGCAGGCCGTAGACCCGCAGCAGCTCCCGAATCTGCTCGTTGCCGATGCGTTCGGACGCTTCGCTGTGATGCTTGTCGGGGCTGTGGCCGGGCGGTGATCCTGCCGGTGCGGCCGATTGCGGATTGTACATGCGAACACTCCTTTTCGTGATGGTGCGAATTCCTGGTTCCCTTGACTACCCAGACGAACGGGAACATGAAAACTGCAGTGCAAGACCAGAAAAAACTGCTTTGATCTCTAGGACGCACCTGAACGCCCGATCCCCTCGAAATGACCCTGCGTGCGTTTCGGCTGGACGGGGCGCCCCCCAGACTCGCAGGAGTAGCCGTGATCAACCCTATCCGTCCTCTGGCTCCGCTGGCCATGACCGTCGCGCTGGCCATGACCGTCGCGCTGGCCGCACAGGCGCGCGAAGCGCCCAGCGAGGCGTCCGCGCAGATCCGCCGCACCAGTTTCGGCGTGCCGCATATCCAGGCCAGTGACGAGCGTGGCCTCGGTTATGGGGTCGGTTATGCCTATGCCCAGGACAACCTGTGCCTGCTGGCCAATGAGCTGCTGACCGTCAATGGTCAGCGCTCACGCTATCTGGGCGCCGATGGCAGGACGTTCGAGCAGCGCAGCAACCTGGACAGCGATCTGTTCTTTACCTGGTTCAATACGCCCGAGGCGGTAGCCGCCTTCTGGCAGGCGCAGCCAGCGCACATCCAGGCGCTGCTGCAAGGCTATGCCAGCGGCTACAACCGAGCCCTGGGCGAGCGCAGGGCCGCAGGGCTACCGGCCGAGTGCGGCGATGGCCAATGGCTGCGCGCGATCACCGAAGCGGACCTGGTGCGGCTGACGCGCCGGCTGCTGATAGAAGGCGGCGTCGGGCAGTTCGCCGAGGCGGTGGTGGCGGCGCGCCCGCCAGAGGCTTCGGCGCGGCTGCCGTACTTGCCCGGCGACCTGCTTGCCGCACGCCAGGCACGTTTCGCCCTGGACCGGGGCAGCAATGCCGTGGCCATCGGCGGGCAGCGGTCGGTCAATGGCAAAGGGCTGCTGCTGGCCAACCCGCATTTCCCCTGGATGGGGGGGCTGCGCTTCTACCAGATGCACTTGACCATTCCCGGTCGGCTCGACGTCATGGGCGCTGCGCTGCCGGGTCTGCCGCTGGTGAATGTCGGCTTCAACCAGCACCTGGCCTGGACCCACACGGTCGATACCGCGCATCACTTCACCTTCTACCGGCTGCAGCTCGACCCGAAGGATCCGACACGCTATGTGCTCGACGGCAAGTCACTGCCCATGACCCGCCAGATGGTCAGCGTCACCATCAAAGACAAGGATGGCCGGCTGCGCCAGGTGCAGCGCTCGATCCATGCGTCAGCGTTCGGCCCCGTGGTGCAATGGCCCGGCCGCCTTGACTGGGATGCCCGGCATGCCTACAGCCTGCGCGATGCCAACCTGGACAACACCCGCGTGCTGCAACAGTGGTACGCGATCAATCATGCCGACAGCCTGGCGGCCCTGAAACGCTCGGTAGAACAGATCCAGGGCGTGCCTTGGGTCAACACCCTGGCCGTCGGCGCGGGCCAGGAGGCACTCTACCTGAACCAGTCGGTGATTCCCTACGTCGACCAGGCGTTGCTGGCGCAGTGCAGCGACCCAGCGAGCGCTGCGCTGCGCAGGGTAGTGCTGGACGGCTCGCGCCAGGCATGTCGATGGAAGTCCGATCCGCGGGCGGCTCAGCCTGGCATCTTCCCGGCATACTTGCTGCCGAGCCTGGAACGCCGTGACTTCGTGCACAACGCCAATGACTCGGCCTGGCTGACCAACCCGGCCCAGCCATTGACCGGGTTCTCACCCGTGGTCAGCCGCCAGGACGAACCGTTGGGCCTGCGGGCCCGCTTCGCCTTGCAGCGTCTGCTGGCGCAGAAGCAGGTCGGCCCGGCGGATCTGCGAGCGATGGTGATGGATGACCAAGTGCACCTGGCCAGCCTGGTGCTACCCGACCTGCTGCAATGGTGCAAGGGTGTCCAGGCCGACCTGAAGCCGCTGTGCACCAGTCTGCGCGCCTGGGATGGCAAGGCCGGGCTGGCGAGCAATGCAGCAGGCCTGCTGCACTTCCAGCAGATGCTTGAAGCCCTGCAGGCCCACCCTGGGGCGTGGCGCGTAGCCTTCGACCCGGCCGATCCGGTGCATACCCCGCGTGGCCTGGCGATCGATCGGGCGCAGGTGCGCCAGGGACTGCGTCAGGCCGGCCTCGCCGCGCAGAAGCAGGTGGCCGACAGCGGTGTGCCAAGCGATGCCACCTGGGGCCAGGTCCAGCAGGCGATGGACGGCACGCCGGTTCCTGGCGGACCGCAGGCGCTGGGGGTCTACAATGCAATCCGCAGTGTACCGCGCCGGCCTGGAAAACGACTGGTGGTCAGCGGCACCAGCTACCTGCAGGTGGTCAGCTTCACCGACCACGGGCCACAGGCCCAAGGGCTGCTGGCGTTCTCCTTGTCCAGCGAAGCGGCCTCGCGCCACGCCAGCGACCAGACCCGCGCGTTCGCCGCTGGACAGTGGCACCCGATGCCGTTCACCGAGGCGCAGATCGAGGCCGATCCGCAGCTGCGGCGGTATGTGATCAGCGAGCGCGACCAGGCCGTGCTGGCGATCGGCGAACTGTGAGTCGGTTCGTCAGGTGAACGCGAATGGCGCGAGCTGGAAGCCCTGGTCGTCGATCTGCAGGGCCCAGCCTTGACGGTCCCAGTCGCCCAGCACGATGCGCCGGGCGGGCTCGCCGTCGACGGTCAGCTTGTGGATCGCGGGACGGTGGGTGTGGCCATGGACCAGGGTGCGCACGCCATGATCGGCCATCACCTTGGGCACTTGCTCGGGCGTGACATCGACGATGTCGGTTGCCTTCATGCGCGTCTGCGTGCGGCTTTCGCTGCGTAGCTTGCGTGCCAGGCGCTGGCGCAGGCCCAGGGGCAGATGCCGCAGCGCCCACAAGGTCAGCGGGTTGCGCAGCACGCGGCGCAGCTTCATGTAGCCGACGTCACGGGTGCAAAGGGTGTCGCCATGCATCAGCAGCACCGGCTCGCCGCCGAGCTCGATGACGCAGGGGTCGGCCAGCAAGGTGCAGCCAGCGCCCTCGCAAAAGGTCTGACCCAGCAGGAAATCGCGATTGCCATGCATCAGGTAGACGGCGGTGCCATGGTTGGCAAGCGCGCGCAGGGCGTCGCGGATCGATCGCTGGAAGGGCGTCATGGCGTCGTCGCCGATCCACGTTTCAAAGAAGTCGCCGAGGATATAGAGTGCACTGGCATGCCGCGCGCGGCCCTGCAGCAGATCGAGGAACGCCCGGGTGATGTCCGGGCGTTCCTCTTGCAAGTGCAGATCGGAGATCAGCAGTATCACTCAATGATCTCGGCTTTCTCGATGACCACGTCGTCCTTCGGCACGTCCTGATGGCCGGCGTTGGAACCGGTGGCGACCTTCTCGATGGCATCGACCACTTCGCGGCCTTCGATCACTTCGCCGAACACGGCATAGCCCCAGCCCTGCACGTTCTTGCCGCTGTGGTTGAGGAAATCATTGTCGGAGGCGTTGATGAAGAACTGTGCCGAGGCCGAGTGCGGCTCCATGGTGCGGGCCATGGCGATGCTGTACTTCTTGTTCTTCAGACCGTTGTCGGCTTCGTTCTGAATGCTCGCACGGGTTTTCTTCTGGCTCATGCCCGGCTCGAAACCGCCGCCCTGGATCATGAAGCCCTTGATCACGCGGTGGAACACGGTCCCGTCGTAGTGACCTTCCTTGACGTACTGGACGAAGTTGTCGACGGTCTGCGGGGCTTTCTCGGCATCCAGTTGCAGGACGATATCGCCGTGGTTGGTGCTCAGTTTGACTTTGGACATACCTGGATTCGCTCTTTCAAGGCTTGGGTGAAATAGGGTGCGCTGGTGGGCGTACCCAGACCTGACGCACTGTCGGACCGCGACGACACAATGTCGGTGCCGGTTATTTTGCATGGCGCGCGATAAAACGCGCCAGTTTGTCGGTGCCTGACTGTCGGCGACTTGACTGCATCGGCTATGATAAGCCCTTTGATTGAGTCGGCCCACCGGGCCGTTTACCCGTCTTCAAGGATCCAAATGAGCAAGCCCACTGCCGACAACGCTTCCATTGCCGCTGCCAAAGGTGCTCCTGCCGTCCCTGCGAATTTCCTGCGGCCGATCGTCCAGGCCGACCTGGACTCGGGCCGGCATACCCGCATCGTCACCCGCTTTCCGCCGGAGCCCAACGGCTACCTGCACATCGGTCACGCCAAGTCGATCTGCGTGAACTTTGGCCTGGCCCAGGAATTCGGCGGTGCCTGTCACCTGCGTTTCGATGACACCAACCCGGCCAAGGAAGATCAGGAGTACATCGATGCCATCCAGAGCGACGTCAGGTGGCTGGGCTTCGAGTGGGCCGGCGAGGTGCGCTACGCCTCCAGCTACTTCGACCAGCTGCACGCGTGGGCAGTGGAGCTGATCAAGCGCGGCAAGGCCTATGTATGCGACCTCACGCCCGAGCAGGCCAAGGCCTACCGGGGCAGCCTGACCGAGCCGGGCAAGGACAGTCCGTTCCGCGAGCGCGGCGTCGAAGAGAACCTGGACCTGTTCGCCCGCATGAAGGCAGGCGAGTTCAAGGACGGTGAGCGCGTGCTGCGGGCGAAGATCGACATGGCCTCGCCGAACATGAACCTGCGCGACCCGATCCTCTACCGCATCCGCCATGCCCATCACCACCAGACCGGTGACAAATGGTGCATCTACCCCAACTACGACTTCACCCATGGCCAGTCGGATGCCATCGAGGGCATCACCCACTCGATCTGCACCCTGGAGTTCGAAGGGCACCGCCCGCTGTACGACTGGTTCCTGGACAACCTGCCGGTCCCGGCCAGGCCCCGTCAGTATGAATTCAGCCGGCTGAACCTGAACTACACGATCACTTCCAAGCGCAAGCTCAAGCAACTGGTGGACGAGGGCCATGTGCAGGGTTGGGACGACCCGCGCATGTCGACCCTGTCGGGCTTCCGGCGTCGCGGCTATACCCCGGCCTCGATCCGCAACTTCTGCGAAATGATCGGCACCAACCGCTCCGATGGCGTGGTGGACATGTCGATGCTCGAGTTCAGCATCCGTGACGATCTCGACCGCAATGCGCCGCGCGCCATGTGCGTGCTGCGCCCGTTGAAGGTGGTGATCACCAACTATCCCGAAGGGCAGGTCGAGCAGCTCGAGCTGCCGCGTCACCCCAAGGAAGACATGGGCGTACGGGCGTTGCCGTTCTCCCGCGAGCTGTACATCGATCGCGACGACTTCATGGAACAGCCGCCCAAGGGCTACAAGCGCCTGGAACCCAACGGCGAGGTGCGCCTGCGCGGCAGCTACGTGATCCGTGCCGACGAGGCGATCAGGGATGCCGATGGCAACATCGTCGAGCTGCGCTGCTCGTACGATCCGCAGACCCTGGGCAAGAACCCCGAAGGACGCAAGGTCAAGGGCGTGATCCACTGGGTGCCGGCCGCGGGCAGCGTCGAATGCGAGGTGCGTCTGTACGACCGCCTGTTCCGCTCGCCGAACCCCGAGAAGACCGAAGAGGGCAGCAGCTTCCTGGACAACATCAACCCCGAGTCGCTGCACGTGCTGACGGGCTGCCGCGCCGAGCCTTCGCTGGCCCAGGCACAGCCGGAAGACCGCTTCCAGTTCGAGCGCGAAGGCTACTTCTGCGTCGACCTGAAGGACAGCCAGCCGGGCCGCCCGGTGTTCAACCGCACCGTCACCCTGCGTGACTCCTGGGGCAGCTGAGGAACCTTCGTGCTTACCATCTACAACACCCTGACCAAGACCAAGGAAGTCTTCACGCCGCTCGACGGCAACAAGGTTCGCATGTACGTCTGCGGCATGACCGTCTACGACTACTGCCACCTCGGCCACGGGCGCAGCATGGTGGCGTTCGACCTGGCGACGCGCTGGTTGCGCAAGAGCGGCTACGACCTGACCTACGTGCGCAACATCACCGACATCGACGACAAGATCATCCACCGCGCCAACGAGAACGGCGAGCGCTTCGACGCGCTGACCGCGCGCATGATCGACGCGATGCACGAGGACGAGCGACGTCTGAACATCCTGCCGCCGGACCAGGAGCCACGCGCAACCGACCATATCCCCGGCATGCACGCGATGATCCAGACGCTGATCGACAAGGGCTATGCCTACGCGCCAGGCAATGGCGACGTGTACTATCGGGTCGGCAAGTTCGTCGGCTACGGCAAGCTGTCACGGCGCCGGATCGAAGACCTGCGCATCGGCGCGCGCATCGAGGTGGACGAGGCCAAGCAGGATCCGTTGGACTTCGTGCTGTGGAAGGGCGCCAAGCCGGGCGAGCCGAGCTGGGATTCGCCGTGGGGGCCGGGACGTCCCGGCTGGCATATCGAATGTTCGGTGATGTCCACCTGCTGCCTGGGAGAGAGCTTCGATATCCACGGCGGCGGCAGTGACCTGGAATTCCCGCATCACGAGAACGAGATCGCCCAGAGCGAGGCCGCTACCGGCAAGCCCTACGCCAAGGCGTGGATGCACTGCGGGATGATTCGCATCAACGGCGAGAAGATGTCCAAGTCGCTGAACAACTTCTTCACCATCCGCGACGTGCTCGACAAGTATCATCCGGAGGTCGTGCGTTATCTGCTGGTGGCCAGCCACTACCGCAGCGCGATCAACTACTCCGAAGACAGCCTGCGTGACGCCAAGGGCGCGCTGGAGCGTTTCTACCATGCGTTGCGTGGCCTGCCGCGAGTGGCTGCCGAAGGGGGCGAGGCCTTCGTGGAGCGTTTCGCCGCGGCGATGGATGACGATTTCGGCACGCCCGAGGCTTGCGCTGTGCTGTTCGACCTGGTCCGCGAGATCAACCGGCTGCGCGACAGCGATTCCCAAGCGGCCGCGGGCCTTGCGGGACGCCTGCGCGAGTTGGGGGATGTGCTGGGAGTATTGCAGCTGGACGCCGATGAGTTCTTGCGCGCCGGGGCCGAAGGCAAGGTCGATGCGGCCGAGATCGAGGCACTGATCCAGGCGCGTCTGCAAGCGCGTGTCGATAAGAACTGGAGCGAATCGGATCGTATCCGTGACCAGTTGACCGCCATGGGCGTGGTGCTGGAGGACAGCAAGGGCGGAACGACCTGGCGTCTGGCGCAGTAGGAGCCGCCACCGGGCCGCCGGACCAGCCTCGACGGGCATTCCCACGGTTCGGTGGCCGTTTTTCCAGCACTATCGGTGGAGTGCCTGTTGAGGCGACCCTCCAGACTGGGCTGGCCAAGGACGGCTGGCCCAGGCCCGCTCAGCCCAACGGACAGCGCAACGTCAGCTTGGCTCCGCCCAGTTCGCTGGCGCCGACATCAAGTTCGAAGCCATGCAGGTCGACGATCGCCGCGACGATCGACAGGCCCAGCCCGAAACCAGGATGGCGATGGCCTTCCTCGCTACGGTAGAACCGCTTCAGCACCGCCTGGCGCTCGCTTTCCGGTATGCCTGGCCCGCTGTCCTCGACCGCGATCGCCAGGGCCTTGCCGTCGATCTTCGCCTCGATACGTACCTGGCCGCCTTCTGGCGTGAACTTGATCGCGTTGCCCACCAGGTTCGCCAGCGCCTCGAACAGCAACTCGCGATCGCCGTGCAGCGCCGGTAATCTCTGCGTGCCGGCCAGGTCCAGCCTGATACCGCCATCCTCGGCCAGCGGCAGATAGAAATCGTGCAGCTCGAGCAGCAACTCCGCCGGGTCGAGTTCGACGAACCCGGCACGGCGCCGTCGGTCCTCCAGTTCGCTGATGCGCAACAACCCGCGAAATCGTGCCATCAGCGTATCGGTCTCGCTAATCGCCTGGTCCAGCGCCTGGGCTTCGGGCCAGTCGTCGCTGTTCTGCTGGCGAATCCGATAGAGCTGGGCGCGCAGGCGGGTCAGCGGTGTACGCAAGTCGTGCGCGATGTTGTCACAGACGCCCTTGACTTCGTGCATCAGCCGCTCGATGCGATCGAGCATGGCGTTGACGATGGCCGCGAGCATGTCCAGCTCGTCACGTCGGGACGACAAGGGCAGGCGATGGGTCAGGTCGCCGGCAACGATCAGCTCGGCGCTGGCCTGCACCGCGCGGATACGCTTGAGCGGGCGTCGGCGCAGCAGGTACCAGCCAGCGAAACCGGGAATCAACGTCAGCGAGATGCCCCAGAGCAGGGCGTGCAGGATGATGCGGGTGACCACGAACAGGGATCCGTTGTCGCGCACCAGTACCAGCCAGCGTCCATCCTGGACCTGGATCGCCACGGCATCGCAGCTGTCGCGTGGCAGGTGCGGGTCATCGGCGTCCAGGCAACGCTGGAGCTCATGGATCCGGCCGTCGAGCTGCAGCCCGGGCGGGATCGCGCGTATCGGTCCGGCGACCGGGCCGAGGTGGGCATCGAACAGCCCGTAGGCGTCGAAACTGCGTTGCTCGAACGCCTGGCTGGCGACCAGCGCGTCGTCGAGCTGCTTGCCGGACATGTGTGCGAACAGATGCTGGCGCTGCAGCATCGAGTGCCGGGTCAGCTTGTTCAGGTAACTGGAAACCTCGAGGTACAGCACACCCATGAGGATGCTGCTCCAGGCCACGAACAGGAAGCTGTAGAGTGCCAGCAGCCGGCTGGTCGAAGAGCTCCAGCCTTTAGACGGGTTCGGCAATAGCATAGCCGGAGCCCCGCACGGTACGGATCAGCGGTGGTTGCCCCGCTGCGTCGATCTTCTTGCGCAGACGGCCGATATGGACGTCGATCAGGTTGGTGCCCGGATCGAAGTGATACCCCCAGACTTCCTCGAAGATCATCATCCGGGTGATCACCTGGCCAGCGTGGCGCATCAGGTATTCAAGCAGCTTGTACTCGGTGGGCAGCAGGTTGAGGGGCTGCTCGCCGCGCCGCGCCTCATGGGTGATCAGGTCCAGCTCGAGGTCGGCGACCTGCAGGCGGGTCTGGGTCGTCGGTACGCTGTTGCGTCGCAGCAGGACCTCGACCCGGGCGGCCATTTCGTCGGAGGCGAACGGCTTGGTCAGGTAGTCATCGCCGCCGGCGCGCAGGCCGCGCACGCGCTCGTCGACGTCGGACAAGGCACTGATCATCAGGATCGGTGTGGCGATCTTCAGATTGCGCAAGGTGGTGACGATGGTCAGCCCGTCGACCTCGGGCAACATCCGGTCTAGGGTGATCAGGTCGTAGCCGCCGGCGATGGCCTTGGCCAGGCCTTCGCGCCCATTGTCGGCCCAATCGACTTCCAGGCCATGGCTGGACAGCTCGGCGACGATCTCCTGGGCGGTGATGGCGTCATCTTCGATGGTCAGTACGCGGGACATGCGGGTTCCTGGGCGATAGGGGAGGAAATGATTGTGCCAAAGAATGGACAGCGCCCAGTTTAAGAAAAATTCATCTCCGCGACGGAGGAAGGCATGGCCAGAGCGCCGGGCGATCGTTCATCGCCCGGCCTGGAGCAGTTTCCGTATCAGCCGACCTTGACGATCCAGCCAGCCGGTGCCTCGACGTCACCGCTCTGGATGCCGGTCAGCTCGGCGTAGAGCTTGCGGGTGACCGGGCCGACTTCTTCGAGGTCGTGGAACACATGCAGCGACCCGTTGTGCTCGATGCCGCCGATCGGCGTGATGACGGCAGCCGTGCCGCAGGCACCGGCCTCGATGAAGCGGTCCAGCTGGTCGATCCGCACGTCGCCTTCGATCACTTTCAGGCCAAGGCGCGACTCGGCCAGCTCCATCAGCGACAGGCGCGTGATGCCTGGCAGCACGGAGGCGGACTTGGGCGTGACGAATTCGTTGTCCTGGGTGATGCCGAAGAAGTTGGCCGAGCCGACTTCCTCGATCTTGCTATGGGTCAGCGGATCGAGGTAGATGGCATCGGCGAAGCTGCGCTGCTTGGCCTCGGCGCCCGGCAGCAGGCTAGCTGCATAGTTGCCGCCAACCTTGGCGGCACCGGTGCCTTGCGGCGCGGCGCGGTCGAAGCCGGAAATCACGAAGTTGTGCGGCTTCATGCCGCCCTTGAAGTACGAGCCAACCGGGATGGCGAAGACCGAGAAGATGAACTCCGGCGCGGTCCGCACGCCAATGTTGTCGCCCACGCCAATGACGAACGGACGCAGGTAGAGGGCGCCTTTGCCATACGGCGGGATGAAGCGCTCATTGGCCTTGACCACCTGCTTGCATGCCTCGATGAACACCTCGGTCGGCACCTGCGGCATCAGCAGGCGGGCGCAGCTGCGCTGCATGCGCGCGGCGTTCTGGTCCGGGCGGAACAGGTTCACCGAACCGTCCTTGCAACGGTAGGCCTTCAGGCCCTCGAAACACTGCTGGCCGTAGTGCAGGGCGGTCGAGCCTTCGCTGATGTGCAGCGTGTTGTCCTCGGTCAGGACGCCCTGGTCCCATTCACCGTTGCGCCATACGGACAGGTAGCGCTTGTCGGTCTTGATGTAGTCGAAGCCTAGCTTGTCCCAGTTGATGCTCTCGTTGCTCATGACGCCCTCGGTTGTCTTGCAGCTTTCCTGATCGGTCAGGCAGCCTTTGTTTGCGCACTCGGCAACGATAATACATCCGCGGTAGGAACGGAAACGTCTTGCCACGAATTGGCATAAGGTCGCGGTTGCCCGCGCGCCTGAGGGCAATGCCAGGGCTCTGCGCTGGAGTTGCCTTGCGAGGCCAGGCGCCACGCAAGGCCCCTCGATCAAAGGATCGGCTTGCCGCCGGTGATGCCATAGCGGCTGCCGGTGATGTAGCTGGCCTCGTCCGAAGCCAGCAGGACATAGATCGGCGCTACCTCCACGGGCTGTCCCGGACGCCCCAGGGGCGTCTGCGCACCGAACTGGCTGGCTTGTTCCGGCGGCATGGTTGCGACGATCAGCGGCGTCCAGATCGGACCTGGCGCCACGCAATTCACCCGGATGCCCTTGGGTCCGAGCATCTGCGCGAGCCCAGCGGAGAAGTTGGCGATGGCACTCTTGGTGGTGGCGTAGGCCAGCAGGGTAGGGGTGGGCGAGTCGGAATTCACCGAGGAGGTGTTGATGATCGAGCTACCCTTGGGCATGTGCGGCAGCGCGGCCTTGCACAGACGGAAGATCGCCGTGATGTTGATGTCGAAGGTCTTCTGCCACTCTTCGTCGGAAATGTCCTGGATGCTTTCGTGGGTCATCTGGAATGCGGCGTTGTTGACCAGCACATCGATGCGACCGAACGCTGCAACGGTCTTTTCCACCAGTTCGTCGCACACGCTCTTCTGGGCGATATCACCTGGCAGCAGCAGGCACTTGCGCCCGGACTGCTCGACCCAGCGCGCGGTTTCCTTGGCGTCCTCGTGTTCATCCAGGTAGGCCACCGCCACATCGGCGCCCTCCTTGGCGAAGGCGATCGCTACTGCGCGGCCGATGCCACTGTCGGCACCGGTGATCAGTGCGACCTTGCCCTTGAGGCGATCGTGGCCGGTATAGGTCTGTTCACCGCAATCGGGTCGGGGGTCCATCTTGCGCTGGTCCCCCGGTACCTGTTGCGGCTGCTCAGGGAATGGTGGGATAGGATATTCAGGCATGCTGGCGTCCTCTGAAGCGAATGAAAGGGTCCCTATGTGTGAATTCCCCGCCAGGCCGGGGTTGTATCGCATCGCCATGCCAGACGACGAACGGCAGCATCAGTCATCCTCCAGGTCATCGAGCTCGCCAGCGACGCGCTCCAGGCGCAACCGCGTGCCGTCGCCGAGCGTCAGCACCAGGTCTTCGATCACGCCAGCCAAACCCTGCGCGAAGATCGGCTGGCCGTCCGGGTCGACCTCGTCATAGTGGAAGCGGGTGCCCTCCAGCCAACCCACGGCGGTGGGCAGGTCGGGAGCCAGGTAGTAACGACCATCCTTGAACACACCGCCGAACTGCCAGGCGCGCTCCAGGTTGTCTACGCTGTAGAGCACGCCAGGCAGCATGCCGGTAGCTGGGTCGAGCATCGAAGCACCTCCTATCAATGCACGGTAGAAGGCAGGAGGCTCACCAGGTTCCCTTGACCAGACAAATGTTTCAAGGCATGCCCGGCAGGGAATCCAGGGACGTGCGCGCAGTCCGATCGACACACAGGCGCTGTCTGACTTGGACCCGCCTGCCATTGCAGGCATCATGCCTGCACGCCAATCAATGGAGACATGCTATGAAAGCACTGCTAATGACGGCCCTGCTCGCCACCACCGGCCTTGCCCAGGCGGCCCAGACCGTCGAGCTCAAACTGGCGGGGCCGGACGGCCCAGGCAAGTCGATCGGCACGATCAGCATCGAGCAGAACAAGTACGGAGCGCTGTTGACCCCGCACCTGACCGGCCTGCCACCGGGGGTACATGGTTTTCACCTGCACCAGAAGCCTGACTGCGGGCCAACCCAGGAGAACGGCAAGGCCGTTCCGGCAGGCGCCGCCGGCGGCCATTGGGATCCGGATGGCACAGGCGCGCACAAAGGCCCGTATGACGACAGCGGCCACCGGGGAGACCTGCCTGCCTTGTATGTCGGCGCGGATGGCACGGCGAGCTATCCTGTCCTCGCGCCACGCTTGAAGGCAGAGGACTTCAAGGGGCACGCACTGATGGTGCATGTCGGCGGGGACAACCATAGCGATCATCCGGAAAAGCTGGGCGGTGGTGGTGCTCGCATGGCGTGCGGCGTGGTTCGCTGAAAGTCCGCCCCTCGATCAGGCTATCGGCGCCTGATCGAGAGGCCGTCAAGTTGCTGTTAGCTATTTCGCCAATAAAACGTCATGAAAAGCACAGCTTACAAGACTGTTGCGAAAATGAGGCTTGATTCGACGAAAAATTGACCTTTCGAGTGGCGCATGGCGGGTTTGCCAGCTACAACACTGGGGAGCACTTCGCTCAGCAGTTGCGTAATCATTCGAAGGAAAACCAGACCATGCGTCAGGACAGTTATCGCCCGGACATCGACGGCTTGCGCGCGGTGGCCGTGCTGGCCGTTTTCGCCCACCACCTCAATGCGGCCTTGTTACCGGGCGGCTTCGTCGGGGTGGACATCTTCTTCGTCATCTCCGGCTACCTGATCACCAGCCACGTGTTCCAGGAAGTGCGCGCCGGCCGGTTTTCCCTGCGCCAGTTCTACCAGCGCCGCATCAACCGGATCATCCCTGCCTTGGCGACCGTGCTGCTGGCCACGCTGGCACTGGGAGGATGGCTGCTTTCGCCGGTTGACCTGGAACGCCTCGCTGCCAATGCGCTGTACGCACTGCTGGGCGTATCGAACCTGTTCATCTGGGTCAAGTATGGCAACTATTTCGCCGCCGACGCGGGCGAGGCGCCCCTGCTGCATACCTGGTCGCTAGGGGTGGAAGAACAGTTCTATGTCATCTGGCCCTTGCTGATCATCCTGCTGCTGCGTTTCGCGCCGCGACACCTGACATCGATTCTGGGCGTTGGGCTGGTGCTGGCCGTGGGGGTTTCGCAGTACGGCACCGGACTGTTCAGCACCGCGTCCTACTACTTGTTGCCGACCCGCTTCTTCGAACTGATGATCGGTGGCTGGCTGGGTATCTGGCACCTGCGCAATGTCCGCCAGATAGGCCGCGGCGAATCCCTGGCCTGCAAGCTCGCCGGCGCCCTGCTGGTCGGCGGTTCGCTGTGGCTGATCGGTGATGGCACGGCCTTTCCAGGTCTCGCTGCCCTTTGGCCCTGCCTGGGCGCAGCGCTGTTGATCCACGCTGGCAGCGGCCAGCACCCCGCGCCTTGGTTGGGGAGCCGGCCACTGGTATTGATTGGCCTGGTCTCCTACTCCTTGTACCTCTGGCACTGGCCGCTGATCGCCTATCTCAATTACCTGTCGATACCCTTGAGCTTGCCGGTCGCCGCTGCCGTGATCGCGGTGGCGCTGGGGCTCGCCTGGCTGACTTGGCGCTTCGTCGAGCAGCCGCTGCGGCGCAGCGGTGCACGGCTGGCGTTCGGCCAGGTGTTCACCTGGCGTTTCGCCGTGCCGGCCTTGGGCCTGGCGCTGATGGCCGGGCTGACCCAGCAGCTCCAGGGCTTCCCGGAGCGCTTCGGGCCCAAGGTCGAGAAACTCGAGGCCATGACGCTGGATCGCCCGGCCGATATTCGCCGCGGCTGTCATGTCCCCAATGCGTTGTACCGCACCGAGCCCGATGCCGATTGCCGCCTGGGTGCGCCCAAGACCGAAGTCGATGGCATCCTGGTCGGGGATTCGTTCGCCAACCATTTCACCGGCATGGTCGACATTCTGGCTCGTCCCGACAACATCACCCTGATGGACTACACCATGGACGCCTGCCCGCCGATCCTGGGCTATACCGGCGACATGCCGGCGGTCTACGCCGAGCACTGCGCCCGCCGCAACGAACGGGTGTTCGCGATGATCGAGGCGCATCGATATGCCTATGTAGTGCTGGCCGGCAGCTGGCCCAGGGACGAAGCGGCCGAGGACGAGATCCTCGAGAGCGTGCAGCGGGCAGTCGAGCACAGTGGCCAGGTGATCGTCATTCTCAACAACCAGCCGATCGAGGATGCCGCGACGTGTCCGATCAGGCGCCTGATGTTCGCCCAACGGCGGCCCTGCGAGGCAGCCGAGACGACCCGACCGCATTACTGGGCCGATATCCGTGCCCGCTTCCCGCAGGTCCATTTCATCGACCCCAACCAGGTGATCTGCGCCAAGGGGCGTTGCAGTTCGCTGGTCGATGGCAAGCTGCTATACCTGGACAACGCCCATCTCAACGAAGTGGGTTCGCGCTACATCGGCCAGACCTTGCTCGAGCGTGGCTATTCATTGCTCAAGGACCCGCATGCGCGCTCGTGAAGCGATAGCGGCCCCGAGCCTGCTGGGCAGGTCCGGGGCCATGAGGTCGCGAGCAGAAGCGCCGCGGCGACCAGGCTGCGTCGAACCAGGCTCGCCGTGCTCATTCACGACTGCCTAACTGCGCGTGCTCGGCGGTTTTTTGCCGTACCTGATCGGCACCCGACGAACATGGGCGCACGTCGGGTCAGTTGCGATCCAGCCAGACCGTCTGCACGTTGCAGAACTCGCGAACGCCAAAGTGCGATAGCTCGCGACCGAAGCCGCTTTTCTTCACTCCGCCGAAGGCCACCCGAGGGTCCGAGGCGCAGTAGCCGTTGATGAATACCGCGCCGGTGTCCAGCGCCTCGGTCATGCGTTCGGCGAGGGCCAGGTCCGCGGTATAGATGGTCGAAGCCAGGCCGAAATCGCTGTCGTTGGCCAGTTCCACGGCATGCTCGGCATCACGTGCGGCGATGATCGCCGCCACCGGCCCGAACAGCTCCTGGCGGAACGCCGTCATCTGCGGGGTCACCTCGCCCAGGACAGTCGGCGCATAGTAGTTGCCGATGCCCTCGAGCTTGTGTCCGCCCAACAACAGTGTGGCGCCCTCGGCCAGGCTCGCCTGAACCTGCCCATCGAGTTCGTCACGCAAATCGAAGCGGGCCATCGGGCCGATATAGGTATCGTCCTGCAGCGGGTTGCCGACCTTCAGCAGGCGGGTGGCTTCGACGAAGCGGCGAGTGAACTCGTCGAGCACCGCTTGTTCGACGATCAGGCGCTTGGCTGCGGCGCAGACCTGGCCGGTGTTCTGGTAGCGGCCGACGACCGCTGCCTGCACGGCGGCGTCCAGGTCGGCGTCGGCCAGCACGATGAACGGATCGGAACCGCCCAACTCCAGCACGCACTTCTTCAACGCCGCGCCCGCCTGTGCGCCGATGGCCATGCCGGCGCGTACGCTGCCGGTGAGCGTCACCGCGGCGATGCGTGGATCGTTGATGGCCCGGGTCACGCCGTCCGGAGTGACGTTGATCACCTCGAACACGCCTTCCGGCAGGCCGGCGCGCTTGCAGGTATCGAGCAGCAGGTAGGCGCTGCCCATGACGTTGGGCGCGTGCTTGAGCACATAGGTATTGCCGGCCAGCAAGGCCGGTACCGCGCCGCGCAGCACCTGCCACAGCGGGAAGTTCCAAGGCATCACCGCCAGGATCGGGCCCAGCGGACGGTATTCGATACGAGCCTTTTCCACCTGGGTCGGCTCGGGTGCGAGCATTGCCGGACCATGTTCGGCATACCAACGGCACAGGTTGACACACTTGGCGACCTCGCCACGTGCCTGGGCGATCGGCTTGCCGATTTCCCGCGAAATCATCTCGGCGAAGGCTTCGGCCTGCTGCTGCACGGCATCGGCCAGGGCCAACAGGTACTCGCTGCGCTGGGCCAGGGAAACCCGTCGCCAGGCGCCATGGCCAGCCTTGGCCCGTTGCAGCGCCGCTTCCAAGGCGGCGTCGTTGTCGAAAGCATACTGGCCGATCCGCTCGCCGGTATGAGGGTCGACGGAGATCGCATGGGTCAGGCTGCTGATTTCGCTCATGGCTGGACACTCGTTGTTGGATGCAGTGAGGCCAGACTAACGGTGCGCTACTTTAATGAAAACTGAATAATAATGAGCGATACATTCACGTTTGGAGAATGAAGTGGACCTGGTGCAGCTTGAAATCTTCAAGGCCGTGGCCGAACAGGGCAGCATCAGCGCTGCCGCGCAGCATATCCACCGGGTGCCTTCCAACCTGACGACGCGCATCAAGCAGCTCGAGCAGGACCTGGGAGTGGAGCTTTTCATCCGTGAAAGACACCGCCTGCGCCTGTCGCCTGCCGGCTGGAATTTCCTGGAATACACCCGGCGCATCCTCGACCTGGTGCATGAGGCACGCAGCACCGTGGCAGGCGAGGATCCACAAGGTACCTTCGCCCTCGGTTCGCTCGAAAGCACCGCGGCGGTACGGATCCCCGGCCTGCTGGCGGCGTACAACCAGCGCTATCCGAAGGTCGAGCTGGACTTGTCCACCGGGCCGTCCGGGACCATGCTCGAAGGTGTGCTGGCCGGACGCCTGGTGGCCGCGTTCGTCGATGGCCCGGTGTTGCACCCCACGCTCGATGGCATGGAGGTATTCGAGGAGGAAATGGTGATCATCGCGCCGCTCAACCATGCACCGGTAAGCCGTGCCCGCGATGTCAACGGCCAGAGCATCTACGCCTTCCGCGCCAACTGCTCGTACCGCCATCATTTCGAACGCTGGTTCGTCCGCGACGATGCGGTGCCGGGCAAGATCCATGAAATGGAGTCGTACCACGGCATGCTGGCCTGTGTCAGTGCCGGTGCCGGACTGGCGTTGATGCCGCGCAGCATGCTCGACAGCATGCCCGGTTGCAGCACGGTGAGCGTCTGGCCGCTGTCGGAGGAGTTTCGCCTGCTCAAGACCTGGCTGGTATGGCGGCGCGGCACGGTCTCGCGCAGCTTGGGCAGCTTCGTCCAGTTGCTGGAAGAACATCGGCCCACGCTCGTCGTCTGAGCCCAGCAAGGCAATGCTCATGGGAGAAGTACATGGTGAAGATCGAGTCGTATCGACGGGTGCTGGACGAGGAGGGCTACGTGCTCATCCGGGGGGTGCTCGAACCGCAGCGGATCGACCCGTTGCGGCGTGCAATCGACCGGTTGCAACCGGTGCACTGGGATTACCAGGGCCTGCTCGAACACTACAAGTGCGTCTTCAACCGTGACCTGGCGTGGCTGCCATTGCTCGACCTTTCACCGTTGATCGAACTGGCCGAGGCGGTGCTTGGGGCGGATTGCCATGTCATCGGCCAGACGGCCTGGCGAAGTCATCCGGGGTATCCAGGCATGCCACTGCACCTGGATCACCTGCCGTTGGAACTGCCGCAGTGGCTGCGCGACAGGAACGACTTCGCGATGCCCGCGCAGATCCTCACGGCCCAGCTCTATCTGAGCGATATCGACCCGAGCATCGGTCCGACCTGGGTAGTGCCTGGCAGTCATCGCGCCGGCCGTCGTCCACGCAGCGATGAATCCGGCTGGCGCGGCCGGCCGGCATGCCCCGTGCTTTGTCAGGCCGGTGACGCGCTGGTTTTTCGTAGCGATATCTGGCACCTGGGGGCCGCCAATGCCAGCCGGTCCAGGGTGCGCGACATGCTTCAGGTGCATTACGGGCGACGCATGGTCGCGCAGAAGTTCTCGCCCTACCTGAGCTGGCGCTTCGATCCGGATGTGCTGGCAGCGGCCACGCCACGCCAGCGCCGCCTGCTTGGCGAGCACGCCGAGTCGGAATACGATTGAAGCCCGCGCGGCCGTCGGTTCAACGCAATGCCTTGATGGCCAGCACATTGCACAGTGCATGCTCGACCACATGGGCGGTGGTGCCGCCGAGAAAGGTGTGCAGTGCATCGTGCCGGTGCGCGCCCATCACGACCACGTCCAGGCGTCCCTGGCTGACGAAGCGGGCAATCTCACGAGACGCAGGGCCTTCGAGGAAATGTCGATGTTCCTGCTCGATGTCATGACGATCGCCCAGGCGCTCGAAGGCGGCGCGTTGCGCGGCGCGCAGGCCTTGCTCGAAGCCCGGCATGGTCACCGTGGCGGCACCGAAGTCGGCCAGATGGGTGCGCGAGATATCGCAGACATGCAGCAGGTGCAGTTGCGCGTTGCATTGCAGCGCCATGGCACGGGCGGCCAGCAGCACTTGTTCATCGAGGTGTTCGCCACGCCCGGCACGGTCAAGGTCGACCGCCGCGGCCACCTGGCGTGGCAGCGGCAGGCGGATGTCGCTGACCAGATGCACCGAGACCGGGCTCTGCTTGAGCAATTGCCAGTCCAGCGGCGTCACCAGCAAACGCCTGAGTACCGGCTCGTGTTGTACATCCTTGACCAGCAGGTCGCAGCCCAGCCGCTCCAGCTGTTGCAGCACGCAACCCACCGGATCGCGGGTCAGCAGCAGCTCGGTCGCGACATCCAGGCCGGCGCTGGCCAGCTGCTCAGCCTCGTCGGCGAGCCAGCGGCGGTTGTCTTCGAGCAGGCGATCGCGGTCCTGATCGTCGATCATCAATCCGAACGTGTCGATGTCGTCGATGACCACATTCAGGTCGAGCAATGCACCGCTCGATTGGGCCAAGGCTGCCGCGCGTTGCAAGGCAGGCGTATGGCGCATGTGGGGGCCGAGCATCACCAGCAGACGATTGAAGCGACTCATCTGGCACCTCCACGCGAGGCCAGTCGTTTCTGCCAGTCTAGACTGCCCGACGCCCCGCCGCTGGGCCATTGCAGAGCTTGGAGGTGGGAGTTGCCAAATCGTCAGCGGACGTCGACCAGCACCACCTCGCTGTCTTCCAGCGCCTGGACCTTGAGCAGCGTCTCGCCTTCGATGGCGACGCCGTCACGGGCCTTGGCCTGCAGGCCATTGACGTCGATCAGGCCGGTCGCCGGGACCAGGTAGCCACGACGGCCGGCCTCGAAGCGGTATTCGGCCATCTCGCCAGCACGTAGCGTAGCGGCGACCAGGCGCGCATCGGTACGGATACGCAGGCTGTCTTCGTCACCGCTGCGTCCGCTGGCCAGGGTGACGAAGCCTTCGCCACGCTCGCCCTTGGGGAAGGGACGGGTGCCCCAGGATGGCGCCTCGCCGGCGCGCTCAGGGATGATCCAGATCTGGAACAGGCGGGTATCGACCGCTTCGAGGTTGTATTCGCTGTGCGTGATGCCGGTGCCGGCGCTCATCACCTGGACATCGCCGGCCTCGGTGCGACCCTGGTTGCCGAGGCTGTCACGGTGGCTGATGGCCCCTTCGCGGACATAGGTGATGATTTCCATGTCACGGTGCGGATGCGGTGGAAAACCGCTGCCGGCCGCAATCAGGTCGTCATTCCAGACCCGCAGGTTGCCCCAGTGCATGCGGGCGGGATCATGGTATTGGGCGAAAGAGAAATGATGACGAGCATCGAGCCAGCCGTGATTGGCATGACCGAGGGTTTCGAAAGGACGCAGTTGCAGCATGATGCGCGCTCCATGGAAGGGATAGGTGGGATCATCATGCCTCGGCTAATCATCGAAAATAAGCGTAATTATTGACGAATAACCATCTATAGTATTGATTGTTTTGCTTGGGATTCGCTTGCAGTCCGTCGCCCAAGTGCCTGATTTTGCATGGCTCGCTGGCGATTTTTGGCCGTTGCGGCGAACATGGCCCGCTCGTCTGGAGCTATTTGGAGCTGTCGTGTCTCGCGAGCACCCTCAAATCCCCCTCGAACTGGCCCCTCCGGCCCAGCTTTCCCGGTTCCGTCGGCTGCTTGCGCGCTGGCTCGGCCATGGCCTCACCCGTCTGCAGGCGCAGCATCGCGAGTCCTGGTTTCTCGGCCATGTCACCGGCCAGCGCAGCGGACACGCCGACGGCTTGCGCGAGGGCTTCGAGCGAGGCCGGGCAGAGGGTTTCGAGGCGGGCCGGCAAGTACTGGTGCTGCGCGACGAGCGGGCGCGAGCGCCGGGTAGGCCCGCCGAGGATGACAAGCTGTTCGACGACTGGCGGCTGCCGCTGACGGCCGAGCTGAAGAAACGCTTCAAGGCCGACGTTGGCCAGCGCTTGCCGAGCGGGGCGCAACCGAGTGCCGCGCAATGGAAGATGATCTTCAGCGATACACCTTCGACCTGCGTGGTGGCTGGTGCTGGTGCCGGCAAGTCGACCTCGCTGGTGCTGCGGCTGCTGTTGCTGCACCACTACCTGGGCTATGAGCTCGATGCCATGACCGTGGTGACCTTCACCCGTGAGTCGCGTAAGGACTTCATCCAGCGGCTGACGCAGGTGTTCGGGCTGTGGCAGCTGCAACTGTCGAGCGCCCAGGCCCATGGACTGGTGCGCACCTTCCACTCACGGATACTGCCGCTGGTGCGCAGCCTTCCAGGCTTTGCCCAACTGCGTGCCTTCGAGACCCTGGGCAACGAGGTATCCGCCGAGGAGCAAGCCGATGCCGAAGGCAACCCGTTCGACCTGCGTCTGAACGAGGCCCAGCGGCACCAGCTCAACCTCTGCTATCGCGACCTGCTGCAGCAAAGCCCTCGCTTCGCCGAGCTGATCGAGCAGCTGCGGCGCGAGGCGTTGCAGCTCAAGCCGCTGGACCCGAACCATCCCGATGTCCAGAAGCGCGTACAGGTGACGCAACTGGCTTGCGAGCGCGACGAAGAACTGTGCGACCTGGTCGAGGACCTGTGGTTCGCCGCCGGCGCCTGGCCGATCAAAGGCATCGAGCCGTGCCGCGAGGTCGTCACGATCAAAGGCTGCGCTTTCCATGTCCAGGGACGCCTAGAGGGGTGCGATACCAGGGTGATGCTGGGTTTCGATCCGTCGGAGTCCCAGCAGCGCCAGCGCCCTGGAGCCCGTCTTCCAGCACGCGCCGAGTGGGCAGTCAAGCGAACCTTGTTTCAAGCTTTCTGTGACAAGCCCTTGATCTGGCTGGATAACTACGCGGCCGCCAAGCGCCTCGGCGCTTCTCTGGCGGGCGACGCAGTGGCTGGGCCCGGTTTCGAATACAAGGTCAAGGGTGAGCTGGCGCCGGCGCCATTGCTCGATGCGTTCGTGACAGCCGCCAGTTTCATCGAGAACCTTGGATTGCAGGTCAACGCGGCGGTCGCTTCGATGAGCTTTGTCGCAGGCGATACCGATGCCTCGTTCTTCGAGGCACTGGCGCTGTACTGGCGGGCACTGGAGGAGCATCTGCTGGCGCAGTCGCCGCCGGTCATGAGCTACAACCGGATGTTCGCGCTGTTCGGCGAAAACAACCCGGAAAATCTCAGGCTGCTGCCCGATGCCTTGCTGCGGCCGCTGGCACATCTGATGATCGACGAATTCCAGGATGTTTCGCCGCAGATCGTCAGCTGGTTGCGAGCCAGCCTCGCGGAAATCCGTCGCCGCGGCACTTCGCTGCATACCGGTCGCAACGCCCGGTACTCGTCGCTGTTGTGCGTGGGCGACGACTGGCAGTCGATCTACGGCTGGCGCGGCAGCTCGCCAACCTATTTCATGGCGTTCAGCGAAAGCTTTGCCTCTCCGGCCACCACGCGGGTGCTGCTGGTGGAGAACTATCGTAGCCAGCAGCAGGTGATCGATGCCGCGCAACATCTGGTCAAGGGCACGCCGGCCATCAGCGGCAAGAAAGCGCGTGCCAGCGGTGCGGCAGCCGAGCTGCCAGCGAGCCCGGTCAAGGTGATGGATCGAGACGAAGCCCTGCTGGCCCTGAGCTTGGCCGAGCATTACGAGAAGGGCGAATCAGTGATGATACTGTTTCGTAAAAGTAGTGATAAGGCACTGATTCAAAAGCATATTCAGCCGATACTCGAGCTGGAATCGAGGTTGCCGCCAGCGCAGCGGCGCTTGCGTCAGCTGACTTATCACAGCGCCAAGGGCTTGCAGGCCGATACCGTCCTGTTGCTGGGTGATTGCCAGTATCTCACCAGCTCGCCTTACAAGAACCAGGTATACCGCCTCGCCGGCCTCGGCAGTCCTGGTGATCCGCAGCCGTTCGACACGGCGCAGAAGGACGAAGTCCAGCGCCTGGCCTATGTCGGCGTGACCAGGGCGATCAGGCACTGCTACTGGTTCGTGGACAGGCCGACCGGCGAAACGGCCGGCCTGCCACGCGCTTCCAGCAAGGTCGATGGCCGGCAGGCCTGCTTCGAGGACCTGCGTGGCCAGGTCGAGGCTAGCGGTTCGGGTCCTGCTCGGCGGTGAGCTGTTCCAGCAGTGCCTGCAGGGCAGCCTGGCGGCTGGCACTGACGCGTTCGACGGCCAGCCGGTAGGCCTGGTCGGTGAGCGGAATGCGCCGCAGTCGCCCTTCGGCGTCGCTGGGCGAGGCCTCTAGCGCATCGCCCAGTGCGCCAAGCACGGCCTCGTCGAGGCGCTGGACAGGCTCATTGTCCTCGTCCAGGCAATGGTCCAGGTAGGCCAGGGCGGCATACCACTGCTCATCGACCGCGCTGAACCGTTCGGCATGGCGTGCCCTGAGAAAACGCTGCCAGGCAGGCTGGGCAGCGATCCAGCGGCGCCGCGCCGGCGCGTCGGCGTCCATGGCGCTGACCGCTTGTTCGACGTTGAATTCGACGGTCTGGGAGACTTGGGCGGTTTCCCGATAGAGCATGTCCTGGCTCGGTTCGGGAAACTGCAGGATCTCTGCCAGTGACTGGCGCAATGCCAGGCGGATCTCGATATCGTCGACGCCGCCCTCGAGCAGTTGGGCGTCGCTGATGTCGTCCAGTTCGTCGATTGGCGGCAGGGCTGCGCTGCCGGTTCCGCCAGAGGCTCGCTCGAGCAGCGCGCTTTGGCGTTCCAGGCGCGCGGCATGGATGCGCGCGGCCAGCGCATTGACCTGGTCGCGACGGAACAGTCGGCGATAGAAATTGAACAGGTATGGCCCTGGCAGTTCGGCCGTGGCGCTTTCGTCATGGGCCAGCAGTTCGATTTCCAGCGCGCTGAAGGCATCGGCCCCGGCATCGCCACAGCTAGCCGGGAAATCACCGGCGATCTCGTTCAGCCGTTCACGCAGCAGCGTATCGTCCGCGGCCCGCTGCAGCAGCCGCCATACCTGGGTGCCGAGCGAGCGAGCGTTTTGCCTGGCCTGCGCGGAGCGGCCGACCCGCTCGACCACCTCGCGCAGTTCGCGGTTGGCGCCGCCATCGAACAGGCCATGCCATAGCGCCTGATGCTGTTCGCTGGCGCCAGCGAGCCAGTCCACGGGCGTAGCGGCAGGGTCGGCGAGCATGTCGTGCTCGAAGACCAGCACCCCCGCGGCGCGCAACCGGCGTGCGATCTGGGGCTGCATGTCGTTGAAGCTGAAGCGCCAGAAGCGACTTTCCGGCGCTTGCGCCAGGCTGCGCACGTAGGGGCTGGCCAGGACCTCGTCAAGATTGGGCACCTGGGTAATGTGATTGCCGCTGAGTTCGACCATGCGCAACGCGTGGTGAGGACGCTGCATGAGCGCCAGTAGACCCTCAGGCCAGGCCCGCAGGTTGCAATCGTGCAGGCGCAGGCTTTCCAGGCTGGTCATTGCACCCAGGTCAGGCGCCACCTGCAGGGGATTGATCGAAAGATCCAGGCTGCGCAGGCGCACCATCTGGCGGAAATGCGCCGCCAGGCCGGTGTCGAGGGTGATGTTGTTGAAGCGCAGGTCGAGCGTCGTCAGCGGCAGTCGCGCCAAGGTGCGCAGGTTGTCGTCGGTCAGCACCAGCGCGTTGCGGCGCAGCACCAGTACGCGCAGCGAGGTCAGTTGCGCCAGCGCTGCGTCCGCCTGCGCTCCAAGGCGGCCGAGGTTGTTGTCGACCAGATACAGTTCATGTAGCCGGGGCGCGCTGCGCAAGGCCTGGAACAGCGCCTGGCGGTCCAGACGCGGGTTGTTCATGATCCGCAGGCTTTCCAGGCATGGAAAACTTTGCAGGAAGTCCGCTGGCATGATGCGCAGCTCGATGCCGCGCAGGCTCAAGGTGCGCACATGGTCGAACCGAGCGGGCAACGACGGCAGGATTTCCACGGCGACGTTGTCGAGCGCCAGGATCGGGCCGCCGTCCTGGCGCCAGGCCCGATTGATGGCCCGGCTGAACGAGCGGCGGCTTTCCCGTTCGTCTCCTTCGGCCTCCTGCGTCCAGCGCAGGAGCGTGCTGGCCAAGGTGTCCTGCTCGCGCTCCAGGGCCACCAGCTGCTCGCCGACATCGCCACGGGCGCGCAGGTTGGCCAGCAATTGCCGAAGCTGGTGCCGATCGAGCGTCGGGTATAGGTCCTGCAAGCGTGAAGCCTCGTTGCGCCGCCATCCGGGCAGGCGTAGCCGCCCGCTGAGCGGATAGCCCAGCCGTCCATGGCTCAGCCGCAACGGCGAGCGAAAGCCCGGCTTGATCGGCTGCTGGCCGATCAAGGCAGCCGAACGGTCGCGGTTGGCCCAGGCCATCTGGAACAGCTCGACCCAGCTCGCGCCTGGGTGCTCGGCGAGCAAGGCCATGCTCAGCCGCTGGCTATCGGAATTGTCCAGGCCCGGTGCATGCAGGCCCAGCAGCGCTCGGTCAAGGCGCGCGCGCGCCTGGAGCAGGCGGGCTTCCTCGGCCACACGCAAGGGCACCCGGGCGCTGTCGATGATTTGCCGGCGCTCTTGCTGGCTGGCGGCGGCGAGAATTTCCTCGAGCGCCCCGGCAGGCAGCCGGGTGAATTGTCGTGCAAGTCGCTGGGCTGCCGGACCTGGCACTCGCTGGTGGCGGGCATGCAGGCTGTCGAACAACGCTGCGCGTCGATCGGTCAGGGCCTGGGCAAGCACCCGCTGCAATGCGGCGATTCGCTCATCGCGGCCGGTACCGGCCGGCAGCAAGGCCTCGAGCGCGACGTCGTCCAACTGGTTCACCACCACCTTGGCCAGCTCGCCATCGGCCAGCTCGTCGCGGGTCACCTGGACGAGCACATCGCCGGCCTGGCGCGCCCGCCCGTAGACGCTCGACTCACCCCAGGCTTCGCTCCCCTCGAAGACTTGTAGCAGGTGATCCTGCGGCCAGCCCGGCAGTTGCGTCAATACCGCGACGGCAGGGTTGCGGTGCGCCGCCAACGGCAGGCCTTGGCGAACCCGCATGATGATATCGTCGACCTCGCGCGCGGTCCTGATGCGTTGCAACGCATCGACCAGCAGTGCCGGTGGCGGCTCAAGGCCCACATGTGCGCGGCGCAGCACGGCTTCCTCGATGCCGGTGGCCTGCAGCGCGGCGAGCAGGTCCTGGTCGGCAAGACCTGCGCAGGCCGGACCAAGGCGCCGCAGCAGGGTGAGCCTGTTCCAGTCCAGCACTGTCTCATGGGCCAGGCGCCAGGCGCCAGCACCGTCATGATGCATGATCGGCGCATACGCTTGTGGGTCGCGCGGGTGGTGCAGGCGCCAGCGGCCATCGGAGGCCAGGCGCTGCTCATACAGCACACCGTCCAGGCGCACATGGTAGCGCCCGCCATGCACATACTGCCCCGACTCGTTTGGCTGCAGGCCCGGCGGCAAGGCGACCTCGCTGCGATAAGCGGAAATATCGGGATGCCAGAGCCGTTCTTCGCCATCGACGAGAATGCGCTCCATCGAGTCGACGAAACCGGAAGCCTTCAGGCCAGCCGCCAGGCCGCCGGTCACGCCAACGCCGATGGCGTCGAGCAGCAGCGAGCCGACCTGCGCCAGCGCTTCGGCCCGCTGGTGGTGCTCCCATGCCTCCAGGCCATGGAAGAGCTTCTCCAGCACTTGCGCCGCGCTGACCGCGAGCATCACCTGGCCAAGCCCGGGAATGACCATTGCCGCGACATTCAGCACGTCCAGTCCGCGCCCCAGCCAGGCTTCGAACAAGGCCCTGCGGGCCTCGGCATCGGCCTTCGCGGTGGGCACCACCGTGGTTTCGGCATCGGCTCTGAGCCTGCGCAGATAGCCCTTGTACAACGCTGACCAGGGCGAGCCGGCCAGGGGCCGGGCCTGCGCCTGCACGAGCGGGTTGGCGCGCGGCACGAGCCGTTCGAAGCCATCTTCGCCTCGGCGCTCGAACAAGGCCGCGCGCAGTTCCCGCTCTAGCGTGGCGCGCTGCGAGAGCATGGCCATGCCAAGCACGCACCTGCGGTAGGACGTGCGTTGCAGCTGGCGGGCCAGGTGTCTGCCGAACGTGCGCAGGGAGTCGAATTCGCGCAGTGGCTGGTCACGATCGCCGGGCATGTGGACGATGCAGGGATTGACTCGATCATCGTCCTGCGGGGCGACGATCAGCACGTCATGCAAGGGCATGCCGAACAGCTCCAGGCGGCTACAGGTGACCGGCCGCCCGCCGTAGGCCGGGGTAGGGGCGCCCTCGCAGAGCTGCAACAGCGCCTGCAACCCTGTTTCGCTGAGCAGCGCGCTCATGAACGCGACGCGCGCATCCAGGCGCAACTGGTCGATGCTGGCTTGGGTCCAGGCACGCTGGATCGCTGCCCCGGCTGCGCCCGCATGGATCTGCTCGAGATGCGCCTGGTAGCGTTGGCCGAGATCGAGTGAGCGACACACGCCGACGAAGCGGCCGACCGTCAGTCCTGGCACCGGCGATTCATCCGTCGGGCCGCGCTGCACGCTGCTCAAGGGGCCGACCTCCTGCATGCCGGTGAAATTGTGCATGGCGGCAGCCAGCAGGCTGCACTGGCGAGCGGCGCCGTCCGGCAGGACGACGACATCCGGCTGGCCGGCAGCGCTCAATGGCGGGACCACGGGGTTGACCGGATCGACCACCCAATCGGTGACGACCCTGAACGGCTGGAAGCGATAGTGCGCCTGCGTGACCGGTACGTCGATGGCAAGCGCGCGCTGCAGCAGCGGTTCGCAGAACGTGGCGGGATCTTGCTGCCCAGCCAGCAGGCGCGACAGGGCCAGGGCGCTGGCATCACGCCGCCTGAGCGCTTCGCGCAGCAACTGCTGGTCAGCTTCGGACGAGGCGGCATACCAGCTGTAGGGGCGTCGCTCGGCATCCAGGTACGGGGGATGGGCGCTTTGCATGAGCCGGCTGGCATCGGCGGCTTCCAGGCGCCTGGTCCACTGTGGCAGGCTGCGCAAGATCTGAATTCGGTGGAACGGTGAGGGGGACGTCTGCATGACAACGACTCCTGATGAAAGAGTCGTTATCCCAGCTCGCTGTCGAGCCTGGACGGTGGTAGATGATCAACGCCGTTTCGGTCGATGAACCTGCCGAGCCCGTATCCGCATGGACGTGGTTGGCAGCGAGGCGCTTGGCCCGGCAGGCGTCGAGCAGATCGATTCAGGGCTGGTTCGAGCCCGCGCCGTTGCCCGAGCGGCTGCCACCGATGTTACTGCTGCCTTCCGAGCCGGTGTCATCCTGGCCGGGTAGACCCGGGTTGTTGTTTTCCTGGCGGGCAGGCGGAGAGTCCGGACCGTTGCCCTGGATACGCGAGTCGGGGTTGGTGGGCAACGGACGCTCGACGGGGTTCAGAGTGCTGTCCACACCGGGTTCCGGGGCGTTACTGTGCGGGTCGTCCGGGTGGGTCGGGCCGGTGCCGACCGCCAGGGCAAGCGGCGAGGCCAGCAAGGCGGCAAGCAGGCAGGTGCTGGTCAGTGATCGCTTCATGGTCGAACTCCTTCGATTGCGCATCGCTTGCGACGCTGGATCACGGGCAGGAAATGCCCAAGGGGTACTGTTCAGGCAAGCACGCCAGGACAAGAGTGCCATCATGGCGACCAACGGTAGTCGCCGGTTGGCCGAGGCCGGGTCGTCGCTGGCGCTTTCAAGGCAGGGCTGGCTGCACTTGGTCGGTGAGCCACGCATCGACCGCCGTGGCCAGCGTGGCCACGGGCTGCAAGGCATCCAGGGTCAGCACATTCGGTTCGTCCAGCGGGGGCTCCAGGGAAGCGAACTGGCTGTCGATCAGGCTGGGCGCCATGAAATGGCCGGGACGCAACAGTACCCGCTGGCCGGCTTGCGAGCGATCCAGGCGCAGGAACACGAAGCCAAGGCTCGGCACGGCGTCGCGCAGGAGATCGCGATAGCGGCGCTTGAGCGCCGAACAGGCCAGTATCGGCCGCTCGCCCGCTTCGACTGCGGCCTGCATCTCCCGACCCAGGCGCTGCAACCAGCCTGCGCGATCATCGTCATCCAGGGCGATGCCCGCACTCATCTTGGCGATGCTCGCCGAATCGTGGAAATCATCGCCTTCGATCAGGCGACCACCGCTTCGCACGGCGATCGCCGCGCTCACGCTGCTTTTGCCGCATCCGGACACGCCCATCACCACGATCGCCGACAATGACGCCATTGTTTCCCCCTGGCTGGCCCGGCGCCTGGCCCTGTGCCACGACGCCTCCACGCCCGTTGCCTGTGCCGTCTGACCGCAAGGGCACCAGGCCCGTTCCACTGCGCCGGCTTGGTCAGCCAGGTTTCACGGGTCGCCATTTTCGGCACGCTGGTGACGCTGCAGGTCTTGCGCCAGACCTCGCAGGCTCGCCTTGAGGTTATCGAGCAGCGTACCGATCGACGCGGACGCTTCAGCTTGCTCGATGGCTTCGCAGTCGGCCACGACTCCGCGCGCCTTGATCATCTTGGCGCCACCCTTGATGCGGTGCACCAGTTGGCGCAACGGCTGGCTGTCAGGCTGCTCGCCAAGCTCGAGCAAGGCCTGCAGATCGTCGGCGTTGCTCTGGGCCAACTGCCGCACCAGGCGCTGGACCAGCGCTTCGTCGTCCTGGGTCAGGTGACGCAGTTGTCCGAGGTCGAACCCGCTGGGCCTGGTCGCCGTTTGCCTGTCCGGCCCGGACGGCAACGTGGGCGAGGGTAGGTGGGCGCGCAGGGTCTGCAAACCGATGGGCTTGAACAGGCAGTCGTCCATGCCGCTCTCCTGGCAACGTTGACGTTCCTCGGCCTGGGCGTTGGCAGTCAGGCCGATGATCATGCAGGCGGGCCGTTCCAGCTCGCGCTCCAGCTGGCGGATGCGCTGGGTCAGGCCATGGCCATCGAGCCGCGGCATGGCAACGTCGGTGAGCACGAGATCGAAACGCTCACGCCGCCAGTGCTCCAGGGCCAGCTCGCCATCTTGCGCAACGGTCACCTGGTGACCCAGGCTTGCCAGTTGCTTCTCCAGCAGCATCAGGCTGGCCGGGTAGTCATCCACCACCAGTACCCGCAGGGGCATGCCGGCAACCGCGGCACTGGCCGGCGCTGGCGAGGAAGGGGCCGGGGAGGCCGTCTCGAGCAACAGATGCACGTCGACCTGCGTGCCGACGCCCTTGACGCTCTGCAAGTGCAGGCTTCCGCCCATCAGCTCGCAGAGGGTCCGGCTGATCACCAGCCCCAGGCCAGCGCCTTGCTGGGCCCGCTCACCGGCGACTTGGGCGAAGACCTTGAACAGGCGCGCCTGGTCCTGCTCGCTGATGCCGACGCCGCTGTCGCGTATCTGCAGATGCACCGGCAACGGTTGCCCCGGCGGCACGCCAGCGAGGACGAGGTTGACCTGGACATGGCCCTGGTCGGTGAACTTGATGGCATTGCTCAGCAGATTGGACAATACCTGTCGGACCCGCAACGGGTCGACCTGGACCCAGGCAGGGGCCAATGGCAGGCTGGCATGCAGGCGCAGGCCCTTGACCCTGGCATTGCCCTCGAACACCCGCAAGGTCGAACGAACCAGCTCCACCAGGTCGGTGGGCACCGGCTGGAGGGTCATGTGACCGGACTCGATGCGCGAAATGTCGAGAATGTCGCCGATCAGCGCCAGCAGACCGACCGCCGAGTCATGCGCGGCCTGCAGCGAGGCGCGATCAGGCCGCCCTTGCTCGCTGTCCTGCAGGGCCAGTTCTAGCAGGCCGATCACGGCGTTCATGGGTGTGCGTATCTCGTGACTCATGATGGCCAGGAAACTGCTCTTGGCACGGTTGGCCTGTTCGGCGTTGTCCTTGGCCTGGCGCAGTTGCTCGAGCAGGTCGCGGGTCACCGCCAATTGGCCCTGCAGCGCCTGCTGAGCCTCGGTCCGCTGCTGGATGAGCCGGCGCAGGTAGCTGTTCCAGAACACCACGCCGGCCAGCAACAGCGCGGAAAACACCAGGATCTGCAAGGCGATGGTGCGGTAGTCGTGCCACGGACTGGCGCCGACCAGCGCATTGGTCCGCCAGCGGCCGAGCAACTGTTCCATTTCCTCCGGGGCGATGGCCAGCAAGGTCTTGTCCAGGATCGCTTGCAGCTGGGGTTGCCCAGGCGCCACGGCGAAGGCGGCGATGGCCGGGTCGTCACCGTACAGCGAAGCGATGCGCAGCCGATCCTTGAACAGACGGCTGATGTAGTAGCTGGCGTTGACTTGCGAGCTGAGCGCCAGGTCGGCCCGACCGCTGGCTACCGCGTCCATCATGCGCAACGGGTTTTCCACTTCCACCACGCGTGCGCCGGGATGGTTCGCCAGCAGCGCCGGGGTCAGTGGCGAGCCGCGCAGCAAGGCCACGCGCTGGCCGCCCAGGCGCAGCGGTAGCGCTGGCCGCGGCGCATCGCTGCGGGTCACGATGACCCGCGGGCTGACCAGGTAGGGGCGGGTATAGAGCAAGCGCTTGGCGCGTTCGTCGCCATAGCCCAGCGCGCCGATCAGGTCCGCCTGGCCGCTGGCTACCTGGTCGACCATGGCCTGTACCGAGTCGCTGGACTGGATGTCGAAGTGCAGGCCGGTGCGCAGGCTGATCCGCTCGAGCAGGTCGATGGTCATGCCGCTGAGTCGCTGCTGGTCGTCTTCGAAGGTCAGCGGGGCCAGGGTGGGTGTCACCAATACCTTGACGGTGGGATGCTCGCGCAGCCAGCGGCGCTCTTCGCGGGTCAGAGCCGAGGTCTGCTGTTCGAGCAGCGTGCGTGCGGTGCCGCTGGTCCAGCGACGCAGGATGTTCAGTCGCTCGCTGTCGCCGATGGCGGCCAGCGCTCGGTCCAGCAGGCTGCGCAGGCGAGTGGCCTCCTGCGACAGGGCGAAGGCGAAGGATTCGCGGGGCGCCTGCACGAAGTGATCGATGCGCAGCTGGCCCAGGTAGCTCTTGGCGATCAGGTAGTCGCTGCTGATCGCATCGCCCAGGTAGGCATCGGCCTGGCCCAGCAGCACGGCCGACAACCCCGCCAGTGTCGAACTCAGCGGCATCAGCGTGGCATTAGGGTACAGCGCGCGGACTCGATCGTGAGGCAGGTAGTGGTCGACCATGGCCAGGCGCAGGCCGGCCAGGTCATGGGCAGTGCCCAGCGATCGATCAGGCAGCGTGACCAGCACGGGCAAGTCGTCGGCATAGGGTTGGCTGAGCATCAGCTGGGCGTCGGCGGCCTCGAACGCATTGGAGCTGCCGAGCAGGTCGATTTGCCCGGCGTGCAGCGCCGCGATGGCTTGGCCGCGATCGGCGAAGCGTCGTACCTCGATGGGGATGCCGAGCAACTGGCTGACCAGGCCAGCGTAGTCGGCGCTGATGCCTTCGTAGTCCTGGCGGCTGATATTGATGTCGAACGGTGGATAGTCGGGGCGTGAGCTGCCCAATACCAGCACCTTGCGCTGGGCGAGCCATTGCCGGTCCTCCGGTGGCAGGTCCAGGGGCCGGACGATGCTGAGCGAGCGGCCCAGCAAGTGACGGGGTTCGAAGTCCAGCGCCAGGGCCGGCCAGCATGCGAGCTGGCTCAACAGCAGGAGCAGCGCGAGGGCTCGCATGGAGGCTCAGGTCACCTGGTTGCGCTTGGCCAGGTCGACCATTTCCACCAGCGATTCGGTCTTGAGCTTGTCCATGATCCTGCCTCGGTAGGTGCTGATGGTCTTGGCGCTGAGGTTCATGCGCTCACCGATGTGCTTGTTGTTCTCGCCGCGTGCGAGCCGGCGCAAGACCTCCACCTCGCGGTTGGAAAGGCTGGCCAGTCGGTCGTTCTCGCTTTCCAAGGTATTGCTGTTGACCGACATCTGCGGAAAGGTCGAATAGCCCTTGAGCAGCGCCTTGAACGCGAACACTACCGCATCGAGGTCTTCGTCCTTGTTGACGAACGCCGCGATGCCGGCATCCAGGCAGCGGCGCACGTACAGGTCGGCCGGTTGACCGGTCAGCACCATGATGCGTGGCGGCGGTTCCATCTGCTTGAGGCGCTTGATCACTTCCATGCCTTCGAGCTTGGGCAGCGCGATGTCGAGGATCACCACGTCAGGCTTCAACGTGCGGGCCATGGTCACGGCTTCGCTGCCGTCGCAGGCCTCTCCGACGATGATGAAGCGTTCGCGCTCGAGCAGCATGCGTACCGCCAGGCGCACGGTGGGGTGGTCGTCCACCACCAGCACAGTTGTCATGAGAAACTCCTGTCGGAAATTCATCCGTTTCCCGAGTTATCCAGGAAACTATCTGTCAGTAACTGCTTACAGTGCGGCGCACGATACGTCGAATCCGCAGTATTGATAATGGCTAGCATAGAAATGTTGAAAAAGAAGGGCGGTTTTGTAGAAAAATCCTACAAATTATTCGCCGGCCGAGATCGTTACCGCGCCGGGCAGAGGCCACCAGGAACGCCGAGGCTGGCCGGGGGCTCTGCGCCAGGTCGGCGCCATGCGGCCATAGAGGCCGCGGCCTGGGCTGTGCGGGAAAGTGTCTGAACGGCGATCACACCGTGTTGCAAGCAGGCTCGAATGCTCGTCTACCAAGCGTGAGCGCGTCGTCCTGCCTGGTTTCGCCTTGCCTGGGCGCCGCTCGGCGACTTCCCGCACGAACACTGTGACAGGGCATCCGGCGAGTGCGGAAAAACCTAGCCGGGCCGGTAGAGATGGGCATGTCCGGCGCGGTACAAGGCGGATTCGGAAAAGGGCGCGTCCCCCAGGACGTGGCCGACCAGAATCAGCGCGGTGCGCCGAAATCCCTTTGCGCGTACCTGTTCGACGATGTCCGCCAGCGTGCCCCTGGCCCAGTCCTGGTCTGGCCAGGTTGCCCGATGCACCACCGCGACAGGACAGTCACGCCCGTAGAACGGCAGCAGCTCGGCAACGATGCGCTCGAGATGCCGCACGCCCAGGTGGATGGCCAGCGTGCTGCGATGTCTGGCCAGGTCTGCCAGGGCCTCGCCTTCGGGCATTGGCGAGCTGTCGCCATAGCGCGTGAGGATCACCGTCTGGGCGATGTCGGGCAGGGTCAGTTCGCAGCCGAGCAGGGCGGCGCTGGCAGCTGTCGCGGTGACGCCAGGAATGATCTGGTAGTCGATTCCCAGTGTTCGCAGATGCCGGATCTGCTCGCCGATGGCCCCATACAGGCTCGGGTCGCCGCTGTGTACCCGCGCCACGTCCAGGCCTTGGGCGTGGGCATCGCGCATCGCCTCGACGATCTGCTCCAGGTGCAGTTCGGCGCTGTTGATCAGCGTGCTGGCCTGGTGCCCCTCGAGCACCTGGGCTGGAACCAGCGAACCGGCATAGATGATCACCGGGCAGCGACGAATGAGCCGCTGCCCCTTGACCGTGATCAGTTCGGGGTCGCCGGGGCCGGCACCGATGAAGTAGACCGTCATGAAAAATCCTTGCAGGCAAAGCGGCCATTATCTGGCAAAAGGGGCATTGCAGGCCAATGCCAGCGTCGCTTGGCCAGCGCTCTGGCGCGGCACCAGCAACTGGGCCGAGCCGCATGCGCGCGTGGCCATGGCCAGCGCTGCGCTTTCAGCGATGCCCCAGCAGCCCGTGTGCCGCCAGGCAGCGCTGGAGCGATGGCTCAGGGAGGCTTCGAAAGCGGCCAGGTGCAAGCTGCCGAAACATTCGAACGGTATGTCCAGGCGTGCGGCCAGCATCAGCAACCCCGGCTCGCCGATCTTCAGGTCGATGCTGGCCAGGCCTTCGAGCGCCCGTAGTGGCAGCGCATGCGCCTCGAGGGTCGATCGCAGCAGGTCGATCAGAAGATCGGCCGGGCAGCCTCGGCGGCAACCGAATCCGGCGAACAGCCTGATTCCTGGCCAGGCCGTCTCGGCGGTGGGCATGAACGCTTTCCTCTGCTGGGTGGCGGATGACGAGCAGGCGCGGCATGGCCGGGCCAATGCTCCAGGCCGAAGCGAGCGCCCGCCCAGCGCGGGTTTTCCAGGCTTTATACGAAAGTGCCTACGCGACGATCAGGCTACGTTGAAAACAGGCTCGGAATGTTCATTTACAACAGTAAGCTCCGCTTGCTCGCCTGTTTTCGCCTTGCCTGATCGCCGCTCGGCGACTTTTCGTACAAAGCCCAGGGGCGTCAGGCCGATCTGCGGGCTGGCGAGCAGGAGCATCGCTCCTGGAAACGTCGCCTTCGCGTGTCGGCAGGACACGGTGGCCTTGACGTTTCGCTCGCTGACCGTTGCGGGGCAGCACCGGCGGCGTCCGGCCCGCAGGGGCGCGTGACGCACCGGTTTCCCGTTTCACCCTTGGCAGGGCCGCCTGACGCGATGGCGTAGCAGACCACGCGCCCGGGGCGCCGTCAATCGGTAGTCGGACACCGACGCCGAGCGAGCGCCGGACGCGCCGATCGCAGCGCGAGGGTCGCTCGAAGTTGACCGCTCGCCGGGCACTGCGTAGCCTTGCCGCTTCGAGGTTCTCCGACCTGCGTCGGAGCTAAGACGGGAACGCGGTAGAAGCCGCGGCTGCCCCCGCAACTGTAGTCACCGCAACAGGACCCTCCGGGCCACTGCGCGCAAGCGCGGGAAGGCCTGGTCCGACCGGCCAGGGCTGGTAGGTGCAAGCCAGGAGACCTGCCTCGACACGTTCGCGACTTCAACCGGGCGGGGTGACCCGGTGACGAGCCAGCCCGGCCTCATGGCGCCAGGGCCTGTCGTCCCGCATGCCCGCCATCCTGCCAAGGGCATCGACATGAAAACACTGGCCAAGCTTCCCGTCACTATCGTCACCGGCTTTCTCGGCTCGGGCAAGACCACGCTGCTGCGGCATATGCTGGATAACGCCCAGGGACGGCGGATCGCCGTGATCGTCAACGAATTCGGCGAGCTGGGCATCGACGGCGAGATCCTCAAGCAGTGCAGCATCGGCTGCACCGAGGAGGAGGCCAGCGGGCGCGTCTACGAGCTGGCCAATGGTTGCCTGTGCTGCACCGTGCAGGAGGAGTTCTTCCCAGTCATGCGCGAGCTGGTTGCCCGGCGTGGCGATCTCGACCATATCCTCATCGAGACCAGCGGGCTGGCCTTGCCCAAGCCGCTGGTCCAGGCGTTCCAGTGGCCGGAAATCCGCAATGCCTGTACGGTCGACGCGGTGATCACGGTGGTCGACAGTCCTGCCGTGGCCGCCGGCACCTTCGCGGCCTATCCCGAGCAGGTCGATGCCCAGCGCAAGCTCGATCCGAACCTGGATCACGAGTCGCCACTGCACGAGCTGTTCGCCGACCAGCTGGCGAGCGCCGACCTGGTGGTGCTGAACAAGGCGGACCTGATCGACGCCGAGGGCCTGGCCAAGGTCCGTGCCGAAGTGCTCGAGGAACTGCCGCCGGCGGTCAAGGTGATCGAGGCCAATAGTGGCCGACTGCCGCTGGAGGTACTGCTGGGGGTGGGCGCCGAGTCCGAGGTGCACATCGACGCGCGGCGTACCCATCATGACAGCCACCACGATGACGAAAGCCATGACGCGCATGACCACGACGCTTTCGACTCGATCTCCATCGACCTTCCGCCAGCCGACGAGCGTCGTCTGCTCGACGCCTTGTCGGGCCTGGTGGTGGAGTTCGGCATCCTGCGCGCCAAGGGCTTCGCGGCCATTCCCGGCAAACCCATGCGCCTGTTGATCCAGGGCGTGGGGACACGTTTCGACAAGCACTTCGACCGTGCCTGGGGGCCGGACGAGCCACGTGTCACACGCCTGGTGCTGATCGGCCAGGCACTCGATGCGACGCTGCTCGAGGCGCGCCTGCGCCAGGCCCTGGAGGCCTGATCGATGCACCTGCTGCGGACCCAGCCCGGCGGCTTCGTGCCGGATGACAGCATTGCCGATCTCGGCCAGACACCGGCGGACCTGGTGATCCTGTGCAGCGGCGACTCGCACCTGGCGCTGTTGGCCGAAACCGCCGAACGGCTGCCGGACGATTATCCGAGCCTGCGCCTGGCCAATCCGATGCAGGTGCAAAACCATGCCTCGGTCGATCTCTACGTCGATCAGGTCCTGCAACACGCCAAGCTGATCCTGGTCTCGCTGCACGGTGGTGTCGGCTACTGGCGCTATGGCGTCGAACGACTGGTGGAACTGGCCAGTCGAGGGGTCGAGCTGATCATGGTGCCCGGCGACGACCGGCCTGACCCGGAGCTCACCGACCTGGGCACGGTCCGTGGCGCCGAGGCCGAGCGACTGTGGCATTACCTGCGCCAAGGCGGCAAGGGCAATGCGCTGAACCTGTACCGCTGCCTGGCCAGCCTCTGGTTGCAGCGCACCTACCCGTGGGAAGAGCCGCAGGCATTGCCGCGCACCGTGGTGTATCACCCGGTCGAAGGCCGTGCCGGGCTGCAGGACTGGTATGGCCAGTGGCATCGACGACAGCCCGTGGCGCCGATCCTGTTCTATCGTTCCCATCTCCAGGCGGCCAACACCGCGTTCATCGACCGTTTCTGCGAGCGTCTCCAGGCTGCCGGCCTCAACCCCTTGCCGATCGCGGTGGCGAGCCTCAAGGAAGCGGCCTGTCTGGCGCAGGTCGAGGACTGGCTGGACGAGGTCGGCGCCGAGGTGCTGATCAATACCACCGGGTTCGCCCTGTCCAGCCCCGAGCGTCCGAGCCTGCGACCGCTGCGCCGGGACATCCCGGTGTTGCAGGCGATCTGTGCCCAGGACAACCAGCTTGCCTGGGAAGCCAGCGAACAGGGCCTGGGCGCGCGTGACCTGGCCATGCACATCGCCCTGCCGGAGCTCGACGGACGGATCATCGCCCGGCCGGTCAGCTTCAAGGACCTGGCCTGGCGCAGTGAGCGCAGCCAGTCGGACGTGGTGTGCTACCGCGCCCATGCCGAGCGCATGGATTTCGTCGCCGAGCTGGCCCGCCGCTGGGTCGAACTGGCGCGCCTGCCCAACGAGCAGAAGCGTATCGCCCTGGTGCTGGCCAACTATCCGACCCGTGATGGACGCATCGGCAACGGCGTCGGGCTCGATACGCCCGCCGCTGCGCTGAACATCCTCCAGGCGCTGCAGGCCGAAGGCTACCCAGTGGCCGGCCTGCCGGACAGTGGCACTGCCTTGGTCCACGCGCTGCTCGGCGGGGTGACCAACGACCTCGAACACCTGGACCTGCGCCCGTGCGGGCAGAGCCTGGCCTTGGCCGACTATGCCCAGGCCTTCGCCCAGTTGCCACAGGCCAACCAGCGTGCCGTGCTCGAGCGCTGGGGCGCGCCGGAGCAGGATCCGATGTGCCGCGATGGGCGGCTGATGGTGGCCGGACTGCGCTTTGGGCTGACTTTCGTCGGCATTCAGCCGGCACGGGGCTACCAGGTCGATCCCAGTGCCGTCTACCATGACCCGGACCTGGTGCCGCCGCATGGCTACCTGGCCTTCCATTTCTGGCTGCGCCACGCCTATGGCGCCGATGCCGTGGTCCATGTCGGCAAGCACGGCAACCTCGAGTGGCTGCCGGGCAAGGGCGTCGGCCTGTCGGCGCAGTGCTGGCCGGATGTCCTGCTCGGGCCGCTGCCCAACGTCTACCCCTTCATCGTCAACGATCCCGGTGAAGGGGCCCAGGCCAAGCGCCGGACCCAGGCGGTGATCATCGACCACCTGATGCCGCCGCTGACCCGCGCCGAGACCTACGGCCCGCTGCGCGAGCTGGAACGACTGGCCGACGAGTACTACGAGGCCCAGCTGCTCGATCCGCGGCGGGCGCGTGAGTTGCAGCGCGAGATTCTCACGCTGGTCAAGGCCAACCACATCGACCGCGAGCTGCAGCTCGAAGACCAGCTCGACGATGCCGCTGTCTGGCTGCCAAGGCTCGATACCTATCTGTGCGACCTGAAGGAGTCGCAGATTCGTGATGGTTTGCACGTATTCGGCCAGTCGCCGCAAGGACGCTTGCGCGACGATACGCTGCTGGCCCTGTTGCGGGTACCGCGCGGCGATGGCCGGGGCGGCAACGCCAGTCTGATCCGCAGCCTGGGCCAGGTGCTGGCGCCTGGCTTCGACCCGCTGGACTGCGACCTTGGCCAGCCTTGGGAAGGCGCGCGCGCGGCGCTGCTGCTCGAGCAGGGCGTGGACCCATGGCGCACCTGCGGCGATACCCGCGAGCGTCTCGAGCGCCTGGCCCTGGAGTTGATCCGACAGGCGCTCGCAGGGCGGCTGCAGTTGCCGGTCGCGCCAGCATGGCAGCCAGTGGTCGATGTGCTGCAGGCACTGGTCGAGGACTTGGCGCCGACCCTGGACGCCTGTGGCGCAACCGAGATGGGCGGTCTGCTGGCGGCTCTCGCCGGGCGTTTCGTACCCGCCGGGCCGAGCGGCGCACCCAGTCGCGGGCGGCTGGACGTGCTGCCGACCGGTCGCAACTTCTATACGGTCGATGTACGCAATCTGCCGACCACCACGGCATGGCGTCTGGGTTTCGCCTCGGCCAACCTGATCCTCGAGCGACACCTGCAGGAGCATGGCGATCACCTGCGCCAGCTCGGCCTGTCCGTCTGGGGCACGGCCACCATGCGCACCGGTGGCGACGATATCGCCCAGGCCCTGGCACTGATGGGCGTGCGGCCGGTGTGGGCCAATGGCAGCCAGCGGGTCGATGACTTCGAGATCCTGCCGTTGGGCTTGCTCGATCGGCCACGGGTTGACGTGACCCTGCGGGTTTCGGGGTTCTTCCGCGATGCCTTCGGCAACCTGATTCGCCTGTTCGATGCCGCGGTGCAGGCCGTGGCGGCCTTGGACGAGCCGGCAGACCTCAACCCGCTCGCGGCCAAGGTTCGTCATGAGCGCCAGGCGTTGCTGGCCGAAGGGCTGCCGCCCGAGCGGGCCGCGCGCGAGGCCGGCTGGCGGGTGTTCGGCGCCAAGCCGGGCGCCTACGGGGCGGGCGTGCAGAATGCCGTGGAGGGCCGACTCTGGCACAGCCGTGCGGACCTTGCCGAGGTGTATCTTAATCACGGCGGCTACGCCTATGGTGGCAGCGACGAGGGCACGCCGGCCCGGGCGCAGTTCGCCCGGCGCCTAGGCCAGGTCCAGGCAGTGCTGCAGAACCAGGACAACCATGAGCATGACCTGCTCGATTCCAACGACTACTACCAGTTCCAGGGCGGCATGCTTGCCGCCGCGCACACCCTGGGGGGTGGCGAAGTGGTCGGCTACCATGGCGACCACAGCCAGGCCGACCGGCCGCGCATCCGCACCTTGAAGGAAGAACTCAACCGTGTCGTGCGCGCCCGTGCGCTCAACCCCAAGTGGATTGCCGGCGCCAGGCGCCATGGCTACAAGGGCGCCTTCGAGATGGCGGCAACGGTCGACAACCTGTTCGCCTTCGACGCCACCACCGGGCTGGTCGACGATCATCATTACCAAGGCGTGGCCGAGGCCTATGTGCTCGATGCCGAAAACCGCGCCTTCTTGCAGCAGCACAACCCCGAAGCCTTGCGCGACATCACCGAGCGCCTGCTCGAAGCCCAGCAGCGCGGCATGTGGCAGGCTCCGGGGGCCTATCGCGATGCTCTCGAGGAACAATTGCTCGAAGGCGAGGAAGATGCCTGAAATGAACGAACCCCTGCTGTTTCCACTGGCCGCGGTAGTCGGCGCCGATGCGCTGAAGCTGGCGCTGTGCCTGACGGCAATCGATCCCAGGATCGGCGGCGTACTGATCGAAGGACCGCGCGGCATGGCCAAGAGCACCTTGGCCCGCGGCCTGGCCGATCTGCTGGGCGAGGGCCCGTTCGTGACGCTTCCGCTTGGCGCCACCGAGGAGCGCCTGGTCGGCACGCTCGACCTGGATGCGGCGCTCAGCGAAGGGCGGGCGCGCTTTTCCCCAGGCGTGCTGGCCCAGGCCGATGGCGGCGTATTGTATGTCGACGAGGTCAACCTGCTGCCGGACGCCTTGGTCGACCTGTTGCTGGACGTGGCGGCCAGCGGCACCAATCGCATCGAGCGCGACGGTATTTCCCACCGTCACGCCGCGCGCTTCGTGCTGATCGGCACCATGAATCCGGAAGAAGGCGAACTACGCCCGCAACTGCTCGACCGTTTCGGCCTGAACGTGGCGCTGGAAGGCCAGCCCCCACCCGCCGAGCGCCAGCAGATCCTACGCCGGCGCCTGGCCTTCGACAGCGATCCGCAGGCGTTCCTGCTTCACTGGCAGGACGCCCAGAGGCAACTGCGCGAACGTTGCCAGGCCGCCCGTCAGCGGCTGACGAGCATTGCCCTGGATGATCCGACCCTGGCCCAGATCACCGAACGCTGCTTCGCGGCGGGGGTCGACGGCCTGCGCGCCGACCTGGTCTGGTTGCGTGCCGCCCGTGCCCATGCGGCGTGGCGAGGCGCGCCGTGCATCGAGACACAGGATGTGGAGGCCGTGGCGGAGTTCGCCTTGCGTCACCGGCGTCGCGCGCCGCTTGCCGAATCGCCCGCGCCTGAACCTCCAGCCGCTGGCTCGACGCCACGAGACGAGCAGGGCGGCCAGGGCGACTGGGGCGCCTTGCCGGCGCGCCCGGTCGCCAGCGGTCCGCGACGCGAGGTGCCGAACTGGGCAAAAAAGCCCTGAGCATCCGCCGTCAGATCAGCCAGGCGGATGCGCGGCCTCGCGCCGGAAAGTCGACCAATACCACACGCGGCCGGGCGGGACGTGCCGGCCAGGGCAAGGTCGCCTGGGCGCGCACCTTGCTCAACGGCCGTCCGCGCCAGGTCCAGGACTTGCACTGGCAACAGCGCAGCGCACGTGGTACGGAACTGTGGCTGGTGATCGTCGATGCCTCGGCGTCGACTCGACGCCACCAGGCCCTGGCCATGGCCAAGGGCTTACTGGCCGAGTGTTTCGACCAGGCCTATCGGCAACGGGCCCGGCTGGCCCTGCTCACGGCCAGCGGCAACGCGCCGCGTTGGCAGCGACATGGCCTCAAAGCCTCGGCGGCGCTGCAACCCTGGCTGCGGCAGCTGGGCGCAGGAGGCGGCACGCCTTTGCTGGCGGCACTGGAGCAAGCGCGCCGTTGGCTGCATGCGCGGCAGCAACGGCACCCTGGCGAGGTGCAGCGTTGCCTGGTGCTGACAGACGGGCGTCTGCCCCGCTGGCAGGCCGTGCAACCGATGCCCTGCGCCAGCCTGGTGATAGACATCGAGGCGGCGCCGGTGCGTATTGGTCGCGCCCAACTGCTGGCCGAACAGTTGCAGGCTGACTACCTGACGTTGCAACAATGCCAAGTGATGGCGACCGGTGGCCCGGCAAGTCCATGGCAAGGGCCTTCCTGACGGGGCTGGCCTCGTTCGAGCCCTGCCGCGGCTCTCTGCAAAGGCGAACCGCGCTGCAGTCTCCAGCCTCGGCAGGCCGCAAGCCCCGGCCGGGCCATCCTCTACCGGTGGCTTTGCAGGCCCCGCCAGCCGGTCACCTCACTTGGGCATCGACCAGGGATGCAAGTCATAGCCTTTCTCGCGCAGCTCGGCGCGGACTTGCTCGATCACCTGCCGCCATTGCGCCGGATCGGAGTAGGCGCTGCGAGACACTTGCTTGCTACCGATGCGGGTGCTGGTCCGGTCGATGACCGCAAGGCTCAGCTCGCCCGTGCCGTTGGGCGCATCCCAGGCAACGCACTGGAAGGGTTCGAAGGCATGGTCGGCAATCAGCAGTGCTTCGTTGACACGCAGCGGGGCATTCATGGTGTGGTCTCTCTGTAAGTCCCATACAGCGAAATGGAATCACGGCGGCCAAGCATGCCGGGGGCCGCCGTGGGGGTCATTGGTAGTGATGCTCGCTCTCGAGCGACAAGTCACAGCAACCGATGTTTTTTTCACTGGCCATTCGTCGGCTCGACGACAAGAAACGGCGACAAACGGTAGTGGGTTTTTGACGTATCGTTGCTACTGTTAATTCGGGCGCTGCAACCTGCTGTTTCTACGTAAAAAATCAAAATCTGGCGCCAAGGAAAAATTCATGTCGGAAGCTGCAGCGAACCGCCGTCTATTGATTGTCGACCCCTGTGATGAATGCCGTCAGCTCTTGCCCGATCTGCGCAGTGCCGGCTGGGACGTCACTTGCTGTACGTTCTCCCAGGCCCTGCAGCATGCCTGCGATGTAGGGCTGTTGCGCCTCCAGGCATCGCACCTGAGCGAGCCCGAGGCCGTCCAGACACTGATCGAGCGCAGTGATACCGAGTGGATCGCCGCCCTCAGCGCCGAGGAGCTGCGTCTGCAGAACGTGGGTGATTTCGTCTGCGAATGGTTCTTCGATTTCCACACCTTGCCCTTCGACCCGGCTCGCGTCCAGGTCACATTGGCTCGAGCCCATGGCATGGCTCGCCTGCGCAGCAAGGGCAGCGGGCCGGCCCGGGTCGACGAGCAGGCGCAGGAGCTGCTAGGCGAGAGCCGCTCGCTACGCGAGCTGCGCAAACTGCTCGGCAAGCTGGCTGCGGACGACTCGCCGGTACTCATTCGGGGTGAAAGCGGCTCCGGCAAGGAATTGGCCGCGCGGATCCTGCATCGACAGTCGCCCAGGCGGGACAAACCGTTCGTGACCTTCAACTGCGCGGCGATCCCGCAGGACATGGTGCGCTCGGAGCTTTTCGGTCACGAGAAGGGCGCCTTTCCCGGCGCCTACCAACGCAAGATCGGGCGAATCGAGGCTGCCGACGGCGGCATCCTGTTCCTCGATGAGGTCGCCGAGTTGCCGGCGGACCTGCAGGCCAGCCTGCTGGACGTGCTCGAGCATCACCACGTCCACCGTCTCGGCGGCGACCAGCCGATCCCCGTCGACGTGCGGATCCTGTCCTCGACCCATGTGGACCTCGAAGAGGCCATCGAGAACGCTCGGTTTCGCGAGGACCTCTATCATCACCTCAATGTGCTGCAGGTCAGCACGACGCCCCTGCGCGAACGTCACGGCGACCTGGCGATGCTCGCCAATCACTTTGCCCGGTTCTACAGCCTGGAAACCGGCCGGCGCCCACGTTCGTTCAGCGACCGTGCCCTGGCGGCGATGGCACGCCACGACTGGCCTGGCAACGTGCGGGAGCTGGCCAACCGGGTTCGTCGCGGCCTGGTGCTGGCCGAAGGTCGGCAGATCGAGGCACAGGACCTCGGGTTGCAGGTGCTCGACAACGAGGACACACCGATGGGAACCCTGGAGGACTACAAGTACCGAGCCGAACACCAGGCGCTATGCGACGTGCTCAATCGGCACAGCGACAACATGAGCATCGCGGCGAAGGTGCTTGGCGTTTCGCGGCCGACGTTCTATCGACTGCTGCACAAGCACCATATCCGCTGAGCCGCAAGCCAGCCTTCAGGCTTGCGGCTGGTCGTCATCGGCCAGTGGTTCTTCCTCGCCAGGCAACGCGGTGATGACACTGAAGTCGCTGACTTCCACCGTGCCCGCGCCGTAGCCGAGCAGGTGGAACGAGAACGCCTTGCGTACGGTGGGGTTGTCGAAGGTGAACTCCATTTCCAGGGGGCTTTCGGCCGTCACCGGCATTTGTGCAGGTAGCCCCAAGGGCACATCCTGTTCGCTTTCCTTGGCCTTGAGCAGAATGTAGGCGGTGTGCCCAGGCTCGAGCGAGCGGACTTTCAGGCGCACACGAGTGTAGGAGCCTTCGGGCATTTCCAGGTACTGGGCGCCGATCAGGTTGTCGGCCCAGTCATCGCGCACGCGCGGCTGCAAGGGGATCGCGGCGGGGCCGCCGAACTGATAGCGCAGGTTCAGTGGCGTCTGCAGCAGCGAACGGTCGAGCGTCGTGGCCAGTGCCAGGATCCGGCGCCCATCGGCGCGGCTGCCGGGACCGAGATAACGTGCGCTGTCGGCGATGAAACCGCTGCTGGCGTAGCGGCGACAGCGCTGCTGGAAGTCGCATTCGGTGAACTGACCGTTGCCGTCATGGTAGCGCAGCTGGCCGTTGGTGAACGACATGATCTCGCGGCCGTTGCGATAGTCGCGCAGCAACGAGCGCCCACCCAGCGCGGCCGGAATGGGCAGTTCGAAATAGTCCAGCAACGAGGCGGCGAGGTCGATGTGGCCATAAGTACCGTGCTTGATGCGTGGCAGCGATGCCTGCTCCGGTGCCAAGGTCAGGTTGAACCCCCACGCCGAAGCCAGGCGCACGCCCTCTATGCCATGGGATTCGTCGGATGTGATCACCACCAGCGTATCGTCCAGTACGCCCTGGCGCTCCAGCGCCTCGAGGAATTGGCCGATGGCATCGTCCAGGTAGGCCACTGCCGCCTGCTTGGCAGTGGCATGGCGCTGCAGGTACGTCTCGGGCGCGGAGTAGGGCTGGTGCGTGCCGACCGTGAGCAGGGTCAGCATCCACGGGCGTCGTTGCTGGCGAAGCTGGCCGAGGTAGTCCAGCGCGCCTTCGAAGAAGGCCTTGTCATCCTTGCCCCAGGGGAACTCCAGGTAATTGTCGTTGCGGAACCATTCCAGGCCGTGCACCGCATCGAAGCCGATGTGCGGCATGATCCGGTCCTTGGCCATGAAGCGCAGGCCAGCCCCTTGCAAGTAGTGGGTGCTGAAGCCGTTGCGTCGCAGTTGCTCCGGCAGGCACGCCTGGTTGCGCTCGCCCTGGGTCAGCAGTTCGACGCCCTTGGGCGTACCGTTGTCCAGCTTGTCGTAGTCGCCACACAGCATGGCGTACAGGCCACGGATGGTCTGGTGGGTATGCAGGACATAGTCGGGCGTGTTCATGCCGCGTTCTGCCCAGCGACTGAGGTTGGGCATCAGGTCGTCGTCGAAGCGACTGTGCAAGGCCTGGCGATTGGCGCGCAGGTAGGCGCCAGGAATACCCTCGAGGGCGATCACCAGCAAGTTTCGCGCACGGCCCCGCCCCTCGAACAGTCGCTCGCCGTCGAGATCGGCATGCGCCAGGCCGATGATCGACGGCGCCGCGCCAGGCGCGTCGAAGCCTGCCCAATCCTCGACGCGCTGCTGCAGCTCGCCGGTGCCGGCGGCGAGCAACTGATGGGAGAGGTTGAACTGGCGCCACTGGTCGGCATCCGAAGGTGCCAGGTGCTGGCCAGCCCAGTGCAGGGCGAACAGCAACGCCGGCACGGCCCACGCCTTGCGCGGCAGGTTGGCCGTGGTTCGCCCATGGTTGGCCTGCTGCGCGCAAGCCCAGCACAGCAGCGCGCTGGCCAGCAGCCAAGGTAGCCAAGGTCGGGACAGGGCTCCGCCGGTGGAATTCTGCATGAACTGCGGGTCCAGCAGGTAGGTCAGGTCGCTACTGGCCGGCAGGCGTCCCACGGCGCTGACCAGTTCCACCGAGGCGAGCAGCAGGCCGGCCCAAAGCAGCAGGACAGGCAGTGCCAGCCACCAGCGCAGCCTGTACAGCAGCAGGACCAGCAGGCTGCCAATGGCCAGGTCCGACAGATAGCCGAACGGGCTCGACCAACCCAGCAGCGCGCGCAGCGCCAAGGGTAGAAACAGCACCAGCCCGGCCAGGCTGGCAAGTCGGGCGCCAGGTCGGCGACACCAGGCAAGAACGTCCTTCACGCAAGCGATTCCTTGTTGTCATCAAGCAGACACATCGATGTGCTGGATGATAGCAGGGCAGCAAGCGCCGTCAGCGTGCGGTCACGACTTGCTGCAATCATCCGGCTCGAGGCCGAGCAGCCGTGCGACTGCCTCGCAGGCTTGCCTGCGTCGTTGCTTCCAATCGCCCTGAATGACTTGCAGGGGCTGGGCATGCGCTTGTAGCCAGCTCCGGCTGGCTTCGAAGAACGCCAGACGCTTGTGCAGCTCAGGCTGGCAGCGCTGGCCGTCATCGACCCAGGCGACGCCGCGTGGGTCGAGTAGCAGATGCAAGTCATAGCGGCGAGACAGCAAGGCCTGTTCGAGCCAGGATGGACAATCGGCGAACAGCGCCCGGCTCCAGAGCATGTTGCTCAGCAGGTGGGTATCGAGGATCAGCAATGGCGGCTGGCGCTGGCGCGCCTGGTCTTCCCAGGCCAGTTGGCCGCTTGCGATCGTGGGAATGTCCGCCAGGGAAGTATCGCGTCGTTGCTGGTCGATGAAATGACGCACGTACTCGGCGACCAGCTGCCCGCCGAAGCGAGCCTGGAGTTCGCCGGCCAGCCAACTCTTGCCGCTCGATTCGGGGCCGCACAGCACGACTACCTTCATGCGGCGACCGGCGCGCACGGGCGCCGCCACTCCAGCCAGCCGCGTATGGCCAGCAGGGTGAACAGGGCGTACAAGGCGGCCGTGAGATACAGCGCCTTGTGCAGGAACAGCGCGACGAAGAGCACGTCCAGTACGCCCCATAGCAGCCAGCACTGCAAGCGTTTCTGCGCCATCCAGACCTGCGCGACCAGGCTGAAGCCGGTCAACGCGGCATCCAGCCATGGTTGTGCCGCGTCGGTCCAGGTGGCCATCGCCGCCCCTAGCGCCAGGCTGGCCAGCAGGCCCACACCCAGGCCCGCCGCTGCGGGCGCAGCGGACAAGCGCGTGACCTGGCGTACCTGCCGTGGCCGACCAGGCCGCGTCCACTGCCACCAGCCATACAGCTGCAATACGGCATAGACACACTGCAGCAGCATGTCGGAGTACAGGCGGACCCCATGGAAGATCCAGGCATACACCAGCACCATGACCAGCCCGACCGGCCAGCACCAGGGATTCTGCTTTACCGTAAGCCACACGGCCAGCACGCCGAGCGCGGCGGCGAAAAGTTCAAGGCCGGACATCGGCGACCCTCTTGCGAAAAGGCGCGATTGTACCCCGAAGTCCGAATGTTCTGGAGGTGGGAATCTTTTCGTCAAAAAAATGACGATACGCACAAGGTTTCCTGACAACCTGCTGACCGTGTTGAAAAAATTACCTTGAATGGCCTGTCGGAATACCGGCCCTCTGCTAGCATCTTGGTCGCGGCAGATGAAACTTTCGCACCTGCTGAACTTTTGCGCTGGCGTTACTCCAACCTTCGCCGTAAAAAGGCGCGCCGCTTGCGGTAGCACACGCGAACCAGAACAAAGGGCCTGCCTTGTCGACAAGGCCCATGGGGGAATCATGGATTTATGGAGTGCCTTGCAGGCCATCATCCTGGGAATCGTCGAGGGGCTCACCGAGTTCCTGCCGATTTCCAGCACAGGACACCAGATCATCGTCGCCGACCTGATCGAGTTCGGCGGCGAACGGGCCATGGCCTTCAACATCATCATCCAGCTGGGAGCGATCCTGGCCGTGGTCTGGGAATTTCGACGCAAGATCCTCGATGTGGTGCTGGGGCTGCCTCGCGAGCGTAGCGCACGACGCTTCACCGCCAACCTGCTGCTGGCCTTCATGCCGGCGGTAGTGCTGGGCGTGCTGTTCGCCGACCTGATCCATCACTACCTGTTCAACCCCATCACCGTGGCGGCCGCACTGGTCGTTGGCGGGGTGATCATGCTGTGGGCCGAGCAGCGCAACCATCGCGTGGACGTCGATCACGTCGACCAGATGACCTGGAGCCATGCGCTGAAGATCGGGCTGGTGCAGTGCGTGGCAATGATTCCGGGTACCTCGCGCTCCGGCTCGACGATCATCGGCGGCTTGCTGTTCGGTCTTTCGCGCAAGGCTGCCACCGAGTTTTCGTTTTTCCTGGCCATGCCGACCATGGTCGGCGCCGCGGTCTACTCGGGCTACAAGTACCGGGAGCTGTTCCAGCCTGCCGACCTGCCAGTGTTCGCCATTGGCTTCGTGGTCTCGTTCATCTTCGCCATGATCGCCGTGCGTGGCTTGCTGAAGTTCATCGCCAACCACAGCTATGCGGTGTTCGCCTGGTACCGCATCGCCTTTGGCCTGCTGATCCTGGCGACCTGGTTGTTCGGCTGGGTCGACTGGACCACGGCGCAAGGCTGACATGGCGCGTGTGCAAGCGGCTTCGCAGCCGCCCGTCAGGTATCTGCGGCTGAAACTGTTCGGCTTGCTGGGCTTGTGCCTGCTGCCAGGCATCGGGACGCTGCGCCTGGCAATGGGCGAGGGCGCCTGGCTGGTCCTGGCCGGCTATCCGCTGGCCAGCTTGGTCAGCCTGCTGTTGTACTGGCACGACAAACGGCAGGCCCGGACGCAGGCCCGGCGCGTTCCGGAAAGGCTCTTGCACGCCAGCGAGCTGTGCGGCGGCTGGCCAGGCGCGCTGTTGGCCCAGCAAGTGTTTCGGCACAAGACGCGCAAGCTGTCCTACCAATTGCCGTTCTGGGCCATCGTACTGCTGCACCAGGGCATCTGGGCCGGGTATCTCACGTTGGGCAGCGATGCCGTGCGGCATGCCTTGGCACCGCTGGCAGGGTGAGCCATCGCCAGCGCCTTGGACCTGCCTGCGCAGCCGCGCATGTGCACGGCCGTCATCCCGCCCGGCGAAACGTCAGGTTGATGCGCCGTTCCCCCATTCGCGGATGCACGCCTGGCTTGACCGGCAGCACGCCATGGAAGCGCAGGCGATCCTCGCCGCCCCAGACCAGCACGTCGGCATGGTTCAAGACTACCTGCCGAGGCCGTTGGCGCCGCTGCAGCCCTCCGAAGAGAAATACCGCCGGCAGGCCGAGCGAAAGCGACACGATCGGCTGGCCGAAGTCGCGCTCATCGCGGTCCTGATGCAGGCTCAAGCCGGTGCCAGGCCGGTAATGGTTGATCAGGCAAGCGTCCGGCTCGAATCCGCCGAAGCCGGCGGTCGCCGCGGCGCGGCTGGCCAGCTCGTGGAGCGCTGCGGGCAATGCCGGCCATGGCCGGCCGCTGAGCGGGTCGTTGGAGCTGTACCGATACCCTTGGCGATCGCTGATCCAGCCCAGCGCGCCACAGTTGCTCGAGCCGACGGCCATGGGCAGGCCGCCAGGCGTGTGCATGTGACGAAACGGTGCGGCACGCAGGACCGCGCGCAAGGCCTCGAGCAGTGCTTCGACTTCGTCCAGGGCGAAGCAGGGCAGCAGCACGGCGTGGCTGGCCAGGCGTTGCGGTTGGCGGCCGAACAGGTCTAGGGCTGGCTGGAACATGGCGCAGGCTCGAACAGGACGGAGGTCACAGTGTAAGCCAGCAACGGATGGCGTTGAATGGCAAGGCTGAGGCTGAAAGATCGCGACTATCGTGCTTGCAGGATTTACCTATTAGAAAGTCTCGCCCGGTGGACTAGCCTGTCTCCAGGCTGCGCGGGAACGCGTCCGGATCGGGCCGCGGGCTGATCCGGATTTTCTGTCTCTTGGGCGTTGAAGCCCGGGCCGGATAACCGGCCCGTGGAACGAGACAAGCATCGGCGTCATGCTCGGCCGGCGACAGGTGGCATAGCCCGGAAATCTGGACTGAACCGACCCAGAGGTGACCGAACATGGCGAACCAAACGAAATGCCCGTTCCATCACGCCGCCGGTGGCGGCACCAGCAACCGTGACTGGTGGCCCGACCAGTTGAACCTGCGGATCCTCCACCAGCACTCGAGCAGATCGAACCCCATGGATCCCGGCTTCGACTATGCCCAGGCCTACCGGCGTCTCGATTTCCAGGCCCTCAAGCAGGACCTGCATGCCTTGATGACCGACTCGCAGGATTGGTGGCCCGCCGACTTCGGCCACTACGGACCGCTGTTCGTGCGCATGGCCTGGCACAGCGCCGGAACCTACCGGATCGCCGACGGCCGGGGCGGAGCCGGTTCTGGCCAGCAGCGCTTCGCTCCGCTCAACAGCTGGCCGGACAACGTCAGCCTGGACAAGGCCCGGCGCCTGCTGTGGCCGATCAAGCAGAAGTACGGACGCAACCTGTCCTGGGCCGACCTGATCGTGCTGGCCGGCAATGTCGCCCTGGAGTCCATGGGCTTCAAGACCTTCGGCTTCTCGGGAGGACGCGCCGATGCCTGGGAGCCGGACGAGGATGTCTATTGGGGTTCGGAGACCACCTGGCTGGGCGGCGATGCGCGTTATGCCAGTTCGGGCGAAGGGGCGTTGGTCGCCCAGGCGCAGTTGCACGGCAGCGAAGAGAGCCGTAACGAAGCGCCTGGACGTGATCTGGAATCGCCCCTGGCGGCAGTGCAGATGGGGCTGATCTACGTCAATCCGGAAGGACCGGAGGGCAACCCGGATCCGCTGGCCTCGGCCAAGGACATTCGCGAGACCTTTGGGCGCATGGCCATGAACGATGAGGAAACCGTCGCGCTGATCGCTGGCGGGCATGCCTTCGGCAAGACCCATGGCGCCGGTTCGGCTGAAAACGTCGGAGCCGAACCCGAGGCGGCGGGCCTGGAAGCCCAGGGCCTTGGGTGGCACAACAGGCTCGGTAGCGGCAAGGGGCCCGATACCATCACCAGCGGCCTGGAGGTGACCTGGACATCGACCCCGACGCGCTGGAGCAGCGAATACCTGGACAACCTCTTCAACTTCGAATGGGAACTGACTCGCAGTCCGGCCGGCGCCCATCAATGGCGGCCCAAGGATGGCGCAGGAGCCGGCCGCGTTCCGGACGCCCATGATCCGACCCGGCGTCACGCGCCGGCGATGCTCACTTCCGACCTGGCGCTTCGCTTCGATCCGATCTACGAGCCGATCGCCCGCCGCTTCAAGGACAATCCTGAGCAGTTGGCCGACGCGTTCGCCCGTGCCTGGTACAAATTGATCCACCGCGACATGGGTCCGTTGTCGCGCTACTTGGGGCCGGAGCTGCCAGACGAGGAACTGCTCTGGCAGGATCCCATCCCGCCAGTCGACCATCCTCTGGTCGGTGAGCACGATATCGCCATGCTCAAGCGCCGGATACTGAGCAGTGGCCTGACGGTCGCCGAACTGGTGGCCACCGCCTGGGCGGCGGCATCGACCTTCCGCGGTTCCGACAAGCGTGGCGGAGCCAACGGCGCCCGGTTGCGCCTGGCGCCGCAGCGCTTCTGGGCCGCCAACCAGCCGGAGCAGCTCGACAAGGTCCTGGCGGAGCTCGGAGACATCCAGCGCGAGTTCGACCAGGCCCAAACCACGGGCAAGCGCATTTCACTGGCCGACCTGATCGTCCTGGCCGGTTGCGCCGGCGTCGAGAAGGCAGCTCGCGACGCCGGCTTCGACCTTGCCGTACCGTTTCACCCCGGACGCACGGATGCCAGCCAGGCGCAAACCGACGTCGAGTCATTCGGCGCGCTCGAACCGGTGGCCGACGGCTTTCGCAATTTCTGCAGGAGCTCGTACCGAGGGCTGGCCGAGAAGCTGCTGGTGGACAAGGCTCAGCTATTGACCTTGAGCGCGCCGCAGATGGCGGTCCTGGTGGGTGGCCTGCGGGTGCTCGGTGTCGATGCCGAAGGCAGCCGGTATGGTCGTTTCACCGAGCGCCCCGGCATCCTGAGCAATGATTTCTTCACCCATTTGCTGGACATGGGGCTCCAGTGGCAGCCGTCTTCGGAGCACGAGCATATCTTCGAAGGGCGCGACCGTCGCACTGGCGCGCCGAAATGGAGCGCAAGCCGTGTCGACCTGGTATTCGGCTCGCATGCCCAGTTGCGCGCGGTGGCAGAAGTGTATGCCAGCAACGATGGCAGCGAGAAGTTCGTCAGAGACTTCATCGCCGCCTGGGTCAAGGTCATGGAACTCGATCGTTTCGATCTGCACTGACCAAGGCGCGAGCCGGCTTGACGTGTGCGTTGCGCGGCTGCCGTGGTCGCGCACGCCGTTCATCGGGCAACTGGCCGAATGCCGGATGCGGCGAGGCCGGCATCCGGCTCGTCGTGCAGCGAGATGCGCGAGGTTTCCGGCAGTGCCAGGCCACCGGCCAAGGCCAGCAAAGCGATGATGACCAGGTAGAAGGCCGGTGCCAGGCTGCTGCCGGTCAGCCCGATCAGCCAGGTCGCTACCAGCGGCGCAGTGCCGCCAAACAGGGTATAGGCCATGTTGTAGGTGATCGCCGAGGCGGTGTAGCGGGTGCGGGTCGGAAACACCTCCGAAAGCAGGGCGGCAGTCACCACGCCACTGAGCAGGGCGCCTACCGCCAGCAGCAGGACGCCGAGGATGGCCGCGGGCACCGACCCGGAGCTGGCCAGCCAGTACGCCGGAAACACGCTCAGCATCACCCACAGGCAGGTGAAACCGATGGTCCGGCGCCGGCCGACCCTGTCGCAGAAGCGTCCCGCCAGCGGGCAGGCCAGGGCGGCGAAGACCAGGGCCACGGTCGATACCATCAGCGACTGCGCACGGGTGAGGTTGCCGACCAGTTGCAGGTAAGTGGAGAAATAGGTGGTGAACATGTAGAACGACAGCGCCGTCAGCGAAATGAAGGCGCCAAGGTTGCGGATCGCCCGGCCATGATGCAGCAGTGTCGCCTTGAAGGGGGAGTGGGCGTGCACCTTGCCTTCGCTCATCGCTTCGCGGAACGCGGGGGTTTCTTCCATGCGCCAGCGCAGATACAGGCCGACGATGCCCAGTGGCGCGGCCACCAGGAACGGAATGCGCCAGCCCCAGGCCGCCATGGCCTCGGCGGACAGGCTGGCCTCCAGGCCATAGGCGACCACTGCTGCGCAGGCGAAGGCAGAGAACGTCGAGACCGGCACGAAGCTGCCAAAGAAGGCCCGCTTGTCCCGCGGCGCATGCTCCATCAGGTAGGCGCAGGCCCCGGCATATTCGCCGCCAGCGGAGAATCCCTGGACGCAACGGGCCAAGGTCAGCAGGATCGGGGCCAGGATGCCGATGCTGGCATAGGTCGGCAGCAAGCCGATCAGGGTCGTCGATCCGGCCATCAGCAGGATGGTCAGCGACAGGATACGTTTGCGACCGAGCCGGTCGCCGAGGGCGCCGAAGACGATCCCGCCCAACGGCCGCAGGGCGAACGCCACGGCGAACACGGCGAAGGTCTTGAGCAGGGCTACGCTGGCGTCGGAGCTGGCAAAGAACTGGCTGGCGATGAGGGTGGCGAGAAACCCGTAGACAGCGAAGTCGAACCATTCGACGAAATTGCCAATGGCCGCGGCAGCGATCACCTTGCGCAAGGTCGCTGGGGGAACGTCGTGCTCGATGGACATGCTGGTGCTCTCCCGGTTCTGTCCAGCCCATGGCCGAAGCGGCATGAGCGTGATGTTGTTGTCTGTGGATCAGTAACAGGCATGTGCAAGCGGGGTCGGGCGGTCTTGTCGTTATCGTCGCGGCCCAGGTCGCGTCGCGGCGCGTGTCGGCGCAGCCGCAGTGTCATCATAGGCAGCGTGTCCCGGCGTGGCCAGGCGTGGCGATCACCTAGGTGATCGAAGCGGGAGGCCGTGTCGGTCCGCTCACGATGCCGTCAAGGAGATCCGCCGACCATGACCCACGGGCTGGCTTACGATGAGGTGTTCCTTCACTTGCCGATGCCGGTGATCGTGGCGCGCCGGCGGATCATCGTCGCCTGCAATCAGCGCGCCCTGGCCATGTTTCGCGCCGAGCGCACGCAGCTGCTGGGCGAATCGTTCGCCGTGCTGTATCCGCACCGCGAAGCCTTCCGCGCCGCGCCTGGCCACTTCGGCCCGCTGCTGGCGCGCCATGCCAGTTTCCAGGACTTGCGTATCATGCGCCGGCTCGATGGCACGCAGGTGCAGGTCCGGCTCAGTGGGCATGCCTTCGACCCGGACGATCCCTATGCGCTGGTGGTCTGGGCATTCAGCGAACCAGGCCAGCAGCCTGGGGCGGCCGGGGAGACGGTCGAGCTGACCGGACGCGAGCGGGAGGTGGCGGCCTGCCTGGTCGAGGGCATGACCAGCAAGCAGATCGGACGTACGCTGGGCATCAGCCCGCGCACGGTGGACATCCACCGTGCGAGCCTGCTGCGAAAGCACGGCGTGAAGGCGACCGCAGAATTGCTGCGGCAGTTGGCCAGCTGAATCGTCGATGGCGCCCGGCCCGGGCTTGCGCGTCATCTGCGGGGCGCTCCCACGGTCTGGCCGTGCTTCCAGCGCCATCGGTGGCCGTTGCAGAGCGGCGTAGGCGTCGCCGGCGCCTGCGGACATGGGCTGCCTGCAAGATGTCTGGGGTCGCTGTGCGGCCCATCGTGGCGGCTCAGCGTCGCGTTGGAGCCTATACACGCACCTACCTACACCCCGACGGCCAACCTCCCGCGCACAGCTTTTTGTAACAGTTTCAAGCTGTAGGAAAACTCAGCTATAGCGGTAGGATCAAGCTCTCGAATAAACCTAAGGTCCTTATGAACAGCTTCTCGGAGCCTCCCAGTACCTGGCCGTCCTGGCCGCTTTCCCTGCATCGCCCTGATGCCTCCTGCCTGAGTACCCGCCCATGGAATGGCTAGCCGACCCGACGGCCTGGCTGGGCCTTGCCACGCTGATCGTCCTCGAACTGGTACTCGGTATCGACAACCTGGTGTTCATCGCCATCCTCGCCGACAAGCTGCCGCCGCATCAGCGCGATCGCGCGCGGGTCATCGGCCTGGGCCTTGCGCTGGTCATGCGCCTGGGCCTGCTGGCAAGCATTTCCTGGATGGTGACGCTGACCGAGCCGCTGTTCGAACTGCTGGGCAAGCGCTTCTCCGGGCGTGACCTGATCATGCTGTTCGGTGGTGTATTCCTGTTGTTCAAGGCCACCATGGAGCTGCACGAGCGACTCGAAGGGCACGCCGCCCAAACCGCCGGCCCGGTCCGGCATTCGGCGTTCTGGCCGATCGTCGCGCAGATCGTGGTACTCGACGCGGTGTTTTCGCTGGATGCGGTGATCACCGCGGTCGGCATGGTCGAGCACCTGTCGGTGATGATGATCGCCGTGATCTTCTCGATCGGCATCATGATCGTCGCCAGCAAGCCGCTGACCCGCTTCGTCAATGATCACCCGACGGTCATCATGCTGTGCCTGGGCTTCCTGATGATGATTGGCTTGAGCCTTACCGCCGAGGGCCTTGGGTTCCATATACCCAAAGGCTACCTGTACGCGGCGATCGGCTTCTCCTTGCTGATCGAGCTGTTCAACCAGTTGGCCCGGGCCCGTCGCAAGCGCAGCGTGCAGCAGCATCGGCCCTTGCGCGAGCGAACCGCGCATGCCGTGCTGCGCCTGTTGGGTGGGCGCCGGGTGGAAGCGGACGAGGTGGGCGAGGAGATCGCCGACCTGGTCGAGGGCGCGCACGAGCAGGTGCCGTTCGATCGGCGCGAACGGGTGATGATCAGCGGCGTGCTGAACCTGGCCGAGCGGCCGATTCGCACGGTCATGACGGTACGCGCCGAAATCGATGCCATCGATCTGGGTCAGGAGGGTACGGCCGTCTCCCAGGCCCTGATGAATTCGCCTTACTCACGGCTGCCAGTGATTCGCGATGGGCAAATCGACGCACCGCTTGGCTTCGTGCACAAGAAAGAGCTGCTCAAGGAGTTGCTCGCCGGCAACACGCCGGATCTGGAAAACCTGGTCCACGCACCGTTGAACCTGCTGGAAGAGTTCAGCATCCTCAATGCCCTGGAGCAGATGCGCAGCCAGTCGACGCACATCGCCTTCGTGGTCAACGAATTCGGCGACTTCACCGGTGTTCTGACCATGACCGACATTCTCGAGTCGATCGCCGGCGAGCTGCCCGATGCCAGCGAAGTGGAGGGCCCAGGCATCGTCGAGGAGGCCGACGGCTATCTCGTCAATGGCGCGCTCAACCTCAGCCAGGTGAAGGCACGAACCGGCTTCAGCGCCCACGCCACCGAGGACTACCAGACCCTGGCGGGCCTGGTGATGAGCCTGCTGGACCGTCTACCCGTGGTCGGTGACAACCTGGTCTGCAATGGTTGGAACATGACCGTGATCGCGGTGGAGGAGCGGCGGGTACGCCAGGTGCGCCTCACCCCCGGTGCCGCTGCCGAAGCAGTAGGCGCCTGACGCCCGCGAGCAGGCGTGGTGCGGATCGGTAGGGCGGTCGGCCACGGTTGCTCGCCTAGGGCTTCGGCGCGCAGTTGGCACGCTTACCGGCCCAGGCGTGCCAGTGCATGCATGCTGGGCCTCAAGGCCCGGTAGATGCTGCAATACTGCTCGAACATCAGGTCGTAGGTGGCCTGGTCCACGGGATTGGGCTGGGCACGCGTGCGCAGCGTACGCCAGTCACGAAGCTGAGCCAGGTCGTCGATCGCACCGATGGCCAGCGCCGCCAGCATGGCCCCGCCCAGTGGCGCTTCGACTTGCTCCTCGATGGTCAGTACCGGATACCCCGTGACGTCCGCTATGACTTGCATCCATAGGTCGGACCCCGCAGCGCCGCCTACCACGATCAACTCGGGATCGAGCCGCACGGCGCCTTGTCGGCCTCGCTCCATGTTGTGACGCAGCGCAAACGCCAGGCCTTCGAGCACCGACCGATACAGATGGGCCCGGGTATGGAACAACGAAAGTCCGACATAGGCACCAGACGCCTTGGCGTCCCAGATCGGGCTGCGTTCGCCCATCAGGTAAGGCAGGAACACCAGGCCATCGGCACCCGCAGGAACCCGCGCTGCCTCGAGTTCCATCAGGTCATGGACGTCGACGTTCGATAGTAGCGCCGCGGCCTGTCTTTCCTGGGCACAGAACTGATCGCGGAACCAGCTGATGGAGGCGCCAGCAGCCATGGCGCCACCGAAGATGTAGAGATCCTGGGCTGGGTTGTGCACGTAAGGCATGCTGACCAGGCCATGGTCGGCGTCGGTATGCTGGTTGACGAAGCCCCAGCACATGCTGGTGCCGATCATGGCGACATGATTGCCAGGCTCGATCACCCCGGCGGCGAGCGTGGCCATTGCGGCGTCGACCCCGCCGGCGACTACCGCTGTGCCGGGCGCCAGGCCGAGCCGACGAGCGGCTGGCGGAAGCAGCCGACCGACGATCTCGCTGGATTCGACCAGGCGCTGAGGCATCAATCCGGCCTCTATGCCAAGCGCTTCGAGCAACGGTATCGACCAAGTACGCGCTTGGATGTCGTAGACCCCCCCGATATTGCCAGCCGAGCTGTGATCGACCGCCAGTTCGCCGGTAAGGTGATAGTGCACGTAGCTGTTGGGCGGCAGCAGGTAACGGGTCTTGGCCCATACCTCGGGTTTGTTTCGCTTGATCCAGAGCATCTTGGTGTAGCCGTAGTAGCTGTCGACACCATTGCCGGTCACGCGCTTGAGCATGTCCAGATCCACATTCCGACGTACCCACTGGACTTCTTCCTGGGCGCGTCTGTCCATCCAGATCAGACAAGGGTGCAGGGCTTCGATGGACTGGTCCACCGCAACGCCCGAGCCACCGTACAAACTGCTGACGCACATGGCCTGGATTTCAGCGGCAGGGACCTGGCTGCGGGAGACTGCTGCGGCGACGGACTGATAAACCGCCTCGAGCCAGACACCCGGCCATTGCTGCGCCCAGAGCGGGCGCGGTTGCTCGACCTTGTACTCTACCGAGGCCTGGGCAAGCATGGCTCCGCCGATCGACATCACCAGTGCCTTGGTGCTTTGGGTACCGATATCAACCCCGATCACCTAGCCCATGATCCAACTCCATGAAATAGTGGTCCTGATGGTCGACGATGCCTGCCCAGAGCGATGCTGGCGCATGCAAGCTCATTGGCAGGGCAGTGAGGCGATGATGGCGCCGTGGATCAGGCGGCAGGGCAGAGGCGGCGAGCAGGTCCATGATTTCTACCTTCGATTATTGTTATGCGTAGAGGAATGTAGACGTTGACATCCGGTGATGGACGACGTCCTGGTTCGCGTTCCCCAGTGCTAGGCCACCGGAGTAAGCGAATGGAGTATGTAAACGTGTACATTCATTTTGACGCTAGCACAGCGATTTTCCCTTTACAATGGTGACGTTCAAGGCTTGAGGCCGGCTCGCGCTCGTCGCGAGCCGGCTGATAATGCGTGCCCACACCAGCGAAGACCCACACTTCATGACCACACCAGGCAAGGCCACCATCACCGACATCGCCAAGCGCGTCAACATGACGACCGTCACGGTCTCGCGTGCACTGAACCAGCCGGAAAAGGTGAAGAAGGAAACGCTGGCGCAGATCCTCGAGGTCGCACGGGAACTCAACTATGTGCCCAACGCGTTCGCGCGGAGTCTGAAGAACCGACAGAGTCGACTGTTCGGGTTGGTCACGGCCAGCCTGGACAATCCGTTTTATGGAGAAACCATCAAGGCCATCACGCGCGAAGCCAAGAAACGGGATTATTCGCTGATGCTGTTCGACACCGATGGCTCAGCGGATCTGGAGGCCAGGGCAGTCGAGACGCTGCTCAGCTACCAGGTCGCGGGCATCATCCTGTCGGTGATTTCAGATGAAGACGACTACCGCCCAAGCTATCTATCCAGGCTGGAAATGGCCAACATTCCCGTGATCCAGATCGATCGCAAGCTTGCCCACGCAGGGTTCGCCGGCGTCTACCTGGACAACCAGGAGAGCGGCTACCGGGGAATGCGCGCACTCCTCGATCAAGGTTACCGGGATTTTCTGGTGGTCGGTGGGCCCGAGCGTTCCCATATCACCCTGTCCCGCCTGGAAGGGATCCGCCGCGCGCTGGATGGATGCGCCGAGCCTACCTCGCTGGATGTGCTGCATGGTGACTACACTCAGGCACCTGCCAGGGAAGCCGTACTGGCGTATCTGGCAAGCGGCAAGCGTCCAGACGCCATATTCGGGCTCAACATGCTGATCACCCTGGGTTCGCTCGAGGCTTTGCACCAGCAGGGCTTGAGCCGCAAGGACATCCAGCTGTTCAGCATCGACCAGGTACCCTACGCCCATTTGCATGGCAATCCGATCCCTTGCATCAGCCACGACCCCTATACCCTGGGCTCGAGCGCGATCAGCATGCTGTTCAGGAAAATAGACGACCCTGATCATCGACCGGCCGACGAAATCGTAGAAGGCGAATTGCACTGCTGATGCTCCTTGCGTTGCCAGAAGTATCGCGAGCATGTTCAATGTAGACGTTGACATTCTTTGGCGTCCGGTTCTAGATTGGTCCGCGACGATCTTTCTTCACGAATGTAAACGTCAACATGGTCCCATAACAAAAGAAGTGCCTCGCTGCGGCGAGAGCTACAAGGAGATTTCCATGGCCAATGAACTCGCAGGAAAGGTAGCGGCTGTAACGGGCGCAGCGTCAGGCATAGGGCTGGCAACGGTCGAAGCCATGATTGCCGCTGGCGCGCGGGTAGTGCTGATCGACCGTGACGAACCGGCGCTCACGGCCGCTTGCCAACGACTGGGCGAAGCGGCGATGCCTTTGTCCATCGATCTGCTCGATCCACGAGGCTGCACGAACCTGCTGCCAGGTGTGCTGGACAAGGCAGGGCAGCTCGACATCCTGCATGCCAATGCTGGCAGCTACATTGGCGGCGAACTGGTCGAAGCCGATCCGGCGGGTATCGATCGCATGCTCAACCTCAATGTCAACGCGGTCATGAAGAACGTCCACGCGGTATTGCCCCACATGATCCAGCGCGGTACTGGCGATATCGTGGTGACCGGCTCGGTGGCGGGCCACTTCCCGGTCTCATGGGAGCCCGTCTACGCGGCCTCCAAATGGGCCATCAACTGTTTCGTCCAGACCGTGCGGCGCCAGGTGAACAGGCAGGGCATCCGGGTTTCGGCAGTGTCCCCAGGCCCGGTCGACAGCGCCTTGCTTGCCGACTGGCCCGAAGAAAACCTGAAAAAAGCTAGGCAGAGCGGCAGCCTGATCGAGCCAGGCGAAGTGGCCGACGCCGTGATGTACATCCTGACCCGTCCACGGCATGTCACCATCCGGGACATGATCGTGTTGCCTTCGGCTTTCGATATGTAGGCGTGCCCCGAACGAACCGCGCCGGCCACGGGCGGCGATCAGCCGGCCTGCAACGGCTGCTGCATGAGCCTGGTGATGGTCGCGACGTGGCGGGAGCCCCGGGTGCGCTTCATGCCGCGCGCCGGCGCTGGCGCAACAGGTGCCTGAAGCCTTCGAGTATCAGCACCAGTACCGCGGCCCAGATCGGCAGGTAGGTCAGCCATTGGTCCGCTCGGATGGTTTCGCCCAGCAGCAGGGCGACGCCGACCAGCAGGACCGGCTCGACATAGCCGAGCAGGCCGAACAGGCTGAATGGCAGGAGCCGGCTGGCCAGCACATAGGCGATCAGGGCCGAGGCACTGATCGCTCCAAGCAGCGGGATCAGCGCGTAGAGCGCCGGGTGGCTGCCCAGCTCGGCCAAGGCGAACGGGCCGCGAACGATGAAATACACTGCCCACGGCAGCAGCAGGCACATGTCACACCACAGACCACCGAGGTGTTCGGTACCACAGCGCCGACGAAGGACGAAATAGACCGGGTAGCCGACCATGACCACCAAGGTCTCCCAGGCGAAGCTGCCGTGCTGGTACAGCTCGTGGCCGACGCCACATGCCGCGCACAGCACGGCCAGTTTCTGCAGCCGGGAAAGCCGTTCACGGTAGACCAGAAGGCCAGTCAGCACCATGGCCAGCGGCAGGAGGAAATAGCCCATCGCCACTTCCAGGCTGCGCCCGTGCAGCGGGGCCCAGAGAAACAGCCAAAGTTGCAGGCCCAGCAGCCACGAAGTCCCCAGCATGCCCAGCGCCAGCGCAGGCTTGCGCCGAACGCGTCCCAACAGTTGCCCGACCCGCGGCCAATCGCCGGAGAACCCCATGAACAACGTCAGGCAGGGCAAGGTCAGCAAGGTCCGCCAGGCGAATATTTCCTCGCCGTCGAGCGGCTGCATGAGGGAGGTATAGAAATACATCACGGCGAACAGGCAAGAGGCCATGACGGATGAAATGATGCCTTTGGACACGAGTGCCTCGGTAGTGGGAAAAGGGGCGGATATCACCTCGGCATGGTCTCAAGGGACGTGCCTCGGGGCAACCTTGTCGCTGGTGGTGCTGTTCAGTCGGTGCAGCCACGCCTGCACCGGCATTGGCCGGGCGAACAAGTAGCCTTGCTGGAAGTCGACGCCATGCTCGGCCAGGTAGTCACGTTGCAGTTCGCTTTCGACCCCTTCGGCGATGATGCGTAGCCCAAGCTTGCTGGACAGTTCGATGATGGTGTCCAGCAAGGGCACGGAGAGGGCGTCGCCGCCGATCATGCCGACGAAGCCCTGGTCGATCTTCAGGTAGTCCACCTGGAATCGCCGCAGATAGGCGAGGCTCGAATGACCGGTGCCGAAGTCGTCCAGGGCGATGCTCACGCCCATGCCGTGCAGCCGGTCGAACAGCTCCAGGAGCAGCGGGCTGGGCTCGAGCAACTTGCGTTCGGTCAGTTCCAGGATCAGGCGGATGCGTCCAGGCGGGAAATGCGCCAGGAAGGACCGGCAGTCCTCCAGCAGCGTGAGGTCGCGACAGTGGTCGGCGCTGATGTTTATGCTGACGTGGAATCCCTCTCCCAACAGTGCGGCATGGGGTGCCAGTGCCTCGGCGGTGCGCTGCATCAGCTGCCGGGTCATGGGCAGGATCTGTCCGGTGTGCTCGGCATAGGGAATGAACAGGTCGGGACGCACCAGCCCTTCGCGAGGGTGCTGCCAGCGCATCAGCACTTCCGCGCCGGCCCAGGCATAGTCACCGTTGCGCACCACAGGTTGCAGGTAGGGCACGAATTCCCCGGCTCGCATCGCTCGCTGCAGCTCCGCGCGTGGCGAGGCGGCATGGCGAAGCTGCCAGCGACAGGCTGCGCCGGCCAGTACGCCGAGCACCGTCAGCAGGACCAGCACGGACGGGTAGTGATCGAACAGGCGCTCGGTCGCCATGCCGGCCGCGAAACCGGCGTCGACGCTGAACGGATAGCGCGACGAGGCCACTCGCACCGGGGCCAAAGGCGCCTGCGGTGGCTGGCCGGCGTGAACCCGACCCTGTTCGTCGATCCACTGGCCAGCCACCTGGACGGCCAGCTGCGCCTTGCCACCGAGCAGGCCGAGAACGATCTGCAAGTGTTGCCCATCGAGCGCGACGAGTGCGCCCCGAGCCTGCTCGCGGGCCCGATAGACCAGCAAGGCGTGCCCCGGCGTAACGTCGTTGCCGGCCATCAGCCACAAGCGACCATCGGCATAACTGGCCGGGTCGACCGGCTCGTCGGTGGCACCCAGCAGCGAGCTGCAATACAGGCGATCCTGATAGACCAGGTTGGCCGAGCGCACGAAGGCGTTGCGTATGACTTGCTGGCGCAAGATCAGCTCGATGTCCCGGCAGGGTTTGCCGGCCAATGGCAACACGGTCCTGGCCGCCGCGGCCAACGCGTCGAGCATGTGATCCACCTGGTTGACGAGCTGGGCGGCCGTAGCCTGGCTGCTGGCACGCAGATCCGCCTGAACCTGCCAGTGCACGACCAGGCCGCCGCAGAGCAAGGGCAGCACGCCGACGCCCCAAGGCAGCAGGGCCCGCCAGCTCCAGCGGCCAGGATGTCGCGTCGTCAGGGGCATGCTGAGGATCACCTTTGCTGGTACCAGGGTTGCGATGATAATCGTTTCGGCACGATCGAGCAGGCGACAAAGCTGTTTACGCGTTGTAGAATCCGATTACGATTAAAACAACAAGGTTCTCGCTTTCGAGAATCGACACGCCGAGAGCAAGTGCATGACATGCCATGGGTTCAAGCTGATCTTCGGTGATTTCCTTTCTCGTAGCGTGCGAGGCATCCCGTGCGCGCCGCCTTCTCCTCATCCGTTGCATGCTAGCTGAACAAGGTTTCACCCATGCTGCTGATGAGGACATGAACATGACAGATCTCTTCGAAAACCCCATGGGGCTGGCCGGCTTCGAGTTCATCGAGTTCGCTTCGCCCACGCCCGGTGTCCTGGAGCCGGTCTTCGAAGCCCTCGGCTTCACCAAGGTCGCCACGCACCGTTCCAAGGATGTGCACCTGTACCGTCAGGGAGACATCAACCTGATACTCAACAACGAGCCGAAAAGCATCGCTTCGTACTTTGCCGCCGAACACGGCCCTTCGGTCTGCGGCCTCGCTTTCCGCGTGCGCAATGCACACCAGGCCTATGCTCGTGCCCTGGAGCTGGGGGCCCAGCCGGTGGAAATCGAAACCGGGCCGATGGAACTGCGCCTGCCGGCGATCAAGGGCATCGGCGGCGCTCCGCTGTACCTGATCGATCGTTTCGAGGAGGGCAGTTCCATCTATGACATAGACTTCAACTACCTGGACGGCGTGGACCGGTATCCTGCCGGGGCGGGGCTCAAGCTCATCGACCACCTCACGCACAACGTCTACCGTGGACGCATGGCCTACTGGGCGGGCTTCTACGAGAAGCTGTTCAATTTCCGCGAAATCCGCTACTTCGACATCAAGGGCGAATACACCGGGCTGACCTCCAGAGCAATGACCGCGCCCGACGGCATGATCCGCATCCCGCTGAACGAGGAGTCGTCCAAGGGCGCCGGGCAGATCGAGGAGTTTCTCATGCAGTTCAACGGCGAGGGCATCCAGCACGTTGCCTTCCTGACCGATGACCTGATCGCCACCTGGGATGCGCTGAAGGCGTTGGGCATGCGCTTCATGACCGCACCGCCCTCGACCTACTACGAAATGCTCGAGGAGCGCCTGCCTGGGCATGGCGAGCCGGTTGGCGAGTTGCAGGCGCGTGGCATCCTGCTCGATGGCGCGGCCGATTCGGGTGACCGGCGGCTGTTGCTGCAAATCTTCTCCGAAACCCTGCTCGGCCCGGTGTTCTTCGAATTCATCCAGCGCAAGGGTGACGATGGTTTCGGTGAGGGCAACTTCAAGGCGCTGTTCGAATCCATCGAGCGGGACCAGGTTCGGCGCGGTGTGCTCGACGTCGGCTGACAGGCGGCCGGGCCTGGGCTCAGGCCCGGGTACCGGCCGGCATGCGGCGCTTGCGGATGATGCTCCAGAACGAGACCCCGGCGGTCAGCAGGCCGATCAGGACCAGCGACGGCAGGATGGACGGAATGGCCGCACGAATCTCCTGCTTCATGTAGCCAGTCGGGTAGCCGACCTCTACGGCATAGTCGTACTTGGTGGAACGCTGACTGGCCCGTTTTTCCGCCAAGGGCGGCTGCATGCCCGACTCATTGCTGCCAGTCGACCAGATCATCGCCTCGCCGAAGCGTAGAGCCACGGTCAAGTCGCTCTGGAACCCTAGCAGTTCGCTTCTCAGTACCTGGCCATAGGCCGTGACCAGCACGTCGTGCTCGCCGCCATCGAGGCGGTAGGCCAGAACGGGCAGCCCCGGGGACGAAGCGGAATCGAAGACCAGGCTCAGGCGGCGTCCCTGGGTGTCGGCCAGGTCCGTTGCCTGGCTGGTTTCACCTTGGATCGTGCTGCAGTAGGCGGTGCCACCGCGCAGCAGGACCAGCGAGCGAACCGCGGGATTACCAAGGACCGCCACATTGAGCTGGCTTACGGCCTGGTCGCATTCCAGGTCGGCCAGGTGCACGTTCCGGACGCTGACGTCGTGCAAGCCATCGATGAGCCTGTCGACGACATAGATGGCTTCGCGCAGGGTCACCGTGACATGCTCTTCGAGCTTGCGCTCGAACTGCAGGAACATCACCACCAGCCCGCAGACGATCGGCATGAAGCCAATGGCGGTGGCCAGCAACAGGTCAAGCAGGCTGCGCCCGGCTTGGGATAATCTGAACATGGTATCGGCTGCTCGCTTGGGTTTCGCCACGGGGGCTGCGATCGGGTGCTGAAAGCTTAGGCAGGCGCGACGGCAGGCACTGTAGGCCGAAGTGGCGTCGAGGCAAGGCGTTTGCCGAGCATGCAGTCGGACTTTTAACCGACGGTTTGTCCTGAACGAACTGCTAGAGCCCCTGCTGGACCAGCGGATCGTCGGGGTTCTGCTGCTCCAGCTCGGCGAGCAGCACCTGGACCTTCTGCAGCTGTCCGGTTTCCTTCCAGTAGTCGATGAGCAGCGCCCTGGCGCGACGATTGGCCGGCTGCTGGCCGACCAGGGTCTCCAGCTGCTTCTGCGCAGGCTCCAGTTGTTCCAGGCGATGCAGAATGGTCGCCAGGGCGTAGCGATAGTCGCCGTTATCCGGCTCCAGCTCGACCGCGCGCGAATAGGCCAGCAGTGCATATTCCACCTGGTCGTGACGGACCAGCCAGCGACCCAGCTCGTATTGCAGGAAGGCCGAGTCCGGGCGCAAGGCCAATGCCTTGGCCAGGACCTGCCGCGAGTCATCATGCCGCTCCTGCGCTTCGAGCAGGCGAACCTGCAGGGCCAACGCTGGCAGCGCATCCGGAGCAATGGCCAGGCTGCGCTGCAAGGCAGCCGTGGCCGGCGCGAAGGCGCGCTCGTGCAGGTACAGGCGCGCCAGGTGAAGCTGCGCCGCGGCATCGTCAGGCCGCTGCGCCAGGGCCGCTTGGTATTGGTCAAGCACCTCTTGCAGAGGGCGGTAATACAAACCTACCGCATCCGGGTCCAGCCCCAGCAAGGCATCGGCGGCGGCAAAGCGTACGCTCTGCTGGCCATCTTCGAGCATCGGCCCCAGCACCAGGCTACGCTGTGCGTCGGATAGCAAGCGGCGGATGCTGCCGATCGCGGCGCGGCGCACTTGCGGGTCAGGATGCTCCAGGTCCTGGCGCGCCAGTTTCAGGGCCAGTGGCGAAGGATAATTGGGCAATTGCCCATGCAGTGCCACCCGACGCTCCCCAGGCAGGTCCTGGCGCTGCAGCTGCTGGTACAGCAGCCGCGCCGCGCCTGGCAGCCCATCGTGAGCCTGGCGCAATGCCTTGGCATAGCTGTGCGGCGGCAGCTTTGGCGCCTGCGGCGCCTTGTCCCGCCACAGGTAGCCGATCACGCCCGGGACGAGGATCAGGAGCAGGATGGCGATCAGGACACGGCGGCGCTTGGGCATCGGGCTTTCCATGGCGTTGGAGTCCGAAGCTTGCAGCCTTCGGGACCGCGCCGCAAGCCGCAAGCTTCAAGCGCCAAGCAGTTGCGTAGCGAAATCACCAGATGCAAAAGTCCATGTTTTGCAGGGAATTTGCAGACGCCAGAGGGCCCGCTTCGCTTGCAGCTTGCTCTTCAGCTCCCCCCGAGCGCCTTGTAGAGGGCGACGACCCCCCGATACACCTCCACTTCGCCGAGTGCCTGGGCATCCTCGGCAGCCAGGCGCTCGCGCTCGGCATCGAGCAGGACCAGATAGTCCACGGTGCCTTCGCGGTAGCGGATCGATGCCAGGTCCGCGGCCTTGCGGCTGGCTTCGCTCTGGCGCAGCAGTGCCATCAGGCGCTGCTGACGCTTGGCATAGTCGCTGAAGGCGTTGGCCGACTCCTCCAGCGCCAGCAGGACCTGTTGCTCGTAGTTGGCCAAGGCGCCTTCGGCGTTGGCCTTGGCGCCACGCAGCCGGGCGCGCACGCTGCCGAGGTCGAATGCCGCCCAGGTCAGGCTTGGTCCCACGGACCAGGCACTGGCCGCCGAAGCACCGAGCTGGGAACCCCGCGCGGCAGTAAAGCCGAGAAAGCCGCTGAGGCTCACGCGCGGGAACAGGTCGGCGGTGGCGACACCTACCTCGGCGGTCGCCGCCGCCAGCTGACGCTCGGCACTGCGTATGTCCGGACGGCGACGCAGCAGCTCGCCTGGATCGCCAATCCGCAGGGCCTTGGCGATCGCCGGCAACTGCCGGGGCGACAGATCGACGCTCAAGGCTTCCGGGCGCTGGCCAAGCAAGGTCGCGATCCGATTGCGGGCGCGCACCTGCTCGGCCTGCAGCTGAGGCACGCTGGCCTCGACCGCGGCCAGGCGCGCGTCGGCGCGTACCACGTCGAGCTCGTTGCCGACCCCAGCATCACGCAGGGTTTCGGTGATCGAGCGCGAATCCTGCTGAGTCTTGAGGTTGGCCCTGGCGATTCGCTCGCGCAGCTGGGCACCACGCAATTGGCCATAGGCATCCACCAGTTCGGCGATCAGGCTGACGTGCAACTGCTGCAAGTCGGCCTGCGCCGCCTCCTCGCGGGCCTGACTGGCTTGTAGCTGGCGCTGGATGCGACCGAACAGGTCCAGCTCCCAGGCCATGTCCAGGCCCAGGTCGTAACGCTCGCTGTCGACCCGCTGGTCGGTCTGACCTGGGATCTGGCCCTTGCCGATGTCGCTGCTGGCCCGGCTGGTGACGGTCGGCAACGGGTCGTTGGCCGCGTCCTCGCGGATCGCCCGAGCCGCTTTCAGTCGTGCGAAAGCCACGCGCAGATCGCGGTTGCCCGCCAGCGAAGCAGTGACCAACTGGTCGAGGACTGGGTCGTCGAACTGTCGCCACCAGGCACTCTGGAAGCGGCTGCGGTCGAAATCGGCGGCACTGGCGCCGACAGTCTCCAGACGCGCCGGCTCGTTGACCGGTGGCTGGTAGTCCGGACCCACCGCGCAGGCGGCCAGGGCCAGGGCGAGCAGGCTCGGGGCCAGGGGCTTGAGTGCATTCATGCCTGTTTCTCCAGCAGGGGCGCACGCTCGGCCCGAAGTGCCTGCCGACGCTCGACGAAGCGGCGGATCAGGAAGAAGAACACGGGTGTCAGGAACAACCCGAACAGCGTCACGCCGATCATCCCCGAGAACACCGCGACGCCCATGGCATGGCGCATTTCCGCGCCGGCGCCGGAAGAGAACACCAGTGGCACCACGCCCATGATGAAGGCGATCGAGGTCATCAGGATCGGCCGCAGGCGCAAGCGGCAGGCTTCGAGCACCGCGGCCAGCGGATCGAGGCCTTCGGCTTGCTTGTCCTTGGCGAACTCGACGATGAGGATCGCGTTCTTGCAGGCCAGGCCCACCAGCACGATCAGGCCGATCTGGGTAAAGATGTTGTTGTCGCTACCCGACAGGATCACCCCGGTGATCGCCGACAGCAGCGTCATTGGCACGATCAGGATCACTGCCAGCGGCAGGCTCCAGCTTTCGTACTGGGCCGCCAGGACCAGGAAAGCCAGCAGCACGCACAGCGGGAAGACCAGCAGGGCCGTGTTGCCTGCCAGGATCTGCTGGTAGGTCAGCTCGGTCCACTCGTAGGTCATGCCGTTGGGCAGCTCGCTGTCCAGAAGCCGCTCCATGGCCGCCTCGGCCTGGCCGGAGCTGTAGCCCGGCGCGGCGGCGCCGTTGATCTCGGCGGTGATGAAGCCGTTGTAGTGCATCACTCGGTCGGGCCCTGCAGTGTCGCTGACCTTGAGGAACGTCGCCAGCGGGATCATCTCGCCACGGTCGTTGCGCACCTTCAGCTGGCCGATCTGTTCGGCATCGAGACGGAACTGCTGCTCGGCCTGGACGTTGACCTGGTAGGTGCGGCCGAAACGGTTGAAGTCATTGGTGTACAACGAACCGAGATAGATCTGCAGGGTATCGAAGATATCGTCGATCGCCACGCCGTGGGTCTTGGCCTTCTCCCGGTCGATGGCAGCGTCGACTTGCGGCACGTTCACCTGATAGCTGGTGAACAGCCCCGCCAGTTCCGGGACCTGCTGGCTCTTGGCGATGATGTTCTGGGTTTCCTGATACAGCGCCTCGTAACCGAGATTGCCACGGTCCTCGATCTGCACGCGGAAGCCACCGATGGTGCCCAGCCCTTGCACCGGGGGCGGCGGGAAGATCGCGATGTAGGCATCCTCGATGTCGGCGAACTGGGCATTGAGCGCGGCCGCGATGGCTTGCGCCGACTGGCTGGGATCCTTGCGCTGGTCGAAAGGCTTGAGCGGGGTGAAGACGATGCCGCTGTTGGGGCTGTTGGTGAAGCCATTGATCGACAAGCCGGGGAAGGCGACCGAGTCGGCCACGCCGGGTTGCTTGAGGGCGATCTCGCTCATGCGCTTGATCACCGCCTCGGTGCGGTCGAGGCTGGCGGCATCCGGCAGCTGCGCGAACGCGACCAGGTACTGCTTGTCCTGGGCCGGGACGAAGCCTGTCGGGGTCGAGGAAAAGCCCAGGTAGGTCAGGCCCATCAGGCCGGCATAGACGAACAGGGCGACCGTGCTGGAGCGGATCACCCGGCGCACGCCGCCCACGTAGCGATGGCTGGCGCGCTCGAAGAAGCGGTTGAACGGCCCGAACAGCCAGCCGCCGAGCAGCCGTTCGAGCAGGCGCGAGAAACGGTCCTTGGGCGCATGATGGTCCTTGAGCAGCACCGCGGCCAGCGCTGGCGAGAGGGTCAGGGAATTGAACGCCGAAATCACCGTGGAAATCGCGATGGTCAAGGCGAACTGCTTGTAGAACTGTCCGGTCAGCCCGGAGATGAACGCTGCCGGCACGAATACCGCGCACAGCACCAGGGCGGTGGCGATGATCGGCCCGGTGACTTCGCCCATGGCCTTCTGGGTCGCCTCCAGCGGCGCCAGGCCAAGGCCGATGTTGCGCTCGACGTTCTCCACCACGACGATGGCGTCGTCGACGACGATACCGATGGCCAGGACCAGGCCGAACAGCGACAGGGCGTTGAGCGAGAAGCCGAACAGGTGCATGACCGCGAAGGTGCCGATCAGCGAAACCGGCACGGCCATCAGTGGAATGATCGAGGCGCGCCAGGTCTGCAGGAACAGGATCACCACCAGGACCACCAGCACCAGCGCCTCGAACAGGGTATGCACGACCGCTTCGATGGAGCCGCGCACGAACACCGTCGGGTCATAGACGATGCTGTAGTCCATGCCTTCGGGGAAGTCCTTCTTCAGCTCGGCCATCTTCGCCCGCACCTGGTCGGAAATCTCGATGGCGTTGGAGCCGGGGCGCTGGAAGATCGGTATCGCCACGGCCGGCTGGTTGTTCAGCAGCGAGCGCAGGGCATACTGGCTCGAGCCGAGCTCGACCCGGGCGATATCCTTCAGGCGGGTGATTTCGCCGTCGCTGCCGGCGCGGATGATGATGTTCTCGAACTCTTCCTCGCTGACCAGGCGGCCTTGGGTATTGATCGACAGCTGGAAGCTGGCCGAGCCAGGCGCGGGCGGCGCGCCGAGCTGGCCGGCGGCGACCTGGCGGTTCTGCTCGCGGATCGCCGCTACCACATCGCTGGCGGTGAGGTTGCGCGATGCGGTCTTGTTCGGGTCGAGCCAGACGCGCAGGGAATAGTCGCCCATGCCGAACAGCTGCACGTCTCCGACGCCGCCGAGCCGGGCCAGTTCGTCCTTGATGTTGAGGATGGCGTAGTTGGACAGGTAGAGCATGTCGTAGCGGTTGTCCGGGGACGTCAGGTGCACGACCATGGTCAGGTCAGGCGAGGCCTTGTCGACGGTGATGCCGATGCGCGTGACTTCCTCGGGCAGCTTGGGCTGGGTGCGGGTCACCCGGTTCTGCACCTGGACCTGGGCGTTGTCCAGGTCGGTGCCCAGGGCGAAGGTGATGGTCAGGGTCAGCTTGCCATCGGCGGTCGACTGGGAGGACATGTAGAGCATGTTCTCGACCCCGGTGATGGCCTGCTCCAGCGGCGCGGCGACGGTTTCGCCGATCACCTTGGGGTTGGCCCCGGGGAAGTTGGCGCGCACCACCACGGTCGGCGGCACCACCTCGGGGTATTCGCTGATCGGCAGCTTGAACAGCGCGATGCTGCCGGCGATCAGCAGCACCAGGGAAAGCACGGCGGCGAAGATCGGCCGGGTGATGAAGAATCTGGAAAAGTTCATCGGTAAGGTCCCTTAACCGCGTGGTGCCTGGGCACTGGCGAGTTTCACGGCGCTGCCGGCGCTGGCCGGATCCGGGTTGGCGGCCTGCAGGGCCTGGCGCTGGCGAGCCAGGGCGGCGAGCGTGGCCTGGCTGGCCATCGGCGTGTCCTGAGGGGTGACGGTGGCGCCGGGACGTACCCGCTGCAGCCCCTTGACCACGATACGGTCATCCTTGTGCAGGCCGCTGCGCACGATCCTCAGCCCCTCGAGCTTGGGCCCCAGTTCCACGGGCCGGTAGGCGGCCTTGTTGTCCTTGTCCATGACCAGTACGAATTTCTTGCCGAGATCGGTGCCGACCGCTTCGTCGTTGATCAGCACCGCTGAATAGGTGGCGCTGCCGACCAGCTTCAGGCGCGCGTAAAGGCCCGGGGTGAACTGCCCGTCGCGGTTGTCGAAGACGGCGCGGCCGCGGATCGTGCCGGTGCGCGGATTGACCTGGTTGTCGACGAAGTTCATCCGCCCCAGGTGCGGGTTGCCGCTTTCGTTGGACAGGCCCAGGTACACCGGGGTGGACTGGCCGCGCTGGCCATCGCGAGCCAGCTGGGCGTACTTGAGGTAGACGCGTTCGTCGGCGTCGAAATAGGCATACACCTTGTCGGTCGATACCACGCTGGTCAGCGGCGTGACATCGGCAGTGACGATGTTGCCGGCGGTGAACTGGGCTCGACTGGCCCGGCCGCTGATCGGCGCGGTGACCCGGGTGAAGCTCAGGTTCAGCCGCGCCAGGTCCAGCTGGGCCTGGATCGCTGCCACGGCGGCACGGGCCTCGGCGGCGGCACTGCTGCGCGATTCGGCCAGTTCCGCGGAGATCGCGTTGCTGCTGCGCAGGCGCTCGCCGCGACGGGCTTCGTTTTCGCTGCGGGTGGCCGAGGCACGGGCTTGCTGCAATTGCGCCTCGAGCCGGCGGACTTCGGCCTGGAAAGGTCGCGGATCGATCTGGAACAGCAGGTCGCCCTGCTTGACCTGGGCACCTTCGGTGAATGCCACGCGATCGATCTGCCCCGATACCCGTGGGCGCACCTCGACGGTTTCCGGTGCCTCCAGGCGCCCGGTGAATTCGTCCCATTCGTTGATCGGCTGTTCGATCACCTTGGCCACGCTGACTTTCGGCGCGATGGGCGCCTGGGCTACCTCGGGCGCACGACCGCAGGCGACGAGCGTCGCCACGGCCAGTGCGGCGAGTGGGTAACGCAAAGGGGTGAGTGAGTGTTCCATGGGAAGAATCGCCAGTGTCGGTAGAATGGGCGAATTCTGCGCGGGCCGTGGGGCCGGAACGAATCGAAACAGCCGAAGGTTATTATCGACGGCAATGATGAATACTCAGGTAATCATGCCTCCCAGACATGAAAGGCGCAGGACACGCTGCCCGATTTGCGTCCACAGAAGCAAACCTCTATATTTTGCATCTCTGGATCAGGCGAAAACATCATGTCGACAGTTCAGCAAACACAGGCCACCAACAGGAACCAAGGCGCGGTCGGCCTGCGTGCGGCGCTGCGCATCTTGGAAAAGTGGAACGCCTCCAGCGAGCAAGCCTGCGGTATCCTGCGTATTTCCCGCAGCACCTATACCCGCGCCCGGCAGGCTGGCCCTTGGAGCGTCAGCCTCGACACCGACCAGATGCAGCGCATCAGCCTGGTGCTCAATATCCATGCCGCCCTGCGGACGCTATTCGACAACCCGCAGAACCTCTATGGCTTCCCCGGCCTGGCCAACCACAATGCCTTTTTCAACGGGCGCAAGCCGCTGGACATCATGGCCCAGGGCGACATGGTCTCGCTCTACGAGACCTTTCGGCACATCGACTCGTTGCGAGGCGCCCAGTGGTAAGGCCCGAGGACCTGCCGAGCCTGCCTGGCGAGCAGGTCCAGGCCTACCGGCTGGTCAACTCCAAGTTCCCGCCCATCGAGCTGTTCGATGATGTCGCCGATGCCACGGAATTCGAGACGCTCTACCAGATCCAGGCGCTGACCAATCCGCGACTGCTCAACCAGGTAGGGCGACTTGAGCTGATCCCCTTGGCTGCCATCCCGTTCGGTATCCCTGGCTGTGCCTACGCCGTCGCGCCGTTCACCCATGTCAATCCGGCCGGTTCGCGCTTTGGCGATGGCAGTCATGGCGTGCTGTACCTGGCGGACACGCTGGAAACCGCGCTCGCCGAGGTGCGACATCACCAGCAGCTTTACTGGGCCGGGGTCGAGGGCCTGGGGTTCGAGCGCTTCGTGTTTCGTGGCTTGCGCTGCAGCTCCAGCGAAGCCGACCTGCGCGATGCCACCCACTTGCCTTCCGACCATCCGATCTACCTGGCCGACGACTACGCGCCGGCCCGCGCGCTGGGACGCGCGCTCAAGCTCGCCGGCGTGCCGGGCCTGCGCTACCGCTCGGTGCGGCGGCCAGGGCAGACCTGCTGGGGCTTGTTCTCCCCGCGACCGGTCGCCTCGATCATCCAGTGCGCGCATTACGAAATGATCTGGAACGGCTGCATCACCAGCGTCAACCGACTTTCCATTGCCTGAGCAGCGGTGAACCTGCCAGGCAGCGTGCGGCCTCGCCACCGCAGCACCAGCTGGCAACCTTTCGGCAAAGCGCGAGAGCGCAGGGCGCGTAACCACTGGCAAGACCATGGCCACGCGCCCAAGGCGGGATCAGCCGTCGGATTGCTCCTCCGGCGGTACCTGGCCCGCAGGCCAGTCCGGGCCTTTTTCCTCGGCCGGATCATCCGGATGCGGCACCTTGTCGCCGGGATTGTGCGGGATTTCGTCGACGTAGGGATCGGGCGGTGGTGTAGAGTGGGTTTGCCTGGGGTCGGCCATGGCGGATCTCCTTCGATGAATGGATGTCCTGCTCGCGTTAGGCCGCGCACCCGGCCAGCTGTTCACGAAAATTGCGTACCCTGCGTCAGGTCCGGACGAAGGGAACCGTTGCCTGCCGGCAACACTCCATTCCAGCAATCGCCTGCAGCCGACGAGGCCCCATGATCACCAGCATTCTCACCTTCCTGGTCTCCCTGGCCGCCATGGAAGCGATCGCCTACCTGGCCCACAAGTACATCATGCATGGTCCCGGCTGGGGCTGGCACCGCTCGCACCACGAGCCGCGGCAAGGCTGGTTCGAGAAGAACGACCTGTATGCCGTGGTGTTCGCCGCGCTGGCGATCCTGCTCATTGCCCTTGGCACTGCTGGCTGGCACCCGCTGGAATGGGTCGGGGCGGGCATGACGGCGTACGGTGCGCTGTACTTCGTCGCCCATGATGGCCTGGTGCATCATCGCTGGCCGTTTCGCCTGGTGCCACGGCGTGGCTACCTCAAGCGACTGTACCAGGCGCACCTGATGCACCATGCCGTACACGGGCGCGAAGGCTGCGTCTCCTTCGGGTTTCTCTATGCCCCGCCTATCGATCGCTTGCGGGCACAGCTGCGCTCGCGCCATGGCGGTCCGCTGCGCCAGGGCGTGACGGACGCTGCCACAGCCGCGGGTCGCGTCCAGGCGAACGGCGCAGGCGAGCACTGAGCGCGCGCCATAGCCCGACGGCCGAGGCGCCCAGCTTGTCCCGCCGGGAAGTGCTGATCCGCTGGGTCCAGGCATGCTCGTGCGCGGCCACCACCTTGAGCCCGATACGCCGGTAGACTTCCGCCGCCGTGGCCACCGCCCAGGCCGAACGCCAGGGTAGGGCGGCCATGCCGGACTGCGCGCTGGCGTAGTAGGGCTCGGCCAGTTCGACCAGGCGTCGGGCCACCTGCGCCAGGCCTTGGCGCTGCTCCACGCTGGCGATCCGCTCAGGCGCGAGGCCCAGCTCGGCCAGCCAGTCGGCTGGCAGGTAGCAGCGGCCAAGCTTGGCGTCATCGACGATATCGCGGGCGATGTTGGTCAATTGCATGCCCAAGCCCAGGTCACAGGCGTGATCGAGCACCTTTTCGTCACGCACGCCCATGATCCGCGCCATCATCAGGCCTACCACGCCCGCCACGTGGTAGCAGTAGCGCAAGGTGTCCTCGATGCAGGCGTAGTGCTGGCCCTGCACGTCCATGGCGAAGCCCTCGAGCAAGTCGAAGGCTTCGCGCCGGCGGATGCCGTGACGCCGTGCGACATACTGGAAGGCTGCGAAGGCCGGTTCGTCGAGAGGACCTTCGGCATAGGCCGCCAGGGTCCGCTCGCGCAGCTGGGCCAGGCGCCGCGCAGCCTCGTCGGGAGCCAGGGGGCGGGCATCGTGGCCGGCCTGCTGGCCGTCGATCACGTCATCGCAATGACGGCACCAGGCATACAGCAGCACCGCACTGCGTCGGGTTGCCGGGGCGAACAGCCTGGCGGCCGAGGCGAAGCTCTTGGAACCTTCGGCGATGCTGCGCTCGGCATGTTCGAACAGACGTTGTTCGTCGGCACGGTTCATCGGTGCAGGTCCTCGATCATGAGCCCGGCGGTGGCCTTGGCCGAAGCGATGACGCCCGGCACCCCCGCGCCCGGATGGGTACCGGCGCCGACCAGGTAAAGATTGTCGATGCGGGCGTCACGGTTGTGCGGGCGAAACCAGGCGCTCTGCTGCAGCACCGGTTCCAGGGAGAACGCCGAGCCCAGGTGGGCGCCGAGCGTATCGCGGAAATCCACGGGAGTGAACATGCGTGAGGTCACCAGGTCATCGCGCAGGCCGGGAATGTAGCGTTGCTCCAGGTAGGCCAGGATCCGGTCGCGATAGCGTGGCCCTTCGACGCTCCAGTCCACCGCGGCGTTGCCCAGGTGCGGCACTGGTGCCAGCACGTAGTGGGCCGAGCAGCCTGGCGGCGCCAGGCTCGGGTCGGTGGCGCAGGGCGCATGCAGGTACAGGGAAAAGTCCTCGGCCAGTGCCGGGCCCTTGAAGATCGAGTCGATCAGCCCCTTGTAGCGCACGCCGAAGCAGACGGTGTGGTGTTGCAGTTGCGGTTGCCGCCTGGCAAGGCCGAAATGGAGGACGAACAACGAATTGCTGAAGCGTTTGCCCTTCAGGCGCTGGCCTTCCTCGCGCCCACGCCGGTGACCGGCGAGCAGGCGCTCGTAGGTGTGCACCACGTCGGCATTGGACGCCACCGCATCGGCCTGCCAGCGACGCCCGTCGGCGGTGGTGACAGCCGCCAGGCGATTGCCCTGCGCTTGTAGTGCCGCGACGTCGGCCTCCAGCACCAGGTTTCCGCCCAAGTCCTCGAACAGGCGTGCCAGCCCCTGGACCAGCGCCCCGGTACCGCCCTTGGGGAACCAGACGCCCCACTGGCGCTCCAGGGCATGGATCAAGGTGTAGATCGACGAGGTCGCGAAAGGGTTGCCGCCAACCAGCAGCGCATGAAAGGAAAACGCCTGGCGCAGCTTCTCGTTGCCAATGAAGCGCGAGACCATGCCGTACACGCTGCGCCACGCCTGCAGGCGCATCAGCTGCGGGCCGGCCTGCAACATGTCGCGCACCGACAGGAACGGTACCGCGCCGAGCTTGAGGTAGCCTTGCTCGAATACCGCGCGTGAGTAGGCCAAAAAGCGTCGGTAGCCTTGTACATCCGCAGGCTCCAAGGCGTGAATCTGGCGCTCCAGCAGCGCCTGGTCGTTGTTGTAGTCGAAGCAGGTCCCGTCTTCCCAGCACAGGCGATAGAACGGGTCGACCGGCAGCAGTTCGACGTAGTCCTGCATGCGCTTGCCGGCCGCATCGAACAGCGCCTCGATGGCGCTCGGGTCGGTGATCACGGTCGGTCCGGCATCGAAGGTGAAGCCCTGGTCGTGGTAGACGTAGGCGCGTCCGCCCGGCTTGTCGCGCCGTTCGAGCAGCGTGGTGCGCACGCCAGCGGCTTGCAGGCGGATGGCCAGTGCCAGGCCTCCGAACCCGGCGCCGATCACGATTGCCGATTTCCCTGGATTCATCAGTGCTCCTTGAAATGCCGTGGCGAATGCCGCCAGGCGGCAACGATGGCCTCGCCGACCGGTACCGGCGGCTTGCCCATGAGAATACGGCCGCGATCACGCCAGGTGCTGCGGCCGGCGTAGAAACGTTCGATCAGACCTTCCGGCAGTTGGTAGAAGCGCTGCATGACCTGCCAGCGGTGCTCGGCGCGTCCGGCCAGGAACAGCATGCGGTTGAGCAGCCGGTAGAAACCTTGGCGCTGCCACTGCTGCCGAGCATGCTCACGCATCGCCTCGGCAAGCGTGGCGGCGTCGTCCAGTGGCTGACGCACCAGCCAGTCGGCCAGGCGCATCGCCTCCGGCAGCGAATAGCCAGTGGTGTTGTGGTACAGGCCGGCGCGCAGGCCGCTGAGCGGCTGGCCTGCGCTTTCCTGCCAGAAACCCTCGAAATCGCCGGCCAGGGTGATCGGCAGCACGCCTTGCTCTTCACGCAGGCACTGGTCGATCAGCCAGCCCTGCTGCCGCGCGTATTCGTCGATATGCTCACGCAGGCGTTCGGGCGCGCAGCGCCGCTGGTCGATGTAGTGGGTGTCCTCCACCAGCAGCGTGTCGGCACTGAAGGGCAGCACGTAGACGAAACGGTAGCCGTCCTGCTGCGCCACGCGGGCGTCCATGATGATCGGCGCGCTCAGGCCATGGGGCCGCTGCAGGCGCAGCAACTGGCCGAGGAAGGCCTGGTAGCCAAGCACCATGTGCTGGCTGTCGCGCGCGCCACGGCCGTCGATCACCACCTTGGCGCGCAGCAGGTTGCCATCGGCCAGGCGCACTTCGCTCGGGCCCACCGACCGTACCTCGAGGCCAAGGCGCAGGCTGGCGCCCAGCGCCGGTTGCAGCACCTGGGCGAAGCGTTCGCCGGTGACGCTGGCATAGCCACTGTGCAGGGTGCGGCTGAAAGCCGGGAAGTGAACCCGGTAGCTCGGCCAGCGCCTGGCCACCAGCGGCGCGATCCATTGCTGCTGGCGCAGGCTCAGGTCGCCCTCGTGGAACGACCAGGTGTGGCTGCCGCCGAGCGTCGGCGCCTGGTCGATGCACAGCACGTCCAGCTCAGGTCGGCACTGGCGCAAGCGCCAGGCGATCAGGCCATTGGCCAAGCCGCTGCCGACCAGGATCACGTCATGCTTCATGGGCAGTACCTGCAATGACCGGACGCCGACCGTGCAGCGCCGCTTCGATGATATCGGCCGCTCGTGCCGCGCCACCGGCGGCGGCCAGTTCTGCGCACAGCCGCTCGAGGGGCTGGCGCGGCAAGCTCAGGACCTGTTGCAGTGCCTGGGCGATCTGTGCCTGCCGGGCACGTCGCGAAAGACGCAAGCCGAGACGGTGATGCTCGACCCGCGCGGCCACGCCATGCTGGTCGAAGGCGATGGGCATGACCAGCATGGGCGTCTGCGCGGCAATGGCGTCCAGCACGGTGTTGAGGCCGCCATGGGTGATCACCGCGTCGGCCTGCTCCAGGACCCAGCGCTGCGCGGCGAAGTCGGTGATCCAGGTCGCGCCCTCCTCCAGCAAGCGCGCCTGCTGCGCGGCATCCAGCCCGCCACAGTGGGCCACCAGCAATTGCGTGTCCAGGCGCCGGCAGGCCCTGGCGATTTCCCGGAACTGGTCGAAACGGCTGCCCTGCAGGGTGCCGAGGCTGGCGAACACGAACGGCCGCTCGCGGCTGATCGGCCAAGGGCCTGGCGGGTCTTGCTGGCTGCGCCGCAATGGGCCGACCGGATGCAAATGCGCCGGTGCCGCCCGCCGGGGGAAATCGAAGCCCGGCAGCGTCTGGCTCACTTGCGCCAGTGGCGACAGATACTCGTGAAGCCCGCTACGCGGCGCCAGGCCCAGCTGTCGGGCGCTATCGGCCAGGACCCGTCCCAGCGGCTTCATCAGCCAGTCGTGCACCCGCGCGCTGCCGGTGTAGAGCCGCACGCTGCGCGGATCGTCGGAATGGGCGAAGGGCATGACCGGTAGCGGCAGGCCCGGTTCGCGATTGATCGGCAAGGCGCAGGCCAGCGATACGAACGGCAGGTCCAGGGCTTGCGCCACCAGTCCCCCGGCGCCTTCCATCTGATCGCAGAGCACGGCATCGATACGTTGCTCGGCCAAGGCCGCCGGCAGTTCCTGGCAAAGCATGCGAGAGGTCGCTGCCATCTGCCGGATCAGTCGATGCAGCCGCCAGGGCGTGGAGGGCGAGGCGGCCAGGCGCACCGCCGGCGCCAGGCTGCCGGGCGGGTGACTGTGCGCACCGAGCGGACGAAAGCCGATGCGCGGGTCCTTGAGCAGCCGCGCGGCATCGACTTGATGCAGGAAGGTCACCTGGTGGCCACGGGCGAGCAGGGCCCCGGCTACCGCCTCGAAGGCCTGGAAGTGACTGGCATAGGGCGGCGCGACCACCGCGAAATGGCTCATGGCAGCAACCGGGCCTGGCGCAGGGCGGCCAGATTGGCCGAGCCGGTGCAGAAGCAGGCGATGCGCAGCTGCTCGATGATGACCTGAAAATGCGTCACCACGGCCTCGGTCGAACGTGTCGCCGCCGCCAGCACCCCAGCGGCCTGGCCCGCCACGTCCGCGCCCAGGCGCAGCGCCTTGGCCACGTCGATCCCATCGACGATGCCTCCCGAAGCGATCAGCGGGGTAGTGGGCAAGGCCTCGCGGACCTGGCTCAGGCAGGTCGCGGTCGGGATGCCCCAGCCAGCGAACGCCTGGGCCACTGCCCGGCCTGCCGCGCTGCCCGCCCGCTCGGCTTCGACCGCCGCCCAGCTGGTGCCGCCAGCGCCTGCCACGTCGATGACCTTGACCCCGGCGTCGACCAGCCGGCGCGCGACCGGCGCGCTGATGCCGCCACCGACTTCCTTGGCGATGACCGGCACGGGCAGCTGCGTGGCCAATTGCTCGATCTGTGCCAGGACGCCGCGCCAGTTGCGGTCGCCTTCGGGCTGGACCGCTTCCTGCAACGGATTGAGGTGGATGATCAGGCCATTGGCCTCCAGCATGTCCACAGCCCGCTGCGCCAGGACCTGGCCGCCCGCCTCGAGCAGCTGGGCCGCGCCTAGGTTGGCCAACAGCGGGATCCGCGGCGCCAGCTGGCGCAGCTCGCGAGTCAGGCCGTGGTCGTGGGCTGAAGTCAGGCTCACGCGCTGCGAGCCGACGCCCATGGCGATGCCGAGTGCCTGGGCCGCTTCGGCGAGGTGACGGTTAATATGGGCGGCGCGGCGCGCGCCACCGGTCATCGAGCTGATCAGCAGCGGGGCATCGAGCGCGATGCCCAGCAAGGAGGTGCTCAGGTCGATCGAGCGCAGGTCCAGTTCCGGCAGGGCGCAGTGCTCGAAGCGGATCGCCGACCAGCCGGCATCGGCCTGACTGGTGGCCTTGCGAGGGTCCATGACGATGTCCAGGTGCTCGTCCTTGCGTCGACTCAGGTCGGCTTCGCTCATGCTTGCTCCAGTTGGCCAGGAATCATCGGTACGACCTGTTGTCAGTGAACATGGGTGTTGTACAGACCAGGTAGGGTTGTACAGCTTCTTGCCATACCCAGGCTCAGGCAACGCCGGATTGCAGACGTTCCCACCGTGCTGAAAAACCTTCGGCTACGCTGAGAAGGCAGGCACTGGGGTGCTTCAGCGCAGCATATTTACCAGCGGCCCCGGCAAGGGGCTTTAGAAAAGCAGAGGGAACGATGGCTGCACACTTGTCCGCAACTATAGACACGGGGATCGATACCCACCTGCAGCGGATGCGCGATGGGTTGGAACAGCGGCTCGAAAGCTTGCTGCCGCCGGCGGGCAATGAACGCGACCTGGTCGCCCTGGCCATGCGCGAGGGTACCTTGGCACCGGGCAAGCGGCTGCGTCCGCTGTTGCTGATGCTCGCGGCCGAGGGCCTTGGCGGCCCGGCCCAGGCCGCGCTGGATCTTGGCTGTGCGGTGGAGATGGTGCATGCCGCCTCGCTCGTGCTCGATGACCTGCCATGCATGGACGACGCCCAGTTGCGGCGCGGGCGCGCGACCATACACCTGGCGTTCGGCCAGGACGTCGCCATTCTGGCGGCGATCGCCTTGCTCTCGCGCGCCTTCGCCGTGGTCGCGGCCGCCGAGCAGGTGCCACCTTTGGCGCGTACCCAGCTGGTCGCCCGGCTTTCCGAGGCGATCGGTTGCCAGGGGCTGGTGCGTGGCCAGTTCGAAGACCTGCGCGATGGCGCACGGACGCGCAGCGCGCTGGAAATCGCCACGACCAATCGGCTCAAGACCGGCGTGCTGTTCAGCGCCATCCTCGACATGGCCTGCGTGATCAGCGACGCTTCGACCCAGTCGCGCCACCTGCTCAACCAGTTCGCCCAGGACCTGGGCCAGGCGTTCCAGCTGCATGACGATCTGTGCGATTGCGATCCGGACACCGGCAAGGATCAGGGCAAGGACGCTGGCAAGTCGACCCTGGTGGCCTTGTATGGTGCAGCCAAGGTGCGCGAGCGCCTGCACGAGCATCTGGCGCGGGCCGGCGCTTGTGTCGGCCAGGCGCTGGGGCCGGATGACAACCTGGTGCGTTTCGTCCAGCTGCTCGAGGCGAAGATGCGTCGCTGACGGTAGCGCTGCAATGGGTGCAGCCGGTGCCAGTGCCTCTGGTTCTCGCAGCGCGGGGTTCGCCTTGCGCCTGGCGAGGGCCGACCGCGTGAGGCGAAGGCCTGATCAGGACGTTGGCTCACCTTGGACCAGCGCTTCCAGTTCACTGAGGTAGTCGCCGAACCCCTCGCGCGCCCGGCTGTCCTTGCGGCTACTGGTGGCCACGCTGTGCCGCGCGGTCCAGACGATCCGCGCCCCGCTGGCCTGCAGGGCCTGGACCAGCTGCATATCCTCATGGGCCGGCAAGGGTTGGAATCCCCCGGCGCGCTGGTAGGCCTGGGCACAGACGCCCAGGTTGGCACCATGCACGTGGCTATGGCCTTCGACGGCCTGGTAGCGGCTGCGGTACAGGCGCCGCAAGGCTGCGCCCTGCCACGGTTGCCAGCGCTCCACATGTACCGTGCCACACACGGCATCGGCGGCGCATTGCACTTGCCACAGCAGCCAGTGCTCGGGCACCCGGCTGTCGGCATCGGTACAAGCCAGCCAGCGGGCGCCACGCTCGAGCATGAACGCGGCGCCCGCGCGGCGCGCCTGTCCGACATTGCCAGCGTCGACTACCAGGGTCATGACCCCGTGGCGCCGGGCGATCGCCTCGCTGGCGTCGCTGCAGCGGTCGAGCACCACCAACACTTGCACCTGGTATCCAGCCTGCTCGGCTTGGCGCCGTGCGGCTTTCACCGCCCGCAGGCAACGGCCGAGGCGGCGTGCTTCGTTGTGCGCCGGGATGACCACGCCAATCATGCACAGGTCTCGTCGAGGTCGACCACGCTGGGTTGGCATGCCCAGTATTCGAGCACGAAATCCGCTTCTTCATGACGCAGCACGCGGTACAGCGGCAGGTGCCTGGCCAGCAGGGCATGGACTTCGCGCCCGTCCTGGGGGCAACCGGCAATCGGATGCAGCCAGTGGCAGGCCAGCAGGCCGCCATCGTGACCGAGGCAGGCCACCGCCTGGTCGATGACCTGGCGCCATTGGCCGGGGTCTAGGTAGTAGCCCACTTCGCTCAAGACCACCAGGTCGAAGCTGCCGCCTGGCCAATCGCCCGGCAGGTGACCTTGTTCGACACGGGCATGGGGAGCATCGGCCAGGCGCGCACGCGCCAGTGCCACCGCGCTGGGGTCCAGGTCCTGGCAGAGCAGGGCGGCACAGCGCTCGGCCAGCAGCGCACTGAGTTCGCCATTGGCGCAGGCCGGCTCGAAGATCCGCTGGTAGCACTGGCGCGGCAGGCTGGCCATCACCAGGTCGCGCTTGCGCCGCTCGTACCAGCGGGTACGAAAAGACCAGGGGTCGTCGTTGGCCGCGTACAAGTCGGCGAAGTACTGCGCGTCGATACTCATAGAAACACCAGTTCGAAAGGTTGCAAAAGACATTCGAGCAGCCGCGGCGGCAGGATCGGCGCTCGCGTGCCGTCCGGCTGCATCTGGCTGACATGGGCCTGGATCGCCTCGCGCTTGCGCGCCAGGCGCTGCTCGTCCAGGCGGACACGACGGGCCCGCGACCAGGGCAGGCGTGGATCGTCGGGCTCGGCCCAGTGCCAGGCCCAGACTGGCACTTCGCACAGTTGCGCCTTGCTCGCCTGGGCCGCCTGGGCCGCGGCACGGCCGATCGCCTCATGGTCGCAGTGGCCATCGCCGCGCCAAGTAGTGATCAGCAGGTCGTCGGGACGCAGCAGTTGGGTGAGGTGATTGACCAGGTAGGCTTCGTCGCGCGCCACCGCGCCATCCTTGAGGTTCAGCCGGCGCCAGTCCAGGGCGTTTGGGTCGAGGTCCAGGCGCTGCAAGGCATGGCGACTTTCCAGCGGGCGCTGGCGCCGCAGGCGGTGTTCGGTCCATTGCGCCGAGCCCGGGTGACTCCCTTCGCCGTCGGTGGCCGAAATCAGCACCAGCGCCTGTTCACGGCCATGAAAGCCACTCATGAGCCCGCCGGCCATGAGGATCTCGTCGTCCGGGTGCGGGGCGACCACCACCATCCGCCGTCCAGGCGGACACAGCTGCTGCGCTTCGAGCCAGCCAGCCCGGGCCAGGTGCGCCGAGCGTTGCCAGGCGCTCCAGGGTGTGCCACTGCTGGCCTGGATAAGATTTTCGCTCATAGGCGCCAGGCTCCGGCCGGGTTGTGCGCCACTGCCTCGCCCAGCACCGCCAGGTCACGTTCGGCATGGCTCTGCCGGAGAAATACCGGCAGGTCCGCGCTGAGCCGGGCGAAATGGCCATTGCGGCACAACGGCGTGGCGCCCAGTGCCCGGCCGACATGCGCGATCACCTGGACGACCGCCTGCTCCACCTGGGCACGGGTCCGCCGAACTTCGAAGCTGGCATCGGCCTCCGGTTGGCGATCGATCCAGGCCGCGCATTCGCGCAGTGCCGCGCGCGCGCCGTACAGCGCCGCATCGACCGCGCCCAGGTGGGCGTCGGCATGCGGATCGTGGCGCTTCTGGCGGCAATGGGCGCGCAGATAGTCGGCCAGCGCCTCGGCAGCGCCATACCAGCAGGCGGCGATGCCCGCGCCGCCATGCCAGAAGCCAGGGCGCGAGAGGTATTGGCCAGGCTCGCCGACGGCAATCCCTGGCGAATCGGTGAAGATCACATCGACGCTGGCGGTCGTCGCCATCCCCAGAGCCTGCCACTTGTCCACCTGCAGGTCCTGGCTGGGCTCGGCGAGCTCGATCGCCACCAGCTGCGGCTGCTCGTCTTCGTCCCATGCCGTGATCAGGGCGTGATCGATCTGCAAGGCACCGGAGCACCAGGCCTTGCGCCCTTGCAGGCGCACCTGCTGGCCCTGACGCGCGACGATCCGGACGCGAGCATCGGGCGGCTCCGCGGCCCATACGCCCCAGACCCCGTCCTTGGCCAGATGCGCAGCGGAGCACTCGGCCAGGATGGCCAGGGCATCGGTGTGGCCTTCGTAAAGCTTGGCCAGCGCCAGGTCGCAGCCGGCCACGCGAGCCAGGGTCTGCCAGCGCTGCAAGGTCTTCCCGTGGCCAGGCAAGGGGAGCCGGTCGAGCGCGGCCTGCCGCAGCGCCGCGAGCAGGCTGGGAAGCTGGGTGTCCAGGTTCAATGGCTGGGCGCGCTCGCCGAAATCGCGCAGCAGGCAGTCCAGGCTGTCCAGTTCGAAATCCTGGATGATGCTCATGGAGTGGATTCCAGCAAGGTGTTCTTCCTCCAGCCGCGCAGGTTCATCGCGCACAGACAGAATTGCAGCACGATCAGCGCCCACGCCTCGATCTGCCAGCCCCAGACCACCCACAGCGCATTGCTGGCCATGAAGCAGGAAAAGCCAAGCTTGCGGCGTCCCGGCCTGCGTGAGCCGATGCACCAGGCGGCCAGGATGGTCAAGGCCATGGCCGGCCATTGCAGCAAGTCGATGAAGCGGTCCATCAATCCATTCCCATCTGTTTGCGCATCTTCGCGGTGATCGATTGCCTGGTCTGGAACAGGTCGGCCCACGGGTCTTCGGTCTCGGCCAGGCGTTCATGCACGTTGGCGATGGTCCACTGGTTCGCGCCTTTGAGCTGGGCCAGTTCCTCGCGCCAGATCGGCACCGACACCGGCAGCCCCTCACGGGCCCGCAGCGAGTAGGCGCAGGCGGTGGTGGCGCCCTTGCCGTTGCGCAGGTAGTCGATGAAGATCCGTCCGACCCGGTTCTTCGGGCCGGACACCGCCGACAGTCGGTCCGGGAACAGGCGTGCCAGGTAGTTGACGATGGCATGGGTGAAATCCTTCACTTCGTCCCAGCCGGCACGTCGAGTCAGCGGCACGACCAAATGAATGCCCTTGCCGCCGCTGGTCTTGAGGAACACTTTCAGGCCCAGTTCGTCGAGCAGCGTCAAGGCCAGCTGGGTCGCCTCGACCATCGACTTCCACGGCAGGGCCGGGTCCGGGTCGAGGTCGAGGACGAAGCGATCGGGCTTGTCGAAATCCTTGTCGGTGCCGTTCCAGGTATGCAGCTCGAGCATGTTCATCTGCACGGCGCCGAGCAGGGTCTGCGGGCGATTGACGATCAGCACCGGCTGGCCTGCCTCGGCCTTGCTGTAGGTGACCAGGCCGGGGATCTTCAGCTGTGCGGCATTCTTCTGGAAGAACAGCTCGCCACCCAGACCATCCGGCGCCCTGACCAGGGCGACCGGACGGTCGTGCAAGTGCGGCAGGATGCGCTCGGCCACGCTGGCATAGTATTCGGCGACCTGCCGCTTGGTGGTGCCGCTGGCCGGGTCGATGATGCGCTCGGCATGGGTCAGGCGCAGCTTGCCGAGCGTTGCGCCTTGGCCGGTCGATGGGGTAGGCATGGGGCGCTCCAGATCGATCGCGGTGGCCGGCTTGTCGTCTCGCAGGCCATGGAATACCGAATGACGGACGATGCCTTCGCGGGTCATTTGCGCGTAGGCGACTTCGGCCAGCAGGGTCGGCTCGAGCCAATGCACACCGCGCGCCTCGGCGCCGGTGGGCGGCCTGGCGAAGGCGGGCTTGGCGATTTCCAGCGGTTTGAGGCGGGCATGGATGCTCTGCAAGGTGGTGGCCGTGAAACCGGTGCCCACCTTGCCGGCATAGCGCAGCTCGCCACCGTCCTTGTCATGCAGGGCCAGCAGCAGGGCGCCGAAGGCGCTTCGGCTGCCCTTGGGCTCGGTATAGCCGACGACGACGAACTCCTGGCGGCGCTTGCACTTGAGCTTGATCCAGTCATCGCTGCGTCGGCCGACATAGGGGCTGTCGGCACGCTTGCCGATCAGCCCCTCGAGCTGCAAGTCGCAGGCACTTTCGAGCAAGGCCTCGACGGGCACGTCGAAATCCTCGGAGAACTTGAGGGTCTGGCCCTCGGCGTGCTCGAGCAGTTCGCGCAGCGCCTGGCGCCGGGCATGCAGCGGCAGTTGGCGCAGGTCCTGGCCACCGAGGAAGGGCATGTCGAACAGGTGGTAACTGATGCTCTCGTCATGCGCGGTGTCGAAAGCGTTCTGCAGCGCCTGGAAGTCGGCGACGCCGTTCTCGGCGAAGACCACCACCTCGCCATCGAGCCAGGCGGACTGGACGCCCAGGGCTTTGAGCGCCGCCACCTGGCGCGGCATCCTGGCGCTCCAGTCGTGACCGTTGCGCGTGAACAGGCGGACATCGTCTGCCTCCAGGCGCGCCAGGATCCGATAGCCGTCGAACTTGACCTCATAGCGCCAGTCGCCCGCTGGCGGCGAGTCGACCAGGGTGGCCAGTTGCGGCTGCACGAAATCCGGCAGCTCGGCCTCGATGGGCTTGGCGGCGGGCTTTGCCTTGGCCGGTGGGCCTGGCTTGCGGGGGGGCTTGCGGCTGGTCGGTCGCGGCACCAGGGTACGCTCGCTGATCACGCTGTCGGGCTGGGCCTCGACGATGCTGTATTCGGCTTCGCTACGCGCCTCGGCGTCATGCGACTTGACCAGCATCCATTGCTCTTTCTTGCCGCCGAGGTGGGTGCGAAACAGGTTCCAGGTGCCAGCCAGTTTCTCGCCTCGCAGGCGAAAGCGCAGCTTGCCCTTGGCATAGCCCTGGCGTGGATCGCCTTCCGGTTCCCAGATGCCACGGTCCCAGACGATCACGTCCCCAGCGCCATAGTGGCCTTGCGGAATGTGGCCCTCGAACTCGGCATAGTCCAGCGGGTGGTCCTCCACATGCACCGCCAGACGGCGGACCTTCGGGTCCAGCGAAGGTCCCTTGGGAATGGCCCAGCTCTTGAGCGTGCCATCGAGCTCCAGGCGGAAATCGTAGTGCAGGTGACTGGCGTCATGCTTCTGGATGCAGTATTGCAAGGCGTGCGCCCGCCGGGTCCGGCTTGCCTGGCCGGAAGGTTCGGGCGTGGCATTGAAGTCACGCTTGTCGTGGTACTCCTGCAGCGGCTTGGCCATGGTGCGCTCCGGTGCTATGGCAGGTCTCTGAAATGGGAGGCAGGCGGGACGGTCAGAGTTCCATCGAGCTGCCGCGCAGAAGCCTGGAAGCGGTTCGGTCCATCCCGTCTGGCAGAAACTCTGAATCATTGCGGGGGGCTTGCAGTCGATTGCAGTGAACCCACCTGATGGAGAGCCGAAATGGCCCAGGCAGACGATCCCAAGAGCAGGCCACCGGTCGAGATCGACACCATCGAAGACCGCATGGGCAGCGTGCATGAGCTGGACTTCAATGACCGCGACGAGCACACCGGGCGTGCCGGCGACGAACGTCCGGCCGGCGAACTGGAACAGGAGTTTCCAGCCAGGCGGGTCGCCGAGAGCGGCATGAGCGGTGGCGAGGCGTTGAGCGACAGCCTGCATGAGGACAACGTGACCATGGACGACTTGAGCCCGGACACCCTGCTGGACGAGAGCGGCGCGCGCGACCCACATGAGCCTGGGCTGGGCGGCCCGGCCGACAAGCAGTTGCGGCATGTCGATGCCGATGAGATCGGCGGTGGCCACGGCCTGGACGAGGCAGAGCTGGGGCGCGCCGCGCCACTCGACGGCAAGCCCTGGACCGATCGCGTATCCCCCGCCGAAGGCGATGACGACGACATTGGGAGATCCTGAACATGACTGAACAACGCTGCGCTTGCGCCCACTGTTCCTGCACCGTCGATGCCAGCGCCGCCGCGCAGGGCGACAAGGCCTATTGCTGCGAGGCGTGCGCCAATGGGCATCGGGACGGCGAACACTGCCGGATGAGCGACTGCGATTGCGCCGCTGCCGTGCAGCCTGACGAGGCCAACGTCGACAACGCCGTGGAAGAGACCTTCCCGGCCAGCGATCCGATCTCGCCGTAAGCCGTACCCATCAGCACACCGCCACGCTTGCCAGGCGACGGACTGGCGGCGTCAGCCACCCAGATTCGGCGCCACGATGCCGTGGCGCCTGATCTTGCGGTACAAGGTCGAGCGGGAAATCCCGGCCACCGCCGCCGCTTCGCTCATGTTCCAGCGGACCTGGCGCAGCACCTCCAGCAGATGCTGGCCCTCGGCCGATTGCAGGTCCGCTGACACCGGCACGGCCCTGCTCGCGCCCGATGGCACGCGTGGGTCGCGTGCCTGGGCCAGTTCTTGCGGTAGACAGTCCACGTCGATCAGGCCGTCCTCGGCCAGTGCCACCGCCAGTCGCAGACAGTTGAGCAACTGCCGCACGTTGCCAGGCCATGGGCAGGCCAGTAGCCGCTGCCGGGCGGCAGGCGTGAGGCGCGTGGCGCCAGCCCCAGGCAGGCCGGCTAGCAGGCGGTCGATCAGTTGCGCCCGGTCGCTGCGCTGGCGCAAGGCCGGCAGTATCAGGTGCATGCCGCACAGGCGGTAATAGAGGTCCTCGCGAAAGCGCTTCTGCGCGATCAGCGCGGGCAGGTCCTGGTGCGTCGCCGAGACTACCTGGATGTCCAGCGGCACCGGCGCGTTGGCGCCCAACGGCAACAGTTCGCGCTCGGCCAGCACGCGCAACAGTCGGGTCTGCAGGTCCGCCGGCATGTCCCCGATCTCGTCGAGAAACAGGGTGCCGCCATTGGCCAGCTCCAGCTTGCCCTTCATCCCCTTGCGGCTGGCACCGGTGAAGCTGCCGCCGCGGTAGCCGAACAGCTCGCTCTCGATCAACGACTCGGGAAGCGCCGCGCAGTTGAGCGCGACGAAGGGGCCTGTGCGTCGCCTGCTGGCCCTGTGCAGGGCCTGGGCGAACGCCTCCTTGCCCGTGCCGGTCTCGCCGCTGAGCAGGATCGGGATATCCTTGTCGAGCACCTTGCGCAAGCGTTGCACGCTGCGTTGCAGGTCGGCATCTTCGCCAGCCAGGGCATCCAGCGTCGGATGCGCTGGCACAGCCGCGGCGGTGCCGAGGATCGCCGGCTGGCGGTAGCCAGCCGGGACCCGCAGACCCACTTCCACCAGGCCGTCCTGCTGCAAGGTTGGCAGCCGGACCCCGCAGGCACCGCCCCGGGTTTGCTCGAGCAACTGGTCGATGCTGGCCGGCAGCAAGCGCTCGATGGGCTGTGCCAGCAGTGCGCTGCCGGCCTGGGCATGGGCGAGAAAGGCCGCATGGTTGGCGCCGACCACCCGGCCTGCCTCGTCCAGGGCCAGCAACTGTTCATGGGCCAGGTCGGTGATATCGGCCAGCGGCTTGATGGCCAGGGTCAGGTGGTCCCGGTAGCGCTGGCGAAAGTGCGTGTTCTCGATCAGCCGGGCGTACATGATCACCAGCTGCAAAGTCAGGTGCTGGGCCTGCTTCGGTCCTTCATCGTGCAGGCAGGTGGCATTCAGGCAGCCCTGCAGCTGGCCTTGCGCATCGAACAGGGGCGATACCGAGCAACTGAGGCGGGCATTGCGCGTCAGGAAGTGTTCCTGGCGATGGATGGTCAGCGCCTGCCCGCTGGCCAGGGCGGTGCCGATGCCGTTGGTGCCGGCGATGGACTCGTCCCAGCGCGCCCCGACGATCAGCCCGGCGCGCGTGTACTGGCCATGCTCGGCGGGCAGGCGGGCATCCAGGGTGATGCCTTGGGCATCGCTGAGCAGCACCGCGAAGCCGGCCTCGGTCACCCGACGGGCCAGACCACTGACGCCCTGGCTGGCAATCGCCAGGTAGGCCTCATGCTGGGCCTGGTGCTGGCGGATTTCCAAGGCACTGAGGACATTGTCGATACGCTGCAGGGCCGGGTCGAGCCGGTGCTGGGTGAGACTGCGGTACCAGGACTCCGCAATCACCGTCTCGGGGCGGATGCCACGCGCGGCGAAGTGGCAATCGATGAAGGCCGCCAGCTCGCTGGGGCCGGTATGCGGAACAGGCGCAGTCATGGGCGCTCCGGCGTTTACATGTTGTAGGTCCGGTTCGTCTGCCGGGTTCGCGGAACGCTGCGGCCGGGCGAGCGTCGAGTCGAGCCCGAGGCCCGGCCGAGAGGGTTCCAGAAATCAACCATAGCCGCTCGCGTGTCGCCTTGCATGGCGATCTGCCGAGAACCGCCGCAAGACCTGTTGCCGCTGCGCTGAACGTTGGCGCGTGCAGGCTTTCTGATGCAGTACGCGCAAAGGAGCCCATCGTCATGCCTGTCCTGGACCTGCTCGAAACCCCGCCTGGCCCACCGCGTCGGTGGACGTTCGCCGATGACGGCGCGACGCCCAACAACCGGCTGCCAGTGCTGCTCTACCATCTGGACTGGAGCGCGCAGGTCGATGTCGCCGAGGCGCTGGAGCGCTTGTTCGCTGCCCATCGATGGCCTGCCCAATGGCGCGACGGGATCTTTCCTTACCAGCACTTCCATCCCGATGCCCATGAAGTGCTCGGTGTCGTCGCCGGTACGGCACAGGTACTGTTGGGGGGTGAGCAGGGCGAGGCACTGACGCTGGTTCGAGGTGATGTGGTGGTGCTTCCAGGCGGCACCGGGCACCGCTGTCTCGGCAGCAGCGCGGACTTTCTGGTGGTGGGCGGCTACCCGCGCGGGCAGGAGCACTACAGCATCCAGCGACCGGAGCAGGGCCGGCATGCCGAGGCCGTGGCCAGCGTGGCCAAGGTGGCGCGCCCCACGCACGATCCAGTGAGCGGCACGCAGGGCGAGCTGCTACGAGCCTGGGCTGGCTAGGCCTGGCAACGGTAAACCGCCAGGCTGCGCTTGCTTGCCCGCGGTCCGTGCCTGAACGCCGCCAGGCGTGTCGTAACTAGGCGCCGCCGCCAGCCCGGCGAATGGTCTTGAGCAGATCGTCCGGGCTGATGTGCCCGACCACCTGGGCCACCGCACTGCCTGGCGTGGGCAGGTCGACGATGTGCGGCTTGATCTTGCCGATGATGTGCATCTCGCAAGGCTTGCAGTCGAACTTCAGCGTCAGCACCTCGTCGCCCTGCACCAGCTGCATCGGTGCCACCTTGGTGCGTACCCCGGTCACCCCCTTGGCTTGCTTGGGGCACAGGTTGAAGGAGAAGCGCAGGCAGTGCTTGGTGATCATCACCGGCACTTCGCCGTGTTCCTGGTGCGCTTCGAAGGCTGCGTCGATCAGTTGCACGCCATGGCGGTGATAGAAGTCGCGTGCCTTCTGGTTGTAGACATTGGCCAGGAACGACAGGTGCGACTCGGGATAGACCGGCGGTGGGCTGGTCTCGGGCTTGCGCGCTCCGCGTGGATGGGCCTTGATCCGGGCTTCGGTCAAGGCTTCGATGGCTTCGCGGCGCAGGGCCTTGAGCTGCGAATTGGGGATGAAGCAAACCTGTGCCGCTTCCAGGCGAACCTCGGTGGCGTGGTACTGCGTGGTCCCGAGCTGGCCGAGCAGGTCGCGTAGCTGCTCCAGGGCCTGTTGCGGCTTGTTGGCCAGGCCGAAGGGCCCGGGGAGGGCGACGCTGACGCTGATGCCTTCCTCGCTGGTGGCCGTCAGCGCCAGGCGCTGCTCGTCCAGCTCGGCGCGCCACGCCAGGCCGATCCTGCGCTCGGCAGAGGTACGCTGCAGCGCCTGCTGCCAGTCGTGGTCCAGGTTGCGGCTCAGCGGATGGCCTGGGCGCAGGCGCTGCAAGGCCGCGGGCATCTCGTTGGGTTCGACCCGGTAGCGGTAGCGTCGCTGGCCGTCTTCCTCGAACTGACCACGCGGCTCGGCGATGTTGGCACGAAAACCCACCACCTCGCGCTTGACCAGCACGTTCAGGCCGTCGCCGTTGGACAGCGGCACCTCGGTGACCACCAGCAGGTCGCGCTTGCCGACCTTTTCCACCACGCCCACGGGCAGGCCGGTGAACGTTGGCGAATCGAACGCACCGATGTCGATCTTGCGCTCGCTGACGAAGTAGTCGGTACTGCCGCGATGGAAGGTCTTGTCCGGGTCCGGCACGAAGAAATGCTCGGTGCGTCCGCTGGAGGCGCGCGCCAGGTCGGGCCGATCGACGAGGATCTGGTCGAGCAGCTGGCGGTAATGGGCGGTGATGTTCTTCACGTAGCCCATGTCCTTGTAGCGACCTTCGATCTTGAACGAGCGCACGCCGGCTTCGACCAGTGCGCGCAGGTTGGCGCTCTGGTTGTTGTCCTTCATCGACAACAGGTGCTTCTCGAACGCTACCACCCGGCCCTGGTCGTCCTTGAGGGTGTAGGGCAGACGGCAGGCCTGGGAGCAGTCGCCGCGGTTGGCGCTGCGTCCGGTCTGCGCATGGGAAATGTTGCACTGCCCGGAAAAGGCCACGCACAGCGCGCCATGGATGAAGAACTCGATGGCCGCGTCGGTCTGGGTGGCGATCTCGTTGATCTGCTGCAGGTTGAGCTCGCGCGCCAGCACCAGCTGGGAAAAGCCGGCCTGGTCGAGGAAGCGCGCGCGTTCCAGCGTGCGGATGTCGGTCTGGGTGCTGGCGTGCAGCTCGATTGGCGGGATGTCCAGCTCCATCACCCCCAGGTCCTGGACGATCAGCGCATCGACGCCGGCATCGTACAGCTGGTGGATCAGTCGACGCGCCGGCTCCAGCTCGTTGTCGTGCAGGATGGTGTTGATGGTGGTGAACACCCGCGCGTGATAGCGGTGGGCGAACTCGACCAGCCCGGCGATATCGCTGACCTCGTTGCAGGCATTGTGGCGGGCGCCGAAGCTCGGGCCACCGATATAGATGGCATCGGCGCCATGCAGGATCGCCTCGCGGGCGATGGCCACGTCACGGGCAGGGCTGAGCAGTTCCAGGTGATGCTTGGGAAGAGACATAGAATTAGGGTCGGGCTGGTCACGGTCGAGGCGCGCATTGTAGCGGTGAAACGCCGGCTCGGCACCCTCCAGGCGGCCGGGCCGGCCGATCCGACGAAACGACCTGGCCTGGCCCACGGTCATAAAGGGACACACTGCGCTGGAGCCGCCTGCCGATGGACACCCGTCACGCCCTTTCCGATGCCCAGGGCTGGGCATCGCGTCTTTCTGACCCGCACAGGCCGCGTGGCCGGACGGCCGGGCTCGCGCCTCATCGCGCCGACCAGCGCCGCTTGGCAGGCTGAGGCAGGCATGGCTGTCTCGCGAACCCTGCTTCAGGCACTCGAAACCTTGCGCTCGCAGGGCGAGGACTCGGTCGTGGCCAGCGTGGTCAAGGTCGAAGGCTCGGCCTACCGCCGGCCAGGCGCGCGCATGTTGATACCACGGATCGGCCCGCACCATGGCAGCGTCAGCGGTGGCTGCCTGGAGCGCGAGATCGCCCGCAAGGCCTGGTGGCTGACCGAAGCCGGGCCGAGCGTGCGTTGCTACAGCACCGCCGAAGAAGGTGAGGAGGGCGAGACGGCATTGGGCTTCGGCCTTGGCTGCAACGGCCGGGTGCATGTCATGTTCGAGCGCATCGCCGGACGCGCCCCGGCCTTGCTGGCGGATGCCTTGGCGGCGGTCGAGCGTTGCGCGCAGCCTGCCGCGCTGGCCACGGTGATCGCCAGCGGGGCGGGCGCGCGGGCCAAGGTCGGTGAACGCTTGCTGCTGGCGCAGGCCGGGTTCCAGGCTGATTTGGGCGACAGCGCGCTCGAACGGCAGTTGCGTGCCGAGCTGCCGGGTATCCTGGCTGCCCGACGCTCGTGCTTGCAGCACCATGGCCAGGGACCGGCCAGCGTCGAGGTGTTCCTCGAATACCTGGCGCCCATGCCGCGCCTGGTGATCTTCGGTGCCGGGCACGATGCGCAGCCCCTGGTGCGCATGGCACGCCTGCTCGACTGGCACGTCACGGTGATCGATGCCCGCCCGCATTTTGCCCGTCGCGAACGGTTTCCCGAAGCCGACCAGGTGCTGGTCGGCGACCTGGCCGCCCCAGGCGAGCTGGTCCGGCACCTGCGCGGGGCAGCGGTGGCAATCATGTCGCACAGCCTGGCGCAGGATGAACGCTGGCTCGCCACCGCGCTGCAGGCCGAGCCGCGCTACATCGGCCAACTCGGCCCGCGGGATCGTACCGAGCGGCTGCTGGCCAGTATCCAGGCATGCCATGGGCAGCTGCCGGCCATGGCAGCCCTGCATTATCCCATCGGGCTGGACCTTGGTGGCGATGCGCCGGAGAGCGTCGCCATGGCGATCCTCGCCGAGATCCAGGCACACCTGCACGGACGCGAGGGTGGCCAGCTGCGCCTGCGCCCGAGCAAGATCCACCCAGTGGACGCCGCCCCCCATCCTGCGGGTGCGGCCCTGCAGACAACCACCGATGGTGCCGGAAACACGGCCACAAACCTCTGACTCACTGATGACACTGGAAGCACGGCCCAACCTCTAGGAGCCGCCGTGCCTGAGGACCCGCCAAGCGACAGGATGGTAAACAGGCTGGCAGGAAATATCGTCTGGGCTGCGAAATTCCAGGGGCCGCGTTGCGGCCCAGCGCGGCACGGCGGTCGCCTATGCACGCTGGGTGTTGCTGGCCCGGCAGGGGTCTGGCGCCAGGTCCGCGGGGTGGTCGACATCGCGTAGGATCCCGGCGTCGGCGACCGTCCAGTCGATGCAGGCCAGTGGGTGCGCGGCGATCACCTGCTTGCCGCCCTGGTCCTGCTCCAGTCGCGCCAGTTCCGGCCAGAAGCGCCGGCCGAAGACCACCGGCTGACCACGCTGGCCCTGGTACCAGGGCAGCACGATCCGTTCCGGGCCAGCCTGGGCGCACAGCTCGAGCAGGGTCGCCTGGTCGATCCAGGGCATGTCGCCCAGCAGGATGGCCGCGCTGTCGGCGCGCGAATCGGCGATCAGGGCGCGCATGCCCGCCGCCAGGCTGGCGCCCATGCCCTGATGGGAGACAGCGCTGCGCACGATGCGCACGCCCTCTGGCACGCCCAGCAGCGTGGCATCGTCTTCGCCCCGCAAGACCACGCGCAAGTCACTGAAGGCCGGGCGCACCTGGGCCAGGGTACGGGCCAGCAAGCCGTGCCCATTGGCGAACTCGACGCGGCGCTTGTCGCTGCCGAAGCGCCGCGAGAAGCCTGCCGCCAGCACCAGGCCGACACATGGGCGATCGAGCAGAAGTGATTGCGCTGAACGCATGGAAAGAGCCTCCGGTCGTATCTGGAAGATGCAGCCGACTGCACCCAAGCCTATCAACCGTGAGACCTTTTCCATGAGCGAGTTCAATCCGAAGCGGCAAGATGATCCGCCTGCCCGGGCCATCAGCGTGACCCTCAACGGCGAGGCCCGGCAGTTGCAGGTACAGCCTTGGCTGACCTTGCTCGATCTGTTGCGCGAACAGCTGGACCTGGTCGGCAGCAAGAAGGGCTGCGACCATGGCCAGTGCGGCGCCTGCACGGTGTTGCGCAACGGCAAGCGGGTCAATGCCTGCCTGACCCTGGCGGTGATGTGCGACGGCGACGAACTGGTCACCATCGAAGGCTTGGCCGATGGCGAACGCCTGCATCCGCTGCAGCAAGCCTTCGTCCGCCACGATGCCTTCCAGTGCGGCTACTGCACGCCCGGGCAGATCTGTTCGGCGGTCGGCCTGGCCAACGAAGGCCGGGCGCGCAGCCGCGCCGAGATCCAGGAAGCCATGAGCGGCAACCTGTGCCGTTGTGGCGCCTACAGCAATATCGTCGACGCCGTGGCCGAGGCGCTGCCGCTGATCGAGGGGGGGCGCCAGCCATGATGCCCTTCGACTACAGCAAGCCCGACACCCTCGAACAGGCCATCGCCCTGGCCGGGCCGCGCACCCGCTACATCGCTGGCGGGACCAACCTGGTCGACCTGATGAAGGAAAACGTCGAGCGCCCCGAGCGCCTGATCGACATTACCGCGCTGCCCTTGCAAGGCGTCCGCGAGACCGCCACCGGCGGGGTCCTGGTCGGTGCGCTGCAGAGCAATGCCGAGCTTGCCTGGCATCCGCTCATCGAGCAACGCTATCCGTTGCTGGCCCAAGCCATCCTGGCCGGCGCTTCGCCACAACTGCGCAACATGGCCAGCACCGGCGGCAACCTGCTGCAGCGCACGCGCTGCCACTACTTCTACGATACCGCTACCCCATGCAACAAGCGCGAGCCGGGCACGGGCTGTCCAGCGCGCGACGGCCTCAATCGATCCCATGCGATCCTCGGCGCCAGCGAGGCCTGTGTCGCGGTACATCCGTCGGACATGTGCGTCGCGCTGGCCGCGTTGGAGGCCGTGGTACATGTGCGCGGCCCAGCGGGCGAGCGGCGGATCGCCTTCGCCGATTTCCATCGCCTGCCCGGCGACACACCCGAACGGGACAACACGCTGGCCGAGGGCGAACTGATCACTGCCATCGAACTGCCGCCGTCGGGCTTCGCCAACCATTGCAGCTACCTGAAGCTGCGCGATCGGGCTTCCTACGCCTTCGCCCTGGTCTCGGTCGCCGCGGCAGTGCGGCTCGACGGCGAGCGTCTCGGCGATGTGCGCCTGGCGCTGGGTGGCGTCGCCCACAAGCCCTGGCGCGACCCGGACCTCGAGCGCAGCCTGCAAGGCCTGCCGGCTACCGCCGAAAGCTATGCCAAGGCGGCCTCGGCCTTGCTCGCCGGTGCTGTGGCACTGCAACACAACGCCTTCAAGATCACCCTGGCCCAGCGGGCCATCATACGCGCATTGAGCACCGCAGCCGCCGGAGGAAACACGCCATGAAACCTGTCGAACTGGCCAGCGGCCGCCCCCTCGATCGTGTCGACGGTCCGGCGAAAGTGACCGGCAAGGCGCGCTATGCCGCCGAGTTCCCGCAACAAGGGCTGCTGCATGGCAGCGTCGTCTCCAGCCACGTGGCGCGCGGCCGGGTGCGCCGTATCGATTGCGAAGCGGCGCTGCGCGTCCCAGGCGTGGTCGCCGTGCTGCATCATCTCGACCGGCCGCGCCTGGCTGGCGACGACCAAAGCTACAGTGACGATGATGCCGCCGAAGGCGCACCGTTCCGCCCGCTGTACAACGATCGGGTGCTCTACAGCGGCCAGCCGCTGGCCCTGGTGGTCGCCGAGACCCTGGAGCTGGCGCGCTACGCGGGTTCGCTGGTACGCATCGACATCGACGAGCAGGGCCACCAGACTGACCTGTTGCGAGCCCTCGACCAGGCCCACCAGGCGCCAGCCGAATTGCCCAAGCCGCGCGGCGACTTCCAGCAGGCCTATGCCCGCGCGCCGTTGCGCATCGACGCGACCTATACCACGCCGGTGGAACACCACAACCCGATGGAGCCGCATGCCTCCACGGTGATCTACAAGCCTGACGGCAGCCTCGAGGTGCACGACAAGACCCAGGGCACGCAAAACTGCCAGACCTACCTGCACGAGGTGTTCGGCCTGCCCAAGGAGAAGGTCCGGGTATTTGCCGCCTACGTCGGCGGTGCGTTCGGCTCCGGGCTGCGGCCGCAGTACCAGCTGCCGCTGGCGGTCATGGCCGCGCTACAGCTCAAGCGCTCGGTACGGGTCACGCTGACTCGCCAGCAGATGTTCACCTTCGGCTATCGACCGCGCACGGTGCAGCGCCTGCAACTGGGCGCGGACCAGGACGGGCGCCTGCAGGCGGTATTCCATGAGGCCATTGGACAGACCTCGCGCTTCGAGGACTTCACCGAACATGTGGTGGAATGGAGCGGCATGCTCTATCGCTGCGACAACGTCAGCTTGCAGTACCGGCTGGTGCCGCTGGATGTGTATACGCCGCTGGACATGCGCGCGCCGGGCGCCGCCCTGGGCCTGATCGGCCTGGAGTGCGCCATGGATGAACTGGCCACGGCAGGCGGCCTGGATCCGTTGCAGCTGCGCCGAATCAACTTCGCCGACAGCAACGGCAACGAGGGCAAGCCTTATTCGAGCAAGGCACTGCTCGAATGCTATCGCCAGGGCGCTGCCGCCTTCGGCTGGGACCGGCGCGACCCACGCCCGGGGAGCATGCGCCAGGGCCACCAGCGCATCGGCTGGGGCATGGCCGGTGGGGTCTGGGAGGCCATGCAGATGAAGGCCAGCGCCCGTGCCCGCTTCGACCTGCAAGGACACCTGACGGTGAGCAGCGCGACGACCGACATCGGCACCGGCACCTACACGGTGATGACCCAGATCGCCGCCGACGCCATGGGCGTGCCGATGGACCAGGTGACCTTCGTGCTGGGCGACTCGGCGCTGCCCACCGCCCCCCTGCAAGGCGGCTCGTTCACCGTTTCCTCGGTAGGCCCCGCGGTACGCCAGGCCTGCCAGGTCCTGCGGGCCAAACTGTTGCAGGCGGTGCGCGCGCGACATCCGGAGCTGGCCCAGCTCGATGCGCAGGACTTCGTCATCGACCAGGGCCAGGTCCAGGCGGGTGAGCATCGCATCGCCCTGAGCGAGATCCTCGCAGGCATGCCCGAGCACGATCGCGAGGCGCTGATCCAGGCAGAGCCCAATGCCCGGCGCCAAGGCTATGCCAGCGCGACCCATTCGGCGGTGTTCGTCGAGGTTCAGGTCGACGAGGACCTGGGCACCGTCCGGGTCAGCCGGGTGGTCAGCGCCATCGCCGCCGGCCGGGTGATCAACCCCAAGACCGCGCGCAGCCAGATCCTCGGTGGCGTGGTCTGGGGCCTGGGCATGGCCTTGCAGGAAGAAACCCAGATAGACCATCACCTGGGTCGCTACATGAACCACAACCTGGCGGAGTACCACATCCCAGTGAATGCCGACATTGGCGAGATCGAAGTGATCTTCGTCGACGAGCCGGACGACATCGTCAACGACCTCGGTTCCAAGGGCGTGGGCGAGATCGGCATCATCGGCGTCGCGGCGGCGGTGGCCAATGCGGTGTTCCATGCCACCGGCAAGCGCCTGCGCGATTTCCCTCTCACGCTCGACAAGGTGCTGGAAGCAGGGATCGAAGCCTGAAGCTGCTAGCTGCAGGAAAAAAGCGGACCGAGTCGCCGAGGCCGGCAACTCGGGTTTCAAGGCCCGTGCTGGATGCCAGGACAACGCGATCAGCTTGTGGCGTGTAGCTCAGAAGCGATAGGCCAGGCCCGCGCCGGCGTACCAGGATCGGCCGGGGGCGGCCTCGTAGTAACGACCGTTGCCGTCCCCGACGATCACCGAGCCGACGTACTGGCGATCGAGCAGGTTGTCCAGGCGCACCACCTGGTGGAAGGACCACGGGCCGAGCTGCTGCTCCAGGCGGGCGCGCCAATTGAACACGGCATAGCCAGGGGCGGCGCGTGCCTGGTTGCTGTCCTCGACCTCGACCTTGCTGCGGTACTGCGCCTCCAGTGCAGTGCTGATGCCTTGCCGGGGCCGCCAGGTCAGCTCGCCGAACAGGCTGCTGCGTGGCACGCCTGGCAGGCGGTTGCCTTTTTCGATGAGCTGGCTGCCTTGCATGAAGTCGTCCTGGTAGCTGGCCTGGAGCAGGGTGTAGGCCAGGCTGGCCTGCCAGTGCTCAGCCAGTTCGCCTTGCAGGCTCAGCTCGAAGCCTCGGCGCAGGGTCTTGCCGGCATTGTGGTAGCTGGTGCGGCCGTCCTGGGCGCTGTCGACGACGATCTCGTCGCGGGTGCGGATTTCGAACAGCGCTGCGTTGAGCCGTGCCCGCTCGCCGAAGCGGGCCTTGAGTCCCAGCTCGTATTGGGTGCTGGTGGCCGGTTGGAGGCCGAAATTGAAGCCTTCCACCAGGCCGGGCGCATAGGCCATTTCCGCCTGGGTCGGGGTTTCGAAGGCCTTGCCGGCGCTGAGGTAGCCCTGCAGGTCCGGGGTGAAGGCATACATCACCGACAGCGACGGTGTGTTGCGCTGGTATTTTCTCGAGCCGCTGGCGTCGCCGTTGACCAGGTAGCGGTCGTCGACGTCCAGCTTCAGGGTACTGTGCCGCAAGCCTGCGTCCACGGTCCATGCGCCCAGCTGCCAGTGCGCCTGGAGATAGGGGTCGAGGCTGCTGGCGGTATCGACTTCATCACGGCGCAGTTCGCCCTTGACGCCGAGCCGATCGCCGATGAAGTTCTGGTAGCCACGTCGGTCGTCGCGGCTGCGGTCTAGGTCGACGCCCACGGTCAGGGTCAGCTCGCCAGGCGCGGCGCTCACTGGCTGCAGCCAGCGCAGGGTACCGCCGTGGTACTCGCGGTCGAAATCGACCACGCCGCCGCCACGCTGGTTGGCTGGCGCGCCCTGGGGAATTGAAAGGTACTGCACCACGCTGCGTCGACCGGCGTACAGGTTCAGCTGCAGGGTCGCCTCGCCGAAATAGCGTTCGAAGTTCATGCCCAGCTGCTGCTGGTCGATGCTCTTGCGGGTGTCGAAGCGCAAGGCATTGCTGGCCACCGAGCGTGGATCGGCCCGGTAGGCCTGCCAGGTCTGCCCCAGTGGGTCCTGCGTGTCGTTCTGTTCCAGGCTGCTGTAGATCAGGGCCAGGCGGCTGTCCTCGTCCGGCTTGAGGTGCATCTTGGCAAAGGTCTGGTCGCGCCGGGCCGCGCTGTGGTCGCGATAGCCGTCGGTGTCCATGCGCGAGGCATCCAGCAGGAAACCGGCGCGGGCCTCGCCCGCTTCGGCCTGCAGATGCTGCTTGGTGAAGCCGTCGCTGCCCACTAGCAGATCGCTGCCGACCTTGGGCGGGCCCTCGCCATCACGGGAAAACATCTGGATCACGCCACCGGCGTTGCTGCCATAGATGGCCGAGGTCGGCCCGCGCAGCACCTCGATGCGCTCGGCCACGTCCAGGTTGAGCGAGGCTGCCTGGCCCTGGCCGTCCGGTGTGCTGGCCGGGATCCCGTCGCTGATCAGCTTGAGCCCGCGGATGCCGAACGTCGAGCGGGCGCCGTAGCCGCGCGAGGAGATCTGCAGGTCCTGGGCATAGTTCTGGCGGTTCTGCACCACCAGCCCCGGGACCCGCGCCAGTGCCTCGGACAGGTTGACCCCCAGCTGGCCATCGGCGAACTGGCCGCGCTCGACCGTATCGACCGAGAAAGGCAGCTCGAAGCTGGTCGTGGGCGCATAGCTGCCGGTGACCACCAGCGGTTCGAGGATGCTGACCGCTGGCGCCTGTTCGGCCTGTGCCAGGCGGCCGGCCCCGAGTGCGCAGAGCAGCGCGAGCAGCTGAGCTGCGTGAGAGGTTCTAGAGTGCATGCGGGGCGTCCTGCCATAACCAGAGGGTTCGCAAGTGCGGATCGGGCGCAGCGGGGCGTTCGAATCAGCCCTTGGCCGCCATCGCCGTCACCTCGACACGCATGCCCTCGACCGCCAGGGCGGCGACACCAACGGCGGCGCGTACTGGCCAGGGGCTAGCGAAGAAGCGCTGGTAGACCTCGTTGAACGCGGCGCGGTCGGCCATGTCGGTCAGGTAGATAGTCAGGTGCAGGACACGCTCCAGGCTGCTGCCGGCTCGCTCCAGGGCAACCTTCAAGGCTTGCAGGGTGCATTCGCTCTGTTCGACGATCCCGCCCAGCTCGAGGCTGCCATCGGCACGGGTGGGAATCTGCGTGGTCACCAGCAGATTGCCGAAACCGGCCACGTCCGAGGAAATCGATTGCGGATCCGGATCGGGCAGGAAGGTGATGTCTGGGTTGGCCATGTGAGTCCTTCAGGTCGGTAGAGAAAGTGTGCAGGGTACGTGAGCCGGACGGCCGGGTCGAGCCACCTGGGCCTCGTGCGCAAAGGCGCCGCGGCGCTCAGGCGGCGTCGAAACAGGCCCAAGGTCTTTCCGGGAAACGGGCTGGGTCGCACCATGACGATTCAATGGCCATACAGCCCGACGATACTCTGCGCTCCCAGGGCATGGCCCTGCAGGGCCTCGAACAGCCCGGCGCGATCAAGGCCGGAGGGCAGTTGGGCAGGCGGCAGGTCGCTGGCGATCAAGGTCAGCACGTAGTGATGCGGATTGTCGCCAGCAGGTGGGCATGGCCCCTTGTAGGTCTCCGCACCGCTGGAGTTGCGCCCCACGGTCATGCTGTGCGACTGGAATCGCGCGGCACCCGCGTTGACCGAACCCCGCCGCACGTCGATGTTGTAGGCCACCCAGTGGACCACGCCCAGGCCCTTGGCGCCATCGGGGTCGAACATCACCAGGGCGATCGAGCGAGTCCCTTGCGGCAGGCCAGACCAGCGTACGTGCGGCGACCATTCCTTGCCGGCGCCGCACGAAGGATCCTTGCCGACCAGGTCAAGGCCGATGAAGGCGTTGTCCTGGAAGGATTCGGAGCTGATGGACAAAGGGGCTGCCTGCGCCGCCGTGAACGCGGCGGTCAGGGTCAGGGCGGCGAAGCATGAGGGCAGGGCTGGGCGCATGGGTGACGTCTCCTGTGACAGGTCGAAGCGGGCCGCTTCGCGGGACTTGCTTGCCTTAATCACAAGGTAGACAGTTTTCGCGCCGATACAGGTCCTGCCGCAGCGATTCGAGCCGTCAAGGCCTCGTCCCGGGCGGCCGGCCAAGCCGCCCAGGGCATACGTCGCGGTCGGTCAGGCGACGGTATCGCGCTCACGTTCACGCGCGGCCACCGGCGCCTGACCGTCGGCGAGCGCGGCATCGTCATGCTCGCCATGCTCGCTGGCTGCCTGGATCAGGTCATCAGTGACCCGCAGTTCCGCCCCGGTGGGCGAGAATGGCGTGGCCGCGGTGAACGGCGAGGAGGCCACCGGTGCCGGACGTTCGCCGCGACGCCAGAGGAAGAACGCCACCAATGCCAGGTTGATCACCGCGAACGCCCAGAACAGCCCGGCTTCGCCAACCTTGTTCATCACCGAGGAAATCAGCAGCGGGCTGATGGCCGAGCCCAGCGAGTTGATCAACAGCAGGCCCTGGATCATCGGCACCAGCTCCTCGACCGGAGCTCGGTCGGCGGCATGGCTGACCGCCACCGGATAGATCGCGAACACCCCGCCACCGAGCAGGAACAGCAGGCCGATCAGCAGCGGCGAGGCGGGCGGCAAGACCAGGAACACCAGCGACAGCACCACGCAGAGCAGGCCGAGGGCGATCAGCACGGTCTGCCGGTCACGACGGTCGGACCAGCGGCCCACCGGGTACTGCAGGACCATCGCGCCGAGAATGGTACTGGCCATCATGTGGCCGACTTCGCTGATGTCCATGCCGATGCGTTGCAGGTACAGCGGCAGCAAGGTATACACCGCGGCGATCGCGACGCCGGAGCCGAAGCAGCCGACCAGCCCGGTGGGGGTCACGTTGAGCAACTGCCGTGGCTTGAGCGGCTCGACTCGCTCGAGCAGCGGCGACACCCGAGGCAGGATCACGATCGGCACCACCGACAGCGCCGCCAGCATCGCAGCCACCATGAACGGTGCGGCATCGTCCAGTTGCGCCAGCCAGCCGAGCCCGGCCTGGCCAAGCATGCCAGAGCCGTACAGGGCGATCATGTACAGCGCCAGCAGGCGGCCACGGACCTTGGGCGCGGCGGCCAGCAGCAGCCAGCTTTCGATCACCAGGAACACCCCGACCGTCGCCCAGCCACTGACCAGGCGCAGCACGGCCCAGCCCCAGGCATCATGGACCAGCGCCTGCAGCAGGATGGTCACCGCGATCAGCGAGGCAAAGCTGCTGTAGGCGCGGATATGCCCGATGCGCAGGATCAGCCGGTCGTTGAACAGCGCGCCGATGGTCAGACCGATGAAGTACGCCGACGAAACGATACCGATCATGGTCGCCGACTCGCCGGCTGCGTCCAGGCGCAAGGTGGTCAGGGAGGACAGGAAGCCATTGCCGAGACCGACGATGAACAACCCGAGCAAAGGTGCCAGCGCCATCGCCAGCAGGTGCACAGACATATAGACCTCAGTAGATGATGTTGCATACGAGCATCAGTCCAGATGGCTGCGCCAGGCCATGACGCGAGCGCACGGGCGTGCGCTGCCGTGGCGCGGGATCGGATGATCGGGCCAGGGCAAGGGTGGTCGGTTGGGGCAGGCTGGAAAGATGGCGGATTCTAGGCCAAGTCATGGGTGCTTGTGCTCGTCGAAAAGAACATTTTCGACAGCCTGACCTGCGACAGAGTGACGCACTGGCCTGGTTGGCCCGTCGCAGGCACAAACTGCTGGCCAGTGCTATGACGTCACGGACATTCTTTCTTGCCCGCGGGCACGCGCAGCTTCTAGGATGGGCGGTTTCGAAGAGAAGGAAACCTGCCATGCTGGGCTCGCTGTTCGCCGTGCTCGCTCCCGTGTTCATCGTCGCCGGGCTCGGTTTTGCCTGGGCGCGCTCGGGCGCCAGTTATCCCGTCGAATTCATCGCCCGGCTGGTGATGACCATCGGCACGCCCTCGCTGGTGCTGTCGACCTTGAGCCGCACCCGCCTGGATCCGCTCGCCTTCACCCACATGGCCCTGGCCTGCGTGCTGTGCATGCTTGGCATGGCGCTGGCCGGGCTGCTGGTCAGCCGCCTGTCGAAGCTGCACTGGCGCGTGCTGGTACCGGCATTCATGTTCCCCAATACTGGCAACATGGGGCTGCCGATCAGCCTCTATGCCTTCGGCGAGCAGGGCCTGGCGCTGGCGGTGGCGTTCTTCCTGACGCTGTCGATCTTCCAGTTCACCCTGGGCATCGTCCTGTCCGGCGGCGTCACGTCACTGAAGGCGCTGCTGCGCAATCCCATCGTCATCAGCCTGGTGCTGGCCATGCCGATCATCTTCCTCGACCTGGAACTGCCACGCTGGCTCGGCAACACCGTGGACCTGCTCGGTGGCATGACCATCCCTCTGATGCTGCTGACCCTGGGCGTATCGCTGGCGAGCATCCACCTGCGCCATGTCGGCAGCGGCCTGCTGCTCGGTGGGCTGCGCCTGCTGCTCGGCGCGGCGGTGGGCTGGGCGCTCGGCCTGGCCCTGGACCTGGAGCCGCTGGCGCGGGCGGTGCTGGTGGTGCAGTCGGCCATGCCGGTGGCGGTGTTCAACTACCTGCTGGCGATACGCGCCGATCGCTCGCCCGAGCAGGTGGCCAACCTGGTGATGTGCTCGACGGCGCTGTCGTTCGTGTTCCTGCCGCTGGTCCTGGCGTGGTGGTTGTGACTCGTCGCTGCGCGGCATGCCGCTGGGCTCCAGGTGACCGCAGACAGGAGCGTAGCCAGCACGTTCCCCCAGCCACGGCGAAGCGCCTCGTCGGGCGAGTGCGGGGGGCAGGTTGGTGAACCGGATGAAGGCGCGGCGCGTCATGGCGGGCATCAAGAACACGGCTGGAAAACGCTTCGAAACCTTCCACGACAATGCATGAATCCAGGCGTGGCCAGAACCTCGCCAGGCCGCCTGTGATGGCCGCGCACACGCCTCGATGATGGAACCAACCCGAGCCGCGCTCACTCCACACCCGCATTGCCACCCGGAGAACCTCGGATGATCCACCTGGGCACCGCTGGCTGGAGTCTATCCCGGCCTTACTTCGATCGTTTCCCCAGCGCGGGCAGCCAGTTGCAGCGCTATTCGGCACGGCTCGATGCCGTGGAGATCAACAGCTCCTTCTACCGTCCGCACCGCCCGGCGACCTATGCGCGCTGGGCGGCGTCGGTGCCGCCAGGGTTTCGCTTTTCGGTGAAGCTGCCCCAGGCGATCACCCACGAACGACGCCTGGTCGATTGCCAGGCGCCGCTGGAGGCATTTCTTGGCGAATGTACCGAGCTGGGCGCGCAGCTCGGTTGCCTGCTGGTGCAGTTGCCGCCTTCGCTGGCTTTCGAGCCGGTCGTGGCACGCGGCTTCCTCGAGGTGGTGCGCCAGCGCTATGCCGGCCCGCTGGCGATCGAGCCGCGCCATGCATCCTGGCGCCAGGCCCAGGCATTGCTGGTGGACCTGCAAGTCGCCCAGGTGGCGGTCGACCCGCCACGGTTTGCGAACGATGCCGCTCCGGGCGGCTGGCCGGGCCTGGTCTACTGGCGCCTGCATGGCACGCCGCGGATCTACTACAGCGACTACCCGCCCGCCTTGCTGGAGGCGTTCGCCCAGCGCCTGCGCGCCTCGGTGGACACGGGCGTGCCGACCTGGTGCATTTTCGACAACACCGCCGCTGGCGCGGCGCTGGGCAATGCCCTGGCCATCGCCGAGCAGCTGTGATGGCGCAATCGGATCAAACTTTCCGCCCGCCCGGCCCTCTGCTGTAGAAGCGGGTTCGTACCACCACAGGGAAAGGAGAATGACATGCGGGGCAACAAGCAAGGTCGATGGCGCAATGGATCTGGGCTGGCGCTGCTGTGCCTGGCGCTGCAAGGCTGCGCGGGGCACGACACCGAATCCCCGGTGGCGCCGCCCGGGCAGCCCAAGCAGGCCGACACGCAGTTGCTCGAACTCGGTGCCGAAGCGTTGCAGAGCCGGCCGCCGATCGACCAGCTCAATGCCTACCTCGACGGCTTCCATTTCTACAACGGTCACCCCCACGTCCAGATGGAGGCGCACCACTATTGCGCCATCGTCAACGAGGAAGTGATCCAGTGCGTGATCTATGACGGCAACGTCAGCGATGCGCGGCTGATGGGCGTGGAATACATCATCAGCAAACGCCTGTTCGCCAGCCTGCCCACCGAGGAAAAGGCCCTCTGGCACAGCCATGCCCACGAAGTCACCTCCGGCACGCTGATTGCCCCCGGCGTGCCGCTGGCCGCCGAAACCCGGCTGATGAGCAAGCTGGCCGATACCTATGGCAAGACCTGGCACACCTGGCACACCGACCAGGACCTGGAGCTGCCGCTGGGCGTCCCGCAGCTGATGATGGGCTTCACCGCCGATGGCCAGATCGACCCGGCCATGCTGCGCCAGCGGGACCAGCGCCTGGGCGTCGACACCGCCGAGCATCGCCGCGCCCGCGCCAGTATCCGGCCGGCACCGGTGGAGCGCGGCGCCGATGCCTGGCAGTCGGGAAAGGTGGTGCAGATTCCCGACCCGACCGGCCATGTCCACCTGCATCCACGGCCAGCCTCCGCGCCTGAGGAAAATGCCCGCTCGGTGCGGCCAACGAGCCGCTAGCCCCGGCCTGCGCGCTGGCGAACAGAACGACTTCGCCAGCGCGGGAACCAACCGAGAGGCCAGGCAGTCGACCTGTTGACGCCAGGGATGCGCCAGAGCACAGGTATGCCATCGTCGAGCCGAACGCCAGAAGTCGGCCCGCCATCCCAGGTTTCCACGTGATCAGTCATAGGTGAACCTCCATGTTGTTGTCGAAGCAAACCTCCCGAAGAAAGTTCCTGCTTTCTTCCCTTGTCGCCCTGCCCGCGATCGGCGTGACGATCCAGGGCCTGAGCGCCGCCGATGCCGCCGAGATGGTCGCACCGGACCTCGATGGTTACCGACCGACCTTCTTCAGCGCCGCCGAATGGGCCTTCGTCATGGCGGCCTGCGACCGGCTGATTCCGGGCGGCGGGCGCGGCCCCGGCGGGCTGGAGGCCAACGTCCCGGTGTTTCTCGACCAGCAGCTGGCCGGCGATCTGGGCAGCGAGCTGTACCTGGAAGGGCCGTTCGACGTCAATGCGCCGCCGACCTTGGGTTATCAGTTGCCCTATACCCCCCAGGACATCTACCGCAAGGGCATCGCCTGCACCGAAGCCTGGTGCCAGGCCCGCCACGGGCGCAGCTTCGCCGCGCTCGACGCGCCGGCGCAGACCGCTCTGCTCAAGCAGCTGCAGGGCGGCCAGGTGGATTTCGCCAGTGTCGGCGAAACCACGCTCAAGCCGGGGCTGTTCTTCAGCGAGCTGCTGACCCATGCCAAGCAAGGCTACCTGGCCGACCCCATCTACGGCGGCAATCGGGGCATGAAGGCGTGGATCGCCATCGGTTTCCCCGGTGCCCGGGCCAGTTACCTGGAATGGGTCGCGCAGCACAACGTCCCGTACCCCCTCGGACCGGTCAGCCTCAGTGGCGCGCGCGGTTGAACCAGCACCAGCGGTAGAGCGAACAAGGATCAAGGACAATGGCAAACATCACCAATGACGAAGTCGACGTGGTCGTCGTCGGCCTCGGCTGGACCGGCTCGCTGATGAGCATCGAGCTGGCCCAGGCGGGTCTGAAGGTACGCGCGCTGGAGCGCGGCGAGGACCGGCCGAACGCCGACTTCGCCTATCCTAAGCCGGCCGACCAGTATGCCTACGGCATGCGCAACAAGATCATGGCCACGCCCAAGGCCGCGGCGTTGACGGTACGACACAACATGAACAGCACGGCGCTGCCGACCCGCCAGTGGGGCGCCTTCGTGCCAGGTACCGGGGTGGGGGGCTCGGGCCTGCACTGGACCGGCGTGCTGATCCGGCCGACGCCGACCGACATCAAGCTCAAGACCTATGCCGAGCAGGCCTATGCCCCCGGCCAGCTGGACGAGAACATGCGCATCGGCGACTACCCGTTCACCTGGGAAGAAATCGAGCCCTACCTGGACAAGTTCGACAAGATCTGCGGAGCCTCGGGCAACACCGGTAACCTGCAGGGCCGCATCATCGACGGCGGCGACCCGTTCGAAGGGCCGCGTTCCAACCCGTTCCCGCTGCCGCCACTGCAGGACACGCTCAACTGCAAGATGTTCGCCGACGCCGCGCGCAAGCTCGGCTACCACCCATTCCCCAACCCATCGGCGAATGTCTCGCAAGCCTGGAAGAACCCCTACGGCAACCAGATTGCGCCCTGCAACTACTGCGGCTTCTGCAGCAAGTACCCGTGCCTGAACTTCTCCAAGGCATCGCCACAGACCGCGGTGATGGATGCGCTCAAGCGCATGGACAACTTTTCCTATCGCACCAATGCCAACGTCCTGCGCGTGGACCTGCACCCCGACGGCAAGACCGCGCGTGGCGTGACCTATGCCGACAACGAGGGCAACGAGGTCTTCCAGCCGGCCAAGATCGTGATCCTGGCCGGCTTCCAGTTCGTCAATGTGCGGCTGATGCTGCTCTCGGGCATCGGCAAGCCCTACGATCCGTTGACCGGCGAGGGCACCATCGGTCGCGACTATGCCTACCTGAGCGTCGGCGGTACCACGCTGTTCTTCAAGGACAAGCGCTTCAACCCGTTCGCCACCGCCGGTGCCACCGGCCAGATGTTCAACGACATTTCGCCGGGCAACTTCGATGGCCCGGGGCTGGGCATCATCGGCGGCGCGAAGATCCACAGCTCCCAGGCCACCGGCGCACCGATCGGCACGTCGCTGCCGCCGGGCTCGCCGAACTGGGGGGACGGCTGGAAGGAAAGCCTGCAGGAGTGGTACGGCCACTCCATGAAGGTCAGCATCTCCACGGGCTGCATGTCCTACCGTGACCACTTCCTCGACCTGGATCCGAACTACAAGGATCCCTGGGGCCAGCCGCTGCTGCGCATCACCTTCGACTGGCGGCCCAATGAGCTCAAGCTGCAGCAGTACCTGCGCGGCATCGTGCAGGACATCACCAAGGAGCTCAATCCCGACAGCTACAGCGAAAGCTACCTGGCCATGGACTCGCACTGGGACATCACCCAGTACGTGTCGACCCACAACGTCGGTGGCGCGGTGATGGGCGAGTCGCCCCGCACCAGCGCGCTGAACCGCTACCTGCAAAGCTGGGACGTGCACAACGTGTTCGTTCCGGGCGGCAACGCCTTCCCGCAGAACTTCCAGGCCAACCCGACGGCGTTGATCGGCGCGCTGACCCTGTTCGCCGCCCAGGCCATCAAGGAACAGTACCTGAAGAACCCTGGCCCGCTGGTACAAGCATGAGGAGCGCGACGATGAAAACCCGATTCCGCTCCATCCTGCTGGGGTTGCTGGTGCTGGGCCTGGCGCTCGTGCTGCTGGGCTGGGCGCTGAGCCTGCTGCTCAACCGTTCCGGGGACGCTTCGGCGCAGCTGGCCGTGCCGGTCACCCCACAGTTGATCGACAAGGGCGCCTATCTGGCGCGGGCCGGTGACTGCGTGGCCTGCCATACCAGTCACGACGGTGGCAAGCCGTTCGCTGGCGGTCTGGGCATCGCCTCGCCGATCGGCACCATCTATGCGACCAACATCACCCCCGATGCCGATACCGGCATCGGCGGCTGGAGTTATGGCCAGTTCGAGCGCGCCTTGCGCCGTGGCATCGGCCACGACGGCAGCGCGTTGTACCCGGCCATGCCGTTCCCTTCGTATGCACGGGTTTCCGACGAGGACATCCAGGCCTTGTATGCCTATTTCATGCATGGCGTGGAGCCGGTCAAGCAAGCCAACAAGGCCAACGACATCCCCTGGCCGCTGTCGATCCGCTGGCCGCTGGCCTACTGGCGGGCGCTGTTCTCGCCAACCCCCGAGGCGCTGGCCGTCGGACAGCAAGCCGGCGGCGATGCGCAGCTGGCGCGCGGGGCCTATCTGGTCCAGGGCCTTGGGCATTGTGGTTCGTGCCACACGCCGCGCGCCTTGACCATGCAGGAAGAGGGGCTCGACGAGCAGGACGGCGACTACCTGGCCGGGGCCGAGCTCAACGGCTGGTCGGTGCCGGCCCTGCGCGGCATGCCGCACTGGACCGAGGAAGAGATCGTCGAGTACCTGGGCAGCGGGCGCAATGCCAAGGCCTCGGTGGCCGGCGAGATGACCGATGTGGTGGCCAACAGCACCTCGCACATGAGCGACGAGGACCTGCAGGCGATCGCTGCCTATCTCAAGTCCATCGATGGACATGCGCGGCCCTACCGCCACGAAGCCTCGCGCAGCCAAGCGACCACCGCCAAGCTGACCGCGGCCAAGGACCTCGACCTTGGTCAGCGGCTGTACCTGGACAACTGCAACGCCTGCCACTTCGTTTCTGGCGAAGGCGCCTCGCAGATCTTCCCGCGTCTCGATGGCGCCACGGTGGTCAATGCCGAGAACCCCACGGCGCTGATCCACCTGATTCTCGCTGGAGCCAGCACGCCATCGACCGAGCGCGCCCCTTCGGTGCTGCCGATGCCCGGCTTCGCCTGGCGCCTGAGCGATGCGGAAGTCGCCGAGCTGGCCAGCTTCTTGCGCCAGGGCTGGTCGAACCAGGCGTCCGCGGTGACCGCCGAACAGGTGGCCCAGGTACGGGCGACGCTGGATACCCATGGCGACAGGGCGGTCAAGCCCAGTGAGCCCGAGTAAGGTCCGTTGCATGTGATGCTGGCCTGTCCACCTGTCCAGGGTGGTCCGGCCGGGTGAATGAAGCCTCGCCGGCTGCCGCTGGCGAGGCTCCGTCGTGGTTGCCCTGGGTTGGTCGCCTTGTTGGGGGAGGCCAGGGGCTAGATGTAACTGAGACCTGCCGCACATCTGGCAATTTTTCCCCGCATTGCTTGCGACTTTTCCGCGGGCCAGAGACTCATAGCCAAAGTGTCACCCGGTTTCCAGCGCTCTCTGGACCCGTCTTGCGGAGATCGTCGAATGCGTCGAGTCAACCTCCGCCCGCTTTCGGGCAGCCATGCTGCGCAGTCGTGCCCGTGCGACGAGCAGGGGGAGCGTTGAACGTGATCGAGCTGGGCGCGACGACCCGCGGTGCCCTCGAGCAGCTGTTGCTGGCGGCCAGCGCGGACGGCGCCCAGGCCCGGGCCGTTGCCGAGTTTCTCAAGGCTTGGTGGAATCCGGATGTGTACGGTGGGTTCGCCCTCGATGGTTTGGCCGTCATGGACGACGAAAACGCGCGCGCCTGCGTGCTGGTATTCGCCTGGATCGCCGCCAATCGCCTACATCCGCTGGCGCTTGGCTATGGTCCGCGGTTCGAGGTCCTGTTCGGATCCACCGCGCAGGGCGCCTCGCCGGCTGACACCGTAGGTGCAGCCTGTGAGTGATGCAGGATAACCATGAACGGCATGAGGGGTGGACATGAACATAGCGTGTCTTGGCTGGGGATCGTTGTTGTGGAAGCCCGGTGCCTTGCGTATCGCCGGGCAGTGGAAGGCAGATGGCCCGCCGGTCGCGGTGGAGTTCTGCCGGGTCGCCGAGGGCGGAGAACTGTCGACGGCGATTTCGTTGAATGCGCAGCCGCTACCGGTGTTCTGGGCGCAGGTCGACAGCGACGACCTGGAGAGCGCCTGCCGGATGCTGCGCGAGCGCGAACAGATTCCGGCACAGCGCAGCGACGGCGTGGCCTCGATGTTGATCGCCCCCGGCCAGGAGGGACCGCTCATGCGCTGGGCCATCGCCAGGCGCCTGGATGCGGTGATCTGGACCGGCTTGCCACCGTGCTTCGCCGGCACCGAGAACCGCATGCCTTCGCAGCGCGACGCCATCGATTACCTGCAAAGTCTCGAAGGCGATCAGCTCAAGCACGCCAGGGACTACATCGAGCAGGTGCCACGTCTGCTCGATACGTCCTACCGGCAGGCGATCCGTCGGGAGCTGGGGTGGGGCTAGGCCTTGCATGAGCGAGCGTCATGCTGAGCGTGGCGCATTGTCGAAACAGGCCCGGGACGTGCTGGTTGCAGGGTACGGGCCGGGTCCCGCTCCTGCGCCTCGGCCACGGTCTGGCCGGTCAGTGGCAGCGGCTGTGCCTGGCTGCAGGTGCACAGCTGCAGCTCGCTGGCCTCGGCGGTAAGGTGGCTGTTCACCAGGTCACGGAACATCCGGGCGAAATGCCGGCTGCCGATGCTGGCAATGGTCTTGCCGATCTCGCCATATAGCGACGCGTTCATAAAGTCCTCCATGACTTGTGGAATACAGGACGTTCGTCGAAGCGGCTATTCCCTCTGGGCTGCCTTCAAGGATGGGCGGCGACCACGTCGATCTCGACCAGGGTGCCTGGCAGCGGCAATGCAACCACCTGGATGGCGGTACGGGTAGGCCGGGTCTGCAGGTCCGGCTGATCGAAGAAGGTCGCATAGGCTCGCTGGAAACCTTGGAAATCCAGGCGGCCTTCATGCTCTGGCGTGCCGACCAGGAAGGCCCGCAGCTGGATGATGTGGTGCATCTGCAGGTCGTGGCGTGCCAGGATCGTCTTGATCTTGCCCAGTACCGACAAGGCCTGGGCATGGGTGTCGCCATAGGCCGCGACCGTGCCAGGCGCTGCCGTCGGGTCGCTCACGTCAGCCAGGATGCCACTGACGTAGACCAGCGAGGCGTCACGGGGGAGGGCGATGGACTCGGCATAGGGCGCCTGCGGGTTGCCGGTGCGAACTGCGGTTTGGGTCATTGGCGAGCTTCCTTTCGCTAGGTGGTCGAGTACAGCCGGAGACACCGCGCGACCAGCATGAGGCCACGGATGCAATCCGAAGGATGTGTGGGTTTTTTCAAATTGCATCATCTGAACATGACAAGCAAGTGTCGGATTCGAACTTGTTTTTCCCTGTGCAAAGACGATTGACCGCAGTTGGAGGGCGGTGCTATGTTCTTGACCGATCGTTCCAGTACCGGTGTTTTGATGAGACCCAAAGAGTTTGATTCGGACGCCATCGCCGAGGCCGCCATGCGGGTTTTCTGGCTACGTGGCTATGCGGGCACGAGCATCCAGGATCTGGTCGAGGGCACCGGTCTGGGCCGTGGCAGCCTGTACAACGCGTTCGGTAGCAAGCAGGGCCTGTACGAGTTCGCGTTGCGCCGCTACTACGAGATGACTGCCTTCAACGTGGCGTTGCTGGCCGAGGAGGGCGAAGTCAAGGAGCTGATCCGCCGACTGTTGCTGAAGATCGTCGCCGAGGAGCTGCAGGACACCGAGAACTTCGGCTGCATGGTGGCCAACGCCTCGCTGGAAGTGGCTCGACACGACAGCGGCGTGGCCGAACTGGTGGCGAAGAACTTCAGCCGGATGGAGCGGGCCCTGACGGCGCTGCTGCTGCGTGGGCAGGCCGCCGGGGAGATCGATCCGGGCAAGCGTCCCGAAGCGCTGGCGCGTTTCATCGTCAGCACCATCCAGGGCATCCGGGTGATCGGCAAGGGAGGCGCGCGCGAGGATCGATCCGAGCGGCTGGCCGACATCGTCGAGGTTGCCGTTTCTGCCTTGTGAGACCTCGGCAATAGCCTCGAAGGTCCCGAAGGTTTTGTAATGAACGTTCAATAAGTTCATGTCACTTTTGCGAGATGGGTGCCGGAGGCAGTGGTAGGCGCACCCGAGCGAAGTGCAACGAACATACCGTCTGCTCGACACTTAAAAGGAAGTTGCAATGACCCAGGCTGTAAACGCTAACAACAAGACTGTCGCCGTTCTCGGTACCGGCATCATGGGCGCGGCCATTGCCCGCAACTTGCAGAAGAACGGTTTCCAGACCACGGCCTGGAACCGCACCTACGCCAAGGCCACGCCCCTGGCCGAGTCGGGCGTGAAGGTGCAGGAACTGGCCGCCGACGCGGTGCGTGGCGCGGCCATCGTGCTGACCATGCTCAAGGACGGCCCGGCGGTCCTGGACGCCATGCGCGCCGCGCTGCCCGGCCTGGCCAAGGGTACCGTGTGGATCCAGGCGAGCACGGTCGGGGTGGCGGCCAGCGAGCAGTTGGCGGCCTTCGCCGACGAGCACGGGCTGGCGTTCTACGATGCGCCGGTCCAGGGCACCAAGGGCCCTGCCGAGCAAGGCCAGCTGGTGATCATCGCTTCGGGCGCCCAAGCCCATCGCGCCGAGATCCAGCCGGTCTTCGATGCCATCGGCAAGCGTACCCTCTGGGTAGCCGAAGAACCCGGCGTCAGCAGCAAGCTCAAGCTGGCCCTCAACAGCTGGGTACTGGCGCTGACCCACGGGGTCGCCGAGAGCCTGTCCATCGCCAAGGGGCTGGGGGTGGATCCTGCGCTGGTGGTCGATGTGGTCAAGGGCGGTCCGCTGGACAACCTGTACTTCCAGCTCAAGTCGGCCGCGATCATGGCCGATGACTACGCCACCACGTTCTCGGTGGCCAATGCCGCCAAGGATGCCGAGCTGGTGGTGCAGGCCGCTCGCGACGCCGGCATCAAGGTCGACACCGTCGAGGCCGGGCTCGAGCGCTTCCAGCGGGCCCTGCAGGCAGGCCATGGCGACAAGGACATGGCCGCTTCCTACCTGGCCAAGTAAGTCCTGCGCTGCGTAGAGCGCCAGTTTCCCAGCTGGGGGGTCGACGCTACCGCCGTCGACCCTGAGTGACGTTATGATCGATTCACTTGGCTACCGCCTGAAGATGGGCATCATCCTGCCGTCGACCAACACCTCCATGCAACCCGAGACCGATGCCTTGCGTCCCTTCGGAGTCACCAACCAGGTCAGCCGCATGTTGATCCAGGATGAACTGATGGATCAGCGTCCGGGATTCATGAACGTGCTGAACAACATCCGCCTCTCCACCTCCGATGCCATCCATGGCCTGCTCACCTGCAAGCCCGATCGGGTGATCGTCGGCGTATCGCCGGAAAGCTACTGGGAAGGTCAGGGCAGTCACGAAGTGATCATGGAGTCCTTCCTGGACATGACCAGCGGGGTGCCGGTCACCACCAGTCATGATGCTTGCAAGGCGGCGCTGGCGGCCCTGGGCGACATCCATCGCATCGCCATCCTCACGCCGTATCTGCCGGTAGGCGACGACACCGTCAGCAGCTACTTCCTCGACAACGGCTACGATGTGGTTTCCATTCAAGGGCTGGGCGCCTCGAGCCCGGCCAATATCGCGCAGATCAGCCAGGCCCGGATCTTCGAGGCGATTCGCGCCGTCGATAGCCCTCGGGTCCAGGCCATCGTGCAGGTCGGCACCAACGTGGCCATGGCGCGAGCGGCAATGATCGCCGAGGCCTGGCTGGACAAGCCGGTGATCTCCAACAACGTGATGCTGTACTGGCATGCGCTGCGTTCCAGCGGCATCGCTGACCGGGTAGGTGGCTTCGGCCGGCTGCTGGAACGACACTGAACAGACACGGCCGCGGCTGGCCTGGGGCCGCCGCGGCAGCGGTCGACGATTTGACACCATGGCCACCGCAGCCTGCGCCACGCCTACCCGGCGTGCGGCGCGGTGGTGTGGCCGCACGGAACGCATACGCTGGAGCGCGCGCATGGACGTAGGTTCGAACGAAGCAGGGAAATGGGCTGGTGCGTTGGAAGACGAGCCTCTGACAGTGACCGAGCTGTTCCATCGGCAGGTACGGGCCACGCCGCAGCGGATCGCGGTGATCAGCCAGGAGGGCGCGCTGACCTTCGCCCAGCTGCGCAGACGCAGCCAGCAGGCCGCCTGCCTGCTGCGCCAACGTGGGGTCCGGCCAGGGGACTGCGTGGGCATCCATGTCGAGCCCTCGCTGGACCTGATGGTCGTGACCTTGGCCATCCTCGAGGTCGGTGGCGCCTACCTGCCCCTGGCGCCGGACTACCCGCGCGAGCGCCTGCGCTACATGATCCAGGACGCCGGCCTGAAGCTGATCTTCACCCAGCCGGCCCTGCGCGAGGGCTTGCTCGAGATGGGCCTCGGCGAAACGAGCCTGGTCTGCGAAGCCCTGGACGAGCAACTGGCGGCGAACGATGCGCTGCTGGAGCGACCTGAGGGGCCTGGGCCCGGCTCGCTGGCCTATGTGATCTATACGTCGGGGACCACCGGCCAGCCCAAGGGCGTCGAGATCGAGCATCGCAGCCTGGTCAGCCAGTTGACCTGGTTGCGCCAGGCGCATGGCGTGGACCAGACCCAGACGCTCCTGCGCAAGACGCCGATGAGCTTCGATGCGGCGCAGTGGGAGCTGCTCGCCGTGGCCCTTGGCACCACGGTAGTGATGGGCGAGCCAGGCATTCATCGCGATCCCGCGGCGCTGGTCGTGGCGCTGCGACGCTACGCGGTGAGCCTGCTGCAATGTGTGCCGACGCTGTTGCAGGCGCTGGTCGACGAGCCTGGCTTCGCCCAGTGCCGCACGCTGCGCACGCTTTTCAGTGGCGGCGAACCGTTGACTCGCAAGCTGGCACTGGCCTGCCTGGACACCCTGCCTGGCAGTCGCCTGGTCAATCTGTACGGCCCTACCGAGTGCACCATCAACGCGTCCTCTCTGGTGGTGGACCGGGCCACGCTGGTGCAGGCGACGAAGGTGGTTTCCATCGGCTTTCCGGCCGCCCATACCTGTTTCCACCTGTTCGATCCGCACAGTGGTGCCCTGGTGCGCGAGCCAGGCGCGCTGGGGGAGTTGTACATTGGCGGGCGCCAGCTGGCGCGTGGCTACCTGGGGCGCGCCGAGCAGACCGCCGAGCGCTTCGTCGAGCGTGTCATCGAGGCCGGACACGGCCCGGTCCGGCTGTACCGCAGCGGCGACCTGGCCAGCTGGAACGCCGATGGCAGCATGCAGTTCATCGGTCGCGCCGATAACCAGGTCAAGCTGCGCGGCTATCGCATCGAGCTGGACGAGGTGCGCGTGGCGATCGAGAACCATCCCTGGGTGAAAAGCGCCGCCGTGTTCGTCGACCGCGATCGGCAGGGGGCCTTCGACAGCCTGCTGGCCTGCGTGGCGCTCAATCCCCGGGAGGCTTTGTTGATGGACCAGGGCAGCCACGGCGCCCATCACCTGTCCAAGTCCAGCCGTGTCCAGGTGCGTGCGCAGCTGGCCCAGCTCGGCGGTCGCGACGCCAGCGCCGATCAGGGCAGGGCAGTGATCCGCCTGGCCTGCCGCGAGGGCACCGCGCAGCAGCGAGCGCGGGCGTTCGCGCGCAAGACCTACCGCTTCTTCGAAGGCGGCCCGGTCAGCCGGAAGGATGTGCTCGACCTGCTCTGCTGGAGCACGCCTGCGGGCATCGACACGTCGCTCGCGAGCCTGACGCTCGATAGCCTCGGCGAGCTTCTGCGCAACCTCGGGCCGTTCCACAGCCAGGAGCGCCTGCTGCCCAAGTACGCCTACGCTTCGCCCGGCGCGCTGTATGCACACCAGCTGTACCTGGAAATCGACGCGATGGCCGGGCTGCGCAGCGGCATCTACTACTTCGCTGCGTTGACCCATGAACTGGTGCTGATGTGCGAACGGCCGTCTACCGGCCGCGCCAGCGTGGTGCTGCACCTGGTCGGCAAGGCCAGTGCGATCGAAGCCGTGTACCGCAACAACGTGGCCGAAGTGCTGGAAATGGAAGCCGGGCATGTGCTCGGTCTGCTCGACCATGTCCTGCCCGAGTACGGCCTGGGCCTGGCGGCTGGCAGTCACCAGCCGCACGTCCTGCAACTGCTGGCCTGTGGCGAAGGCGACCAGTACCTGGGCAGCTATGCGCTGGTCAGCCATGCCGAGCGCTGCACGAGCGACCCGGTGCGCACGTTCGTGCAGTCCCATCCTGGGCGCATCGAAGACCTGCCTGCCGGCCTCTACCGTTACCAGGATCAGCGCCTGGAGAAATGCTCCGATGAACTGATCCAGAAGAAGGACGTCATCGCGATCAACCAGCGCGCCTACGAGCAGGCCAGTTTCGGGGTGTCCCTGGTGATCGACGAGACGCCGGCCTGGGAGCGCTACATTCATTTGGGCCGGCGCTTGCAACGCTTGCAGATGAACGACCTGCGCCTGGGGCTGATGTCTTCGGGCTACAGTTCCAAGAGTGGCCACGACCTGGAGACCGCCCGTCGCCTGCGACAACTGCTTGCGCGGCAGCCCGACGACATCGGCGCCTCGTACTTCGCGCTGGCCGGGCGGGTCAGCGAAGAGCAGCTAAGCAGCGAGGGCATGAAGGAGGACGCCGTGCACATTCAGGGCCCGGCAGAACTGCTCAGGCAGGAACTCGAGCAACAGTTGCCTGACTACATGGTGCCGAACCAGTTCGTGGTGCTCGACCAGATTCCGCTGACCGCCAACGGCAAGGTCGACGTCGAACGGCTCAAGCGCACCGTTCACAGCGTGCGCCAGGAGCGCATCGTGGTCCAGCCGCGCAGCTTGCTGGAACGCAGGATCGCCGAGATCTGGCAGGCGGTGATGCCCGGCGAGTCGACCTCGGTCATCGACGATTTCTTCGAGGCCGGTGGCAACTCGCTGCTGGCCGTGGTGCTGATCAACCGCATCAACCGCACCTTGGGCACCCACCTTGCGCTGCAAGCGATCTTCGCTCATCCGACCATCGAGGCGCTGGCCGCGCAGGTCGCCAGCGGCTCGTTCGATGACCTGTCGCGGCTGGTCGGCCTCAACCCGGTGGAGGGGCAGCAGCGGCCGATCTTCTGCTGGCCGGGGCTAGGAGGATACCCGATGAACCTGCGCGCCTTGGCGCGTGAGGCAGCCCCGGCGCGACCGTTCTACGGTATCCAGGCGTTCGGCATCAATCCCGGTGAGCAGCCATACTCCAGCCTCGCGCAGATGGCCCGTGAAGACGTCGCCCTGCTGCGCTGCCGCCAGCCCAAGGGCCCCTATACCCTCTGGGGCTATTCGTTCGGCGCGCGGGTGGCGTTCGAGGTCGCCCGCCAGCTGGAGAACGAGGGCGAGCGGATCGACGAGCTGGTCTTGATCGCGCCTGGCAACCCGCGCGCGCGCCCGACGATCCGTCTTGCCGGTCAGCAGCGCTTCGCCGATCCGGCATTTCTTGCCGTGCTGCATTCGGTGTTCGTCGGTGCGCTGCCCACTGCCGACGAACAGCAGCGGCTCGAACGGGTGCGTTCCAAGCCAGACTTCCTTGCCCTGGTCAGCGAGCGAATGGGCGAGCTGGATGCGCCACTGGCCGAGCGGATCTGCGAAATCGTCGAGCTGACCTACGAGTTCAAGTACAGCTTCGCCGAGCTGGTCGAACATCCCATCCAGGCGCCGGTGACACTGGTCAAGGCCACTGGCGACGATGACTCCTTCCTCGAGGAGGCGCTCGACCAGCTGAACTGGCAGCCGCGGATCATGCAGGCCACGGCCGACCATTACCAACTGCTGCGAGCGTCCGGCATCAGCGAGCTGCTCGGCCTGTTGCGGCAGTCCGATCCCAACCTGTGCCCAGCCCGCCTGGCCTGACCCATCAAGCGCCAAGCGACAAGCCGCAAGCCGCAAGCCGACCCGGTCGCCGAGACGAGCGACGAGTGCGCTGCCAGCGCCGCTCGGTTTGCAGCTTGCCGCTTTGCGCTCTGAAAGGAATCCGCTAATGACTACGCAACAGTTGACTACGCAACTTTCGCCCGCGGCAGCCACGCCGCTGCTCACCGATGCGACGCGCCTGCCGGTAGCGCGTCTGCTGGCCTTCACCCTGGCCGGCTTCATCGCGATCATGACCGAAACCATGCCGGCCGGGCTGCTGCCACAGATCAGCCTGGAACTGGGCGTCTCCGAGGCGCTGGCCGGGCAGTTGGTGTCGGTGTACGCCCTGGGCTCGGTGATCGCCGCCATTCCGATCGTCGCCGCGACCCGCAGCTGGTCGCGGCGGCCGCTGTTCCTGCTGGCCATCGGCGGGCTGCTGGTCTTCAACTCGATCACCGCCCTGTCCTCGGACTACCGGATCATCCTGGCTTCGCGCCTGGTGGCGGGCATGTCGGCAGGCATCATCTGGGGCGTACTGGCCGGTTATGCCCGGCGCATGGTGCCGAGTGCCTTGCAGGGGCGCGCGCTGGCCATCGTCGGGGTCGGCCAGCCGATCGCGCTGTGCCTGGGCGTGCCGCTGGGCACCTGGCTGGGTGGCCTGTCCGACTGGCGTGGGGTGTTCTGGGTGATGTCGGCCCTGTCGCTGCTGCTGGCCTTGTGGGTCAGGTGCGCCTTGCCGGACTTTGCCGGGCAGCCTGCGGCCCAGCGCCAATCAATCAAGCGAATCTTCCTGATGCCGGGCATCCGCTCGGTGTTGCTGGTGATCTTCCTGTGGATTTTGGCCCACAACGTCCTCTACACCTTCATCGCGCCCTACCTCGCTTCGGTCGGTCTCGGCGAGCGGGTCGACCTGGTGCTGTTGCTGTTCGGCGCGGCCTCGATTTGCGGCATCTGGCTCACCGGCGTCTGGGTCGACCGTGCCTTGCGTGCGCTGACGCTGGTCAGCCTGACCGGCTTCGCCGTGGCGGCCCTGTCACTCGGTGTGGCGAACGACCATACCTGGCTGGTACTGGCCGGCATCGCCTTGTGGGGGGTGACCTTCGGCGGCGCGCCAACCTTGCTGCAGACGGCCATCGCCGACACGGCGGGCGACGGCGCCGATGTGGCGCAGTCGATGTTGGTGACGGTGTTCAATCTGGCCGTGGCCATGGGGGGTGTCAGCGGCGGGATCCTGCTACAGCGGTTCGGTGCCGCGTCGTTCCCGCTGGCGCTGCTGGTCCTGGCGCTGGCTGCCATGCTGGTGGTCTGGCAGGCAGGCAACCGCGGTTTCAGGCGCGGCCATCGGGGTGATCATTCGCTGCCGCCAGCTGCTGCCTGAGCTCAGGTCGATGCGCAACGAGGCTCCGCGCTCAGGGCCGCTGATCGCACAGCGGCGCGCTGCGTGCCGGTGGGATCAGTCCGCGCGCCGCGGCGGTAGCGACGGCCTGCTGCCGGCTCACCGAGCCGAGCTTGTGCCTGGCATTGAGCAGGTGGAAGTCGATGGTGCGTTGCGAGCAGGCGAGAATATGGCTGATTTCCCAGGTCGTCTTGCCAGCGCTCGCCCAGTACAGGCATTGCATTTCCCTGGACGTGAGGTCCTGGCCCTCATGTACCGCATTGTGCAGGTGGTGACGCATGCCCGCCAGCAGGTACGGCACGAGCATGAACAGTTGGCTCACTGCCGGGTTGGAGAAATCCGCCTGTGCGCAGGCCCAAGGGTCGTCGAACGCCACGCTCAGGGTACCCCGCAGCAGTTCGTAGCGCAGCGGGATGCTCAGGCCGCTGCGCAGGCCATGCGCTTCGCGCTGCTGCCAGAAATGCCTCGAGCGCCCACGGGCACGCCTATGTGCCTGGTCCCAGAAAATAGGCAGCAGCTCTCGACGACAGTGCCTAAGGATCGGGTCGATCTCGATCAGGCCGTGCGCACAGTAATGTCTCAGCCAGCTTTGGGGAAACGTGGTGATCACACCGGTAAGTGGATCGCTGTCGTGGGGCCGCGACGGACCGAGGCTGATCAGGTAGCTGGCGAAGCCCAGTTGACGCAGTGTCTTGCGCAGCAGGCGTTCCCAGTCGCAGCGGTTGACGTCCTTGGCCAGGGCCATGAAGGCCTGCAACGGAGGACGAGACTCCGTCCGCGGGAGCGCAGCGGCCAGTGCGGTGTGTTTGTCCATAAACAGGTCGCTCTTTCAGTCGGCATTCGGTCAGCCATCGGCAGGAACGACGGAGGGGCAGGCCCCTCCGTCAGCGTGCTCAGCGCACGTGTTCCCGAATGAAGCTGCGCAACAGTTCCAGACCGTTCTCGGTGAGGATGCTCTCAGGGTGATACTGGACTCCCTCGATCGGCAGCTCGCGGTGACGCACGCCCATGATGTAGCCGTCGTCCGTCGACCTCGAGGTGACTTCCAGGCAGCCGGGCAGCTGCTCGTCGCTGATCATCAGCGAGTGATAGCGGGTGGCGCGGATCGGGCGCGCCTGGGTATGGGCATAGACGCCTCGACCATCGTTGCTGACCTCGCTGACCTTGCCATGCATCACGTGCGGCGCGCGGCACACCTGGGCGCCAAACGCCAGCCCCAGCGCCTGATGGCCCAGGCACACACCGAGCAATGGCATGCGGCCCTGGAACTGCCGAATCAGTTCGATGTAGCCGACGTCCGTGGGATGGCCAGGGCCAGGACCAAGAACGCAGAAGTCCGGTGCGAAGGACTCGATGCGCTGGGCCAGGTCGGGCACGTCGTGTCGCTCGACACGCGTTTCCAGGCCCAGTTGTTCGAGGTACTGGCTGATGATGAAGACGAAGCTGTCGTAGGCATCGATCAGAAAGACTTTCATAGCGCGATCTCCTTGCCGGTCACGGCTCGGTAGACCGAACCCATCTTGTACAACGTTTCCTTCCATTCCAGTTCGGCGAGCGAATCGGCTACCACCCCAGCGGAGGCGCGCAACTGGTAGACCCCCTGGTCGTGGACGGTCGAACGGATGCACAACGCGGTATTGACGCTGCCATCGAAGCCGATCAGGCCGAGCGCTCCGGCATAGATGCCGCGGCGGGTGCTTTCCATGCCTTCGATCAGCTCCATCGCCCTGACCTTGGGCGCTCCGGACATGGTGCCGGCGGGGAAGGATGCCTTGATCACATCGTAGGCATCGAGGCCAGGACGCAACAGGCCGCGCACGTTGGAGACCATGTGGTAGAGGTGCGAATACTCCTCCACCAGCATGAACTCGTCGACCTCCAGCGAGCCTGCCTGGCAGACCCGGCCGATGTCGTTGCGACACAGGTCGACCAGCATCAGGTGTTCGGCACGTTCCTTTTCCGAGCGAGTCATCTCCAGGATCAGCTCGGCGGGGTCGGCCCCGGGTTGCTTGCCGACGGTTCCGGCGATCGGGCGCATTTCGATCAGGTCGTCCTTGACCCGGACGAACAGCTCGGGGCTTGCGCCGATCAGGTCGATGCCACCGACATGGGCCAGGTACATGTACGGCGAAGGGTTGCGCTGACGCAGGCTGCGGTAGACGTCCAGCGGCGTGGCCTGGGAGCGGATGCGAATCTCGTGGCCCAGCTGGATCTGATAGACGTCGCCGGCCCGGATATGCTCCATGGCGACGTCGACGCGCTGCTGGAACTGTTCCGGCGTGACGCTGCGCACCTCCTCGAAGGTTGCCGGATACAGCGGCACCTGTGCTGTCGAAGGCGCCGGCGCGCTGAGGAATGGATAGTCCTGTACGGTGCGCGCAGCCCAGAGCGGGTGATTGTTGACCAGGGTCTCGACGCTCCCGTTGCTGTGGAAGTAGACCAGCGTCTGGTAGACCGACAAGGCGATCAGCGGATAGTCGTTGGTCTGCTCGGCCTGTGTCGGCAAGCGCTCGATCAGCCGTACGCAGTCGTAGGAGAGGTAGCCGAAAAAGGCGAGGCTGGCAGGCGCGTTCGGGTCTGGCTGGAAGATCGCCTGGATCTCGCGTAGCAGCTGCCAGGCCGACTCGCTGTCTGCCAGGGCGATCTGCAGGTCGGTGCCCAATTGCATGCCACGTTGTCCCAGGCAGGCATGCAGGTGTTGGCACAGTTCAGGGCGGCCCGACAGGCGCGCCCGCCCTTCGTCGATACATACTTCGAACAGCGGTTCCAGGCCAATGATCGTGGCGCGCCGGTCGCGACTGGGACCGGAGAGGGATTCGAGAATGAATATCGATTCGTGGCCAAGTTGTTCGGCCGCCTGGACATAAATACCCAGTGGATCGGTGGGGCGACGTTCTTCATGACGAAGAACTTCCACGCGGAGCGTATTATCGTTCACGTTCATACCATTTCATGGGTGCAGCGGTTCCGGTACTTTCAAGGAAAGCACCAACTTTTTTTTAAGCGCTCGCGCGCTGAATGAAGTTGAAAGTGTTCCTGAACAACGCCCAGTCGACCTCGGGACATGTCCGAACGACAATTCGCATGAACATGCGAACCGTCAGGAACAGGTCACGGGGCGCAAGCGCCAAAGTTCGAGGAATCAGATCAGGACATTGCCGGCAGACGGCAGGCGCCACTGGTCTCGCGGATTAGCGACGCCAGGTATTGCTCTTGAAGATGGCCAGGACGGCCCGGGAACAGCTGTCGGGAAAGCTGTGCGAGGAGCGGATAGCAGAAAGGTGATAGTACATGTCGAGACATCCCAGTCTTGGCTAAGCACTGCGGTGGAAGCACCTCAGTGCTGCGAAACTAGCAATGTGCATTTGATAAGTCAACGTTCGAGCCGAATGACCGACAGTCAAACTTTCCGGTTTGCACGGATTGTGCTGGGCATTGGTATTGCGTTGCCACACTGCCTGCGCGGTTGCAACTCGCCTTGGCCGAGCACCTGCATTTCCAATATCTGCCAGCGATACCTGCGAGCGAGAGATCACGTGCCGACAGTTCTCCTGCCAGGCAGCGGGACACGCCCTCTTCGATGCCAGTGTCAGGCTGTATGCGCGTTCAATAGCTATATGTCAACGACATCAGCGCCGTGCGCTCGTCACCCAGCGCCACCGCCTGGGCCAGGCCGCCCGCATAGTAGCGCTGGTCGAACAGGTTCCTGAGGTTGAATGCCGCGCGCCAATGCTCGGCGCCGTAGGCGAGCCCGACGTTGGCCACGGCGTAGCCAGGCAGGTAGTAACCGTTGGTGTAGCGTTCGCTGACGGCGTTGATTCCGCCGTTGATTTCCCATCCCCTGGGCGTGCCTTCGAAGCGGTAGCGGGCGTACAGGTTGGCGCTGTGGCGCGGGACATTGTTCAGTCGCTGGTCGACGCTCGACGGGGTCTGACCGCCATCGTCAGTGATCACCGCCCAGGTGTAGGCGTAGCCGGCCAGCAGGCTCAGGCGGTCGGACAGGTCGGCGGTCAGGTCCAGTTCGGCGCCCTGGGTACGCTGCTCGCCGACCGCCACGCTGTAGCCGTCGTTGAGCGGGTCGTCCTCGAGCACGTTCTGCCGGCGCAGATCGAAGACCGCCAGGTTGAGCAGGGTGCGTCCAGGATCCAGGTCGAATTTCACCCCGGCCTCCCACTGGCGGCCTTTTTCCGGCTCGAAGGTCGTCCCGGCGAAATCGGTACCGCTATTGGGGTAGAAGGACGTGGCGAAGCTCAGGTACGGCCGCACGTTGGGAAACAGTTCGTACATCACCGCCACGGCCCCGGTGGTCGCGTCGGCCGGGTTGCTGTTGCGGCTGCCGTCCAGGCGGTTGCGACCATAGGTATCGCTGATGTCGTGGCGCAGGCCGGCGGTAACCAGCAGTCGCTCGGTGACCTGGTAGTTGTCCCGTACATAGGCGCCGATCATGCGTACCGTGGTGTCCGACCATACCCGTGGGGTTGCCGGGCAGGCGATGGCCTGGCCATGGCGCGGCGCGTAGGCATCCAGGCTGGCGACCTTGCAGGCGGTGTTGCGCATGCTTTCGCGGCCGCGCAGGTAGTCCAGGCCGAACGTCACGTCATGCGTGCCATGGACACTGTCGAACAGGCGCTGCAGGTTGCTGTCGACGCTCAAGGTGTCGCCATCGTAGTGCTGCTGCTGGGCGGTGCGTTGCAGGGTGCGTTCGTCGGCCAGCATGCGCCCGTTGGCGACCAGTTGGCCATCGAGGTGGAACGTCTGCCAGCGCAGGTTCTGATTGAAGGCCCAGCCGCCGAAGCGGTGTGTCAGGCTGTAGCCCAGGCGGTTGGCGACGCCGTGGTAGGGGTCCTGGCCGGGTTCGCCGGTGAAGCGGTGACGCGGCAGGTCACCGTTGCGGTTGGCCTCGATCGAGCCGGACAGCGGCAAGCCTTGCTGACGGACGTATTGGCGATCCTGGTGGCTGGCCAGCAAGGTCAGGTCGGTATCCGGTCCCAGTTCCAGGCTCAGCGATGGCGCGATGTAATTGTTGCGGAACCAGACATGGTCGGTTGCATCGTTCGATTCGGACAGCAAGCCGTTGAGGCGGACGGCGGACCGGCCGTTTTCCGACAACGGGGTGCCGACGTCGAAGGTCCCCTGGCGCAGGTCATGGCTGCCGTAGGTCAGCCCGAACGTGGCGAACGGATCGGCCTGGGGGCGCTTGCTGACCAGATTGACCACGCCCCCTGGCAAGACCAGGCCGTACTCCATCGAAGCCGGCCCCTTGAGCACTTCGACCTGCTCCAGGCCGAACAGCTGCTCGGCCACGCGGTTGGAGATGCCGGTGCGTAGACCGTCCAGGAACAGCGAGTCGGAGGCGACCTGGCCACGGATGATCAGGTCGTCCCAGCCCCGCCGGCCATACTGTCCGGCCGTGACCCCGGGCACGTTGTTCAGGGCGTCGGCCAGCCCCAGCGCCTGCTGGCTGTCGAGCAGCGAACGGGAAATCACCTCGACGCTGCGCGGCGTCCATGCCAGCGGCAGACCGGACTTGGCCACCCCAGCCGTGGTGCTGGTGAAAGCGTCCGCCTGGCCTTGTCCGGGGTCTGCTTCGATGGTGCTGGCGGGCAGGTCCACCTGGGCGAGGGCCGCGTTCGCAGACAGGCACAGGGCACCGAGCAGGACGCAACAGTGCCTCGGGGAAATGGCGCGGGCAGATGTTCTGGCATGGACTTTCATGGTTTCTCGAGCGCAGGGGGTTGTACGAGGGGCGACGCAGAGCCGCGCGCAGCATGCTATATGAAATTCTTTTACATTCAATAATAATTCTCAGTCAATGCTCATGCGCGACCGGATGGCGATCGTCGGGAGTCGCCTGGCTCGCCTGGCTGTCCGTGTTCTAGGCACTGGACATTTCGAGGCGGGTCATGACAGGACGGGGTCGACCGCTGCTGGCAGTGGAGCAGCTGTGCAAGTCGTTCAGCACGGCCCAGGGCAGCCTGCCGGTGTTGCGCGGGGTGGACCTGTGCCTGGAGCGCAGGGCCAGCCTCGCACTGATGGGTGAGTCGGGCAGCGGCAAGAGCACCTTGCTGCACCTGGTCGCCGGCCTGGATCGGGCCGACAGCGGGCGAATCCTGATCGATGGCCAACCGCTCGAAGGTCGCTCCGAGGCGCGGCTGGCGCGTTGGCGGCGAGAAGGCATTGGCCTGGTCTTCCAGCAATACAACTTGATCAGCAGCCTGGACGTGGCCAGCAACCTGGCTTTCCAGGCACGTCTGGCCGCCCGCCACGACCCTGCCTGGGTCGAACACCTGGCCGCTCGGCTGGGCCTTGCCGCACTGCTTCGCCGCTATCCGGAGCAGTTGTCCGGCGGCCAGCAACAACGGGTGGCGATCGGTCGCGCCTTGGCCAGCAGGCCGTCGTTGCTGCTGGCGGACGAGCCTACCGGCAGCCTGGACGAGGCCAGCAGCGACGAAGTGCTCGAGCTGATGCTGCAACTGGTCGATGAGGCTGGCAGCAGCCTGCTGATGGTGACCCATAGCCAGCGGCTGGCCGACCGTCTCGAGCGCTGTTGCTTCCTGCAGGCCGGCCGCGTGCGGGGCGGGGCGGTCTGATGGGCACCTTGGCGATCACCCTGCGCGCACTGGCGAGCCATTGGCTGCGCCACCGCCTGCAGTTTTTCTCGATCTTCACCGGCTTGTGGCTGGCCACCGCGCTCTGGACCGGCGTACAGGCACTCAACCAACAGGCACGCGGCGACTATGCGCGGGCCAGCGCGGTGCTGGCCGCGCCAGGGCAGATGCAGCTGCTGGCGCGCGACGGACAACGTTTCGAGCAGGCCCTGTATGTGCAACTGCGCCGGACCGGCTGGGCGCTGACGCCGGTCCTGGAAGGCAGCTTGAGCCTGGCTGGCGATTCGCCACGCAGTGTCCGGCTGATCGGTATCGAACCGCTGAGCCTGCCGCCAGGCTCGAGCCTGGTCGGCGCCCAGCTGGAAGATTTCGACCTGCAGGGATTCATCGGTGCTCCCGGGCAGACCTGGGTCGCGGCGGATACCTTGCACCAGCTTGGCCTGGCGGCGAGCGCTCGGGCTGAGGACAGCCAAGGCCGGCAACTGCCGCCTTTCGTGGTCAAGCCTCAGCTCGCGCCGGGAGTGTTGATCATGGACATCGGCCATGCCCAGGCCCTGCTCGGGGCGCCGGGGCAAGTTTCGCGCCTGGTGCTGGCCCGCCAGGGCCGGACCCTGCCAGCCAATGTCGCGGCGCGCCTGGTCATGCAGCCGGGCAGCGATGAGGGCGACCTGCAACGGCTCACCGACAGTTTCCATCTCAACCTCACCGCGCTCGGCCTGCTGGCCTTCGTCGTCGGCCTGTTCATTGCCCACGCGGCCATTGGCCTGGCCCTGGAGCAGCGTCGTGGTCTGATCCGCACCCTGCGCGCCTGCGGGGTCGGCCTGGTCGTGCTATTGGGCAGTCTGGCCCTGGAGCTGGCGTTGTTCGCCGTGCTCGGCGGGCTGGCCGGGGTCACCACCGGCTACCTGCTGGCCGCTGCGCTGCTGCCTGATTTCGCCGCCAGTGTCCGTGGCCTGTACGGCGCGCAAGTGGCCGGCCAGTTGCACCTGCCGCTGGCCTGGTGGGTAGCCGGCGTCGGAGTCAGCGTGCTGGGAGCACTGACCGCGGGCGTTGGCAGCGTCGTGCGTGCCGCGCGGCTGCCCTTGCTGGAGCTGGCCCGGCCGCAGGCGTGGCGCCTGGCCCAAGGTCCGTGGCTCAAGCGACAGGCCCTGGCCGGCAGCCTGCTGACATTGCTGGCGCTGGCTTGCTGGCGTGAGGGCGACAGCCTGGCCAGTGCCTTTGCCTTGCTGGCCGCCTTGCTGCTGGCCGCGGCCCTGTTCTTGCCGAGCTTGCTCGAGGGCCTGCTGGCCGGCCTCGCCCGGATATGCCGCAGGCCATTGGCCGAGTGGTTCATCGCCGATTGCCGACAACAGCTGCCGGCGCTTGGCCTGGCGCTGATGGCGCTGCTGCTGGCCTTGGCCGCCAGTGTCGGGGTCGGGAGCATGACCGAAGGCTTTCGCAAGACCTTCGTCGGCTGGCTCGACCAGCGCCTGTCGGCCGAGCTTTACCTCAATCCGGCAAGCACCGCGCAAGGCGTGCAAATCGTCGACTGGTTGGCCGCCCAACCAGCCGTGGCGGCCGTCTCGCCTGCCTGGCGAGTCGAGGCACGGGTGCAAGGCTGGCCAGTCCAGTTGCAGGGCGTCGCCGATACCGCCTACTACCGTCGGCATTGGCCGTTGCTGCAACACCTGCCCAAGGCCTGGGAGCAGCTTGCCAGCGGCGAGGCGATCATGCTCAGCGAACAGCTGGCTCGCCGTCTGCGGGTGCAGCCAGGCGATGCCGTGCGCTTGCCGGAGAATGGCTCGGCGTCGCTACAGGTGGCGGGCATCTATGCCGACTATGGCAACCCCAAAGGGCATCTGCTGGGCAGTGCCGACTGGCTGCGCGAGCATTGGCCGCAGGCCAGGCTGGCGAGCATCAGCGTGAGCCTGCCCGCCGGACAGGTGGCGGCGCTCAAGGCGCAGCTGCAGCAGGCCTTCGCCCTGGACGACAGCCGCCTCATCGAACAAGCCGCATTGAAACGCTGGTCGACCGAGGTGTTCAGCCGCACCTTCGCCGCCACCGCCGCGCTCAATAGCCTGACCCTGGGAATCGCCGGGGTGGCGCTGTTCATCAGCCTGCTCACCTTGAGCCAGAGCCGCCTGGCCCAACTGGCGCCGCTCTGGGCGCTAGGCGTGCCACGCCAGCGCCTGGCCTGGCTGACGCTTGGCCAGACCCTGCTGCTGAGCAGCTTCACCGTGGTGCTGGCCGTGCCCGTCGGGCTACTGCTGGCCTGGTGCCTGGTGGCCGTGGTGAACGTCCAGGCCTTCGGCTGGCGCTTGCCGCTCTACATCTTCCCTGGACAACTCGCGCAACTGGTCATGCTCGGCGGATTGACCAGCCTGTTGGCCAGCGCCTGGCCCTTGTGGCAGTTGGCAAGACGCCAGCCGAGCGAACTGTTGAGGCCTTTCGCCAATGAAACCTAGATGTTCGATCGTGCTGCTCGCTGCCTGCCTGGCTGCCTGCGAACAGCCTGCGCCCGAGCCGAAGGGGTTCGCCGGGCTCGGCCAGGACGCGACGGCCTTCAGGCAGGTGGTACGCGGCCAACCACTGGCGTTCCCCCGCGACCACGGCGCCCACGACGGTTTTCGCATCGAATGGTGGTATGTCACGGCCAATCTCGAGGACGCCGATGGCCGCCAATGGGGCGCCCAGTGGACCCTGTTCCGTTCCGCCCTGCGGCCCGGACCTGAACGTAGCGACTGGGGCAGTCCCAACCTCTGGCTCGGTCACGCTGCCCTGACCGGCCCCGACGGGCATCGCTCGGCCGAAACCCTGGCGCGCGGCGGCATCGGCCAGGCCGGCGCCGAGGCAGCGCCTGTGCGTGCCTGGATCGATGACTGGGTCCTGGAGGCAGCGAAGGGCGGGCAGGGCATCGAACGCTTGCGCATGACGGCCAAGGGGCAGGACTTTGGTTATGACCTGACCCTGCGCAGCGACCGGCCGCTGGTGCTGCACGGCGATCAGGGCTACAGCGAGAAGTCCGGACAGGGTCAGGCCTCGTATTACTACAGCCAGCCGTTCTACCAGGTCAGCGGCGCGGTCGAACGCCAAGGCCAACGCATACCGGTCAGCGGCCAGGCCTGGCTCGACCGCGAATGGAGCAGCCAGCCGCTGGCGGCCGGGCAGTCGGGCTGGGACTGGTTCTCGCTGCACCTGGACAGCGGAGCCAAGGTGATGCTCTTTCGCGTGCGTGAAGCGCGCGGCCAGCCCTACTACGCCGGCACCAGGATCACGCCGGACGGCAAGGCCAGGCCTCTCGCTCGCCAGCAGATCCGCCTGCAGGTGCTGGAGCGGACCACGCAGGCCAATGGACGCCAGGTGCCGACACGCTGGCGGGTGCGCATCGTCGAGCCGCAACTGGATGTGCAGGTCCAGGCCATGGAACCGCGGGCCTGGATGCAGACCCGTTTCCCCTACTGGGAAGGTCCGGTGCGGGTCAGCGGCAGCGTGGCAGGGCGTGGGTATCTGGAGATGACGGGGTACTGAGGCGATCCGGCGAACCTGCCGTCGAGCCGTTTGCCTGTTGTCGACAAGGACGCTTTCCAGGTCGATGTTAAACCGCGAGCGGGTCTGGAACCTGCTTGCGCTTGATGGGTTTCACCCGCAAGGCATCTGCTCACAGCAGGATGTAATCGCTACGCGCCACGACTTGGGCATGCGGCCCTTGCACCAGGTGGACGAACACACCGGCAACCTGGTCTATCGCCAGGCAGTCATCCACATCGACCAAGGCATCGGTATGCGGTTTGAGCCAGGCGGACTGCATGCGCTGCTTGCCAAGCGCCTTGGCTTCCTTCCTGCTGGCGGCTACCAGCAGCAGGTACCGGTGGGCTTCGCCGAAGGTGTGTGGCTCGTAGCCGCCAAGGTTGATGAAGTACAAGCGTGGCGCGCCAGCCGCTGGCGGCTCCTGGCGCAGCTCGACGCGATAGCCATCCACGCCGGCGACTTCCAGCCAGGAATCGATGTGCAGGCCTTTTGCAGCGCCGAACCAGGCACTGCGCAATTGTGGGTAAGCCTGCTCGAGCGAGTCGGCCTGGACGAATAGCACATCGTGGACTTCGATCTTGGCGCCGGGGTGACGACCGCCGAGCATGACGACGTAGAGCATGGACGTTCCGTGAGTGTGAGTGGCGCCTATGGTGCAGGATGGACGGATCGACACCAGGCTTTTTTCGCTCGGGTCAGTCGCGTTCGGCCGCTGCCGATGTGCCGAGCGGCGCACGCATCCCTACCGGCTCGAGCTTTCCATCGCGGCCCAGGTGATAGCGGTGCAGGTCGCGGGCCAGGATCAGCTCGCCGCTGTACACGGCGCGGGCTTCCTCGCGTACGTCCTCGATCGATGGGCTGCGCCGAGGGTTGTCCTGGTAGCGGGCGCTGAAGTGGCTCAGCACCAGGTTCCTGACCCCGGCATGCTCGGCGAACGCTGCGATCTTCGCTGCGGTGCTGTGGCCGTAGGTCTCGTGGGTGCGGGCGATCACCGGCTCGGTGAAGGTCGCCTCGTGGACCAGCACATCGGCCTGCTTCGCGGCCTCGCTGAGCAGGGTCGGCGTGTCGTTGTCGCCGCAGACGATGACCCGCTGCGGTGCGCGCGCGGCCAACAGGTAGTCCCGCGCCTGCAGTTGCCGGTTGCCGTGCATCACGCTACGCCCGCGCGCCAGCTCACCCCACAGCGGGCCGCGCTCGATGCCCTCGGCCTGCAGGCGCTGTACGTCGAGGCGCGGGTTCGGGTCGTTCTCGGTGAACACGAAGCCATGGCTCGGCACGCGGTGCGACAGCCTGACCGTGTCCACCTGCACGTTGCCCCGTTGCCAGGCGACGAGACTTTCCACCGGATGCAGCTGCAGGTCGAACGGCAGGCGCGATTCGCTCACCGCCAGGCTCAGGCGCAGCCAGTCGTGCAAGGCCGCCGGCAGGGTCAACTCCAGCGGTTCGGTGCGGCCGGTGGCGCCTGCGCTGCTGAGCAGCCCAGGCAGGCCGAAGCAGTGATCGCCATGCACATGACTGATGAACACGCCGCGCAGGTCGCGCAGCGACAGCGGGGTGCGCAGCAACTGGTGCTGGGTCGCTTCGCCGCAATCGACCAGGTACCAGCCCTTGCCCGACGATTCGATGACGGCGGTGGCGCTGACATTGCGTGCCCGCGTGGGCAGGCCGGCCGAGGTGCCGAGAAACAGCAGGTCCATGGTTGACTCCCTTCTGCACCGATCATGGCGAGTTCCATTGTCACTATGACCACGCGCGTCGATGCAGGTGCGGCTGAATGTGAGCCCGCCTGGCGGATGCGTTCAAGGCAACAGGCAGACCAGGCGCGGTTCGAGGACTTCGCTGTCCAGCTCGAGCAGGGCCAGTGTCACCGGCAGCTTGAAGCGTCGTGGTCCGGCACTGCCAGGGTTGAGGTACAGGCATTGGCCTTGCCAGCGAAACAGCGGCTTGTGCGAATGACCGGTGACCACCAGTCCGGTCCGTTCGCCGAGCAGGGCCGGGACATCGGCGATGTCATGCACCAGCAGTGTCTCGACGCCGCCAAGGTCCAGCAGGCGATGATCGGGAATGGCGGCAGCCCAGGGCGCGTGCAGGTCGTTGTTGCCTCTGACCACCTCGAGCGGTGCCAGGGTCGCAAGCTGCTCGAGGATGTCCGGGTTGCCGATGTCGCCGGCGTGCAGTATCCGCTCGCAGCCGGCCAGCGCGTCGAGCGCCTCGGGGCGCAGCAGCCCGTGGGTGTCGGAAATGATGCCAAGCTTCATGGGGGTCAGGCTCATGTGGTCCATCTTGGCGATGGACCGAGCATGACCGGCAAGCGTTCACTGCCGTGCGCACTGGACGCACCGCCAGGCCGCCGATGCCGCCTGGCTTCGCAGGCGCTGCGCCTTTGCTGCAAGGGCAGCGGCCCGTTCGTCTTACAGCGCTACCGCCGGCACCAGGGGCGCCTGCTCGCGACGGATGCTGGCCAGCGGCACGGCCACCAGCAGCAACGTCAGCACGACGGTGACGCCGATGCCCCAGGCGGCCAGGGTGAACCCGCCGAGTGAAATCAGCCCGCCGGAGATCGCCGGGCCGACCGCCAGGCCCAGGCTGAGGAAACTGCTCGCAGCCGCCACCACCCGGCCTTCGCGATCCAGCGCCGCGGCCAGGCCGGTCAGGTAGCTCAGGGCATAGAAGTAGGTGATGCAGATGGTCATCACCCCCGCGGTGTAGAGGGTCTTGGAGTGCTCGCCAAGCACGTAGCTCAGGCTGGTGGCGCCCGTCAGCAGGACAGCCAGGATCACTGGCGTGCTCATGCCGAAGCGTTTGCCGACCATGGCCGCGATCAACGGACCGACCAGGCCCACGACCGATTGCACCGACAACAGCACGCCCAGCTCGTCGCCACTGTAGCCCACCAGGGTACCGATGCGTTCGACGAAGGCCCAGCCCATGGTGTCGCGGGCCTGGAACACGAACATGGCGAGCATCATGCAGATCGCTGGCAGGCTGGTCAGCACCTTGCCGGCTCGGTTGTGGCCGGCACGGGCCAGCGGGCACGCCTCGAGCACTGGCGCGCGCTGCTGCATGGCCGGGATGGCCAGCAACATCACCGCCATGGTGCCGGCCATGGCGTAGTACAGGCCCGATAGTCCGTACAGGGCCATGACCTTGGCGTAACCGAGCATCACCACGATCATCAGCGCCACCGACAGCACGTTCATGTGTCCGGCGACCCGGTCCGGATGGCGTGCGCTGGCCACCGCGGCGTTGCCGCAGGCCAAGGCCAGGCCAGCGCCGATGCCGGCCAGGCAGCGCATCGCCGCCAGCGCCGGTATGCCGTCCAGGTGGGCGCTGGCCAGGTTGGCGACGATGGCCAGCAGCGTGCCGCCCAGGGCCAGGGTGCGTCGCGGCGCGCGGCCCATCAACGGCGCCACCAGCAGCGAGGCGAGCATGGTGAAGCCGAACTCGGCCGACATCAGCAAGCCGGCCTGTGCCTCGTTCAGTTGCAGGTCATGGATCACGGCGCTGATCAAGAACGGCAGGGCCCAGAGCCCGAGCAAACCGACCCCGTAGGCCGAGGCGGCAGCCGAGAACACCAGGCTCCAGCTCTCCGGCAGGACATTTCGTATTGTTTTCATGGGTGATCCCTGGATGGCTAGCACACGATGGAAAGGAGGCGCGCCGGTCAGGGCGCGCAGGGGAGGGAACGTTTATTGCTGGCTTTCATCGACCGGGGTGCCGTCGTCGTACTGCGACAGCCAGGTGACCATGGCGTCCCGATAGCGAGTGAAACCCTTGTAGTCGACCAGTTCCTGGTCCAGGTCGCGGATCACCCGATGCATGCGCTTGGCCCACTGCGGCGCATACTCGGCCAGCTGCTCGAGGCTGACCAGGTAGGTGCGTACCGGGAACAGCACGGCGTTGCTGCGCGGCAGGCGATGCAGCGGCTGCAGCTCGATGCGCAGGTTGACCAGCTTGCCGGCATTCTCGGCCGTGACGATGGTGCGGTCGGGCGCCCACTCGGGCAAGGTTTCAGCCGAGGTTTCCAGGCGCGGGTTGACCGTGATCGACCAGTTGGTGCGCCGGACCGGGTGGCCAGGACGCAGGCGCAGCAGGAACTTCAAGGCGCGCTGCAGGATACCCATTTCGTGCAGCTTGGGCACCGGGCCGTGGAATTCCATGAAGCTCATGCCCAGGTTGAAGCGCAGCGAGTAGTCAGCACGCTGGGTCGCCATGCCGGCACCCATCACCAGGGTCTCGTCGCGCTCTTCGAGGAGGATGAACTCACCCTGGGCCTGGCGCGTGATGTACTCCATCGGATCCATCGGCAGGGTGCTGGCATCGCCGAAGGTGAAGGTATCGTCGATCTGCAGCGGACGGTTGATCCAGTGCCACTGGCTGCCCTGCTTTTCCAGGGTGAAGTGCTCGGGGAAGTCGCGCGAGTAGCATTCCATGAGCAGCTCGAGCAGGTCCCACTGGGCCTCCATCATGTGCGGCAGCGCGGCGTAGTGCACCCCCGGCTGGCTGTCCAGGGTCCTGGCGCGATGGTGACATTCGGAGATGTAGTGTTCGTCGATGTCGAACTGCGCGCGCAGCGCGCCGTTGCCGAACGGGACATGCGGCTCGACGTTCATCGAGTACATGTACTGGTCTTCCGGGTAGGGGAAGGGTAGGCGCAGGACCGCTTCGCGGCTGTTGCTGTAGGTGTAGTCGTCGGAGTAGGTTTCGATCGGCTTGAATACGGTCATCTTGTTGTTCTCCTGTCAGAGGTCCACGACCAGGCGGCTGCAGTTGGCACGTGATACGCATGGCATGAATTTGCGCTTGGCGAGCTTGTCTTCCTCGCTCAGCCAGTCGTCGCGGTGGTCCAGCTCACCGTCGATTTCCAGCACTTCGGTCTCGCAGTAGCCGCAGGCACCGCCCCGGCACAGGTAGGGCACCTTGTAGCCGGCCTGCTCGGCGGCCTCGAGCAGCGATTGCTCGGCGGGTACTTCGATGGTCACGCCCTGACGCGCCAGGGTGACGCTGAACGGTTGGCCGGTAGAGCCTTGCTCGACGAAGCGTTCGTAGTGGATGTGGCTGTCGGTCCAGCCCAGGGCATGGGCGCTGTCGAGGGTATCGTCGATCATGCTGTCGGGCCCGCACACATACACGTGGCTGCCCAGCGGGCGGTCGGCGAGGATCCGGCGGATGTCCATGCGTGGATCCTGGCCTTGCACATGCAGGTGGACACGATCGCCGTAGCGGGCCTTGAGTTCCTCGCCCAGCGCGGTATGTTCCGCACCGCGCACGGCCAGGTGCAGTTCGAAGGTCGATTGCTTGAGCTGCAGTTCCTCGAGCTGCGAGTACACCGGGGTGATGCCCACGCCTCCGGCGATGAACACGTGCTGGCGGGCATGCTTGGCCAAGGGGAAGAGGTTGGCGGGCTGCAGGATCTGCAGCAGGTCGCCTTCGGCCACTCGTTCGTGCAGGTGGCGTGACCCCCCGCGACCGTCGGCGACCCGGCGCACGGCGATCTGATAGGCGCTCGAATCGTAGGGCGAACTCATCAGCGAGTATGCGTTGCGATGGGTCCGCCCAGCGTCCTCGAGGACCACCACCACGTGGCTGCCACCGGAGAATGCCGGCAAGTGCCGCCCCTCGGGGTCGACCAGGGTGAAGCGCTTGATCTCCGGGGTGAGCGTCTCGATCCGAGCGACGCGCACGCTGAGCGTGCCGTTATGGGTATTCATGTGTCGAGCTCCTCGGCAGCTGGCAGTTCGCCAGGGACTTCGCCGTCGGCCTTGATGCCCTGGAAGGCGGCCAGGCGACGGGAATAATGGTCACGTACCACCAGGTCGAGCTGGCAACCTGGGCAGGTGAAGACCCGATGGGTCACGTTCTCGGTATAGGTGTCGCAGTGCGCGCACCAGACTCGCCGCACCAGGGTGCCGCTGTGCTCGCGCAGCACCTCGTCTCGGGTCAGGTCCACGGCATTGGCGGCCTGCATGGCTGTGCCAATGAAGCTTTCCGAGCCGCTCAGGTACAGGCGCAGGCCCATGTGGGCGGCTTTCAGGCGCTCGCCCAGGGCTTGGATCAGTGCCTGGTTGGTCGGGAACACTTCCAGGCGCGCGGCCTCGGTCGCTTGCAGCGCCTGCAGGTGGTCATGCCCGGAAAACGACTCGGTCGAGTAGAGCAGCGTGCTGTTCTGGCGCTGGGTCGGCGACATTTCCTCGATCAGGCGCAGCATGGCCGCGCCGCCGCTGCCCTGGCCGGCGACCAGGTGGCGAAGTCCGCCAGCCATCGGTTGCAAGCGATCGTAGACGGGGCGGCTCTTGATGCCGGTGATTAGCATGGTGACAGACCTCCAGATTCGTTACCGCCAGCGTGACGCCGGGTAACAGGAATCGCTGTTCAAGGCTCATGCAGGATTCAAAGCAGGACCCATGCCATATTGCCTATGGTTTTATATGTTTTGTTTCGTGGGCAAGAATCAGGTATTGGAAGACTTCAAGACTCGCCGTGGAAGCGGCTCGCTGCTCCATGCAGGTGCGCTGCGCCCCGCTTTGGCGCGCAGCGCAGCCTGTCAATGCTTGAACATGACGTGACGCACGCAGGTGTAGTCTTCCAGCCCGTACATGGACATGTCTTTGCCGTAGCCAGACTGCTTCATGCCGCCATGCGGCATTTCGCTGACCAGCATGAAGTGCGTGTTGACCCAGGTGCAGCCATACTGCAGGCGGGCAGCCAGGCGGTTGGCACGACCGATGTCGCAGGTCCATACCGACGAGGCCAGGCCGTAGTCCGAGTCGTTGGCATAGGCCAGGGCCTGGGCCTCGTCGGTGAAGGGCGTGACGCTGACGACCGGGCCGAAGACTTCCCGCTGGACGATCTCGTCGTCCTGGCGAGCGTCGGCCAGCACGGTCGGCTCGAAGAAGAAGCCAGGGCCTGCCACGCGCTTGCCACCAGCGACCACGCGGATGTGCGGTTGGGCTTTGGCGCGTTCGACGAAACCTTCGACACGTTCCAGGTGGTCGCGGGTGATCAGCGGGCCGAGCTCGGTCCGTGGGTCGTCCTGCAGGCCGTGGCGCAGGCTGGAAACCGCTTCGGCCAGTTTGCCGACGAACGCTTCGTATACCCCCTGCTGGACATACAGCCGGCACGCGGCGGTACAGTCCTGCCCCGCGTTGTAGAAGCCGAAGGCACGAATCCCTTCGACGGCGGCATCGATGTCGGCGTCGTCGAAGATCAGCACTGGCGCCTTGCCGCCCAGTTCCATGTGGGTGCGCTTCACGCTGCTGGCCGTGCCGGCGATGATGCGCGCGCCGGTGGCCACCGAGCCGGTGAGCGATACCAGGCGGACCTTGGGGTGATTGACCAGCGGTTCGCCGACGCTTGGCCCGCGGCCGAAGAGGATGTTGACCACACCGGCCGGGAACAGCTCGGCCAGGATCGGGGCGAGCGCCAGGGCGGTCAGCGGAGTCTGCTCGGAAGGCTTGAGCACCACGCAGTTGCCGGCAGCCAGGGCGGGCGCCAGCTTCCAGGCGAGCATCATCAGCGGGTAGTTCCACGGGGCGATGGAGGCGACGACGCCAAGCGGGTCGCGACGGATCATCGAGGTATGCCCAGGCAGATACTCGCCGCCGGCCGAACCGGACAGGCAACGGCTGGCGCCAGCGAAGAAGCGGAACACATCGGCGACGGCCGGGATCTCGTCATTGAGCGCGGCCAGGTAGGGCTTGCCACAGTTCTGCGACTCGAGGCGCGCGAACGCCTGCGCCTGGTTCTCGATGCGATCGGCGAGCTTGAGCAGCAGGTTCGCGCGCTCCTTCGGTGGCGTCTGTGACCAGCCCTCGAAGGCGCGATCGGCGGCGCGCACCGCTTCGTCGACCTGGGCAGCGCTGGCTTCGGCGATGTCGACCAGCACCGAACCGAGGGAAGGGTTGACGACCGCGTAGGGGCTACCTTGCCCCTCGACCAGTCGGCCGTCGATCAGGAGTTGTGTGTGCATGGCGTGGTCCTTGGTCTGTCTTGTCGTTGGAATACAGAGCATAGGTGCTGGCGAGGACGCCTGCGCCTTAAACATTTGAAACCATATCTTAAACCTGTTTGCTTGCCAAGCCGTGTCACAATATGCGTTTTCAGCTGTGAATTGGCGTCGGTCCACAATATCGGTACAAACGCCTTCGCTATAAGATATGGTAACGAACCTTTTGACAGGCCTGCCGATGGCCTCGCAACGCTCGACAGGAGAGGCAATGACTGCCCTTGACAGTGCCAGAAACATCTTCTTCATCCGGCTGCCGCAGGAAGGGCGCACGGACGAAGTCGCCCGCAGGCTGATGGAGGCCATCGAGCTGGGCTTGTTCGCCGAAGGGCAGCAGTTGCCCAGCGAGGCCGAGCTGGCCCTGCAACTTGGTGTCGCTACCGTCACCTTGCGCGAGGCGCTGGTGGTATTGCGTCAGCGCGGCTTGATCGAGACCCGGCGTGGACGCAATGGCGGCAGTTTCGTCTGCGCTCCCGTGGAGTTGCCCGAGACCCTCCTGCTTCAGCGCCTGCGTGACATGAGTGGACCGGACTTGCGTGACCTTGGCGATGAACAGACCGCCATTTCCGGCACTGCGGCGCGCCTGGCGGCCAAGCGCGGTTCCCGCGAACAGCAGGCGCGCATTGCCCAACACATCGAAAGCCTGCGCCAGGCCGGTACCCGCCTGGCTCGCCATCGTGCCGATGCCCGCTTTCACATCGAGGTCGCGGCGGCGGCCCAATCCCTGCGCCTGACGCATGCGGAAATGCGCCTGCAGGCCGAGGTTGGCGAGCTGCTCTGGCTGGAAGCTGCCGGGGGCGGGGACGTCGCAGTGGTCGAACAGGAGCATCGGGCGATCCTGCAAGCGCTGACCAACGGTGATGCGGTCCTGGCCGGCGCGCTGGCCGAGGCCCATGTCAGCCGCGGTATCAAGCGGCTGATCAGCTTGCGCTTGGAACTGCTGGCCGAGGCCGACCCGGCCTGAGTGCGAAGCGCCTGGATTGGCGTGGTTATTGCCTGATATTGCTGCAAAGCCCTGGCCGACCGTCAGGGTACAACCTACAAGAACAAAGCCGAACCTGCGTGAGGTAATGCCATGTTTGCCCTGAGCGACACTGATCCGCTATCGACCTGCGCCAAGCAGCTCGACCGCACCCTGGGAATTCTTTTCGACCAGGTCCGCCAACTGGTCGAGGATGCTCGGGCCGTATGGGAGAAAGTGCTCTGCGAGAATCGCCAGCCCACCGCTCGCGACCTGGCCACGCTGCGTCCGGCCATCGATCGCGAGCTGCTGGCCACCGGTGCCTTTGGCTGTGGCGGCGGGGTGATCGTCGAGCCGGGACTGATGGCCGACCGGGAAATGCACCTGGAGTGGTGGTACCTGGCCGACGCGGGCAAGACCTTGCCCCTGCGTCCGAACTTCGACCGTCGCCGCGAGAATTTCTATGACTACATGGCCATGCCGTGGTACAGCCGGCCGCGCGCATCCGGCAAGCCGGTGGTCGAAGGGCCCTATGTCGACCTGTACGGCACCAACATGTATGTACTGACCTTCACCATGCCGATCTTCGTTCGCGAGCGCTTCGTCGGTGTCGCCGGCCTGGACCTTTCGCTGCACAACCTCGAGCGACTGCTGGTGCGCAGCCTCATGCGTCTCGAGCACGAAGCGGTGCTGATTTCCGCCGATGGCCGGGTCATCGCCTCCAACACGGTCAACTGGATGGTTGGCGACCTGGCCTTGGCACTGCTCGACAGCATGCCACTGGACGGCGTGCGCCTGGCGCTGGCCGAGTCCGAAGCGGGCTGGTCGCTGGTTCGCCTGCCGGCCTTGCGCAAGGCTGCGGCCTGAGCGCAAGGCCGGTTGGCACGGTCCCGAACCTTTTGCTGGCGATGCTATCGAAAAAAGACCAGTGGCTAGAGGAGTTCCGAGCGATGAATCCAGAAACCGCGGGCACGGAAGAACAAGGACCGAATCGGGTTCCGTTCATCAACGATCCGGACAAACCTTCTTCGCGCGGGCGTGACGAGCAGCTCGACGATCAGGAAGACGAAGCCCCGGCCGAAGACGAGCCCACCCGCCTTTAACACGGTTGACTTCGTCAGCTTTCTCGTCCGACAGATCCAGGGGCTGCGTTGCAGCCCATCGCGACCGCCTCGCCGCCCCGGCGGCGGCCGCTTCCGGGGGGCGAGCCTGCTGACAGCTACTCCCTCAACTTGCGCTCGACTTGCGCATTCTTCCGCTCGAGGGCCTCGACGTCCTGCTCCAGTACCTTGGTGCTGGTCGGTGTCACTACCTTGTCGAAATCACGCTCGGGGCCTCGATCCTCCTCGAGGCTGCGTTCAACCACGTTGACCGGCTTGCCCTCGGCATCGGTCGGCGGGGCATTGTGGGGCTTGGCTGGGTTGCGGTGTTGGTCGCTCATGACGTTCTCCTGTTTACTTGCGAATTAGAGAGCCGGCCCGGTGGCAGAGTTCGGTCGATCTGGCGCCTGGGGGCAGGATCAGCCTTGCCGGGCCGGCTTGCCACGGAAATGATCGAGCCCTTCGACAGGTGGCAGTTTCACCGGCTGGCCGGTGCGGGCACTTTCGTAAATCGCTTCCATCAGCTTGTGGTCCTGCAAGCCTTCCTCGCCTGGCGTGAACGGCTCGCTGCCATCGAGTACGCAGCCGGCCATGTGATCGAGCTCGGCGGCGAACTGGTTGTTCGGTTCGAGCATCAGTTCGCCGTTGCGCGTGGCATCGTCGGCGCGCTCGATCAGCGACAGCCGCTGGCCCTGATAGGCGAAAGCGTTGGGCATGTCCACCACCGCGCCCTCGAGGTTCAGGCGCTGGTACTTGTCGTCCCGCCCACCATAGCTGGTCAGGCAGTTGGCCACCGTGTGCGACGGGAAACGCAGCGTGAACTGCACGGTTTCCTCGACTTCGGCGAAGCGCGGGTCGCCGGCCGGCGAATAGGTGCAAGCGTAGATCTCGACCGGCTCTTCACCGGTGATGAAGCGAGCGGTGTTCAGGCAGTACAGGCCGATATCCACCAGTGAGCCGCCACCGGCCATGGCTTTCTTGTGGCGCCACTGGAGATGCCCATCGGCGGCGACGGTCTGGGTATTGATGCCGTGGTAGGCCACCAGACGGCCGTGCTTGCGGTCGCGCACCAGCCGCCTGGCGTGATGGTTGAACGGCTCGTACTGGATACGATAGGCCACCATGAGCTTGACCTGGGCCTGGCGACAGGCGTCGACCATGGCCTGGGCATCGGCCGAAGACACGGACATGGGTTTTTCCGTCAGCACATGCTTGCCAGCCTTGGCGGCGCGCTCGCAGAACGAGCGATGCATCGCATTGGGCAGGACGATGTACACCACCTGCACCTCGGGGTTGTCGCCGATACGGTCGAAATCTTCGTAGCTGTAGCAGGCTTCACGCTTGATGCCGTACTGCCTGGCCACCGCTTCGAGCTTGTCCGGGGTGCCGGATACCAACGCCACTGGCCTGGCCTTGAGCGACTTGGCGAAGGCCGGCAGGATCTCTTCGAGCGACAGGCGGCCCAGCCCGACGATGGCGAAGCCCACGCGCTGCTCGGGCGGCAGCGGGGCTGGCGGTGGTGCCGACGGGGTGTCGGCCGGGCCGCGCCAGGGCGGAAACTTGACGCTGCCATTTTCCACCTTGCCCGCATCGACCGGCGTGGGCGGGATGAGTCTGTCGGCGAGCGCCGGTGGCGTGGCGGCGACCGCGGCGCCAGCGGCCATGAGCTTGCACAGCAGGCGGCGATTGAGCTGGGGCGAGGTATCGGACATCGGCATTGCTCCTTCGGTGACAGGGCGTCGGATCGGTACGACTGGTGCGCTAGCCGCCAGCGCGAACACCACTGCGCAGGTCAGTGCCGGTCGGTCCCGACTCTTGTACCTGACCGGCAAGCGGCGCTGCGGGTTTCATCGGTCACGCCTGCACCAGGCGCAGCACCGCATCGGCGAATGCCGCCGGAGCTTCCTGCGGGACATTGTGTCCGGTGCCGCCAAGCACCTCGCGCAGGAAAGGGCCGCTGAACCCTCGCACGGCATCGGCCTGGGCCTGCACCGGCATGACACCGTCATCGGCTCCGGCCAATACGATGGCGGGCACGCCGATCGTCGGTCGCAAGGTCAGTCGCCGTTCGATGGCCTGGTAGCGCGGGTCGCCAGGCACCAGGCCGAAACGATGCCGGTAGGAATGCACCACCACATCGACGAAGTCAGGATTGCCGAAGGCTGCCGCGGTGGCCTGAAAGGTGGCCTCGTCGAAGCGCCAGGTGGGCGACCACAGCCGCCACAGCAGCCGCGCGAAGGCGTTGCGATCGGCTTGGAGCCCACGGCGGCCGCGCTCGCCGTGCAGGTAGTACTGGTACCACAGGCGATGCTCGAGTTCCGGCGTGGCGGGTTGGCCGGAGGCGGCGATGTCCTGAATGTTGTAGCCCGGTTCGCAACTGACCAGCCCGACCACGCGCTGCGGCCACAGCGCGGCCACGATGCTGGCTGCCCGACCACCCCAGTCGTAGCCGGCCAGCACCGCGCGTTGCAGGCCGAGAGCATCGAGCAAGGCCAGCAGGTCGGCGCCAAGGGCAGCCTGCTCTCCCGAGCGGGGCGTGCCGGGATCGAGAAAGCGCGTGGCGCCATAGCCGCGCAGATAAGGCACGAGGCAGTGGCAACCTGCCTCGGCAAGACGCCGGACCACCTCATCGTAGGCATGGATGTCGTAGGGAAAGCCATGCAACAGCACTACCGCGGGGCCGTCGGCTGGGCCCTGTTCATGATAGGCGACACTGAGTACGCCTGCCGTGATGGTCCGAATGTTCATGCGCGTGTCCTGGCTGCTGTCGACACCAGGCTTGGACCACGACGGTGAGCATCAGTCGCTCGCCGGTCCGACAGCCGCCGCGTCGATCCGACGAGGCGCTGCCCGCGGGCTCAGTTGAAGCCGGTCACCGCATGGGGCACGTAGGGCGCCTCGAGGCGCGAGACTTCAGCGTCCGACAGCGTCAGTTGCAGCGCGGCGATGGCATCGTCCAGGTGTGCAGGCTTGGATGCGCCGACGATCGGTGCCGAAACGCCGCGCTGGCGCAGCACCCAGGCCAGGGCCACTTGGGCCATGGGAACGCCACGTTCCTGGGCGACTTGCTCGACCACGTCGATCACTCGACCGTCCTGCTCTTGCGTGGCCTCGTAGAACGAGCGGCCGGACACGTCGCTGCGGGTGCGTACCGTCTGCTGGCCCTGTGGGCGGGTCAGGCGGCCACGGGCCATCGGGCTCCACGGCATCAGGCCCACGCCCTGGTCGAGGCACAACGGGATCATTTCGCGCTGCTCTTCCCGATACAGCAGGTTGAGGTAGTTCTGCATCGACACGAAGCGGGTCCAGCCATGCGTGGCCGCGACGTGCTGGGCCTTGGCGAACTGCCAGGCATACATGGACGAGGCGCCGATGTAGCGGGCCTTGCCGGCCCTGACCACGTCGTGCAGCGCTTCCATGGTTTCCTCGATGGGAGTGTGGTAGTCCCAGCGGTGGATCTGGTAGAGGTCGACATAGTCGGTGCCCAGACGTGTCAGGCTGGCGTCGATACCGGCCAGGATGGCCTTGCGCGAGAGCCCCTGTTCATTGGGCCGGGTCGCGCCTTCCCACATGTTCGCCGGATAGAAGACCTTGGTGGCGATGACCGCTTCGTCGCGGCGGATGAATTCCTTGAGCAGCTTGCCGAGAATGAGCTCGGAGGTCCCTGCCGAGTAGCTGTTGGCGGTATCGAAGAAGTTGATCCCCTGGTCGACGGCGTGGCGGACGATCGGTCGGCTATCGGCCTCGCCAAGGGTCCAGGGGTGGGTACCGGCATCGGGTTCGCCGAAGGTCATGCATCCCAGGCAGAGCCTGGAGACATCCAGGCCTGTAGTGCCGAGCTTGACGTATTGCATGTGCTTCTCCTGTCGATCGGAAGACTGTCGGCCAGAGTGGCCGCGGTCACGATGACAAGGTTAGCGGCGCGGCGGTCGTGCGGGAATTCCAGGGATACGCAGGCGTCGTTTGCAAAAATGCACAAGGGGCCTGCTGAAAACACCCGTCATGGTGCTGGAAGCACGGCCATGCCGTCATGCCCACAGGCCGGTGACGTCATCCCCGCTCGATCAGCATCGCCACACCCTGGCCTCCGCCTATGCACAGCGTGGCCAGGCCCTTGTGCGCGTCCCGCCGGATCATTTCATGCAGCAGGGTCACCAGCACTCGGCACCCGGAGGCACCGATGGGATGGCCCAGAGCGATGGCGCCGCCATTGACGTTGACCTTGCTCGCGTCCCAGCCCAGTTCCTGGCCAACCGCCAGGGCCTGGGCGGCGAACGCCTCGTTGGCTTCGATCAGGTCGAGCTGATCGAGCGACCAGCCGGCCTTCTCGAGGCAGCGGCGGGTCGCCGAGACCGGGCCGATGCCCATCAGCGCCGGGTCCACGCCCGCGCTGGCGCTGGCCTTGATGCGCGCGAGCACCGGCAGCCCGAGCGCGGCGGCCTTGCTCGCGCTCATCAGCAGTACGGCGGCGGCGCCATCGTTGAGGCTCGAAGCATTGCCGGCCGTCACCGTGCCATCGGGCTTGAATGCCGGCCTGAGCTTGGCCAGCGATTGCAGGCTGGTTTCGGCGCGCGGCTGTTCGTCCGTGTCGAAGCGCAGCGGCTCGCCCTTGCGCTGGGGGAGCAGGATCGGGGTGATCTCGTCGGCGAAGCGACCGGCCTCGATGGCCGCCGCGGCCTTCTGTTGCGAGGCGGCGGCGAAGGCATCCTGGGCCTCGCGGCTGATCGCGTACTTCGCCACCAGGTTCTCGGCGGTGACCCCCATGTGATAGTCGTTGAACGCATCCCACAGACCATCGACGATCATGCTGTCGAGCAGTTCGGCATGCCCCATGCGCAAGCCGGTACGTGCCTTGGGCAGTACATAGGGCGCCAGGCTCATGTTTTCCATGCCGCCAGCGATCACCACCTCGGCCTCGCCGCAACGGATGGTCTGGGCGCCGAGCTGGACGGCCTTGAGCCCGGAACCGCAGACCTTGTTCAAGGTCAACGCCGGCACGGCATGCGGCAGGCCGGCCTGGACGGCGGCCTGGCGCGCGCTGTTCTGCCCGCTGCCGGCGCTCAGTACGTGGCCGAGGATCACCTCGTCGACCTGGGCGGCATCCAGCCCGGTCTGTTCCAGCAGGCGGCGGATCACCGCCGCGCCCAATGTGGTGGCTGGCGTACTGCTCAGGCTGCCCTGGAAACTGCCGATGGCGGTACGGGTGGCGGCGACGATGACGACATCTTGCATGACGATGTTCCTGTAGCGATGGAAGAAGGAGCCGATCGCGAGGACTGGCCTGGGTTGCAAGCCCCCGCGCTGCCAGGGGTTCAGAAGGTCATTTCACGTACCGCGGGCGAGATGCGCAGCCGGCCTGCGGTCTTCTCGACGATTTCCTCGATGCTGACGCCTGGGGCGTGTTCGTGCAAGATGAAGCTGCCGTCCTCGATGGTCAGGTAGCCCAGGTCGGTCAGTACCTTGCGGATGCAGCCACAGCCAGTCAGGGGCAGGCTGCAATGCTCGAGCAACTTGGACTCGCCATCCTTGGAGGCGTGGGTCATGGTGACGATGATGTTCTCGGCACCGGCGACCAGGTCCATGGCGCCACCCATGCCCTTGACCAGCTTGCCGGGGATCATCCAGGAGGCGATGTTGCCACGTACGTCGACTTCGAAGGCACCGAGCACGGTGAGGTCGACATGCCCGCCACGGATCATCGCGAAGGACTCGGCCGAGGAGAAGATCGCCGCGCCGCGGCGGGCGGTGACCGTCTGCTTGCCGGCATTGATCATGTCGGCATCGAGTTGCGCTTCGTCAGGGAAGGGGCCCATGCCGAGCAAACCGTTCTCCGATTGCAGCATCACGTCGATCCCCTCGGGTACATGGTTGGCGACCAGGGTGGGAATGCCGATGCCGAGGTTGACGTAGTAGCCGTCCTTGAGCTCGCGAGCCACGCGTTGGGCCATTTGTTCACGGGTGAGGGCCATGGAAATCTCCTGGAATGACGGTCAGGCACGCAGGGTGCGTTTCTCGATACGTTTTTCGAAGCGGCCCTGGATGATGCGATCGACGTAGATCCCAGGGGTATGGATGTGCGCGGGGTCCAGCTCGCCGGGTTCGACGATTTCCTCGACCTCGACCACGGTGATCCGCCCGGCCGTGGCCATGACCGGGTTGAAGTTCTGCGCCGTGTGGCGATAGATCACGTTGCCGAAGTGATCGGCCTTCCAGCCTTTGACGATGGCGAAATCGCCGGTGATGGCCGGTTCGAGGATATAGTGCCGGCCATTGATCTGCCGCGCCTCCTTGCCTTCGGCCACTGGCGTGCCGTAGCCGGTGGCGGTGAAGAACGCCGGGATGCCGGCGCCGCCGGCGCGCAGTTTTTCCGCCAGGGTGCCTTGGGGCGTGAGTTCCACTTCCAGCTCGCCACTGAGCAGTTGCTGTTCGAACAACGCATTCTCGCCGACATAGGAGGCGATCATCTTGCGGATCTGGCGGTCCTCGAGCAGCACGCCGAGGCCGAAACCGTCCACGCCGCAGTTGTTCGAAACCACCGTCAAGTCGCGCACGCCGAGCCGGCGGATCTGCTCGATGAGGTTTTCGGGAATGCCGCACAGGCCGAAGCCGCCAGCCAGTACCGTCATTCCATCCGTCAGTCCAGCCAGGGCCTCGCTGTAGCTGTCCACGCGTTTGTCCAGTCCGCTCATGTTCTTGTGCCTGTCGTGGTGAGGGGTAGGCACAGCTTCATCTTCTCGACGTCATTTGTTAATTTTGTTTTTCCTTGCCATTCATTTGGAAAACCAATCAATGACGGTTCGCCAGTTACGTGCGTTCCTGGCCGTGGCCCAAAGCCTGAGCTTCGCTCGCGCTGGCGAGCGGCTGCATCTGTCGCAGCCGGCCTTGAGCCTGGCGATCAGGAACCTGGAAGAGAGTCTCGGTGGACGCCTGCTGGTGCGCACCACGCGCAGCGTCGCCCTGACCCCCGAGGGCGAGGTGCTGCTGCCGATCGCCCGGCGTCTGCTGGCCGAGTGGGACGACGCCGAAGACACCTTGCGCCAGCACTTCACCTTGCAGCGCGGCCGCGTCTCGGTCGCCGCCATGCCCTCGTTCGCCTGCAGCTTGCTGCCGCAGGTGCTCAGGTCGTTCAAGGCCCGTCATCCAGGCATCGATGTGGCGGTCCACGACGTGGTCAACGAGCAGGTCTGGGACATGGTGCGGACCCGCCAGGTGGAGCTGGGCATCGGCTTCGAACCACCGCAGACGCTGGGCATGCGCTTCTCGGCGCTGTACGTCGATCGTTTCATCGCCGTGATGCCGAAAGACTCGCCGCTGGCGGCGGCCGGGCAGGTCACCTGGGGCGAGCTGCTGCGGTTTCCTTTCATCACCTTGCAGCGTCCCTCCACGGTGCGGGAACTGTTGGAGGAGGTGCAGCAGTTCCAGGTCGCTTTCGAGTGTCACCAGTTGGTCACGGTGGGCAGGATGGTCGCCCAGGGGCTGGGCGTGAGCGTGGTTCCGGAGCTTTGTCGTGAGCAGATGCAGTCACTTGGCGCGTGTTGCCGCGCCATCAGCGGGCCCAATGTGGAAAAGCCGGTCGGGGTGCTGTTCCCGCCCGGTCATGAGCTGTCGGCGGCGGCCAGCGGGCTTGCCGAAAGCCTGCAAGGCGCGGCCCCGGGCAGCCAGCTGCGTCGCGGCTGCCCCGGCTTGCCTGGTTGAACGCGACACCTGCGAGACCGCCGCGCGCGGCCTTCACGCGCGCAGCAGGGGGCGCACCTGCTGGACCAGAAAATCCGTCACCGCCTTGATGCGCGGCGCAGCGCGGACGTCTTCGTGCACCGCCAGCCAGATTTCGATGCTCATCGAGCGATCCTGCTCGCCGGCGCGTTCGAGCCCGTGCTCCTTGGCCATGAAGGTCGGCAGACAGGCGATGCCAATGCCGCCGGCCGCTGCCTGTGCCTGGATCCGCAGGTCGTTGCTTTGCAGGGCGAAGGGGCGGTCGCCGATCTGGCCGAGCAACCACTGCTGCTGCGGCGAACGCTCCTGGGACTCGTCGTAACCGATGTAGCGGTGCGGATCCGCGCCACGCAGGTAAGCTGGCGAAGCGTAGAGCCGGTAATCGAGGTGGCCCAGCAGGCTCGCCACCAGCGTCGGCTCGGTGGGCCTGGCCAAGGTGATCGCCACGTCCGCTTCCCGACGCGCCAGCGAAGCCCGCGACTTGCTGCCGACCAGCTTGAGCTGCAGGCGCGGATGGCGCTGATACAGGTCGCCGAGCCTGCGCGCCACCATGCTGCCAAGCAGCGCTGGCGGGGCGGCGATCACCACCTGGCCTTCGACGGCCTGTTGTCCGGCGCTGGCGAAATGCTCCAGGGCGAACGATGACTGCAGCATCTGCTCGGCGAACTCGCCGACCCGTGCACCTTCTTCGGTAAGCGCGTAGGCCCTGGGGCGGCGGTCGACCAGCTTGAGCCGCAACGCCGTTTCCAGCGAGGCGATCCGCCGCGCCACGGTGGCATGGTCGACACCCAGGGAGCGGGCGGCGCCAGCGAGTGATCCCGAAGCGACATAAGCCGAAAAATGACGCAGGTCTTCCCAATCGAACATTTCAAACCCCTGGAACTGTCGCTCCATGATACGGACTCGGCCGCGCCGGCTGAAGGGTCTGACTCGGCTCCGGTGACGACGGCGTGCAGGCATGGGCCGGTGCGGTCGTGAACTTTCCTCGGCGCTGTTCTCTCGAAATACTCAGACACATATGCCTCGGGCGAGACGATCCATGTTCCATCTTCATTGTCCTGCATGCCGCTTGGGTAGAACTGCACCGGCGTTGGCTGGACGGCCGGCTTGATGGAACTCGCCGACGCCGCTTCCGGACTGCTGGCCGCTCGTTTGCAGTTCGCCATCAGCATCGGCTTCCATATTGTCCTGGCGGCTTTCAGCATCGGCCTGGCGCAGGGCCTGATGGTGCTGGAGGCACTCTGGTTGTGGCGAGGCAATGCCCATGCCATGGAGGTCTACCGCTTCTGGCTGAAGCTGTTCGCGCTGACCGTGGCGGTGGGTACCGCTTCGGGGCTGGTCATGGAATACCAGTTCGGCCTGAACTGGTCGCGGCTGTCGCTCAAGGCCGGTGAGGTCATCGGGCCGTTGATGTTCTACGAAGTACTGGTGGCATTCTTCGTGGAAGCGGGGTTTCTCGGGGTCATGCTGTTCGGGCTGAACAAGGTCGGGCCCAGGCTGCACTTCATGTCCACTTGCGCGGTCGCCATCGGCTCGCTGGTCAGCGCCTTCTGGATCCTCTCGGCCAATTCCTGGATGCACACGCCGGCCGGCTATTCCATCGCTGGCGATGGGCGTTTCATCGCCGAGGACTGGTGGGCGATCATCTTCAACCCGTCCTTCCCCTACCGGCTGACGCACATGCTCATCGCAGCGCTGCTGGGCAGCGCGAGCATGGTGGCCGGGGTCGGTGCCTGGCAGCTGCTGCGCGAGCCAGGCAATCCGCGCGCGCGCCTGCAGTATTCGATGGCGCTCTGGACGATCGCGGGGCTGGCCCCGCTGCAGGTGCTGATCGGCGACCTGCATGGGCGTCACACGCTCGAAGTGCAGCCGATCAAGGTCGCCGCCATCGAGGGGTCCTGGCAGCGACCGGCCGAGGGGCAGGGCGAGCCACTACGGCTGTTCGCCCTGCCGGACATGGAGCGCCAGCGCAATCATCTCGAGCTGGCCGTGCCACGGCTAGGCTCGCTGTACCTGCGTCACGACCTGACTGGCAGCATCGCCGCGCTCGATGAATTCCCACCGCAAGACCTGCCGCCGGTCCCCGTGGTGTTCTTCGCCTTTCGCATCATGGTCGGCCTGGGCCTGCTGATGCTGGCCCAGGGGATCGTCAGCCTGGTGCTGCGCGCGCGAGGACGTCTGTACCAGGCGCGCTGGCTGCAGCGCACCAGCCTGGCCCTGGCGCCGGCCGGCTTCCTGGCCATGCTCGGCGGCTGGGTGGTGACCGAGGTCGGCCGCCAGCCGTTCACGGTCCATGGGCTGCTGCGCACGGCCGACAGCCTGTCGCCGGTGGCAGGGCAGACCGTGATGGCGACGACGGCGGGCCTGCTGGGATTCTATGTGCTGGTGTTCGGGGCCGGCTTGTGGCTGCTGTTGCGCCTCGCCGGCCGGCCACCGCGCGCCGCCGAGCCGGGTCCGCAACCCGGGCCGGATGGGGAGCGCTGAGCATGTTCGGCATCGACGGGCTGACCCTGCTCAGTGGTGCGGCGCTGGCGTTCGCGCTGCTGACCTATGTCCTGCTCGACGGCACCGACCTGGGCGTGGGATTGCTCATGGGCAGCAACCCGCGGCCTGACGAGCGCGCCACCATGGTGCTGTCGATCCTGCCGGTGTGGGATGCCAACGAAACCTGGCTGGTACTGGCCGCGGGCGGTTTGCTGGCGCTGTTCCCCGCAGCCTATGCCATCCTGCTGCCGGCGCTGTACTTGCCCCTGTCGCTGATGCTGATGGCGCTGATCCTGCGTGCCGTGGGCCTGGAGTTTCGCGAGCAGGTGTCGCGCAAGCGCCTGGCTGACGGAGCGCTGCTGGCCGGTTCGCTGCTCGCCACGGTCTGCCAGGGCATAGCCCTGGGCACCTTGCTGCAGGGCGTGCCCCAGGCCGCCGGACAGTATGCCGGCAGTGGCTGGGAGTGGCTTTCGCCGTTTCCCCTGGCTTGTGGCCTTGCCCTGACGCTGGGCTACCTGTGGCTGGGGGCCTGCTGGCTGTACTGGCGCTGCGACGGGGCGTTGCAGCGCCGTTCCGGGCGTCAGGCGCGGTGGCTGGCGGTGCTGGTGCCGGTGCTGTTCATCGCAATGCTGGCTTGGGCAGCGGCGTTCGACGCGCGTTACGCTGCGCGTCTATACCACCCCTGGTTAGCGGCCCCAGCGTTGCTCGTTCTGCTTGCGTTGTCGGCAGGATTCCAGCGTGCCTTGCATGGCGCTCGGGATCATCTGCCTCTGTTCGCGGCGCTGGGCATGGTCTGCGTGTCCTCGCTGGTGCTGGTGATCATGGTATTCCCGTCGATCGTGCCGCCGGATCTGAGCCTGGGGCAGGCGCACGCAGCGCCGGCCACCCAGTGGTTCATGCTGGTCGGGTTCATGGTGATCGTTCCCGTGACATTGGCCTACAACACCTGGGGTTTCCGGGTGTTCGCCGGCAAGATTCGCTCCTAGCAGGTCTGTTTGGGTACGGTCGCCGCATCGCGTGCGTCACACGCCGAAAGGGAAGGTGTCCTCTTCGTCGTGTTCGGCCGCCGAGCTCGGTAGCGCAGTGACGGCGCGGGTCTGCTCGATCCATACCAGCGCGTCGAACTGCTCGGCCAGCACCGCCTCGAAATAATGGCTCTGGCGTTCGCTATGGGGGCGGTAGATGACCCCGATGGCCCGTTCCAGCAGCGAGGCCGACAAGCCTTCGCGCAAGGCCTGGCGGTCGTCGCCACGCCAATCGGTCAACGAGGCAGGTATACCGGCTTCGAGAAACTGCCGCTCCCAGCTCGCCGGCAGGGAAGGGCGCACCTGCATGGTCTGCATGTCGCCGTCCCAGTCGTCGGCCGCCGCCACTTCGCCACGGTCGGTGCTCATGCCGATCAGGACCGCCTGGTGCCCATGGTGGGCACGACACAAACGCCCGATGTTGAGCTCGCCACGCCTGCCCATGGCCGTGGCCGCCGCATCGCCGATATGCGAGTTGTGGGCCCAGACCACGGCTTTGGCGCCATCACCGCGTCGCGCCAGCACGGCCTGCAAGGTATCGAACATGTGCTGGTCGCGCAGGTTCCAGGACAGTACCGAACCCTTGTACATTGCCCGGTAGTATTGCTCCGCGGCACGCACGACACGCGCATTCTGGGTAGCGTCGAAAAAGGCTTCGTCGTCCTCGGTGCAGTCGTGCAGGCGCTTGTCCAGCAAACTGCGCAGTTGCTTGACCACCGCTTCCTCGCACGGGGCAAGGCCATCGCGCTCGACGAAATGGCCGTACAGCGCCGGCTCGTCCTGCCAGGGCGTCAGGCAGCCATAGCGCCGCCGGGCCTCATGGGCAAGCTCGGGGTCGCTGCGATCGAGAAAGGCCAGCACCTCGCTGATCGAGCTGCGCAGGCTATAGATATCCAGGCCGCGAAATTCCACGCGTCGTTCGAAGGGAAGGGCACGGTTGTAGGCTTCGAGCCAGGTGGTGAAGGCTTCCACATCGGTATTGCGCCACATCCAGGTCGGGAAACGATTGAACGGCTGGCGATCGTCCCGCGCAGGTTCCAGGTACCGCGTGCGCCGGTCGATCCGCGCCGCGTCGGGCCAGTCCGCCTCCACCGCCACGATGTTGAAGCCATGCGCCTGGATCAGGTGCCGGGTGATCGCCGCACGCCTGTCATAGAAGTCGCTGGTGCCATGGCTGGCTTCGCCGATCAGCACCACGGTGGCCTCGCCATAGCGATCGAACAGCGTGCCGAAGGCAGGGGAGTCGCTGGCCGGCAGCGGCTCGGCATGACGCCGCAGGAGCGAGACGATTGCGTCGGTTGGAGCGTTCATCGGTATTCATCCTCTGGTCGGGATCCGGGCGCGCGGCAACGCGTGCCCCATTTCACGGATGACGACGACCAGTTCAGGCATGTTCCGAGGCGCAGACCGGCGAGGCGATGGGTGGAGCAGGCGTGTTATTTATACCACCCCTGTAAAAAGCCATTAACATACTAGTGCAAACTTTGATTTCTGCGCTGTCTGTTCCAGATCAGATGGCGTGTATATGGGAGGTAAAGTTGGATGCCATACAACGCAATAAACTAAGAGCGGTTGATCAGACCAGGGGGTAGGGTATGCAGGCCCCTATCTTCGTGGCTGTACGAAGTCTGGTTGCCGGGCCGATCCCGAGGCCGCTACGTGGCCTGTCGCGCCAGCCACTTAGCACGCCAGACGATAGATCTTCCAATCGCATTCAAAGTACAAACCATCCAACGATTACCCGGACTTCCGTGAATGTTATACTTTCCCGACACAGGAGGTTTTCATGTACGAAGATATAAGACGCTCCTATCACGCCCTTACTTCCAGCGTTCGTGCGTTCAACGAAAGCTGGCCATCGCTGGTCGTCGCCGGCAAGGTCTGGCGCCTGCCGGTGCTGCACGAACAACGTACCCCCGACGTCATCGAAGTCGAGCTGCTCGAGGGCCAGCAGGCCATCGATGCCACGCTCGAGGCCATCGGCACCTTCGAGCGGGACGTCGGCCAGGCGCCGGGGACCGTCATGCGCCTGCCGGGCTACTTCCAGCTGAGCGAATCGGTGCTATGGCTGGCACAGGAGGTCAACGAGGCGAAACAGCGGTTGATGGCGGCGATCGAGGCAGAGCGGATCGCCCAGGATCTCACGCCTGAAATGCGCCCACGGCTGATGCGCCGGGCGTTGGGGTCGGCTACGTTCAGTACCAAGCAGTTGCAGCGGAGCGTGCATGCCTTCGATGGCGCGCCGCGACGTCTGTCCTTCACCTGGGCCGGGCATACCACCGGGACGCAGCGCATCGCCGTTGGCAAGATACGCGAGCAACTGGCCGCCGCGGCCCAGGCGCGGGCTAAGCAGCAGGGCATCGCCGTGCATGAGACGCCGGAATACCTCGACCTCAGGGCGATCGTCCACTTCGATGACCAGGACGTCCTGGTCAAGCACAAGACCATCGCGCCGCATCCGCGCTGTACCCTCTGGTTCGGACCGAGCGGTCAGCGCTGGGACGCGCAGCCGAAGGCTAACCTGCCGGTGTTCGTGCTGGCCGGTGATACCCCCATGAAGCTGAGCGAGCTCAAGGATTTCGACAAGTCCAGCCGCGGCGAACGTCGGCGCGATGTGAAACCCCGGGAAGAAGTCTGGGCACAGCGGCACATGTATCTGCCGACCGCACCAGCGGATCAGCTGGCAGAGTCTGGGAAGCCGGGCGCCGACACTCAGGTGCTGTCGACCTATCGTCTGGGGGGCGTGGTCTACCAGCAGCCATGACCTGTTGCCCAAAGACCAGGCCCCGTGGGGCCGTGGCCATGTTCAGGCAGGCATCGGCAGGGCCAGGGCCTTCCAGCTGGCCTTGCGCTTGCGCTCGACCAGTCCAGCCAGGGCCGGGCCCCGTGGCACACCGGCGCGTGCGAACTTCACCGGCGCCAGGGTCAGCAGCAGCACCTTCTCGTCCTCGGGAATGTCCTGCCCCTGGCTGTCTGCCTGCCAGGGTTTGTCCACCGCGAGCAAAGCATCGACACCAATGGGCCAGGCCAGGTCGGCATAGTCGGTGTCGTCGCGCAGGATCAGGCTGCCCTCGATCAACGGACCTCGGTCGAAGGCACGCCGGGTCAGGCGCGACAGCAAGCGCGCCGGAAAGCGCCAGGCATCGGCGGCTTCATGCTCCAGGCGCGGCAGCGCCCAGTCGCCAGGCAGGCAGATGAACAGCTCGGTCATCGGCCGCACCTGGAACTGCCCCAAGGTGAACAGCAGCTTGAAGTCGTTCTTGCTGGCCACCAGGCTGACATGCAGGCTTGCGCGACGCTCTTCGCTGACCGGGCTGAAGGCCAGCGGCAAGACCCGTCCGACCGTCTGCTGGACGAAATTGAGAATGGCATTGCCCGCCTCGGGTATCTGGTCATCGCCAATGTCATCGATGTGCCGGGCGCCGGCCGCGCTGAGCAGCTCGGCGATCTGGTCGTGCTTCCAGGCCACGGCGGCATCCAGCGGGCCGGTGTTGCGGGTCCGGTGCAGGCGGTTGACGTCGGCGCCGTGGCGCAGCAGCAGTTCGACCACTTCGCGCTGGCCAGCGACGGTGGCAGCCAGCAATGGCCCGCAGATGCTGTCAGGCTGGCCCTCGACACTGGCGCCGGCCTCGAGCAGGTACTGGCAGGTGCCGACATGACCGCCACTGGCGGCCAGTTCCAGCGCGGTGGCGCGACCATGCCGACGGGCAGGCTGGTCGACTGCCAGGCCGCAGTCGATGAGCAGGGCGCACATGGGTTGCTGACCGTGACGCGCCGCGATGTGCAGCAAGTTTTCGGCGTCGGGATTGCCGAAGCGGGTCAGTTGCAGCAGGTGCGGGTGTGCCGTGGCGAACGCCCGCACGTGTTCCAGCTCGCCGGCCTCGACAGCTGCGTAGAGACGGTCGAGCAAGGCTTGATGATCGGCATAACAGGCTTGCGAGTCGTTCATGAACCGACTGTTCCTTTTGTGAAGTCAAGGCGTAGCTCCGCCAGCACTCGTTCGACCTCCTTGAGGCCGAGGTGCTTCACCTCGTTCAGCCGGGTGAAGACTTCCTTGGCCGCGGCGACGCTGTGAGTGCGCCCGCCATTCTGCGCCCAGGTGAAGTTGCGCGGATCGGTATTGATGTCGATATTCAGGTCTTTCATGATCTTCTGCGCATCGAGGATATAGGCTCGGTTTTCCGGCTTCCAGTTGCGCGGGGCTGCTTCGCGCACCACGTGGTGCCGGTGCGGGTTGAGCATGCCGGCGGGTGCATCGCCCATGTTGTCGCGGTCAGCCTTGCTCATCCGACACACCGCCAAGCCGTGGGGATCGACCCAGGTGGCCGGGTTGGGCGCGTAGCGATAAAGGTTCAGGCCGCCAGCCAGGCCGATCGGGTCGGGCTGGGTGAAGCGACCGATGTCGGGGTCGAAGTAGCGGAACAGGTTGTAGTGCAGGCCGGTCTCGCGGTCCAGGTATTGGCCCTGGAAGCGCAGGTTCTGCTCCTCGACCAGGCCCGCCTCGCGCACTTCGGTCAAGGTGTTGCCCCACACCTGGTAGCGTGCCTGCCAGACCACCGTCCCTTGCGCATCGGTCAGGCGGGCGGGCAGTCCGCTCAGGTCGGGATGATAGTAGCGAACCTGCTGGTAGACATCGCGGCCGTCGACCCTGGCCAGCGGTTCGAAGCTGTCCCCGGCATACAGGTACAGGCTCTGCAGGCCATGACGCCGCTCGCCCAGCAAGCGGTAGCCGTCCCAGCTGAAGCGCGTCTGCCCGAGCAGACGACCGGCGGCATCGTGCTCGGTCTTCTCGACCCGCCGTCCGAGCGGATCGTAGCGCATGCGTACCACACGTTCGCGACCGGCGCGCAGGCTGCGCACCTCGACCAGGCGCTGCTCGGCGTCATAACGCAGCCGCTGTACCCCGTGACGGGCACTACGCTTCTCGACCAGGCGGCCAAAAGCATCGTAGCGATAGCGCTTGTCCTGATAGGACAGCAGCCGATTGTGCCGTACCCGACCCGAGGCAATGCCGTCGAGCAAGTTCCCCGCCGGGTCGTAGGCGAAGCTTTCCTCCAGGCCGCCTGGCGTCTGGCATGCCAGCACGCGTTGGGTGGCATCGTGCAGCAACCACTGCTGCAGTTGCTCGCCAGGTTGCTGGATCAAGCGCTCCTGCAGACTGTCCTGCAGGTCGTAGGCGTAGCGCTGCTGCAATGCCGCCGGCAAGTGCGCCACGCTCGAGCGCGTACGGCTCAGGCGCGCCCGGAGCCGGCCGGCGCGGTCGTATTCGCTGCGTGTTTCCAGGTTGCCCTGGGTGCGCGACACCTCCCGGTGCAGGCGATCGCGCTCGAAGTCGCAGATCACCAGGCCGTCGAGATTGATCTGGTGCAGGTGGCCGCTGCCATAGTAGAGCTGGTTCAGCCAGCGACCGTCCGGCAGCTGGGTACGGGTGCGGTTGCCCAGTTCGTCGTACTGGTGTCGCGCGTCGCCATCACCGTCCCGTTCGCTGACCAGCCTGCCCAGCGCATCATAGGCGAAGCTCAGCGCCTGGGCGTTGCCGTGCCGGTCGATGAACGAAGCCTCGAGCATCTGGTCCAGCGCGTCGTACCGGTAGTGCGTGTGGCCGTCTTCGGTGATCTTGCTCACCAGGCGCCCAGCCGCATCCCTTTCGAAGCGGTGGATGATCGGCGCCAGGGGCGCCTGGGGCAGCATGACCAGCCCTTGTCCATGCGGCGCTGGCAGCTGTTCGAGTTCGACCAGCCCGTCCAGCGCATCATAGCGATACCGCCGCGCGCTGCCGTCCAGATCGCGGCGCTCGATCAGCCGGTCGACCGCGTCCCATTCGAAGCGGTAGGCCTCGCCGTTCTCGTTGACCAGCGCGAGCAGTCGACCGTAGGCATCGTGGCGGCGCTCGACGACCCGCCCGAGCGGATCGACATGGCGCTGCAACTGCCCGTACGCATCATGCTGGTAGTGCTGGGCATGGCCAGCCGGATCGGTATGCCGGACCAGGCGACCGGCAAGGTCGTAGTGGAACTGCTCGCGCCTGCCATCGGCATGCACCAGTTCCAGCAGTCGCCCATGCAGGTCGCGACGATAGCGCACACGTTCGCCAAGCGCGTCGATCGTTTCGCTCAGGTGGCCATTGCGGTCGTAGATGAGCCGGGTCGGGTAGCCGGAGCAGTCGACCACGGCGGTCAGACGGCCGAGGTCGTTCCAGTGCAGGCACCGGCTGTTGCCCTTGGCGTCGATCAGTTCGCTGGCGCGCCCGTGCGCGTCGTAGCGGACTTCGGTGTGCTGGCCCAGCGGGTCGGTACGACGGATGCAGTTGCCACGCCGATCATAGCGGAAGCGCCAGGTGTTGCCGGCCCGGTCGGTACGTTGCCTGGGCAAGGCCCAGTGCTCCAGCCACTGGGTGGACTCGCTGCGCCCCAGTGGATCGAGCGTGCGCGTCAGGTTGCCCGATTCGTCATAGTCGAAGCGCCATTGCCCGCCGGCCGGATCGATGGCACCGAGCAACTGGCGTTCATCGTTCCACTCGAAATGCCAGGTCAGGCCCAGCGCATCGGTGAAGCGCGTGACCTGGTAGCGGGTGTCCCAGCTGCGCGTGCCGACCCGTCCCAAGCCGTCGGTCACCCGCGTCTGGCCAAGCGCCAGGTCATAGTCGAAGCGGTATTCATCGCCCGCGTCGCTCCAGTAGCGAACCACGCGCCAGCCATCGGCGCAGCTGGCCCATTCGTAGTAGCAACCAAGCCCCGACGGCAAACGATGCTCGACCATGCGCCGACCGCCATCGTAGACGAAATGCCGAGTCGGCTGCCCGTCGTCGGCATGCACCGTGGCCAGGTCACCGTTGCCGTCGTGGTCGTAGCTGACCAGCCGCTGCACGGCACCATCGGCGAAGCGTCGGTCGATGTGGCTGACCCGGGCCGGCCAGCGCTCGCTGTAGTGCAGTTGCAATTCCACCAGGTCGAAGGTATCGCGCAGTGCGCGCAGACGCCCCAGGTCGTCGTAATCGAGGTACACGCGGTTGTCGTTGCGATCGCCCAGCTGGGCCAGACGCAGCCGTCCGGGCCGTCCCGGAGCGGGCTGGAACAACCGGTAGCGGCCTTGGCGATCCTCGATCAGCACCTCGCCATTGCGTTCGCGCCTGACACCAAGGCCCTCGCCAGGGCTGTACACGGCATCGCCTGGCGGGATGTCGCCCATGTCGATGCAGCGGGCCTGCTCGTCGACGAACAGCAGGCGCTCGCCACCGTCAGGGTGCGCCTGGATCTGGATGTAGACCTCGTACTCCACGCTCCAGCCTTGACCGAGCAGCCCGTCTTCGCGTTCGCCATGGCTGTTGTAGTAGCGCTGCCAGCGCAATGGGATGAGCGCCGGAACCTCGAAGTCGAGGTCTTGCGGCCCATTGAGGACCTTGGCGCCGGTCGCGGCATGGACCGGGTGTGGCGAGCCGACGATGGCCGCGGTCAGGGCGGCGCTGACCTGGCTGCTTACCAGGTTGGTCACGCCGCCGATCAGCATGCAACCGAACCTGCTGGAGAACTTGCCGCCGCGTCCACGCAGCAGCATCAACGCGGTGATGGCAAGCCCGATGCCGGGCGTCTTGCCGCTGCGAATCTCGCGCACCACGACCGACTCGCCACCGATGCGTACGTTGTCCGATACCAGTCCGGCATCGACGATCACCGCCTCGCAGGTGCTCCGGTCGCCGCTGCGCGAGGCCGGATGGCCATTGATCAGCACCTTGCCTGAACCTTCGGCCAGGTATTGCGGGGGCATGGCCGGATGCTTGCTGCACAGCACCTTGTCGTCATCGGCTGGCTGGGTATTGGCCGCCGGGCTGGCGACGGTGGGCCGCCAGAGCTGGGAGAAGAACCCCTTGGCCATGTCCAGGAAGGTCTCTTCGGCTTGCTCGGGCGGTGCGTCCTGGCTGCCACCGGGCGCGGGTGCCGAAGGTCCCAGCACGACGCCGGCGGCGCGGGCCGCCGGCTTGCCGTTGGTCCGGGTATTGCGCGAGCCGCTGAGAATGGTCGCCTGCACCGAAGGCGGAAACAGCGCGTTGCCAAGCCCCTCGCATAATCGACTGAGCCCGGTGTCGGCGCCGGTCTTGGCCATGGCCACGCCCACGGCCAGGCCGACCACCGCGCCGAGCACGAAGCAGCCCAGCCCGCCGGTGGCCACGGTGATGCCCAGGGCCGCGCCCACCGCCGCGGTGGCCAGGGCACCGATGGCCACGTTGGCCGCGACCTCCAGCACGCCGCCGACGATGTCGGCCATCATCGAGCTGTGCAGCAGCGCGTCACCTTCGCGGGCGGCCCAGAATGCATCGGACATTCGCTTGCCTGTCAGCCGAGGTTGTCGAAGTCGAGCGACTGCTTGATCGTCGCCCAGTGCGCAGCGTCCGCGCTGCCCAACGGCTGCGGCTTGACGTAGCTGAGCGCGAGCATTCGCCGGCTGCCCGGCAGCACCAGGGCCAGTTGGTACTGGTAGACCTTGTCCTGGCCCCGGCTGAACTGGCTGGTCAGTTCGATGGCCTCGACGGCCTGGCCTGCGCCGACGCCGATGGTCTGGGCAGGCTGGAAGCGCAGGTCCTGCACCTGCTGGCGCAGACGTTGCAACTGGCCGTCGAAGTTGCTCTGCAGGGTCTCGCCTTCGGCCAGCAGGCTGCGGCTGACGATCAGCGAGGTGCCCAGCGCGGCGAAGCGCAGGACATTGATGCTGGTGTCCTGCAGCTCGGGGTCGGGCAGGGCGAAGCGAAATTCGTTGACGCGATAGTTCATGGGTGAATGACTCGTTACTTGCCAGGTTCGGAGAAGATCGCCTTGACCGATCCGTCGATGGTCGCCTTCACGCCCTGGGCGTTGGGCCCGGTCTGCGCGCCATCGCCCACGTTCAGGTCGAGCGTGCCGTCGGTATTGATCTGGCCATCGGCGCTGGCGTGGAAGCTGAACTGCACGCAGCTGAGGTTGATCTGGCCGCTGGCATTGAGCTCGATCACGCTCTTGCCGCAGACCAGGCGCAGGCTTTCCCCGGCCTCGATCAGGTAGCTGGTGCTGACGCTGTCGGTCTTGCTCGCGCCGACCAGCAGCACATCGTCGCGGCGCACCGCGCGCACGCGGTCCTGGCCGATGATCACGGTTTCCAGCAGGCCGACGGTCTGGGTACGGTTGGCGCCGACGGCCAGGCTCTGGTTCCGTTCCACGACGGTGTCCATGTCACGCTCGGCATGCAGGTACAGCTGCTCGGCGCCTTTCTTGTCTTCCATGCGGATTTCGTTGAAGTTGGCAGGGCTGCCGCCTTTGCTCGAGCGACTTTTCATGCCGCTTTGCGTAGCGTTGCCCGGCAACTCGTAGGGCACGCTCTGTTCGGCGTTGTAGACGCGCCCGGTGATGATCGGCCGGTCCGGATCGCCTTCGAGGAAACTGACGATCACTTCCTGGCCGATGCGCGGGATCTGCATCGTGCCCCAGTTCTTGCCGGCCCAAGCCTGGGACACACGGATCCAGCACGAGCTGTTCTCGTTGGACTGGTCATGCCGGTCCCAGTGGAAATGCACCTTGACCCGGCCATACTGGTCGGTCCAGATTTCCTCGCCGGCGGGACCGACCACTACCGCGGTCTGCGGCCCCTTGACGATGGGTCGCAAGGTGCTGGCGACCGGGCGGTAGCTCTGTTGTGCGTCGATGCAGCTGAGGTTGCTTTCGAACTGGGGCGCGCCGCTGCCAGCACCGCTTTCCAGGCGTTCCTGGCGCACGTAGTAGCGCGCCGCGACGACCAGGTATTCACGGTTCTGGTCCGCCCGGGTGAATCCGCTCAGGCTGAACAGGTGGCCGCTGCCCAGGCCGCGCGCATTGCCACGCAACTCGACGCGCTCGTGCAGGCTCTGCAAGGCCTCCAGACGGGTACGCGCGTAGTGCTCGCCATCCTCGGCCTGCTCGTAGGCGCCTGGGTAGTCGAACAGCGGGTAGTCGCCCGCCTGGTGCGCACGTGGCATGACCGAACGCACGTCGATCCGCGCGCTGGGACGCTGGAAGTCGTAGTCGTTGAGCTCCAGCGCACCGGGCTGCACTTCCTGGGACAGGTACCAGTCGTTGATATGGTCACGTTCGCGGTGCTGGCCGTCCGGCGGGTAGTAGGGCACGACTTCGTAGCCGGGCGCCTTGTGATGCGCGGCATAGGCGTCGGCCAGCACCAGCACGTGACGCTCCTGTTCATGGCGGAAGAAATAGTAGATGCCTTCTTCTTCCATCAGGCGACTGACGAAATCGAAGCTGGTCTCGCGGTATTGCACGCAGTACTCGCGTTCGCGGTAGCTGCGGCCCAGGGCATCCTCGAAATCGGTGAAGCCCAAGTCGCGAAAGACCTGCTTGATGATCTGCGGCGCGCTCAGGTGCTGGAAGATCCGGCAGTCGCTGGTCCGGGTCAGCAGCCACAGCCAGGGACGCAAGGTCACCTGGTAGCTGGCGAACTGGCCCTGGTCGACCGACTGGCTGCAACGCGCGACGATGCCGTGGAAGTAGCGCCAGGTGCCCATCCCCAGCTGCAGCGCCACGCTCAGCGGCTTGCCGAGCAGCTGGTTGAGATCGATGGCCGGATCGGCGCTGGTCAGCTGCAGCTGATAGTCGAACAGCCGGCCCAGTTCGTCGCTGCCGCCCAGCTCGGCCAGGATCAGCACGTCCGCTCCGAGCGGGCTGTCGATCCGCGCCAGGCGCGTGGATTGCTTGAACAGCATGTCAGGCCTCGTCAGTCGGGCGTGCCGAAGTCATAGTGCAGGTCGTTGTCACGGCGGCTGATGCGCACGCTCGCCAGCGGCTTGCCTTCGAGCAGGCGCGTGAGGAACTCGCGACTCATGTCCGGCAGCAGGCCATTGGTGAGGATGGCATCGATCATGCGTCCGCCGCTCTCGGTCTCGGTGCAGCGCGAGACGATCAGCTCGACGACCGCCTCGTCATAAGCCAGGCCCACCTTGTGGGTGCTCTCGACACGCGCGCGAATGCGCTCGAGCTGCAAACGAGTGATGGCCTTGAGCATCGCGTCGCTGAGCGGGTAGTAGGGGATGGTCACCAGACGCCCGAGCAGCGCCGGTGGGAAGATCTCCAGCAGCGGCTTGCGCAGCGCGCTGGCGACCGACTCGGGCTCGGGCAGGGCCTGCGGATCCTTGCAGATATCGGCGATCAGCGCGGTGCCGGCATTGGTGGTGAGCAGGATCAGGGTATTGCGAAAATCGATCTGTCGGCCTTCGCCATCCTCCATGACGCCTTTGTCGAACACCTGGAAGAACAGTTCATGCACGTCCGGGTGGGCTTTCTCCACCTCGTCCAGCAGCACCACGCTGTAGGGTCGCCGGCGCACTGCCTCGGTCAGCACGCCGCCCTCGCCATAACCCACGTAGCCAGGCGGCGCACCCTTGAGGGTAGAGACCGTGTGGGCCTCCTGGAACTCGCTCATGTTGATGGTGATCAGGTTCTGTTCGCCCCCATAGAGGACCTCGGCCAGTGCCAGCGCGGTTTCGGTCTTGCCTACGCCGGAAGTGCCGGCGAGCATGAACACGCCGATCGGCTTGTTCGGATTGTCCAGGCCGGCTCGGGAGGTCTGGATGCGCTTGGCGATCATGCGCAGGGCGTGATCCTGGCCGATGATGCGCTTGGCCAGGTGAGTGTCGAGGCTCAGCACCGTCTCGATCTCGTTGCGCGCCATGCGGCCCACCGGGATGCCGGTCCAGTCGGCGACCACCGACGCCACCGCCTGATAGTCCACGGTCGGCAGGATCAAGGGATCTTCGCCTTGCAAGCTGGCCAGGCGCCGTTGCAACTCGATGAGCTTGGCCCGTGGTGGGTGGGCGTCCTCGCCGGCCGGTCGATCGACCGCGCCGAGCTGCTCGCGCAACTGCGCCCGAGTCGCCAGCAGTTGGTCGACCAGAGCCTTTTCCTCTGCCCAGCGAGTCTCCAGGCTGGCCAGACGTGCGCGCTCCTCGGCCAGCAGCGCTTCGGCGCGAGCCTGGCGCTGCTCGGTAGTCACGCCGATGGCGGTCTCGCGCGCGATGATCTGCAACTCGACCTCCAGCGCCTCGATACGCCGACGACTGTCGTCCACTTCGGCTGGCACCGCGTGCAGGCTGATGGCCACGCGGGCGCAGGCGGTGTCGAGCAGGCTCACCGACTTGTCTGGCAGCTGGCGTGCCGGAATGTAGCGGTGCGACAGCCGTACCGCCGCTTCGAGCGCTTCGTCGAGGATCTGCACCTGGTGGTGCTGCTCCATGGTCGAGGCGACCCCGCGCATCATCAGCAGGGCCTTGGTCTCGTCCGGCTCGGCGACCTGCACCACCTGGAAGCGTCGGGTCAGCGCCGGATCCTTCTCGATGTGCTTTTTGTACTCGGCCCAGGTGGTCGCCGCCACGGTACGCAGGCTGCCACGCGCCAGGGCTGGCTTGAGCAGATTGGCGGCATCGCCGGTGCCGGCCGCGCCACCGGCGCCGACCAGGGTATGGGCCTCGTCGATGAACAGAATGATCGGCCTGGACGAGGCCTGGACATCTTCGATGACCTGGCGCAGGCGTTGCTCGAACTCGCCTTTCATGCTGGCCCCGGCCTGCAGCAGGCCGACATCCAGGCTGCGCAGCTCGACATCCCTGAGCGCCGGCGGCACGTCGCCGGCGACGATGCGCAAGGCGAAGCCTTCGACCACGGCGGTCTTGCCGACCCCGGCTTCGCCGGTGAGGATCGGGTTGTTCTGCCGGCGTCGCATGAGGATGTCCACCAGCTGGCGGATTTCCTCGTCGCGACCGACGATGGGGTCGAGCTGGCCGCTGCGTGCCTGTTCGGTCAGGTCCACGGTGAACCGCTTGAGCGCCTCCTGCTTGCCCAGCGCCGCGGGCGCCACCGCGCCACTGGCTTGGCCAGGCTCGGCCGCGGCGAAACCATCGCTGGCGAGCAAGCCGTTTTCCGGCGAGTCGCCCACGTAGCGCTCGAACTGCTCGCTCAAGGCATCGACCTTGAGCTTGGCGAATTCGCCGGAAAGCCCCAGCAAGGCGTTGCGCAGGCTTGGCGTCTTGAGCATGCCGATCAGCAGGAAGCCCGTACGGACCTGGTGCTGGCCGAACATCAGGCTACCGTAGACCCAGCCGCGCTCCACGGCGTCCTCGACCTGCGAAGACAGGTCGGTGATGGAGGACGAGCCGCGTGGCAGTCGATCCAACGCATCGGTCAGGTCGCGCGCCAGGCGCGCCGGCTCGATTTCGAACTGGCGCACCACACGGTGCAGGTCGCTGTCAGGCAATTGCAGCAGCTGGTGCAGCCAGTGCGCCAGCTCGACATAGGGATTGCCGCGCAGCTTGCAGAACACGGTGGCGGCTTCGATGGCCTTGTAGGCCAGGCTGTTGAGTTTGCCGAACAGCGCGGCGCGGCTGATTTCACTCATGTTCAGGGTTCCTTGGGGTAGAGGCGGACGGCTCGGCGTAGTAGCGGGCGAGCTTGAGATCCTTGGCATCGTGCGCAGGACGGCCGAGCCAGGTATCGAAACCCAGGCGCCGACCGGCATCGAGCCGCAGGGCCGGAACCTGGTCATTGGCCAGGATCAGGTTGAGCTCCCAGTCCAGTTCGTGGCCCTGGCATTCGGCGACCCAGGCGGCCAGCTCGGCGAACGCCGCGTTGCCGGGCAACAGGGCGTGATACTGGTCGAGGCTGAGTGGGCCCAGGCACAGGCGGAACTTGTGCTGGCGATCCCACACATGCCGGCCCAGGCACAGGTCGACACCCAGGCGGTTGGCGCGTACGCCGAGCTGGCTGCGCTCAGGCAGCTCGAGCCATTGGCCGACATACTCCTCCAGGGCCACGGGCACGCCGAAATAATCCGCGAGGATGCTGCATAGCCCGTCCGGATAGCGGGTCTGGGCGGCCAGGTGGCCGGAAAAGTGCAGTTTCGCCGTGTCCGCCAGTGGCCCCTGGCCCTGCAGCTCGGGCTGGCCACGGCCGCTGAGCGCGGCCAGGCGTGCCGCCCAGTAGTCATCGCCGGGGCGGTCGTGGCTGGCGGTTGGCCGGGCCTCGGCCCAGGCGCGGTAGAACAGGCTCAGCAGGCGATGATGGAAAATGTCGAGAAAACGCTTGCCGGCATGGTCGGCGTTGTTGCGCTGACGTTCACGCAGGTGTTCGGTCAGGTGCAGCGGCAGCGGGCCGTTGGGGCCGCTCAGGCCGAAGAAGAACTGCTCCAGGCGCGCCGGGCCGCTGTCACTGGCCGTCACCGAGGCCAGGGCCGCCGGAGCGAAGCCACAATCCAGGCGCTGGCCCAGGCGCACCGGCTCGTCGGCCAGGCGCAAGGCATGGCCGAAGCGTGGCAGGTGCGGGTGTTCGGCCTCCAGGCGACGCAGCGCCTGGAAGAAGTCGTACGCCCAAGGCTCGGCCTGCATGGCCTCGAGTGTGTTCACAGGGTCGGTCGGCGTCCGGGCTTGGCTTTCCATCGCATGATCTCGCCGCGCTCGGTGGTGCGCAGCACGGTTTCGGTGAAGCTGTTGATGGACACGTAACGGGTCAGGAAACGTTCGAACACCGCGCCGAGCAGAAACACCCCGGTGCCGCGAAAAGCGTTCTCGTCGAACTCCAGGGTGATTTCCAGGCCGCGACCGAAGACGATCGGTCCCGGCATCGGCAGACGCCGCGTGCAGGGCCTGCTCGACACCTGGCGCAGGCCGTCGATCTGCAAGTGCAGAGCGCTGTCGTGGCTGTCGCCATACAGGCGCAGCAGTTCGCGCAAGGCGGCGGCGCCCTGGCCCTGTTCGGTCAGCGACAGGTAGTTCAACGACAATTGGCTGATCAGGCGCCAGGCCCGCTGGTCATGGGCATGGCTGGGGCGTGGCCGGCTAGGGCCGGCCAGGCAGCGCACGGCCGATACCGGGGCACTGTCGGCCAGGCTGAAGTCGCTGCGTGCGTCGCCCACGGTCATGAACAACGGCAAGTCGCGGTTGCTGCACAGGGCACTGATGCCCAGCTGGCGCAGCTCGTGACGGTAGGGTGCCTGTTGGCCGTCCACCAGGCTGACGAAGGTTTCGCTCCCCATGTAGCTCGAGCGGGTACCGTTGCGTCGCTGCTCGCTGGACAGTACCCGTGGCTCGCGCCGCACGATGTAGTAGGCCTGGTCACGGCCATAGCGCGAAGGGTCGCGTACGGCATAGAACGGCAGGAAGGCCTGCTCGACCCCAGTCCCATGTCCACGGACCTCCTGCAGCGAGTGGATCTCGAAGTCGCAAGGTCGCGTGCGGTCGGCGATCACGTGATGTTCGTTGACCTTGTCGGTCAGATGGATGCGGTCGACCCGGCGCGGGAACAGGTTGATCGCCGGAGTGCAGAAAGGCACGAACTGAGCGGCCCCGACGCTGCTTTCAAGGCTCGGGTCATGACGCTCGAAGAGCACGATCACTTCCAGTTCACAGCCATCGCAACGCCGGACGGCCGGACCTAGCCCGGCGAAGTCGACGAACAGGAAGCGCTGTGGCAAGGCGAAGTATTCCTGCAGCAGCCGGTAGCCCTGGAACGCCTGGGGCACCACTGGCAGCGCGGCTTCGCGGTCATCGAAACCGAGCGGGCGCAAGGCCTGTTCGACCGGGATGCGCTCTACCCAGGCGCTGCCCGGCTGACGGACAAACACCGCGCAGGCACTGCCCAGCAGCTGTTCATAGAGGCGGAAGGGGGTTTCGCCAGTACCGTTGAGGTACAGCGGCAGGTGTTCCAGCGCCAGGCTGTCGAAGGGCATCTCGGCACCGCTGCGCAAGCTCAGCCGCAAGGCCGCCCGGGCTCGCGGCTCGCTGGCGGCCAGGCGACCGAGCACCGCGCCTGGGTTGCCGAAGTACTCTGCGCGCGCCACCTGCAGCGGCCACAGGGTGACCTCCTGGCTGCTGCGGAATTCGCACGGGGTCTGCGAGTCGCGGCCCAGGTTGGCCCGCAGCACGCTGTTGCGCGGCAGGCGGAAGCCGCCGCTGAGCGAACCCTCGTCCGGATCGGCCTGCAATTGCACCACGGTCATCGACGGGGTGGGCGCCAGGTAGTGGGGGTAGGCGATTTCCAGCAGGTTGTGGGTGAAGGTCGGGTATTGCGCGTCGAGCTTGAGCTGTACCCGTGCGGTGAGATAGGCGAAGCCCTCGAGCAGACGCTCCACGTACGGGTCGGCGCATTCGATGCCGGACAAGCTCAGGCGCCCGGCGATCTTCGGGAACTGCTGGGCGAATTCCGCGGCGCTTTCACGGATGTGCCGCAGTTCCTGGTTGTACAGCTCGAGCAGGCGTGGGTTCATGGGCGTCTCCGGCGCTCGGCCGGGGTCACGCGTACATGCCCCGACTCCAGGTCCAGGTCGGTCTGCAGCAGCAGGGGCAGCGCGGCTGGCTGGGCCCAGAGGTCGCCTTCGATCTCGAAGCTCAGCGCATTGGCGTTCATCTCGCCAGGCGCGGCCTGGGCCCTGACCCGCAAGGTATGGGCGAGAATGCGGGGTTCATAGGTGACGATGGCCTGGTGGATGATCCGTGCCAGGGCCGTCGGATCGATGTTCGAGGCGCTGTTGCCGGCCAGTGCCGGCAGGCCGTAGTTGAGCACCGAAGTGCCGGCCGGCATCCGCGCCGTCGCCTCGGCATCGAGCAGCGAGGTGGTGTTGAGCAGCCAGGTCAGGTCGCGCAGGACCGAGGCCTTGAGCTGCTGCAATGACAGCACGCGCTTGTCCGCAGACTCTCGCAGGTTGCCAGGCTCGTCATCGATCAGACGGTCCAGCAGCGACGGTTGCAGGCGGTCGCGGTTGGCGATGTCGGCTACCATGCGGGGTAGGTCCTTTGGGGTGGTGGTTGGTCTTGGGGCCGCTGTGCGGTCCATCGCGGCCGGTCCGGCGCCGCGGTGGCAACCGCTCCTGCATGGACGGATGCGGGAGCGGCGTCATGGCCTGGGCGCGGTGGATCAGATCTTGACGTTGGAGCGGATGTTCCAGCCGTACTTGATCGGGCCACCTTCCTTGCTGCCGTCGGCCTTCTGCGGCTGATAGTCGACCGTGACCTTGGCGAAGTTGAGGGTGACGTTCTCGGTGAGGCGGTCGTCGCTGCCCGAGCCGCCAGTGCTCAGGGAGCTGATGATCACTTCCTCGAGGTTGATGATCAGGTACTCGACCTGGCTTTCGCCACCGGCCTTGCGCACGGTCAGCTTGACCTTGTCGATGTGCTTGCCGCTCGAGCAGTGGGCCATCAGGTTGGGGCTGGACTTGTCGATGTACTTGGTGATCGACAGGTCCTGGATGTTGACCTTGCCGGAGCCGCCGCCGCTGCCGGTGTGCATGTTGCCAGACTGGGACATGCCCCAGCTCCAGTTCAGCACGTCGATCTCGTCCTTGTGGGTCTTGTCGTGCGACTCGCCCTTGATGTCGCCAATCTTGATGAAAATGTCTACAGCCATGATGTCCTCGCGATGGTGCGGCGGTTAGCGATTGGGATGGGAATCGCGGGGCCGGGCCCCGCGATGATCAGGCGCCCTTGGCCGAAGGCAGCTTCGCTACCAGGCGCAGCGACACGGTCAGCCCTTCGAGCTGATAGTGCGGGCGCAGGTAGAAGCGCGAGTTGTAGTAGCCAGGGTTGCCTTCGACGTCCTCGACCACCACTTCAGCGGCGGCCAGCGGGTGCTGGGCCTTGGTGGTCTCGGTGGAGTGGGCCGGGTCGCCGTCGACATAGTTGAGGATCCAGTCCTGCAACCAGCGCTGCATCTCGTCCTTTTCCTTGAACGAGCCGATCTTGTCGCGAACGATGCACTTGAGGTAGTGGGCGAAGCGACAGGTGGCGAACAGGTATGGCAGGCGCGCCGCCAGGTTGGCGTTGGCGGTGGCGTCCGGGTCGTCGTATTCGGCCGGCTTCTGCAGCGACTGGGCGCCGATGAAGGCAGCGAAGTCGGTGTTCTTCTTGTGCAGCAGCGGCATGAAGCCGTTCTTGGCCAGCTCAGCCTCGCGGCGATCGGAAATAGCGATTTCCGTCGGGCATTTCATGTCCACGCCGCCGTCGTCGGTCGGGAAGGTGTGCGCGGGCAGGCCCTGCACCTGGCCACCGGATTCGACGCCGCGGATGCGCGAACACCAGCCGTAGTACTTGAACGAGCGGTTAATGTTCACCGCCATGGCGTAGGCGGCGTTGGCCCAGGTGTACTTGCTGCTGTCGGCGCCGTCGGTGTCTTCTTCGAAGGCAAAGGCTTCCACCGGGTCGGTCTTGGCGCCGTAGGGCAGGCGCGCCAGGAAGCGCGGCATGGTCAGGCCGATGTAGCGCGAGTCTTCCGATTCGCGCAGCGAGCGCCAGCCGGCGTATTCCGGGGTGGTGAAGATCTTGCTCAGGTCACGCGGGTTGGACAGCTCCTGCCAGGAACCCATGCCCATGACCGTCGGCGAGGCAGCGGCGATGAACGGCGCATGCATGGCCGCGCAGATCTTCGACAGCTCGCCCAGCAGTTCCACGTCCGGCGGCGACTGGTCGAAATAGTAGTCGCCGACCAGGCAGCCGTAGGGCTCGCCGCCGAACTGCCCGTATTCCTCCTCGTAGAGCTTCTTGAACACCGGGCTCTGATCCCAGGCGGTGCCCTTGAACTTCTTCAGGGTCTTGTGCAGGTCGTTCTTGGAAACGTTGAGCACGCGGATCTTCAGCTGCTCGTCGCTTTCGGTGTTGTTGACCAGGTAGTGCAGGCCGCGCCAGGCGCTTTCCAGCTGCTGGAAGTCCGGGTGGTGGATCACCTGGTTGACCTGGGCGGTGAGCTTGGCATCGATCGCGGCGATGATCTGCTCGATCGAGCCGATGGCGTCATCGGACACCAGGCTGGTCTGTGCCAAGGCCTGTTCGGCGAGGGTGCGCACGGCGCTTTCGACCGCTTCGCGGGCACGCTCGGTCTTGGGCTTGAATTCCTGCATCAGCAGGGCGGCGAACTCGCTCGGTTCGTGCACCGCCGGCGATTGGGCCTGGGTGTCGCGCAATGAATCGGTCATGGTCGGTCTCCTCAGGCGTTCGGCTCGTCGGCGGCGGGCTTGGGTGCGCTGGCCAGGGCCTGCAGCAGGGCAGGGTCCTTGATGGCCTTGAGGATGATGTCCTCGGCACCGGTCTTGCCGTCCATGTAGGTCAGCAGGTTGGCCAGCTGGGTCCGGGCCTCGAGCAGCTGGTTCAAGGCATCGATCTTGCGCGCCACCGCAGCCGGGCTGAAGTCGTCCATGCTCTCGAAGGTCATGTCCAGGCTCAGGTTGCCTTCACTGGTCAGCGCGTTGGGCACGGTGAATGCCACGCGAGGTTTCATGGCCTTGAGGCGCGAGTCGAAGTTGTCCACGTCGATCTCGAGGAACTTGCGCTCGGCCACGGCCGGCAGCGGCTCGGCGGGCTTGCCAGCGAGGTCCGCGAGCACGCCCATGACAAAGGGCAGCTGGACCTTCTTCTCGGCGCCATACAGTTCGACGTCGTATTCGATCTGCACGCGCGGCGCACGATTGCGCGCGATGAATTTCTGGGAGCTGTCTTTCGCCACTGTTTTCCTCCTGGGTGCCGGTTGCGGCGGCTGTGTCTGTGCGGGAGTCGGTGTTCATGCGACCTGGCGGCGTTCAGTCGCCTTCCGGGCCGCGCAGGTTCTCGAATTGCGAAAGGCCATCGGGGATCAGGTCGCGGACGATGGTCGCGAAGTCGGCATCGACCAGGTTGCGGGCCCGCCGCAGCAGTACCGGCAACGGGCTGGAAGGTTCGTGGCGTGCATAGTACTGAAGCAGCCGGTCGAGGCTTTGCAGCACGTCCTCGCGGCTGTTTATCTCGCCCGGGCGAGCGGCTGGCCGCTGCACGGGCGCAGCCTGGGCAGCACCGGGTTCGGCGCTGTCGATAGCGGTGCCCGTCAGGGGCTCGTCGATCGCGCGGGGCTGAGCACCCGCCGGGCCGAAGTCGACCAGGACCTGCAGCGCCTGGCGCAGCGGCTGGCGCAGGGCCGACAGGTCGACCCCGCTGGCCGAGCCGACCTGTTCGTTGACCCGTCGCTCGATGGCCTCGCAGGTTTCGCGTGCCCGCTGCAGGGCCAGACGACAGTGCTCCAGCTGTTGGGCGTCGACGTCACGCAGCGCGGCGGCCAGTTCCTCGCTGGACAGTTGCTCGCTGGCAGATTGCTGGATGCCGGCGGCATGCAAGGCGGCGCGCAGGGTAATCACGCCGAAGGCGCGGGAGCGCACCAGCACGGCTTCGCGCAGCAAGCCGATGTTGGTGTCGCAGGCCAGGCCCGCCAAGGCGTTGATGCGTACCGTGGGGTCGTTGTCGTCCGCCGCGTCGAGTTGCGGATGCAAGTGCAGCCAGTATTCGGCCAGAAGATCGTGCACCAGCTCCAGGCCGTCGGCCAGGCCTTCGACGCCATGCAAGGCCAGTTCGGCCTGGGTCAGAAAATGAGTGATGCGCAAGTCCTTGCTGCGCTGCAGCAGGCCCTGGCAGGCTTGCTCGATGTCGCGCCAGGCAGGTGGTTCGGCCGGTTGCACGGCATCGCCCATGACCCGCTCCGGGCGGCCCTGCGCGTCACGCTCGAGCTGCAGGAAGTCAGCATCGTATTCGAGGTCTTCGCCACACGGAAAGTCCATCGAAACAGGGGCGAGCAGCAACGGCGAATTCACCGGAAATCGATCTCCATATCGGCCCATTATCTGGGCGGGTCCTTCCGAAGTTACTGGCCCGAACGGGCCATTGAACTTGGCGAAGAGTTGAAAGTTGATATCATAGTAATATCACTATGATACTCAAAAGCTGCGCATTTATGGTTTATTTCCAAAATGATGTCAAGGTAAGCTACGCGCCGCGCGTATCAGTGGTGAAACACCGGCAACCCTGCCATGGCCATCGAGCCGGTACTTCCAATGTATCGAACCGGTGAGCCGAACAGGTTTGTGCGGAACGCCGGCGCGTTGATATTTTCCTTTATTTTTCAATGGCTTTTGAAGTCATAATAAGGCGCGTGCGGGCCTTTAGCGACTGCCCGGACAACTTTGACATAATGCATGGAGGCATGATGGCACTTCGCCTGACCATTACCAGTTACCACAAGATCACGCCTGGGCAGTGCCCGGAGATGGTGCTGGAGAGCGGTGCCATCACGGTCGGGCGGGCTGCGGACAATGACTGGGTCATTCCCGATCCGCAGCGCCTGGTTTCCTCCAGGCATTGCCTCATCCAGTTCAAGGATGGTCATTACTACCTGACCGACAACAGCACCAACGGCGTCGAACTCGTCCAGGCGGGCGTGCGCATGCGTCGTGGCAGCAGCGAGCTGTTGGTCGATGGCGAAATCATCCGCATCGGCGAGTACGAGATCCAGGCACGCATCGAAGCGGGGCCGAGCATGCTGCCGGGCGAGCAGCCCGAGGCACACAGTTTCGAAGCGTTGATGGCCAACCAGCTGGCCGATCGGCAGCCACTGCCGGCGAGCGCGCCGGCCAGCCCCGCGGTGGTCCGCAGCCATGACACCCTGCCGGATCTGTTCGACTTTCTCGCTCCAGCGAGCGTGCCGCCGGCCAGCCTGCCTGACCATGTACCGGCCCAGCAGCATGACTTCTGTCCGCCGCCACCGTTGGCTCCAGCGCCGGCCGCCGCAGCGGGGCTGATTCCTGAGGACTGGAACCTGCTCGACGAGACGCCTGCGGCACCGGCACTGCAGCCGCCTGCGCCTGCGCCTGCGCCGCAGGCTACCGCGTGCGACGGCGAGGTCCCAGCGCAGCCTGCCGCTGCAGCGCCCGCAGCCACACCGGCGGCCATACCCGCAGTCACGCCCCAGGCGGACGACGTCTTGCTTCGCGCCTTTCTGCGTGGCGCCGGCATCGAACACCTGCGTATCGAAAGCGCTGACACCGAGGCGCAGATGCAGGCCATCGGCCGCAGTTATCGCCTGATGGTGGAGGGGCTGATCGATGTGCTGCGCGCCCGCAGCAGCGTCAAGGGCGAGTTTCGCATGCAACAGACCACGATCGCCCCGACCCGCAACAATCCGCTGAAGTTCGCGCCCAACGCCGACGAAGCGTTGCTGTTGCTGCTGCGTGAGGGCAACCAGGCTTTTATGGCGCCAGACCAGGCGGTACGTGACAGCTTCGACGACCTGCGCAATCACCAGCTGGCGGTCATGGCGGGCGTGGAGGCGGCGATCAAGCACCTGCTGGCGCGTTTCGAACCGGCGCGCCTGGAAGCCCGTCTGACGCCCGCCGCCGGGTTGGCGAAGCTGTTCGGTGGCTCGCGCCAGGCGCATTGCTGGCAGCAGTTCACCGAGCTGTACGGGCAGATCTCGCGTGAAGCCGAGGATGAATTCCAGGCCCTGTTCGGCCGTGAGTTCGCGCGTGCCTACGAGGCCTATGGCAGCCAGCTGAAGCGCCCATGAGGCGTAAGCCATGGGCCTGGAAGAGTACCTGTGAGGTCATGAGGAGCAGAATGAACGCAACGAGACTGACCGCAGCGCTGGCCATCGCGCTGCTCGGTGCCTGCAGCACGCATGCGCCGCAGGCGACCGCGCCTTCGCTGGCCGAGCCGGCGCCGAAGGTGAGCCTGTATTTCAGTGCCGCCGCCGGGCTGAACCCAGGCGCCACGGGCGAACCGGCCCCGGTCCGAGTGCGTGTCTACGAACTGAAGCACGGCGCCGGCTTCGCTCGCGCCGACTATTTCGCCCTGGCCGACCAGGCCCGGGCGACGCTCGGCGACGATCTGCTGGACCAGGACGAGGTCCTGCTGCGGCCCGGCCAGCAGTTGCGCGTGGATCGTCCGCTGAACCCGGCCACGCGCCAGATCGGCCTGGTGGTCGGCTATCGCGAGATCGACCAGGCCCGCTGGCGCAGCCTTCTGGCGGTGCCGCCGCTGGACTACCAGATCAGCCTCGATGCGCGCGCCGTGCGCAGCGCCGAGGCCACTTCACAACCTGAGCCTGTTCGCTAGGCAATTGGAGTTCTCATGTCCTGGAACAATCGCGTGGTCTGGTCGGAAGGCATGTTCATCACGACCCAGCACTTCCAGCAACACGACCGCTACCTGGAAAACCTGGTCGAGGCTCGTAGCCGCCCGCTGAGCGTCGCGGCCTGGGGCTTTTCCGAACTGCTGATCGACCAGGGCCTGCTGACCCAGGGCAAGCTGGCCATCCTTGGCGCTCGCGGCCTGTTGCCCGATGGCACGCCCTTCGACATTCCAGGCGATGACCTGGCGCCCGCGCCGCTGGAAATCCCTGATGATTTTCGTGACGGCGTGATCTACCTGGGCTTGCCGCTCAAGCGCGCCGGCCTGCGTGACACCGCCGAGCAGGGCGAGGCACACCCGGGCGCCCGCTACATCAGCCAAGTCAGCGAGGTGCGCGACGACAACGCACCGTTCGAGAACCGCGCGCCATTGGCCCTGGGCAGCCGTGCCTTGCGCCTGCTGCGCGAGGAAGACGGCCTGGGCGACCATGCGCTGCTGGGCGTGGCACGCGTGCGAGAAAAACGCGCCGATCGCGCCCTGGTGCTCGATGACAGCTATATCCCGCCCTTGCTGGACGTGGCCGCCAGCCAACCCCTGTCGGTGTTTCGCGGCGAGCTGCTGGGCCTGCTGCACCAGCGTGGCGAGGCCCTGGCCGGCCGGGTGGTGGCATCGGCCAACGGCGGCGCCTCGGAGATCGCCGATTTCATGCTGTTGCAACTGGTCAATCGCGCCCAGCCACTGATCGAGCATCTCAATCAGCTCAGCCCGCTGCATCCCGAGCGGCTGTACAGCGAGCTGGTGGCACTGGCCGGCGAATTCGCCACGTTCACCCGCGATGGCCGCCGTCCGCAACACTACCCGGCCTATCAGCACGACGATCTGTTGGCGACCTTCGCGCCGGTCATCGCCGACCTGCGTGAAGCGCTGTCGATGCTGATCGACAGCAAGGCAGTGGCCATCCCTCTGGTGGAAAAGGCCTATGGCATCCATGTCGGTATGCTCGCCGACCGCAGCCTGCTCGACAGCGCCAGCTTCGTGCTGGTGGTGCGCGCGGACGTGCCAGGCGAGACGCTGCGCAGCCGTTTCGGTCAGCAGAGCAAGATCGGCTCGGTTGAGCACATCCGTGACCTGGTCAACCTGCAACTTCCGGGGATCGGCCTGTTGCCGCTGCCAGTGGCGCCCCGGCAGATCCCGTTCCATGCCGGGGCCACCTACTTCGAGCTCGACCGTGGCAGCGAACATTGGCAGCAGTTGCGGCAGTCCGGCGGCTTCGCCTTTTATGTCGCCGGCGAGTTCCCCGGCCTGAGCCTGGCCTTCTGGGCCATTCGAGGATAAGTCGCGATGCAACCGGATGATCCGCTGGCCGACGACCGCACCCAGTTCATGCCGCGTCCCGGTGGTCGCGAGCCGCAGCCGAACTCGTCCGCGCCGGCCGCTGCCGCGCCGGCACCGCTGAGCATGCCCGCCGAGCCGCTGGCGCCTGGGCAGGCGCTCGGCCTCAACCCGCTGGAGCGGGCGGCGGGGCCTCTGCTGGCGCTGCTCACGCGCCTGCGCAATACCCTGGCTCATCCGGCGCCGGCCAGCCTGCGGGCGCAGCTGCTGGCCTATCTGCGCCAGTTCGAGGAGCGCGCCGAGGCCGCCCAGGTGCCGCGCAACGAGGTGCTGCTGGCCCGTTACGCGCTGTGCACCGCGCTGGACGAGGCCGTGTTGAGCACGCCGTGGGGCAGCGCCAGCGACTGGGGGCGGCAGAGCCTGCTGATCACGGTGCACAACGAAGCCTGGGGTGGCGAAAAGGTCTTCCAACTGATGGAACACTGCCTGCAGAGCCCGCGTGAACGTTTGAACCTGCTGGAGCTGCTCTACCTGTGCATCAGCCTCGGCTTCGAAGGCCGCTACCGGGTGATGAACGACGGCCGGGCCCAGCTCGAAGCCTTGCGTGAGCGTACCGCCGCGACCATCCGCGGCTTGCGTGGCGAGACCGAACGTGAGCTGTCGCCGCACTGGCGCGGCGTGACCGTCGCGCCAGACCGCCTGGCGCGCCTGGCGCCGCCGTGGGTCGCCCTGGCGGTGGCCCTGGCGTTGCTGCTGCTGGTGCTGTTCGGCCTGCGTCTGAAACTGGCCGCCGACGCCGAACCGGTATTCCGCGACATCCACGCCCTGGGCGAGATCCCGGTCCAGGCGCTGGACCGTCCCGCCGAGCAGCCCAGGCTGGCCCAGCGCCCGCGCCTGGCCGGGCTGCTGGCCGAGGACATCAAGGCCGGCCGGGTGATCGTGCAGGATGCGGCAGACCGTTCGATCGTGACGATTCGTGGCGACGAACTGTTCGCGTCCGCCAGCGCCGCCATCAAGAACGATTTCAAGCCGCTGGTGCTGCGCATCGCCGAAGCGCTGACCGAGGTCAAGGGTGACGTGCGCATCACCGGACATAGCGACAACCGGCCGATCGCCACGCTGCGCTTCCCGTCCAACTGGGCGCTGTCCCAGGCCCGCGCCGAAGAAGTCCGGCAGATCCTCGCCGCGCGCACCGGGCAGCCGCAGCGCTTTAGCGCGCAGGGCTTGAGCGATACCGAACCGCTGGCGCCCAACGACAGCGCCCAGGGTCGCGCGAAGAATCGCCGGGTCGAAATCACTGTTCTGGCGGAGGGCGTCGAGTGAAGGCGTTTGTCGGTTTTGTCGTGCGCTGGGTGATTCCGGCGCTGGGCCTGCTGGCCCTGAGCCTGATCATCTGGTTCCTTGGCCCGCTGCTCGACTGGCTAGTGCCGGCCGCGCCGCGCTGGGCGTTGATCATCGTCTTGCTGGCGAGCTGGATCGCCTACCGCGTGTGGCGCCTGGTGCAGGCCCGGCGCCAGGCGGCCAACGTCATGCAGGGACTGGCGGCCGAGGCGGCGCCAGATCCCGCCGGTATCGCCACCGCCGGGGAGCTCGAGACCCTGCGCCAGCGCATGGACCAGGCCCTGGCGCTGTTGAAGAAGGCGCGTCTGGGCGCGGACGGCCGGCGCAACCTCTACGAGCTGCCCTGGTATGTGATCATCGGTCCGCCCGGTTCGGGCAAGACCACCGCGCTGGCCAACTCCGGCCTGCATTTCCCACTGGCCGCACAGATGGGCGAGGGCGCCGTTCGCGGCGTAGGGGGCACGCGCAACTGCGACTGGTGGTTCACCGACCAGGCCGTGCTGCTCGACACCGCTGGCCGCTACACCACTCAGGACAGTCACGCGCAGGTGGACAAGGCCGCCTGGCTGGGCTTTCTCGACCTGCTGCGCTCGCAGCGGCCACGCCGGCCGATCGACGGCGCGTTCGTTGCCATCAGTCTGTCCGACCTGCTGCTGGGCAGCGAAGCCGAGCGTGCCGCCCACGTGGTGGCGATCCGTACTCGCATCCAGGAGCTGCATACCCAGCTTGGGGTCCGCTTCCCGATCTATCTGATGCTGACCAAGCTCGACCTGCTGCCCGGTTTCATGGAGTTCTTCGACAACCTGGGCAAGCAGGAGCGCGCCCAGGTCTGGGGCATGACCTTCCCGCTGGAGCAAGCCCAGCACGAGCAAGGCCCGCTGGTGCGCTTGGGCAGTGAATTCGCTTTGCTCGAGCAGCGCCTGAACGAGCGCCTGGTCGAGCGCCTGCAACAGGAACGCGACCCGACGCGGCGGGACCTGATCTACGGCTTCGTCCAGCAGTTCGCCGCTCTGCGCGGCAACCTGGATAGTTTCCTCGACGGCATCTTCAAGCCTAACGCCTTCGAAACCCCGGCACTGCTGCGCGGCGTGTACTTCACCAGCGGCACCCAGGAAGGCAGCCCGATCGATCGGCTGATCGGCAGCATGGCCCAGAGCATGGGGCTCGACCGCGCGCACCTGGCGCGACAGAACGGTACCGGACGCAGCTATTTCATCGAGCGGCTGTTCAGCGCGGTAGCGTTCGCCGAGCGTGGTCTGGTCGGCAGCAACCCACAGGCCGAACGCCGGCGGCGCTGGCTCGCCCGTGGCGCGCTGGCCCTGAGCGTGGCTCTGGTGCTGGCGGTCGGTAGCGTCTGGGCGCTGAGCTACCGCGCCAACCAGCAGTACATCGCCGAGGTCGAGCGCCGGGTGGCGCCGCTCGGCAAGCGCGTCCAGACGCTGAGCTCGGCCCAGCGCAGCGTGCTCGAGGTGCTGCCACTGCTCGACGCGGCGCGCCGGCTGGCCGACGACCCGCCAGCCTGGGCCAAGGGGTTCGGCTTGTACCAGGGCGACATGCTCGAGCGCGAGGCGGCCAGCGTCTATCGCAAGCTGCTGGTCGCCGTGTTCGCGCCGCGCCTGCGCAGCCGCATCGAGGAGCAACTGTACGCCGGTGGCCCTTCGGACTACCTCTACGAAGCGCTCAAGGCGTACCTGATGCTGGCCGATGCCAAGCACCAGGATGCGGACTTCCTCAAGGCCTGGATCACCTTCGACTGGGAGCGAAACCTGCCGCGCGACCTGGCCGAGCAACCGCGGGCTTCGCTGCACCGGCACCTGGCCGCGCTGCTGGACAAGCGTCCGCCAGACGCACGACTCGACCAGCAGCTGATCGAGGACACGCGGCGCCAGCTGCAACAGTTGCCGATCGCCCAGCGCGTCTATGACCGGGTCAAGCGCCAACCGCTCCCAAGTGGCGTCAGCGACTTCCGCGTCACCGATGCGGCTGGCCGCGACGCGGCGCTGGTACTGCGCTTCAAGAGCGGCAAGCCGCTGAGCGATCCACTGCCCGGGATCTTCACCGCCGACGGCTACCGCAAGGCCTTCCTGGCGGCCAGCCTGGCGCACAGCGAGACCCTGGCCGAGGAGCGCTGGGTGCTGGGTCGCGCGCCTGGGGCGGCGGGCGATGCCCGGCGTCTGGCCGAGGACGTTCGGCAGCTCTACTACCAGGACAGCATTCGTCATTGGGATGCGCTGCTGGCTGATCTGGACAGCGTGCCGATCACCAGTGTCGGCCAGGCGGCGGACGTCCTGCGCGTGCTCTCGGGCCCGACATCGCCGCTCAAGCTGCTGCTGCAGGCCGTCGCCAGGGAGACCGACCTGCGCCAGCCGATCAGCCTCGAACGAGTCAAGGACAAGGCCGAGCAGGCCGGCGTCGACCAGCTGCGCCAGCGGCTTGGCGGCCTGCTGGGCGAGGCGCCGGCCAGCGCGCCGAGCGCGCCGGCGGCGCCAGTCGATCCGGTAACCGCGCACTTCGCCGAGCTGGCCACGCTGGTCGCCACGGGCGAGGGGCAACCCGCCCCGATCGATGGCTTGCTCGCCGATCTCAATGCCCTCTACGTGCAGGTCAGCGCCATGGTTGGGGCCAGCGGCGAGGCATTGCTCGGCGAAGCCAAGACCCAGGTCCAGGCCGCCGCGCAGCGGGTCAGCCTAGGCGCGGCGCGCCAGCCCAAGGTGGTTCAGGCGCTGGTCGGCACGGTGGTCGGCTCGACCAACGGCACGGTCATGGGCGGCGTGCGCGCCCAGCTCGATGCGGCCTGGACCAGCGAGGTGGTCAGCGTCTACCGGCAATCGCTCAGTGGTCGCTACCCGCTGGTCGCCAGCAGTTCGCGCGACGCCACGCTGGAAGACTTCGGCCAGTTCTTTGGTGTCGGCGGGGTGATGGACAGCTACTTCCGCAAATACCTGCAGCCCTATGTCAATACCGCCGGCAGCCGTTGGAGCTGGCAGCCGGGCGCGGCCCAGAAACTGGGGATTAGCAGCAACGTGCTGAGCACCTTCCAGCGCGCCGCCGTCATTCGCGATGCCTTCTTCCGCAGTGGTGGCGGCGTGCGACCAGGGGTGCGCTTCGAACTCAAGCCGGTGGCCATGGATGCCAGCATCACCCAGTTCCTGCTCGACCTCGACGGTCAGCAGATCAGCTACGACCATGGCCCGAGTCGCCCGGTAGCGCTGCAGTGGCCGAACCCTAACGGTATTGGCGTGGTACGCCTGGCCATGGCTCCAGCCTCGGCCAGTGGCCGCTCGGGCTTGACCCTGGAAGGGCCGTGGGCCTGGTTCCGGCTGCTCGATCAGTCCGAGCTGGTCGCTGGCAGCTCGCCGGAGCGTTTCAACCTGCGCTTGCGCCTCGATGGCCTCAGCGTGTCCTGCGAGCTGCGTGCCAGCAGCGCCTTCAACCCGTTCCGCAGCCGAGTGGTCAGCGGTTTCAGCCTGCCGGAGCATTTGTGAACACGCTTGGTTTCTACGGAAAGATGGCCTGCCGTGGCGACTTCGTCAGCCGCGGCCTGTCGCACCATTTCATTCAGCCTTGGGACCAGTGGCTGGCCGCGGGGCTGCAAGCCAGCCAACAGCAACTGGGCGCCGACTGGCTCGAGGCCTACCTGGTCAGCCCGCTCTGGCGCTTCGCCCTGGCGCCTGGGCTGTGCGGGCCGCAAACGGTGGTCGGTGTGCTGATGCCGAGCATCGACCGGGTCGGCCGTTATTTCCCATTGACCGTGGCGCAGCTGCTGGACCCGGCCCAGCCGTTGTCCCAGCTGGTCGCTGCGGACGATGCCTGGTTCGAGCAAGTGGAGACCGCCTTGCTGTCGACGCTGGTGCCCGGCGCCACGTTCGAGGCCTTCGAGGCGGCCCTGCCAGCGCTTGCCCTGGCGGACCATGGCGCACGGCCTGGCATGCCCAGCGCGCCAGTCGGTGGCCTGGCGCAGCGACTGGACGCCAGCACGCCGCGACAACGTCTGCATGCCCTGGCCGAACGCGCCTGCGCAGGCGCGAGCCTGTGGTGGGGCAAGGGCTGCGCACGTATCGCTCCAGGCCTGATGCATTGCGCGGGGCTGCCGCGCAGCGAGGATTTCGCTCGGGCGTTGCTAGGCAGCGAGGCCTGCCCCCTATGACTGCCTTGCATTACACCTCGGCCAGCTACAGCCATGTCGGCATGGTCCGCAAGATCAACGAAGACGCCTCCCTGGAGCTGACCGACAGCGGCTGCTGGGCCGTGGCCGATGGCATGGGTGGGCACGCCGCTGGCGACTATGTCAGCAGCCTGACGGTGGACAGCCTGCGCCAGTTGCCCCGGGTCGACACGCTGGAGCAGTGTGCCGAGGCCATCCGCGGCACCCTGGCGCGCGTCAACCAGGCGGTGCGTGAGGAAACCGCCCGCCGCGGCGTCGCCATGATGGGCAGCACCGTGGTGGTGCTGGCCGCCCGCGCGCGACAGGCGATTGGCCTGTGGGCCGGCGACAGTCGCCTGTACCGCCTGCGTGGCCGGCGTTTCGAGCGCCTTTCGCACGACCACAGCTATGTCCAGGAGCTGCAGGACAGTGGCCTGCTCAGCGAGGCCGAGGCCCGCGTCCATCCGCGCGGCAACATCGTTACCCGCGCCATCGGTGTGCTCGACCAGCTGGAACTGCAGGCCGTGACCTTGCAGGTAGAACCTGGCGACACCTACCTGCTGTGCAGCGACGGGCTGAACAAGACTGCCGAGGACCACGAGATCGCCGACGTGCTCGCGCATCCCGATCCCTACCTGGTGGTACGCAGCCTGGTCCACCTGGGCCTGACCCGTGGCGCTCCCGACAACATCACCGCCGTGGTCGTCAAGGCGAACTGAAGACACTCATGGACATGCAGATTCCCGGATTCGACATCCACAGCGAACTTGGCCAGGGCGCCATGGCCAGCGTATACCTGGCCACCCAGCGCTCGCTCGAGCGCAAGGTCGCCTTGAAGATCATGGCGGCCAGCCTGGCCGCCGACCCGGTCTTCTGCGAGCGCTTCCTGCGCGAAGGCCGCACCCTGGCGCGGTTGTCGCACCCGCATATCGCCACGATCCACGACATCGGTAACGTCGGCGAGCTGTACTACATGGCCATGGAATACCTGCCGGCCGGCACGCTCAGGGAGCGCATCGCCGAGGGGCTGAGCCCCGAACAGGCGCTCGGCTACCTGCGCCAGATCGCCCAGGCCCTGGGCTATGCGCACGCCCAAGGGCTGGTGCACCGGGACGTCAAGCCGGCCAACATCCTGTTCCGCGCCGATGGCACCGCCGTGCTGTCGGACTTCGGCATCGCCAAGTCGCTGGATGACCGTACCCAGTTCACCCAGGCCGGCTTCGCGATCGGCACGCCCAGCTACATGAGCCCGGAGCAGGCCCGCGGCCTGGACATCGATGGTCGTACCGACCTGTATGCCCTGGGCGTGGTATTTCACGAGATGCTCGTCGGCGCGCTGCCGTATGCGGGCACCGATGCGTTGTCCACGGCACTGGCACACCTGACCGAGCCACTGCCGGAGCTGCCCGTGGAACACGGGCGCTACCAGTCGGTCCTGCGTGGTTTGCTGGCCAAAGAGCCCGAGCAGCGCTTCGCCAATGCCGCCGAGCTGCTTGACGCGCTCGAGCGGCTACCCGAGCCGCAGGTGCCACGGCAAGACGCGACCGTGGTCGCGCCCTTGTCGCTGGGCCTGCCCGCGTCGCAGGCGAACGCTGGGGCATCGGTGTCGACCGCTCCAGACCCGCTTGCCAGCCCCGCGGCCGAGCCCGCGCGAGCTGCAGGGCCGACACCACGGCACAGATCGCCGCCGACTCGCGGGCCCGGCAAGCCGGTCAAGACCCTACTGGCGGTGGCCATCGTGGCCGCGCTGGGGGTGGGCGGCGCACTCTGGTGGCTTGCCGCTGACGGCGATGCGTCGTCCCAGCAGGCCGGCAACACGCAGGCGTCGGCGAGCACCCTTGCCGACCCTGGCATCTCGGCCGGGCCGAGCGCGGATGGCCGTCCCTTGCTCATGCCGGGCAAGCGCACCCTGTTCCAGCGTGTATTGAGCAAGCCCGGCGCACAGCTGCTGGCTCAGCCGCAAGACAGCGGCGGACGGGCGCTGCCGACGTTCTCGGTGCTCTACGTCTACCAGCGCAAGACACTGGGCGGCAAGGCCTGGCTCGAAGTCGGGGCCTCCAGTGGCGGGCAGCGGGACGGCTGGCTGGAAGCGTCACACGTCAGCGACTGGAAACAGAGCCTGGTGCTCAAGTTCACCGAGCGCTCGGGGCGTGCCCCGGTCATGTTCATGCGTCGGGCCGATGAGGTGCAGACGCTGCTCGACGACACCGGCAAGGCCCGGGAACAACTGCTCCAGGCGCAGACCAGCCCGGATCAAGTCCCCCAGGTGCTGGCCCTGGAACCTGCCGCCAGCGCCGTGCCGCAAGCGCAGTTCTACCTGATGCCGATCTTCGACTACCGCGAGAGCTTCGATGCCGATGGCCAGCCGGCGCAGCTGCTGAACGTCGCTTCCATCGATCCCGGCGCGCAGGCCGCTGGCGGCGCAGCGCGCAGCGGCGACAAGGCAGCCGCCGACGACAACGGCTTTCGCACGGGCATCGTGCTGGTGGTGGATACGTCCGTTTCCATGCAACCCTACATCGACCGCATACGCCAGGTGGTCAGCGAGCTGCAGCAACAGCTGGCGGCCCGGGGCGAGCTGGACAGCGTCAGCTTCGGCCTGGTGGGGTTCCGCAACAGCGTCAGGCGCACGCCGGGCCTGGAGTACCTGAGCAAGGTCCTGGTCAGCCTCGAGCAAGGCCGCGACCCGGCACGCTTCCTCAAGACCGCCGCGCAAGTACGCGCCACCAGCGTCTCCAGCCACTCCTTCAACGAAGACGCCTTCGCCGGCATCATGCAGGCCGTCGAGGGCATGGACTGGAGCGGCTACGGCGGCCGCATCATCCTGCTGGTCAGCGATGCCGGTGCCTTGCGCAAGAGCGACCCGGCCAGCAGCACCCGGATGAATGAAGCCGAGGTGCGCCAGGCCGCGTTGAGCAAGCAGATCAAGATCTACGCCCTGCATCTGCGCACGCCAGCCGGAGCGAAGAACCACGCCCAGGCGCAAACCCAGTACCGGATCCTCACTGCTGATAGCAATCCGCGTATCGGCGACCTGTACGTCGGCGTGCCGGGCGGCGAGGTGGACTTGTTCGGCGATCGCGTGCGCGAGATCGGCTCGACGTTCGCCGAACTGGTGCATCAGGTGCGCACCGGGCAGGTCCAGGCTGTACCGCAACTGGCCAGCGGAGCCAGCCTGCAGGCCAAGTCGCAGGCCATCGGCTACGCCATGCACATGGACTTCCTCGGTCGCCGCTCGGCCAGCCAGGCGCCGCGGCTGGTCAGCGCCTGGACCGCCGACCGCGACCTGACCAACCCGACCTTGCCAACCCTGCAGGTCTGCGTGCTGCTGACCAAGCTGCAGCTCAACGACCTGCAGCAGTCGCTCAAGCTGATCGTCGATGCCGCGCGCAAGACGCGCAGCTCGCCGGGTGACTTCTTCAACGAGATCGCCAGTGCCAGCGCCTACATGAGCCGGGACCCGAGCGCACTGCGCAAAGGTGCCGACCTGGCCCGCAGTGGCGTGCTGGGCGAGTACCTCGAAGGTCTGCCGTATCGCAGCAAGTCCCTGAGCATGACCCAGGACCTGTGGCTGTCGCTATCGGTGGCCGAGCAGGAGGATTTCATCGACGAACTGGAATCGAAGATCCGCCTGTACGAAACCTTCCACAACGACATGGCCAACTGGGTGCGCTTCGGCAATGCCGAACCGGGTGACGCCCTGTACCGTGTCCCACTGTCGACGCTGCCGTGATGCTCGATCTGCATGGCGTGCGCAAGACGCGCGGACAGGGTGCCCAGCGCTACAGCCTGGAGATCGGCCGGTTGCAGCTGGCCAGGGGCGATCGCGTGGCGCTGGTAGGCCCCAGCGGCTGCGGCAAGAGCACCGTGCTCGACCTGCTGGCGCTGGTGCTGGCGCCGGATGCCGCGCAGGGCTTCCGGCTGGTGATGGACGAGCAGGCCATCGACGTCGCGCAGCTCTGGCGCCAGCGCCAGCTGGACAGCCTGGCCGCGCTGCGCAGCCAGCACCTGGGCTATGTGTTGCAGGCCGGCGGGCTGCTGGGCTTCCTGGACGTGCGCGACAACCTGCGCCTGCCGCGTCGATTGCTGGGGCTGGGCGACGATGGCAGCGTCGAGCGGCTGGCCCAGGCGCTCGATGTGCATGACCAGCTGGACAAGAAACCGACGGCGTTGTCGCTCGGCCAGCGCCAGCGTGTCAGCTGCGCGCGCGCCCTGGTGCACGCGCCTTCGCTGTTGCTGGCCGACGAGCCGACCGCGGCGCTCGATCCGTTGAACGCCGAACGGGTCATGCAACTGCTGCTGCGCCAGGCCCAGGCGCGGCAGGTGACGTGCGTGGTCGCGACGCATGACGAAGGCCTGGCCCGCAGCGCCGGGCTGACGGTGCTGCGCATGACCTGCCGGCGCGACCCCGACGGCGGGGTCACGGCACGCCTGGAGCAGGCGGCCTGATGCGCCCGCTGTTGATCGCCGGCCTGGCCTGGCAGGACTACCGCAACGAGGCGCGGCTGTCGGCCTGCAGTGTGCTGGCACTGGTGGCGGTGATCGCTCCGCTGATGGTGCTGTTCGGCCTGAAGTTCGGCCTGGTCGGCAGCCTCACCGAGCGTCTGCAGCGCGATCCGGGAGTGAGGGAAGTCATCTCCCTGGGGGGCGGACGTTTCACCACCGACTTCATCCAGGTACTGGCACAGCGTCCGGAGGTGGCCTTCGTCATACCGCGTACCCGGCAGATCGCCGCGACCGCCGAGCTGCTGCTGCCCGCGCAGGGGCGTGGTGCCAGCGTGGAAATGCTGCCTACGGCCAAAGGCGATCCGCTGCTGCGAGGCCAGCCGATACCGCACGGGTTGCATCAGGTAGTGCTCAGTTTCACCGCCGCCGAAAAGCTTGGCGCCAAGCCTGGAGATGCGCTGCGGGCCAGCTTCGGCCGCCAGCAGGCCGGCGAGCTGGAGTGGGCCCAGGCCGAGCTGCAGGTACTGGCCGTGCTGCCGCTGACAGCCTTCGAGCGGGACGGCCTGTTCGCCTCGCTGGCGTTGCTGGAGGCGGTCGAGGACTATCGCGACGGACGCGCCGTGACAGCACTGGGCTGGTCGGGCCAGGCTCAGGCCGGTGGCACCTCGCGCATCTATCCGGCGTTCCGCCTCTACGCCCACGAGCTGGACGATGTCGAGCCGCTGCGCCAGTTCTTCGCCGCGCGCCAGCTACCGGTTTTCACCCAGGCCACGCAGATTGCCCAGGTCCGCTCGCTCAGTCGCAACCTCGACCTGGTGTTCTGGATCATCGCCAGCCTGGCGCTGGCCGGCGCGGTGGCGGCTATCGCCGCAGGCGCGCTGGCGGCGGTGGAGCGCAAGCAGCGGGAGCTGGCGGTGTTGCGCCTGCTTGGCTTCGGCACTGCCGCGCTGCTCGGGTTCGTGATCCTCCAGGCACTCTACAGCGGCCTGCTGGCCGCCGCGTTGGCGGCGCTGTTGTACCTGTCGGCCGAATACGGCCTGAATCGACTTTTCATGCAGGTGCCCGGCGAGTTCGCCAGTCACTTGCTACCCGCGCACTACCTCGTCGCGCTGGGGGCCGTGCTGCTGGCCAGCGGCGGCGCTGCCGCGCTCGGCGGCTGGCGGGTCTCGCGCATCGATGCCAGTCAAGGAATCCGTGATGTCTGACGTTCGCTCAAGGGCCATTGCCCTGGTTCTTTCCACGCTGGGCCTGGCCGCCTGTTCGCCGGCCGAGGACCAGGACAAGTCCCAGGCCCCGAGCGCGGCCCAGTCCCTGGCCGGCCCGGTCGACACTGGCAAGCTGGACAACCCCAGGCCGCTGGCCGGCGACATCGGCCTGCCGCTGCCGTGCGGGGGCGAGCTGGTGTTTCGTAGCGTCTATGTCCTGGCCCAGGGGAGCCTCGACGACCGCGAGGTGAGCCTCGGCTATCCGTTCAGCGAGGGCGAGCCGGGCTACCGGCAGTCGTTCATCTCCGGCTACCGGCGCGACTTCATCAACGGCCAGTTCAGCTTGCAGGACCTGGCGCCGCAATGGCAGGAGGCGGTAGCGCCAAGCCTGCCGAAGATCGACGCGGGCAGCCCGCTCAAACCGATGATGTACTTCATCGGCAAGTATGAGGTGACCGCGCGTCAGTACGCCCAGGTCATGGCCCAGGCCCAGGCGCTGGCGGCTGGCGAAGCCGAGCCGACCTGCCAGGTCGATACCACCACGGCCGCGCGCCTGCCCAAGGTCAAGCTCTCGCGCTTCGAGGCCGAGCGCTTCGCGGCGGTCTACAGCGCCTGGCTGATGAAGCACCATCGCGAGCTGTTGCCGGTCAGCGGGCGCGGCAAGAATGCCGAGGAGGGCGGCATTGGCTTCGTGCGCCTGCCTACCGAAGTGGAATGGGAGTTCGCCGCGCGCGGTGGCTCGGCGGTCAGCCGCCAGGAGCTGGAAGGCCGGCTGTTTCCGCGTAAGGTCGAAGGGGCCGACGGCGATGGACCGCTGGCCGACTGGGCAGTCTTCAACCAGGTCGCCGGCGGCACGGGGCAGGCGGCGCGCCTGATGCCGATCGGCACCCGCAAGCCGAACCCGCTCGGCCTGTTCGATGTGATCGGCAATGCCGCCGAGATGGTCCAGGAATCGTTCCAGCTCGTGCATGCCGGGCGTCGCCAGGGCGCCTATGGTGGTTTCGTGGTCAAGGGCGGCAATTACCTGGAAGGCGAGGGCACGCTGTTCACCGGGATGCGCCGCGAATACCCACTGTTCGGCGGCGATGGCACCGAGCAACGCAACGAAACCACCGGGTTCCGGGTGGCCATCGGCGCCTTGTCCGCCCCGCGTTCGCGTTACCAGGAACTGTTCGAGCAGTGGCAGAAGGAAGGGCGGCTGGCCGGCCTGACCGACGACATCGACGCCGCTCAGGACCCGACCAAGCGCCTGGACAGCATCATCGCCGCCACCGTCGATCCGCGCCAGCAGGCCGAACTGGGCCTGGTCAACGAAGAGCTCAAGCGCAACGTCTCGCTGCTGGCCCGTCAGCGCGAGGAAGCGGCCGGCAACCTCATCCAGTCGGCGGCCCTGGTGGCCGAGACCATCAACAACTACAACATCCGCCTGACCAACCTGCGCAACAGCCAGACCGAGGCCCAGGCGGCCGGCGAGCAGACCGCCGCGCGCATGTACGGCGCGGCGATCGCCAACGGCCGCGCCGCACTCGATGGCGCGGTGGCCATCTACATCGACAACCTGGCCAGCGGCGCGCGCTATACCGATGCGGTGATCCAGGCGCAGTTCCAGCGGGTCAGGCAGGAACTCGAGCGCAAGCCGGTCCTGGGCAACAGCCTGGTGACCCGCGCCACCCTGTTCGTTCGCCATGTCGGGGAGTATCGCCAGTCACGGCGGGCCGACCCGGCGACGATCCTCAAGGAGCTCCTGGCCTCCGCCGCCGCGCGGCGCTGAGAGCTGCTTGCCATGAAGCAACCCCGCGGGCATGACGCCCCGGCCTGATCCACCCACGAGAGAGATGAGCATGTTCACCCGCAAACCTCGCTTCACCGCTTCCAATGCCCGTTCGGCCCTGCTGCTGGCGGCAGGTTTCAGCACCGTGCTGCTGGGCGGCTGCGCCAGCTCGCCGGTTTCCAAGGTCGGCGCCACGACCAAGGTCGAGTACTACCCCAGCTGCTACGAGCCGGTACAGCACCTGCGCTCGACCGACGGCGACATGACCCGCTCGGTGGCCAGCGGTGCGTTGCTCGGCGCGGTCGGCGGTGCCTTGACCGGTGCCCTGGTCGACAAGGACAACCGCGGTCGCAATGCTGCCATCGGCGCCGCTGGTGGCGCCCTGGTCGGCGGCGCGGCCGGCTACTACACCGAGCGTCAGAAGCAGATCAGCGACGACCGCCAGCGCATCGCCTCGTATGCCGCCGACATCGACAAGAGCGCTGCCGACCTGGACCGCACCACCGCCTATGCCAAGGCCTCGCAGACCTGCTACCAGCGCGAGTTCGCCAGCCTGATCCAGAACCGCAAGGCCAACCGCATCGACGACAGCCAAGGCCGCAAGCGCCTGGCCGAGATCGTCTCGGGCCTGCAGGAATCCAACAATCTGCTGGCCGCGGTCAATGGCCGCGTGGGTGAGAACCTCGCCAACTACACCCAGGCCTACGAGCAGGACCTCAAGCAGGTCGGCGTGCAGCGTCCGGACGTGGTCGCCGTGGCCGAGCCGCCGAAAGTCGTGACCGGCAAGGCCGGCAAGAAGGTCCAGGCGGCGAAGAAGGTCAACAAGTCCGTGCCACAGGAAGCGGTGGCCACCGAAAAGACCCTGCAGAAGGCCAATGGCAAGAAGGCCCAGGCCCAGCAGGTGGCCAAGGCTGGCCAGGACCAGGTCAACGCCATGTGCAAGAACCCGGACATGGGGGACTGGGCGCCGGTACCGTGCCCGAACGTGTAACGCCGCCCGCGGGCCGCATCGCCTCGTGCGGTGCCGGCCTGCGCCGCTGCTTGCCTCGAACCCAGCCACAAGGACGATCGAGCCGTGACAGATCTTCTGCCCAACCCCTTGGGTAACCACTCGCAGCGCCTGGCACGCCAGCGTATCCAGGCACGACTGAACCTGCCGCAGATGTTCGCTGCCATCGATGCCGATCCACGCATCGTCGGTGCCGGCGTGGTGTACATCGACGCCGAGTTCAACGTGGTCACCCTGCGCGAATTCCAGCCCATCTGCAGCATTCGGCCCAAGCGCGTGATCCTGCGCGAGATCAAGAAGTACCAGACGCCGGCCCAGTACACCGAGCAACTGCAGAACAACCCGCGCGAATCTCGGGTGGTCAAGGAGGCGGTGAACACCAGTCTGTCCTGCGCCGGCGCGGTGATTGGCTGGTGGGTGGTGTTCAGCGGCACCATTGCCGCGCCGTTCACCGCCGGCACCAGCCTGGTGCTCAGCTATGTCGGTGGCGTGGCCGCGGCCGCCAGCAGCTTGCAGTGTGCCGTCGGTGTCATGCGCACGGTGCGCGAGGTCACCAACCCGGCCGCCAACGATGCCCTGGATGAAAGCGAGTGGTACCAGAATGCCTCGATGGTGCTCGACGGCCTCTCCCTGCTCGGCGTCGGCGCCTCCGGGCTCACCACCATCAAGTACCTGCAGGTGCACAAGGCAGCCACCGGGCGCAGCTGGCTGGAGCTGACCAAGAGCCTGAGTCGACAACAGCGCAAGGCCTTGACCGACGAACTGCTGTCGATCAGGCATCCGAAGCTGACCGCCAAGCAACTGAAGCTGGAACAGGCGGCCGGCCGCCTGACCAAGCGCTACACCCCGACCCAGATCAGCCACTCGACCCAGGTGCTGCTGCGCGACTCCCTGGGCGCCACGATCGGGCTCGCCGGTAGCTCGACGGTCCAGAGCATTGCCGTGGGGCTCTACGAGGAGATCGACTGATGGCGCAGGATGCCGACTTTCGTGCGTTCATGGCCCGTTACTTCCCGACCTTTCTGTTGGGCTTCTTTACCTGCCTGCTGTCGGTGGCGCTGGTGGCGACCCTGTGGGTCGACGCACACTGGCGAACCGATCCGAACAATCCGGCGTACAGCCTGGGCGTGGTCGGTGGCCTGGTGCTGGCGCTGTGCCTTGGGCATTTCCTGATGATCCGTGGCCAAGGCTGGGCAATCGGCGTGGTGCTCGCGGTGCTGGCGGTGGTCCTGCTGATGGCCCTGAGCCTGTTCGGCAGTGGCCTCGGCAGCGGGCTGCTGGCGAGCAGCTTGCTGCTGCCGGCCTTGGCGCTGCTGGTACTCAATGGCAAGCGGCACCGGCAGCTGCGCGCCCGCCTGGTCGAACTGCGTCGCGCCCGCCAAGGGCGCTGAAGCCAACCGCCTGTCCGGCGCCGCGCGGCAGGCACGCAAGCGGCTCGCCAGGCCAGGCTTTTCCGTTTGCCATAGCGCTGGCCGCTCTTCATACTCAGCCTGTCCAGCCAGCCGCATGTACCCGTGTCCTCCCGCGGATCGGGCGAGCAGAGCCGGCAGACCACCGTGAACCTAGCCGTTTTCTCTGACTCGACGTGGGAGCGACGGATGTTCGATATCACCAGGCCCTGGCCCTTGCTGTGCCAGCTCGCGAGCGTGATGCTCGGGGTAGTGCTGCTCGCCTGGCCGGTGGGCGCGGCGGAAAAGTTCAAGGTGGTCACCACCTTCACCATCATCGCCGACATGGCCAGGAACGTGGCTGGCGATGCCGCCGTGGTGGAATCGATCACCAAGCCCGGCGCGGAAATCCACAACTATTCGCCGACCCCTGGCGACCTGCGCCGCGCCCAGGGCGCCCAGCTGATCCTGTGGAATGGGCTGAACCTTGAGCTGTGGTTCGAGAAGTTCTTCCAGCGCCTGGAGCAGGTGCCGAGCGTGGTGGTGTCCGAGGGCATCGAGCCGCTGGGCATCACTGCCGGCCCCTACAGCGGCAAGCCCAACCCGCATGCCTGGATGTCGCCACGCAACGCCCTGCGCTATGTCGACAACATCCGCGATGCGCTGGTGCTTCACGACCCCGAGCATGCCCAGGCCTACCAGCGTAACGCCGAAGCCTACAAGGCGCGCATCGAGGCGACCATCGCGCCACTGCGCGAACGCCTCGGGCAGCTTCCCGAGCAGCGCCGCTGGCTGGTCAGCAGCGAAGGGGCGTTCTCCTACCTGGCCCGCGACTTCGGGCTCAAGGAGCTGTATCTGTGGCCGATCAATGCCGATCAGCAGGGCACGCCCAACCAGGTGCGCAAAGTCATCGACGCGGTGAAGGCCAACGCCATTCCGGTGGTGTTCAGCGAGAGCACGGTGTCCGACAAGCCCGCCCGGCAAGTGGCTCGCGAAACCGGCGCGCGCTACGGTGGCGTGCTGTACGTCGATTCCCTGAGCGCCAGCGACGGTCCGGTGCCTACCTATCTCGATCTGCTGCGGGTGACCTCGCAGACCCTCGCCACCGGCCTGAGCGAGGCCCAAAGCCAATGAAGCGACCCCTCCAGCCGCACCGCGCGGGACCGCCCTCGATCGCCGAAGCGGCCCTGCCGGGCATCGTCGTGCGCAACGCCACGGTCACCTACCGCAACGGCCATACCGCGTTGCTCGATGCCAGCTTCGAACTGCCCATGGGCACCATCGCGGCACTGGTCGGCATCAATGGCTCGGGCAAGTCCACCCTGTTCAAGGCGATCATGGGGCTGGTGCGCCTGGCCAGCGGCAGCATCAGCGTGCTCGGCTTGCCAGCCGAACAGGCCCTGCGCCGCAAATGCACGGCCTACGTGCCACAGGCCGAGGAGGTCGACTGGGATTTCCCGGTACTGGTCGAGGACGTGGTGATGATGGGGCGCTATGGACACATGGGCCCGTTGCGCATCGCCCGGCGCGCCGACCATGACGCGGTGGACGCCGCGCTCGCGCGTGTCGACATGAGCGCGCTGCGCAAGCGCCAGATCGGCGAGCTGTCCGGCGGACAACGCAAGCGGGTGTTCCTGGCCCGCTCGCTGGCCCAGGACAGTCCGGTCATCCTGCTCGACGAGCCGTTCACCGGGGTCGACGTCAAGACCGAGGACCAGATCATCCAGCTGCTGCGCGAACTGCGTGACGAAGGGCGGGTCATGCTCGTGTCTACCCACAATCTTGGCTCGGTGCCCGAATTCTGCGACCGCGTGGTGTTGATCAAGCGTACCGTGCTGGCCCACGGGCCTACCGACGCGGTCTATACCCGGGAAAACCTCGAAGGCGCCTTCGGCGGTGTCCTGCGGCATTTCGCGCTCAACGAGGGCAGCGCGCCGCGGCAGCCCCCGGTCAGCGTCTTCAGCGACGACGAACGTCCGCTGATCCTGCGCGATGGCCTGCCGGCCCGGCGCGACGGCGACGGCGATACCGAGGCCCAGCGTGATTGAACTGATGCTCGAGCCCTTCGCCTATGGCTACATGCGCAATGCCATGTGGGTCTCGGCGCTGGTCGGGGGCGTGTGCGCCTTCCTGTCCTGCTACCTGATGCTCAAGGGCTGGTCGCTGATCGGCGACGCGCTGTCGCACGCCATCGTCCCCGGCGTGGCCGGTGCCTACATGATCGGCCTGCCGTTCTCGCTCGGCGCCTTCTTTGCCGGCGCCCTGGCCAGCGGCGCATTGCTGCTGTTGCACCGACGCACCCGGCTCAAGGAGGACGTGGTCATCGGCATGGTCTTCACCTCGTTCTTCGGGCTCGGCCTGTTCATGGTCTCCCTGTCGCCGACCTCGGTGAACATCCAGACCATCGTGCTGGGCAACATCCTGGCGATCACCCCCGAGGATACGCTGCAGCTGGCGATCATCGGCCTGGCCACGCTGCTGGTGCTGATGGCCAAGTGGCGCGACCTGCTGCTGACCTTCTTCGACGAGCACCAGGCGCGTGCCGTCGGCATCCGTCCCGCCCGGCTGAAAGTGCTGTTCTTCGCCTTGCTCTCGGCCTCCACCGTCGCCGCGCTCCAGACGGTCGGCGCCTTCCTGGTCATCTGCATGGTGATTACCCCCGGTGCCACGGCCTACCTGCTGAGCGATCGTTTTCCCCGCCTGTTGGCGATCGCCGTCGGCATCGGCTCGCTCACCAGCCTGCTCGGCACCTATCTCAGCTATTACCTGGACGGGGCCACCGGCGGGGTGATCGTCGTGCTGCAGACGCTGATCTTCCTGGTCGTGTTCATCGTCGCTCCCAGGCACGGGCTGATCGCCGCCAGGCGTCGCCGGCGGCGGACCCTGGAGGCACGCTCATGAGCTGGGCGCAGGTGCTGCTGGAGCCGTTCGGCTTCGACTTCATGCTCAACGCCATGGCCATCTCCGTACTGATCGCCATTCCCATGGCGCTGCTGTCGTGCTTCCTGGTCCTCAAGGGCTGGGCCTTGCTCGGCGACGCCATCGCCCATGCGGTGTTTCCCGGCGTGGTGCTCGCCTATATCGCGCAGATCCCCTATGCCATCGGTGCGTTCGTCGCCGGCATGCTCTGCGCCCTCGCCACCGGCTTTCTCAAGGACAACAGCCGCATCAAGCAGGATACGGTGATGGGGATCGTCTATGCCGGGATGTTCGGCCTGGGGCTGGTGCTGTACCTGAAGATCGAATCGAGCGTGCACCTGGACCATATCCTGTTCGGCGACATCCTCGGCGCCAGCGACCAGGACCTGTGGATGTGCGCCGGCATCGCGCTGCTCACGGCAAGCGTGGTCGCCAGCAAGTGGAAGGACCTGATGCTGCACACCTTCGACGCGATCCAGGCCCATGCGGTCGGCTTGCGCAGCGGCTGGCTGCACTACGGACTGCTGTGCCTGATCTCGCTGGCGGTGGTCGGCGCGCTGAAGGCTTCGGGGGTTATCCTGGCCATCGCGCTGCTGATCGCGCCCGGTGCGATCGCCGCCTTGCTGGCGCGCCAGCTCCGGCACATGCTGTGGGTCTCGCTGGTCATCGCCATCGGCTGCGCGTTCCTTGGCGTCTACCTGTCGTTCTTCCTCGACAGCGCTCCGGCGCCGACCATCGTGGTGGTATTCGCCATGCTGTTCGTGCTCGTGCTGCTGCTCCCGCAGCGCGGTGCCGGCAGGCGACGACTGCTCGGTGATACCTAGCGGACATCGTGTCGCGATGCGCCAGGAGCTCGGCCGCTATACTCGGGCTTTGCCATCACTGGAGCTCGATCATGACCAAGACGTTGCTGATCACCGGCGCGGGGCGGGGCATAGGCGCCGCCTGCGCCATCCAGGCCGCCACGCTGGGTTACCAGGTTTGCGTCAACTACCGTGCCGACGAGGCTGCCGCCGAGGCGGTCGTGGCCGCCATCGCCGAGCAGGGTGGGAGCGCCTTCGCGTTCAAGGCCGACATCGGCGACGCGCGCCAGGTCGAGGCGTTGTTCCTGGCACTGGACGCGCGCTTCGGCCGCCTGGACGGCCTGGTCAACAATGCCGGTGTGCTGTCGCAGCAGATGCGCGTGGAGCAGATGAGTGCCGAACGCATCCAGCGGATCATGACGACCAATGTCGCCGGCAGCTTCCTCTGTGCCAGAGAGGCGGTGCGACGCATGTCGACGCGCAACGGCGGCAGCGGCGGCGCGATCGTCAACGTCTCTTCACGCGCCGCGGTGCTCGGGGCCGCCAATGAATATGTCGATTATGCCGCCTCCAAGGCTGCCCTGGATGCGCTGACCATCGGCCTGTCGAAGGAAGTCGCCGGGGAAGGCATTCGCGTCAATGGGGTCAGGCCCGGGCTGATCCATACCGAAATGCATGCCAGCGGGGGTGAGCCGGGCAGGGTGGCGCGCTTGCAGCAGAGCGTGCCCATGGGCAGGGGCGGCGAGCCGCTGGAGGTGGCCAGGGCGGTGCTGTGGCTGCTGTCGGATGAGGCGTCCTATACGACGGGCTCGTTCATCGACGTGTCAGGCGGGCGCTGATGTAGGCGCCCTGGAAAGTAAAAAAGCTGCCGGTCACACGGATCCAGCGAATCGCTCGGATACTGGCCGTGCCGCCAAACATGGCGAGGAGGTCTTCGACTTCATCGAGCAGGCCGCGCAGGATGCGCTTGGCGCCGAGCTGGCAGGCACCAATCCATTTGAAGGCCAGCACTGGCGCTCGGGGCATGAAGGTGCTCAGTGGCCAGGCGGCGCGATCGGACCCTGCAAGTCACTGCACAGGTAAAGCGCGCCACGCTCTGGCGAGCGGAACATCGAGCGCAGGTTGTTTTCGATGTTGCGGCACAGTTCATCGGTGCGAATGCTGTGCTGGCTGCTGCCGAACGGCGTCTGCAGGTCGGTGCCGATGCGCTCCATGGCCAGCAGCATGCAGCCGACCACCGTCGACACCACCGGCGTGAACCAGCCCAGCGATGGTACCAGGCTCAGCGGCATGATCACGCAGAACAGCGTGCTGAACAGCCTTGGGAAGTACACGTACGGATAAGGCAGCGGAGTGTTGGCGATACGTTCCATGCCGCCCTGCCAGTTGGAAATGTCGACCAGCGTGGATTCAAGGCGCGCCAGCCTGATGCTGTCCAGCCGTCCTTGCTTGAACTGGTGCGCGATCAGCTCGGCAGAACCGCTGAGAATATCGTTGGGCAGGTTGCTGGCTCCGGCCAGTTGGCGCAGTTGCTGTTCGGAAAGCACGGTGGCCAGCGCCGTGATGTCCTTCTGGCCCCTGAGGTGCATGCGCAGGGCCTGCAGGTAAGCCACGTGGCGCTGGATAAGCTGTGCCTTGACCGGGTGGATGCCCGGCTGGTCGTCGATCAAGGTCAGCACCTGGCGGCCGAAACTGCGCGAGCTGTTGACCATCGACCCCCACAGCGTGCGCGCTTCCCACCAGCGGGCATAGGCGCTGGAGTTCCTGAAGCTGATCAGCACCACCAGCGCCGAGCAGAGCAGGGTCAGTGGCATCAATGGCAGCTCGAAGCCATAGCCTGCACTCAGCATGGCATCGAGGGTGACGGCGACATCCCATATCAGCAACCAGAACAACGACCAGCCCACATAGCTGATCGTCCGTGCCAGGCATTTCCATTTCATCGCCATCGCAGCTTCCATATCGCATCACTCCTCTATCGACCGGGCGTGGGCCGGCGTCGAGCGCCAGCCTGGTGAGCAAGTCTAGGGCGCGATGCTTAACGGCAGCTTAATGCGGCATGGGGTATCCGGCATGGGTCGATCGAGGACGTGGAGGCTTGCAACGGGCATGGCGGCATGCGTCGACGGCTTGACTGCGCCGCGCCTGGGGCACGGCGCTCGAGGGTACCTGACAGCAGGTACCGCAGGATGATCGTCGGGATCGACATGCACGGCGTGCTTCAACTGCGCCTAGGCGGAAAGTCCACTTCTGTACTGGCTACATTGTTCAGGTAGTTGGTCAAGGTCAGAAGCGCAACCTGGGCGATCACGTCGACGATCTTCGCCTCGTCCAGGCCAGCCACGCGCGCCGCCGAGAGCTGCGTATCGAGAAGCTGGCCGCGGCTGAGCGTAACCGCTCGAGCCAGGGCGGCTAGCGCATCGAGCGTGCCTGCCCGGGCGGCGTTCACCTGGTCTGCCCCGAGCCCGACCTTGTGCCCGAAATAGCTGTGCGCGGCGATGCAATACTCACATCCATTGACCTCGGAGGTCGCGAGCGCGACCACTTCCCGTTCGGCAGGGGTCAGGCTGTTCCTGCCCAATGCTTGCGATAGAGCCAGGTAGCCACCCAGCGCGGCGGGCGAGTGGGCAAGGGTGGCGAACACGTTGGGGACGAATCCCAGGCTTTTTTCCACTCCCTGCAGCACCGTACGCGCTGCGGCTGGTACCTGGTCGATGGTCAGGGGGTTGATACGAGTCATTCGTGGTTTCCTCGAAGATGGCGGGTCTGGACAGTCGGCTCAGGCGACCGGAATCGGGTTTTCAACCAGCGACTGGTTGAACTGGTTGATCAGCTCGTGCTCGTGCGCACCCTGGTTGGCGCGCAGCGCAATGACGCGGTCCACGAGCACTTCGGTCGTTGCGGTTTCAAGCTTGGCCAGGGTTTGCTCGATGAACTCGTCGAGGGGCATGGCGCGCTTGTCGCCACTTTTGTGAATCAGGTCCGTGTCGACCCAGGGCGGCGCGATCTCAAGGACCTTGACACTGGTGTTACGCAAACTGAAGCGCTGCGACAGCGTGTAGGAGTGAATGGCGGCCTTGCTCGCCGAATACAAGGCCGTGGCAGCCAGAGGCAGGTAAGCCAGTATGGAGCTGTTGTTGATGATGTAGGCATCAGGTTGCGCCTTGAGATGCTCCACGAACGCGGCACTGACGCGAACCGGCCCGAGCAGGTTGGTCTGCAATAGCCTGACCGCCTGCTCGTCGTCATGCTCACCCGAGCCAGGATCGTCGAACGGCATGATGCCGGCATTGTTGATGATCACGTTCAGCGATGGATGCCGGGCGATGACTTGTTGTGCCACTGCCTTGATTTGCCGAGGGTCGTCGATATCCAGTCCTATGGTGTCGATACCTGGATTGAGCTTGGCGATCTCGTCCAGCAACGCTTGGCGCCGGCCGGCGATGATGACCTGATTGCCCCGTCGATGGAAGGCTTCGGCCAATGCCCGGCCTATGCCGGAAGTGCCGCCGGTGATGAAGATGGTGTTGGCGCTGAGCTTCATGGCTTATGTCCTTTTCAAATGATCAGGCGGCGTTGTAGCGCGGCGCCAGGCGGTTGCTGGAAAGTTGCTCGAACAAGGCCTGCCGGCTGGCTTCGTAGTGCTGGAAATGCGTCAGGTCGTGCATCGACGGAATGGAAATCAACACCCCGTCATCGAAATCCTGCAAGGCCCCGTCGACCAGGTCGGCCGGCGACATCACGATGCCCGGGTCCAGGTGCTCCAGAGGTAACCCGCCGATTTGCCAGAAATCGGTGGCAGTGGCTCCAGGCAATACCGCCTGGACCTGGATACCCTGGTTCGACAGTTCCTTGTGCAGGGACCGGGTGAAGGCCGTCACGTAGGCTTTGCTGCCGCCGTAGACGCCATTGAGCAGTTCCGGTGCCAGGCTGACGATGGATGAGACATTGATCAGTGCGCCGTGCTTGCGAGTCACGAAGCCCGGAACAGCAGCATAGGCAAGGCGGGTGAGCGCCGTGACGTTCAGGCTGATCATCTCGGTCATGCGCTCGATATCGCTTTCCATGAGCCCGGCATGGGTACCGATCCCGGCATTATTGACCAGCAAGGTGATGCTGGCGTCCTCGCGCAGCTTGCGCTCTACCTCGGCCAGCTCGTGCGGTGCGACCAGGTCCGCCTGGAGGACTTCGATGTTGCGCCTGGTCTCGGTAGTGAGGCGGCTGGCCAAGGCATTGAGGCGATCGCGATTTCGCGCCACCAGTACCAGGTCGTAGCCGCGTCGAGCCAGGCGATCGGCATAGATCGAACCGATCCCGGTGGAAGCGCCGGTGATGAGCGCCGTGCCTTTGTATGGCTGGGTCATGGTCATGCTCCGTCGATGGGTGTGGCGCCATGATGCGAAAATATCTGCATGACTTAAATGACGTATATGATACGTTTTCAGGACATACGAGAAAGGGAGCAAGACGATGCATAGGGTGGGCTATCTGGTTACCGAAGGCTTTCAGGTCATGTCCCTGGCCACGCAGGCGGTATTCGAGTTCGCAAACCTGGTCGCAGGTGAACCGGTCTACCGCATCCAGAACTTTTCGGAACATGGCGGCACGGTACGCTCGTCGCTCGGCATGTCCATCGAGACGCTGCCATTGGGCAGCTCGGGCCTGGCCGACAGCTGGATGATCGCCGGCACGCTGACCCCGCTGACGCCGCCCTCGGCGCAGGTGCTCGAGAGTGTCCGCGGTTTCGCCGGCACTGCTCGGCGGCTGGCCGGGGTCTGTACCGGGGCTTTCATCCTGGCAGCCGCCGGTGTGCTGGCCGCGCGACGGGCCACTACGCATTGGGCTTACGCCAACGCGCTACGGTCCCGGTATCCGGATATAGAAGTCGAGCAAGACCACATCTTCATCGTCGATGGCCCTGTGTGGACATCCGCTGGCATGACCGCAGGCATCGACATGGCATTGGGCATGGTGGAGAAGGATTTGGGCCCCGAACTTGCTCGGTCCGTTGCCCATAGGCTGGTCATGCACCAACGCCGTTCCGGAGGACAGTCGCAGCATTCGGAGCTGCTTGCGATGGCGCCCAGGTCCGATCGTATCCAGAGCGTCCTGGACTATGCGCGCAAGCACCTCGATCGCCCGCTCAGTGTCGAGGAGCTGGCCCAGGTGGCGCACTTGAGCCCCCGGCAGTTCTCCCGCGTGTTCACCGCCGAGACGGGCCAGTCCCCGGCCAAGGCCGTGGAAGGTTTGCGTCTGGAAGCCGCACGCTTGATGATCGAACAGAGCCGTCACAGCCTCGATACGGTGGCCCGGGAAACAGGGTTCAGGGACCGCCGGCACATGCGGGAAGTTTTCCTGCGCGGGTTCGGGGTGCCGCCCCAGGCGGTGCGTCGGGATGCCAGGCGTGTAGGATAGCGCTGAGCGGCAAGCTGGCATGGCCCATGAACCACGTCCAAGGAGTAACGTCATGAACATCCTCAACGCGCGCCTGCGAGGCAAGCCCGGACTGTTTCGCATCGAACTCGGCGGCGAGCGCATCGCCGCCATCACGCCTCAGCTCGACGTGGTCGCAGCGAGCCGTCCAGATGACCTGGATGCCTTGCAGAACCTGGTGGTGCCGCCGTTCGTCGAACCGCACATCCACCTCGATGCCACCCTCACCGCCGGCGAGCCGAAATGGAACATGAGCGGGACCTTGTTCGAAGGCATCGAGCGCTGGGCCGAGCGCAAGGCGATCACCAGCCACGACGACATCAAGGTGCGCGCCAGCAAGACCATTGGCATGCTGGTCGACCACGGGATCCAGCACGTGCGCACCCATGTCGATGTGACCGACCCCAAGCTCACCGCGCTACGGGCCATGCTCGAGCTGCGCGAGGAGGTACGCGCGCTGGTCGACCTGCAGGTCGTCGCCTTCCCCCAGGAGGGGATCGAGTCGTACGCCAACGGCCGGGCGCTGATGCGCGAAGCGGTGGCCATGGGCGCCGATGTGGTTGGCGGTATCCCGCATTTCGAGAATACTCGCGAGCAAGGCGTGTCGTCGGTCACGTTCCTGATGGACTTGGCCGAGCGCAGCGGCTGTCTGGTGGATGTGCACTGCGATGAAACCGACGACCCGCAGTCGCGCTTTCTCGAGGTACTGGCAGAGCAGGCAAGGGTGCGCGGCATGGGCGCTCGGGTCACGGCAAGCCATACCGTGGCCATGGGCTCCTATGACAACGCCTACTGCTCCAAGCTGTTCCGCTTGCTGAAGCTGTCCGGCATCAACTTCGTCTCGTGCCCCACCGAGAGCATTCATTTGCAGGGGCGCTTCGACAGCCATCCCAAGCGTCGCGGGCTGACCCGCGTGGCCGAACTCGACCGCGCCGGCCTGAACGTGTGCTTCGGCCAGGACTCGATCGTCGACCCGTGGTATCCGCTGGGCAACGGCAACATCCTGCGGGTGCTCGAGGCCGGCCTGCACATCTGCCACATGCTCGGCTACCAGGACCTGCAACGCTGCCTGGACCTGGTCACCGACAACGGCGCCCGGACCCTCGGCCTGGGCGAGCGCTACGGCCTCGAAGTCGGGCGCCCGGCGAACCTGTTGCTGCTGTCCGCGCCGGACGACTACGAGATGCTCCGCAGCCAGGGGCATGCCCTGGTCTCGGTACGTCGCGGCAAGGTGCTCATGCGCCGCAGCCTGTCGCGGGTCGAGCGCTTGGCCTGAGGTCGCCACGCCGTGGGCTGCCGGCGGACAGGCGCAGCGTCAGTGCAGCACCTGGCTGAGGAACAGGCGGGTCCGTTCGTTCTGCGGGGCGCCGAAGAAACGCTCCGGCGGCGCCTGTTCGACGATCTCGCCCCGGTCCATGAAGATCACCCGGTTGGCCACGGTACGCGCAAAGCCCATCTCATGCGTGACGCACACCATGGTCATGCCGTCTTCGGCCAGGCCGACCATGGTGTCGAGGACCTCCTTGACCATCTCCGGGTCGAGCGCCGAGGTCGGCTCGTCGAACAGCATGATCTTCGGCTTCATGCAGAGCGCCCGTGCAATCGCCACGCGCTGTTGCTGGCCTCCCGACAATTGGCCCGGATACTTGTGCGCCTGCTCGGGAATGCGCACGCGCTCCAGATAGTGCATGGCCGTCTCGGCCGCCTGCTTCTTCGAGACCTTGCCCACCCAGGTGGGCGCCAGCATGCAATTCTGCAGGATGGTCAGGTGCGGGAAGAGGTTGAAGTGCTGGAACACCATGCCCACGTTGCGACGGATGGCTTCGACGGTTTGCCGCGCTGGGGTCATTGGCGTGCCGTCGATGGTGATCTTGCCCTGCTGGTAGCCTTCCAGGCAGTTGAGACAGCGAATGGTGGTGGATTTGCCCGAGCCCGAAGGACCGCACAGGACGATGCGTTCGCCCCGGTTCACCTTCAGGTCGATGCCCTTGAGAACATGGAAGTCGGTGTACCATTTGTGCACGCCTTCCATGCGGATGATCGGGTTGTCGCTCATGGTTGGAATCTCCGGATCATAGGTCGGCAACCTGGCCCCTAGCACAGGACGCTTTGCAGGAACTGGCGCGTGCGCGCCTCTCGCGGGGCGCCGAAGATCTGCGCGGGCGGGCCCATCTCGATGATCCTGCCGCAGTCGAAGAACGCCACCCGGTCGGCCACCTCACGGGCAAAGCCCATCTCGTGAGTGACGATTATCATGGTCATGCCTTCGGCCGCCAGGCCCTTCATCACGTTCAGCACATCGCCCACGGTCTCCGGATCTAGCGCCGACGTCGGCTCGTCGAACAGCAGCAGCTTGGGCTTCATCGCCAGTGCCCTGACGATCGCCACCCGTTGCTGCTGGCCGCCGGACAGTTCCGAGGGATAGCTGTCGGCCTTGTGTCGCAGGCCGACCCGGTCGAGCAGGGCCAGTGCGCTACGCTGGGCCTCTTCCCTGGAGGCGCGCTTGAGCTTGACCGGTGCCAGCGTCATGTTGGCGATCACGCTCAGGTGCGGAAACAGGGTGTAATCCTGGAACACCATGCCGACCTCTTCGCGCAGCCGGGCCAAGGCCCGGCGGTCGCTGGCCTTGACCGACGCTCCGGCGCCGAGCACCACGCTGCCCGCGCTCGGTGGCTCCAGGCTGTTGAGGCAGCGAATGAAGGTGGACTTGCCGGAACCACTCGGGCCGATGATCACCACCACTTCGCCTTCGCGCACGTCCAGGTCTACCCCCCTGACCACCTGGTGCTCGCCGAACCGTTTGTGCAGGTCACGGACCTGCAGCATGCTGCTCATGCGTCGGCCTGCGCGCGGGTCAATTGCTGCAGTGTCCGGCTCGCCTCGGCCAGGCGTTCGCGACGGACCTGGTTGGCTTGGCGATCCTCGCCAATGCGCTTGTCGGCGCGCGCGAGGCTCGGCTTCAAGGACGACAGTGCCGGGCCGCCGGCAGAAGCGCGCCCCTGGACGTTGGCGGTCGGATCGAGACAGTCGCGGACCTTCTGCGGCGGCAGGTTCAGCGCATGGCCCAGCTGCTCGATGGCGCAGGCATCGACCATCGCGCTGTCGATCTGGTGCGCCAGCAAGCCGTTGTCCATGGCCATGCGCACGACGCCTCCAACCACATGATGTGCTTCGCGGAACGACAGGTCCGCTTCGCGCACGATCAGGTCCGCCAGCCCGGTCGCGGTGGAGAAGTCCTCGCCTGCGCGGCGCACCGCCAAGGTGGCGTTGGGCACGGCGGTACGCAGCACCAGGTTGAGCAACTTCAGGCAGCGCAGGCTTTCCTCGGCCGCCTCCCAGAAGCCCCGGGTGCCTTCGCGGTTGGCATCGCCGGTGTGGGAGAAGTGGGTCCCCTTGATCGAGGCGCTGGCGCCCATCAGCAGACCGAGGATGTGCCCGCTGCGGCCCTTGAGGTATTCCAGCACGGTGGGGTTCTTCTTCTGCGGCATGATGCTCGAGGTGGCGGCCACGCTGTCGGGGAAGTCGATCAGGCTGAACTCATGGGTGCTCCAGACGAAGTAGTCCTGGGCGACCCGGCTCCAGAACACCGACAGCAGGCTCAGGTGCGACAGGCTCTCGAGGATGAAGTCACGCGAGCCCACCGCATCGAGGGCGTTGTCCAGGTACCCGTCGAAGCCGAGCAGCTGCGCGGTGCGCTGCCGATCGATGGCGAACGGCGTACCGGCGAAGGCAGCCGCGCCGAGGGGGCTGTGGTTCATCGATTCGAGCGTCTGCGCCAGGCGTGCGCAGTCCCGCGCCAGTGCTTGCTCGACCGCCGACAGGTAGTAACCGTAGGTGATCGGCTGGGCAGGCTGCAGGTGGGTATAGCCGGGCATCACCACCTCCGCGTACAGCCCAGCCTGGCTGATGGCCGTCTGGCGAACCTGGACCAGCTCGTCGATCAGGTCCATGAGTACCTCGCGACAGCGCAGCCGGTCGAGGGTCGCCAGCAGGTCGTTGCGGCTGCGTCCGGTGTGCAGGCGCCCCCCGACATCGGCACCGATCTGCTCAATCAGGTGCGCCTCGTAGTTGAAGTAGGCGTCTTCACGGGACGGATCGAGGATGACCGCCCCGGCACCGGCCGCCTCCATGTCCAGCACGCCCTTGGCCAGCGCAGCGGCGTGTTCCGGCCGGATCAGCCGGTTTTCGGCCAGCATCACGATGTGCGCCTTGTTGATGTCGCCCAGCAGCTCGAAGCCTTCGGCGAAGCCTTGCAGGCGCGGCCGGTAGATGAACTCGTTGACCTCGGGCGCGGTGGGTTCCTTCAGGCGCCGGCTGACTTTGGATTCTTGCATGTTGCCCCCTCATCAATAGTGGCTCGCGTCACTGGGCGCGCCAGCCGACGTTCGAGATAACGGCTCAAGCCGCTCAGCAGTGAACAGATGACGAAATAAACCAGCAGCACCAGGCCATAGACGCTGAACGCTGGGCTGACCCCGGTCATCACCGTCTCGCGTTCGATGATGATCTGGCCGACCTTGAGAAACTCGCTCACGCCTACCAGCGCGCCCAGCGAGGTAGCCTGCACCAGCATGGTCAGCAGGCCGGTGTAGGCGGGCAGGATCGCCCGCATCGACTGTGGCGCGATGACGTGCAGGTAGATCTGCCAAGGGCGCAGTCCCAGTGCCCAGGCGCTCTTCCACTGGTGTCGGGAGACCGACTCCAGGCCGCCACGCACGATTTCGATGCCGTTGGCGCTGCCCCACAAGGTCAAGCCGGTGGTGACTGCCGCGAAGGGGCTCAGGTCGAGCCCGAACATCGGCGCGCCGAAGAAGATGAAGAACACGTTGACGATCAGCGGGATCGAGCGAAACAGCTCGACATAGCCGTGGATCGTCCACCACAGCCACTTGTTCTTGACCGTGGCGAGCACGCCCAGCACCGTCGAGATGAGCGTGGTGAACAGCAGCACTACCAGCGCCAGGCGCAAGGTCATGCCCAGGCCCTTGAGCACGAAGGGCCAGTTTTCGATCAGAAAGTTCATGCGCGCCTCACTGCCGGAAAGGGCGTTGCAGGTGGGCGGAAAGGCGACTGGTCAGCAACGCCAGCACGCCGACCAGCAGCAGGTACATTACGCAGATCGCGGTGAACATCTCGATGGCTCGGAAATCGGTGGCGATGCGATCCACCGCGACGAAGGTGAGCTCGGCAAGCCCGATCGCCTGCAGGTAGGAGGAGTTCTTCAACAGCGAGATGGAGGTATTGAGCACGGCAGGCAGGCTGGTGCGAAAAGCGATCGGCAATGCCACCAGGTAGAAATAGTGATGAGTTTTGAGGCTCAGTGCATCGCTGGCCTCGCGCATGCCGTGCTCGACCGTGGCCAGGCCGCCACGCATGTTCTCGATCTGGTAGGCGCCGGCCCACAATGACAGGCACAGCACCCCTGACCAGAACAACGACAGCTCCATGCCGACGGCCGGCAGGCCATAGAAGATGAAGAACAGCTGCACGAGGATCGGGCTGTTGCGGATCAGTTCCACGTACAGCACCACCAGTTGGCTCAGCACCGGCACCTTGAATACCCGCACCGCGCCTCCGAGGATGCCGATGAGCAACGAGCACAGGATCGCCAGCAAGGTCACCTGCAATGTCATCAGCACGCCATCGAGCAGTGCGGGCCACTGGGCCGCCAGGTAATGGATATCGAAGTCCATGGGTGGCGCCCGTTCAGAGCGCTTCGGCAGGCTTGGCCTGCTCGAACACGCTGATGTAGTAGCCCTGGATGTTCTCTGGCACGAACTGCTGCACCCAGCCGCGGAACAGGCGTTCCTCGCGCATCCGGGTGACCGCGGCACTGAGGTAGTCGCGCCAGGCGGCATCGTTCTTGCGCAGGCCGATGGCGGCATCGGAGATCTGGAACGGCTCGTTCAGCAGTCGAGCGTTCTTGTCGTTGTCGGCCACCACCACCAGGGTCGCCGCATCGTGTGTGTAGGCATCGGCGCGGCCTTGGCGGAACGTCTGCAAGGCATCGGCTGCGCTGTTCATGCGCAAGGTCCTGACCTCTGGCAGGTGGTCTTCGAACCACTTGGCCTGCACCGATCCCTTGAGGGTCGCCAGGGTCTTGCCCTTGAGGTCGGCGATCTTCTGGATGCCGCTGTCCTTTTTCACCACCACGTCGCTGGCGCCCCAGCGATACGGCACGCTGAAGTCGATCACCCGCTGGCGCTCGGGGGTAACGCCCAGTGTCGCGATGAGGAAGTCGACCTTGCGCCCGAGCAGCTGCGGGACGCGGTTCTCTGCGGTGACACAGGTGAACGACACCTTGTCCTTCGATCCAAGCGCCCAGAGGGCGATCTGCTTGGCCATTTCCACTTCCACCCCGGCGAATTCGCCACTGCCGTCCTGGAAGCCATAGGGCGGTTGATCGCAGCGCACGCCAGCGCGCAAGTGGTCCGCTTGCTTGATCTCGTCCGGTACCGGTGGCAGCTGCGCGGCGCGCGCCTGCATCGATGCGGCCATCGCAATACACGAGAGCGCCAGCGCGCCACCAAGGATTTTCAAGGAAAACGACATGATGCCTCCTGGTTTACATTGCAGCGTCGGCCTGCGCGCATGCGCGGCGACACCATGAATACAAGGGCAGAGAGAGTAGGGGTGAGCAGCAGCCTTGTTGTCTTTGTAACTGCCCCGTGCTCGATTCATCGCGCCCGTCTGTGCGGTCACGTCGATGTAGATCTGTTATAAGGCCTTCTGCTCATGCAAACAAATCAAAGATCGGCAGCGGCCCATGCGTAAATGATATGGCCGCCAGGAGCGCACCATGAACTTCAAGCAGGTCGAGGCCTTTCGCGCCGTCATGCTCAGCGGCTCGATGACCGCGGCCGCCGAAGCGCTGCATACCTCGCAGCCGAACATCAGCAGGCTGATCGCCCAACTCGAGCGCAACAGCGGTTTCCGGCTGTTCCAGCGGGTCGGCGGCCGACTGCTGCCGACCGACGAAGGCACGGCGCTGTTCACCGATGTCGAACGTGCCTTCATCGGCCTCGAGAGCCTGGAGTCTTCGGCGCAGAGCATCCGTCGCGTCGGGACCGGGCGCTTGCGGATCGGGGCGGTGCCGTCGTTGACGCTCACCGTGCTGCCGCGGGTGATCCAGCGCTTCCGCCAGCAGAACCCGGATGTGGCCATCTCCATTCATACCAATGACTCGCCCACCGTCGCGCACTGGGCTGCCTCGCGGTTCTGCGACCTGGGGCTGGCGTCCTATGTCGGGGAAGCGATGCCGGGGGTCGACGCCAAGGTCATTTGCGATGTGCCCGGGGTATGCGTGTTTCCCACCGGGCATCGGCTGGGCACGCTCGAGGTGGTCGAACCGGGCGATCTCAAGGGCGAGGAGTTCATCTCGCTGTCCCAGAACGACGGCTCGCGCAAGCGCATCGACAGAGCGTTCCCGCAAGACAAGGCTTACCGCAGGATGAACCTGGAAACCCATCACGCGGCCAATGTCTGTTCTCTGGTCGGGCTTGGGCTTGGGGTGAGCATCGTCAACCCGCTGGTGGCCGCGGAGTACCGGCACGTGGGCATCGAGACCCGACCGTTCGCGCCGCAGTTGCGCTTCACGACTTATCTGCTGCTGCCGGCGGATCGTCCGCGCAGCTTGCTGACCCAGCGGTTCGCCGGGCTGGTCGAGGAGATGATGGGCGCGGCGGCGGCACGGCTGCAGTGAGCGCGGGCCTTGGCCTTCATGAAAAAAAGTTCATGCATGGCCGGCCTGGCGAGGCCGAGCGCCCCAATTACGCTAGAATGCGCGCTCTGCTCCAACCCCGAGCCCTGCGCAACCCAGGCGCCTTGGGATGCTCATCTAGAACCAACGGGAAGTAAATGAATCGTCATATCTTGGCGGCAGCTGTCGCTTCGGCAATCGCCGGGCAGGCCGCCGCTGCGGGCTTCATCGAAGACAGCCAGCTCAACCTGACCACGCGCAACTTCTATATCAACACCGACAACCGCGATCGCGCTCCGAACAAGAAAGAGGAGTGGGGGCAAGGTTTCATTCTCAACTACGTCTCTGGCTACACCCCCGGAACGGTAGGCTTTGGCCTCGACGCCATGGGCCTGCTGGGCATCCGCCTGGACTCGGGGGGCGGTACCAATGGTGCCTCGAAGTCCAGCACCGGCGGTACCGTATTCCCGAGCCAGAGCAACGGCGACGCGGTGCGCAGCTTTGCCAGCCTGGGGCCCACGCTCAAGGCGAAGATCTCCAGGACCGAAGCCAAGGTCGGCACGCTGATGCCGAAACTGCCCGTGCTCAAGGCCAATGATGGTCGCTTGTTGCCCCAGAGTTTCCAGGGCGCTCAGATCACCTCCAACGAGCTGGATGATTTCACTTTCATTGGTGGACGTCTCAATCGAGTACGCGCGCGCAACTCCACCGACTGGGATGGCATGTCCATCGCCGGTGCCAACGGCCGAAAGGGGCAGCGCAGCTCCGAATTCTATTACGGTGGCGCCGATTACCGCGCCAGCAGGAACCTTGTGCTGCGTTACTACTACGCCAGCCTGAGCGACTTCTACCAGCAGCACTTTCTCGGCTTGACCCATACCCAGGCACTTGCGGTAGGCACGCTCAAGTCGGACCTGCAGTACTATCGCAGCTCCCCGGATGGCAAGAACTCGTCGGCGCAAGGGCGTGCGCAGGGCTACTGGGCCGCCGGCTACCGCAACGCTGGCGAAGTCGACAACCACACCTGGAGCGCGCTGTTCACCTATTCGCTGGCTTCTCATGCGTTCAGCGCCGGCTACCAGGCCGTGGACGGCAGGAGCGACTTCCCGTTCCTCAACCAGGGCGATGGCATCACCGCACCCCTGGTCACCAACCTGCAGATCGGCAAGTTCCAGCACGCCGGCGAGCGCACCTGGATCGCTCGCTATGAGTACGATTTCGCGGCCATTGGCATCCCAGGGTTGACCACGGCGCTGAGTTATCTCAAGGGCGACGGTATCGACCAGCCGGGCGGTGACGGCAAGGAGTGGGAACGGGACCTGGCGCTTTCCTATACGGTGCCCAAGGGAACGCTCAAGGGCATGAACGTGACCTGGAAGAACGCCTTGCTTCGCTCGAACTACGCCAATGTCAGCGAAATGGGTTCCAGTAGCCAGGTGGACGCGGACGAGAACCGGTTGATCGTCAGCTACACGTGGAAACTGATGTAAGGCGGGCAAGCCGTCGATGCCGCATGGCTGCGGGATGCCTCCCGGCGGGCCCGCTCGATCACGAAAACCTCGCCAAACGGCCGGCAGCGCATCCGGCCGGCTCTGGCGAGGTTGCATGGCAACGGAGCGCTATCCGCGAGCCGCCCAGGCGTTGAAGCGCTCCTCCAGCTCCTCGCCATGGTCGACCCAGAACTCGGCGTTCACCAACTGCGCCTGGGCAATGTTGCCGGCAGCCGTGGGCAGCTGCGCCTGGACGTCACCTGGCAGCAGCGCGAGCGCATCCGGGCGCACCGGCCCATAGGGAATTTGTGCCGAGAAGGTCTTCTGCGGCTCTGCCTGGCTGGCGAACTGGATGAATTTCTCGGCAAGTGCCTTGTTCCTGGTGCCCCGGACGATCGCCCAGTGGTCCGGGTCGTAGAGGCTGCCCGGCCAGACGATACTGAGCTTGGAACCTTCCTTCTGCGCCGCGGCGATACGCCCATTGTAGGCGGCCGACATCACCACATCGCCAGCCACCAGCCATTGCGGTGGCTGGGCCCCGGCTTCCCACCACTGGATGTGCTTCTTGATCTGGTCGAGCTTGCGGAAGGCGCGATCCACGCCTTCCTTGCTGGCCAGCACCTGGTAGAGATCCTCGCGCGGCACACCGTCGGCGAGCAGGGCGACTTCAAGGGTGTACTTGGCCCCTTTGCGCAGGCCGCGCTTGCCTGGGAAGCGCTCGGTGTCCCAGAAGTCCGCCCAGGAGGTCGGGCCGTTGCCGAGTTTCTGCGGGTTGTAGGCCAGCACCATCGACCACACGTAGCTGGCCACGCCGCATTCGCTGACGGTGCCGGGCATATAGCTGGCCGGCTGGCCGAGAATGGCCGGATCCATGCGCTCGAACAAGCCCTCTTCGCAGCCTCTGATCAGCTCCGGACTTTCGACCTCGACCACATCCCAGGAGACCTGGCCGACATCGACCATGGCCTTGATCCTGGACAGTTCGCCGTTGTATTCGCCAGCGACGATCCTGGCCGCTCCGGTTTTCTCGAACGGTTGGAAATACGCTGTTTGCTGGGCGGCCTTGGTGGCGCCGCCGAAGGAAATGACGGTCAGCGAAGGCTCATTGCCGAAGGCGCAGAGACTGGCCCCGGAAAGTAGCGCAAGGCTGAGCGACGCGGTGATGATACGCATGGGAACTCCCTCAATCTTTGGTCTTTGTGTGTTTTTTTTAGAGGCAGTTGGGCTTTGCACGAAAAGTGCCTGCACGACCATGCCATGTTGAAACCAGGCATCGAGATGCCCACTTGCAAGCGGTGGGCCGCGCCTGCCCGCCTGGTTTCGCCTTGCCTGGTCGCCGTTCGGCGACTTTCCGTCCGAACCCTGGGCCAGTTGGCCCCAAGCCGCTGCGCAGACCGCAGCACAGCGGGATCTTCTTGTTGTTCGAGCAACCGCGCAGTGCATGCAGGCGGTCGGTTCTTGCTGTCTAGCGCAGCTGGAACCAGGTGGTCTTGAGCTGGGTGTACTTGTCGAACGAATGCAGGGACAGGTCACGTCCGAACCCGGACTGCTTGCCACCGCCGAACGGCACGGTCACCTCCAGCGCATCCATGGTGTTGACCGAGACGGTGCCGGCCTTGAGCGCGCGCGCCACGCGGTGGGCACGGTTGAGGTCGTCGCTCCAGACCGATGCCGCCAAGCCATAGATACTGTCGTTGGCTTGCGCGATCGCCTGTTCCTCGGTGTCGAACGTCGAGACGGCCAGAACCGGGCCGAACACCTCGTCCCTGGCGATGTTCATGGCAGCACCGACCCCGGCGAAGATGGTCGGTTGAACGAAATTGGACGAGCCGTTGATGACCACTCGCTCGCCGCCCAGCAGCAACCGTGCGCCTTCAGCGCGGGCCTGCTCGATGGCCTTGATGATTCGGCCCGTCTGCTCGGCGTCGACGATCGCCCCGGCGGCGCTGGCAGGATCCAGGGGGTCGCCAGGCATCCAGCCGCGGGCCTTGTCGATCAGGCGCTCGAGGAACTCGTCATGGATGGTGCGCTGGACATACAGGCGAGAGTTGGCCGAGCAGACCTCCCCCTGGTTGAAGAAGATCCCGAATGCCGCCTTCTCAGCGGCCAGGTCCAGGTCCTGGCAATCGTCGAACACCAGGTTGGGACTTTTGCCTCCGCACTCCAGCCACACCTGCTTGAGGTTGGACTGCGCGGCATACTGCATGAAGTACTTGCCGACCTGGGTCGAGCCGGTGAAGACCAGGCAGTCCACGTCGGGGTGCAGGCCCAAGGCTTTGCCGGCGCTTTCGCCAAGGCCGGGGACGACGTTCAGGACACCTTCCGGAAGACCGGCTTCAAGGGCCAGCTGGCCCAGACGCAGTGCCGAGAACGGCGACTGTTCGGCAGGCTTGAGCACGACGCTGTTGCCTGCCGCCAGGGCCGGCGCCAGCTTCCATGCAGCCATGTCCAAGGGGAAGTTCCAGGGCACCACCGCAGCCACTACCCCCAGCGCCTCGCGGGTGATGGTAGCCAATGCGTTGGGCGCGGTGGGCGCGACCTGGTCATAGACCTTGTCCAGCGCCTCGCCATACCAGGCGAACACCTGCGATGCGCCCGGCACGTCGATCTCATAAGCGTCCATGACCGGCTTGCCCATGTTCAACGAGTCGAGCAGGGCCAGCTCCTCACGGTGCGCCATGAGCAGCCCGGACAGCTTGAGCAGGATCTTCTTGCGTTCGGCAGGTGCCATGCGCGCCCAGGGACCGGTTTCGAAGGCGCGTCGTGCAGTGCGCACCGCCAGGTCCACCTCGTGCTCGCCGCACGCCGCCACGCTGGCCAAGCGCTGGTTGGTCGCCGGGTTCACCGCATCGAAGGTGGCGCCCGATAGCGAAGGCAGCAGTTGCCCCCCGATCAAGGCCTTGTCGATGAAATGCTGGCTGGCAGCTCGCTGCTGCCAATAGCTGAGATCAAGCACGCTGGACTCCCATGTCGACCGTTTGCAGGGTCATTCGTCATTTGGACGGGGCGATGGTGCGCCACTCTCGGCATGAGGAAAATTAGTAAAAATATGCTCCGGTCATATGAAAAAGCTCTGTAGCCGATGGCCACTCGCCTGCCTTCGTTGAGGTAAGGTGGCTTTTCGACCTGATCGACTGACATCACGGGCATGCTCGAACGCGCCTGCCAAGCCTGCGAGGTGGATGTGGCTGCATATACGTTGAGACAACTAAGATATTTCGTCACCACCGTGGAGGCTGGCAGCGTCGCCGAAGCGTCCCGACAGCTCTATATCGCACAGCCCTCGATTTCGACGGCAGTGAAGAATCTGGAAGAAAGCTTCGGGGTCCAGCTGTTCATTCGCCACCACGCCCAGGGCGTATCGTTGACGCCTAGCGGCAAGCGCTTCTACCACAAGGCCAAGGAGCTGCTGCGCCTGGCCCATGAATTCGAGCAGAATGCCCTGGCGGACAACGATATCGTCACCGGTCAGATCGATATCGGCTGCTTCGAGACGGTAGCCCCTTTGTACCTGCCGCAACTCATCGCCGAATTCAGCCAGCTCTATCCCGGCGTCGACATTCGGATTCGCGATGGCGATCAACAGGAGCTGGTGCAGGGGCTGACCGCCGGCTCGTTCGACCTGGCGATTCTCTACGACCACGAGCTGGACAACACCATCGAAACCGAGCCATTGATGCCGCCTCAGAAGCCCTACGTGCTGCTGCCGGCCAATCACCGCTTCGCCAGGCAGTCACAGGTGTCGCTACGGGACCTGGTCATGGAGCCGATGATCCTGCTGGACGTGTTGCCCAGCCGCACCTACTTCGTCAGCCTTTTCCACGAGCTGGGGCTTATCCCGAACATCGTCTTCGGCTCGCCTTCGATCGAGATGGTCAGGGGAATGGTCGGGCAGGGGTTCGGCTTCTCGTTGCTGGTGACGCGGCCCCATTCGACCAGCACCTATGACGGCAAGACCGTCGTCATGCTGGACGTAGCCGAGCCTGTGACCATGTCCGGATTGGCCAGCGCCCGGCTGCGCAAGACCCAGTTGACCAAGCCCGCGCAACTGTTCATCGATTTCTGCAAGCAGCGCCTGACCGAGCTGAGCCAGCAGCGCTGAGGCGCGGGTTCGGCCCTGGCCACGGGCTGCTCCAGGCGACCTGTGGCCAGAGGCGTCAGGCGCTGAGATGAGCGGCCAGTCGACGCAACATTCGATCACACCGGTCCAATTGCTCGAGCGTGACGAATTCATCGGGCTTGTGCCCTTGGTCCATGCTACCCGGCCCGCAGACCACCGTCGCAATCCCGGCCTGGTCGAACAGGCCGCCCTCGGTACCGAAGGCTACCGTGCCAAACTCCGCCGATTCGCAAATGGACGCCAGTAACCGTGCCGCCTCGCTGTCACGAGAGGTGGCGAGCCCGGGATAGGCGCTCAATGGTCGAAGCCTGATGTCGGTATCCGGATCGACCGCGCGCATGCGTGGCAGCAGCGCTTGCGTGGCGTAACGTTCCAGCGACGTGGCGATCTGCTGGGCGTCGAAACCTGGCAAGGCGCGCACCTCGAAATCGAATTCGCATTCGGCCGGGACAATGTTAAGCGCTGTCCCTCCCTTGATCACACCGGTCTGGATGGTCGAGAAGGGGGGATCGAAGCGGTCGTCGTGCTGGCTGGGCTCGGCGAGTTCCTCGCCCATTGCGCCGAGCCGCCCGATCAGCTTCGCCGCATACTCGATGGCGTTGACCCCGTAAGGCGCATAGGCCGAGTGACAGGCAGCGCCCTTGACCTGGCAGCGCATGGCCAGCTTGCCCTTGTGACCGAGCACGGGCTTGAGCTCGGTAGGTTCGCCAATCAGGCACAGCTTGGGCTGGTTCGGGCGTTTCTCCAGTTCGGCGAGCATGGACCGCACGCCCAGGCAGCCGACTTCCTCGTCATAGGAAAAAGCCAGGTGCACGGGCAAGCGTAAATCGGCGCGAAGAAAGGTGGGCACGGCGGCAAGCACGCAAGCGATGAAGCCTTTCATGTCGGCCGCGCCACGTCCGAACAGCTTTCCGTCCACCTCGGTCAGCTGGAACGGATCGACCGTCCACGCCTGGCCGTCTACCGGCACGACGTCGGTATGGCCCGAGAGCACCACGCCGCCTGGCACATCCGGGCCAATCGTCGCGAACAGATTGGCCTTGGTCTCCTGCTCGTTGTAGAAGAGCTCGCTGCGAACTCCCAGCCCTGCTAGGTAGTCCTGAACGTGCCGGATCAAGCCGAGATTGGAATCGCGGCTGACGGTGGCGAAACCGATCAGCCGTGCCAGCAGGTCGCGACTCGATGCTTCATTCATCGCCTGGTACCCCGTAGCTCGGCGCCGCGGTAGGATCGAGCGCGCGGGTCAGGTAATCCTGCATCTGCGGCTGGTAGGCGCTCCAGAGGGCTGTCAGCTCGCCGATCGGATCATGCTCGGCCCAGTCCACCCGAAGGTCCACGATCGGCCAGACCAGGTCGCCGACGATCTGTATCGCGGCCGAGTGCACCGGGCCTGCTTCGCCACCGGCGGCCATGGCGGCGTGCATGGCCGCGAGCAGGCGATCGGCGAGCTGGCCCGGTGCGTCCTCGAAGGCTCGCACCATGGCCCGGATCACCTCGGGGCTGGAGAGCAGGTTGCCCGCGGCGGCGCACTGTTCGCCCGCAACCGCCTCGTGAATGCCCAGGGCCTGCTTGCCGCTGAACAGGGCGACCCTGCCTTCGCTGTCGATTACCGTCACCTGGCGATACTCGCTCCAGCCATTGGCATTGAGCGCCTTGTCGAGGGCTTCGGCGGGGCTCGCCTGGTGTCCCTCCAACAGATCGAGAATCTGCGGCCCCAGCGCGGGTAGCGTAACGTTCTGTGTCGCGACGGCGCCAACGCCCGCGCGGACCCAGGGGCAGCGCGCCCCGACGGCGATGCTCGACGAACTGATGGCGATACCGAGCTGTCCCGTTTCGCCGCAGCGGCCAATGATGGAAAACGTCATGTTCTGCACCTCAAATTGATTGGTCCAGGCTGGACCTTGCCAGGATGCGGTTGGCATCCATCCATGCGACCAATGCAGGCCGGCTCCGCCAACGGGAATGGCACGACGAACACTCGTGGCGCGCGATTAGGAGCTCGGCCTCGGCTTGATCACTGCGCTTGCCAATCGTCCGGGATCACTGCGATCACATCGATTTCCATCAGCCATTGGGGCTGGGCCAGGCCGGAGACCACCAGCCCGGTGGAAATGGGAAACACGCCCTTGAGCCATTTGCCCACCACCTGGTAGACCGGCTCGCGGTAGCGTGGGTCGATGATGTAGGTGGTGGTCTTGACGATATGCGACAGATCGCTGCCTGCCTCTTCGAGCAGCTGCTTCACGTTCTGCATCGCCTGCTCGGTCTGCGCCGCCGGGTCGCCCAGGCCAACCAGGCGACCCTCGAAGTCAGTGCCGACCTGGCCGCGAACGTAGACGGTATTACCGGCACGCACGGCCTGGCAGAGGTCATTGTCCAGCGACTGGTTCGGGTAGGTCGCCTTGGTGTTGAACATCCGGATGCGGGTATGAGTCGCCATCGTTTTCTACCTGTTAGTGGATTTTCAGCCGTGGATCTAGAGGTTTTCGGCGCGCGGGGCGCTCACTGGCCAGCCTGCCGTTCGCCCGGCGCGCGGTAGGCCTGGTAGGTGCGCTGGGTCGCGATATGGCCTGCGACGTGCTTGGCGTCGTGCCATACGCCCCAGATGAAGCTGGAGCCGCGACGGGACAGCCATGGCAGCCCGAGGAAGTAGACGCCGGGCTCGCTCGATACACCGCGTTGATGCTTCGGCTTGCCGTTCTCGTCGAAGGCGTTGACCTTCAGCCAGCTGTAGTCCACCGAGTAGCCAGTGGCCCAGATGATCGAGGTGATGCCCGCTTCGGCGAGGTCCAGCTCCAGGATGGGATGGGTGACGCAGTCTGGGTCGGGGTACTTGGCACGGGCTTCTGGCTCTTCTGGAAGATCCAGGCCATTGCGCGCGATGTAGGCGTCCGCGGCATCGAGCAGTGACAGGTAGTTCTCGTCACCGGCTGCCAGGTTGGCGGCCAGGTCGTTCTGGAACGTCACCTTGCCGTCGTCGAACGACCTGGTCAGGCCTACCAAGGTCATGCCTTGGTGCGCCAGGCCACGGAAATCGACGGTATTGCCGCCACGGGCGCCGCTCACGGCGATGGTGACGTGTTCGCGTCCCTTCTTGACGGTCTCGGCGTCCCATTCGCCTAGCACACCCAGCCACCAGCAGAAATCGCGGTTGCGGTAAGCCCGTGGCGGCCGGTCGTGGGCGCCGACCGACAGGTAGACTTTCTTCCCGGCGCGCTGCAGTTCATCGGCGATCTGCACCCCGGACGATCCTGCACCGACCACCAGCACGGCCCCTTGTGGAAGCTGCTCGGGGTTGAAGTAGGCAGCGGAGTGGATCTGGTACAGGCCGTCGTCCTTTGGCGCGATGGGCGGAATGACAGGTTTCTGGAAGGGGCCGGTGGCCACGACCACCCGGTTGGCTTCGATCACGCCTTCGCAGGTTTCCACGGTGAAGCCAGGACGGTCGAGATTACGGGTGACCGCCTTGACCTCCACACCCGTACGGATCGGGGCATTGAATTTTTGCGCATAAGCCTCGAAGTAGGCGGCGACACGCTCCTTGGGTGCGAAGGCGTCAGGGGCCAGATCGTCGAATTCCATGCCAGGGAAACGGTCATGCCAGGCCGGGCCGTTGGCCACCAGCGAATCCCAGCGACCGGTGCGCCAGGCTTCAGCGATGCGGTTGCGTTCCAGGACCAGGTGAGGGACGCCCAGGTTGCTCAGGTGTTCGCTCATGGCAATACCTGCTTGGCCTGCGCCTACTACAAGCGTGTCTATTTGTGTTTTTTGTACTGGCATTTCTGAGTCCTTCGAAAGGCAGGTGTGAATCAGGTCGGCCATGGCTTGGCTGTGTGTGCAACCCCTTCGGATGTCTATCGAGCTGGCAGCAGCCAGGTCGCGCTGCCAGCCAGGGGGGCATGGATCACATTCTGTTCAGCGGCAGGGTTCAGCGAAATTATGATTTTTGTCGCTGCTGCCAAGGAAAAAGCTGTCAAGCCCGTAATTCGGGGGCTGCATGGGTCGACGCGGCACGGCAGTGGGCAAAATCGCTGGCGCGAGCCGCCACGAATCGTCCGGCCGGAGCTGCCTGCGGCCCTGCGCCGTTGCGCTCGATTGCCTGGCAAAGCCAACAACTCGCGCTCCCGGCTGGCGCACGCTGGGGTTTTCAAGGAAGAATGTCACCCCCCTTGAGGGGGATGGTCGGGCCTGGCTGCGCATGACACGCTTGGCGCAAAAACGACACGGTCGGCCTCGTGTCAGACAATCACGACGGATGGACACATTGGTGGATTGCACTCGACTGTCTTCGACCGAGTGGTTCGGGGCGATGGCGAAAGTCACCGCTGCCCTCGGCGCGTCCGGCTTCGCCAGGGCATTGTTCGACGCCCTGGCCCAGGTTGGCCCGGTAAAGGCCACCACGGTGTACCTCTACCCGCATCAGGGCCTGCCTTCGGCATGGTTCGAATGCGACGGATCAGGCCCCTGGTTGCCCGAAGGTAACGTGCAAAGATACCTGTCGGGCTTCTATCTGCTCGATCCGTTCTACCAGGCCTGTATCGAAGGCACAGGCTCGGGATGCTACGCATTGGCTGAAGTGGCACCCGATCATTTCAAGCTCAGCGAGTACTACCTGGCGTTCTACCGGCACTCGCACTTCGAGGATGAGATCAACTACATCCTGCAGCTGGAAAAAGACCTGAGCGTGGCTGTTTCGCTGGCTTTCACCGACGAACTCGATGAAGCGATGAAGGCACGGTTCACCTGCATCGGGCCCTGGGTGCTGGCCGTTTTGGGCAAGCATTTCGACGGTTACCAGGACCGTGGCGGGCGGGTCGAGCGCGTCTGGGAGCAACGGATCCACGCCGCGCTGAACAAGTTTGGCTGCTCCTTGCTGACCGAGCGCGAATGCCGCATCGCCCAGCTCATCCTGCGCGGTCACTCGACCAGGTCGCTGGCCGAGCGCCTGGGCGTTTCGGAAGAAACCATCAAGTCCCATCGCAAGCACGTCTACGCGAAACTCGACATCAGCACCCAGTCGGAGCTGTTCGCCCTGTTCATCGACGCCCTGGCCAATGCCCAGGGCGTGCTCGGCCGGGATCCGCTGGAGAGCTACATGGGCAAGCCACGCTGAGTGTCATCGCCTGGCGTGCGGCACGGTCGGGACCATGCCGCACAAGACGCTGACCGACACCCGTCGGCGTCCTGTCATCGCTCGGTCAGTCGGCCATCTGCAGCTCGGGCAGCTTCACCCGCAATGCCCGGGTGAGCCCCAGCAGGAAGATCGCGCCCACGCCCATCCAGCACAGGCCAATGGTGAAGGACATGCTCGACAGGCTGGTCCACAACCACAAGGTGCTGAGCAAGCCCAGCCCCGGCACAAGTCCATAGCGTAGGCAGTTGCCTGCGCCGCGCAGTTTCCGGTCGACCAGATAGTGCTTGGTCACGGCCAGGTTGACCATCGAGAAGGCGAACAGCGCCCCGAAGCTGATCATGCTGGCGACGGTTTCCAGGCTGATCACCAGAGCGCTCAGCGATACCAGCGCCACCAGCATGATCGCGCAGGCAGGCACGCGCTTGTTGGTGACCAGTTGGCCCAGGACCCGTGGCAGTGCCCCATCGCGGCCCATGGCGAACAGCACCCGCGAGACGCTGGCCTGGGAGACCATGGCCGAGGCGAAACAGCCGGCGACGTAAGTGGCCGTGAAGGCATTGGCCAGCAGTTGCCCGCCAGCGCTGCGCATGACATCGACCGCAGCCGAATCCGGATTGGCGAAGCTGCTCCAGTCTGGATGCACCAGCTGGGCGAAGTAAGACACCAGGAGAAACAGCAACCCACCGCTCAGGGACACCGCCATGATCGCCCTGGGTATGCGGCGGGTCGGGTCCGAGGTTTCCTCGGCCATGGTCGACACCGCATCGAAGCCGACGAACGACAGGCACAGCACCGCGGCACCGGCCATGATTGCCGAGACACTGAACCCCTCATGGTAGAACGGCGCGGTCAGCGACACCGGCTGGGCCTGGCTGGCCACACTGCTGAAGGACAGGGCGACGAACACCACGATGAATGCCAGTTGGGCGACGACCAGGATCCAGTTGACCCGGATGACCGACTCGATACCGATCAGGTTGAGGAAGGTCACCAGGCTGATCGAACCCAATACCCACACCCAAGGGTGAATGCTCGGAAAATATTCCGACATGTAGATGCCGATTAGCAGGTAGCTGAGCAGCGGCAGGAAGATGTAGTCGAGCAGCAGTGTCCAGCCGGCCATGAACCCGGCGCAGGCGCCGAACGCCTTGCGCGTATAGGTATACACGGAGCCGGAGTAGGGATGTGCCTGAACCATCCGCCCGTAGCTGTAGGCAGTGAACAACATGGCCCCGAGGGTAAGCAGGTAGGCGGTCGGCAAGTGACCCTGGGTCGTCTGCGCGACCAGGCCGTAGGCGGAAAACACGGCCAGCGGGACCATGTAGGCAAGGCCGAACAGTACCAGCGCGGTCATGCCCATGGATTTGCGCAAGCGGCCTGGAGAATGCTGCTGCGGCGAGGAAGGCGCCGTGGGCGTGGCGGTTGTCGTTATCGTGTCCATCGCTAACTCCTGAATGTTGGGTGCAGGACGCCGCGGTATCCGAGGGGGTCGGTACCGTTGGAGCGAGGTGCAGAGGAGGGTGGCTGGAACCGAGCGTCGGCGGCTCGGACCTGGTCAAAAGGTGTCGACAAGCTCCACGCTGTCGAGCGCCGTGGCAGCGTTACGCAAAGGTGGCCGTGGATCCGCGAGGCATGCGTTCATGGTGTCGTTCTCTTTCTTGTTCGCTCATGAAGGGTAGGACCGCCCGCCATAGGGGGCCGATCTTCAGCAGGTCGGCCAGCGGGCCTCGAGGATGCTCCCATATCCCATGGGCCTTCGATATCACCCTTAGGGGGGAGCCTGACCGGGCATGGCGGGCAGGTTTCGCGTATCCCCCCAAGGGGTGATTTCCGTCCTGGCGACGTTGCGCCAAGCTCGCCGTGCGTCTCTACCAACAAGGAAAACCCGCCATGAACGCGCCTTTCGTACCCCAACGCCAGACCCGTGACTATCAGGCCTCCGATGCCGCGCACCACATCCATGCCTTCCTCGACCAGAAGGCGCTGAACGCCGAAGGGCCGCGGGTAATCGTCGGCGGCGAGCGGCTGCACCTGTGGGATAGCGAAGGCAAGCGTTACCTGGACGGCATGTCCGGGCTGTGGTGTACCCAGCTCGGCTATGGGCGCAAGGACCTGACCACCGCCGCCGCCACGCAGATGGACCAGCTGGCTTACTACAACATGTTCTTCCACACCACCCACCCCGCGGTGATCGAGCTTTCCGAATTGCTCTTCAGCCTGTTGCCTGGGCACTACAGCCACGCCATCTACACCAACTCCGGCTCCGAAGCCAACGAGGTGCTGATCCGCACCGTGCGCCGTTACTGGCAGGTCGTCGGCCAGCCGAGCAAGAAGATCATGATTGGCCGCTGGAATGGCTATCATGGCTCGACCCTGGCCGCCACGGCCCTGGGCGGCATGAAGTTCATGCACGAGATGGGCGGGCTGATTCCGGATGTGGCGCATATCGACGAGCCCTACTGGTACGCCGCAGGTGGCGACCTGAGCCCGGCCGAGTTCGGTCGTCGCTGCGCCTTGCAGCTGGAAGAGAAGATCCTCGAACTAGGCGCCGAGCATGTTGCCGGCTTCATCGCCGAGCCTTTCCAGGGGGCCGGCGGCATGATCTTCCCGCCGGAGAGCTACTGGCCGGAAATCCAGCGCATCTGCCGCCAGTACGATGTGCTGCTGTGCGCGGACGAGGTCATTGGCGGCTTTGGCCGCACCGGTGAGTGGTTCGCCCACGAATACTTCGGTTTCCAGCCTGACACGCTCTCGATCGCCAAGGGCCTGACCTCAGGCTACGTGCCCATGGGTGGCCTGGTGTTGAGCAAACGCATCGCCGAGGCGCTGGTCGAGCGTGGCGGCGTGTTCGCCCATGGCCTGACCTATTCCGGTCACCCGGTGGCCGCGGCCGTCGCCGTCGCCAACCTCAAGGCGCTGCGCGACGAAGGGATCGTGCGCCAGGTGAAGGACGACACCGGGCCATACCTGCAACGAATCCTGCGCGAAGTGTTCGCCAACCACCCGCTCATCGGCCAGGTGCAAGGCGCCGGCCTGGTGGCGGCCTTGCAGTTCGCCGAAGACAAGCCCAGTCGCAAGCGCTACGCCAATGAGAACGACCTCGCCTGGCAATGCCGTACCTACGGCTTCGAGGAAGGGGTGATCATCCGCTCCACGCTGGGGCGGATGATCATGGCGCCAGCGCTGGTGGCCAACCACAGCGAGCTCGACGAGCTGGTGGAAAAGACCCGCAAGGCAGTCGACCGCACCGCCAAGGGCCTTGGCAAGCTGTGAACCGCTGAGGTTGCGTCATGGGCCGGGGCCTTGCCTGGTGCTGATGGGCGCTGTTGCGTGAGGCCGCAGCGGCATCAGGCTCGGTCCCGCTCACGCTTCACGACCTCTCGCCCTGGACGCAAACCGTTCCAGCGAGGCTGAGGCGAGCGACCGGCTACTGACTTGACGTAAGGCAGTGGATCGGTCTGCCATGCCGCTGATTCGCATGGCAGCACAGTGCACAGAGCCCACTGACCAGATCGCCAGCCGGATCCTCGACAGCACCCAGATGAATATCAACGAACCAGCCGTTGGGTGCCATTCGGGGCAACCTGAACGGGGCTGAAGAACCGTCACATGGCTGACAGACCTATGCCGTACAGCAGTCTTGAGCGGTCGGTGCTGTCGAGCACCAGGCGGTCACTCAGGCGCGGCGCTCTTGGCCATGGAGCCTGGTGAACTTCAGAGTTGCATCTGCAGCAAACAACCTGCATCGGGTGCGCTGGCCAGCACCTCCAGCTGCAGCGAATGCCGTGCACTGGTGATGTAGAGCGTTTTACCATCTGCTCCGCCAATGCAGAGGTCGGTGGGGGTGGGCACCGGCAGCCCGACCATGCGATCCAGATTGCCATCGGCGTCGAAATGAGCAAGGCTCCAGCCGTCCAGTTGGGTTGTCCAGACCCCGCCGGCATCATCTACAGCCAGCCCTCCAAGGCGGCCCCCACCGCGGGCTAGCGAGGCAAGTCTGCGCACGCTGGCGCTACCGGTGTGCAGCAGGAGAATATTGCCCGAGTCCGATGCCAAGGCATACACCGCGTGTCCTGAGGCATCCCAACTGAACGCACTGACCTGCTCAGGCACGGCCCAGCCATGACGCAACTCACCCTCGGCGCTGAGCTCGCCGATCAGGCTGCCACTGGCTGTTTTGGCGCAGGCCCACAGTGCACCGCAAGGGTGACTGGCCAGCGCGAGCAGACGGCTGCCCAAGAGATCTTGACGCGGGTTTTCCTGGCCTTTCCAGTCGACCAGCGACCAGCCGCCGGTTTGCGCCACCAGCAAACCGTCCGGATGCAACTCCATGCCGCGTATCGGCATGTCTAGACGGGCTAACAGGCAGCTGTTGTGCCCGTCCCAGCAATGGATCGCCGGTGCAAGGGTATCGGCCCAATACAGCCTTTTTTGTTCGGCATGCCAGCGCGGGAAGGCGCCATGAAAAGCCCAGGGGCCGGCGACCACGCCAAGCTCGTTGGCGCTTTGCGGGGTATGGTCTGGCCGTAGTTGCTCACCTACCCGGCGCGCCGCTTCGGCCAGTTCCGGGCCGAGCAGGCTCAAGCGCTCCAATGTCAGGCGATAGGCCGGACCAGCCACGCTCAGCGCGCCGCGTACCTGGCCTTGTTTGTCGATGATCGGGGCGGCGACGCAGCGTACGCCTAAGCGGATTTCTTCATCGTCCAGCGCGTAGCCGCGCGCCTGGGTAATCTGCAGTTCGGCCAGCAACCGGCGGCGATCAGTGATGGTCAGTGGAGTCAGCGGGGCCAGCACCAGGCCCTTGAGAATCTCGTCGCGTGCCGCAGGTGGCAGCGCCGAGAGGATCGCCTTGCCTTGCCCGGTGCAGTAGACCGGCTTGCCCTGGCCGAGGCTCGCCGCCGAGCGCTGGGTATGGGCGCCGTCACAGCGTTCAAGTGAAAGAACTTGGTTGCCGTCGAGCACGGCCAGGTATGAAGTTTCTCCGGTCAGATCGCGCAGGGCGCGTAGTTCTTCGCTGGCCGCAGAGACAAGGTCTGGCTCCAGATAGGCGTTACGCACCATTTCCAGGTAGTGGAAGCCTAGCCGGTAGACCTTGCGGGTCGGATCACGGCGGATCATGCCGCGCTCCACCAGCGTGGCGATGATGCGGTACAGCGTGGTGCGGGGCAGCGGTACCTGTTCGGCCAGCTGGGCCTGGCTGATACCGCTGGCACTGGCGCCAATGGCCTGCAGCACATCCAGAGCCTTCTCCAAAGCCGCCGTGCCTTCACCTACTTTCATTTTTCCCACCATTTGGAACTCCAGGGCGTAGAGCTACAGTCTGCCTCTTTTTCATTCGGTTTTCTGCCATAAGATCGGTATCAGCAGGGCTGTTCATGAATGTTATTCCCACATCATGGGAATGTCCCTGAACGTCAATCGGATGAAACCGCGAGGAGCACCTACAACAATGTCCGTCATCCACAATTATGCCGATGCCCATGAGAGCGTCTCGGGCAAGCAGGTCGAAGTGAGCGACGAAGTACTGGCCAAACTGGCCGCGTGCAGCAGCGGCTCACTGACCACCCAACTGTTCAAGCGCGGATTCCGTCAACCGGCTCTGGTCGGGCTGCGCAGCATGACCCGCAACCTGAAACCGTTCGCCGGGCGTGCATTCACCATGCGTTTCATCCCTGCTCGTGAAGATATCGACACCTATTCGACCATGACCACCAAGCCCAACGACGACAACCTGCAGTGGGTAGGCGTCGAGCAGATCAAGCCTGGCGACGTGCTGGTGATCGACAGCCGCAACGATCCGGCGGCCGCGTCGGCTGGCAACATTCTGGTCACTCGCCTGCTGGCCCGTGGCGCCAAAGCCATCGTCACCGACGGTGCGCTGCGCGATGGTAGCGAGATCGCCGCGATGAGCCTGCCGGCCTATGCCCGTGAAATCACCGCCACTACCCGTATTTCCTACCACCATGTGGCCGACCTGCAGGTACCGATCGGCTGCGCCGGGGTGGCGGTGTACCCCGGGGACATCATCGTAGGCGACGCCGACGGCGTGACCGTGGTACCAGCGCACCTGGCCGAGGAACTGGCCGAGGTGTGCGGTGTGCAGGACGACATCGAGGCCTATTTGGCCATGCGTATCGCCTCCGGCGAAGCGCTCTGGGGCGTGTATCCACCCAGCCCGGCGTCCGTTTCCGATTACCACGCCTGGGTTGCCGCTGGCCGGCCGGCGATTCCTTCGATCATCGGCAAGCAAGAGGATTGAGTCATGGCCGAGCACAAGTACGCGCAATTGATCCGTCGTTATTTCGATGCTTGCAACGAGGCCGATTACGACAAGCTGGTGTCCTGCTTCACCCCAGACGCGGTGCATTACTTCCCCTCGGGCCTGCCGGAAATTCCTTGGCGCACCGCCGATACCATCGCCCGCAAGTGGATGTGGTGCGTGGAAAACCTCGGCTCGCAATGGACGATCGAGAAGATCCTTGTCAGTCACGACAGCGATGAAGCGGTGATCGAGTGGACGCACTGGAAGAGCAAGCTCGGCACCGCGCTGCGCGGGGACGAGTGGTATGTGTTCGACGCGCGGACCGGGTTGATCAAGGAAATCCGTGCCTACTACGCATCGCCTGCCGACAAGGAGGTGACGATCAACGAACTGGTCGATTTCGACTATGTGGGCCGGGGTTATCACCTGGAGCCCAAAGCGCGTTAAGGCCTCCGGCCGCTTGGCAGGCAAGACCGCTTCCACCGGATGGCGCTTTGTGGAAGCGAGGTTGCCTGGGAACGCCACATCGCACTATTCAAGGAGCCACAGATGAGCACCCCGCAAAACCCCGATTTCGCTGCCATCGACACAGTCGTTGCCAAGTCCGCCGCCGCTGCCGACTTTTGGGCCGACTCCAGCGCTACCCAGCGAGCCACGCTGCTGCGCGGGCTGGCCTCGGCCCTGGAACAGCAACAAGCCGAACTGGTTGCCATCGCCGACCGTGAAAGCGGCTTGGGCGAGGGGCGCCTCAATGGCGAAGTGGCACGCACCGTCTTCCAGCTGCGCGGCTTTGCCAGCGAAGTGGAGGCCGGCGTGCCGTACCGCCAGGTCGATGACCAGGCCATCGTCGGCGCTCCGCCTGCAGGCCGCCCACGCTTGACTCGCATCCAGCGCCCGCTGGGCCCGGTGGCGATGTTTTCAGCCAGCAATTTCCCGTTCGCTTTCTCGGTACTGGGCGGGGATACCGCGTCGGCCCTGGCCGCTGGTTGCCCGGTCGTGGTCAAACCTCATTCCGGCCATTTGCAACTGTCCCGCGCGGTGTTCTCTCTGGCTGCGGGCGTGGTACGGACCCAAGGCCTCCCGGAAGGCTTGCTGACCTTGGCCGAAGCGCCTAACCGCGCCGCTGGCACCTATCTGGTACAGCATCCATCCATTGCCGCAGTGGCTTTCACCGGTTCGTATCAGGGTGGCAAGGCCCTGTGGCAGGCGGCCAACGATCGCGCCCGCCCGATACCGTTCTTTGGCGAGTTGGGATCGATCAACCCGTTGGTGGCTCTGCCGGCAGCGCTGGAAAAAGACAGCGAAACCCTCGCCAAGACCCTGGCTGCGTCAATTACCCTCGGCTGTGGCCAGTTCTGCACCAGCCCCGGCGTGATCGTGCTGCTCGATTCGCCGCACAGCCAACGCTTCGTTGCTCAGCTGGCCGAAGCCACTGCGCCGATCACCACGCACCGAATGCTCACTCCAGATATGCAACAGGGCTTCGAGGGTGCGGTAGCGACGGTTGCCGCCAACGCCACGCCGGTATTCCCCACCCATGCCGATGACGCCGGCCCGGCACCGCGTCTGTTCGCCACCAATGCCGCATCGTTCATCGCCAACGCCAACCTGCGTGAAGAAATGTTCGGCCCAGCCGCGCTGATCGTCAGCGCCCAGTCGGTGGCTGAAGTGGTCGAGGTGCTCGACGCCGTGGGCGGCACCTTGACTACCACGCTATGGGGCCTGGAGGCCGATAACGAGGACAACCGTCAGCTGCTGCGCGCGGCCCAGCGGGTTTCGGGGCGGGTACTGTTCAGCGGCGTACCGACCGGCGTTGCAGTGTGTCATGCCCAACAGCATGGCGGGCCATGGCCGGCATCCACCGCGCCGCAAACCACCTCGGTAGGTTACGCCGCCATCGAGCGTTTCCTGCGCCCGGTGGCCTTGCAGGACGCACCGTCCTGGGTTCTGGGCTGAGGAGGGCCGGGCGATGATGAGACATGTCGTGATGTTCCGCCGCCTGCCCGGTGTCGAATCACAACCTGAACTGGAAGCCGGGCTGGTCACGCAGATGCGCACTCTCAAGGAGAAGATCGACTTCATCCGTGACTGGCGAGTCGCTGCCAACGAGCTGGACCGGCCAATCTGCTGGGATTACATCCTCGAATCCAGCTTCGACGATGCCGACGCGGTTGCGCGCTACCTGCCTCATCCGGCGCACCAGGCTCTGGTGGCAGACCTCAAGCAGTATTTTGAGTGGGTGGCAGTGGACTACAGCGTCTAGACCTCTGATCAGCGTCTGGCCCGCTCTGTGGGGCCAGGCGCTACAACAAAAAGATCCGACATCACAGGTGCCGGACGGAGTCGCACATGAACAAGAAAAAGAATTATCGCTGGACGATCCTGGCCATGTTGTTCCTGGCCATGATCATCAACTACGTCGATCGCGCTGCCCTATCGATCGCAATGCCTTTCATTACTCGGGAATACCACCTCACGCCCGCTGAAAAGGGCATGATCTTCAGCAGCTTCTTCTTCGGCTACGCCCTGTTCTGCTTTGTGGGCGGCTACTTGGCCGACCGCTTCGGCCCCAAGCGTGTATTGACCTGGTCCATGAGCTTCTGGTCGGCGCTGTGCGGTTCCACGGCGCTGGCTTTCAACTTCTGGTCGCTGCTGATCGTGCGCGCCCTGTTCGGTGTGGGTGAAGGACCGGTGTCGACTACCGCAAACAAGACGGTAAACAGCTGGTTCCCGATCAAGGAGCGCGCTCGCGCCATCGGCATCAGCCAGGCCGGTGGTCCACTGGGTGGCGCCCTGGCCGGCCCGATCGTCGGTTTTCTGGCCCTGTGGTTGGGTTGGCGCGTGGCCTTCATGGTGATTGCCGTGGGCGGCCTGTTGTGGGCCATCGCCTGGTGGCGCATGTCCGCCTCCACGCCCAAGGAGCACCCGCTGGTGTCGGCAGAAGAGCTGGCGTTGATCAATGAAGGCCGCGAGGTGCCGGTTACCACCGTAGAGGATGCGCCGCGCACGCCGGTGTTGCAGATCATCCTGCAGCGCTCGGTGCTGGTCACTGGTGTTTCGCTGTTCTGCTACAACTACATCCTCTACTTCTTCATGACCTGGTTCCCCAGCTACCTGATCGACTCCAAGGGCATCGACCTGAAGGCCATGAGCATCGTCACCGCACTGCCTTGGCTGGTGGGCACGCTCGGCTTCGTCTGCGGCGGCCTGCTGATCGACTGGGTATTCAAGCGCACCGGCAAGCAACTGTTCTCGCGCAAGGTGGTACTGGTGACCTGCCTGCTGATCGCTGCCGTGTGCATTGGCCTTACGGGGCAGGTACAGAGCGTGACCAGCACGGTGGTGGTGATGACCGTGGCCATCGGCTTCCTCATGCTGACCGCCCCAGCTTATTGGTCGCTGATCCAGGACGCGGTGCCGGATTACCAGGTTGGCACCGCCGGCGGCTTCATGCATGGCCTGGCCAACCTCAGCGGCATCGTCGCGCCGACCGTGACCGGCTTCATCATCCAGTCTACCGGTACCTACGCCAGTGGCTTCGGACTGGCGGCTGGGCTGGGCATCCTAGGGGCGCTGATCGTTGCCTTGTTCGTCGGCAAGACGCCGGTGAAGCACGCTACCGTTGCCGCTACTGCCTGACCTGAGCCTGCCTGGCGGCCCAGTGCAGCCAGGCCTTTGCACCACTTATGTTTTCGGGAATTCACCATGCCTACGCTACTTGTCACCGGCGCTGCCGGTATTGTCGGAACCGCGCTGCGTCCCTACCTGCGCGAGCGCTTCAATCTACGCCTGCTGGACCGCCGCCCCGTCACTGACCTTATGACCGGGGAAACTGCACTGGCGGGCGACCTCACCGACCCCGCCTTCGTCCGCCAAGCCACTGAAGGGGTCGATGCGGTGCTGCACCTGGCCTGCGCCCACGGCGCTGATATCCAGTTCCAGAGCACGGTGGAACCTAACTATCATGCCACCTTGTACCTGTTGGAAGCTGCCCAGCGCGCCGGTGCCAAGCGTTTCGTGTTTGCCAGCAGCCACCATGTGCTCGGCCAATACCACAGCCAGGCGGCTACCCACTTCGATGACAACCCCGTAGCGCCCGACAGCTACTACGCCTTGAGCAAGGTGTTTGGCGAGGCGGCGTGCGCCACCTTCTCGCAGCGTAGCGAGCTGGCCACCTTCATCGTACGCATCGGCAATGCAGACCCTGAAGTCGCCGATGCGCGCCGCCTGCGCTTGTGGACGAGCGCTCGTGACCTGGCGCAACTGGTGCTGATCGGACTGGAGCACCCAGAGGTGCGCCACGAGATCGTCTATGGCGTGTCGGAATGCCCGGATGCCTTCTTCCATAATCGTCGTGCTCGGGCGCTGGGCTATCGACCTCAGGACAACGCTGCCGATCACTTGGCGGAAAACTTCCTTGCCTACCAGGCCATGGCGCCGGTCGGCTCTGGCCGCGACCATGTGGGGGGGGCTTATGCCGGTGTTCCTTTGGTCAGCGTACTGGAGCAAGCATGAGAATCGTGCGTGTCGATACGCAAATCGTCGAAATCCCGTTCCAGGACGGCGGCAAAGGGAAGGGCATTACTCCGACGGCCTGGCACACCCTGGAAAACGTGCTGATCCGCCTGGAAGACGAACACGGTAACGTCGGCTGGGGTGAAGCGTTTGGCTACTTCGTCGCCAATGCCACCAAGGCCATGATCGACCGCCTCATCACACCATTGCTGCTGGATCGGCAAATCGAAGATATTCCTGCCTTCAATCGCGAGCTACAGCTGCGCCTGCACCTGTTTGGCCGCTATGGGGTAACGATGTTTGCCATCTCGGGCGTCGACATCGCGTTGTGGGATCTCGCTGCCCGTCGCCAGGGCATGCCACTGCATGCGCTACTGGGACGAGCCCAGCGTGAGCAGGTCGCGGCCTACGCCAGCCTGGTGCGCTATGCCGACGACAGGGTTGCTCCAGCAATCTGCGAGAAGGCACTGACGATGGGGTTCCGCGATATCAAGCTGCATGAAGTGGCCCTGTCGGAAATCGGCGCTTGCCGCCGTGCGGTTGGCTTCGATGTGCCGCTGGCCACCGATGTGAACTGCGCCTGGACCGTGGCCGACACGCGTGAGTGGCTACCAGCCCTGGCTGACCTGCAGCTAGCCTGGCTGGAGGAGCCGATCTTCCCGCCCGAGGACTACGCCACCCTGGCCAGCCTGCGTGGACAAGGTGTGCCACTGTCGGCAGGAGAGAACTGGTGCACGGCGGTACAGTTCGAACAGGCCCTGCTGGCCGGTGCGGTGGATTCGATTCAGCCCAGCGTCACCAAGGTCGGTGGCATTTCCGAGTGCCTGCGCATCGCGGCGCTGGCTGACCAGCACGATGCCGTGCTGCTACCGCATTGTCCGTACTTCGGCCCCGGCCTGATCGCCACCTTGCACCTGGCCGCGGTGCAGCCGCGTGTGCCGCAGGTGGAGTACCTGTTCGTCGAGCCGGCAGGCTGGCTGTACCCGGTGGAGCAGTTGCGCCAGGGCAATCAGTTGCAGATTCCGCAGGGTCCAGGTCTGGGCCTGGACATCGACCTGGCCGTAGCCGAGCGCTTCCGTCGCTAAGCCACGCGCCGTCTCCGTTCGGCTTCCCTCTGATGCGCTAGAGCGCGGCGGCTGTGCCAAGCCGTGCTCAACGAGGACACAGGAGGTTCCATGCAACCTTTGCTGTTGAACAATGCCACTTGGTCACTGGGCTTGCTGCCGGCCTGGGGCGGGCGTATTGCCCACCTGCGCGCGGAAGGACTCGACCTGCTGCTGCCGATCACCAGCAGTGCTTTCAACCCGCTGGACTGGCCACGGGCCGGTGCTTATCCGCTGATTCCCTATTCCAATCGGATCCGCAGTGCTCATCTGCATTTCGCGGGCCGCGACTACTCTTTGCCAGCACATCCAGCAGCGCAGCCGCATACGTTGCACGGAGTGAGCCATACCCTGCCTTGGCGGATCGTCGAGCAGTTCGACCAGCAACTGCGCATTGCCTGCGATTACCAGGGCGAGCACTGGCCCTGGGCATTCCGTGCCGAGCAGCGCTACCTGCTCGATGGTCGACGCCTGTGCATCGAGTTGTCGCTGGTCAACCTGGGCGACTCGCCAATGCCTGCTGGCCTTGGGCTGCATCCCTATTTCCAACGCCATCCAGGACTCAAGGTACGTTATCAGGTAGGCCGCCAGTGGCAGATCGATGAGCAATACCTGGCCACCGGTGACTATCAGGAGTTCACGCAGCCGCTGTTGATCAATGCCGAGGACTCCCAGCCACTGGCCCATTACCAGTCAGGCTGGAACGGCCAACTGCAGCTCGACTACCCCAACGGCACGCTGTCTCTGCAGGCCAGCGAGCCCTTGAGCCATTTCGTTGCCTTTGCACCGGCAGGCAGGCCATACCTTTGTCTTGAGCCGGTGTCGCATTTGGCCGATGCCTTCAACCAGCCGTCAGACACCTGGGAGCAGACCGGCACCCGGGAACTGACACCCGGCCAGCGCCTGCATGCCCGCCTTGATTTCACCTGGCAACAACGCTGAGTTAAGGCCCGACCGCTGTACCCGGGACAACCCATGAAAAGAGAACAATAACAATGAAACAATCCGCGACTGGAGCGGGCTTCGCGCGTGCTGTAAAGCCGTTGTCGCTGTTGTTGGGCTGGGGGCCGCTGGGTGCCCAGGCGGCATTGCTGGACGACAGCAAGGCCAACCTGACGTTTCGCAATTTCTACTACAACCATGACTTGCGCGACGCCGCCCAGCCAGCTCAGTCCAGGTTGGAGGAATGGGCCCAGGGCTTCATTCTCAAGGGCGAGTCCGGTTATACCGATACCACGGTCGGGTTAGGGGTGGATGTCTACGCGGGGCTTGGCTTGAAGCTTGACTCCTCGCCTTCGCGCAGTGGCACCGCATTGCTGCCGGGCGCCTACAACCGCGCGGGCGGGCCACGCAATACCGACCCGCGCTCGGTGGACGACTACTCCGAGGCCACGGCAGCGCTCAAAATCAAGTATTCGAAGAGCGAACTGAAAGTCGGCGGGCTGTTCCCGAAAATCCCGCTGGTCAGCTCGGGCGATGCGCGCTTGTTACCCCAGTTCTTCGAGGGCGTCATGCTCGATATCCATGAACTGGACGATATCGATGTCGGCCTGGGTCAGATGCGCAAGGTCAACCAGCGCGAGTTCGCCGGTGCCCGTGATATCCAGGTGGGTAACTACTACAGCGTATTCAGCGACCGCTTCGACTACCTCGGCGCAACCTGGCTCGCCGCCCCACAGACCTCGCTGGGACTGTGGGCGGGGCGCTTGCAGGACGTCTATCAACAGACGCTGTACACCGGCACCCAAGGCTTCAAGATCGGTGATTGGAACCTGTCCGTCACTCTCAACTACCTCGACACCGGCGAATCCGGTAGCGAGAAGGCCGGGAGGCTCGACAGCCGCATGACCTCGGCGATGCTCAGCGCCAACCTGCGAGCGCACACCTTCCGCCTGGGCTACCAGTACAACGCCGGCGATAGCGCCTTGCCGTTCATTCATGACACCGATCTGCCGGGAGTGGCCAATGCCGTGCAGGTGCTGCGCTTCGACCGCGCACAGGAGCGTTCTTGGCAGGCCCGTTACGACCTGGATTTCGCTTCGCTTGGCGTGCCTGGGCTAACGGCATTCGCCCGTTATGTGCGCGGTGACAACTTCGAAGTGGCGGGCACGGATGGCAGTGAGTGGGAGCGTAACCTCGATGTCACTTATGTCATCCAGAGCGGGCCACTGAAAAACCTGGCGCTGCGCTGGCGTAACCTCGAGCTGCGCGGTGATGCGACCGGGCGGCGGGACGAGAACCGCGTGATCATCGCCTATACCTTGTCGCTGCTCTGATGTTCAGCCTTGGGACGCGGCAAACCCAACACCACCACCCGCGCACTGCTGAGCTGGTCGCACGGCTGACCGAGTCAGGTACTTTCGCGCACCACCAGGCTGAAGCCCACATCTTCCACGCATTCGCCGCGCCCCAGACTGCCGTCCATGCGCTGCAGCAACAATTCGGCTGTACGCAGACCGATCCGCTCGCCATCGATGCTCACGGTGCTCAGGCGCGGGTGAGTGTGGGCGGCAAACTCCAGGTCGCCAAAGCCCATCACTGCGATATCCGTGGGAATGCGCAGGCCTTGGGCCTGGGCTTCAGCCATGACCCCTTGGGCCAGCAGGTCGATGCTGCAGATCACCGCATCCATGATGACCTGAGCGGCTAGCAGGCGGGCCATGGCCTGGCGCCCGTGGCTCATGTTCACCGGCGCGGCCGCCAGTTCGCAGGCGACAATTTCGACAGCGGCCTGTTGCAAGGCGGCAACGCAGGCCCGGCGGCGACGGTTGGCACGATCATCGTCGCTCCATACCAGGCCGATACGACGGTAACCGCGGTCGATGATGTGTGCGGCCATGGCTCGGCCGACAGCCTCATGGGAAAAACCCACCACGGTATCAATAGGCTGCTCGCTCAGTTCCCAGGTTTCTACCACCGGCACGCCTCGGATCAGTAGCTTTTCCCGCGCGGCTTCGCTTTGCAGGCGGCGAGTGAAGACGATGCCATCGGGGCGGCGGGCGAGAATGGCATCGATCAGCTCGGACTCGTGGCTTTCGTTGAGGTCTGACTGGCTTAGCAGCAATTGATAGCGCGCACTTGCCAGGCGCTTTCCCAATTCGGTAACGGTGTCGACGAAGGCGCGGTTGGACAGATTGGGGACCACCACGATGACCAGTCGGCTGCGCTGCGAGACCAGGGCGCCCGCCAACATGTTGGGCACGTAGCCGGTCTTGCGAATGGCATTACGCACCTTTTTCTGGGTTTTTTCCGAGACCAGTTCCGGGCGGTTGATCACGCGGGAAACAGTGATCGGCGAAACCTTGGCCATTTTGGCCACGTCATCCAGGGTGGCTGGCGCGGCAATGAGCGGCTTCGCATCGGCGGCGATAACGGGCGTTTCCAGCATCGAGGGCCTCTGGCTGGGAGGTTTGAGCGTGCTGGCGATTGTACCGCAACGGCGCACTTTTTTTTGCACGTTCCGCACAGTCCCAATCCATGGGAATTTACTGCAAAAGACGATTTGCAAAGCCCTTCAACTGGGGCCTAGGATAAATGACAGCGCTGTCATTTGTTAGCGCTGTCATTGATCGGAGGCAGCCCAGTGATGGGCTACAAGCTGCCAGAATTCGAAGCAGGTGCCAGAACAGGGCCCTGTACGGCACCCATAACAACAATGAGGCAACCGCGATGCACAACCATGACACTTACGCCGCCGGGCCTGCTCCTGGCGCCGTGGCCGCCGCCACCACGGCGACCCGTTATCGCTACCTGATCCTGGCCTTGATCACCATGGTGTTGGCCCTCAGCAGTGGCGACCGCGCGGCGCTGTCCGTGGCCGGATCGGACATGAGCAAGGAGCTGGGCATCAGTTCGGTGGAAATGGGCTACCTGTTCTCGATTTTCAGCTGGGCCTACGTGATCTTCCTGATTCCATCGGGCTGGCTGGCCGACCGCTTCGGCTCGAAGAGGACCATGGCCTTGGCCATTTGCGTCTGGTCGGCCTTCACCGTGTGCATGGGGCTGGTGCACTTCGTTGGCATGATCGTGCCGCTGCTGCTGGCTTTGCGCTTCCTCCTCGGCGTGGCCGAGGCGCCAGTGGGACCGGCGTCGACGCGGGTGATCGCGTCCTGGTTCCCGTCCGCGGAGCGGGGCATGGCCGGGGCCATCTTCAACAGCGCGCAGTACATCTCGCTGGCCTTCTTCACCCCGTTCATGGGCTGGCTGTGCTACGCCTTCGGCTGGGAGTACGTGTTCATCGTCATGGGCATCGTCGGCTTCGGCATCGCTGCCATCTGGTGGAAGCACTACTACCTGCCGGTCAGCCATCCGAAGATGAACAGCGAGGAACTCGACTACCTGCGCAAAGGTGAAGCGCTGGTCGACCTCGAAGCGCAGGCGGCGTTGCCCAAGGACAAACGTCGCAGCTCCCTGGCTGAGATCGGTTTGCTGTTCAAGAGTCGCATGCTGCTGGGCATGTTCATCAGTCAGTACTGCGTGAGCGCCGTCACCTGGTTTTACGTCACGTGGTTTCCGATCTACCTGGTCAAAGAGCGTGGCTTCGACATTCTCCAGGCCGGCCTGGTCGCCTCGATTCCCGCACTGTGCGGGCTGATTGGCGCGGTCTCGTCGGGCTTCTTCTCAGACTACCTGCTGCGCCGCACCAAGTCCCTGAGCATCGCCCGCAAGACACCGATCATCACTGGCGTGCTGCTGAGTTCGACCATGATGCTGTGCAACTACGTCGACGCCCAGTGGCTGGTGATTGCGGTAATGAGCCTGGCCTTCTTCGGCAAGGGCTTCGGCAACCTCGGCTTCAGCGTGGTGGCCGACACCGCTCCCCGGGAAATGATCGGCATGACCGGCGGCGTGTTCAATGCCCTGGGCAACACCGCCGGCATCGTCACCCCGGTGGTTATCGGCTACCTGTTGCACTCCAGCGGCTCGTTCAATAGTGCACTGATCTTTGTCGGCGCCCATGGACTGCTTGCCGCCTTCTCCTACCTCGTCATCGTTGGTCGCATCCAGCGCCTGCAGCTGTCCGACCTGACCGGCAAACGTTCCAGCGCTCATTGATAACAAGGACCCCGCTCATGATCGAAAGCAACGTCTACATCGACCCCAAGATCGCCGCTCTGCAACCTGGTCCAGCCACTACCGACAGCATCGAATGGATCAAGCTGTCTTACACCGTGCTGCCATTGGGCGCGCCTATCAGCGATGCCAAGGTACTGACCGGGCGGCAAAAGCCGCTGGTCGAGATCGCCTTCATCTTCGCCGAGATCCGCACCCGTGGGGGCCATGAGGGCATCGGTTTCGGTTACTCCAAGCGCGCCGGCGGTCCCGGCATGTATGCCCACGCCCAGGAAATTGCCCCGACTCTGCTGGGCGAGGATCCGAACGATATTGCCAAGCTCTACAACAAGCTGCTGTGGGCTGGCGCATCGATGGGGCGTAGCGGACTCACTACGCAGGCCATCGCGCCGTTCGACATCGCCCTGTGGGACTTGAAGGCCAAGCGCGCTGGTCTGCCATTGGCCAAGTTGCTGGGCGCCCACCGCGATTCGGTGCAGTGCTACAACACCTCGGGTGGTTACCTGTCGACGCCGCTGGAAAAGGTGCTCGAGAACGTGCAGACCTCTCGTGGCAATGGCATCGGCGGGATCAAAATCAAGGTCGGCCAGCCAGACACCAGCATCGACTTCAAGCGCGTGCAAGCTGTGCGCGAGCAACTCGGCGAGGGCTTCCCGCTGATGGTCGACGCCAACCAGCAATGGGATCGCGTCACCGCTCAGCGTTTCTGCCGCAAGCTCGAACAGTTCGACCTGACCTGGATCGAAGAGCCGCTGGACAGTGCCGATGTAGAGGGCCACGCGGCCCTGACTGCCTCGCTGGATACCGCCATCGCTACGGGCGAGATGCTCACCAGCTTCAACGAGCACGCTCAGCTGATCACGGGCAACGCCTGCGACTTCATTCAGCCCGACGCTCCTCGGGTTGGCGGCATCACGCCGTTCCTGCAGATCATGAACCTCGCCAGCTTCAAGGGCTTGAAACTGGCTCCCCATTTCGCCATGGAGATTCACCTGCATTTGGCAGCGGCTTATCCGGACGAGCCATGGCTGGAGCATTTCGAGTGGCTCGAACCGATGTTCAACGAGCGCCTGGAGCTTCGTGAGGGCCGCATGTGGGTGCCCAATCGTCCAGGTCTAGGCTTCTCCCTCAGCGAACAGGCGCAGGCCTGGACTCAACACACCCGCGAGTTCGGTAAGCGTCCCTGAATGCGCCTGGTGGTGTTGCTAGTGCCAGCACCGCCACGGCTGTTGTCATAATAGGAAAACACCATGAGTCATCGTGAAGTTAGCCCCGTAATTCGCCTCGATGTCGCCGACAATGTGGTCGTCGCGCGCATCGACATTCCCGCCGGCACCGCCATTGCAGGTGAAGGCGTCACCACCCGGCAGCCGGTACCCCTCGGACATAAGGTTGCCGCACGGCTGATTGCCAAAGGCGAGCCGGTGCTCAAGTACAACACGGTCATCGGCTATGCCTCTGAAGACTTGCCACCCGGTACGTGGATGCACAGCCACAACATCGCCTTCGGTGAAACCGACCGCGATTACCGCTACGGCCTGGACTACGTGCCTACTGACCTGCTTGCGCCCGATCAGCGTGCGACGTTCCAAGGCATCGTTCGTGACGATGGTCGCGTGGCCACGCGCAACTACCTGGGAGTGTTCGTGGTAGGCAACTGCGGCGCCACGGTGGCCCGCAAGATTGCCAACCATTACGACGAGCGCCGCCTGGCGGGCTTCCCGAATGTCGATGGGGTAGTGCCTTTCGTTCACGAAATTGGCTGCGGTATGGAAATGACCGGCGAGCCGATGGATCTTTTGCGTCGCACCATCGGCGGCTATATCAAGCACCCCAATACCGTAGGTGCGGTGGTGATAGCGTTGGGTTGCGAGCGAAACAACATTCACGGTTTCTTTGAACAGGAAGGCCTGGTCGAGGGAGACATGTTGAAGAAGCTGGTGATCCAGGATGTTGGAGGTGTGAAGAGCGCTACCGATCAAGGGATCGCACTGATCGAAAGCATGTTGCCCACCGCCAACGAAGTGCGCCGTCAGCCGGTTTCCGCCGAACACCTCATGATCGGAATGCAGTGCGGCGGCTCGGACGGCTTTTCAGGACTGTCGGCTAACCCGGCCCTAGGCGCAGCAGTGGATATCCTGGTGCGTCATGGCGGTACCGCCATCCTCTCGGAAACCTCGGAGATCTTCGGCGTCGAACACACCCTGACGGCGCGCGCCGCCACGCCTGAAGTAGGGCGCAAGCTGATCGAGCGCATCGAGTGGTGGCTGGAATACAACCGGGGTCGAGACACCCAGATCAATGGGCGTGTCAGTCCTGGCAACAACGCGGGTGGCCTGGCCAACGTGCTGGAGAAATCGCTGGGTGGGGCCAAGAAGGGCGGCAATGCCCCGCTGATGGAGGTGTACGAATACGCACACCCTGTCAAAACTCGCGGCTTGGTCTTCATGGACACCCCTGGCTACGACCCGGTTTCGGCCACAGGTCAGATTGCCGGGGGCGCAAACATGATTGCGTTCACCACCGGCCGCGGGTCGTGCTTTGGCTCGGTGCCGGCGCCTACTTTCAAACTTGCCAGCAATTCACCGATGTACCACCGCATGAGCGACGACATGGACATCAACTGCGGCCAGATCATCGATGGCGATAAGACCATCGCCGAAATGGGCCAGGAGATCTTCGAGCGACTGCTCGCCCATGCCTCGGGGGAGCCGACCAAGAGCGAGGAGAATGGCTTGGGTGAGGATGAGTTCTGCCCGTGGCAAATCGGCGTGCTTGCGTGAATTGAGCCTGCGCTAGTCGCCTCCTGTGGCACAGAAGTGCTCTGCCCAAGGGCTTGTACACCCTCCAACGTCACGAAACCGGCCCGTGCTGAAACGGGCCGCATGGATCAGTCATGCACAAAAACAACAAAATGCTTCCGACTGCTGTCCTGCTGTCCTTCACCCTCCCGGCACATGCCGAAGGCTTCTTCGAAGACAGCCAAGCGTCACTGAAAGCCCAGAATTTTTATCTCAATCGCGACTTCCGCGAAGATTCAGGTGTGTCAAAGCGCGAAGAATGGGCGCAAGGCTTCGTCCTGGATTTCCGCTCGGGTTACACCCCTGGCGTGGTTGGCTTCGGTATCGATGCCATCGGTATGCTCGGTATCAAGCTCGATTCCTCTGCTGATCGCAGTGGCACCGGTCTGCTCCCGGTAGGCGCCGATGGGCGCGCCCCCGACGAATACAGCAAATTCGGCCTTACGGCCAAAGCGCGACTTTCCCGGACGGAGCTCAAGATCGGCACGCAGTTGCTCAAGTACCCAACCATTGCTTCCAGCACCGGACGGATTCTGCCGCAGACCTTCCAGGGCGGCGTGCTGACTTCCAAAGAGTTCGACGGCCTGACCTTGACCTATGCTCGGATCGACCGCACCACCAAGCGCGATTACGCCCATAGCGAGGCTATGAGCCTGGTCAACAAGAATCGCCGCTTCAGCAGCACGCCTGAGGCCGACGACTTTCGCATGGGTGGCGTGGACTACTTGGTCAGTCCCAACCTGAGCCTGAGCTACCAATATGGCGAGCTCGACGAAATCTACGGCCAGCACTACCTGGGTCTGCTCGGCAGCGCTGCGCTGGGCCCTGGCAAACTGGCTCTGGATGCGCGTTATTTCGTCAGTGACGACAAGGGCCAGGCTCTGGCGGGTGACATCGACAACCGCACGCTCAATGTGTTGCTCAGTTACAGCCAGGCCGGCCATACCGTTGGTATCGCCTACCAGGGCCTGTCCGGCTCGACCGCCATGCCTTACCTGGTCGGCACCGATGCCTTCCTGACCAACTACATGATGGCTGCGGACTTCATGGAACCCGGCGAGCGCACCTGGCAACTGCGATATGCCTATGACTTCGTTGCCCTAGGTGTTCCGGGGCTGACCTTCTCGACGCGCTACAACCATGGAGACCATGCCGATCCGGCCACCTTTGCGGGAGAGGGCCGAGAGTGGGAACGGGATACGGATCTGGGCTACACCATCCAGTCCGGGCCGCTGAAAAACGTCAACGTGCTATGGCGCAACGCTTCGCTGCGCTCCAACTATCAGCGCGATATCGATGAGAATCGGCTGATCGTGACCTACACGCTGCCGCTGTTCTGATCGTCAGGATCATGTGCGAGAAGTGGCCGCTGACCATTGGCGGTAAGGCCGGCAAGTATTTGCCGGTCTTTTTGTTGACCCATAATTCACTCAAAACGCATCGTGGGGTGGTTTTAATCCCTAATTCCACCGTGCATCACTTTGCCCACAACCAACCATGATCCTTTCGCGAGTCACTACATGTCACCCAGCCGTGTCTGCCTGAGTCGCCCAACTGCCAAGCCGATGAGGGCAGCGATGAAATCAAGTTCCGATACTAAAGCCAGTCGTGAGGCCAACAAGGCGGCCGCAAGTACCGAGCGGGGCATTCACGCCTGCCTCTGTCAGGGAGACCGAGTATCCCGATCAGTCCTAACCCGAAGTTCCCGGCGGCGAATGGGCCGCCAGGAATGATGCAGCGAGAGTCCGCACGACTAGCGCTTTTCCGCCGTTATTCTGAAAATAGCACTTGGCGTCGTGGTGGCCTCAGGCTTGAACCAGGGACTGTCTCCAATGAAGCTGGCGCTCACGTAAAGCGCGCCATCCGGACCCTGAGCGAAGCTATCGGGCCAGCGCATGCGCTTGTCCTTGAACAACATACGCAGAGGTGCGCCAACGTGGTCAGCGATTTCGACGGCGTCTTCGGAGGGATTGCTGACGAAGAACTGTCCCGCCGCGTCAATCCACAGGCCGTCGGCCGGGTGGGTTTTGGCGACCGCTTCGGGGCGGACGTGTTTGGCGCGTTCCGGATCGTTGAGCTCCTCGGTCGGTACACTGTAAACCGTATCGCCTGTCAAGGCTTGCCAATAGAACGTTTTGCCGTCCGGCGAAATTTCAATGCCGTCGATGTTCAGTTGCAAACCTTCGCCCTTGGGTGTCAGCAGTTTCTTGCCGTCCGCCATTAGATAGAGGTCGGGGGCGGTTTGCGTTGACGGGTCTCCGGATAAAGCCCGCCAGGCTTTGCCAGTGTGCAGATCCATGACCACGATGGCCCCCGGATGTCCAGGGTTCGCCACGTCACTCAAATATGCATAACGGTCGTCCGGGCTGAAGCGTACATCATTGAGCGACGCACCTTCCGGAACAGCCTTGTCGTCGAAATACATGACCTTGTCGACCTTATTGGTTGCGATGTTGATCCGCACCAGCTTGGCGCCGCCTTTGATCGGCCCGCTGCGATGCGGGGTGGCGGGGTCCACTACCCAGAGATTGTTTTGGTGGTCGAAGACGATCGCCTGAGCTGTGACGAACTGATGCGCAGGATCGTTCGCGGCACCTTTGGCATTACGGTAACCGTTCCACTGCTCGTTAGGGTAGGTCACCAGCTTGCCGTCGACCAGTTCGGCCACACTTACCGGCACGTCTACACTGATGCGTGGCAGGCTGATGAAGATCCGGTTGTCGGCAGAGACGGCGACACCGGTACTCTGTTGTTCGGGAAACCACGCGATCCGCTCGACCTTGACCGGGCCGGTACCGAACGCAGGGGCAGTTTTGCCGTTGACCGGCTGCGCTGCTTGCGCAATACCCGACAGCAGCAGGCTGCCGGTCATCACCCATATACCTAGACATGACTTCATGGTTGCACTCCTTTTTTGTTCGAATCAGGAAGAGTCCAGGCGATCACACTATCGCCGATGCGCGTATCAAGGCGGTCGTGGCCGCCGACTACAGCCACTACAAACTGCTTGCCGTTCTGTACGTAGGTCAGGGGAGAACCTTGAGGGCCGGCCGGCAGGCGGGTTTGCCACAACAGTTCGCCGCTGTTGGTATCAAACGCTCGCATCACGTAATCCAGAGCCGCGCCAATGAATGTCACCCCTCCGGATGTGGTCAGCGGTCCGCCGTCGCTAGGCGTACCCATCTGCAGACTTACACCGGAGGCAATGCCCAGCGGGCCGGTGTCGTGGCCCGAACCCAACGGACGGCGCCAGATGACTTCCTTAGTGCGCAGGTCTACGCCGGACAGATAGCCCCATGGTGGCGCGATGCAGGGGGTCTGCAGAGACGACAGCCATGGTGCTTTCTGCGCGCCCATCGGAAGACCGACCTGTGGCATCAGCCCTTTGGATGGCCCGCCTTGAGTCAAGGAACGCGACCCTGCACGGTCGATCTCTTCACGGGGCACCAGCCGTTCCACATAAGGCAGCCGATTGGTGTTCATCACCATGATGCCCTTGTCGAGGTCCACGGAGACCCCACCCCAGTTGATGCCACCATGGTTGCCCGGGTATGCCAGAGTCCCGCCGACCACGGGCGGCGTGAACATTCCGTCATAACGCAAGCTGCGGAACTGAATCCGGCACTGCAGCTGGTCGAACGGGCTGATGCCCCAGGCATCGGCCTCCTCAAGCAGCTCGGCACTCTTGCTCGGCGCACCCACGGTATTCGGCATTCCGGTAGAGAAAGGCTGGGTAGCAGCGGTCCAGTTACCGCCGTCCGCCCCCTGAGGCACTGGTAGATGCTCCACCGGCATCAGCGGTTCTCCGGTCTCGCGATTCAGAACGAAGATCTGACCGGACTTGGTGGCCTGGATGACTGCAGGCTTCATACCTTGCTCGGTAGGCCAGTCGATCAGGTTCGGTTGTGGGCCGATATCGAAATCCCACAGGTCATGGTTCACGGTGCGGAAATACCAGCGAACCTGTCCAGTGTCTACGTCTACCGCCACCAGCGACGAGGTATATTCCTCTTCCATGGCCGACCGGGTGCTCGCCCAGAAATCACCCGCCGCGTTACCGGTTGGCAGGTACACCAGACCCAGACGGTCGTCTGCTGCCAGCGGCGCCCAGACGTTTGGCGTGCCAGGAGTATAGGTTTCGCCCGGACCCGGTTCGCCAGTTTGACCAGGTCGGCCCAGATCCCAGGCCCACGCGAATTTGCCTGTAACGGCGTCAAACGCGCGTACTACTCCGGAAGGGGCCAGGCGGTCCTGTCCGTCACGAACCATATGACCGATGATGACTTTGTCACGCAAGACGATAGGTGCGGACGTGTTGCCAAAATAGCCCGGCGTGAAGTCACCCAGGTGTTTCTTCAAATCGACATAGCCGCCGTCGCCGAACGATTGGCACAGCTGGCCGGTTCGCGCGTCGACCGCCGCCATCCGCCCGCCGGTCACGCCCCAGACGATACGGGTTGGGCAGTCGTCGGTTTGGGCGGGTGCTTGATAAAACGCTACGCCGCGGCAGTAGGCACCGGCGGTTTTCAACGCCTTGCGGTCGGCCTTGGGGTCGAAACGCCAGCGTTCCTGACCCGAGGTCGCGTCCAGCGCGATTATCTGCTGGGTTGGAGTGCAGACATAAAGCGTGTCGCCGACCTTCAACGGCGTGTTCTCGTTCAGATAGTCGATGCCTTCGCCCGGCTCGGGCAGGTCGCCGGTGTGAAACTCCCAGGCTTTCACCAGACGGCCAACATTCTCGGGCGTTATCTGCGCCGCTGGAGAAAAGTGGTTCGAGTGGTTGGAGCCGGCATAGGCCGTCCAGTTGCTCTCGTCGTGAGTGGACGCGACATTGCTGTCTACTGGAGTCCGCTCCGGAGCGTTGAAGGGTGCAGTCGGGCGAGCTGCGGCCAGAGCCGGATCTGCCAGTTCGACGTTCGACGGCAGAATCAGTGGCGTCATGATGGCGGCCACGCCCAGCACCGCAGGAATGCCGGATGCCGCTAGATGGGCAGCGGGGGATATGCCGAGCTGCCGGCGAACCGGCCCCCAGGCCAGCAACATAATCAGGCACAGTACGATCAGCCAGTCCAGGCGGGGAATCATCGCCCAGCCGTCATATCCGACTTCCCAGCACGCCCAAACCAGAGTCAGAATCGTCAGACCACTGATCAGCCATACGCCTGAGGCGCGTCGCCGACACAACTGAATTCCGGCCGCCAGGCTGACCAGTGAGGCCGCTGTGTAATAGAGCGATCCACCGAGCCAGGCGAGCCAGACGCCGCCGAGCCCGATGGCCAGCGCCACGCATATGACAAATGCGCCGAACAAAGGAAAAAACATACCGCCGGTACGTCTGTGGGCAGGATTATCGTCAAGGGGTGCGGCGGTGCCGCCTTGGGTTCTGGTCACTGTTATAGGTCCCGTGATGGAGAAATGCTGCGCGAGCGGCTATGCCTTGCGCCACGGGATGTTGCGATTTTTGCCAGCCGTGTCGTTAGTTAAACTAAGTTAACTAGGTCGTCGAAAAAGCCGGACCTAAGCTCCTGATTCTCTACATCCAAGGAGTCAGACGATGAACATTCGACACAGTGTCCCTGCCACGCTGCTGGCCTATCTTTTGTTGCAAGGCACAGCGTTCGCCGCATCGGCAACCAAGAAAGAACTGGTCGATACTCCATACCCCGCGGGCTACCACACGCACATCGTGGAAACTCGAATTCCAGCCAATGCCCAGGCGCCGCTGCACAGTCATCCAGGTATCGAGTCCGGTTATATCCTCAGCGGGGGAGGCATGCTGCACATCGAAGGGCAGTCCGCGCGTGAGATGAAGCCTGGATCCACTGCACTCGTCCCGCCCAACACCCGGCACTGGTTCAAGAACGGTCCGCAGGAAACCGTGATCGTATCGACCTATGTGCTGGAAGACGGCAAGGAGGCCATGCAGCTCGTCAAGCCTTGAGCGGGAGGCTGCGGGGCGCCACCAGACGAACCTCCAGGCCTGTGCTTCCCTGGCGATTGACGAGCTCAAGTCGCCAGCCGTGCAATCTGACCACGGCCTGGACGATCGCCAACCCCAGGCCACTCCCAGGACAAGTCTGTACGCCATACCCTCGCACCTTGCGCTGCGTGACTCTGGACAGATCGGTTGCGGGGATTCCAGGACCGGTATCCGACAGAGCGAGCACGATGTGCTCTGCGCAAGCCGTCAATGCGCACCGGACCTCACCGCCAGACGGTGTGAACTTGAAGGCGTTATCGAGGAGGTTGAGGAATGCTTCGGCAATAAGCTCCGGGTCCGCCATCACCTCCATTGGTTCATCGAATCGATAGTGAAATGCGATGTTGCAGCTTTCCGCTAGCGCTTCATGGAACTCCGCCAGTCCTTCAAGCAGCTCGTCGATCCTGCAAAGGCGCATTCCGGAGTAGCGCTCCCGGCTATCCAGCTCGGCGATACGCTGCAGAGCGCGAAAGCGCGCGAGTAACGCGTCCGCCGACTTCAGAGCCTGTTCAAGATCGAGCAACCGGGTCGGTTCGTCCATGCTTTCCCATTCCTGCAGGCAATGCAATAAATGAGCTCGAAGACTGCCCAGCGGAGAACGGAGGTCGTGGGCCACGTTGTCGCCTACGCTCTTTATTTCTTCAAGCAGCTCCTGAATCTGCCCGATCATCTGGTTGACCAGTTCCGATAGCATGTCCAGCTCGTCGCCAGCCTTGGATAGAGGCAACCGACGTGATAGGTCCCCAGCAGCGATCCGGGCGCTGACCTGTTGCAGTCGCAACAGTCGGCGTAGCGGCCGCATCCCCAGCAGAACACCCACCACGACGGCCAGCAGCACAGCCAGAAGCGAACTGACCGCTACAGCATTTCGAACGATGTCACTGAGTCCGCCGAGTGTTTTTGCATCGTAAGCGACGACCAGCCGGTAGCCCTCGGCCAGTTGCACGCCGATCGCTCGCGCACCGAACTGAAAACCGCTTGTGCGCAGGGCTCTTGGGCGGCCATCCGCCGGCAGATCGTTGGGCCAGTGGAGGATCTTGCCAGCGCGCCACTGGCCTTTCGAGTCGAACAGGCCGAAGTGATTGACCTCTCGCAGATCGCCGCGTTCGGCCTCGTTAATCCTGTCTGGCAGTCGCTCCAGTGGAACGGCCGCCAGTACCTGAGCCTGACCCTGTACGATACCGTCTCCTTGCTGCTCCAGGTAGCTGGCGGCGTTCAGGAAGATGGCGCTGTTGAGTACTATCAGGCCGCCTACCACTGCGAGGCCAAACGTCATCGCCAGCCGCACCGGCGAGGTGTGCAGCAGACGCGGGCCGAAGCGGCGAGCTGACGAGCTTCTGACCAACTTGATAAGCGCCATCGTTGCTCCGCGCAAATCGCCCACGCTACCAGAATTCGATGCGGTAGCCGACAGTCAGTCTGTTCTCGTCGGCCGGATCGGCAAAATTGCTCTGGTAATGCCCATTCCGCCAGCGCATATAGACGCCTTTGAACGGACCACTTTGAACGTTGTATGACAGATCCAGAGTACGTTCCCATTCGCGCCCGTCTTCGCCTTTGGCATGCATCTGGCGAGCGCCGCTACTGGTCAGTGTCGACAGGTCGATGTCTTCGCCTTTGACATAGCGAAGGTTGAAGGTCAGGCCAGGGATACCCAGCGCAGCGAAGTCGTAATCGTACCGCAGGTGCAACGCGCGCTCCTTTGGATAGCCAAAGGTACTGACCAGTTGCTCGCTGAACAGATAGGTGTCGGCTCCGTTGAGGTAAGCATAGGCGGTATCGCCCCATACCCGCTGGACGCCTCCGGATACGCCATGGCCTTTCCACTTGTAGCCGATCAGCGTGCTAAGCGTACGACTGTCGACTTCGCCAGCCTCTTCACGTCCATCTCCGGCAGCGTGAAAAAAACGTACCTCGGCGAACCATCGTCCAGGGCCAAGCTCAGCCCCCCCTTTTGCACCCAGATACGTCCGACGCATGATGTTCTCCAGGCGCTGGCCATGCACGCTGAACGTATAGCCGGATATGGGCTCCCAATCGAGCCCGACGTAGTCCAGCTGCGCGCTTGCCGCGCCGTTGTAACTGCCTGCCTGAGGTGTCAGCGACATGGACTCGAAACCGGATGAATCACGCAGGCGGGTTCGATCGATACGCAGCGCGTGCACGGTTAAGCCGGAGGGACCGTCCCCGGTCCATTGGAGCCCTCGGAATCGCTGGGGAAACAGTCGACTGCCATTACTGGCCAGCAACGGTAGTTGCGGTGTCAACAGACCCACACGGACATCGTTGTCAGCCCATTGGGCTTTGAGAGTCGGCGACAGGGCCGAATAGTCCGGTTCAGGCCGACCTTTGGAGTCGCGTGCGATCAGGCCGCTGCCGGATCGATCCATAGAAGAATCGAGCCGCAAACCCAGCATGCCGTTAAGATCCACGCCTACTTTGAACGGCCCGCTTGTCCAGCCGCTGCGCCAGTCTACGGTTATTCCTTGAGCCCATTCCCTTCGCTGCGACTGACGCGCAGCGTCTCCATGATAGTCGCGATCGTAGTAGAAGTTCTTGAGATCAAGGACCAGTTCACTGTCGGAAAGGATCTCAGCCTGCACGTTGGCAGACAGGCACACAAGAGCCGCGGCGAAGCACGGCCGATACGATATAGAGCTCATTTTGAGACGCCCAGTATTTGTTATTGGAGGGGCGAGCTCCGAATCATCGTTCGGAGCTGAGAAGGGTCAGGGACGGATATAGCCTGTACGCGCTCCGCCGATCACGTCGGGTACCTCGTCGCCCTGTGCGCGCAACGCATCGGCCCAGTCGTTGATGTGGCTCGCGGCATCGAGGACCTGTACGACATGGTGATCAGCGTCGAGTATCAGCATGGCTCCGGTGATAACGAAAATCACGTCTGTGATTTCGGTATTGTCATCGGAGACTTTCAGCGTGTGGATAGAGCCTGGCGGCTCGAAGAGGTATGAGCCGTGGACGTTGTGAGGCGAGTCGGCGTATTCCAGGTAATGCCACTTACCCGCCAGGGTCAGAGCGTAGACCACGCCGGTGTGGTGATGAGGTGGCAGCTGGACGCCGGGGGCGAAGCGAATCCGCACCGCGAACGTGCCGCCTTCTATGTCAGCATGCAGCAGCTGGAGATTGACGCCGGGCGCACCGAAATCCCTGGCGTACGGTCGGTTCTCTGTATCGATGTGCAGCGATTCGGGAATGCCATGAGAGGCAACCTGCGCCACCGGACGGGCGACGAGTTGGTCTAGCAGCATAGTTATGTTCCTTATTATTGGCTATGACGTCAGGCTTCAGGCCTGGCAAGACTTTTGAGGCCTGGCGTCAGCCTAACGCGAGCCTGCTGCAGTGCGCCGATTCGTGAGCAGGACAGGTATTTTTCGTGCGATGCCTCTGGCGCGGGGCTTTCCGGGATGGTCGAGTCTATGCATGTCGAAAAACAGGCATCGGGGTATCAACATACTGATCCTGAATTTAGCGCGCGATAATGCCCCGGCGTGATGCCGTACCGCTTACGGAACGCCTCGCCCAGGTGGGAAGCGCTGGCAAATCCGACTCGCTTGGCGATCTGTCCGAGCGTAAGCGTCGGGTCGACCAGCAAACGCCGCACGCGCTCAAGTCGCCGGCCTATCAGAAACTGGTGAGGGGTCACGCCCATTGCCTGACGGAACCCGCGCAGCAAGTGACCTTCAGACATCTCCGCCAACCGGGCAAGGTCCTCCAGCACAACTGGCTCATCCAGATGCTCCTCCAGATAAGACTCGATCTTTTTCAACATGCCGTTGCTCAGCCGGGATTCGCGCCGGGCGGCCAGACTTGGCGGCGCGGCGTGAGTGTAGAAACGCAGCAAATGATCGAGTAGGGGAGTCACCAGGCTGTCTAGCAGCGGCGCCTCGGTGGCGTGGGGATTCAACAGGCGATCCTGGACCAGCAGCGAAAACAGGCCGTCGAGCCAGGGGTCCGCTCGTGCGAAGCAAGGCTGTAGCCAAGGGGCCGATGCGATCCCCTGCGACTGGCGTACATGGTTGTCCAGCAGGCGACGCGGCAGATAGAGGTGTACGAAGCTCAGCTCGCCGCCGAGCGCCCAGCGACTGCTTTGCTGATCGACCAGTGTGACGCTGGACTGGCGCGCGCCTTGCCCGACGCAACTGCTGCCTCTGAATCCGGCGACTCGGGTGCTCCCCGCCAGATGGAAGACCAGCGTGCAGATTTCACTGTCCGGATGAATGAGCTCGATATCGCTGGCTTGCCACTGAGCCATCGCCAGCTGTCCGCTTGGCGCCCTGCAGTTCCACCGAAGACCCTCGCCCAACTGGCTGTGAAGTGCCTGCACGATAGTCTGCGCTGCTGCGGTGATTGGAGACAGGCTGGCCATAGTCAATCGTGCAGGCGAAAGCCCGCGCCCCTCATTGTTTCGATCCGGACCCGCGAACCCATGTTCTCGAGCATCTTGCGCAAACGCGTCAACTGCACGTCGATGAGCTTGGTACCCGGATCGAAATGATAACCCCACACTGACTCGAAGATCATCGACCGACTCACGACCTGGCCGGCGTTGCGCATGAGAAACGCCAGCAATCGAAATTCGGTAGGTTTGAGACTCAGCACCTGATCCTTGCAACTGGCCTCACGGGTAATCAGGCTCAGACGCAGATCCGCGCATTCCAGGCGCGTCACCGGGCGGGGGGCTTCAGCGTGGCGACGCAGCACCACCTGTACCCGGGCGACCATTTCCTCGGGCTGGATCGGCTTGACCAGGTATTCGTCGCCACCCGCGCGGAGCCCTTCAAGCCGCTCGTCGACGGAGTCCATACCGCTGATCATGATGACCGGTGTAGCGACACCCGCATCGCGCAGCGCCTGCACAACCGACAGCCCATCCATGCCAGGCAGCATGCGGTCCAGCGTGATCAGATCGAACCGCTCGGCCAGTGCTAACGCCAGGCCTTGCGCACCATCATGAACGCAACGGACGTTGAAACCCGCAGGTTCCAGGCGCCCGCGGATCTGCTCGGCGGTCGCCAGATCGTCTTCAATGCATAGAATGTTCTTCATAGGGGTGGCCAGTGTCCGGGTCGGAGAACAGCGCAGGCAGCCTGCATGCATTCTGACGACGACTGCGCTAGCGCAAGATCACAGGGATTTAACGTAAGTCACGCTGAGCGTAAGCGCTTTGTGCGATACCTACCCAACAGTTGACGATCACTCAATCTCCTTGGGCGTGCAATGGCCGTCTGCCAGATACTCAACGGTTTCCATACACCCTTGGAATCCTCATAGGTCATGCGCGTGGGCGTGATCTCGCACGATGACGTTCTGTTGCTGGATTCTATGATCCTGGCAAAGTCCAGCTTCATGCCATATTCGTACGCGGTCACTTCGAGAGCAGCTTCGCCGGCAACTCGCGCAGCCTCGCTCATGGACTGTTGATAAACCTGAAGCGCCGCTCCTCAGAGCTGTTCTGAGCCGAAACCGTACCCGACGCCGCTAGCATGCAGACGCAAAGAATCGCTCTCGTAAAACGCATGTTTTCACCTGACCTACACCCGGAAAACGCCAGGATATAACCGACTGATTCTTGGTGAGGTTAATAAAAGTTAACCTGCGGCGGCACTTCTCCAGTCAGGCCTCGGGCCGTGGAATCTCTGTCGCCTTGACCGGCGCCGGAGCCTGACTCGAAGCCGACACTGAATTTTACAAGCGGGCTTGCCCCGCGAAGAGGCCGGTCCAGGAAAACAACCCGCCTAGCAAGAGCTACGCTCGTGTTCGCGGGACAAGCTCGTACCCGTAGTCTTTCAAGTACCGCTAATACTGATGCGAGAGTCGAGGGCG